>DHQL01000010.1:0-135631 GCA_002408085.1 Spirochaeta sp. UBA5339
ATAGCGGATGTATTCATCCTCAACCTGTCGGGCTAGAGTCAGTCCCTTTATTGTGTGTGTTTGCCTTGCGGCAAGCCCCACACGCTCTAAAGAAAACTAACGTTCGTACTACCAGTACGCTATGCTCCTGAAAGCTTAAAGCTTTTAGTCGCAAAGCTGACTTGACTTTCGTCAAATACTTCAATTTCCCTTCTCTATAATTCTGTTAAAGAACCGTTCAGCGACCGTTGCGCCGAACGCTCAGCAAATATAGTTTAAAGTTGATTTAGTGTCAACCGTGTTTTAAAAGTTTTTTCCGTTATCCGACTCCCCGGATTCCAGCATCTTATTTCTCAGATAATTTCTTTCAAAACCGCTATTTGCTTTGCTCATCCGCTGCTCGGTTTGCGCCGTGCTGCTCAGAGCGTGATGGTGATAATATTGAAAAACCCGAATCATGTAAACCCGTTTTAAAAAAGTTTTTCATTTTTTTCTCAGACAAAAAAACAGACCGGGATCGGTCTGTTTATGCCCGGATATATTATCGTAAATATACCCGAAGGGCTTAAGGAAAAGTTGTCAGTTTCTGTCAGCTCTCGCTTCTGACGGTAATTTTACAGTTCAGGGCACCGTTCTCATCTCGGGAGAACTCCATATCACCTTCCATCTTCTTTTTATAATGGATAAAGACCCAGTTGCTTACGGCCTCCCTGACATCCCTTTCATTCAATTCCAGATCGGAAAGCTGGGTGGCTTCGATCCCGCCCTGCCGGGTCATGGATCTGAACAGAAAGAAGAGAGGTGCAAGAAGCAGAGCTCCAATGGCTGCGCTGAGTATTATGAATAAAAACCCTATATCAGTATTTCTGAAAATGATGAAATCTGTCAGATAGGCGGCGGCCCCGATCAAAATAAAACTGATTCCCGTAAAAAGGAGTGTTCCCTTCAGTTTATCTACCAATTTCATACTTGTTGTCTCCTATTACATGAAAAGAGTATAGAACAGATCTGCCCGGTGGGACAGCTCCAAAGCAATGATTATCATATAAAGGGATTGTGATATGGAAACTGAATCCCTATAGATGAAATCCGTTTAGTAATGATAGACTGCGGAAACACAGTAATGAGACCTGTCATTACCACCTTTACAGCACATCAACCGCGGGCAGAAGCTGCCGCGGTATAAGGAGTAACATTATGCCAGTCAACTTAAAAGGACGCCACCTGCTGACTCTCAAGGATTTCACTCCCCAGGAGATTCGCTATCTGCTGGATCTTTCCAGAGATCTTAAGAACAAAAAGAGAGCCGGAATCCGCGGTACTCTGCTGGAAAGAAAGAACATTGTATTGATCTTCGAAAAAGCTTCCACACGTACTAGATGCGCCTTTGAAGTGGCAGCCTTCGATGAGGGAGCCAGTGTTACCTTTCTCACTAACAGTCAGATGGGCAAGAAAGAGTCCATTGAAGATACAGCCAATGTACTGGGACGGTTCTATGACGGAATAGAGTTCAGAGGGTTCAAACAGGAGACCGTTGAGGCTCTGGCCGAACATGCGGGAGTTCCCGTATGGAACGGACTGACCGACCTCTACCATCCCACACAGATTCTGGCTGACTTCCTGACTCTGGAAGAACACTGCGACAAGCCTCTTAACAAGATGAAGTTTGTCTATGCCGGAGACGCCCGCAACAATATGGGTAACTCCCTGATGATCGGTGCCGCCAAAATGGGTATGCACTTTGTTGCCCTGGCACCCAAGTCGCTCTTCCCCTCTGAGGAGCTGGTTGCCGAGATGAGAGAGGTTGCCGCTCAGACAGGCGGAAAGATTGAACTGATCGAGGACATTGACGAAGCGGTCAAGGGAGCCGATGCCATCTATACCGACGTTTGGGTATCCATGGGAGAAGAGGATCAGTTTGAAGAGAGAATAAAGCTCCTGAAACCCTACCAGGTAAACAAAGAGATGATGGGCAAGACCGGAAATCCTGACTGTCTCTTCCTCCACTGTCTCCCCGCCTTCCATGATCTGGAAACATCCATAGGTATGGAGGTCAAGGAGAAGTTCGGACTGGACGCCATGGAGGTTACCGACGAGGTTTTCCGCAGCCGCAACTCTGTTGTATTTGACGAAGCCGAAAACAGGATGCACACAATCAAAGCGGTTATGTGCGCCACTATAGGATAAGCCATGTACGACTACAGCCGGTCAAAGCGCTCAACACGGGCCCTGATTCACCTTGATAATCTCAAATGGAACCTGGAGAGAGTCCGGGAGATCATAGGACCCGACAGAAAGCTCTGTCTGGCTGTAAAGGCGGACGGCTACGGCCACGGCGCCGTGGCCGTCTCGCTGACAGCACTGAAAAACGGCGTTACCCATCTTGCCGTTTCCAATGTGGATGAGGGAGAGGAGCTCCGGCAGGCTGGAATTACCGCTCCCGTTCTACTTCTGGGATACCCCTGTGAGGATGAGTACTCCAGGATTATAGAAAACAGGCTCCAGCCCTTTGTGGGTGATGAGGAGTATCTCCAGCGTCTGAACCTTATGGCCGGTGAAATGGGAGCAGAGCCTCTGACCATCCATATCAAGGTGGACACGGGAATGGGCCGCATCGGCTGTCCTCCCGAAGATGCCCCCTATCTGGCCCGTCTGGCGGATACATCCAGAAATCTTATAATCGGCGGAGTCAGCACCCACTTTCCTGTTTCCGACAGCCCCGATCCCGGGGACATCGCCTTTACCGAAGAGCAGATCACCACAATAACGGGGATTAAAAAGGAGATCCTTTCGATGAATATCGATCCGGGACTCCTTCACTCCGCCAACTCCGGCGGGATCTTCCAGCACAGGAACAGCCATCTCGATATGGTCCGTCTTGGAATCAGCGCCTACGGCTATCTTCCCGATGATCGTATGGAAAAGACCGAAGATCTGAGGCCTGTAATGGAGCTGAAATCAAAGATCTCCTTTATTAAGAGTGTGGAAGCCGGTCAGAGCGTCTCCTACGGAAGAACCTGGAAGGCCGACGGGCCCGCAAGAATCGCCACCATCCCCATTGGGTACGGTGACGGCTATCTGAGGGTTCTGTCGGGACAGTCCGAGTTCCTGATAAACGGGAAGCGATACCCCATCGCGGGACGGGTCTGCATGGATCAGCTGATGATCAACCTGGGTAACGACAGAGATATTCAGGTAGGCGATGAGGTTACCGTTTTCGGTCCCGATACTGCTGGACCCGACGCCGCCGAACTGGGTGCCAAAGCCGGTACAATCCCCTATGAGATTACCTGCGCCGTAAATAAAAGGGTTCCCCGGATCTATCTGGCCTGACGGCCTTGCTCACTGCCCGAGGGGCCGCCCCGGCCAGGCCCCATGGTCCGGTTTCAGATCGGCCTTAAAGAAAGGTCCGGTAGTCGGCAAGCATCTTCTTTAAAAGCCCGGGAGTATCAAGCTTATAGGGACAGCGGGTGGTACAGGCCTTGCATTCAATACAGTCCTCTATCCTGTTCATCTCCTTCTGCCACTCTTCGGAGAGGAAGTTCTCCGAAGGAGCCCTCCTTAATAGAAAGCTCATCCGCGCTGCCGTGGGAATCTCAATATCGGCGGGACAGGGAAGACAGTAGCCGCATCCCCGGCAGAAATCACCGGACAGGGCCTCTCTCTCCTTCTCAATCTCCGCCATAAGAGCATCATTCAGAACGGGAGGGTTCTCCTCCAGAGCCAGAAACTCCTCCAGCTCACTCACCCTCTGTACACCCCAGATGGGAACAACATTCTCAAAACGCCGGAGTCCCGCAAAGGCAAGACGGGAGTCAGTCAGAAGTCCTCCGCACATAGCCTTCATGGCGATCAGCCCCACATTGTTCTGCCGGCAGAGATCAATAAGTTCATAGTCGGCGTCCGAGGAGATCGCACTCAGGGGGAACTGCACCGTGTCATAAAGACCGGAGCGGGCCGCCTCCAGGGCATTGGAGAGGGAGTGACAGGTTATGCCGATGGCACGGGTCTTCCCCTCCTCCCGGGCCTGAAGAAGGCCTGCATAGAGAGAGTCGGGATCATCGGCATCGGGGAGAGTTTCGGGATTATGGAGCTGCAGCAGATCCACATAGTCGGTTTTCATATTGCCCAGGCTGGTTTCAAGACACTCCATCACTCCGGACCGGTCTTTGGCACCGCTTGCCTTGGTGGCAAGAATAATATCCCTGCGGACAGAGGCCAGGGCGTAGCCGATCTTCTCTTCGCTGTCCGTATAGAACCGGGCGGTGTCAAAGAAGTTGATTCCTCCCTCATAGGCTCGGAGAAGGATCTCCTTTGCGGTATCAAAGTTCACCCGCTGAATCGGCAGGGCGCCGAAGGCGGTTCTGCTCACCTCAAAACCGGTGCGGCCGAGTACTGTTTTTTCCATAACTATCTCCTTCGGGCCGGGTCCCGGATATCCCCCGGATGTTATAAAGGAACCGGCGGACATAGTGCCGGCGGATTGTCTAGAAGCTCAGTATAAAGGGAACGAGGAAGGGAACCAGCACCGTCAGTACTATCCCGTTGAACAGGGCGATCACCGCATACTGCTTTCCCGAATACATGGAGATTATGGGAAGAGTGGTATCCATGGATGTGGCCCCTCCCGAAGCGATGGGTCCCAGGGGGCCCGCCCAGCGGACAAAGAGGGGCGTCATCAGCAGGGTGATAATCTCCCGCATCACATTGGCCAGAAGAGCGATAGTTCCGGGCAGTTCTCCCCGGAGCTCGGTGATAAAAAGACTGGAGAGGGAGTAGTAGCCGAAGCCTCCGCTTATGGCCAGAATCTCCTGCAGGTCCAGTCCTTCCATAAAGGATGCTATCAGAGCCGCTCCCCCCAGAGAACCGGCCACAACAGCCAGAGGCATCAGCAGTATCTTCAGATTGGATTCTTTTAAAACCTTGAGGGACTCCGAGTCCGCACCGATGCCGAAGCCTACAAGGCCCATCAGAACAAAGAGAACAATGGAACCGGCCGAATCAATGGACTCCGGCAGCCAGCCGTCTCCAACAATTCCGAGACATACACCGGCTGTAAAAAAGGCCAGAATAATCAGAGAGTTTTTCATGCCTCGTCCCCCTGAAGCCCCTGGTCCGAGGATGCCCCCGGACTGCGGTCTGCAGTCGATCCGGACTCATCAATATGGTCATGACGGAAAAAGAAGTGATACACCAGGGCCGCCAGGACCAGAGAGCCCGCTACAGAGGCTGCGGTAATAATCAGGGCCTTCAGGCCTATAAGATGGAAGTTTCTGACAATGGTCTCATTCCGCCCTACGGTGATTCCCAGCAGGAAGAGGAGGATGTAGATTACATAACTGACGGTTCTGTCCAGACCTCTGAAAAGATTTCTGTAATTACGAAGCAGATAACCGGCGGCCATTCCGGCAGTCATAATGATGATTACTGTGAGCAAGGTTGATATCCTTCTTTACTTTCTTTCTAAGGGAAGTCAGCGGTCCAGACCGGGAGGCATACGGCTTTCCAGTTCGATCATCTCGCGGGTAAGATCCCGGATTTTCTCCCGAAGCATAAAGACGCAGTCCGTTTCGGTTGTCTTCCCCCGGACAATATCTTCGGCAAGGGCCTTGCAGGTGGGAGCACCGCAGGCGCCGCAGTCCAGTCCCGGCAGAGAAGCCTGAATCCTCTCCATCTCCTCCATCATCTGCATCGCCTTTCTGTAGTCGGGATCCAGACGGTGGGTGGTGCGGCTTTCAAGCTCTTCTGTCCAGAAAAGACAGATCCCCTCAGGAAGTTCTACAGGCTTCTCTTCAGCGGCCTGCTGCAGAACTCTCTCCCTGCTGCTGATAATATTTCTTGCAATATAGGGATTCTCCACAGATAGGGGTCCGCCGACACAGCCGCCTGGACAGCTCATCATCTCAACAAAGTCCACGTTTCTGATATGTCCGTTCTCGAGATTTTCCAGTACATCGATAACATGGTCAATACCATCAACAGAGATATGGTTTTCCGAGTATACTGCCGAGCCTTCACCATCGGTTCTTGCCCAGCTGACTCCAATGGAGTTGGCAATACTCAGGCTCTCTTCTGTCTCAACATGTCCGACAGCCTGACTGAGCTCCTTGTATATATCCTTGATTCCCAGAACAGCATCTACCGATGAGGACTCAATTCCCCGGGGAGTCTTGATATCGGTTACCTTGGCGGCACAGGGAGAGATAAAAAAGACTCCCACCCTTGCCGAACTGTTTTTGTACTTCTCCCTGACAATCCTGGCGCTCAACTCCATGGGAGAGATCATCGGAACAACCTGATCAAGAAGGGAGGGAAAGCGGCTCTCTATCAGGCGGACGACAACAGGACAGGATGATGATATCTGAGGCTTCTTCTCCTTCTGGATTTTCAACCAGTTCCTGGTCTCTCTGCTCAGGATCTCAGCGGCCGCAGCCACCTCATACACATCGTCAAAGCCAATGCCCTTAAGAGCCGTCAGTATCCTGTTGCAGGAGATTCCCGAAGAGAACTGCCCGTAGAGGGTGGGAGCGGGAATGGCAATATTTATATCAAATTTTTCCAGCAGGGAGAGGGGATCGGAGATGGCCTTCTTGGCTCCCGAGGGACAGGTACGGATACACTCTCCGCAGTCGATGCAGCGCTCGGCAGTTATCCAGGCCCTGCCCTTCTGAACACGGATTGCTTCGGTGGGACAGCCCTTTATGCAGACAGTACAGCCCTTGCAGAGGGACTCATCCAGGGTTACCGAGTGAAAGTAGTTCTGCTCCAATATCTCAGTCCTCCATATTCAGCACGATAGTTACGGTAGTGCCCTCTCCCACAACGGTGTCTATATGAAGGCCATCGGAGTTCCGCTGAATATTCATAAGCCCCATACCGGCACCGAAGCCAAGTTCCCGGGCTTCCTCGGACGCGGTACTCCACCCCTCCTGCATGGCCAGTTCCAGATCCGGAATACCGGGTCCTGTGTCCTTTAAAATAATTCTGATATGCCGGGGGTCGAGGGTGACCTTAATAATACCGCCGTCCGCATGGATAACCATATTGATCTCGGCTTCATACATGGATATGGCGGTCTTCTTGATTACCGTGGCGGGGATGCCGAGCTGTTTGAGCTTTTTTTTGATGTCACTGGAGGCACGGCCTGCCAGGGAGTAATCATCGCCAGAGACCGTGTATTCGAAATTCATGGTAAAAGGATACACCAGCTTTCTCAATGAATCAAATTATATCGATTTAATTATTTCCATTTACAGCCATCAGGAAGGAATACTCAGGCCGAAAAAAGATGCGGTCTCTTTCGGAATACTACCGAACCTATCGTTCTTCCCGGGTTTCTTATAAAAACACCTTTTCCGAAGGTAAAATGCAAGTGATTTGAAAGTGTTTGGTTGACTAATCGAAAAAATAATATACTATAGTAGCTAATGGCGGATCAATGCGGTTGGCGCTGTTAGTATCAAGTTTCGGTTATACCTTAGGGAATGCTGAACATTAATTATACAGAGGTTCCCATGAATCCTTTTTTGTCAGACAGAGAAAACAGAATACTCAACATGCTTGTGGAAGACTACAACCTTTCGGTTACAAAAATCAGTGAGGAGCTCGGTGTATCAGCCGTTACAATCCGAAGCGATCTGTCCAGCATGGAAGAAAAAGGTTTCATCCTCAGAACCCGGGGCGGAGCCCTTCCGGCTTTTCACCCCGACATACTCCACAGCCAGCGCCAGAAACAGGAAGAAAAAAACAGAATTGCCAGGGCCGCAGCGGATATGGTTGAGGAAGGAGACGCTATCATGATCGATGACGGTACCACAACCTCCCTTGTCCTGAAATATCTGATGGGCAAAAGAAACATCCATGTTGTGACCAACTCCACCCTGGCCCTCACATATGCCCGGGTCAACCCCACCCTCCATCTGACGGTTGTGGGAGGAGAGTTCAAGCCGGGGTCCGAATCTCTTGTGGGTCCCGTATCCCTCTCCCATCTGGAACGCTACCATGTTAAATATGCCTTTGTGGGAACCGGCGGTTTTTCCGTAAAGACCGGAATGACCACACATATTGAGGAGTCCTCCGAGATAATCAAATCCATGTCCAGGCAGTCAGAGAACACCATCCTGCTGGCGGATTCAGGAAAATACGGTAAATCGGGCTTTGTGAAGATTCTCCCCCTGGACAGTGTTGATATGATTATAACAGACAGTGATATGAAGAAAGAACAGGTGGAAGAGATCAGCGAACTGGGGATACAGGTCAAACAGGTGTGAACAAAAGACTCCTGATCTCACCCTTCAACGATCCTTACCTGAACCTTTCTCTGGAAAACTATCTGATGGAACATCTTGAGAGTGATGAGGAGATTCTGTTTCTCTACATAGACGATCCCTCTGTTGTAATCGGACGATTTCAAAACCCCTGGCTGGAGTGCACACCCCACCGGAGCCGGGATACATACCTGGTCCGCCGTCAGAGCGGTGGGGGTACCGTCTATCATGACCATGGAAACCTGAACTTCTCCTTTATCCAGAATCTTGAGAACTACGACCGCATGACAAACCTGAAAGAGATCTGCAGGGTTATGAAAAGCTGCGGACTGGACCTTGATATAAACGACCGCCATGACCTGACTGTCAGCCACGGGGGGAGTGTCTACAAGGTCAGCGGCAGCGCCTTCCGTCACAAGAAAGACAGGGCCTTTCACCATGGGACACTGCTGATTTCCGCAGAAACCGGCAGGCTGAAGGAGTCCATCACTCCCGGAACCCTTAAGAAATTCACCAAAGCCTCGGGAACCGAATCCAAAAGGTCACCCGTTATCAATCTGAACCGGGTTAAAGAGGGACTGACCATGGAAGCCGTCCTGGACGCCTTCCGTAACTGTTTCCCGGAGTGCTCAATGAGCACAGAGGAATGGGATGGACTCTCTGAACACTCAGAAGTGGAGATGGAGCGCAGCCGTCTCCTGTCGGAAGACTGGATTCTGGGGAAAACCCCCTCATTCAGACAGGATATAAGCAGTCTGAACCCTCCTGAAACCAAGGGCTGGGAAATATCCGTATCAAAGGGTGTTATCAGTGAGACTCCGCCGGAGCTGGATTTTCTGAAGGGTCTTACCTACGGCCGGCGTCAGACTCCGGCTGATCTTGCCAAAAAGACGGCCCGTCTCTCACTCTTCGGTCTCTCGGGGGATGAACTTCTCAGCCGGCTTGTTCAGTTCATCGGATAGATAGGTGCACTTTCTACCGTCTTTCTTGGCCAGATAGAGAAACTTGTCCGCCATGGAGATAATCCTGCCGATATACTCACTGCTGTCCCCCTCGGGGCTGCAGCTGTATATCCCGCAGCTGAAATTGGCATGAAAGGCATTGTGATGGTCACCAAAATCCCAGGCTGAGAACTCCTGCCTCAGGGCATGAATCCTCCGGGCTGCACTGACTGCATCCATATTTCCAGCCAGAACAAGAAATTCCTCACCCCCATGACGGCATGTACAATCCAGTGGTCTCTGAAAGTAGTTCTTCAGAAGAGATCCGAATTTGCTCAATACTTCGTCACCCGCACCATGGCCGTATCGGTCGTTGATCTCCTTGAAGTAATCAAGATCGATAATAATAACGGATGCGGGAAAGTGATTCCTGCGGCTGACCCTTAGAATATTCTCTCCCTGAGATATGAACTCCCGTCGGGTGACCAGACCCGTAAGACTGTCGGTTACCGACTGATACCGGAGAACCTTGTTCAGCTCTGTCATCTTTTCCGTCTGAAGAGCATTCCGCACGGCAATTCCCACATAGGGGGACAGGGCTCTCAGATTATCAAGATCCTGCCTGCTGTAGGCATAGGGAGTAAAGCTTTGAACTGTCATAAACCCGTCCACGACTCCCCCGTATTCCAGAGGAATGCAGATCAGGGAACGGAGACTCCTGTCCCGGTTTGCCTTAAAGGGCACAATCTTACCCGTATACCGCTGATACTCCTCTTCCACATTCCGGATAAAGATCTCCTCTCCCGTCCGGACACAGTAGGAGATAAAGCTGTCGGGATTGTCTTTGGGAATTGAAAAGGGCTCTAAAGGCTCTCCGGCATTGAGGGAGAACTTGATATTGATCTTCTCCCCCTCCAGGGTTCCCACCGACAGGTGGTCCACCGGCATCAGAGCATTCATCTGGGCATAGATCAGATTGAAAATCTGCCCGAGGTCCAGAGTGGAGACAAGTTCCTGCCCGATATTCCCCACAAGACGGAGCTGACTGTTCTGCTTCTTCAGTTCCTCAATCTCCTGTCGGAACACCGACTGAAGCACCTCCTCACCCTGTATCTGTTCCCTGATTTCGAGAACCGCTTTATAAGAGTCCAGAGCCTTTTTCAGATCACCCTGCTGTTCATGAATCTCTCCAGCCACCTTATGATAGAGCATAAGGGGAGTCTGTCTCTCTCCCCTGTTTCCCATCCCATTGATCAGGGATTCCGCCTTATCCGTCTCACCGAGACGAAGAAGGAGTGAGGCATAGTTGTAAATTACTTCGGTCACTGCTTCATGATGAAGCAGTTCTCTACTGACTCTATATCCCTGTTCCACAACAGGAAGAGCCTCTTCAAGACGGTTCTGTTTAACCAGAACTGTTGCGGTCTCATCCAGAATGGAGCTTTTGAGAATCAGGGCATCCTGTTCTTCCGATTCCTTAAGAGCTCTGTTTAACTGCTCCAGGGACTCCCTGTACCGTTCCATCCCTCCAAGAGCGCAGCCTGTATTGAGCAGGAGGAGTGTATTTATAAGGGGATAGCGGCTGCCGGCAAGCTCACTCTGAGCCCTGTGAAAGTAGTTATAGGCATCTTCAAACTCAAGCTGATCAAGCTTGATAACCCCCTTTCCATTGGCACTAAGGATCTGAAACAGAAGATTCCCTGTCCGGGCGGCCAGGTTACCGCACTTCACAAAGGAGTCAAAGGCGTCTCTGTAGACGCCGTCATTAAGAAAGTATAGTCCTCTGGCATGGTAGTAGCGCATCTGAATATCTTCTGTAAAACCGGTATCCCCGTCTTCGATAATTTCAGACAGACTCTCCATGGCCTGATCGGGCAGTCCCTTGTAGATATCCACCAGAGCCAGAAGAATCCGGGAACTGAGAATACCCTGCTGATAATCCGATTCCCCTGATCTCTTCAGACAGGCCCTGGCCGCTGTTTCGGCTTCCCTGATGGACTTGAAGGTAAGGAGATAGGCATCATCGATGTCGGAATTAATTGCAGAGTATGGATCCATGATTTAAATATGGTACTTTAGGACGAATAAAGTCAATGAACACAAAAAGGGGACTCCAGCCGCTGAAGGCAGAGTCCCCCCTCAGACTGCCCCTCCGGCAGCCTTCAGAACGCCGGCCCCCCTCAGGGGACCGCTGCGAAGAAATTATTTTCCGTAAAGGGGTCCGAAGTTTTCACAGGCTCTGAAGTCTGCGCCTTCTTCATCCATTCCGAAAGCAGCCCATGCGCTGGGTCTGAAGGTCTCATCTTCCACATTGTGCATGCAGACGGGAATACGGAGCATGGAGCAGAGTGTAATCAGGTCCTGTCCGATATGTCCGTAGCTGACGGCACCGTGGTTGGCACCCCATTTAGCCATTACAGTATAGACATCCTTGAAGGCGCCTTCACCGGTTGTCCGGGGAACAAACCAGGTAGTGGGCCATGTGGGGTTGGTTCTGACATCAAGGGTGTCATGAACATTCTCGGGAACATCAACAGTCCATCCTTCGGCCAGCTGCATAACGGGTCCAAGACCCTTAACGATATTCAGACGTGCCATGGTTACGGGCATTCCGCCCTTGGTCAGGAAGTCGGAGGAGTATCCGCCGCCTCTGAAGTATCCGCCGTCACCCACACAGAACTCGGTGGCCTTCATTGTCTTGTCCACATCCTCTGATGTGATCTCCCAGAAGGGTTTCATAACGGGCTTGCCATCGGCATCTGTCATTTCACCGGCACCGTCGAGGGTTGTGGAACCGGAGTTGATCAGGTGGATAAATCCGTCTTTGGCCAGGCCTTCGGGCTTCCATCCTGTTACTCTTTCGATGGCTTCGGGGCTCCAGTATGTTCTTACATCGCTGAAGATCTGAGCTGTGTTGGTCAGAAGGTGACCGAAGAGCATGGTAATGCCGTTAAGGTGGTCGTTCTCTGTTGCGAAAACAAAGGCTTCTCGGATGCCTTCCCAGTCAAAGGAACTGTTCAGCATAATTTCCATAAAGTCGCCGTTGGGGTAGTGGTCGGTCCAGGATCTCTGTCCCTGGAAACCGCCGCAGATGGCGTTGCGTCCTCTGGACTCCTCGCCGAATCCCAGAGCTTTCAGTTTGGGGTTTCCAACCATCAGGTCCTTTCCGATAAGAACCATTTTTACTACATACTCCCAGTCCGCGGCTCTCTGCTCGGCAGTTCTCTGCCACTCGGGAGGATTGACTGTGTCTTCCTGCTCTTTGCAGTTCTCTTTAACCCATTTCAGAGCTCTTTCAAACTCTTCGGGATCGTAGATGCCCTCTTCCACACGGCGGGCCACTTCACTCATATCAACAACTTCGGTACGCATTCCCAGGTAGTCCAGGAGGAAGTCCTGGTTGACCAGAGAACCGGCGATACCCATGGACATTCCGCCCAGTGAGAGGTAGGACTTTCCGTTCATTGTGGCTACCGCCAGGGCTGCCTTTGTAAAGCGGAGAATCTTCTCGGTAACATCGGCGGGGATGCTTGTATCATCGGAGTCCTGAACGTCCCGTCCGTAGATTCCGAAGGCGGGAAGGCCCTTCTGGGAGTATCCGGCCAGAGCCGCTGCCAGGTATACCGCACCGGGTCTCTCTGTTCCGTTGAATCCCCATACAGCCTTGGGCAGAAGGGGGTCTGTATCCATAACCTCGGTACCGTAACACCAGCAGGGAGTTACTGTAAGGGAAACCCCTACGCCCTCTTTTTTGAACTTGTCAGCGCAATCGGCTGCCTCTGCAAATCCTCCGATTGTTGAATCGGCGATAACACACTCAACAGGAAGACCGTTGGAGTGTCTCAAATTCTCTTCAATCAGTTTGGCCGCGGCCTTGGCCATATTCATTGTCTGAACTTCCAGGGATTCACGGACCCCTCTCTCTCTACCGTCAATTGCAGGTCTGATACCGACCTTGGGCATTGAACCGCGAAGCCTGTTTACGGGCTCAGTCATCTTGATATCCATTGTTCTCTCCTCTCTATCAGCCTCTGTATCACTGCCGGAATGAAAGCGGCGGGACCAGGGCAATCAGTAAAATATTCAAGGACCTCTCTGTGAGAAGGTCCCCCGGGAATCAGCTCTCTAAAACCGGTGTCCTCTGAATCACTCTGTTTTAAAGAAAAACTTTACAAATCAAATGTAATCGTTTACATTCTCACATGGAGTTCCTGATAAATCAAGTTTTTTCTGATAATTAATTGAGGCTCTTTCTTCCGGAGGATTTCATGAGTAAAAAGGATATAACCGTTAAAGAGGTGGCCCGCAGAGCGGGGGTTTCCACCGCTACCATCTCCCGTGTTCTTAACGGTGATTCCAAGGTCCGGCCTGAAACCGCCGCGAGAGTCAAAGAGGTTATCAAAGAGTGCGGATACCGTGTGAACCGGACCGCCAGAAGCCTGAAAACCAGAAAAACCTACACCGTCGGCATTGTGGCTCCGGAATTTAAAAACGACTTTTTTATGAGCATCGTTACCGGGGTGGAAGAGACCCTGAAAAACCACGGCTACTCGGTAATCCTCTGCAGCTCCCACGAAAGCAGGGAGGAGGAGAAGAACCGCCTAAGACTCCTTAAGGAGAAGAATGTGGACGGGGCGATCATTATCCCCGGCAGCAGCAGGGGAGAGCACTTCTCACTGATGGAGGATACTCCGGTTGTTCTGGTGGACCGTCTTGTTGAGGGCTTTACCTCAGATGCGGTTCTCTCTGACAACTTTCAGGGAAGTTATGACGCCGTCAGACAGGCCGTGGATATGGGAGCCCGGGCCATAGGATTTTTGGGGGGAGACAAGGATCTGACCTCCGCCCGGGAACGTTTCGAAGGGTACGCTCAGGCCTGCAGAGATCTGGGAGTTGCATTCAATGAGGAGACTGTTCTCTTCGGAGACTACCATGAGGACAGCGGCTACAGGCTGATGAAACAGCTGATGGAGTCGGATGGGGCACCGGACTATGTGTTTATTTCAAATTACTTTATGCATGTGGGCGCTGCCCGGTATCTTCTGGAATCGGGCAGGGATTTCCCGGGACTCCACGTTCTCTCCTTCGATGACCTGCCCCTGGCCGCCTTCTTTCCATGTATCAGCCTGATTATTGCTCAGCCCATGGAGGAGATCGGCCGAAAGGCAGCGGATCTGCTTCTTAAGAGAATCGACGGCAGCACAGAAAAAAGACAAACCTTCCGCCTGCCCACATCCATGCGGATTCTAAACTGACTCTTTCAATCCATAATTACTGCTGAAGAAAGAGTCAGTCCCCCTGTTACCGACGGCTAACCGAGCATCTGGGGAGCATGGTCCTTCCGGAACTGACTGGTGTAGAGCCGGTAGTAATGCCCGCCCTGAGCCAGGAGCTGCCGGTGGTTTCCCTCCTCCTTTATGGCGCCCTTCTCAATAACAAGAATCCGGTCCGCCTTGCGGATGGTGGAGAGCCTGTGGGCAATCACAAAGCTGGTCCGTCCCTCAAGCAGGGTTTCCAGACCGGTCTGGATGTCCTGCTCCGTTTTTGTATCGATGGAGCTGGTGGCCTCATCCATCACAATAATATCAGGATCTGCAAGAATGGTTCTGGCCAGAGAGATCAACTGCTTCTGCCCCACCGACAGGAGTGTCCCCTCCTCTCCAACCATCTCGTCGTAGCCATGAGGCAGGGTCATAATCATCTCATGGGCACAGGCAAGCTTTGAGGCCTTGAGCATCTCCTCCTCCCCTGCTCCGGGAGCTCCGTAGAGAATGTTCTCACCTACGGTACCCGAAAAAAGATGGGGCGTCTGAAGGACTACGGCAATCCTTGACTGAAGGCCCTGCTGAGTAAAGTTCCGGTAATCCCTGCCGTCAAGAAGAATCTGCCCGGAGACAGGCTCGTAGTACCGGGAGAGAAGACTGGCAATGGTGGTCTTTCCCCCGCCTGTGGGGCCGACAATGGCGATGGTCTCCCCCTGTTCCACCTTGAGGTTGAAGTTATTCAGGATCGGAGCCTCCTCCACATAGTGGAAGTTTACGGATCGGAACTCCACATGCCCCTGAAAACGGGGGCTTTCCAGAGCGTCGGGCAGGTCTTTGATATCTGCCTCAAGATCCATCAGAGTAAAGATCCGCTCAGCACTGGCAATGGCCTGCTGCATCTCGCTGAAAACCCTGGCCATCTCCTGAATGGGCCAGAGCATAAAGGTGATATATCCCACAAAGGCCCTCAGTCCGCCGATTGTCATCCCGCCAATGGTAATCTCCCATCCTCCATAGAGGATGACAACACCCACCGCAAAGGAGGTAATCAGCTGGACAATAGGCAGAAAGAGAGAGCTCAGCCAGCCAGCCCGGAAGGAGGCCCGGTACATATCGTGGGAGAGTCCTCCGAACTCCTCAAGGTTTTTCCTCTCCCGTACCAGGGACTTCACCACCCTGACGCCGTTTATGCTCTCGCTGTAGGCGGAGGTGATCTTCGAGTTGATGGAACGGACCTTGCGGTACTCTCTGATAATGTAGTTCTTGAACTTAACCGCCGCAATGGAGAGCAGGGGCAGCATAACCATCATCATCAAGGCCAGTTTCCACTGTATAAAGAACATAAAGACAATGGAGATCAGAATGTTCGCCGTCCCCCAGACCGCATCCACCAGCATCCAGCTGGTCAGCTCACTGATCCGCCTGATATCGCTGGTCATCCTCGACAGAAGCCATCCGGAGGAGGTCTTGTCGTAGAAACTGAATGAGAGGTTCTGGAGATGGGCAAAGAGTTTCTCTCTCATCTCATACTGAATATGGTGACCCAGACGGTCGGCGCAGTAGATAAAGCCGAAGATGCTTCCTCCGTTTACAAGAAAACAGGCCACCTGATAGAGGCTGAAGCGCCACAGGGCGCTCCTGTCCCCGCCCAGAATCCCCTGGTCGATGAGGAACTGGGTCAGATAGGTGGAGAGGGCATCGATAAATGCCGTAAGGAGAATAAAGAAGAGAAAACCGATAAACAGCCCCCTGTGGTTTTTTGTCTCCCCGAATATACGTTTCAGTGTGTCTCCCTTGAGACTGCCGGTGTATTTCCGGTTCTCAAGGTTTTCTGCTGCACTGCTCAAAACTATGCTCCTTTCTGCTGTGAAGCGCTTTCCAGTTCACGGCGCAGCTCTTTTTCCATCTGAGTCTGCAGCCGGAACACATCCCGGTAGAAGCCGTCCTCCTGGATCAGCTCCTCATGGCGGCCCTGCTGGACAATCCGCCCCTTTTCAAGGACCAGAATCCTGTCCGCCTGGCGGAGGGTCTGAATCCTGTGGGCTATGATAAAGGTGGTCCGGCCGGAAACCAGCTCTTTCAGGGCCTTTTTAATCTTCTCTTCGGTATCCGCATCCACCGCCGAGGTGGAGTCATCGAGGATCAGGAGACGGGGGTCCTTCAGCAGGGTCCTGGCAATGGCAATCCTCTGCTTCTGCCCACCCGACAGGCTCACTCCCTTCTCCCCTACCATGGTGTCATAGCCCTCGGGGAAACTCATAATCGATTCATGGACCATGGCCGCTTTGGCGGCCCGGATCATCTCCTCCCGGCTCACATCCCTGTCCAGGGAGTAGCAGATGTTCTCGGCCACGGTCATGGAGAAGAGGAAGGGCTCCTGCTGAACAATACCGATATGCCGTCTCAGGCTGTGTCGGTTGTAGCTGTGCAGGTCCTCACCGTCCAGAAGGATCTTTCCTTCCGTATAGTCGTAGAACCGGGGCAGAAGATTGACCAGTGTCGTCTTTCCCGAACCAGTGGCTCCAAGAAGGGCGATCTTCTCACCCTCACGGCAGCTGAAGCTGATATCTTCCAGCACCTTGTCTCCGGCCTTACCCTCCAGGCTGTAGCGGAACCCGGCATTTATAAATTCCAGATTCCCCTTAAGCTCATGGGCGTCCAGAGCCGTACCGCTCTTCAGATCCTCCTGCTCCTCGTCGAGGATCTCCCGGATTCTTCTGTAGGAGACATGGCTCTTGGAGATCTCCGATATGGTCCGTCCCAGCTCCTGCATGGGCCAGATCAGGGCGTTTACCATGCTGGAAAAGGCGATAAAGGTTCCCGGCGAGATTGTTCCGTTCAGAGCCATAAAGCCCCCCAGAAGGAGGGTGGCCGAAAACTGAAGACCGCAGAGGATATGGCCGAAGGGCCAGTAAAGACTGTTCCACCAGGCCAGGCGCATTCCCTTAGCCCTCTGCAGGGCGTTGATCTTCCGAAACTGATCCTTCTCCCACTCCTGACGGGCAAAGGCACGGACGACCCTGATTCCCGAAAGGTTCTCCTGAATGCGGTTGGACATCCTTCCCTCCACATCCTGATAGTCGTCGTAGGCATCAAAAATCTTAAAGAAGAACACCGTGGATACGGCGCCCACCACGGGCACGACAATCACCGAGAAGAGGGCCAGCTTCCACTCCAGAACAAGAAGTATCCCCAGGTTGATGGAGAACTGGAAGAAGACCTGAAAGATCTCGGGGATCTGATTCGCGTAAAACTTCCTCACCGTATCCACATCGCTGGTGGAACGCTGTACAAGCTCGCCGGTCTGGGATGAGTCGTGGAAGGAGAAGGAGAGCCGCTGCATATGGTCGTAGAGACTGTTGCGCATCCTCCGGATAACCTGCTCCGAACAGTGGGCCTTGCCCCATCCGTGAAGATAGCTCAAGGCTCCCTTGAAGAGTGCCAGAGCCAGGAAGACCAGGGTCCAGACCAGGAGGAAGTGTATAATCCCGGCACCCCTGACTTCAGAATCGAGAAGGCCGTCCACAACATGGCGGATCACCATAAAACCGGTCACCTCGGCGGCGATGGTCAATCCCAGGGCCAGAATGGTAAGAGTATAGAGTCTCCGGTTTCCCTTAAGCAGGGCGAAAAGTGTCAGGAATCCCCTGAATCCGGACTCTTTTGTTTTCTGTTTCATAATCTGTCCGCCCTCCGGGGCGGTGTACTTGATGTTTTCGGGATGATTCTGCGGCGGGATGCCCCGGAAAAGTTTATCCCCAATGGGGAGCCGGACAATCAGGGCATAAAAAAACCGCAGAAAACCTATGGGCCGTCTGCGGTGCAATAATCTGTATCAGATTCTGAAGGTCAATGGTCGCAGACGTATTCGGCTAGGGCATACCAAGCTCTGTTAAGTGTTGCGGGATAATCAATGATACTTAACATTAAACACGTCTCCTTCCTTTCAATTCCGGGCTCTTCAGGCCCGGGTACTTAAATCAACATAAGCTCATTAGTGGATCATGTCAAGAAAAATCAGCCGAAAATATTCTCTGCGGCTCTCTTGAAGGCAGCCTCCGATCGGGCGATCATATCGTCATCCACACAGTAGGAGAGGCGGAAGTAACCGGGAAGTCCGAATCCCCGCCCCGGAACGGCCAGAATATTCTGCTCCTGCAGGAAGTTGACCACCATCATATCATCCCCCATGGGTGCCCTGGGGAAGAGGTAGAAGGTTCCTTCGGGAAGGTCCAGATCAAAACCGCAGTCAATCAGAATCTTGCCCAGGGCGTCCCTCTTTCTCTGGTACTGCTCTACATCCACAGCCAGTCCCTGAAGGCGTCCCACAACCCTCTGCATCAGGGCCGATGCATTCACATACCCCAGGATTCGATTGCAGAGGATGGCGCCGTTGACCACATGATCCCTGTCCTCAAGTTCAGGGCCTACTGCCAGAAACCCGATCCTTTCACCGGGTACAGAGAGGTCTTTTGAATAGGAGGTACAGACCATGGTATGGGGGTAGATGGCCGGAATGGAGGGAACATCGGCTCCTCCATAGACGATCTTTCTGTATGGTTCGTCACAGACAATGTAGATCCGGCGTCCGATTTCGGCGCTTTTGCGCTCCAGCATGGCGGCCAGCTTCTTCAGGGTCTCTTCAGAGTAGACCTTTCCCGAGGGGTTGTTGGGGCTGTTGATAATCAGACCGGCAGTGGTATTGTCAATGGCCGCCTCAAAGGCATCCACATCAAGGTCGAAGCCGGGCAGACAGTCCACCAGCTCCAGTTTGCCTCCGTGGTTGTCGCAGTAGAAGTTGTACTCCATAAAACAGGGACGGCTGGCCAGAATTTTGTCGCCGGGGTTGAGAATGGTCTTGAGCGCCACATTCAGGGCACCTCCGGCGCCGCTTGTCATCAGAATATCTTCGGTACGGAAGGGCACCTTCTGCTCTTCAGTCAGATAGGCGGCAACCTGCTCCCTTACAAAGGGGTAACCCGCATTGGGCATGTAGCCGTGCATATCCTCCTTTGAAGCCTCTTCAAGAAGGATCTTTGTAAACTCTTCGGGGGGCATTGCCGAGGGGTTGCCGATGGAGTAGTCATATACATTATCCGATCCGAACTCCGCCTTGAGCCGGGCGCCTGTTTCAAACATCTTCCTGATAAAGGAGGAAGAAGCCTGCATCTCTTCAATTTTCCTGGAAACAGCCATTTTATTACATTTCTCCTGATTGATGGTAATGGGCTTTACTCTAACAGCAAATCAGCGCTTTCACAATCTCCCCTCACAGTCCTTCTGAGGGATCACAGAAAAACCCCTAACCCGGCGGGGAATAGTCCCTTTTCATTCCAATCCATTCGAGCTAAAATCAGGCAATGACCAATAGACTGCATCTTATAATCCTGACTCTGCTATCTCTCATAACTGCATCCTGCGCGACAGTAAAAGCCTATGAGCACCCGGTGATGACCCCTCCGGCGATATTGGATGATGATCAATATAACCCCTTTATCGGTGCCCCCGTCCTGGAGGACCGGAACAGACTGCCCGTTCTTTTTGCCACAAACCGGATTCCAGCCGGCGAGGGGGACAAACAGCCTCACTATCTTGACCAGAGAACCGATCTGATCCGTTTTGGAGAGGCGGGAGTCGCCATCTCCAACAGGAACCTGACCTGGGACGATATGGCCATGATTGAAGATTACCGTAACCGGAAAAGGGACGGCATAATGAAAGTCACCGATGTAGAGGACTACGGCATAATGGATGACTCGGCCACCATCTTCTCCGGATCCGAGGATGAGATCGACGGGTATGCTAAAGAGCGCTTCCTGATCCAGCTGCGCTCACAGCTGGCCAGATCGGAGACTAAGGATGTCTACATCTTTGTCCACGGCTACAATGTCAGTTTTGAGAACCCCATAATGATGACAGCGGAGCTGAGGCACTACCTGGGCTACCGGGGTGCCTTTATGACCTTCGGCTGGCCCGCCACGGATATAGGCACCGCCTATTTCAAGGACCTGGATACCGCCATGATGTCCACCCGTCCCTTCCGGATTTTCCTGGAGTTTCTTGCCCGCCAGCCGGAAGTCGAAAAAATCCATATCCTGGGCTACAGCGCCGGAACCCGCCTTGTCACCTCAACACTGAGCCAGATTACTCTTCAAAGATGCGGACAGAGTCCAGAAGAGATGAGATCCGCCACTAAACTGGGTACGGTGATTCTGAGCAACAGCGATATGGACCGCAGCGTATTCGGTTCCTACCTTGCTGACGGACAGCTGGATATTCTTGAGAGAATGACTGTCTATACCTCCAGTAAGGACTCGGTTCTCAACAGCACGAGAACCTTCTACTTCCGCCCCAGGCTGGGACAGACCATGAGCCCGAATCTTATTACTAACGAGATAAGTTCCTTTCTGGAGCAGAATGACAGAATCAGTATTGTGGATGTAAGCAATGCGGAGAATGTAACAGCCATGGGAGGACACTTCTACTTTCTGGAAAGCTCCTGGGTAAGCAGCGACCTGCTTCTCAGTTTTATAACAGGCAAGGGGCCTGCTCAGAGGGGACTGGTCCGAAATCCCGACCAGCCGATATGGCAGTTTCCAGATGACTATGTGGAGCGGACCAGACGGCTCTTCAGAGGTACTCCCGTCAATACGGGAGCAGGATATCCTTGACCCCGGACCTCCGGAACGTCATGATGTAAAAAAATAACGGAACCAACATAGAGGATATATCAATGAACGATGAAATTCTGACACTGGCAGAGGTAGCTGAATATCTGAAGCTTTCCGATAAGACAGTACTCAAAATGGTCAGAAATCAGGAAATACCCTGCGCCAAGATTGCCAACCAGTGGCGCTTCTCCAAACTTGCTCTGAATGACTGGATTTCATCGAAAATGGAAGTAATTCCCCGAAACGACCTGACCCGTCTCATTGAAAAGGAGTTCGATTCCGTTCCCCTCTCCCGCCTGATGGATACGGCCAATATCATTCTCCCCCTTAAGGCCCGGACCCGGGAGGAGGTGATCAATGAACTGGGACAGAAGGCCTTTGAATCCCGTCTGATCTCGGACAAATCTGTTTTTGTAAAAAAGCTGATGGAACGGGAAGAACTTACCTCAACCTCCATCGGCAGCGGCATGGCCATCCCTCATCTCCGGAACGCCTCCCCTGAAGTAGTGAAAGAACCGAAAATCATCATTGCTGTCTCACCTGAGGGTGTGGATTTCGGCTCCTTTGACGGAGAGCTGACAAAGATATTTTTTCTCCTTGTCTCTGACAGCGAGGTGGTTCATCTGAGGATTCTTTCCAAACTGAGCCGCATCCTGATGAGGGATCAAGCCGCCTCTGAACTTCAATCCATACACAGCAAGACCGGTTTTATCCAGTATTTTATTGAAGCCGAAAAATAGATATATCATTCCTTTTTTCCTACATTTCCGTATATCTGGATTTCCGCATAAATAAACAGATAATATCATACAATATTGTAAGTTATTCCGGTATACGACTTTATATGAACCTCATTTCATCGGCTCCTGACTGATCAGTCAGATAAATTCATGTGTATATTTATACTTTTGTTGACAAAATCTTGAGATATACAGACAATCATTTTTAGAAAGTGAAAAAAATTCCAGGAGAAAGTGAAATGAAAAAGTTACAGACTCTTCTTCTTGCAGCTCTTATGCTGTGTGTGTCCGTCTCCCTCTTTGCCGGCGGTGGTCAGGATACTGTCGAGAAAGACTCAGAAACCGTCAAAGCCGGTTTTATCTACATAGGTCCTGCCGGAGACTTCGGATGGACCTATGCCCATGATCAGGGCCGCCTCTATGTCGAGGAAAAGTTTCCCTGGCTGGAAACTGTTATTGTTGAGTCCGTTCCCGAGGGCGACGCCGTGCGTTTTATCGACAGACTTGTTCAGGAACAGAAGTGCGACATCGTATTCACAACCAGCTTCGGTTACATGGATGACTCCGTTGCCGCCGCTGAAAAGTACCCCGAAGTACAGTTCTATCACTGCTCCGGATACAAGAGAGCCGCTAACCTTGGAACCTATATGGGTGATATGTACCAGATCTACTACCTTAACGGTCTGATCGCCGGTGCCGTTTCCGAAAGCAACAAAATCGGTTACGTAGCCGCCTTCCCCATTCCCGAGCTCTTCCGCCATATGAACGCCTTTGCTCTGGGTATCAAGGAAGTTAACCCCGAAGCCACTGTAAGTGTTAAATGGATCTACTCCTGGTACGGACCCGATCAGGCCAGAGAGGCCGCCGAGGCACTGGTTGCCGAGGGCTGTGACGTTCTTGCCTTTACAGAAGATACACCCGCAGTAATCGAAGTTGCCCAGGAGCATATGGAAAAGGGTAAAACCGTTTATGCCATGAGCCACTACAGCCCCATGCAGGTTTACGGCGAGGATGCCGCTATTACCGGTCAGCTTACTGACTGGGGAATCCTCTACGAGCAGATCCTTATGGACTACAAGGACGGAAAGACAGGCGACCTGACCGACTACGACCTCCTCTACCTCCTGAAGGAAGAGGCTGTAGAACTGGGTGCCGACTACGACAATAAGATTAACCCCAAGTATGTAGATATGCTGAAAAGCACAATGGTTGAAGACAAGGACTTCGGAACCATCAATGTCTATGATCTGGTTATGAAACGCTATGACCAGATGGTTCAGGGAAGAGATGTATTTGATCCTTTCGTAGGTCCCATCTACGATCAGGCCGGTACAATGCAGATTGCCGACGGCGAGATGGCCTCCATCGGTCACCTCTTCAGCGACATGATGTACCAGATCGACAACTTTGTTACTCCCCTGCCCCAGCAGTAAGACTTATGGCTCCTTGATATAAGGAGACAGGAAAGGGACGCTTCGGCGTCCCTTTTTCAATTTCCGGACCCGGAGAACCAAAAAAGGTCTGACATCTTCAGACCCCATGCGGAGAATAATTTTGAGTAGAATTGAAAAACTGGAAATGAAGGGGATCTGTAAATCCTTTGTAGGCGTCAAGGCCAATCAGAATGTTGACCTGTCCATCAAGGCCGGGGACGTACTGGGTCTGCTCGGGGAGAACGGAGCCGGTAAGACGACTCTGATGAACATCCTTTACGGACTCTACCTACCTGATGAAGGGCAGGTCCGTATCAACGGAGAGGAGATCCGCCTGAGAAATCCCAAGGACAGCATGCACGCCGGAATCGGAATGATCCATCAGCATTTTATGCTGGTGCAGAAGCACACGGTCCTTGAAAACATTACCCTGGGATATGAGGGAGCCCCCTTCTTTTTTCCCCAGAAGTTTATGAGAAAGAAGATCAAAGAGTACTCTCAGAGATTCGGTCTGGAAGTTGATCCGGACAAACAGATCTGGGAGCTGTCGGCGGGAGAGCAGCAGAGAGTGGAGATTCTCAAAGCACTCTTCCGCAACGCAGACCTTCTGATCATGGACGAGCCCACCTCGGTCCTCACCCCCCAGGAGGCGGAGGACCTCTTTGCCATCCTGAGAAAGATGAGTGCCCAGGGCCACTCGGTCATACTGATCAGTCACAAGCTGGAAGAGATTATGGCCATCTGCAACTCGGTTATGGTAATGCGAAAAGGCCAGGTGACCGGAAGCGCGAAGATTGAGGATGTGACCCAGAAGGATCTGGCCCGGATGATGATCGGCCGGGAGATTTCCGGCTGCTACGACAAGGGCGCCCAAAAGATGGGCAGGAAGATCCTTGAGGTCCAGAACCTCAATGTAAACAGCGACCAGAGTCTGCCCATCGTCAACGATCTCTCCTTCAGCCTGAGTGAGTACGAGATTCTGGGTGTGGCCGGTGTATCCGGAAACGGCCAGCGGGAGATGGTCGAAGCAATAACCGGTCTCCGCAAGGCTGAAAAGGGAAAGGTCTTCCTCCACGGCGAGGAGATTACCAACGCCTCGGCCCGGAAGATTCACGACCGGGGCATAACCCATGTCCCCGAAGAGAGGATCAAGCACGGTACCGTATCCACCCTTCAGCTGTTTGAAAACTCCGTTCTCAAACAGCACCACAAACGCCCCTTCAGTGTAAAAAACCTGATGAACTACCCACGGATCCGCCAGCATGCGGACAAACTGGTAGAGTCCTACAATGTGGATGCCGCATCCATATCGGTTCCCGTTAAAAACCTTTCCGGGGGGAATATCCAGAAACTGATTCTGGGACGGGAGATTATTGCCAATCCTGAAGTGCTTATTGCCGCTCATCCCACCTACGGTCTGGACGTCGGCGCCGCCGAGTATATCCGTAACCAGCTTATCGCCTGCCGTGACAGAGGCGGTGCGGTGCTTCTGGTCTCCGAAGACCTTGAAGAGCTCTTCCAGGTCTGCGACAAAATTGCCGTTATGTTTGAAGGACGTTTTATGGGCATCGTTGATCCCGAAGACTGTGATATTGACGACATCGGTCTGATGATGGCCGGTTCCATGCCTGAGGATCAGGCGGCGGCCGGCTCCGGTACCCCCGAAGCCGGGAAAGATTCGGAACAGGAAGGAGATAAATAATGCCCTTTGTTACTCTGCCGCGGGAGAAAACCACTGCCGGATTTACAGCAGCTGTTCTCTTCGGCTCACTCTTTGCGGGACTCTGTGCCGTGGGAATCGTATTCCTCGCCTACGGTGTAAATCCCTTCTACGCCATCTATGAGATCTTCCGCTCCTCCTTTGGAAGCGCATTCGGCTTCAAGGAGACAATCACCAAGGCGGTCCCCCTGATCTTTATTGGAAGCGGACTGGCCCTGGCCTACAAGGCCAAGTTCTGGAATATCGGTGCCGAAAGTCAGCTTCTCTGGGGTGCCATTATTGCCACCTGGATCGGCTTGAACTGGGGTCCCCACCTTCCCGGATTTGTTGTCATTCCCCTGATGTTTCTGGGAGGATTTATCGGCGGCGGCCTGTGGGGAGTCATCCCCGCGGTCTTCAAGGTCAAATTCGGTATCAACGAGGTTATCTCCACACTGATGCTTAACTATGTGGCTGCTGAGCTTGTAAAGTATCTGGTTGTTGGTCCCTGGAAGGGAACTACCAAGTACGGCTACCCCTACACCGATGACCTTCCTGACCACGCCCTGCTGAACCTTCTGCACCACACCAGAATCTCAGTTCCCCTTGTGATCTTTGCTGTTCTGGTGGCCCTCTTCCTCTGCTTTGTGGTCTACCGGACAAGATTCGGTTACGAGGTCAGAGTTATCGGAGAGAACCCCGAGGCCGGAAAGTACGCGGGTATTGATTTCTTTAAAACCACCGTACTGATGATGGCCGTATCAGGGGGTGTTGCCGGTATTGCGGGAGTGGGAGAACTCCTTACCATACACAAGCACCTGAGCTACCCGGAAACCATAAGTGCGGGCTACGGCTTTACCGCCATTATAGTTGCCTGGCTGGGCCGGCTTAATCCGGGATTTGCCATCCTGTCGGGTCTCTTTTTCGCCGGAATCATCGTTGGAGGCGATGCGATACAGATCTCCATGGGACTTCCCTCGGCCACGGTGAACGTCTTTAACGGACTGATCCTGGTATTTCTGATTATGGGCGACTTCCTCCTGAGCCACAGAGTCGTCTACAAAAGGAGAGCAAACTGATGACAGATATGATTACATCCATTCTGACCCGTACCGTTGTGGCTGGAACTCCCCTGCTTCTGGGAACCCTGGGAGAGGTGATCACCGAACGGGCGGGAATCCTGAACCTGGGAGTCGAGGGCATGATGTCCGTGGGCGCTGTAACGGGTTTTATTGTGACCTTTACCACCGGCAACCCCTGGCTGGGAATGATTGCCGCTATTATTGCGGGAGCCCTGATCTCCCTGCTCCACTCCTTTGTAACCATAACACTCAGAGCCAACCAGGTTGTTTCAGGTCTGGCCCTGACCATGCTGGGACTGGGCCTCAGCGGCCTCTGGGGCAAACCCTATATCGGACGTCCCCTGCCCGTTAAGATGAACCATGTGAACATCCCGGTCCTGTCGGATATTCCCATTCTGGGAAGGGTGCTCTTTTCTCAGGACCCCTACTTCTATCTCTCGGTAGCCCTGGGGATAATGGTCTGGTTTCTGATGAAGCATACCAAGGTGGGAATCACCGTACGCTCTGTGGGTGAGAACCCCAAGGCGGCGGAGACTCTGGGTATCAATGTTATTCTGGTAAAATACCTGAGCATTATGGCGGGAGGTGCCTTTGCGGGTATGGCGGGAGCCCACCTCTCAACAGCCTACTCAAAATCCTGGATCGAGGGGATGACCTCCGGTAGAGGATGGATCGTTATCGCTCTGACCATATTCAGCCTCTGGGAGCCCTCAAAGGCTTTCCTGGGTGCCTATATCTTCGGGGGGATCTTCGTACTGCAGTATGTGCTGCAGCCCCTGGGAATCAGTCCCAATCTGCTGGCCATGCTCCCCTACCTGACCACCCTGGGGGTTCTGCTTTTCTACGGAATGAGCAAGACCGGTAAGCGCAAGATGAGCGCCCCGGCCACCCTGGGTGAAGCCTATATCAGGGGCAGCCGATAGAAGTCAAAAAAACGCCCGGGGCTCAGTTCACAGAGCCTGACGGGCGTTTTTTCATCTAATTGGAAGAGACAGTCCGGCCGCCGGCCGTCACTCCCCTTTCATCTTGTATCCGATTCCGCGAACCGTCTCTATCACATTACCGTACTCACCGAGCTTCTTGCGGATTCCCAGGATCTGCACATCCACCGAACGGGCGGTAACGGGGTAGTCCTCCCCCTTAACCGAATCGATAATCTGGTTGCGGGAGAAGACCCAGCCGGGATTCTTAGCCAGAAAGCGGAGAATAGAGAACTCCGTCGCCGACAGATCCACCGGACTGCCGCCGGCAAAGGTCTCATGACGGGCTGTATCGATAACGATGTCATGGATGCTTATCCTGCTGCTGTCCCCTGCCTCTTGACCGACACCGGAGGACTCAGAGCGGCGCAGAGCCGCCTTTACCCGGGCAATCAGAATCTTCGGGCTGAAGGGCTTGGTGATGTAGTCATCGGCCCCGGACTCCAGACCGTCCACCACATCATCATCCTGACTTCTGGCGGTGAGCATAATCACAGGGGTGGAAGCTGTATCGGGATTCTTCCTCAAGGCGGAGCAGACCTTCAGGCCGTCCATTCCAGGCAGCATCAGATCCAGAATGACCAGATCAAAATTCCCGTTCTTGGCCAGGGCCAGGCCCTCTTCACCATCCCGGGCCTTTTCTACTTCAAAGCCGCTCATCTCCAGGTTGAATGAGATCAGCTCCCGGATATCCGCTTCATCTTCAACTATCAGCAGTTTTGCCATACTTCTATCCTACAGACTTTCGTGTTCTCCGGTATCAGCGAATACCACCCACTCGCAGATATTCCGTACATGGTCTCCAGTCCTTTCCAGAAAGCGGCTGATGTACATCAGGGACATGGCGCCTTCAATCTTATGGGGATCTTCCATCATATAGGTCAGAAGCTCACGAACCACCTGCTTGTGAGTATTATCAAGGATTTCATCGGAAGCCGCAACGTCAACAGCAGCCTTGGGATCCTTTTCCACATAGGCCGCAACCGCCCTGGAGAGCATGGAACAGCCCATTTCCGCCATACGGGGAATGTCCACCAGGGGTTTGATATACTCTTCATCGGCCATCTTGATGGTGGCCTTGGCAATATGGACCGCATGGTCACCGATTCTCTCAATGTCGGTAATAATCTTGATGGCGCTTATCAGGTGTCTCAGGTCACCGGCGACGGGCTGCTCCCTGGCAATAATCAGGGCACCCTTATCGCAGAGATCCTTCTCCATCTGATCGATAATGTCATCATCGTCGATTACTTCCTGGGCCAGCTCCACATTCTTGTTTTTAAGAGACTCAACGGCCTTGTTCATTGCCTCCTCAACACGGAGGCCCATCTTCATTATTTCACGGCTCAATTCGGCCAGATCATCTTCATAGTGCTGTCTGATCATAACTTTTTCTCCTTCAATAAAATCAAACGAATCTTATATCAACCGAACTTACCGGAAATGTACTCTTCAGTTTTAGGACTGCTGGGATTAAAGAAAATCTCATCAGTGGGTCCGAACTCCTCAATCTTACCATGAAGAAAGAATGCCGTCTTGTCGGAAATACGTCCCGCCTGCTGCATGTTGTGAGTTACGATTACAATGGTATAGTTCTGTTTCAGTTCATCAATCAGGTCTTCAATTCTGGATGTGGAGATGGGGTCCAGAGCCGATGTGGGCTCGTCCATCAGAACCACATCGGGTTCCACCGCCAGTACACGGGCGATACAGAGTCTCTGCTGCTGACCACCCGAAAGTCCAAGAGCGGGCTTGTGAAGTCTGTCCTTGACCTCTTCCCAGAGGGA
The DNA here is from genome assembly GCA_002408085.1 of Spirochaeta sp. UBA5339. Lineage (GTDB taxonomy): Bacteria > Spirochaetota > Spirochaetia > DSM-2461 > DSM-2461 > Oceanispirochaeta. The sequence continues at coordinate 28,844 of DHQL01000010.1, forward strand.
GGCCTGCTGGAGGCTCTTCTCTACGATGTCGCTTAAGATGGCCTTGTTCTTTATACCATGGGTACGGGGACCGTAGGCGATGTTGTCAAAGATGGACATGGGGAAGGGGTTGGGTTTCTGAAATACCATTCCCACCTTCTTCCGCAGCTCAATCACATCCCACTGGGAGTAGATGTCCTTATCGTCATAGTTGATATCACCGTCGATCTTGACGATGTCGATAAGATCGTTCATACGGTTCAGGGTTCTGAGGAAGGTGGACTTACCGCATCCCGAGGGACCGATCAGAGCCGTAACCTCTTTCTCCCTGATATCCATGCTTACATTGTGGAGGGCCTGAAAGTCTCCGTAGAAGAGGTTCAGGTCCTTAACGTTGATTTTTGTTGTTTTATCCATAACTTAATTCCTTATATTCGTCCGGGACCCATTACATTCCGGAGTTCTTGTTCATGCGCTTCATCATAAAGGTCGCAGAAAAGTTAGTCAGAAGGATGAGAATGACCAGTACTGCCCCTGTGGCGAATGTACGGTCGAATGAGAGCGCCTCCGAGAAGAGCATGTAGAGATGGAGGGAGAGTACTCTCGCAGATGATGAGGGTCCTGATACGAGGTCGTAGTTGGAACCCAGTGTGTAGATCAGTACCGCCGTTTCACCTACAGTCCGGCCCACGGCCAGAATAATACCGGTCAGAATACCGGGGGAGGCTGCGGGAAGAACTACCTTGATAATGGTCTGAAGCTTGGTTGCACCCAGTGCCAGTGATCCCTCGCGGAATGACTGGGGTACCGACTTCAGAGCTTCCTCAGAGGTTCTGATAATGGTTGGGAGCACCATCAAGGTGACCGTCAGGGTACTGGAGATAAATCCGATTCCCATTCCCAGAATCCGAACAAAGAAGATAAAACCGAAGAGACCGAAAACGATGGAGGGAATACCCGACAGAGTCTCTGTCCCCATTCTCAGGATGCGCATCAGCCTTCCCTGTTTGGCGTACTCAACCATGTAGATTGCCGCCATAACTCCCACGGGAGCAGAGAAGAGTATGGTAAAGAGAATCAGGAAGAAGGTATTGATAATAATGTAGGAAATACCTCCCCACTGTCCCGAACGGGCGGGAGCTTCTGTAATAAAATGCCAGGTCAGATTCCATCCTGTCTCATGACGGAGAACGGGTACACTCCTGACACCGTACTCGGCAACATATCTGTAGTCAGTGAGCATAACGGCACCTTCTGTACTCTGAAGGGCCTCCATATTCACTTCAATATTCTCTGAATCAAGAAGGGTCAGTGGAAGATCGGTTCCCCCTACTTCCATCCAGTTGGATACTTCACCGGCAGCGATTTTCTCAGCCTGCTTGTCTGTCAGCTCTCTGAGCATCCGGCTGTCCTTGATCATCAGAACAGAGGGGTTTACGGCTATGGCCTTACGTCTTACACCGAGAACCTTAACATCCCTGGGCAGATCCGCGGCTTCGGAAGCGGGAAGGAATCCGATGGCCCCTTCCGTACCGCCCACATAGCTGATTACCTCATCCCAGGAGGAGGCCTTTTCCACATAGCCTCTGTAGTCGTCCAGATCTTCCCCGGCAAGGATAAAATCCTTTACCTGCACTGAGAAGTCACCGGCATTCTCATTGACAACGGGCTGGGCTCTCAGGTTCTGCTCGTTGTAGAAACCCCAGTTCTCGTTCCGTCTTTTATTGAAGAGGGTGCGGAGACCGTCAACTTCGATATCCTGTTCGCGGACCCCTCTATTGATAATAAAGACCAGATCATCCTCTGTTCCGTCCAGATCAATTACTCTCTCAACATAGGGGGTCACATTATAGGGAGTCATATTGTTGTAACGGAGTCCCTTCACCATCAGGTAGCCGACAATCCAGACCAGGATGGCGATGGTCAGGGCCGCAAGACCCCAGATAATTCCCTTGGCAACTTTCTCCTGCATTCTGAGCTTGCGGGACTGGGGAGAGGAGACGACCTCTTTTCTTCCCTTTGAAACAGGAGGATTTAAAACTTCAGCTGAGCTCATATTACATCTCCTCCTTTACGGTTTTTTTCATCAGGTACTGAACAAGGGAGTTGATTCCCAGGATAAACACAAAGAGAACAATACCTGTGGTAAAGAGGCTCACCGCATGATAGTCGGCGGCATACTTCATATCCGTTGCGATGTTCATGGTCAGGGTCCTTGTCAGGGACAGAGGTCCCCTGGGCATGGTAACGGCGTTACCGGCGACCATCAGAACCGCCATGGTTTCACCTATGGCCCGTCCCATACCGAGAACGATACCCGCGAGAATACCGGAACGTGCAGAAGGAACCATAACCCGGTAGATAGTCATCCAGTGGGTGGCCCCCAGGGCCAGAGACCCCTCTTTCAGCTCACCCGGGACGGCCCGCAGAGAGACTTCTGTAATATTGATAATGGTAGGAAGAGTCATAATGGCAAGAACAATACTGGCTGTCAGAACGCCAAGTCCCGTGGGACTGTCGAAAAGTCTTCTGATTACGGGGGAGATGGCAATATATCCGAAGAGACCGTAGATAACCGAGGGGATTCCGGCAAGAAGTTCAACAACTGATCTCAGGATCTGGGCAAAACGGCCCTCGGCCATCTCGGCCATAAAAATACCTACAGCCAGTCCGATGGGAACAGACAGCAGGAGAGCTCCGAAAGTAACCCAGACAGATCCCATGATAAAAGATAAAATTCCGTATTGGGGAGGATCCGCTGTGGGAGCCCAGTTACTTGAAAATAAAAATTCCAGAGGACTTACCCTGGTAAAAAGCGGCAGCCCCTCTTTGAAGATGAATACTGTAATAAAGACTACACTGATAACTGAAATAAAAGCGCTGATCAGCAGAATCTTCTCTACAGCAACCTCCAGAACACTCTTTGAAGATTTCAAGACATCTTCTCCTTAAGATTAATTTACTAACATTTTCCACAGTCAGGATGAGTTATTGTTAGGGATTTGTTAGAAAACGGTTAAACGGCCTGGTTTTTTTAAACAAAAAGAGGCAGCCCTCACGCAGACTGCCTCTTCGATAATCCAACTTAATTCAGTATGAATCTGATAGTTTCTTAGCTGTTCAGGGGGATGAACTTCTCTTCAGCTACGATCTCCTGACCTTCGTCAGAGAGGATGTAGTTGATGAAAGCTTCTTCCAGAGATCCGGCGGGAACGGCACCGTTTGTGATCAGGATCAGGTCTCTCTGTACGGGGTAGGTACCGTCAAGTACGTGTGATACTTCGGGAGTGATCATGTCAACGCTTACAGACTTTGTTCCGGCGTCTCTTCCGAGGTAACCGAATCCACAGTAACCGATTGAGTAGGGAGTAGAACCAACCTTGGCAACCATGTCTCCGTTGGAAGTTACGATAGCAGCAGTCTCAGTGAAAGATTTCTTGGCTGTTTTAACAGTAGCGTCGTTGAAACAGGATCTTGTTCCGGAAGCTTCGTCCCTGTTGAATACAACGATTGTTGCGTCGGGTCCGCCGATTTCGCTCCAGTTTGTAACTTCACCGGCATAGATAGCGATGAGCTGATCCATTGTGATGTCATCCATGGGAACAGAAGCGCTGTTAACAACTACAGCAACACCGTCTTTAGCGATAGCTGTGGGTACAGCACCGTCAGCGATTTCAGAGTCTTTCAGAGCTCTGGAAGCAGCACCGATGGAGTAAGTTCCATCCAGGGCACCTCTAACACCGGCGGAAGAACCGGGGGCATCGTAAGAGATCTTTGCTTCGGGGTGAATCTCTGCATACTCTTCAGCAGCAGCTCTGATGATGGGCTCAACAGTTGAAGAACCGCCGAAAGCGTAGTTACCGGCAAAAGAAGCTTCGGAAGAAGCGGCTTCCTGCTGACCGGCAGCGAAAGCAGACGCTGCAACCATCAGTACCATCAGTACAGACATAATCTTTTTCATAAAACAATAACTCCTTAAGTCATTTTCGATTTACATTTTTTAAGTCGATTGCTCTCGAATCGATGATGCCATCATCAGCCCCCTGTATTTGAAAACGATAAAAGAATTGTTAGAAAACTGTTAAGTTCCTCATTTTCAGCCCATTGCTCCCCCTCCCCTTCCTCCATAGCAATCGGATATAGGACTTCCTCTCCCAATAGTTATTAAAAAAACAATTAATTAACATTCCCCTAACAATGCTCTGTAAGTATCAGCAATATCAGCATATATAAGGTTGGTTATTTAATTATGAATATCAAAATACAGTCTCTGTTGATGTTACTTGTCAGCCTTACCATCCTGAGCCTTGTGGGACTCAGCATCTACAATCAGACAGAGACCAGCAGCAGAATCACACAGCAGCTTCAGCAGAATGAGGAATCCCTGGCCCTCTTAAACGACTTTCAGCTGGCGGCCATGGATCAGGTTCTCTACGCTGTGGATATTATAAGGACAGGTTCCATCTCGGGAGACAGGATCACCGCCTACCGCATGGCAGAATCAAAACTGACCAGAGAGATTGAAAACATCCGGGGGCTGAAACTCAACTCAGAAGAAGAGCAGAAGAGGGTCAGCTCACTGGTACAGATGGGCGAGAACCTCTCTAAAATCTGCAAGGAGGAGATGCTCGATCCACTCTATGCCCGGCAGACTCCCGATGAGGATGTGATTGAACGGATCGTCTACAAACAGCTCTACACCCTGAATGCAACGGTAAACAATATCCGCAGCAGCCTGATCACTGCCATCAGCAATCAGACCATGCTCCAGAAAAGACATCAGGAGAGCTTTATAAAAAGACGGATGCCCCTGGGAGCGGGAGCCCTTCTGGCAATACTCCTTGCCAATTTTATGATCATCCGCTTTGTTCTGGGCAATATCAACAGAACGAAAACCCTCCTGGGAAATCTGGCTGAGGGTCAGTGCCGTCTGGATGTAACCCTCCCGGTAAAGGGCAGAAATGAGATATCCGGGCTCCGCAGCAACTTCAACCGTTTTATGGACAACCTCAACCGGCGGCACAAGGCCCTTCTGGAAATAGCCGATACACAGGTTGCCAGTGGTGAAAAGCTGAACATGGTCACCCTTGAGCACTCATCGGCGGTAAACCAGATCAAGGAGAGCCTTGCCACAGTCTACCGGAGCAGCGAGGAGATGAAGGAGAGGGTCAACTCGTCGGCAGGAGAGGTTGGTAAGATTGCCCTGACCCTGGACCAGCTGAATGAAATGACCAGCGGCCAGAAGGAAGAGGTCGGAGAGATGGTCTCCAGGGGAGATCAGGTGAAATCCTTTATTGAAAATCAGGATGCTGCGGTAGCCGAGCAGGTCCTTCTTACCGAAAGGGTCAAGGAAGAGAGCCTTGAAAACCGCCGGATCATGAACCTTCTCAAGGTCCAGATCGCAGAGATCCTCAATCAGTCATCGGAAATAGGCAAGGCCATCGCCTCCATTCAGGATATTGCCGACCAGACCGATGTGCTGGCCATCAACGCCTCCATCGAGGCAGCCCACGCGGGCAACTACGGCAGGGGATTTGCCGTTGTGTCGGGGGAGATGAGAAAACTCTCCAACCAGGTACGGGACAACTCCGCCTCGGTCACAGAGCTTCTGGGCGAACTGGACAGCAAGCTGAGCATTATGGCCCGGGAGGAGGAGCAGAGCGGCCAGGCCATCGAACGGCTGATACTGCAGAATCAGAGTGCTGAAACAGCTGTAACCGCCCTTAAGGAGGGAAACAGGGAGCTTCAGGAGCTGATTGCATCCTACTTTCAGACCCTGAACAATGTCCTTGAAGGCTCCGGTCAGATCCACAGGATAAGTGAAGAAGTCCGAACCAGCGGCCGGCAGATCACAGGCCATATGGAGGATCTGGAAATCAGGCAGCAGGACCTTGTTACAGAAGCAGAAGAGATGAACCAGGGGATTACACAGCTGGCCAGGGGTACAGAAGTGCTGGGGGGCCTGAGCAGTGACAACCGGAACAGCACCTTTGAACTGAACAGGGAGATCCATAAGTTCGGCGCCTGATGCCGTGGCTCGGAACAAATATGAACATTGGGATTGATTAATATTCTCTTTTCAATCTCAATGAAAACATGACCCCATTAATTGAAGCTCTCTCGGGAATTTTCCTGCCCATAATCCTCGGCCTACTAAGCCGTAACGGCAACTATATCAATCCTGCTCACCGCAGCCATATACTGCAGTTTGCCATCCGCATCTGCATCCCCTTCATGGTCTTTGAAACCATGAGAGACATCACCCCCCATACAGCCGGGCAGCTTCTGCCCATGACCGCCTCCCTTTTTCTTTTCTCCGGACTGGCATGGCTTTTGACCCTGGGAGTGATCCTTTTTCTTGCCCCCCGAAGCAGATGGGTCGGCAGATACAGGGCGGAGCTTCTGCTTATCGGCTTTACAGGAAACATCGGCTATATATGCTGGAAGATCCAGGAAGTTCTCATCGGTCCCGAAGGTCTGCAGAGGGGCATATTCTATACCTCATTCTTCTGGCCGGTTCTCTTTTTCTACGCCCTGTGTACCGTCTTTGCCCTTAAGCTGACGAAGTCGGGTAATATCGATAAAAAGGGCATTCTCTACAATGTGATTCCCCTTCTGACAATGCTCTTTCTGGGACTCACCGCGGGTCTGACCGAGGCACCCCTGCCCTCTTTTCTCACCTCCTTTACGGGAACCTTCGGAGCCATTGCCGTTCCCACAATCCTTTTCTGCATGGGCCTGTCCATCCATATCAGAAACGCGGCCTCCGAAGTCAAACCTCTGCTCCCCTTTCTGCTGGTCCGCTTTGTTATCTGGATCACCGCCACATGGATTGTGACCCGCATGCCCTTCCTGGACCCCGTCTCACGCAGGGTCCTCCTGATAAACTCCCTGGCCCCCATCGGCGTCAATCCCATTGTCATCGCCGATATGTTCGGTCTGGACACGGACTTTGTAGCAAGCTCCATCACAGTATCCACCCTGATTTATCTGCTCTACCTGCCCTTTCTCTTTATTCTCTGGTAGTTTCCCCGGGTGATTCGGGCGTCCCGGTCCGGTCTGGACCGGACCGTCATGCTTTGCGCCGGTTCCGTCCTCCGTCCCTCCGGACCGCTTCGCGCGGCTCCAATCATTGACGCATTTCATAAGCAAATAGAGTTCAATCCTTTATACCCTCTGTTTAATGAACTAGAATTAATCTATCAGCACTCCCATCCTCCAGACTTACTGATCGCTGAAAAAGGAGATTCAAATGAAGAAAACTGTTTTCCTGATTCTGATGATTCTTGTTATGACCGGATCTGTATGGGCCCAGTCACTCTACTTCGATATTGGTATTGGAGTCGGTATGGCCACAACCAAGCTCAACGATGTTGATATAATGGACGGCTCTACAGGGGTTAATGAATTAGGAATTGACCTCAGTCTGAAGCTGGGATGGGGTCCCATAATGGGAATCCCCATTTACGTGGTAGGTGAAATTGGCGGAATTGGTCACAGAATCTATGATGACTATAACTATCTTCAATTTAATTCCTACCTGCTGGGTCCAGGAATAGTCTTCTACCCTGTCAGTTTCTTACAAGTTGCAGGTTCATTCGGCTGGTCTTTTCTGGCAAATGATACAGATTATACTGGAGTCTATTTATATGACAGCAAGAGTGGATATGCCTGGAACATTTCAGCCGCACTTGATCTGGGAGGCGGTAATCACGGTCTTCTGATCGGCGGTAAGTACACAATGGCAGTGAATACAATTGAAATATCAGAGGCTGAACAGAAGCAATCTCTTATTTCCATTTTCATAAAATACGCCTACAGGCAGAAGAAAAGCAGCAGCCGCAGCAGTGTAGACTGGTAAGCCGTGAAAATGAGGGCCAATAAATGAAGAAGATTATCCTACTGATACTGTTCACTCTGCTAGCATCAATATCTCTTTCCTCCCAGGCCCTCTACTTCGATATAGGAGGGGGCATCGGCTGGGGAGTGACGAAAATTGCAGATATCAATCAGGCCGATTACTTCCCGGAAACCAGTCAGCTGGCGGGAGAAGCGGGACTGAAGCTGGGCTGGGGACCTGTCTTTGATATTCCGCTGTATATAACGGGAGAGTTTGAAGCATTGGCCCACAGATTCTTTGATGATATCTATTACTATCAGTACAACTCCTTTCTTATCGGCCCCGGTGTTGTCTTCTATCCCATCGACCTACTTCAGCTGGCTGCCACCCTGGGATACTCCTTTACCGGTCAGTTCTCAAATATTGAAACACCGACCACAATGGGCTGGAGAGGTATGGGCTTGAATATCTCGGCAGCGGCGGATCTGGGCAGCGGATTTCACGGCCTTCTCCTGGGACTGAAATACACTATGATCTCAAACACTCTTGAAAGCAGTGCAAAGGAGAAACAGCATCTGTTCTCCCTTTTCGTAAAATATGCCTACCGTCAGAAGATGACCTACTTCTGGTAAAATACGCTTTATCTGTTTTCCTCATGACATATTATGTAGATTCTATGCACATCTGTGGAGTCTATATAAATCCTATTGCCTATATCAGTAAAAATATATCTAATGTCGCGAATCTATAAATTATACCGGTTCCCCGGCTCTTTGAAGCCTTTTGAACAGGGAACCCCAGGAGTTTTCATGAATAAGCTGAAAACCATTGCGGCTGCAGTCCTTCTGATTGCCGTAACAATGGGATTTACCGGATGCGGCAGCAAGCCCAGCGGTACCTACACCAGCACCAGCCGCGGTCTTTTCGGACCCGTTGAAGTAAGTGTTGAACTTGAAAAGGGTGAAATCAAGGCCATTGAGATCGGATCACACCATGAAACCATGGGTGTCGGCGATGTGGCATTTGAAAAAGTACCCGCACGTATTATCGAAGCCCAGAGCACCAATGTTGATATTGTTTCCGGTGCTACCATTACAAGCTTCGCCGTTATCAATGCTGTAACAGACAGCCTCAATGAAGCCGGATTCAAGGCAAAAGAGAGTAAAACAAAGGCGGAAACTCCCGCCGATGCGGAAGTAAGCACCGATATCGTAATTGTCGGCGGAGGCGGAGCCGGTCTTGCGGCAGCCGTTGCGGCAACAGATGCCGGAGCCAGAGTAACCATCGTTGAAAAGACCGGATTCCTGGGAGGGAACTCCATCGTATCCGGCGGTATCTTCAACAGCCCCAACCCCGCACTTCAGGACTACGCCGACATCAACAGCAGCCTGAATCCCCTTATCGAAGAGGCCCTGGCCGAAACTCCCGTAAGCGATCTTCACGGGGAAGTAATGGCCACAGTAAGAGCCCAGTTCGAAGAGTTTAAACAGACAGACAAGAAGGTATTCGACAGCGCCGAGTGGTTCGCCCTTCAGACCTGGAACGGCGGTGACAAGGTTGGCGACCTTGATATGCTTCTGGTTTACGCCGAGAACGCCTACCCCACTCTCCAGTGGCTGGAAAGCATGGGAATGGAGTTTACTGACAAGATCAACTCCGCAAGCGGTTCACTCTACATGAGAACTCACACCTCTGTTGAGGGTAACGGAACAGGTTTTATCAACACACTGAGAAACAACCTGGCCGACAAGGGTGATCTGATCACCATTCTGACTGATACAGAGGCGAAGAGCCTTATCGTTGAAGACGGAAAGGTTGTGGGTGTTAACGCCGTTGCAAGAGCGGGAAATAATGTAACACTCCGCGCTAACAACGTAATTATGACAACCGGTGGATTCGCCGGTAACGTTCAGATGAGAATCAAGTACGCCCAGTCTGAAAAATGGCCTGACCTGAGCGCCAACGTAATCTCCACTAACATGCACAGCATTACCGGTGACGGTATCCTGATGGCCCGTGACGCCGGTGCCGAACTGGTTCATATGGATCAGATTCAGCTCCTCCCCTACGCCAACCCCGTAACCGGAGAAACCGGAGATATCACTTTGACATACAGTGCCAGCATGTATATCAACAACCGGGGTGAGCGTTTTGTAAAAGAAGACGGACGGAGAGACGAGATGTCTCTGGCCATCATTGATCAGCCCGAGGGAATCATGTACCAGCTCTTCAGCGCCGACGCCGTTCCCGATCCTGCAAAGGGCAAAACTCTGGGGGGCAAGCCCACCTCTCACTACCTGGACAATAACCTTTCCGGTTATGTACAGGCAGAGACCGTTGAAGGACTGGCTGAGATCCTGGGCATGGACCCCGCCACACTGCAGAACACAATCGATGAGTTCAACACCTATGTAAGAGGAGAGGCAAAGGACCCCCACGGAAGAGTGACCTGGACAAAGACTCTGGAGAACGGTCCCTGGTATGCCTACCCCCGTAAACCCGCGACCCACCACACAATGGGAGGAGTCAAGATCAACGAGTTCGCGCAGGCCCTCAAGGCTGACGGCTCCGTTGTGGAAGGCCTCTACTGTGCAGGAGAGATCACAGGAAACCTCCACGGTGCCAACCGCCTGGGCGGAAACGCCATCGTAGACTTCTGTGTATTCGGCCGCATTGCCGGTGAACAGGCAGCAGCTAACTAATAATAGTTAGGAAAAAAGGAATCAGACCGTCCGTATCCGGTAAAACCGGTGTCGGGCGGTCTTTTTTTTGAATAAATTGAGCATTCGGGGTACAGTAAATCAATACAGAATATCCGGAGTCATAGACCATGAGACAAAGTACCCGATCGAAAACACTACCAATAGCCCTGCTTCTGATGCAGGTCACAGGCCTTCTCTTCTCTCAATCCTCGGTTTGGATGGTTGAAAACGGAGAGAACCGGATCTACATCGGCGGAACGGTGCATGCCCTTTCTGAATCCGATTATCCCCTTCCCCAAGAGTTTACCTATGCCTATTCGGTCAGTGACACTCTGGTTATTGAAACAGATATCGGCAGTCTGAACAATCCTGAAACAGCCGGAATACTTCTACAGGAAAGCAGCTATCAGGACGGAAGAACCCTGAAGGATCTCCTTCATCCCAAGGTGTATAAAAATCTGGCGGCAGCTCTGGCGAAATACCTTGTACCCATCGACACGGTCAACAGCTACAAACCCGGTTTTATCTGGAGCCTGCTGACGGTTCTTCAGCTGGCAGAGTCCGGCTATACCGCTACTGGCGTAGATGAATACTTCTTCAATATGGCCCGGGAAGAGTCCAGACCGGTGCTCTTTCTTGAAACCGTTGAGGAACAGATGGACTTTATATCCGGCCTGGGAGAGGGAAATGAAAATGACTTTGTGCTATACCTTCTCCAGGACCAGAATGAGTCCGCAGACTATATGGAGCAGCTGGTGGCGGAGTGGAAGGCGGGAGAAGGCATCCTGATGGAGGAGTCTCTGCAGGAACTGATCCATGAGCACCCCGATGTAGAGGAAAGTCTCCTATCCCGAAGAAATCATAAATGGATGGAGGAACTTCGAGGCTTCCTGGATGACGGGAGTGTCGAGTTTATTCTGTTCGGGGCGATGCACCTTTACGGGGACGAGGGAGTTCTGTCCCTCCTCGAATCCGAAGGCTACCTGATAGAACAGCTGAAACTTCCCTGACAGCCTCAATCCTTTTCACCGACAGGATCGAAAACAACGAAATTACTATGCGCGGGGAGCGGGAAAGAATATACCGAAAGGAACATTGAGAACAATTCAGGCAGGTTATAAATTATTTGATGTCATAAAAGGAATAATATCCTAAAATATCAATAAGCAGGGAGGAGACAATGCCTGATTTCCTGAAAAGACTATCTGTTCTCATCACTCTTATATCCCTCTTCGGATGCATGCAGCAAGAGAGTTCACAAGAGACTGTCACGGCGGTAGTGCCACTCACAGAAGAGGTACTCCCTGAGGAAGAGTCCCCCCAACCGCAGCTTTATAGTATCAATGACAGTCATGTCCGATTCAGAAAAGAACCGAGACTGACAGACAATATCATAAGAAAATTTGAAGAGGGAGAGGAAGCTGCAGTACTTGCCCGAACCGTCTTTATGGAAAAGATCGGTGAGGATACTGCCTACTGGCTGAAGGTTAAGGCCACAGCCGGAGAGACGGGATGGGTGTTTGCTCCCTTTGTGTCTATGGAAAAACCGGAAACTGTAAATCCTGACTCAAGTAGTATAGAAATTCAGCTGCTTAAAACAACAGGCGCTCCCGCTGATGTCAAAAAATCCTACACCCGGCAGGACACCAGAACCTTTATCTTCAGTGACAGTATCCATTTCTACGATTCGGAAGATTCAGAAATCGAGTTTCCCGAAAAGGCTGTCAGAGAAAACCAGGACATCTCAATCTATCTGAAGGACTTCTTTTCCGGGGAAACAAGGCTTCCTCTGGCGGGACACACGGGGATCTATGTGCATAAGGATGAGATACTGCTCTCCCCGGCTGCCGTCGGCATTCTGAATGCCATGCCCTCGGACAGTCCCCTGTTTTATGAAGTCTTCAGCTCCCCTGCCTCTATCAATACGGAGAAACTGTCCAAAACAGAGATCTACAGTGCCTACGGAATGCGCTATTCCGGAGGAGGCCTCTATGTGAGTCTGAGCAACTATGGAAACCTCAGGATTTCCGGATGGCTGGGTGCTGATCTGATCAGGGCGGATGTCTTCCTGTCCAGGAGAGAGACGGCCATAGACAGAGCCTTCCTCTTCGAGATTCCCGTAAGAATCCCGGAACTGAACAAGCTATACGGCGAACCGGTTAAGGAGCTTGTCAGATACGTTGTCAACAGACATGATCCTGACCAGGAGGACGTCATCTCTCTGCTCCAGTATAAGGGCTTTACCGTGGAAATCTACCATGCCGTAAAGAGCGACAAATACCTGATGCTGGATATCAATGTGACATCACCGGAACTGCCGGTCCATCCCGATCTGAGGATTGGAACACCCATTGAAAATATCATCAGCCTGATGGGGGTACCTGATATGCAGAAAGACGATTTCTACAGATTCAACATCTACTCGGACTTCGAAGACATCGGCTATCTCTATCTGACAGCAGACAGTGAAAACAGGGTCAAATCTGTTGGATGCAGGTATTTTATATCCTGATAAGATAAGGAAATAGGTTTTTCAAATAAGTTAATAATAGAGAAAAGAGGAGAACAATGAATCTGAAAATTGAACTGGCCGACCTGAGCAGGCAGCAGGATGCCGACGCACTTCTGGAGATGCTCTACTCCTTCTCACTGGAGATTGCCGATGAAGATCATACGGCCATCCGACCGGAGCCGTCCCTTATCGAAAATCTGCAGGACCAGGGTATTTCAAGGATCTATTTTCTGAAGACAGAGGAAGAGACTATTGGAATAGCGGTCTGCTTCAGAGGCTTTTCCACCTTCAGAAACAGGCCTCTTCTGAACCTCCACGACTTCTTTATCAGGCAGGAGTACCGGAAGAAGGGCTATGGACGGCGCTTTCTTCAATTTATTGAGAAGGATGCCAAGGAACAGGGATTCTGCAGAATCACCCTGGAAGTATATGCCCATAACACAAAGGCTCAGAGGGTTTACAACCGCTGCGGTTTTACGGGCAACAGCGGTGACGGAAAGATGTTCTTTATGTCCCGGGAACTGTAGGATATGAAAAGGGAAGAATAATATGAAACATATATCCGCCTTCTGTCTTCTGCTGTTTTTTACCGGTGTCAGCCTCAACGCCATCGGTTTCAATCTGATCAACCTGCCTGCTGTTAACGGGATATACGAGGTGGAAGAGGAGGTCCTCTTTCTGATGAACGAGGAGTGGCATCTGGAAAACTACTATCCCGATCAGTACTGGGACTTTGAGTTGACCAAAGAGGAGTACACAGAGAAGCTTGCCTATGTAATACGGGAACTGGAGAGCCATGAACAGGACAAATATAATCAGGACTACAACCTTCTGATGGGACTCCTTTACTTCTATCTCTACAATCTGGATTATCCTGACTCCTTCGACAGGTTTGAAGAGTATCTGACAGGGATAGACTCCTTTCCTCAAAAGGACTACCGCTTTAAATGGTTTCTCGGCTCCATGTACTGCAAGGCCCTTCAGCCCTATAAGGGGATCAGGGAATTTGAAGGGATACGGGAACAGGTTCCCGAGGAGGCACTGCATCCCTGGTTCTGGGACGATTATGCTCAGTCACTTATGATGGCCTTTATGCCCGGCAGTTCCAGAATCGGATTTGAGCTCTACTCCAGATATGCGGATGTTTCCCTTAAAGAGAACAATTTCTACCAGAACCTTAAAGACTCATTTGTGGACCGCTCTCCGGATGAAGAAATCACAGAGAAAGATCTGTACACCTTCCTTGAAAGGGAGGATGGAAGGGGTATCATCTCCTACCCCTTCGAGATCTGGCTTCCCATGAAGGAGGACTGGGAAATCAGGCTTCTTCCCTATCAAAACAGGATGTCTGGAGTCATATGTAAATCGACCCCTCTCTTTGATGAGTTCGGAAACGAGATAACCTATTCTGTTCTATCCCTATTCTATGTGGAAGGAGAGAATATCCTCAAAAAGCAGTTGGAAGGAATCAGACACTCTGAAAAGGCGGAACTACCCGGCATAAATCCCGGTTTTGAAATCTATGAGATATCAGATCCCGATCAATACAGCCAGATCGGCGGCGCCAGGGGATACATTGCCTTTTACAAAGGAAGCTCCACGGACAGAAGCTACAGCTTCGAAGCTCCCTCCATGATAGACACATCAGGGATGACAGAATCCTATGTCCCCCTGGGAGAGAAGATCAACAGACTCTCTGAGAACATCAGCTATATGTTTATGCTGGACAGCTGTGAAAATATCTTTGATGAGTCCCGTGCGGATTTTATTGATTTTCTGAACAGAGTGAAGGTGGAGTAAAACGGCGGGCTTCAGGGAGGCTTTATGGACTGGATAGAGGACCAGCTGATATCCCGGGGCATCCAGGACCCTGCTGTTCTGGAGGCAATGAAGAGGGTTCCCAGGCACCGCTTTGTTCCCGATGAATTCATCCCGGAAGCCTACAGCGACGGACCTCTTCCCATCGGCTGTCATCAGACCATCTCACAGCCCTATATTGTCGCTTATATGAGCGAGGTTCTGAATCTCAAACCGGATATGAAGGTCCTTGAAGTGGGTACGGGTTCAGGCTACCAGGCTGCCGTTCTTGCTGAAATTGTCAGCCGGGTCATCACGGTAGAGAGGATTTCTGTTCTGGCCCAAAGAGCCGCAGATCTTCTGAATGAGCTGGGCTACAGCAATATCAGAGTAATTACGGACAATGGGTATAAAGGCTGTGCCGAAGAAGCCCCCTTTGATGCCATCCTTTCAGCTGCGGCAATGCCTCATATTCCCGATTCCCTTCAACGGCAGTTGAAGAGAGACGGGGGACGGATTATTACTCCTGTAGGACCGCCCTATGATATTCAGTTTCTTCAGCTGGGATGGTTTAACCGGGGAGTCTGGAAGCTGGAGAATCTGATTCCCGTCCGTTTCGTTCCCTTTATTTCTGAACACTTTGATTTACCCTGAGTCTTGAAGACAATACCTGTCTGTATGGGGCATAATCCCGACAAATGATTTATCTGCTCAATTCTTGATATATGACTTTTTTTGAACTATATTCATATATACCGGAATCAAATCAGGTTCCGGTATCTTTACACTAAACCCGTTTGCTTGAAAAGAGAGAGATCATGAGGCTTGAGTATTATCTTTCAGACCTGCTGGGGGAGTCTCTGGAAGAAGTGAAAAGGAAAGTTGTCTGTAAGCAGCCCTTTACCGGGTACCGTCAGACAAAAATCACTGAAAACCATTACCTGACCTGTGAAGAGAGGGGAATCGGTTTTGTGTTTAACAAAGACTATTTCCTGGATGCTGTTCACCTCTTTTCGGGTACCAGAGACGGAATATCCCGTTTCAATGGAGAACTTCCTCTGCAGCTCCATTTCGATGATCCAATAAACCATATAGAAAGCAAAATAATGCATCAAAAATTTGATTCAGGGAGAGGGGAAGAACTACCCTTTCTGGGACGGACAAACCCCTGGAGGAAGTATTACTTTGAAAACTGCTCTCTTCACCTTGAGTTTAACAGCTCACAGACCATAGAACTGATTACCCTGGGATTAGAAGCCCACTGATTATATCTACAGCAGCGAGGAAAAGATGACTGAGATAGAGATATTGGAACTGGTAAATGATTACTATGCAAGCGATGAAACAGCTGATCTGATTGCAGCCCTTGAAGAGAAGTGGGACCAGCTGAGGGGAACAGAGGAGGAGCAGAACTGCTGCTTCCTGATTGCAGATCTTCTGGTTCAGTTCTCAATTCAGGAAAAACTCTTTGACAATGCGGAAATCTGGGGAGAGATACTTCAGACCTGCGATCCCGAAAGAGAGGATGACGGCCGCAGAGAGTTCACTCTGGGAAAAGCCAAGTACCATCAGAATGACTTTGACGAAGCCTGGGAGCTTTTTACAATTGCAAAGGAGAAGTCCGGGGGACGCTGTTTTCTCGAAGAGGACAGGGAGTATGAGGAGTTCTACCTGGACAGATCTCTAATCAGCTGACAATTTCTGTAAACAGCTATTCACACTGTTCAGTATCAACACTGCTAAGTGATACACTTTTACTCTATGGTAAACAAAGTCTACTTCTCCCCCACCCGCACGGGAGAAAAAGTAATCAGAGCCGTTGCAGACGCAGTTATCTCGGAAAAAAGCAGAGAGTATGATCTGACCTGCCGTGCACTGGAGATGGATTTCAAATCAGATGAACTGGTCCTGGCAGCGGTACCTGTCTACTCAGGGCGAATTCCCGATACAGCTCTTGAACGCCTGGCAAAGATAAAGGGGAACGGCACTCCCGCCGCCGTGATCGCCTTATACGGAAACAGGGACTTTGATGACGCCCTGCTGGAGCTTAGCGATTTTATGACGGAGAGAGGATTCTCAGTCATAGCCGCAGCAGCCTTTATTGGAGAGCACTCCTTTTCAAACCGTACAAATCCGATTGCTGTAAACAGGCCGGACAGAACAGATATGAATAAGGCGGAGGAATTCGGGAGAGAACTGACATCTGAATGGGATAAATGGAAAGAAAATCCCGAAACACGGGTACTCCGGATTCCAGGCAACCGTCCCTATAAAGAGAAGTCGGCGGGAAAGCCCTTTTCCCCAGAGGCAGATCCTGATAAATGTACAGGATGCGGTGACTGTATTCCGGTATGCCCCGTACAAGCGGTTGATGGAGAGAATCCTTTAAACACCGATGAAAAACTCTGTATCCACTGTGCTGCCTGTGTAAAGATCTGCTCCTTTGAAGCACGTAGTTTCCCGGATATAATTGTGGAACCAATCAGAAAAAGGCTTTTTGCAAACTGCAGTGTAAGAAAGGAACCTCAGCTCTTTCTTCCCTGAGGTGCAGACTCAAGGCACCCGCTGCCTATGGTTACTGCTAAGCCAGCAGACCTCTTTTCAAATCCCTGTAGTAGGAAAGAGTCAGTTTCTGCCTTTTAAGAGTTCCAGAAGTAAGTATTATTGCCCCGACAGGGCAGTGATGAATGCATTTAAAGCAGGACTCGCAATTTGCATAGTTCACAACCGGCCCGCCCTCGGTGTCCTCCCAGCATCCCCGGAGACAATTTCTTTGACAGCGTCCGCACTGAATGCATCTGTCCATGAGTATGGTAAAAGTCATTTTGAACCGTTTGGCAATAAAGCTGTTTGGGAAATTCAATATTGTATAGAGTCTAACCCCCGGTTTTCTTACCTTGATTGCTGTCTGTCCTCTCAGAATGGAGCGGATCTTTGACACATCCCTTTGGACAAGCTTCGGAACTGTCTTTCCGTAATTGAACATAAAATTCATATGGGGCAGAAGCAGAGAACCGTCACTGGCAGGGGATCTGTAGGCAGCATGTCCGCAGAGGACAAGGTTCTTCCGAGCCGCCTTCCCGATGAATTTCCGCAGTGCATTTCCGGGGTAGAGGGCATATGTTGTAAAAACAAAAAGCCGGACCGGTTGGACGAAGGCAGGCATTTTATCAATAAAATCCAGGGCTGTCGTACTTGGAGCACAGTGATAGGTGGGAAATCCGAAGACCAGGATATCAATATCCTCAAGAGACGAATAGTCGTAATTCAATGAGACTGACTCAATGCTGCAGCTGGAACAGTTCAGTAGTTCATGGTAGACCTCGGCTATAGTCTGAGTACTGCCGGCGCCTGAATGATATAAGATTTTAAGCTTCATAGTACCTCCGGTTACCATAGGAATATACTACTATAACACGGTATCAGATTACAGTGGTTTATTTTAAATAATTTGATTTCTTCATGAGGGTGGATTCTGAAAATATCCTCTGATTTCTTAATATTATACAAAAACAAATTATGTAATTCTGTCTATTTTAACACTTTAAAGAACTGCGTTTATATAAACCATGTTTTCAACTAAAATGGCTGCCTGAAAGACCATCTTATGTGAAGATCTGTAGCAGATTTTTCCCTTTATATGTACATTTTGTGATTCGATAAAATTTTCTTGACTAAAGAAACCAAACCACGAAGAATATGGCAATAAATTAAAAATAATATTTAATAAAGTTTCTGATTTTAAATCAGACCAATGTAAAACGGAGATTTAATAATGTTTTTTTACACAGGTTACAGCTTTACCTCCCTGATGGTTGCCTTACTGGTCTTTGCTGCACTCGTACTTGTCAACGAAGTAAGCCGCCGTTCCAAATGGGCCGGTATTACCATCTATGTGGTTCTTCCCATTGTAATGTCCATATTTGTATGGCCCACCACTGCGGCCCAGTCCAGCTGGTTTCTTTGGGTTAAGACCTATTCTGCTCTTGCCGGTGTTATCGGTTTTATGATTTTCCGCTATGTGAAAAAGGTACAGAGCAATAAAGCTATGATCCTCTTTCCCTCATTTATTCTGATTGTAAACATCATCGAAGCGGTTATCAGAGACTTTGAAGTATCCGGAATGCCTGCAGACTCCCCGGAGCTTCTCTACGAAGGACTGGTCCCCGGCCCCTGGAATATTCTGAATGCCCTTGCCGGTATCATGCTGATTCTCTCCATGTCCGGATTCCTGGGAGTGAAGATTGCTAAAACTAAAAGTAAAGACATGATCTGGCCCGATATGACCTGGTTCTGGATACTGGCTTATGCCATCTGGAACATCTGTTTCTGCTACACCTCTGTTCCATTAAGATCCTTCTATGCAGGTTTTATTCTGAATATCACCCCCGTCATCCTGGCTCTTTTTGTAAAAAGAGGCGCCTACCTGCAGCACAGGGCATCTACTCTGGCAATCTTTGTCGGAACCAGTATGATTTTCCCAAGATATGACCTTCTTCCTGCTTTCTCAATTACTGCGTCATACAGACCCGAGGCCTTCCTTACAATGAGTATTCTCTCCTTTGCAGCGAACGCCATTGTACTGGGAATCAGCATCTACACTGCTGTTAAATCACGTAAGAATCCCCTGACAAGTGACATCTATGTAAATCTGGACTCTCAGAAGAGAATCCTTGTTGAGAACAACCTGGCCTAGCTCCTTTGTCCGGCAAGCAGCCTTGCATCTTAGTCTGACAGCATTGCCTTACTACTGTTTTTTTCAACAACTTTCATCTAGCCTTACACCGATGACAGACAACTTTGCTTAACTTCAGTCCGGGGTTAATATACCGCCTTGCATTAGCAGGGCGGTTTTTATTTCCAGTACATGAATCAGTTAACTTCAACATTGATATGAAGACTCTGACCGGTAGAATGACAAAACTCAATCCTTATAACACGATCATCCCTATATCTGTCTAACCCGGAATGGGTATGGACCAGTGAGCTGAATCAATCAGTGAGACCCTCAATAAGGATAGAATCCAGCAGCTTCCGGGCATAGGGATGGGTTAGCTCAGACAGCTCATCCACAGGGCAGTCCTCAACAAACTGCCCCTTATACATAAAAAGGACTCTGTCACAGATATAGCTCAGAGTCATCAGATCATGAGTGATAAAGATATAGCTCAGATTGTATTCACTCTTCAGCTTCATCAGCAGCTTGAGTATCTGTGTCTGGGTAACTGCGTCCAGTGAACTTACGGCTTCATCCAGAACCAGTATTTTCGGTTTCAGAGCCAGGGAGCGGGCAATACAGACCCGCTGCAGCTCTCCCCCGCTCATCTCATGGGGATACCTGTTTAAAAACGAGCTGTCCAGTCCCACCTGCTCCAGAAGTTCGATGGTCATCTTCTTCCGGTCAAAGGTCTGCTTTCTCTGTACTCTGAGTATTCTCAAAGACTCACCGATAATATCCTTCACCCGGAGCCGGGGGCTGACACTCTCTTTATAGTTCTGAAAAACAATACCGATTTCACAGTTCAGATGCTCTGCTGTGCCTCTCAGCTCCCGATTAGGGTAGATCTGACGGCCTTCGATTTCCACAAGCCCCGAGCAGGGCTTCCGGAGCCTTGTTATAACTCTGGCCAATGAGCTCTTACCGCTGCCGGACTCTCCAACAATCCCCAGACATTCGGACTGCCGCAGCTCAAGATTAATCCCCTTCAGCACATCAACTCTTTTCCGTGTTCTCCGGGATTCCGAAGGATAGCTCAGATGAAGATTTTTCACATTCAGAATCATATAGCCTCCCTCTTCTTCCGAATAAGAGACCTGTACCGGAAGGCCATCTCCCGCCTTGAAGCAAGAAGCTCTTTTGTGAACTCCGATCGGGGAGCCGACAGAAGATCATTCAAGGGCTGCAGTTCTTCAGCCTGACCGTTTTTCATGACAAGCACCGAGTCTGCCAGACAGGAAACCGCCCCCAGATCATGGGAGACAAAGATCATCGTCTTATTGATGCGTTTCAGCTCCTGGAGGATCTCATACTGGTTCACAGCATCAACAGCCGTTGTAGGTTCATCGGCAATTATAAGGTCACCCTGCAGGGCAAGGGCAATCATCACTCTCTGGAGCATACCGCCGCTCAATTGGCAGGGATACTTCCGCAAAATCTCTTCAGGAGTATTGAGACCGACCTGTTCCAGAAGCTTAACTGCATGATTTTTCAGGTCAGCTGCGGGAATATCACTGTTCTCCCGGAGGGTTTCCCTCACCTGATCACCCATCCGGTGCATAGGGTCAAAACAGGACATGGGATTCTGTAGAACCATACTGATCTTTCTCCCCCGGATACGGCGGAGTTCACCCTTCCCTAAAGAGAGAAGATCCTCACCCTTATAGCAGGCCCTGCCTTCGACCTCAAACTCTCTTTTGTCCAGAAGTCCAAGAAGGGCCCTGCAGCTCATGCTCTTACCCGACCCGGATTCACCGAGTATTCCCAGGCATTCTCCTGAAGCCACAGAAAAGCTCAGATCTCTGACGATGATTCTGCCATTCCTTCTGCAACGGATAGATAGATTTTCAACACTGAGATCATTCATCTCTTTCCCGCCTCCCTTACATCCAGAAGATCCCTCAGGCTGTCGCCCAGAAGATTACAGACCAGAACAACCGACATCAGTGCCAGTCCGGGAGGAAGCATCTGAAAAGGATTAAAGGTCATCACATTCTTAGCTTCGCTGAGCATGGCTCCCCACTCCGGAACAGGGGCCTGCACACCCAGGCCCAGAAAGGATAGGGTCGATATATTCAGAACTGCCCATCCAGTCTCCAGTGTTGCCAGAACGGCCAGCTCCCCTGAGATCCCCGGAATGATATGCCGGAACAGGATGTAGAGATTCCCGGAACCGATACTTCTGGACCAGGCAATAAAGTCCTGTTCCCGGAATTTGATTACCGAGCTCCGAATCATCCGTGCATACCAGGCCCATTTGATTAAAACTGTCACAAGAACAACAGTCCTGAGGTCCGAACCGAGAAGTCCCACCACCGCCAGTATTGTTATCTGACTGGGAAAGGAGAGCATCACATCCACAAGGCGCATGATTATCTCGTCTGCAGTTCCCCCGAAATACCCCGATATGACTCCCATAAAAGTTCCCAGCAGAATAGTACCGGTCATGGTCAGAAGGGCCAGAAAAAAGGTGGGCCTGATCCCGTAGATCAGACGGGAGAGAATACAGCGTCCCAGCTGATCTGTACCGAGAGGATACTCCCCGCCAAAAGGCGCAAATCGGCTTAGAAGATCTCCCTCCAGAGGATCATTGGGGGCTGCCAGAGGAGCCAGAAAACCCAGAAATGCTATGGCAGCAAGAAAAGCCGTACAAAAGAGGACGGTCTTTCGGGCTGATTGGGTTTTCATAGGCTCTCCTTCCTGACAGCCGGATCACTCAGACTCTGAATGATATCGGTCACAAGGTTTGAAAATACAAAAAAGACGGCTGTCAGCAATATGTACGCCTGTATTACAGGATAGTCTCTGTTAAAGATAGCCGTAACACAGAGGCGGCCGATTCCGGGCCAGGCGAATATGTTCTCTACAATAAAGGTTCCCGAAAGAAGCTGCGGGATACTCATACCGAAGGCAGTAATACAGGAGTGCAGCGAGTTTCTGAAGGCATGATGTACCAGCACGACCGGTTTCCTCAGTCCCCTGGCATTGGCGTAGAGTATATAATCCCGGGAGAGGTTCTCAATCATACTGCTCCGGATCAGCCTGATATAGGTAGAGATATGTGTCAGAGTAATTGTTGCAGCCGGTAGTATCAGATGGCTGATCCCGCCCCTTCCGCTGGTTGGCAGAAGGTCCAGATAGACACTGAAAAACCACATCAGGAGCAGCCCCACCCAGTACAGGGGCATGGCAGAGGCTGTAAAAACAAAATAGCGGATTCCCCTGTCAAACCAGCTGTCCTTGAAGACTGCGCAGAAAAACCCGAGGGGCATACTGAGAACAAGTGTCAGAAGAAACGAGAATACTCCAAGCTGCACAGTCGCCGGCAGACTCCGTGCAATCTCCCCTGCGACAGAGAGAGTGGGATTGGTATAACTTACCCCGAAATCCAGTCGGACCACCCTTCCCAACCAGTGAAGATAACGCTGTAAGAAGGGCTTATCCAGTCCCATCTCCGTCTGGATTTCTGCAATAATCTGTTCGGTAATAACCGGTGTTTTCCTTACCCTGAGAGCCACTTCCGCCGGATCCGAAGGGATCAGATTCACCAGTATAAAACTCAGGAAGCTGATGCCGATCAGAAGGGGTATTACCCCCAGCACCCTCTTGATTACATAGCTCCTCATGGTTCGGAAAAATACATCTCCTTAAAGGGTATGGCATACTCATCAGGTTTAAAAGAAACCCCTTTCAGAGTACTTCTATGGATTGCCTTATTGGTCTCATAGGTCAGAGGAAGATAGAGAGCCTGAGTGTGAAGCCTTCCCAGAACATCCCTGTAAAGCTCCTCTCTCACAACATCATCCGGATGACTCAGAATTCTGTTAATTCCCTGATGGATCAACTCCATATCATCCAGTCCCAACTGAGCGGCATAGTCCCCGTGAGTCATCTGACGCATGGAGGAGAGGGAAAAAAGGGGATCGTAGGGCATCCCCCAGGCAATATTGAAGACAAGATCAAAATCTCCGGTTTTCAAATGATCCTGGTAGGACTGCTCCTCCTCTCCTGCTATCCTGATATCCATTCCAATCTGCCGAAGCTCACCCTGCAGGAACTCCGCAATGACCCTGTCGGTCACACGTCCCTGGTTATAGAAAAGAAGAAGGTTCAGAGATTCTCCGTTCTTCACCCGGATTCCATCACTTCCGGGAATCCAACCGGCATCATCTAGAAGACTCCCTGCAAGATCTTTGTCATGATGAAACGGCTTAAGAGGAATATCATGCTGAAAGATTGTGGGGGAGTAGAGGGTATGGGCCGGAGGTTCCATGCCCGTGAAGATCCCCTGAGAAATAGTCTGAACATCAGCGGCATGCTGAAGGGCCAGGCGTACATTTATATCCGAGAGAATCGGGTGGTCTGTGTTCATCAGAATGTGCCGGGTCGAGGTGGGGCTGGAGGAAAGTACTGAGAACCCGTCTCTTCCCTGAAAGAGCTGAATCGTCTCGGCATCAATCATATGTTTCCCGTAGATCAGATCGACCTCTCCCCGCTGAAGGGCCATGATCCTGGTCTGATTATCGGGCATAACACGCACCAGCACCGATTCGATGGCAGGCTTCTCTCCCCGATAGTAGGGATTCATCTCAAAGAGTGCATAATCATGGGGCATATAATCACTAAGCACATAGGGTCCGGTTCCTGTATAGCTGTTTACCCCTCTATGTGTTGAACCATCCTTCATGGCCGCCCAGCTTGTGATGGCAAAGGGGCGGATAAAAGACAGCTCTGTGAGAAAGGGATAATAGGATTCAGTCAGCTCAACCTGAACAACAAGGTCTGCCGGGGTCCGGATCTCCGAGATCAGATCAACTGAGCCCAGCCAGCTGTGTATGCCTTTGTTTTCAAGAACTGCTTCAATGTTTGCCTTTACAAGAGGGGCATCCAGCTCACTTCCATCTGAGAAGAGTACTCCCTCCCTGAGCTGAAAGGTATATGTAAGCCCGTCTTCGCTGATCTCCCAGCTATCTGCAAGAGAGGGCTCAATTCCCGACTCTGTCAGCTGTACAAGAGAGTCATAGATAATATTCTGTGCGAACATCTCCCCCGAATAGAGATGAGGATTGAGATCACCGATGTCCTGAAAGTGGACATAGACCAGCTGATCTCTATTTTCCGCTGTTGGGCGGCTTTCCCCTCCCCTGCAGCTCAAAAGGAGTGCAGAAAGAATCAGGGCAGCAGACAGAAACCGTGTATTCCATAAAAGAGTTCTTTTCAAAATCAGATCCTTGATATTAGTCAAAAAGAATTCCAGTAATTCTTTCCCTTTGTTTTATTTAAAGGAGTAATAATAATGCACTGACCAGATTTGAGAATGAGATATTGGGTAATAGATCATTGGTTTTCTATGGGGATATTATGGAGACTGGTATCAAATCGAGGCTCCTATTGAGCGTTTCGGACCAGACGGATTCCTGTCATGGAGATACCTCTAGGAGGATAGGACCCTCTTCTGGCTACATTTCTGGGACCGGTATTCCAAGCTGCACCTCTTCGAACTTTCAAATCATACCCGTATATTGACTTCTCTTTAATATCCTGAAAGAGGTCAACCGATGGATTCTCAGCAGGAAGCCATTCATACATGACTTCATCATACCAGTCCCAGCACCACTCACTGGCATTGCCCCCCAGATCATAGATTCCCAGTTCATTGGGTTTGTACTGTCCGACGGGATAGGAGCTCTTATACTCGTTGCCGAACCGCCCGATTTCGGCAGGATCATTGCTTCCTGGATAGAGAAACCCTTCCGATTTCTCTCCGCCCCGGGCGGCGTACTCCCACTCAGCATCCGTGGGCAGGCGGTACCCCTCGGCCCCCTTGTCCCAGTGAACAGAGATCTCCGTAAACTCACCTTCAGGCAGTCTGTCAATTCTATAGGCAGGTGCAAGACCGTCCTTCCTGCTGGCCCAGTTGCAGTAGACTACGGCGTAGTACCAGTTCAGTCCCTGTGCCGGACAGGTCTCGGATGGAACAATGTTATAGAAGGGTCCATACCCGTCCTGCCCCTCCCAGTCCCAGGTAAACTCAAGACCCGTATCACCGAGGAACTCTTTCCACTCTGCAACGGTCACCAGGTACAGGGACATATAGAAGGAGGAGAGCTTCACCTGACGGGGCTGGTTTGATTCAACTGTTTTATCCCCCATGGAAAACACGCCCCCCTCAACCAGAATCATTGGAGGGTTCAGGGCACCATCTGAAACAGGAAAAAGTTCAGACTCTTTAACCGGGTCATTCACGATAGTATCAGCAGGCTCACTAATGACCGGGTCTTTTCTATCGAGGCAGGAGAGCAGTAACAATACAACGGCAAATAAGCACTTTGATTTCATATTACCTTCCATCAGTACTTCGAAGTGAAACTGTAATACTCCGTACTATATAAATCCTTATCTTTCCACCATCTGTCTTCCTGAAATGATGTAAAGGGATCATCCTGCACTCCTGCTGACCAGCTGGCAAAATGCATCCTCTCCTTATCGTCAACATGAACAAATTTCTGCACAAAGGATTCTATGCCGGCAGCCTGCAGTTCCTCAAAACTGTTATAGCTTCTTTTAAAAACAGGATAGTTATCCAATCCAAGCTTCTCAGCAATAACCGCATTCAATCCGTTATACGAGAGCACCTTACCCTCTTTGTCAAACATCTCTCCTCCGGCCTCCCTCAGGGCATCCAGCAGACCATTCTGATCCAGACTGACACCATATTCTGTCTGAAAATAGTTATTGGCAAATTCAGCTTCAGCAGTTAAAGCACAAGCCGAGTGCTCCGGAAGACCGAGGGCTTTTTCAACAATCTCCTGTGAAATATCAATGACTCCGTTCTGATGATACTTTTCCAGATAGGAGTAGTCATTTCTTCTGATGGCTTCATAAAGGGGATCTACATCGGAACCGTAGTCATATGCATCATCTCGTATAGCATGCCATTTGAGGGTATCGTCGTAATCGAGACCGGAGGCAACCATAACTCTGTTAACATCAGATTGATTCTGCCTGTCATCACCTGACTGAAAGACGGATGCAATATCTGCAATCTGGCCGGACAGGGATCCCTTACGGACTCTGTTGATTGATAAAACTTCACCCGCTTCATTAGTAAAGATCAGGGTGTTTCTGTCACCATCTTCCAGGACTTTCTGAACCTTACCATCATTATTGAGGATTATCTTCCAGTAATCCGCTGAGCTGTCATAATTATCTTCAATGTAATCTGTCAGATCCTGTCTGGATATGATTCCCTGATCATAGAGATTATAGGCGGTTGCTTCGGCATTGTTCAGGCTGTTTAAACTTTCCATCCCGTACCTTTGCTGGAGAGCAGAAGAGATGGCCATATGGCCCAGTCCCGCATCGATGGTCTCCAGAATCTGCTCATTCTCCGTACCGGTGGTTCCATCCCGATAGGCCTCATGTCCCAGGAGAACTGCAAGATCCAGACGGCTCATGCCGTCTTTGTTCAAGTCTATGACTTTGATACCCGATCCGTCAACACTTGTTCGCCCTTGATGTTTCAGAGAATCATTTGTCTGCAGAACGGCCCGCCCCTCCATAATGTCATTGTAAAGAGCAGTTGTTTCATCAAAACCCGCGGAAACAAGGGTTCTCATCCCGGCTCTGAGATCTCTGTCTTCCACTGTCTGACTGATTTGGAGGCTCTCTGCGAAAACGGAAATCCCCAGGGCGGAAGAGTAGAGAGTGTTGATACTGACATCCGTTCCTCCGGTACCGAAATTAAAAAGACTACCCTCTTCTCCGATATTCATTTCAAGGAACCCGCTCCCCGACTTTCCAAGGTTCATAACATTTAAAGTGGTCTCACCGGAGAGTGCATACTCCAGTCCAGAAGCAGTAAGTCCCCCTGCAAGGGAACTGAAACAGTTCGTATTGTCGGCCATATCACCGTCAAAACCGTAGCTTCCCAGATTAAGGGTTTCGGTCACTACCGTACCTGCCAATGAGGTAACGAGGCCGGCCCCATAGTTATCCCAGGAAGTCATACTGTCAAAAGTGTCCTGATTCCAACCATCTTCAAGATCCAGTGAATAAAGAGCGGCACTACCATAGCTTGAACCAGTATATGTCAAACCCTTGATGGCCATATCAGAACCGACCTCAAGGATTCCAGCAGTGCCGGTGATCGTTTTATCGAGAATATCTCCGACCTGCCCGATTCCTGCAGAGAGGAGGCTGCTTCCCGCCTTTTTCAGAAAGCTGAGGGATGCTTCCCCAAAGTCTACCAGTCCTCTGCCTGCATCAATTAATGTAAACAGGGCATCATCTACCAGATTCAGCATCACAAGTCCGAAACCGGAAGTGAAAATCCCCGCCGTTACACTCAGACTGATGTCGGCAAGAGTCCTGACAGAGGGAGCTCCCAGAAAACCGTCTGATTCTCCATCGTTGTCTGCATCATCGTCCCAGAGTTTCTGTCCATACCAGGGAGTATTGACCGAAGCGAGCCCCCTGTAGAGTCTGGCCTGCTGTACAAAGTACTTCTTAAAAATCTTTCCATACTCCCCTGCCCCCTTCTTTTTCACCTTTTCAGGATCATTTTCATCCATTTCCGGGACATAACCCAGATGAGTCTGAAAGAGACTGTCTTCGGGCAGAGCATTTTCATCCCCGGGATCTCCAAATAGCTTTGCCATATAGGCAGTCAGTTCATCCTGCATTAAGTCGACAGAAGCCTGGATCATAAATCCGTCCATTACAGAAAGCCTTTCCTTTGTCAGGTTAATCCCGGGATTAAAGCCGGGAGCTTTGTAAAATGAGAACCCTTCAAGGCTTTGACGCTCTGTTTCATTTCCTCCCAGAAGAGAAGAATCTATGAGAACAGTTCTTGAGTAACTGTTCCCCTGTCTGACATATCCGGAATTGCTCAATTCATCATCAATACTTCTGTCCACCGATTCATTAGACTTTGCAAGCTGCTCTTCCACAGAACTGTCCATCTGACGGATAAGCTCCAACAGCTGTCCTGCACGGGACAAAGAGACTCCTTTAATGACACGGTTTTCAAGGGCCGTATTATTTTCCCTGATTTCCAGAAATGCGGATCTTCGATTCGGAAGCTGCAGAATTGAGGCAGAAGCAGGAAGGAATTCCGTTTCTCTTGAAGAGATCTGCTCTGCAGAGTCCAGCAGTCTGCTCAAGGTTTGTCCATTCAGAGCCTTATAGATCAGTGCCCCGGCGCTTTCTGTCTGCAGATTCAGATCAGAGACAAGACGGAAGTCCGAGGCTGAAATCAGACGGTCTGCATCCAGATCCCACTCTCTGGCAAAACCTTCCACACTGCTTGAAATAAGCAGATCGGTTCCCCTCTGTATCCACCGCTCCTTGTTCCGAAGAAACTCTGAATACCTGTCTTCCCAGAGACTGCTCTTTCCAATCATTTCCTGACTGATTCTTCTCCGCCACTCTTTTCGTTCTGAAATCAGGTTGTTATAACTCAATGCCCACTGCCGCAGACCTTCCCTGTTCAGACCGGCAATAAGGGTCTGCCAGTACTCCTGTTCCCTGTAGAGACTGGACAGTCCATCTTTCAACTCATCGATCCGGTCTCCTGCAACCGCCGCCAGTCTGTTGTGAAAACTGCCGGCCAGTTCCCGCCCATAGGTTTCCAGAGTATAAAAGCTTTCAAACTCACCGGGATTCTCGGAACCGATTACAGTGGCAATACTCACTGCATCAACCTTATCCGGAGAATATGCATTTTCGAGATAACAGGATTGTGCAGCCTGAGTGAAAGCGTCATTATCCCAGTTATTCCCATGAAGAAGGCTCTCCATGGAAGCGGCAAGGGCCGACTTCTCCCGGGCAAGTTCGGTCCTACGCTCTGTAATGCTCCGGTTATTTGAGACAAATCCGGTTTCCAGCACTGTTTTCACTGCTTCCAGTACTGCTGCTGGAGAGGATCTCTGATCATCCGAAAGGTCTTCAAATGCGGAGGTGATACAGTCACCCGGATCGCCGGAAATATCCACATTCCCAAGGGATGTTAACAGGGAAAAAAACTGGTCGGCTGTTTCAAGAGTCCCGGAACCAAGGGTTGTTTCCCGTTTTTCTATCCAATCGAGTTTTTCCAGGGCAGAACTTGCAGCGGCGGCGGATCTACTCAATTTTGATCTTTTTGAGATGCCATTATAGGCTGAGGCAGTTTCGGCAAGAGTTTCCCGCTTGTCTTTTATATCACGTCCCTTTTTCCGATAGCCTTTAAATAGTAGGCGCTTGAATTTATCCTGCTGTGTTTTTGCCTGACTGTCTATGTACTTCCAGGCTACCCTGGAGAGGTCCTTCTCCATAGCCGTCCGCATTTCACTGGTGGCCATTGCATCGGAATACATAAGCATCTTGTAAAAGGCGTAGAGATTTTTAAATTTCGGGTCCTTTCTCTTCCTTATTGAGAATAAGCCGCAAGCCTCCGCCAGCCACTCCTCGCCGCTTATAAAAACCTTGCTGATTCCCTGATCTACAAGTGAATAATATGTCTTTTCAACAGTCTCATATTCTCCTCTGAGATACCTGTCCACGACTCCCTCATAACCGATTCTTACCGAAGTAAACAGTGTTCCGTCCGTATCAAGAAGGTCCTGATGCCGCGGGTCATTGAAAAGGTCTACCGTGTAAGTTGATCTGATTTTATCCCAGCTCATCCCTTCCATCTCACGGAGCTCATGATAATAGGTAAAGGAGAATGTCTTCAGAAGGTCCGCTGTACTGCCGTAGGAGGAGATTCCCTCGAACCAGAGAAGAAGATCCCTGGTAAATATCTCGGAGCTGTCAGACTGGCTGAAGTAATTATTGATTGATCCGGCAAGGCTGCCGTTGTTCCAGCTGCTGAAGGAACTCATTCCCTGCTCCAGATATGATTGATCATAACAGTAACTCAGACCGTCCCTGAAAGAAAAATCTATCAAAGATTCACACTCTGCCTGCATGGTGTTTTCGGCAGAGCTCCGGTCATTACGAAGCTGAACCAGCTCTTCCGAAAGCTGCTGCTCCGTATAAACAATAATATTCAAGGCTGACAGAAGATCACCCTTCTCCCGGATTAACAGGGCAAGGGTCTCATCATCTTTCCCTCTGCCTCCGGCTGCAAGATCTTCCAGAATATTGAGAGCCTCCAGACTGTTGCTGTACTTCTCCCTGCGCTCCTCCAGTACTGTGTAGATGCTCATTTCACCAGGAGAGTAGACGCCCGAAGCATAATCCAGAATTTCCAGGGCCTCCTGACGGACATAGGCCGCATTCTGACAGGCAGAATAGAGGGTATCCAGCTCCTGTTGAGCCGCTATATACTCAGCCTGAAGACCATCAAACTGCGACGCGGCTGTCCTGTAGGTCAGAAGAAGTTCTTCAACAGCTTTTTTCTTTTTCAGATAGACCTGAAGCTTCGGATCAAGAATGTCCTCTTTATAAAGATCCCGACCCTCAATACAGAGTGCCATTCCTGCTTCAAGAGCCTCGATTTTCTCCTGATATCCATTTATGAGGTTTACATTTTCCAGGTAGACCTCATAGAGCTCATCAGAACTGCCGGCAGGCGGGTCAGGAGTTTCAGAAAAAACCAGAGAGAGTGCCGTATAAAGACTGTATTCAAGAAAATCCGCATCTCCGAAGAGACTCCCTGTCCCTCTGACAGTTTCCATGCGCTCGGAAAGGAGGGTCCTTGTATACTCCCTATCCAGGGAGTATCTGTACTCTTCCAGCCGGATTAGCATTTGCTCCGGAGTAACTTCAGACAAGTCCTGCCAACCGGCTTCCCGGGCAATCATCAGAACCTCATCCCCCGTCATCCAGGCCGATAAATCATCCTCCGATTCCAGCAGAGCCGCCTTATCCAGAACAGCCTCGACCGCAGCCAGAGAATCCCCGGCATCCTGTCCATATTCAGAGGCTTCGGTAAACCTTACTGCACCATAGGCAATAAAAAGAGATTCCAGGGCTTCAGGGAGCAGGGCTTCCTGTACGAGAGGGGTCAGAAAGTTCAGAAACTCATCAGCTCCTGAGAGAGCCTGAAGTTCGGATAGGAGGTTCTCAGAATCCCCTGAACAGAATTCCGCAAACTTCTCTTTCAGCTTATCCACACTACCGGAATATCCGATATCAAGACGCCTTTCGTGCTCCAGGGCTGAGAGGTATTCTGAATAAATAAGAACTCGGCCGGGTTCCTCTCCCCCTGTCCAGCTCTCAACGGCTTCTCTGAGACCGGAAATGCTCCTCTCCAGAACCTCCATATCTTCACTGGAGTAAATGGATAGAGTACTCTCATACTCTTCCAGAGCCCTCTGGGCCTCCTCCCGTGCTTCGGCAAGGCGTAATTGAACAGAGCGAATACTCCCCTCTGCAGAGACCAGGTCATCCTTCAGTTCCGCAAGCCCTCTGAGAGCACTTTCATATTCACTCTCCGCCTTATCAAGGATACCTTCGGCCCTCCTCAGGTTCGCAAGGCTTTCGGCTTCTGTATCTCGGAGAGAGCTGTTTTCCCCGGCATAGGCCGCCACCGCTTCAGAGATCATCCACTCCCGATAGAGTCTATCAGTCCTGCTTCTGAGGTCCTCTATATCCCGATCCAGTGTTCCTGCACCAACAGTAGGATTATACGCGGCAACTGACAGCTCCAGCTCTCTCAGCATCCCCCGGGCATCCTCTATCTGCAGAACAAGGTTTTCCCGGAATCCCCGCCACTGAGTATACTCCTCCAGATAAAAGGCCAGCTCCTTCTTCAGAAGCCCTCTTTTTGCAGATGATCCGCCCCGGGAAAGAGCGCTCCTGCACTCCTCGGCCTGCCGGCTGTAATAGTCCAGGTTATCATCGACACTATCCATCAGGGATAGACTGTCCCTGTAAAGGCCTAAAGCCGCTTCAACCTGGCCGGCAAACTTTTTTTCCTCCTCACGCACAGCCTCTTCAATATCCCCCGCTATCCGTGAGATCTCCAGCCGGGCGGCAGCGATCCCCTCGTCCCTTAGAACAGTACCCTCCTCAAGAATCCGGCTCATATCCTGAATCCACATTTCACGGCTCTTTGCAAACAGAGTAAGCCCCTCTGACCAGGCCTCTTCGGCTTCCGCATACTCAGCCCCGGCACGCAGCTCCCAGTTCAGCCGCTCCGAGAGAAAAGACTCTTCGGCCTCACTCCACTTTTCAAGGCCCCTGGTAAACTCTTTCCGGAAGAGACTCTCCCAGTCCGACGAATCTCCGTCCAGCTCCCCGGATACGGAATAGTTAATCCCCAATCCCTGCCGCAGGGCCTCTTCACTCTCCTGCAGTTCATCACGAATATCATCAATCAGAGAATCTGCCAGATTTTCGGCGCTGAGGGCTTCGCTCTTTATCCGTGAGGAGTAGCTATCCCTTTGCCTTCTATGATCCATTCTTGAAGAGGACCAGCGGATTAACCGGTCGTTCTCATCCTGAATCATACGGCACCATGAATCCATCGTAACAGTAAGGGTATCCTCTACCCGGCTGCGAAATTCATCGGTCATTGCCGAGGTAAAAGAACTGAGAAGGGTCTCGGCATTTTTGGACCATCGCACCAGAACATCTTCCGCAAGGGCCTCAACACTCTCCTTCCAGGAAGTCTTGTCCGCCTCAATATCAGCCCTGTCAGTTGAACGGAGCAGAGGGTCTCCGGCAGAATCAAACAGAACTGAATCCCCGTCCATCTGATAGGTCCAGCGGAGATTCAGATCCTCCAGAAGATTCTGGAAACGCCCGCCCCCGGTAAATGAAAGGTTCTGGTCAAACTCCCTCTCAATTCTATCCAGCAGGTTCTCCTCCATCATCTGCATCCAAAGGTCCTGCTCGGCTTCGGGAAGCCCGGCCATAAGCTGTAGATTGTCCCGGTACCAGCTCCCTGCCCTTTCCAGAGAGGAGTATTCCCTGTAGAGCGACAGGCTCTCTTGGACACTGTATGCATCATAGACCTGAACCTGATCAGCAAAAGCTGACAATGGAAACAGCATTAATAAACAGATAATCCGACAGTTCATAGAGATCTCCTGCCTCCCTGAGGGACAAAAAAACTCTGATGATTCAAAGTTTTTTTATTTTTTTTAAAGAGTTTACCTTCCCGTTACCTTTCTTAATTAAGCTCTCCCCATACACAAGAGAAGAGAGGTTTCAGGATGAAAATAAGAGACAAAGTTATATGTGTAAGCGGAGCGGGCGGCGGAGTTGGAAGAGAACTTGTTCTGCATCTTTTGTGCGGGGGTGCTTCGGTAGCCGCAGTGGATATAAACAGTTCCGCTCTGACCGAGACAAAAATGATGGCGGGAAAGTATGCCGGGAAACTCTCAATACACACCGCCGATATCAGAGATACCGGACGTGTTTGCGCCCTTGCTACGGAAATAGCTGGAAGACATGGCGGTATTGATATTCTGATCAACAATGCAGGAATAATACAGCCCTTTGTCACCATGCCGGACCTCTCACTTGAAACTGTAAAACGGGTAATGGATATCAACTTCTACGGCATGATGAATATGACCCGGGCCTTCCTGCCATGGCTGGCAAAACAGGAGGAGGCATGCATTGCCAATGTTTCCAGCATGGGCGGGTTTCTGCCCGTACCCGGTCAGTCAGTATACGGAGCCTCAAAGGCAGCGGTTAAGCTGGCCACCGAAAGCATGAGAATGGAGCTCTCCCATACAGGTATCAGGGTCAGCCTTATCATCCCCGGGGGCATCGAAACCGACATAAAAAGCAACTCGGGGCTGAAGGAGGAAGGGAGCAGAGAGAGCCAGAAGAATAAGGCCGGAATGAAACTGACCTCACCCTCAAGGGCTGCCCTGACCATTATTGAGGGGATAGAGAAGGAAAGAGCCAAAATTCTGATCGGAAAGGATGCCAGAATCATGGATATTCTCTACAGGATTATGCCTCTGAAGGCAGCAGATCTGATCAGCCGTGTTATGGAAGGGAATCACAGCGGGATCTTCAACACCACTGAGAATCTTCAGGAAGGCATCTGCCGGGAAGCCCGTGCATGAGAAAAGGTGTATAGTATAGGGAGCCAGCAACTGGAGGAGAACCCATTGCCTGTAATACTGGTCGCCGAAGACGATGACAACCTGAGACTCCTTATCACACAGAGACTGAAAAACCTCTATGAAGTCATTGCGGTCAGAAACGGGGATGAGGCCCTTGAAGTCCTCAACCGCGACAGGATAGATCTTCTGGTCACCGATATTATGATGCCCGGAACCGATGGTTTCCAACTGGTTGAAACGGTCAGGAAGTCCGGTTCCCCCATCCCCGTTCTGATGCTTACAGCCAACCAGTCCTTTGAAGCAAAGAAGCAGGGCTTTTCCCTGGGAACCGACGATTATCTGACAAAGCCCTTCGACAAGGAGGAACTGATCTGGAGGATACAGGCCCTTTTAAGGCGCTACAGGATAGATCAGGATAATAAGATCAGAGCGGGATCACTGGTAGTCAACAGGGAGTCCTACACCGTAAGCTCCGGAGACAGGGCCGTAACCCTTCCCAGAAAGGAGTTTGAGCTTCTATATAAACTGCTGTCCTCCCCGGGAAGGATATTCACAAAGAGCCAGCTGATGGAGGCAATCTGGGGATATGAAACCGAAAGCAGTGAGGATACCGTAAAAACCCATATCAGCCGGATAAGAAACAGGCTCAAAGGGGTGGATGAAATAAAAATAACAGCCGTAAAGGGCATAGGCTATAAGGCTGAGGTGGTTACAAAGTGAAAAAAGACAGATCCCCTGTTAGAAAACTGGAACGTAAGATTATATGGATGGTTCATCTGATCATCCTCGGTTCTGTGATTACCTTTTCAATGATTGAGTTTGTCGCTTACAGGGTGCTGCGTCATGGAGAGGCATACAAGCCTACAAATGCTCTGGGAATGCTGATGCCCATGGGACTTCTACTGGGACTGATTGCGGCAAAAATACTCAAACATGCCGAAGGTTACTTCACAAGACTTCTGGAGGGAATATCCAGGGTAGCCGATGGAGATTTCAGCAGCGAACTGGATACCGGAGAGGCGGGCCCCTTTGCTGAGATTTTCCAGGACTTCAACAAGATGACCCGGGAGCTGAAAGGGGTTCAGTCCCTCAGGAACGACTTTGTAAACCAGTTCTCCCATGAGTTTAAAACTCCCATAATGTCCATAAACGGCTTTGCCTCCCTGATGCTGGAGGATGAGCTTCCCCGGGAAGAGCAGAAACGCTACCTGGAGATAATTTGCTCTGAATCAAAAAGGCTGTCAGAGCTCTCGGGAAATACTCTCCTGCTGGCTAAGCTGGAGTCCCAGCAGTGGCTTCTGAACCGATCTGTATACCTTCTGGACGAACAGATCAGGGAGTGTCTGATCCTTCTGGAGCCGGAGTGGGAGAGAAAGAATCTGGATATAAACGCTGAACTGGAAAGAGTTTTCTACTCGGGAAACAGGGAGATAATGAGCCAGCTCTGGATCAACCTGATCGGCAATGCGGTACGATATACTCCTGACGAGGGGAAAGTATCAGTCGCCCTGTCATCCTCAGCAGATGAACTGACTGTTACCGTGAAGGATTCAGGTCATGGAATAGCACCTGAAGAACTTCCCCTGATCTTCAATAAATACTATAAGGGCCGGGATTCGGGCAGAGGTCTGGGACTTGGACTTTCCATCGTAAAAAGAATCACAGATCTCTGCGGCGGCAGAATTGAAATAAGCAGCGAGATAAATGCGGGCAGCTCCTTTACGGTGCACCTTCCGACAAGAGAATAAGAAAGCAGGAATAAAAAACAGACTGGTCATCTTTTCCATCTCAGGGTATTCTTGATCCATGAGCGAAATCACAAGCGTCGGCATCATCGGAGCGGGGGCATTGGGCCTCCTGTACATCGAACCCATCGCGGATCTTCTGAAGGAAGAGGCCTACTTTATGGCGGGTAACTCCCGCTGTGACACAATCAACGGAACAGTCTATACCATCAATGAAAATGAGTGCTCCTTCAGTGCACAGAATCCTATTGAATCGGATATTCAGCCTGATCTGATTATCGTGGCCGTAAAGAACTACCATATGAAGGAGATCGCCCCCCTTCTGCTGGCCTCAGCGGGATCCGAGACCATCATCCTGTCGGTTCTCAACGGCATAAGCAGTGAGGGAGAGATCGAAAAGCTCTGCCCCGAATCCACTGTGCTCTACACAGCCGCCCTGGGAATGGACGCGGTAAAAGAGGGAAACGCCCTGAACTATACGGGCAGGGGTAAGCTTGTGATCGGGTCCAGAACCAATGATCCCGTCCCGGCCCTGGAAAAAGTCTGTTCCTTCCTTAAAAGATGCGGCCTGGACTATACGGTTCCCGAGGACATTCACAAGGAGCTCTGGTACAAGTGGATGATCAATATCGGAGTCAATCAGGTATCCGCTGTAACGGGAGCCTCCTATGGAAGCTTCCAGAAGGACCCGGAACTGAAGAAACTGATGGACAGGGCCATGATGGAGACCATTGTGGTGGCCCGGAACAGCGCCGTCGATCTGGACAACTCCGACCTGAAACGCTGGTACCCCATACTGGACTCCCTGGGCCCAGAGGGCAAGACCTCCATGCTTCAGGATATGGAAGCGGGAAGACAGACCGAGGTTGAGTCCTTTGCCGGAGAACTGATCAGAAGGGCCGAAACCCTGGGACTGGATGTTCCTGTGAATCAGACTCTCTACACCATTATCAAGACAAAAGAATCCCTGAACTGAACACCCTGAGTACTGCATAAACAATTAAACAAGAGGATTTTAAAATGGAAAAATACTGGCTCGTAAACGGACGTCTTGCCGACGGAACAGGCAGGTCGATCAGACAGGCGGACGTCCTGATTGAGGGAGACCGCATTGTTAAGATTCTGGAGAGATCCGAAGCGGTTCCTGAAGACGGCGTCACCCGGATCGACTGTGAAGACAATCTGATCTGCCCCGGATTTATCGACATCCACTCCCATCTGGACTGGTTTGCCGGCAATGAGGGAAGCCGCCCTTTGATGATGCCCTTTCTTCAGCAGGGAATCACCACCGCCGTGGGCGGGAACTGTGGTTTCAGTACCTTCGGCTTTCCCGTCACCCATCCCTATAGAGAACTTCTGACAGACAACCTCTTCCGCTCAGGGGGAGCTAAACTCAGCTGGCAGGGAACCGACGGTTTTGCGGATCATATTACCGGGAACGGCAGCCCTCTTAACATTCTCTCCTATGTGGGTCACGGTACCACCAGGACCGCCGTCCGGGGCTACGACTCCTCCCCTCTTTCCGATGACGAACTGAAACAGATGCTGGATCTGATGGAGGAGAGTCTGAAGCAGGGTGCCTGCGGTATCTCCCTGGGGCTTCAGTATGAACCGGGAATCTTTGCTGACAGGAAGGAACTGGAAGCGGTGGCCCGTCTGGCAGCAAAGTACAACAAGGTTCTGGCGGTCCATCCCCGTGCCTCCTCCGCTGTTTCCGGAACCTATCCCATGAAGCCCTTCGGCACTCCCCACCATATTCTTGCCGTTCAGGACCTGATCGAACTGGCCGAAAAAACGGGAGTACGGCTGCAGTTCTCCCATCTGATCTTCGTCGGTTCAAAAAGCTGGAAGACCGCCGGCCGTACCATTGAGCTCTTCCGAAAGGCTAAGAAAAGGGGCGTTGATATCTGCTTTGACACCTACGGCTACTCTCTGGGAGCCAGCCGTATCAATGTGATCCTTCCGGAGTGGTTCCTGGCGGATCTGAAGAAGAACCTGGATGACAGGACGGCCCTGAAACGGCTCTGGGTTGAGATCAAGGCAATGGAGGTGGTACTGGGCTTCGGATACGATCAGATCAGGGTGACCAACACAGCCTGCCCCGAATGGGAGGAGTACAACGGTCTCTACCTGGCAGAGATTGCGGCAAAGCTGAAGCAGAGCAAGTTCAGGACCCTCTGCGATCTTGTACGGAAAAGCAGGGGAACCGCCTCTGTTCTGATGGAGGACTACTCCAATCCGGAAATCCTCAACGCCATGATCGCCAATCCCCAGTCCTACTTCCAGAGCGACGCCTGGGCCGAGCGGGAGGGGGTCAATAATCCCGCCATCTACGGCTCCCTTCCGAGGATTCTGAAGCTGAGCAGGGAGAATAATCTGCTGCCCGTGGAGGAGTGCATCCGCAAGATGACAGGAGGCGCCGCCGAGCGCCTGGGGATTCCCGGCAGAGGTATTGTAAAAGAAGGATACTTTGCGGATATTACAGTGGTTGATGAGACCACGATCTCAGACAGAGAGGATGAGAGGGGCAATCCCCTTCCCCCCGAAGGAATCAAACGGGTTATCGTAAACGGACAGATGATGGTCAGCCCTGAAACAGCGCAGACCATTGATCCTCCCGGCGACCAGATGCCCGGACGCTTTATCAGAATCTGACCCGGTCTGACCTGGCATTGGTGCTTTAAAAAACCGCCGGTAAACCTTATGGGATCATCCCGGTTCCGGCGGTTTTATTTTCTTTCAGGTGCAGGATTATTTCAGATACTCCTGATCGACCCAGGTCAGAACTTCATCCATCTTGGCCATCTCTTCGGTGACCTGCTCTTCGGTAATGATCAGAGGAGGCGCAACGATAATCACATTCTCATGGGTGTAGGTCATAAACTTCTTCTCTTTGAGTTTTCCGAGAATCTTCTTCATAATCCATTCGGGGTCTTTTCCGTAGGGTACAAGGGGTTCTCTGGTCTCCTTGTCCTTCACCAGTTCAATGGCGGTGAAGAGTCCGATATAGCGCACATCTCCCACCGAGGGGTGTTTTACCTTCAGATCTTCCAGGATGTTCCCCAGAACGGCACCGACCTTGTTAACATTGTCCAGAATATTGTTTTCAAGGTAGTAATCGATGGTCGCGATACCCGCGGCGCATCCCAGTGGGTGACCGCTGTAGGTCAGTCCGCAGGAAAGGACATTGTCATCGAAGTATTCGGCGATCTCCTTGCTTACGGCGACTCCCCCCAGGGCGGTGTATCCGCAGGTAACACCCTTGGCAAAGGTCACAATGTCGGGCTTGATTCCGAAATTCTCGAAGCCGAACATCTTTCCTGTTCTTCCCCATCCCGCCATGACTTCGTCGCAGATCAGAAGGATGCCGTACTCGTCACAGATCTCTCTTACTCCGGGGAGATAGCCTTCGGGGGGAATGATAATACCGTTGGAACCGGTAATGGTCTCAATAACGATGGCGGCTACATTGTCGGGACCTTCGTAGACAACCTGTTCTCTCAGCTTGGCCAGATAGTACTCGGTGGCCCTGGCTTCTGATTCGAACCTTATGGCTTCCTGATAGATGTAGGGATCGAAGAACTTGATGAATCCGGGAGCACCGGGTTCCAGGGCGTAGCGTCTGGGCTCACCGGTCAGGTTTCCCGCACCGAAGGAGGAACCGTGGTAGCTTCTATAGCGGCTGAATACCTTGAATTTTCCGGTAAACATACGGGCGATCTTTACGGCATTCTCGTTTGATTCTGCACCGGCATTGGTAAAGAAGACCTTTCCCATATTGTCAGGCATCAGGCCGATGATCTTCTCGGCCAGGTTGGCACGGGACTCCACACCGTAGGAGGGTCCTGCAAAGCAGAACTTGTCCACCTGATCCTTGATGGCCTGGTTGATGGCCTGGTTGCCGAATCCCAGGTTCAGGTTTACCAGCTGTGATGACATATCGCTGTAGCGGTTGCCGTCATGGTCCCAGAAATACATGCCCTCACCCTTTTCTACGGGAATGGGATCAATATTTCTCTGGGCACTCCAGGATTGCAGGTTGTACTGCTTCTGTTTTTTCTTGATTTCTTCTCCAGTCATTCTCTTTTCCTCATGAAATATGAAATTGCGGTTTATTCCCTGTGCAAAAAAGTTACGTAGAAGGCAGTTTTTCACGGTTTAATACATTTACGTAGATTTCGCATCTGTTAAATAATCCAAAATGCATGCCCCTGGATCAGAACCTGGCAGAACGGCATGCTGTAAAAAGTCAGTATCCTGACTCAAAATTCTCTTTCTAAGGGGTCTCAGCACACTCCCGGGGCACTGGAAGGGCTTATTCCCGCTGGAACACAAATTGCTCCTACTTTCAGAATCATCCTTTCAAAAAAAATGATCAATATACGTGAAAATCTTTTTCAGACCCGGGATGACTGAGCAGCCGCTCCATTACAGAGAAAGACAGGGGTTTTATAGATTCCGAATTAAGATTACTGTTAAGTCGTTCCCGGAACGAAAGTCGGGAACAGCTCTAATGAAAGGAAGAAAGTATGGTACTCGACAGAATTGAAAACTCGGAAAGATATGAATCCCTGCACACTGGCTTTAAAAAGGCCTTTGACTTTATCAGAAATAATGACCTTGCCTCTCTGGAAGAGGGACGGTATGAGATCGACGGTGATGATGTATTTGCCTTGATCCAGTGCTATGAGACGGCGCCGGCTTCAGAGAAACAGATTGAGACCCACCGGAACTACATCGATATCCAGTTTATGATTTCCGGCGAGGAGATGATCGGCTACACGGGTTCACAGAACCTGAAAGTCACCGTTCCCTACAGCACTGACAACGATATTGAGTTCTACAGCCATAAAAAGACAACCTTCTGCTATCTGGAACCCGGAACCTTTGCGGTCTTCTTTCCCGAAGATCCCCATATGCCCTGCTGCCGGATTGATGCGGAGGTCCCGGTAAAGGCGAAAAAGCTGGTTCTGAAAATCAGAAAGTAATCCCTTCCAGTGCCTCAAGGTCCCAGGGGGTGTTGATATTGGCCAGACGGAATCTCTCCACCCCCGCCCTTTCCAGGTCCTCTTCGGTCAGCACGCTTTTCGGCATGGCCTCAA
Source organism: Spirochaeta sp. UBA5339 (assembly GCA_002408085.1). GTDB lineage: Bacteria > Spirochaetota > Spirochaetia > DSM-2461 > DSM-2461 > Oceanispirochaeta. The sequence continues at coordinate 70,249 of DHQL01000010.1, forward strand.
TAATCCCCTGAAGACGGTAGTTTCCAGATTCCAGGGCCTCCTCCCAGTGGTGGAGCAGGCTCCTGGGATAGAGCGCCAGAAAGGGCTGATACCGTCCATCCAACAGGAAGACCGATGCTTTTTCTGTACTCCTGTTCTCCCAGAGCAGCCTCAGGACCTTCTCATTGAAGAAGGGAATATCACAGGCAAGAAGGAGCAGCCACTCCCTGACATGGGGAGAAGCGGCGCAGATTCCTCTTAAGGGAGTGGGTTCTCCGCCCGGTGAGGCCAGATCTTCCAGAGCCTTAACCGCAGAATCCGGAAAGTCTGCAGACCCTCCTCCCAGTAGATAGATATCCCCGGTCATCAGGGCGGCTCCCTCAAGGGCCCACCCGGTCAGACTTTTGCCCTTAAATTTATAAAGGGCCTTATTGCTTCCAAAGCGTCTGCTTCCACCACCCCTTAATACAGCTGCCGTAACATGGGAGGCGGTTTCCTCTCTCAGCGGGCGGCCGAAGGAGCTCTGCATCTGTTCTTTCTGTCTGCTCATATCGGGTTTCAGCATAGCACAAAGGGTGCAGAAAGGGCCATTCTGACTCCCTTTGACACAGTCAAAATGAGCCCAAAGTGTGTCATTTATTCCACCTTGTGTAATTTTGACACATCAATTCGGGCTTCCAGAGTTGCTGTATCAAAAAGACACAGAGCCCCGGGGAGCCGGCTGTTTTTTTTAAACTGTTTTTTTCCGGACTCCACCCGAAATCCCTGATAGCATTTTTTATTTCATTACTATATATAGATTTAAAATATATTCAGAAAAAGTTGGCACAGTCCATGCAAGATAGTAGTCAGAACGTTAGTAAACAAAATCTGGAGGTAACAGATATGACAAATATGGTAGTTAGAAGAAATGCACAGGTAAATCCCTGGAGAGAGTTTGACAGGATCTGGGATTCTTTTTACAGAGTTCAGGATGAACCCCGCAAACCCCATGTTGATATCAACAACGCAGAAGCCGAGGTAACCCTGAAGGTAGAACTTCCCGGTTTCGGAGCCGAGGACCTGGACATTCAGGTCAAGGAAAATCTCCTGACCATTCAGGCTTTCAGAGTCAAAGAGATCAAGGTAGAGACCGAGTCCGAAGAGGCAAAGGAAGAGAAACAGGTTGTCTTTGAAAAGAGCTTTGTCCTTCCCGAAGACCTTAATGCAGAAAAGTTCGAGGCGGAGATGAAAAACGGTCTTCTGACCATGGTCCTTCCCCGCAGGGAAAAGCCCGCACCCAGAGTCATCAAGGTAAAGGCCTGATAGAAAAGTCCCTCCCCGGGATGCCCGGGGAGCACAGACAAAGACCGGGCACGTCCCGCAAGAGAGAAAACAAGAGAGGTAGCGATATGACAAGTTTAGTAGTAAGACCCGCAAGAAATAGAGTTGTAAATCCCTGGAAGGAAATGGACAGAATGATGAGTGAGTTTAACAGAGGCTATGAGTCTGGTCCCCGCAAACCCGCCGTAAAGATAGAAAACGAAGAAACCCGTGTTGTACTGAAGGCGGAACTCCCCGGCTTCGGCGCCGAAGATCTGGATATTCAGGTTAAGGAAAACCTTCTGACCATTCAGGCCCTGGAAAGAGGCAAAAAGAAGAAGGAAGAGGACAAGGTTGTCTTTGAAAGAAGCTTCGTACTTCCCGAAGATCTGGACAGCAGCAGATTCGAGGCAGAGATGAAAAACGGCCTTCTGACTCTTGAGCTTCCCCGCAAGGAGAAACCCGCTCCCATCAGCATTAAGATAAAGGGATAAGCGGTTTAAATAATAACTCCCGGCCTCAGCATTCAGCTGCCGCCGGGAAGATTTCAGATTGTTTTGAAACGGTTATCAGAGGCTGTCTCATATGAGGCGGCCTCTTTTTTTGTACTGCCACTACCCGGATTCCCCGGCGCGGCAGTATACAGGACTGTATTACAAAGCCTTGAACTCCCATCCAAGGTAGCGGACCAGAGCATCTTCCACAATGGCTCCCACATTTCCGCGGACCATGGCCACATGGTGCTCATAGCCGTTCCGGCAGATATGCTCCATCACACCGTTAAGGTTGGGTACCTTACATACGGCAATACCGCCGTCCATTCCGTACTCTTCCTTCATAAACTCACCCTCGCCGGAGTAGGCCTTCAAGGTGCCCTTTGCGTCATCAGAAGAGACTCTCAGGTAGGTCATCTCACCGGGAGCGACCATCCCCTTGATGGCGCCGAAACACTTCTCCTGTCCCAGGGTTCCGCCCAGGATATCGAGCTGTCCGATCTCAAGGGGTCCTCCCATAAAGCTGGCAGGATAGTTGCTGCAGTGTGTACAGACACAGATGTCACGGTTGTAGTCGAAGTTGTTGTTCCAGTCCAGGAAGCCTGAAGCATCCTCCGCTGCCAGACGGAGAATGTACATGGACAGGGCACCGGCCACATCCATCTCACAGGCGGAAGGGACTCCGATCTCCCCCATCATACTCATAGAGAGACAGGTGGCACAGCCGTAGTTGTTCTGAACGCTGTCCCAGCACTGCACGGCGGTGGCATCCAGTTTGTTTTCGGCTACAAAGCGATCAATCACGACGGAGAGCCTGGCCTGTTTGAGGACTTCCTCGTTCTTGATATGATCCTGAACCTTTCCGTATCCGTGGATTTTCTCAATCTTTGCCTTAACATCGGCATCGTCATCGGTCAGGGCCTCTGCGGCATAGAGAATCTCAGAGAGATCCACGGGAACAACAGTCACACCGGACTTCTGCATCAGCTTTTCGCTGAACCGTACGGTCTGGAAGGCGGCGGGACGGGCTCCGATGGCTCCGATTCTGGCACCCTTGACTCCTCTTACAACACGGCAGACACCGGCAAAGCGGTCCAGGTCGGCACTGAACTCATCGGACTTGATGTCGCAGGTGTGTGAGGTTGTATTGGTAAAGGGGATTCCGTACTGATAGAGGTTGTTGCAGACGGAGATCTTTCCGCAGAAGGCGTCCCGGCGGTGGAGAACATCAACCTTGTCGTTCTGGTCGTTGGAAGCCTGAACCAGAACGGGTACTCCCAGATCGGCCATATTGATGGAGTTGATGATTCCGATCTCATCGCCGAAGTTGGGAAGGATCACAACGATACCGTCGATGATCTCTCGGTTGGCCTTGAAGAGGGCGGCGCACTTTTCGCCATCCTCAAAGCCCTCGATAACACCGGTGGGAGTTTCGGAGCTGTCCAGAATGACCGCATCGATCCCCTTTTTTTCCAGTACTTCCAGTATCTCAACTCTGCCGGCTGCGGCAAGCTCGGGATTGAAAAATCCTCTTGTTCCGACGATTACGCCGAAGGTCATTTTACGTTTATTCATGCTACATCTTCCTTTCTTGATTTTTTATCTTTTACTTCAGTGGATCTTGCATTCATCTTCTGCTGCATCTGGTCAAAGACGACAGCGGCGATAATTACAAATCCCTTAATTACATTCTGCCAGAACTGGGATACCCCCAGCATAACAAGTCCATCACTCAAAACACCGATTACAAAGGCACCCACAATGGTTCCCCCTACGGTTCCGATTCCACCGGAAAGAGATGTGCCACCCAGCACGGCGGCGGCGATGGCATTCATTTCATAACTCTCTCCCGTAGCCGGATGGGCAGCCACAAGCTGACTTGCAATTATAAGCCCGACAATGGCGGAGCAGAAGCCGGAAAACATATAAACCAGGGTTGTGGTCCGTCCTACCTGCACCCCCGACAGTTCCGCTGCTCTTCTGTTGCCTCCGATTGCATAGATATGACGTCCCAGGGGAGTCTTCTTTGATACATAGAGAGTGATGCCCAGAAGGACGATCATGATCCAGATGGAAAGGGGCAGCCCCAGTATCCTTCCTGCACCGAGAATAGGAAAACCGGTATTTCCCAGCTCGGCCTTTCCCTGAAGGTTGGGGAATGTAGCTCCACCTGAGCGGATATTGGCAAAACCCCGGGCAATATACATGATTCCAAGGGTACCGATAAAGGGGGCCACATTGAGCTTTGTAATCAGAAGACCGTTAACCGTTCCCAGGAGGGTTCCCAGAATCAGACAGATCAGCATGATAACCAGAACATGAAAGTAAATTGTGATTCCGAAAACATTGAGCACCAGGCCTTCATGAATCAGACCTCCGGCAATCATACCGGTCAGACCGACAATGGACCCGACAGAGAGATCGATTCCCCCTGTGATAATAACAAAGGTCATTCCTATGGCCAGAATACCCGTAATAGCCACGTGCTTTGCAATGGTGATCAGGTTCAGGGGATGGAGAAAGTTGATTCCCCTTCCTGTCTGCAGGAGGATCGTGAAGATCACCGTCAGAAAGACCAGTGCGATGACGGTTCTCAGCTTAAGCAGAACCATTCCGATTGAAATATCACTTCTTTTTAATGTATTCATACCTGTTCCCTTACTGTTCTTTGAGATGTGGTCATATGGCCGATAGCAGAAGCATTAACAAGAGCGTCTTCATCAATTTCAGACTTTGAAAACTCTCCGGTAACCTTCCCCTTTGACAGAACAATAACCCTGTCGCATATGGCCATAATCTCCTTCAATTCCGAGGTTACCAGGATGATTCCCAGCCCCTTCTCGGCAAGATCATTCATGATGTTGAAGATCTCTCCCTTGGCGCCCACATCGATTCCTCTGGTGGGCTCATCCAGAAGGAGAACTTTGGGATTGGTCAGAAGACTCTTCCCAAAGACAACCTTCTGCTGATTCCCGCCGCTCAGGGAGGTAATCAGAACCTCCGGTCCCGCCGCCTTGATAGACATTCCCTGAAACATGGAGTTCACATTCTCCGACTCCTTTCTGCTGCCGATATGGAATTTGCTCTGCACTATCCGCCACAGCCCTGCCAGAGTCATGTTATGGGAAACGCTCATGGTCTGAACCAGTCCCTCACGCTGCCTGTCCTCGGGAACAAGGGCAATTCCCTTCTTGATCCGGTCCTTGATATCCGGTTCACCCAGTTCTTCATCATCAAGAAAGATACGGCCTCCGGCGTTCTCATGGATTCCCATTACAGACTCCAGAAGCTCCGATCGCCCGGCGCCGAGGAGTCCGTAGATACCGAGGACCTCTCCCCTGTTCAACTCCAGTGAAACCCCGTCAAGAAGGGGTTCTTCGGCGCTGCCCTGAAGAAAGAGATCCTCAACCTTCAATACGGCCTCGCCGATGCTCCGCTGACCGGAGTGGAAGATTTTGCTGCTGTCGCCACCCACCATGGAACTGACAATCCACTGGAGATTAACCTCTTCCATGGGCTTCTCAGTGATCAGGGCACCGTCACGGAGTACGGTGATAAAGTCACCGATCTGAATCAGCTCTTCCAGCCTGTGGGAGATATAGATAATGGAAACGCCATTGCTTTTAAGCTCATCGATAATCTGAAAGAGAACATCAACCTCTGTCTTTGACAGGGCCGAAGTGGGTTCATCCATAATAAGTATGGAGACATCTTCTGACAGGGCCTTGGCAATCTCAACAATCTGCTGCTGTCCAACCTTCAGACTCTGTACCAGAACCTTGGGATCGATATCCTGCTCAAGCTTCATCAGGAGTTCCCGCGCCTTATCCTCCTGCTGCTTGTGGTCGATCCAGCCGGGTTTTGATTCTATCTCCTTGCCAAGAAAGATATTCTCCGCCACATTCATATTGGGAAAGAGGTTCAGCTCCTGATAGATTATCCCTATCCCCTGCTCTGTTGCTGTTTTGGGGGTAAAATGGGTGAATTCCTGGCCGCCAAGGATGATTTTTCCACTGGTGGGTGTTTCCACCCCCGAGAGGATCTTCATAAGAGTGGACTTGCCTGCTCCATTCTCTCCAACCAGCACATTGACCTTTCCCTTGTATACGTTAAAATCCACACCCTTAAGGGCGGTTGTACCGGGATAGACCTTTCTTATATTTTCTGCTCTGAGAAGGACCTCCTTCTCAGCTTCTTTTTTCTCTTCCATTTCAGTCTCCCGCTTCTATTTCCAGAATGACAGGAGTAACAACCACCTTTCCGTCCTTATCCATGCTGAAGGCTCCATAGAAGGAGACAGTGCTCTCTTCGGGAACAGATTCTCCGACAACGGTGGCTATGTTGTCTCTTACATAAAAATTGATTTCCCTGGAAACATTTGCGAATTCGATCTGATTAACAAAATCACCGAAGTTGATAAAGGACAGTGAGTCGCGGATGGTGCTCAGCTTGAAAACGGGTCCCACCTGAAGGACGCAGCTTCCTCCGCCCAGATCATCCAGATCCATATAGAGGAGGCCAACGGCTGAACTACGATTGAGTTCTTTTACCGGATACTTACCCTTTACAATAAAACTGTAAGGAGAAGTGACTTCCTTCTTGATACCATACTCAGAGACCGCAGCCTCTTCATTGCTTCTGATCATATCCAGCAGTTCATCCAGAGGAACCGCCTTCTCTTTTATCTCGGGAACAATCCGGCTGTCCCAGTTCTCCTCTACAAACTTGACGGCATCAAAGTCGGCACTGTCAAAGTAGAAGGTAACCTTTTCACTGTTCTTGTTTTTTGATTCATCATGATGAACGATCGTACAGGATGCGGCCAAAGCCAGCAGAAACAGATAGACGGGAACTCTGAACATTTTTTTTAACATAAACACTCCTGGCAAAACTGCCTCTCCCTGATTATAAGGAGAGGCAGAATGTCATTAGAAAAAATCAGTCAGCTAAAGCGAAGTCATCCAGTTTGGATGCGTTGGAACTATCAATAAGAATACAGTCGGTAAGCTGTTTCTCGGGAAGACCGGTGCTTCCGTTCTTGATATAGTCATCAGCCTGCTGTACAGCCATTATGGCATTGGTGGCAGCTGTCTGAAGAACAGTAGCCTTGATGTCGCCGTTGAGGATGGAATCCCGCACGTCGTTGCTTCCGTCAAAACCGACAACAATAACATGTCCCATGCCGGCTGCTTTCAGAGCCGCCATAGCACCCATGGCCATAGTGTCATTTCCGCTGATTACACCCTTGATGTCGGGATTGGCCTGGAGGATGGATTCCATCTTTTCAAAGGCCTCTGTCTGGCTCCAGTTGGCGCTCTGTCTGGCAACCATCTCCATTCCGGGATACTGATCGATTACTTCATGATATCCCTTGGAGCGGATACCTGCATTGGTATCGGACTCTTTACCCACAAGCTCTACGAACTTTCCCGATTCACCCATCAGTTCGACAAACTTTTCTCCACCCAGCAGGGCTCCCTGATAGTTATTGGAAACAATCTGACTTACAGCGAGGCCGTTTTCATTGATTTCACGGTCGATAAGGAATGTGGGGATTCCGGCTTCCTTGGCCTTTCTTACGGCTCCCACAGTTGCATCGGCACCTGCATTGTCACAGATAATCGCTACGGCGTTACTGGCGATGGCTGTATCGAAGTGCTGATCCTGTTTGTTGGCATCGTCATCATGAGAGAGGACCAGGGTTGTATAACCCAGTTTTTTTGCCTCTGCATCGGCTGTTACCGCCTCTGTCTTAAAGAAAGGGTTGTCGTGGGAAGGAGTAATAATAACAATAAGATTACTGCTGCTTTTCCCGCTTTCCTGCTGTCCTCCGGCAAACAGGCTCATCGATACAAAAAGAACCATCAACAAAACGAAAAGTTTTTTGACCATTACGGCCTCCTTTTATTTCTTTTAACTACGGTTTAACATGGCATATTACATCTGTCAACTTTTATTTTTCTTTTACCTTTGTATAAACCCATCAATTTGCGTATTAATTTTCTTTTATTTTCGTTTTCATTTGACAAACGAAATATTGAATGATATCTTGGAATCACCAATAAAATAAAAAAGAAGGATCAAATTAAGATGAAAAATCCATTTTGCTTAAAACCATTGGATATTTCGGAAAAATCCAAAAGCATAAGGCAAAGCATCATACATATGAACTCCTTTGCCGGTGCCGGACATACAGGAGCGGACCTGTCTGAGACTGATATCCTGGCATCCCTCTACTTCAATTTCCTGAGATACGACCTGAATGACCTGAAAAATCCCGAAAGAGACAGATTTATCCTGAGCAAGGGACACGGGGCAGGAGGATACTACTGCGCCCTGGCCGAGGCGGGTATCATTGACAAGTCACTTCTTGAAACCTATCTGCAGAAAGACTCCACTCTTCCCGGGCACCCTGTCAGACAGAAAACACCGGCTGTAGAGTTCAATACAGGCGCCCTGGGCCATGGACTTCCCGTATCCGCGGGACTGGCCCTGGCTGCAAAGAAGCAGAACCGGGACTACAGAACCATTGTTCTTCTGGGAGACGGCGAGCTGGAAGAGGGGTCCAACTGGGAAGCCTCCATGAGCGCGGCCCACTTCAAACTGGACAACCTGATAGTGATTGTCGACAGAAACGGACTGCAGCTGGCAGACCGGACCGAGAAGATCATGGCCCTGGAACCCCTGGACAAAAAATTTGAGGCCTTCGGATACAGTGTCAGGAAAGTTGACGGCAACGATCCTCAGCAGATTATCGACTGCCTGGAAAGCTGTACTGCGAGTGAGGGAAAACCCCACCTTATTCTTGCGGAGACCACTAAGGGAAAGGGTGTATCCTTTATCGAAGACCAGCCCTCATGGCATCACAGGATTCCTGTGGGTGACGAAATTCAAAAAGCAATAGAGGAGCTGGAATAGTTATGACCGAGATTAGAGACAGCTTTGTAGAGACCATTATAGAACTGAGAAAAACTGATGATAAACTGGTTGTCCTTGTCAGCGACTCAAGCTCGACCTGCCGGATCAAGCCCTTTATGGAAGCCTACCCGGAATCGGTTGTCAACGTGGGAATTGCCGAACAGAATCTTGTGGGCATGGCCGCGGGAATGTCACTGGGTGGAATGATCCCCTTTACAGCCAACGCAGCCCCCTTTCTTATGGGGCGGTCCAACGAGCAGGTAAAAACCGATATCTGCTACTCCAATACAAATGTAAAACTCGTGGGACTGAACCCCGGCTTCGCTTACGGATCTCTGGGCCCAACCCACCACTGCCTGGACGACCTGTCCACAGCTTTGAGCTTCGGAAACATTGAGGTTTATGCCCCCTGCGACCCAGAAGAGGTGGCACAGGTAACATCCTATGCCTATAAAAAAGAAGGCCCCGTCTATATCAGACTGGACAGCTTCAAGGCGGATAACATTCATCCTTCTGACTATAAATTCACCCCCGGTGAGCCGGTAGTACTTTCGGAAGGAAAGGATATTGCCATTGTCAGCACCGGTACAATTGTCCACGAGACAATCAAGGCCGCAGAGAATCTGGAGGCCAAGGGTGTTTCGGTCAAACTGATCAACCTTCCCTCCCTGCGTCCCCTGAACAGAGATGCTCTGGCCTCTGCGTTGAGCGGTGTATCAGCGGCAGTCAGTGCCGAGGAACACACCCTCTACGGTGGTCTGGGAAGCATCCTTTCCGATCTTATTGTGGAGAAAGGCCTGGGACTGAAACTTAAGAAACTGGGAGTTCCCGAAGGGGAGTTTGCTCCGGCCTCTCCCAGAGGGGATATCAGAAAGGGCTATAATCTTGATTCTGAAGGTATAATGGATACATGTCTCAAGATGCTTAAGTAAATAACTTCAAGGATAGACAAAATGGCTGATAAACTGATCCTGGCCATAGACCAGGGAACCAGCGGCTCCAAGGCCGTACTGTTCAACACCAAAGGAGAGATCGTCAGTGACGGACGGGCTCCCCTGGAATCCTACTACCCCTCCGACGGCTATGTGGAGCAGAAGGGAGAGGAGATCTACCGTTCGGTTCTGGAGGCTGTTAAGAACTCTGTTGAAGGAGCCGAAGCGAAGGGATACTCAAAGGATGATATCCTCTGCTGCGGAATTTCAAACCAGAGAGAGACCTTTCTTGTGTGGGACAAATCGGGAGAGCCCCTGCACAACGCCGTGGTATGGCAGTGTAAACGCTCCATCGGAACCTGTCACGACCTGAAAGCCGCCGGCCATGAAGAGCTGATCCGCAGCCGGACCGGACTCTTTCTTGACCCCTACTTCTCGGGCACCAAGATGGTCTGGCTCAATGAAAATGACAAAGCCGTTAAAAAGGCTGTTGCCGAAGGCAGGGCCTGTTTCGGAAATGTCGATACCTGGCTTCTCTACCGTCTTACCGGCGGTAAAGAGTATAAAACAGAGTATACAAATGCCTCCCGCACACTGTTCTTCAATCTTAAGACACTGGAGTGGGACAGGGAGATCCTGCAGACTCTGGGACTGGAAAATCTGAACCTGCCGGAACTGCATCCCTCTGACTCTCTTTTCGGGACCAGTGACTTTGAAGGACTCTTCGACAGAGAACTCCCCATTACAGGAATCCTGGGCGACTCCCATGCCGCTGCCTTCGGAGAACGCTGCTTTGAACCGGGAGATGCCAAGGCCACCATGGGAACAGGCTCCTCAATCCTGATGAACACCGGAGAGATGGTCTCTCCTGACAGCACAAAGATGGTATCCACCATCTGCTGGAGCACAAAGGAGAAGGTCTCCTATGCTCTTGAAGGAATCATCGTCAGCTGCGGCTCCACCCTGAACTGGATCAGTTCGGCACTGGGCTTCTTCAAGGACGGAAAAGAGGCTGACAAGATTGCCCTTTCCCTGAAGGACAACGGAAACGTCTATATAGTTCCCGCCTTCAGCGGCCTGGGGGCCCCCTGGTGGAAGATGGAGCAGAAGGGACAGATCCACGGACTGACCTTCGGAACTGACTCCCGTCATATTGTACGGGCGGGACTGGAATCCATCGCCTACCAGATTACCGATGTGATTAATGCCATGAAGAAGGACAGCGGTGCGAAGCTCAACTCTCTTCAGATCGACGGGGGCACCTCCTCCAGCCCCCTGATCAAGGATATGCTGGCCGCGCTGCTGCCTCTTCAGCTCTACAGATGCACACTGAAGGAGGCCTCGGCCCTGGGTGCGGCCCTGATTGCCGGGCTTGGTGCGGGAGTTTACTCATCGATTGAAGAGATTGCCGCACTGACATACGACAGGGAGCACATTGAAGAACTGAAGAGTTCTCTCCATGATAAAGCCTACAGAGGATGGCTGAAGATTCTGGAGAATCTGAATTAAAGAGCTGAAAAGAGAACCGGGCCTGATATTTCTGAATATCATGCCCGGTTCACAGTTCCCCTGAAGATCCTCTCTGACTGGAATCCCTAGCGCTTTGTACTCTCTGCAAAAAGAGCCAGCTTACAATAAAAATCCTCGAGGATAAGCCGGGAGTCAATTTTATTATACACACGGATCGGCCTGTTCAGTCCGGTATGAATGTAATTCATATCATCGTTACCGACCTGGGGAGCCTGAATATAATCAAAGGAAAAACGGTCTTCATAGAGGACCAGCCCCACTGCGGGAGAGTCCCCCAGAACCCAGGTCTCACCGCTCCGGAAGGCACTCTGTCTTGCCACCGGCTCATGAGCATGTTCATCCAGCTGTTCACACAGATATTCCCCGATTCTGCCGCAGGGTCTGACACGGTATTCCAACTCCGCCAGAGATACAGGAATCATCTCATACACATTTTTGGGAACCTGCCAGAACTCGACTGTCGAAGAGAACACCAAATTGGCCGCATGAATATCATTACCCAGATTGAATTCCGGACCTCCATTGGGATATCGGCCACCGCCGATCCATATGGCTGTCAACCGCTTTGCAATACGGGGTTCCATAAGAAGGGCGCTGGCAAGATCAGTTAAGGGCCCCATAAAGAGGACATACAAGGGCCTGTCGTCATCAGCCATGGCCTCCCGTATAATCAATTCTGCCCCTTCCGAAGGAACGGGTGTCACCTCGTTGGGAAGACAGTGAGGAGCCCCTTTAAAAATCATATCCTTTTTAGAGAAATTCATCAGATCAAAAAGGAGTTCCACTTCCCTGTAGCTTCTTTCCATGGCATCGGAGTGCTTTGTCCCGTAATGGGCGGCAATGATTCCACGGTTATCAATCTTGGGACTCAGCAGTGCCTGGACAACGGCAAACTGGTCGTCTGCCTCATTCTTTGTATCTGTATCTGTAATGACACGGACGACTTTCTCTTCAGGAACCCTGAATTTGTAATTTGTATATCTCACTTCAACCTCATCCTTTAACTGCCCCCTGGGTTAAACCCGCAATAAAATAACGCTGGAAATACCCGAACAGAAGAAGCAGAGGAACCGTTACCAGACATAATCCGGCAGAGTACTGTCCCCACTCGACACCCATTTCCGTCTTAAAGTTCAACAGGCCGACTGTCAGAGTCTTAAGACTCATAACGGAAGCCGTAACGATCTGAGCCCACATCAACTCACCCCAGTTATTGATAAAATTGAAAACAATAACCGTTGCCATAGCAGGCGTGATCAGAGGAAGGACGATGGAAAAGAAAGTTCTGAACTCCGTGCATCCGTCAATTCGGGAAGACTCGATAATATCCATTGGAATGGTCTCAAAGAACTTCTTGAAAATATACATACTGAAGGGAATCTGCCACGCCGTGTAGGGTAGAATCAGAGCCTGATAGCCGCTTAGCAGCCCCATTTTGGCCATCATTGAGTACAGGGATATATAAATAGCGATTCCCGGAATAAAATTGAAGGTCATAAATCCCATAATAATCGCTTCAGATTTGGGAATATTCATCTTGCCGAGGGCATACCCGCCCATAGTTGTCAGTACAACAGTGAGAAGTACAGAAACTCCCGTTACAATCAGACTGTTCATAAAGTACATGTTCAGATGGCCTGTCTGCCAGGCATCTGGATAGTTTTTCCATACCGGCGCAAGAGGAAGGCCGAAGAGATTGACAAAAAATTCCTGGGTGGATTTCAAAGATGTGAAAAGCAGGAATATGATCGGATAAGCCACAATAAGAGCGGAGAATATCAGAATAATGTGGGAGAGATAGACAACAATGTCCTTCTTCCCAGTAAAAACACTGTCAGAGTTCATAGGCGTCCCCCTTAACGACTTTTTTGGTTATTACCATTCCCAGAAGAACAATCAGCACAAATATCATGGACATGCTGGCGCCATAACCGTAGTTGTTGAAACTGAAGGTGTTCTGCATTATCCACATGGGCATTACCACAGAAAACTTTCCAGGACCGCCGTTAGTGAGTGCTAAAACCGTATCATAAATTTTCAAACCGGCCATCAGTGCAAAAATAGCACTGAGCTGAATAAATGACATGATCAGGGGAAGAGTTATCTTTCTGAAAACCTGCCACTCTCCAGCACCTTCCAGGCGGGCAGATTCATAAAGAGACTGGGGAATGGACTGTATTCCGGCAAAACAGAGTACCATGGTCAAACCGACCTGTTTCCAGGCGGAAACAAAAAGAAGGCTGTTGAGTACGGTAGCCTTGTTGGTCAGCCATGCCTTCTGAAGAGAATCAAGGCCGATAGCTCCGAAGAAGCTGTTCAGAATTCCATACTCGGGTTCATAGACAAATGAAAAAATCAGAGCGGTTATTACCGCAGGAATCATACTGGGAGAGAACAGAATTGTCCGGATGATACCACCAGTTCTTCTGCCCACATACATCAGCAGCCAGGCCAGAAGGACTCCGACAATCACACTGATAATTGATGATCCAAATCCCAGATAGAGGGAGTTTTTAATGGCAAGAAGAAAATACCTGTCCTTGAAGGCACTGATATAGTTCTCAAGACCGATGAGTTCTTTTGCTCCAAACCCGTTCCAGCTTTGAAATGAAAGAACCAGATTACTGAAGAACGGGATAACAGCAAAAAAAAGATAGACCAGTGTAGCCGGTAAAAGAAACAAAAAACCTTTAATCATATAAGCATGACCAAGGGAACGCTGCTTGTTTTTTATCATAATTATTAGCTCCAAAAAGTGATTCGGCCCTCCCCGGTCTGTCGGGATGAGGGCCGAAATAAACCTATTTAACGGCGTCCTGTCTCAGGGCTTCGAGATCCTTAAGAACAGTATCGATGGGAGTGCCGGAGCAGACTAGCCCGACAATATCATTCTGCAGAAAACTGTTGATCTGGGAAGAAAGATTCTGAAGATGCCGGTAACCGACGACATTATCACCGGCGGTGGTATTCATCAGATCCTGCATAAGCTTGTTGTCAATCTTGTCCTGTTTGGCTTTAATAGAAGGAAGACGGCCAGTAGCCATGGTAATGGACTGTCCTGCTTCACTTGTATAAAACTTTATAAACCTGACTGCTTCCTCTTTGTGAGCTGCGTTAACAGGAACAAAGAGTGCGTTAGTAATAACATTGACACCATAGGCAGAGTCTTTTGATACAAGAGGAAACTTAGCCACACCCAGTTCAAACTGGGCATTGTCTTCATAGGTACCAACGTTTGATCCGGCATCGAAGAGCATGGCGATTTTCCCCTGATAAAAGGCGGCCTGAACCTGATCTTTGGTTGCAGTCAAGGCACCTTCACCAGGATACCAGATTCCTCTATCATAGGCTTCCTTCAGGAAGATCAAACACTCTCTGAGCCCGGGAGCCTCATTGGGACCGGCCAGGGGAACCCTTCCGTTGACAACATCATCCAGTACTCCACTATTCGCCATCACCTGATAGGCGAAAACAAGGAGCTGATGGTTCTGTCCGGTCCAGTTACCCATGGCATAAATTCCCTTTTTCTTCAGTTCTTCACCTACGGCGAAGACTTCTTCAACAGTGGTGGGAACAGAAAGATTATTTTCCTTGAAAATATCCTCGTTGATGTACAGAGTTTCGATAACCGGCTGATAAGAGATGGAGTAATATTTGCCATCAATTTTACCTGCATCAATATAGGTCTGAACAAATGTATTCATCCACTCGTTATTGTTGGCTGTCAGATAGGAAGTCAGATCGGTAGCCATGCCGCTGTCGACGAATGCACTGATCTGAGAACCCCAGAAAAAGGACACATCCACAGGATTGCCGGATGCTATCCCAGTCTTGATAATCTGCTCGGCATTGTCAAAGTCACAGGGAACGATCTCCACCTTGATATCGGGGTTCTCAGCTTCAAACTGAGCGACCATATCCTTGTTGTACTGAGCGTCAGAACCATAGAATTTAATGGTAGTCACTCCATCTTTGGAATCAGACTGACCGCTTCCAAATACGGGAAGTACAGACAGAACCAGAACCAAACCGATTGTAATAAGTCTTTTCATTACGAACTCCTTTAATATACTTTCCCCGGGTATTCCTCTTTCTGTATATCCAGGGATTATTGCGATTTTCCGCATGCTCCTGTCAGGAGACCCCGAATGGAACAAAGGCGTAGCGGTCATCCCAGAGGTTCCTGCTGCGGTCCTCATCATTTGTCGCATCCGCCTCGGTTGCTTTTTCAACCCAGCTCCACTTGCCGGTAAAACTATCCGGCCCCACACTGAAAGGCTCTCCCGCCCTGTGATGATGAGGACCCAGCATGTTCCGGTTGCTTCCATAGAGAATCAGGGTAATCCTGTTCTCCCCGTCAGCAAGGAAGGGGGTCAGGTCTGCTTCCCAGGGAGCCCAGAGAAGGTTTTTAACATGCTCGCCGTTAACCAGAATCTCCATCATGGAGACATTGCATTCTTTAAAAGAAAGAATCAGATTCCTGTTTTCCTCCGGGCAGAACAGAACTGAGGTATGGAGGCATGTTTTTCCCGAAAAGAACAGAAGCCCCTCCTGAACCAGATTATCCGGTGTTACGGTCTCAGGCAGTTTATCCAGGTAGAAGGGGCCCTTTGTGACAACAGAACCATTACCGCCGGGTACAAAACCGTCCTGGCTCTTTACAGCAAACTGACCTGTCAGGTAGATATTCTCAAGCTCAACATCGTAGGTCATCTTATTCTTTTCTGTTTCATAGACCTCTTTGTCAAAAAGGACATGATATACATTGCTGCTCTGATAAAAATCACGCTCAAGACGTATGGTATTTTTTCCCTCACAGAGACAGGATGAGATATCCAGTGTTTTAAAAGAGCTGTCCTTCCACCACCGGGACTTGTCAAAGACAACGGGTGTACCGTTTACCTGAATTGAAAAGTCCTGCGCTTCTTCAACGACCAGGCTTATTCCTGTCATTTCTTCTACACCAAGTCTGCTGTCAAATGAGAACTCCATTACAAGGCGGCAGGACTCTCTCATATCCAGAAGCTTCCTGAAAAGATGAATAACTTCTAGTTCATCCTGCCATTCACCGCCGTTTATAGAGTAGCGGCATCTGTCCAGGGTGAGAACATTGGGATCATCCATCTCCAGATCCCATGATTTCCCGGGCCTCAGATATTCGGTTTCAACCTCTTTTGGATCTACAGGATTCTCAGGTGCAAGTTTCTCTCCCGAAACCAGAACGATAGACCGGGCGGGCTCCATATGGAGAGACAGCCTGCGGCTGCAGTTGACGGAATCAGAGAGCAACTTTGCATAGCTGTCTTCCAGAGGATCGTAAAGGAAGAGATCACGGCTGTCCGGAATTTCAATAACCGCATCATGCCCCTTTTTCCGGCTGTTATTGACCAGATACCAATAGACCGAGTCTTCAAAGACACGGCTGGTAGACCATATATCCTGAATTTGTGAATCGTTAGTCTCGCTTTTGATACTAAGAGAATGTTTGCAATGGGTGTTCCAGAAATCAGCATCCCCGGGTCCTCTAGCGAAAAATAGGGATTCTTCAGGAAAGATTCTTTTCAGAGGCAGACCCTCTTCATAACCAGGCAGGCTTTTCACAACAAGAACCTTCCCGCCCTGCTTTGCCAGTTTGCCAACAAAATCCAGGGTAGTCCCGGCCAGAGTAAGACATTCAGGAATAATCACCGTAGAATAGGAACACTCTCCCACATGGATACTTCCGCCGGAGACTGAGCCGTGGCGATCCATTACTGTTTCGTCTCCCAGATGATACTCAATATGCTGCCCCGAGAGAGTCTCAAGGAGGGCAGAAAAAGACTTGTCGATCTCTTTGATAACCGGAGTGACCTTTCCATCAAACTCGAGCCACCCGCTGCGCATGGGATGAACAACAAGAACATTCACAGACTGAATACCGTCTCGAAGAATCATCCCGATTCTGGACAGAAAGGTATTGAAGAGTTCATATTTATCCCACCAGGGCTGCTGGATAAACAGTGAAGGTGGATAGTCTCTCTTCCGTGTACCCCGGATGGTATATCCCTCCAGGTGCTGACAGAGAGTATTGACTCCATTCACATACTGCCACTGAGCAACCCATTTCAGATCTTCAAAGCCGGCGTTCCAGCCGCAAAGTGCGAACGACTCGGTCAGAACCTGTTTCTTGCCCGTCTGCGCAGCCACAGAACTCACCTGTTTGGGTACAACAGGAGAGCTCATGGTCCTGCGTAGCCAGTCAATACCGGGAATATCCATAAATTCATAGAAGGGCATTACCCCCCCGGTATTGGCAATCTGAGTAGCAATACTCTCCTCCATCATGACATGACCGGTTAAGGCGCTGTTGTTGTTCCTGCACCAGTCTCCAATCTGCTTCATAAAGGAATGAGCAAACATATGATTCACGATCTTCCAGAATCTGTAACGGATAGTTTTGTAATCGCCGCAGCGGTAAAAGAGAGAGGGTAGAGAGTCTCTCAAAGAAGCTGAATACTCCTTTTCATAGGCCTCTTCAAGGTCGTAGGACCAGGGGAAATCCCGCTCAACATTTCTGCCCGACAACCGTGGTTCGTCTGTAAAGAAGCCCTTCATGGCTCCCTTCATATACCCGGGCATTTCCGCCTTGTAGGCTTCATGGGTATTCTTTATAAAGGCAGCAACAACCTCTTTACTCAGAACATCGATATAATAGGGGTTCGATGCATGACTGATAATCAAACACTCCCTCTTTGCTTCTAAAGCGGATAAGGCCTCTGCTCTATTGAGGAGCCTGTACTCCCTGCAAGCTGATTCAATACTGTATATACCGATTATCCCGACAGCAGCGATGCAGTTGTTCAGGTCGTCCTGTTCAGGAACACAAACCCTGGTCTCCAGCCACCGTCCGTGATACCGGTCACCCATTTCACAGACCAGACCTCCTGCGAAACCACTGGGCCAGCCGTCCTCATCATAAACCCAGGGTTCCATGCCGTATTTTTCTGCTTCATCAATGCCGGCTCGAATGGCATCCATCCACTCCGTTCCCAGATATTCTGTTTCCAGTCCGCTCCTTGCATGCATGAAGAATCCACCAAGACCGGCTTTATTCATCTCCTGAATCTGATAACGAACCATGTCCGGAGTAAGCCTGTCATTCCAGGACCAGAAGGGTAATGGCCTGTAATTCTTTGCAGGATCAGAGAGTTTATTTTTAATACTTTTGTTCATTTTCATTTAACTTCCAATAATAAAGAGAAAAGAATTCCAGATTATATCGAATAAATCCCCTGAAATCGGGTAAAATTTGAATAAAACCTTCTTTTACTTACGGTTTACCACGCTTTTCTTTTGATGTCAACAATATAGACCCTTATTCAATTTCGTTTTCAAACGTTTAAACAATCTTTTATTTATTTATTCTTGCATTTATTTATATATCAGACAAAAAGAAGACATGGATTATGGAACGGTTTAAATAGTGGGAAGAAAAAATCGCCAAGTAATAGGAATTCGACTGATTGGGAGATTATCCCCACCCCTTGCAGGAGGGCCGATAAAATATACAAGGGCCAAAGACCCTTGGAAACTGAACTGCTTTAATCCGGACAGCCATATACGCTCTGCTGTGCATTTGAATAGAAATTTTCCATCTATGTACACCTTGTCCTGAATGGTCATGTTCCATGTGTCTATCAGATCGACCTGATAGTTTTTATCTTCATTAAAATATAAGGGCATGAAAGAAGACCGCCGACTTAATCCGTAGTAGTAAAGAAAATTGGATTCAGAGGCTTTTTCTCTTTTTGTAGAGCACAGACTTCAAAACCTTCTGTTCAGCCCCAGACCATTTATGTTTCCCCAGCCATGCAGGATATTGCCACATAGCAAATCTTATCAAGAACAATTGGCTTCTAAATTTGGTAGGCCAATTCATTAGCATTATCAGATGCCTTGTAGTAGTCCTGCCTCAGGATAGCGCAGAGAGCACGATGGCACCTCCACCAGATTGGTTTGGTTGTATATTTCATTCATAATGGAATGCTAACGTACTCGTTTATTTTCTAGCCTACCCAAGATTGCTGATGAACCTTTTTTTACCTGTAATAGTTTAAAGCTCATCAGCCATATTAAGAACAAGCATATTCCAGTTCAGAAACCCGCTGTTCATAACAGGCTTGGAAGTTTCAGGATTGTAGTACTCATGGAGGGTCCCGGTCTTTCTCAGATCATCTGCAAGGAGTTTGAATGTCCTGGCAGCCAGATCTTCCGCCTCTGCTTTATATCCATAATTCAAGAGTCCGCGAAAAACACAGTAGGAGGCAACGATCCATACAGGTCCCAGCCAGTTTGAAGGATTATTTGTGGCTCTCAGATCATACATTCTCTCCTCCCGGGAGAGGGTTCTTAGACCTGAGGGAGAGAAGAAACTCTCCTCACGCAGGTAGTGATTTTTCATTGCTTCAGCCTGTTTCTTATCGGCGAACCCGGCCCACAAAGGCAGAAAGCCGGACCAGACCTGTATGCGAATGGGAAGAGAGTTCCAGAATACCCCCAGCCCTTCATGAAACCAGTCAAAGGCCCTGGTTTCCACATCAACATCCACGGAATAGAAGAAATTGTCTCTGGTATCCCAGCACTCCCTCTGTACGGCTCTTTTAAGACCCTCCGCTTTGGTAAGATAGCGGTTCTGCCTTTCAGGCAATCCGTTCTCCCCGCAGAGTTCCGCCATGGACTCCAGTTCCCTGACCATAAAGGAGTTAAGAAAAATATTGGCAGTGGAGAAACCGGGGCGGCCGAAACTGGCCGGGTCATTATCCATACCGATCATAACATCGTCAGCCCAGACATAGAGCCCGGTCTTATGATTCAGATAGTAATGATCGTAACAGGAAAAATACTTTTCCAGCCCCTCCATTAAAGGGACTGTCCAACTGAAGTCATCGGTTTTT
This sequence comes from Spirochaeta sp. UBA5339, assembly GCA_002408085.1. GTDB lineage: Bacteria > Spirochaetota > Spirochaetia > DSM-2461 > DSM-2461 > Oceanispirochaeta. The sequence continues at coordinate 90,337 of DHQL01000010.1, forward strand.
CTTGAAACAAGAAGAGTCTGTTGACAGAGGAAGGGCTTATGCATATTCATAACCTTCCCCTCCAGATGCTTTCTGTTCAGGTAGGGAACCTTCTCATCCTTGTGTGTTTCGATAAGCATGGGAACGTAACCGTCTTCAAGCTGATGATCCAGAAAGTTCAGCACATTTCCCCGGCCGTGGTCAAACCAGTTCACCGGCAGGATACCGTCTTCCAGAGCGGTGAGTCCATAAAGGGCCCAATAGGAATCCCAGTCCCAGAGATTACCGTCATAGACTGAACCGGGATCAATAAAACTGTGCTTCAGAGGACTTTTCGGCTCTTTCAGAGCCTCAGGTGCCCGGGAGTTGATATACTCCTTAATCAGATCAAAATCTTTTCGCATCTCATCTGTCATAAATCAACCCTTTACTGCACCGGAGGTCATTCCCTCGATCACAAACTTGTTCAGAACGATGTAGAGAAGCAGGGTTGGTGTAACACCCATGGAAATCGCTGCAAAAATGGCACCCCAGTTCTTGCTCCCATACTCATCAGAGAAGTACATCAGACCCGTCTGAATTGTCTTCATGGAAGTCCTGCTGATAAAGGTCATGGAAAAGATCAGATCATTCCACCGGAAGAAGAACTGAATAATAACTACCGTCACAAGGGCATTCTTGATCAGGGGCACAATAATTCTAAAGAAGAGGGAGTATAGATTACAGCCGTCAATAAAGGCGGCCTCGATTATATCATCGGGCATGGACCGCATATAATTGGAGATCAGAAAGATCGACAGAGAGAGTCCGAAGCCGGTGTATGTGATGATAAGGCTCCAATATGTATTCAGCAGCCCAAGCTTCATATAGATCTGAAACAGGGGAAGAAGAACAATGGTAACAGGTACCATAATCCCCATTAGAAAAAGACTGGCAATCAGCTGCTGTCCCTTCCACTTCATCTTGATAAGAGCAAAGGATGTGGTAGAGCTGAAAAAGACAATAAAAAAGAGAGAGCTGATTGTGACGATCAGACTGTTTCTGAAGAAGATACTCATCCGCCCTGTCGTCCAGGCGGTGGAAAAGTTCTTGAAGTAAAGCTCAGTCGGCAGAGCATAAGCAGGCAGGGAAGTCATATCCCCGGGACTTTTAAAGGCGGCCATCAGCATCCAGAGAACCGGATACATCTGCACAAAAAGAAAGAGAATAACCAGTATTCTGATCGCAGTTCTTTTTATATTTCTTCTCTGATTATAGGAAACTAACATTCTGATACCACCTGTGCTACATCATTCTGCTTTTAAAAAAGCGATTCAGGACAACACTTACAAAGAAACACTCCAGAAGGACAAAGACTGCTATGGCGCTGCCGTAGCCGTACTGGCTGTAAAGAAAGGACGCGTCATACATATACATGGAGAGGGTCTTTGTTGAGACACCGGGACCACCCCTTGTCAGGGCCAGGGCCGATTCGAAAACCTTGAGGGTTCCGGTAAAACTGAAGATAAAACAGGTCATGGTGATGGGTCGCAACAGTGGCAGGATGATCTTTGAAGTCAGCTTGATTCCACTGGCACCGTCAATTCTGGCAGCCTCAATGATGTCCTGAGGGATTTCCACCAGGGCAGCGTAGAATATAACCGCATAAAACCCCATGGCCGTCCAGATATCCATTGTACAAAGAACACCCAGAGCCGTCGAACTCTGACCAAGCCAGGGCTGCACAAGAGAGTCCAGACCGATTGTGGCCAGAAGGCTGTTTAAAAGACCGTACTGAGGGGAGATCTCAACAATCTTGGAGAAAAGCTGTCCCACCGCGACAACAGGAAGTACAACCGGAAAGAAAACCAGAGTTCTGACCAGAGTGGTGTACTTCTTTATGCCGAAGACAAACATCAGGGAGAGAAGAAACCCCAGCCCCACCTGCCCGGCAACAACAATAAGCACATACTTCAATGTAACAGTAAAGGACCCGATAAACATGGTGTCCGACCACATTTTCACATAGTTGTTCAGTCCGTTAAACTCGAAACTCAACCCCGGCATACCCCTGTACAGGGAGTAGGCGGCGGACCATAGGATGGGAATAAAAACGGAAAAAAGGTAGATAAAAAGAGCCGGCAGCACAAACAGCATCACAGCCTTTCTGTTTCCCAGAAGTTCTTTCATGGATAACCTCTTATTAAATGGTGTATGAGCAGGGAAGTCCCCTTCCCTGCTCCGGTTCAACCTTTGAGGAAAATCAGTTTTTCTCCCTGTACTCTTTACTGGATTTTTCAATCTCTTCAAAATACTGTTCGGGAGTCATTTCAAGATTAAACAGAGACTGGGCAAAGTTCTGGGCCACCTGGGTGGTCTTGTCATCCATACTTGCCTCAAACCACAGCCCGGCATTGTTCACCTTGGCAAGCTCTTCCCCTACAATTCTTGTGTAGGTGGGGACATTGTCAGGCATATTGGAAACCTTGAATCCTTTAAAAGTTCCTGTTGTCTCCATGGCATAATCTCCGAAACGGCTGAAAACATACTTCAGCCATTCACCGGTCAGTTCTTCGTCATAGGCTTTGGCCGACAGGACAAGGATATTGCCGCAGTTTACGGAGTAGTCATCCAGTTTACCCACTCCTCCTTCCACTACGGGAATATTAAAGAATCCGACACCATCAGGCCCCAGGAGGTTTCTTTCGGTATCGTTCAGATCCTGGGTAAACCAGCTTCCGTTGTAGAACATGGCTGCCTGACCGCTGAAGAGAGCATCTGCCGCAGAGCTCATATCAACAGTGACAATACCTTCACCGAAGTACCCCTTTCTGACCATGTCCTGAATGACATGGCCCGCCTCAACAAAACCGGGATCAGTAAAGGAGATTTCACCCTTGGAACCTCTCTCCATGGCATCAACTCCCATGCGCCTCATAACATACATATTGATCACTCTGGTAATGGGCCACTTGTCTTTACCACCGGCAGTGAAAGGCTGAATTCCGTTCTGATGAAGAACTTCACAGACATCCATCAGCTCTGACCAGGTTTCGGGAACGTCCAGCCCGAGATCAGCAAACATCTTTTTATTGTACCAGATACCCTCAACATTCATTCCCAGGGGAAGATCATAGAGACCTCTGTTATCGGCCAGCCGCTTAAGGAGGCTGACTGCACCGGGATCAAGGGTATCCATAAGACCGAGATCAGTAAAAGTCTTTTCCATATCCAGCAGGATACCACCGTCAATCAGCTCAACAATTGGTTTTCCTGCTTCATACACAAAAACATCAGGAACACTGTCACTTGCTACAAGAACCTTGACTTTCTGTCTCAGGTTTTCGGCGGCAACCAGTTCAAATTCCAGATTAAAATCAGGATTTTCTTTTTTGTACTCCTCTGTCAATTCAAGAAGAAGCTTGGAGTTATCCTTGTCCTCGGCCCAGATAGAGAGAAATTGAATTGTGTTTTCATCAGCCTGGCCTCCGGCAAAGAGATTAACGTGCAAACAGCATACCAGGATTACAAATCCAAGTACTTTCATTCCTTTAAATGCTCTCATTGTAATTCTCCTTTTAAGAATCCGATACAAACGTATGACATCTTATCTCTACTAAAATCACAAGTCAAGAAAAAAAAGAAAGTGAATTCATGGGAAAACATATATAAAAAAGAATTCGAAACTATATTATTTTCATTTTCCATTTTTTTCTTTGCTAATTCTTTGTTTCCATGGTTATAATCTCAAATAAATAAATACCAGCGAGGAGACTTTCTTATTATGACCCCAGATTCCTTAACCCAAACCAGGACTGCCCGCTGGACAGGAGGTTTTTTTCATAACAGAGAGACTGCCTGCCGGGAAAAAATGATCCCTCACATGTGGGAGATCCTCCAGAACAAAGAACTCTGTCACAGCTGGGAAAATTTCCTGATAGCTGCCGGGGAAGCAGAAGGAGAGCACTCGGGCCCCCCATTTCATGATGGAGACTTCTACAAGTGGCTGGAAGCCGCTTCCAGACTCTATGGCTCCAGGGATGATTCATACTGGAATATCCTTCTGGACTCGATCATAGAGTTGATCGGCAGAGTTCAGAGAAAAGACGGATATATCTTTACCTACGATGCAATTATGAAGCGAAACAAGGGCCGTTCAGAAGCTCTTGACAATGATCTGAACTTTGAAGTCTACAACATGGGACACCTTATGAGTGCAGGCTGTGTGCATTATGCACAGACTGGCAAAAGGGCACTTCTGGATATGGGAGAGAAGGCGGCTGACTATCTTTCAGGCCAGTTTTCCACTCTCGATTCTGCAAGAACCGCCATATGCCCCTCCCACTACATGGGACTTGCCCAGCTTTACAGAGCAACCTCCGATGAGAAATATCTGGATCTTCTGGAAGATCTTATGGCCTTAAGAGACAGTGTTCCCGAAGGCACAGACGATAATCAGGATCGAATCCCATTGAAAAAACACCGGGAGATAGTCGGTCACGCAGTAAGAGCAAACTACCTCTATGCAGGCCTCTGCGACCTCTATAACGAAAGGGATGACAAAGCCTATAGAGAAGTCCTCGAATCAGTATGGACTGATCTTACAACCAGAAAACTCTACATTACGGGGGGCTGTGGAGCCCTTTACGACGGTGTATCTCCCTACGGATGCGATGAGTATGACTATATCCAGAGAACTCACCAGTCCTACGGCAGGCCCTATGAACTGCCTAATTCCAACGGGTATAACGAGACCTGCGGAGCCATTGGATTCTATCTGTGGAATTACAGAATGGCAGTATCACTAAATGAGGGGAAATATGGAGATGAAATGGAAAAGGCTCTGTATAACAGCGTTTTTTCCGGCATCAGCATTGCCGGGGACAGATACTTTTATACCAATGCCCTCCGTTGCCTTGATCACCAGCCCCAGCCTCTTAAGTGGTTCCGCCACCGTGCGGAGTACCTCACATCCTTCTGCTGCCCTCCAAATGTACTTCGTACTATTGCAGAAACGTCAGATATGATGTGTACTCATTTAAATGATGGTCTGGCTATTCTTCTCTACGGTGAAGCCGAGATCCAGGTCAATTTGAATAATGACACCAGCTGCAGACTTAAAATCCATACCGACTATCCCTGGTCCGGAAATATCCGAATAACTGTCCAGGAGAGCCCTGAAGAAGCGGGCTTTCCGGTCTATCTGCGTATACCTTCCTGGGCAGAGTCCCATACAACCAGGGTGAACGGGACGAATACAGCAGAACCTGTTGAGAGAGGGTTTATCAGAATTTTTAAAACATGGCAGCCGGGAGACGAGATCATTCTGGACCTGCCTATGGATGCAGTACTCCTGGAAAGCAATCCCATGGTTGAAGAATCACGGAACCACCTTGCCCTGAAGAGAGGTCCCCTGGTCTACTGCCTGGAAAGCTGTGACCTGCCGGAAGGCTGCAGCATTGATCAGTGCTATATTTCCCCGGAGAGTGTTTTTACTCCGCGAAGAACTGAAATTGACGGTCTTGATGTTGTCCTGCTGGATACAGAACTCTGGTATACGGATAATGGCGCCTGGAACAGAGAAGAACTTTACAGACCTTACAGGACAATGAAGTTCAGAAAAATTAAGGCCAGCATGATCCCCTACTTTGCCTGGGATAACCGCAGGGAAGGAGAGATGACCGTCTGGCTTCCATCTTATACAGGCTGAGAACCTGAAGAAGGGGGGCTAGACACCTTCCCGGGATTTACTCCATACGCCGGTGTGAACCTTAACCATCTCAAGGGCACCGGCATGATCCCTGTCCATAATGGCTTTATGCATCTTTTTATGGGTTTCATAGCCGTAGGAAGAGTCGATTGTGGGAGTAAAGAGCTCAATTATAAAGTTGTATATATTGGAGATGATTTCATTATGGGTGATCTCACCCATAATCCTGTGATACCGAATATCCGCAGCATCCCCCTCTTCCCTGTCGGGAGATTCGGAAGTCTCTATGGCCTCGAATTTCTTCATGGCCTCATCCAGACGTCTGAAGTCCTCATCATCCGCATTTTTAAGAATCAAATCCACAATGCCGATCTCCATCATTTCACGAATCTCAATAAGATTATGGTAGTCAGGATCTCTGACAAGAATCTGAAACAGAAGGGGATTAAAGATCTGCTTGTTGGCGCCGTTGCTGATAAATGTACCCGCCCCACGGCGGACTTCGATAATACCATAGGCCGATAGGATTTTCATTGCTTCCCGGATGGAACCGCGGCCGACCTGAAGGCTCTGGGAAAGAACTGTCTCACTGGGGATCATATCCCCGGGTTTGAGTTTTTTCTCGATCAACAGAAGCTTGATCTTCTCGACTACAATATCTACTGCCGATTTTCTCTGTTCGTCTATTTTGAAAAGATCATTCACTTCCATCACCTACTGCAATTTTATTTTATCAAGTGCTTATTATCAAGCATAGTTTCCTGCACCCGAATCAAAGAGAAGTCACACATCCGAATGCAGGAGGGATCTGGTACATTACTCATCAACATATTCAGGTCTGGAAGGAGAAAAGTACTCTATAAAGTCAGTGTCCTCATGTACTATTGTGCCGTGTTTCTCCCATGAGGGAAAGTGATAGGCCGCCCCGTCCTCTGCAATAAAGGATGAACCGTCTTCCTTGAAGAACTCAACCTTTCCGGAAATGACATAACCCAGCTGCGCTGCTTCATGGGAGTGGAGCTCAAGCTTCGCTCCCCTGGTCAGATGAAAATGGCATAACATGTTTTTATCATCGTAGACAAGTGTTTTTCTCTGTATACCCGGTCTCAGCTCCACAGGAGAGACCTTAACGATAGAATTAAAGGCTTTCTTTTTCATTTTCTGTTCTCCCGGATCACATCCTTAAGGTCTTTCCATCCCTTCAGAAACATGGATCTGAATAGAACCACAGGGGGAAAGGATTCATACTCATCCACACTCAGCCCGTCCTCGGTCCAGGCTGCCTTGAAGTCAGGGACTTTATCCATAAGGATCTCTGTTACTTTGGGTTCGAACTTTCTGAAAAAGGCTCCGTCAATTGCCGGATTCTGTTCTATCAGCTTGTCGGCAGTACCGGCCCAGTTGATCGTAATATGCATGTCTGCACCCACAAAGTCGGTGAAGTGGTGAAGCCCCCGGGCACCTCCCCCCAGCATGGTTACAGGATACTTCCGTTCCTTGAGAACCCTGTACTGCTCCCGGCCTGCAAGAAATCCCGCCGCCGACAGAATGGAGTCATCGATATCGGCGCCGGTTTCTCTCTTCCAGGCTGCCTGCTGCTCATCAAAGATACCGGTGATATGGGTAACATAGAGAGGCGCGGGATTCTTCAGCCCAGAAACGGCATCCACATAGGCTTCACAGACCTGTACCGCCTGGGAGAGAGACATAATCTCGGTGGCAATAACGGGAACAGAATCTGATGCCAGCTCTGAAATGGCCTTAAGGCCGCTTTTGGTTACGGGAACCTTGGCGATATAGTTGGTGGCCAGTTTCCTGTTGTCCTCCGCCTCCCTCAGGATCTCATTGGCATCATCCTCTTTCTCCGGATCCCCCTGTATGGATACCCAACCCTTTTTCCCCCCTGAGGAGCGGTGAACACCGGCAAAAACATCCATGATTTTTCCGACAATCTGCCCCTGGAGAGCCGAAGCCGCCAGGGAGTCATCAGACTCCTTTGAGGCAACCTGATCCAGAAGGGTCATAGCCTCCTCTTTCATGGCAGGATGCTGCAGCATCTTGATGGAATAGGTCGGGTTGGTTGTACAGTACTCTGTTCCCGCTTCGATTGCCGCTGCAGCCTCTGCAGTGGTGGGATTGTTGACCCAGAAACGGGTCGGTGTCTCCCTGTGCAGTTTATGGAAATATCCTTCACTCATTTAAAGTCTCCTTCATTTAATTACTTATCTTGACCTTTACGGAAATATCAGATTGGGAAGTGTCGTTGACAGGGCTGGAAAAACCGTAACCAGAATCAGGGCTGCCAGCAAAGGAATAAAGTAGGGAAGGCTCTTCTTAATAACCCTCTCAACCGATTCATTTGATACCAGACTGACCATATAGAGGCTCATCCCCACCGGAGGTGTCAAAAGCCCGATCATCAGATTCAGCACCACAACAATCCCGAGATGAATGGGATCGACTCCGGCAAACATCAGGGCGGGATAGATGATGGGAGTCACCACCAGAATGGCCGCGATGGTATCCATCATCATGCCGATAATCAGCAGCAGAACATTCACCATCATAAGCAGCACCAGAGGATTCTGACTGATTCCAAGGAGCAGATTTGCCGTCTTGGCAGGAATCTGTTCGATGGTAAGAATCCATGCAAAAACTGAGGCGCAGGCAACAACAATAAGAATCTGCCCGGTGGACCGGATAGACTCTCTGGCCATTTCAATGATGGATTTGAATGTAAGCTCCCTGTAGATAACCAGCCCCAGAATCAGGGAGTAGGCAACAGTTACCGCTGCCACCTCTGTGGGACTGAACCATCCTGACAGAAGTCCACCGGCAAGAACAACGGGAGCCAGCAGAGCGGGAATGGAATTAACAACAAGCTTTACCGCCTCTTTCCGTTCCATCCTCACATCATCGGTGGGATAGTTCTTTATATGGGCGATTACCGTCACCACCACCATAAGAAGGGCGGTAATCAGCAGTCCCGGCACAACACCGGCGATAAGGAGTTTGATCCCCGAAGCCTCTGCCACCGTAGCAAAGATAATCAGGGGAATACTGGGGGGAAAAATCGGACCGATGGTGGCGGATGCAGCGGTAATTGCCGCGGCGTCACCGGCATCATAGCCCTGATCCTTCATTGCCTTGATTTCGATTTTCCCGAGGCCGCCGATGTCAGCAAGGGCCGCGCCGGAAATTCCCGAGAAGATCAGACTGGCCAGAATATTAACATGAGCCAGTCCCCCCTTCCTGTGTCCCACGGCAATCCGGGCTGTCCTGAACAGCCGGTCTGTAATTCCCGATGTGTTCATAAGGCTGCCGGCAAATATAAAAACCGGAACCGCAACCAGTGGAAAGGAGTTCAGGGCGTTGGGAAGCCTGTGAGCCAGAACCGATAGGGGTAATCCGGAAAACAGAAGATAGATTACAGAAGCCAGTCCCATACTGAAGGCGATAGGCATACCGGCAACAGCCAGAAGAAGAAAGAGACCGATCATTACTGAACCATTCATTGTTCAATCCCCCTTCAGGATGCCGATAATCCTGCTGATTCCCGCCGCAATGGCGATAACCGCGCCAATCAGTCCCGCGGCAAAATAATATCTGTTTGGAATGCTCAGACAGGGAGAGAGAACATTCCCGCTGTTTTTCATTAATTGATAGTGGCTCACAATATAAACCACATGGAAGAATACAATCAGGGAGACAAGAACCAGAGAGTGGATCATTTTTCCCCGGACCGAAAGTTTCCGGTAAAAGAGATCAAATTTAACATGGGCTCCGTGATAAAAAACTACCGGAGCGGATATCAGAACCATTGAGAGCAGAAGAAAGCGTGAGAGCTCTTCCACCCATACAAAGCCTGTTCCGAAAAAGTTCCTCATAATGACCTGAAGGATAATGATAGCCGACAGGGATAGCAGCACAGCAATGGCGATATACTCAACGCCCTGCATAATCCTTTTCATATATTACCGTCCCGCATCTCCGGCCCATCTTCAGGTAACTTACCTGAAGGACGGAACCGGATGCATTTCAATTTTCTACTTAGTCGATTGTGTTGATGAGTTTGTAGATATCACCCCAATCATCGCTGAATCTCTCGTTTACAAGAGTCTGTACTCCCGAGCGGAACTGCTCTACCTTGAGTCCGTCGTCTACGGTAATAACAGTCATTCCTGCAGCTCTCAGGCGGTCCAGGTCGGCCTCTTCAGACTCAACGGTTTGCTGTGTAGCCCATACGGCTGTCTCGGCAGCGGCTTCAGAAACGGCCTTCTTCTCTTCATCCGACAGGCCCTGCCATACGGTTTCATTGATAAAGACCCCTTCAGCTCCCATTATGTGGGATGTAACCATCAGATGGCTCTGGATATCAAAGAGCTTGTTGGCATAGATAACACCTACGGGATTCTCCTGTCCGTCAGCAACACCCGTTGCCAGAGCTGTGGGAACCTCGGACCAGTCGATGGGAGTGGCCAGAGCACCCATACCTTCAACGGCTGTAACATAGATGGGAAAGGGGATGGCCCGGATCTTCTTTCCTCTCAGATCGGAGGGAGTATAGACCGCATTATTTGTTGTAAGCTGTCTTGCGCCGAAGAAGAAGTTATAGATATTCCGAATATTTCTGGCTTCGATAGCTCCCTCGTTCAGTTCCTTCATAACAACTGAGTCAACATCTGTTACTCTCATCAGATGATCCACATCCTTGAAAAGGAAGGGAGTATCCAGAGCCGCATAGGGAGGATAGAGAGAGCCGATACCGCCCATGGTGTTGTGATGGAAGGCAACAGTTCCGTTACTCAGCATCTCTGCCTGCTCCTGAATGGTTCCGAGCTGTGACGAAGGATAAACCTCAACCTCAATGCTGCCTCCGGATTTCTCCTTTACCAGGTCTGCGAAGTAGACGGCCTGTCTTCCGGCAACACTCTCGGGTGCATTCATGTGGGCATAGCGAAGCCTCTTGACCTCACCGTCCTTCTGTCCATTGGCGAATACCGCAGTTGAAAGAAAAACCAACAATAGAAATAAACCAATTCTCCTCATTTAGATCTCCTTTTATTTTTCAACTTTCTCCCGGGTGATTAGTCCTGAAGAAGTTTAATTGCCTTTTCCACAATATCCTTTTCCGTCAAACCGTACTTCTGATAGAGTTCCTCCGGCGAACCGGACTCGGAAAAGCGATCATTCAAACCCATACGCACGACCTTCTTCGGGCAGTTGTCACAGACAAACTCCGTAACGGCACTTCCCAGTCCGCCTATAACGTTATGGTCCTCCACAACAATAACAGCGCCGGCACCATGAAGATGACCGAGCATTTCCTTTTCGTTCAGGGGCTTGATTGTAGCCACCTCCACCGCCTTAACACCAATCCCCTTCTCTGTCAGAACTTCACAGGCTGATTTGACCTGAGAAAGCACAAAGCCATGGGCAAAGATGACGATATCCGATCCGGAATCGAAGAAAGATCTGGTTTTTCCGGGTATAAAATCTGTATCTTCAGACCAGAAGTCGGGATCCCTGCCGCTTCCGGTTCTCAGATAGACTGGGCCGGGAATATCAAACATCGCTCTGGCCGCCTTTCTGACCTGTCCCGCGTCGGAAGGAGAGATAACTGTAATACCGGGAATGGTTCTGACAATTCCTATATCTTCCAGTCCCTGGTGGGTTACCCCCTCCCTTTCACCCGAGGCCATTCCGCCGTTGGCACCCACAACCTTTACATCCAGCCCCGGATAGGCAACGGCATTCCGGAACTGTTCACAGGCTCTGAGAGTGGCAAAGACCGCATAGGAGACATAGACCGGCTTGAGACCGCAGGAAGCCAGTCCTGCGGATGCCGCCATGGCCGCCTGCTCCGAGATACCCATCTCAACATAGTTTTCAGGGTACTCCTCAATAATATCCTGAGCCTTGATTACAAGAGCTGAATCGGAGGAGACAAGCACAACAGACTTGTCCACTTCCAGGGCATCAAGGATACCTTCGCTTACAGCTCTTCTTGTGCTGCTGATACTCATACGGTCACCCCCTCAAGCTGCTTCATTCCCGCCTCGAACTCTTCTGCCGTGGGTACCCTTTTATGCCAGGAGTTCTCATCCTCCATAAAATCGATCCCCTTACCCTTTACGGTGTGACAGATAACCGCGGTTGGTTTTCCAGAGGACTCAGCGTCCTTTAAGGCTCTCAGAAGATCAGAAAAATCATGGCCGTCACACTCCAGACAGCTGATCTGAAAGGCTTCAAGCTTCTCTCTGATGGGCATGGAACCGCCCACATCGCTTATCAGTCCGCCGCTCTGGCGTCTGTTGTGATCAATCAGAATACAGAGATTGTCGAGACTGTGCCGGGAAGCGGCCGTAAGAGCCTCCCATATGATTCCTTCCTGCAGCTCTCCATCCCCGGTCAGGGCGTAGACCCGGCTGCTTTTCTTGAGAATCTTCAACCCCTTGGCCATCCCTACAGCCATAGCCAGACCGTTTCCCAGAGGACCGGTTGTGGCTTCCACACCCGGAGTCTTGTACATATCCGGATGTCCCTGAAGCCGTGAGTTCAGATACCTGAGAGTGAATTTTTCCGTTTCAGGAATAACTCCCGTTCTAATCAGAGCGGCATAGAGCGCCGGACAGGCATGCCCCTTGGAAAGAACAAAGCGGTCCCTGTCTTCCCAATCGGGATTGTCCGGATCAAGATTCAAAACGCCGCCAAAATAGAGGGCCGTGAGAATCTCCATGGATGAGAAAGAGGGTCCCAGATGACCGTCTTTGATATCCATAACCATCTCAAGAACATCCCGGCGCAGAAGCCGGGCCATTTCTTTCAGTTCTGTCATGATTTGACTCCTGTATAGAGATAGGACTTGAGAGCCTCCAGGCCGGTATTTATACTGCCCAACACAGGAAGCCCTGTCTTCTCCCTCAAAGCCCCTTCCATTCTCGCCATAGACCCCTGGGCCAGAACAATCATGTCGCAGGATTTTGAAACTTCCACAGCGGCGTCCATCAGTATCCGGTCATGGGTCTCCCCGTCTCCGTCGGTTAAAGCCTCAAAGGCTCCCTTTGCCAGTCCGTTGACAATAGAGATCTCCTTACTCTTCTCTTCAGCCACAACCTTTATCAGATCCATGGTGGGTTCCAGGGTTGTGGGCAGAGTGGCCAGCACAGCTATACGGCTGCACTGGTCCACTGCTGTTTCAATCATGGGGCGGTCAATTCTGAGCACCGGAATATCAAAGAAGGGCTGAATGTAGTCAACGGAGATTCCTACCGAAGAGCAGGTCTCCCAGATCAGGTCAACACCCATCTCGGAACCGATTCTGCAGTAGGAGTGTATCCTTTCAAGAACAGCACTGGTCATTTCTCCTGCGGCAATAACATCTGCGATAAGGCTGTCATCAAGAATATTGATAAACCGGACATCCGGAAGCATCTCTTTGGCAGCCCGCTTCACCGGGTCTACAAGGGCAGCGCCTGTAAAGAGTGCCATAACTGTTTTTTGCTTCATAATAAAATCCTGATACGATGGAATAAATCATACGACAACTTTCATACGTCATCATACGTATGATGTTTAATCAGATTAAGCCCTGATATAAACTGCTGTCAAGTTTTTTCTGTCGCGGTCAAATAAGTCTTTCGTATATTCGAGTTTAGCCTCTTTTTTGAAAGTCTTTCGTAAGAGAACGAAAGTAATTAGTTGATAGATCGGGCATTTTTACCTATAATCTGACAAAACCAGATCCTGATTATATATTGGGACACAAAAATAGGAGCACAAGAACATGCTTGCAGAACAGAGACGCGAAAAAATCCTCGAGCTGATCCGGGAGAACGGAAATGTGAGGGTAAACTATCTGAGCAAGCTCTTCAGCGTCTCCGAACCCACCATCCGCCAGGACCTGGACAAGATTGAAGCCACCGGCGAGATCGCCCGGGATCACGGCGGAGCCTACCTGAAGAATATGCAGCTATCCGTATCCAGCCTCTCTCTGGAACACAGAGAGAACATGGACCTGAAACGGAAGATCGGCCAGAAAGCAGCGGAGTATGTTCGTCCGGGAAGCTCCATTATTATGGATTCGGGAACTACCGTCACCGAACTGGCCAGTGCCATCAAGGGTAAGAAGGACCTCAGGATCATCACCAACAGCCTGAATATTGCCCTTATCCTGGGAGCCGAACCGAATATGGAAGTCCATATGACCGGTGGAGAGTTCAAGGCCCCTACCCTCAGCCTCACCGGCGACAGGGCGGCGTCCTTCTTTCAGAACACTCACGCCCAGCAGCTCTTTCTTGCAACTGCCGGCGTCTCTGTAGGAGGCGGCCTCACCTACCCCGGATTCAGCGATATTCCCGTAAAGAAAGCCATGATTGAATCTGCTGAAGAGGTCTTCCTGCTGGCCGATTCCACCAAGATCAATAAAACTGCTTTTGCAGCCCTCCAGGCCCTGGACCAGGTTGACTATCTGATTACAGACGATGGAATTACAGAGCAGCAGGCTGCCGAATTCCAGCGATTCGGAATAAAAGTAATCACTGCCTGATCAAAAGTCCCCTGCAAAAGGGGAAATACGACCCATTTTATAAAAATCTCCCTGTTGAATTCTGAAAAATGATTTAAACTTGTATTTTGGATATCCTGTTATGAATGAGAAAGATAAATTCACTGCTCTTCTTAACAACACCGAAGTCCTCAAGGCCCTTTCCGATGCAGGAGTTTTCATCAGGGATCTAAAATCAGGCACAGCACTTGTCAGCGGTACCTGGAAGGTGATCTATGATGATTTTATTACAAAGATAAAAACCGGCGATTTTGCAAAACTCATCCATCCCGATGACATTGAAGAGATGTCAATAAAAATGGAAGAAATTGTACAGGGGAAGGAAAGAGAGAACATTGCCTCTTTCAGGGTTCTGCAAAAAGACGGCATCTACAAGTGGATCAGGTTCAATGGTAAAGGAGCCTCCTACGACAGCAAGGGGAAGCCCGCATATATTATTGGCTGTGAAGTCGATATCTCGGAACTGAAAAATGCTGAATGCCGTCTTATCAAGAGCATTCAGAGAGAACAGAACCACAACGACGAGCTTGAGCTTCTCAGACAGATAGCAGCATCCATCAGCGCCTCCCTGGATATCGATGAAACGGTCCAGAGGATTCTTGATGAAGTCAGGAAGATCATCCCCTATCAAACAGCCTCTCTGCAGCTTAAAAAAGGTGAATATCTTGAAGTCATCGGCACTACCGGATTCAAGGACAATGAATCCCTGAAGAATATGAGGTTTTCCATCAATTCGGCTGGCAGTCTGAATGCCAGGGCAGTCAATGACAGAGCGCCTGTATTATCGGGAGATGTGGAAAAGGATTTCCCTGACTTTATGCAGCCTGCGGAGTATATGACCATCCGCTCCTGGATGGGAATTCCTCTGGTGGTCAGGGGAGAAGTTCTGGGCCTGATGGCACTGGACCACTCTGAAAAGGACTTCTTCGGTCACCATGAAGAGCAGCTTGCCCGTCTCGTGGGCGACCATATAGCCATTGCACTGGAAAACGCCCTATTCCATGAGAAGGCCTACAGAATGGGCATCGAAGACTCCCTTACAGGAGTGGGAAACCGCCATCGCCTTCAGCTTGAGGGACGGCTCCTTTTCGAAACCGCCATCCGTTCAGAATCTCCCATTGGCGCTGCCATTCTGGATATAGACCATTTCAAAGAGGTGAATGATAACTTCGGTCATGATGTGGGAGATATCATTCTTAAGAGAATTGCCGGACTATGCCAGAGTGAACTGAGAGTCACAGACCTTCTGGTCCGTTTCGGTGGAGAGGAGTTTCTGATAATCTTCCCGAGAACCGGCCTGGATGAAGCCTATACGGTCTGTGAACGGATCAGAAACTGCATTGCCGAACAGGAACACAGCGAACTGGACAGAAAGGTCACCGTAAGCATCGGGCTGTTCTCGGCTGTCCCCAGGAACTCTGGAGCCATGGCCAATTTTATAGGGCTTGCGGACAAGGCTCTCTACAGATCCAAAACTGAAGGACGAAACAGAACCACTGCTTCCAAAGAAGATCTTTGAGATTTCATTTTCAGCATATTAAAATGAAATCAATGGAGGATCTTTCATGCAGATGCAGGATATATTGAGACGGGAACTGATTACTCTCTTCGAGTCTCTTGGTTTACCCGGAATGCCCGACACCCTCTCCCTGGAAGTAAAGCTGGATGTGCAGAGCGAAACCTTTTTCCTGAAAGAGGAACAGAAACTCTTTGATGAACTGATCCGGGTCAGAGACAGAACCGGAACATTCTACCACTACACCTCATTCCCCGCCCTTATCGAGATCCTTAAAAGCCGAAAGATCCGTTTTTCAAGTCCTGCCGGACTGAATGATATAACGGAGATCAGCAGCCGGAATATGAATCATGAAGAACTTGATACTGTTCTGGACGAAGCCCGGCTTAAAACAATCACCAAACGCTTTATCTTCTCCCTCACTGACAGGCGGGACAGCCTTAACCAGTGGCGCCTCTACGGAGCCGACGGCAAAGGGGTCTGCCTGGGACTGGATCTGAGGAATCTGCCAGAAAACAAAAACATGCAGTTTGGAAGAATTTTATACAATGAGACAATATCCTCTGTTCTTGAAAGGATTAAATTCAGAATAATGGATGAACTGGAAAAGAACTTTTCCTTCAGGTACTACCCCAGGTGGGGATATTTTATCAAGGACAACGACTACGCCGAGGAGTCGGAGTACAGGGTGGTCTGTTTTGACGACAATGAAGAGCTTCTGCACCGTACCGACTGGAGGGTCAACAACTACGGCGTCTTCTACCCCTATATGGATCTGAATATGGGAGACCTGAATATAAATATCGAGAGTATTCTTTTCGGTCCCAAGATGATGGAGAAGAGCCTTAACCGGGGCATGGTCGCAGGCTATTTGAAGCGCTACTACCCCGGTACGGAGATAAGAATCGAAACTTCAACCATAAGAAGCTACCGTTAAGTGAGAGCCGGCGAACCCGGCCCTCAAACTTAATCAGGACTGGGCCGGAGCCTGTACTGCTGAAGGTTCAGCTGTCGCCCAGTCGGGAAGAATAATCTTTGCGCTGTTTTTAAGCTCTTCCACATAGCTTGCGGTTCCAGCTTCATAAGCCTGCTGCTCAAGCTGCTGCTGAATCAGGGGCTTCACATCCTCATAGGGAGTCTCGGAGGCATCATTCTTTGCATTCACAAGAACAAGGTGGTATCCGAACTGGGACAGTACGGGTTCTCCCACAACACCGACCTCCTGACTGAAGGCGGCCTCTTCAAATTCAGGTACAGTCTGTCCCCGAAGAACTGGTCCGAGATTTCCGCCGTTTGCCTTGGAGGGACAGTCTGAGTAGTCTGCCGCGGCTGCGGCAAAGTCCATACCGGCGTCAACCGCGGCCTTTATCTCATTGATTTTGGCCAGGGCTGTTTCTTCACTCCTTTCCTCAGAAACGGAAACAAGGATGTGACTGGTTTCCACTGACTCGGGATTTGTAAAGTATGTGGTCAGGTTATCATCGTAGAAGGCTCTGATATCCTCTTCGGCAATCGAAATTTTTGCTGAAACTTCCTGCTCGAAGAGAATCTGAAGGACCGACTGGAATTCCAGCTCCTTCATCAGTGAATCTTCGGTAAAACCGTTGGCAGACAGGCTGTTGGTGTAGTCCTCTTCGGTGGGGAACTGGAGTTTGAACTGTTCCATCTGCAGCTGTACAGAGGCTGTATCGGGCAGAATTTTCAGAGAGTCGGCCTTGTCCAGAAGAACCTCTCTGGTGACAAGGGAGTCCAGAAGTCTGGGTTTGATCAGTTCCAGATCCGCATCGGTCAGAAACTGTCCCTGAGATTCGAAATTCTTCTTGAGACCATCAATCTCGGCATCAAAATCCGCCTGGAGTATTTCATGGTTGTTGACCCTGGCAACAACTCCTTCATCCAGCTTGGCTGAATTGCAGGCCATTAGTGTTAAAAGAACGGCCGGTAAAAGCAAAATGAACTTTTTCATTAAATTATATCCTTGCTATCAAATTGGAGACTGTTAATGGTACGTTCTGAGTTCCCAGCTGTCAACACAGTCCCTATTCCGAGAGGATATATTTTACGAAATCAGCCACAGAACCTCTGCCCGGATATTCGGTCCCGGACTTCAGACAGCGTATCGTGTGATAGGGCTGAAGCAGAAAAATATCATCCGCTTGAGAATCCCACTCACCGCCGAGACCCTTCAGACTGGAAAGATCACCGGGCTCACCGGGAAAGTCCTTCTCATCAAGAATCATAATTTTTCTCATATACTTCTCCTTATGCCGTGCAGTTCCGGCTTGCCAATTTCCCTGTTTTCCCCCATTCTAAGGGGATAATATGCCATATCACGGCATACATTAAATAAAAAGGCGATTATTTATGGCAGCAGCAAAGAACCTGATTCAGTTTATGAAGGCCTTCGAGCTCCTCTCCCGCCCCGGCGGCATCAGCATCGGGGAACTCCAGGAGAAACTTGAAATCAGCCGCCGTTCGGTCTACAGGCTCTTTGATTCCATGGAGGAACTGGGCTACCCTCTGGTTGACTCATCCCTGGACGGCCGGACCAAAAGCTGGTCTATGATGTCAGAGTATGTGGCCTCCAGACCTGCCGGAAGGGTGCCGCGGCTCTCACTGAACACGGGAGAGATGATGATTCTCTATCAGATTCTGTCCCGGCAGACACCCCTTTATGAGTCGGGGATGAAGCAGACCATTGGAGCCCTTCGCAAAAGGCTGGAGCAGTTCTATCTTGAGAACTCCGAGGATACGGACCTGCAGAATTTTGGAGAGCTCTTTCTGAGCCTGCCGGGACAGTACAAGCACCTTGAGGGAAAGGAGTCCATCTACGAAACCCTTCTTAAGGGAGCCCTTGAAAAACGCTGTTGCCGGGGAAGCTACCGTTCCTTCAGCGCCGACTCCCCGGAATACCGGGATATTGAGTTTGTGCCGATACGCTTCTTCGAATGGAACTACGGCCTCTACTGCCTGATCTACAGGACCTCGGACAAGGCCGTGAGAACCATGGCATTGGAAAGATTTGAGTCTGTGCGTCTTACAGACCGCCCCTTCAGGGAGAAGTTTTCCATCGATGCGGAGAAGATGCTTGAAAAGGCATGGGCCCTGACCTTTGATGACGAGATCTCCGTGGTGATCCGTTTTTCGGCGGAGGCTGCCCCCTATATAAGGGAGAGGGAGTGGCAGAAGGGGCAGTCCATCGAGCTTGAAACCGACGGCGGTCTCCTTCTTAAGATGACCACCTCGGGCCGAAGGGATATTAAGAGCTGGATTATGTCCTTCGGCAGGGATGCGGAGCTGATTGAGCCCGCCGATCTGAGAGGGGAGATCCGGGAAGAACTGATCTCCCTAACAGAAAAATACGAAAATTAAACCCATAAAACTGATAGAAAAGGGTAATATTGAAACATGCACCGTTTACGGTTTACAGAAGAGAAGATACTGGAGTTCAAAGGCCACGCCGTCAGACTCCAGAAAAAAAGAATAAAGAGTCTGCGCCTCAGGCTGATCCCGCCCTACGGGGAGATACGCCTCTCGGTACCTCACTGGTACAGCGACAGCAAGGCGGAGGAGTTTCTTCACTCCCGCTGGCAGTGGGTTGTGGAGCAGAAGAGGGTGATCCATGCGGTCCATCCCCTGGCCCGTCAGCAGTATATGGAGGGTGAAGAGATTCTCTTCAAGGGGAAGCCCTACACCCTGAGGACTGCCAGAGGCAGACGCAGCTCAGTGGCAGTGGCGGGGGATGAAATCCTTCTGTCAGTGGCGGGAAACGCTTCATCAGGAGGGACGGCCGTAACCGGTGCACAAGCCCCAGAGGGAGGTGCCCCTGCCGATGAGGCCCGCAAAATTATGGAAAACTGGTACCGGAGGGAGCTGAAGAAAAGTATCGAGCCTCTGGTGGAAGCCTGGTCAGCCCGCATGAATGTTCCCCTCCCCCAATGGAGGGTGAGGAAGATGAACTCCCGCTGGGGTTCCTGCAACACCAGAGATATCAGAATCAACCTGAACCTGGAACTGATCACAATGAAACCCGCAATCCTCGAGTATGTGGTGGTCCACGAGCTGGCCCATCTTCTGGAAGCCAGCCACAACCGCCGCTTCAAGTCCATCCTGGATGCCCATCTTCCCGGCTGGCGCCTACTGGCCGGTGAGCTCAAGGGCGGCCCCACGGGGGATATGGTTCTTTAGATGATAAAAGACATACTCCTTATCAATCCTCCCGCCGTCAGAAACTGCGAGCCCCCTGTTGGTCTTGTGAAACTTGCCGGCGCCCTAAGGGCCGCCGGGGCTGAACCCCATATTCTTGATGGAGCCATAGAGGCATTTCAGTGGCTCGGTACCCTCCCTCCGGCGGAGCCGGAAGACAGAAGAGCCCTGAGGGTCAGAAAGAACAGGGAAAGAATATGGGAGTCCCTCAGCCCGGGAAGCGCCGGAGTCCACCAGAGATCAGCCTACACCTCCTTTGACCGCTACAAGAAGCAGGTGAGTGATCTGAACTATCTGGCGACCTCTTCCCTGGACAAGGCAAAGTACCGGATTACCGCCGCGGATCTTGAAATAGAGGGAGTGTCCCCTCTCCGCAGGGAAGATCTCATTGAGGCCTTCCGGAATCCCGAAGCCTCCCCCTTCTTCCCCTGGTTTGAAGGGCGCCTGAATGAGATCCGCAGTGGGCGAGGCTTCAAAGCCGCCGGAATATCCCTGGGCTATCTCAGTCAGGCTCTGACAGGAGCCGCCATTGCCGGCTATATCAGGCGGACCTGGCCTGAGGTAAAGATTCAGCTGGGCGGAGGACTTATCAGCTCCTGGCTTCGAGGTCCCGGTGACTGCTCCTTTCTCAATGAGATTGCCGACGAGGTGATAGAGGGTCCGGGAGAGGAGCCCATTGTCCGATTCTGCGGCCTGGAGTGGAAGGGACAGGGCGCTGCCGATCCCGGAGAGCTCTATGATCTGCCCTATATCGCTCCTGGGCCCATTCTCCCCTACTCCGCCTCCTGCGGCTGCTCCTGGCGGCGCTGCCGCTTCTGTAATGAGCGGTGGGAGAATAACCCCTTCCGGGAGGAGTCTGCGGCCCTGGTCAGCCGGCAGCTGATCTCACTTACAGAGAAGCACAGCCCCGCCCTGATCCATATTACCGACAGCGAAATCAGTCTGGATCTGATGAAGGCTCTGATCGAAACCCCTCCCGGGGCACCCTGGTACAGCTTCAGCCGTTTTTTCAAGGAGCTGACAGACCCGGAGTTTTGCGTCCGTCTGGCAGCATCGGGCTGCATGATGCTTTGTCTGGGACTGGAGTCGGGAGACCAGAAGGTGCTGAACCATATGCAGAAGGGTATCCGTCTGGATATGGTCAGGATAATTCTAAAGAATCTGAGGGCGGCGGGAATCGGTACCTATGTGTACATTATGTTCGGTTCCACCGCCGAGGACAGGGAGAGAGCCCTGAGGACCAGGGACTTTATAGTGGAAGAGAGAGAGGGGATCGGTTTCCTGAACGCCGCGGTCTTCAGCATGCCTATTATGAGCAGAGAACTGGATGACCTGAACTCCAGCTCCTTCTACGAGGGAGACCTCAGCCTCTACAGAGACTTTGAGCACCCCCTTGGCTTCGGCCGCCGTCAGGTCAGGGAGTTCTTGAGCCGTGACTTTCAAAGTGTAAAGGAGATCAGGGAGATTCTGAACAGAACTCCCCCTGTCTTTACATCCAGCCACGCCCCTTTTTTTGTCAGGACAAGTGGGACCTGAAAAACCTGCTCAGGGGCGCTATCCCCTGAGGCTGTCCTCAAAGGCGGCCAGGGAGGCCTTGGCCCCCTCACCCATGGCCACAACGATCTGCTTGAAGGGCGCAGTGGTCACATCCCCTGCGGCATAGATGCCCTTTACATCGGTGCGGCCCTTGCCGTCAATCTCAATCTCCCCGAAACGGTTGGTTTTGACCACTCCCTGAGCCAGAGAGGAGTTGGGCAGAAGGCCGATTTGAACAAAGACACCATCCAGTTCAATGGATGCGGTCTCGCCGCTCTTCCGGTCCCTGTATTCAAGGGATGTAACACGGCTGCCGTCGCCCTTTACGGCGCTTGTCTCAGCAGAGACATGTACTTCCACATTATTCAGGGAGTTAAGACGCTCTGTCAGAACCTTGTCGGCCTTCAGTTCATCGGCGAACTCGATAACCGTAACCCGGCTGCAGATGGCTGCCAGATCGATGGCCGCCTCAATCCCCGAGTTTCCGCCTCCTACTACGGCCACTCTCTTACCGGCGAAGAAGGGCCCGTCGCAGTGGGGACAGAAAGCAACTCCCCTGCCGATATACTCCTCTTCTCCGGGGATTCCGAGGCGTCTCCATGAGGCGCCGGTGGCCAGGATCACCTGCTTGGCGGGGAATACCTCACCCCTGTCACTCTTCAACTGGTGAAGATCTCCAGGCTGGATCTCGGCGATGGTCCTGTTTTCAAAAACCGACATGTTGTAGTCCTCGCTGTGGCGTCTCAGGTTGGCGCTCAGCTCACGGCCCGTTGTCAGGGGCACCGAAATCAGATTGGAGATGGAGGCGGTATCGTTGACCTGCCCTCCTATTCTGCCGGCGATTACCGCCGTTCTGAGTCCCTTCCGGGCACTGTAGATGGCCGCGGAACAGCCCGCAGGCCCCCCGCCGATG
The DNA here is from genome assembly GCA_002408085.1 of Spirochaeta sp. UBA5339. Classification (GTDB taxonomy): domain Bacteria; phylum Spirochaetota; class Spirochaetia; order DSM-2461; family DSM-2461; genus Oceanispirochaeta. The sequence goes on from DHQL01000010.1 coordinate 112,742, forward strand.
ACCGCCACATCATAGGGCTCATGGGTCAGAATTTCTTCAGCCTCCTCAAAACCGAAGCGCTCTTCCAGAGTCTGCAGAAGCTCCCCCAGATCCGCACGTCCCGAGTGGACAAGCTCATCCCCCGCAAAAACAGCGGGAACCCCCTGAATGCCGAGGGTCTCAATGTCCCTTTGAGCAAAGTCGCCGTCAATCATTGTATGGGAAAATGCCGGATGGATCAGAGCCATCTGGTTCAGGGCCTGCACCACATCGGGACAGTTTGTACAGGAGAGGGATATATAGGTCCTCAGCTCCACTGGCCCCTTGAGACTGCGGATTCTCTGCTGAGTGCTTTCATCGGGCTGCTTTCCTTTGCCGTCAGCATGGAGAATAGCCAGGATCAGACTGGTGAACTCGTGGCCTCCCGGAATCCCTGTAAAGGAAACAGGCAGAACCTTTCCCTCTGCAACCAGAGTAAAGGCAGGCACCTCGGACACGGGGCCGTCCTCCAGGGCAGAGATTTTATCCGATGTAGAAGCCACTGCCTCCAGCATCGAGACAAGATCCTTCTGTTTGGGATGGGTTGAAGGAGCATAGCTCAGGTCAATATTCTGTTCCAGATCTTTGAAATGCTCTTTCAGCTGGTTGATAATCGTCTGGTTAATCATTTTTCATTCCTTTGTTATGAGAGTTCTGATTTTCGGGGGCTCAGATTGCGATGATGCATGGCAGTAAAGGTAAGGGGAGATCCCGGGGCGGGGACCTCCCTTTTCGACCTCAGAGCGGTCTTAAATCTTTCCGACAAGCTCCAGTCCGGGCTCAAGAGTTTCCGCACCGGGTTCCCACTTGGAGGGGCAGACCTCATTGGGGTGGGCATCGATAAACTGAGCCGCCTTGACCTTGCGCAGAAGTTCCGTGGAGTTTCTGCCGATTCCGTCCACATTCAGTTCCGCCAGACGGATGTCCCCTTCGGGACTGATAAGAAAGGTTCCTCTGTTGGCCAGACCGCTTGCCTTGACATAGACTCCGAAGGCCCTTGAGAGCTCGCCCGTGGGGTCCGCCAGCATGGGATACCTGATCTTCCCGATGGTATCGGAGGTGTCATGCCAGGCCTTATGGGTGAAGTGCGTGTCTGTGCTCACAGAGTAGATCTCTACACCCATATCCTGGAACTCCTCGTAGGCATCAGCCATATCCCCCAGTTCCGTGGGACAGACAAAGGTAAAATCCGCAGGATAGAAGAAGAAGACAGACCACTTTCCTGCCAGATCCTCGTCACTGATTTCTCTGAAATCTCCGTTATGATATGCCTGCACCTTGAACTCGGGCAGTTGACTGTTGATAATCGCTTTCATTTCATTCTCCTCAAAATTATTGTTAATTACTATTACCATTTATTGATGCATCGTGTTAAATCGTTTATTTTGATATCACTAATAGGTTATACCTATATATTGGAGATTCTGATGAATTTGAGAGATCTTGAGTATTTTAATGCCGTTGCCGAGACCGGACAGTTCTGTGCGGCATCGGAGAGGTGTTTTGTCAGCCAGCCGACCTTAAGCGGTCAGATAAAAAAACTGGAAGAGGAGCTGGATCAGCCCCTCTTTGAACGCAGCACAAGAAGGGTTCGGCTCACCCCCTTCGGAGAGGAAGCCCTTAAGATCGTAAAGACTATACTGGCGGGAACCGAAGCCCTTCTGGATCTGGCGGAGGCCCGGAAGGACCCCTTTCAGGGAGTACTCCGGCTGGGCATATTCCCCACCCTCGGGCCCTGGCTCTTTCCCGCCCTGGCGGAACATATCTTTCCCGATTTCAGTGAGATGGAGACCTACCTGCTGGAAGAGCAGACCGAAAAACTGGTTACTGCCCTGAAGAACGGAGAGATAGATGCCGCCTTTCTGGCCATGCCCCATGAGATGGAGGGGTTTGTCACCGATCCCCTCTTCTGTGAGGATTTTCTGGCTGCCGTTCCCGAGGGGCACAGCTGGTGCCGGAAGGAGGCAGTTGGCGTGGAGGATCTGCAGGGACAGGACATGCTTCTATTAAGCGACGGCCACTGCTTCCGTGACCAGGCTCTGGACCTCTGTGTCCGCTACGGAGCTACAGAGAGGGAGAGGTACCGGGCAACAAGCCTTGAGACCCTGAGGCAGATGGTAAGAATGGGGACGGGAATCACTCTGATCCCCCGCCTGGCGGTACCGGTGCACCCTGAGCCGGGAATCCGTTACCTGCCTGTCTCAAATAAGAGCTTTCACAGAAAGATCGCCCTGGTCTACAGGGAGACCCATCCCCGGAGGGAGTTCTTCGGCCATCTGAAAACGAGGGTGGGAGATCTATGCGGCAGGCTGCCAATCAGGATGATCGAATCCCCCGGTTCTGAAACATAGAGCCTGAACCCCGGAGGAGAAGTATTAAAAAAATCTGTTCCAGAGACTGGAAAAAGGCATTATCAGAATAAGGCCGGGGAGCATATTGGACAGGGGGAAGGGAACAAGCCCCAGCATCCTGAACCCCGTGGCCAGCATTATAATCCCGCCCAGAGCGGAGAAGTCTGCCAGCATAACTTCGGTGGTCAGGGGCATGATAAAACCTGCCCCGAAGTAGAGGGAAACCTGAACGATCATCTGCGGAACGACTGCGATGGCAAGAGAGACCCCCAGGGAGGCAGCAAAGATAATGGCTGTAAAGAAATCCAGAAAGGTCTTGGCAATCAGCAGTGAGGGGTCTCCGGACATTCCCTCCTGCATGGCACCGAATATCCCCATGCCGCTGACACCGAAAAGGATCAGCATGGCCACAAAACGCTCGGTAAACTCCTCATGGCTGATACCGTGGACCGGGCCGGGTACAAAGCGGTCAACCAGAGTCTTCCCCTTCCCCGCCAGATGCTCAATTCCATTCTCTATGTGCAGTATCTCTCCAAGGATGGCTCCCGTGAGAAGGGCAAGCACAACAGCCGGCACGGTCTGCACCTTTACAATCATCGAAATACCGATGCTCATGGCGGCACAGCCGAATACCATGGGCAGACGCTCCTTGATATTTTCCGGTATTTTCTGTCCCAGAGCCGCACCGGCAAGGCTGCCCAGTACGATTCCGGCTCCGTTAACTAATGGTCCAATCATGATAACTCCGTAAGGACCAATAGTATCAGAGTTTCCACTTTTATTCATCATCCTGCCCTTCAGCCCGGCACTCCGTGAGTGTCAGGGTGCAGCAGGCAAAAGATCAGCTGAGCTGCTGGATAAATTTCTCGTGATCCGCGTCGGTAAGCTTGTAGAAGAGCATGGGAACAACGGACATGGCCGCACCCAGGGCAGGGAGCAGGGTCATGGTCAGCATAATACCGTTCAAGGCCTCAGGGGTCTGTTCCACATTGGGTATGTATCCGGAGAAGGTCAGTACCAGTCCAACAAAGAAGCTGGCGGCTCCCATCTTCAGCTTGCTCACAAAAGTAAGGGAGGCGAAGATGATTCCCTCGTTTCTGACACCAGTCTTCAGCTGTGCATACTCGATGGTGTCGGCGATCATGGAAGTTCTTAGTACAAGAGGGATTCCCAGGAGGAAACCGAGAATAAAGGTCAGGATGATGATGACCGGAAGGTTTCCCGAAGCGGCGGCAAAGTAGGCAAAAACGAAGAGAATGCACGAAGCCACGGCGGTAAAAATCATCAGGGCCTTGCCGGTATAGCGGCGTCCCAGAGCGGGAGCCACGGCGCAGCCCACACCCGAGGCGACAAGGACCGTTCCGGCCAGAGCGCCGAAGAGGCCCTCGTTGCCCAGATTATAGGTGGCATAGTAGATCCCTGCGGTAATGGGCAGGTTTATGAGCAGACTGAGCATGCTGGAGAGGAGCAGAAGCAGCAGGGGCGGGTTGTGAAAGATTGATCTCAGAATGTCCTTCAGCTTTACCTTGCGCTCTCTCTTCTCAATCATCTCCATCACACGCTCTGTAGTGCCGAAGAATCCCCTCAAGAGCAGGGGCAGAGAAACGACGCAGAATATAACGATGGCCCAGAAGTAACCTTTCGTTTCATCTCCTCCGCCGAAAGCGTCCTTCAGGGGTACCACAAGAAAAACCGGCAGGGCCGATCCGATAACGTTGAAAATCCGGCCGGTGGCAATCAGAGACTTCCGCTCATTGGAGTCGGCGGTCATCCGGCTGCTCAGGGTCCACAGGGGGATATCCACAATGGTGTAGGTCATTCCCCAGAGTATGTAGGTGACCGAAGCGTAGACAACCTTCATCATGGGTGAGAGCTGGGGACTGGCAAATAAGAGGATCGTAAAGAGAGCCATGGGCAGGGAAAACATGAGGATGTAGGGACGGCACTTACCCTTCGGGTGCTTGGTCTTGTCCACTACGACTCCCATAAGGGGGTCGTTGATGGCATCCCAGATTCGGGCGACCAGAAAGAGGGTACCCGCAGCGGCGGCGGCGATTCCCAGTACATCGGTGTAGAACTTCATCAGATAAAGATTTACAAAGTTATAGATCATCGTCTGACCAAGAAGGGATGTGGCAAAGGCGTATTTTTCTTTTCGGGGAAGGTAGGCCATGATAACTCCTCTAGCATCCGGATTTACGAACAACTGTAGACAGGATAAAACAAAAAAAGGCCCGGGGAAACCCGGACCTTTAAAAAAGTGTCTTAATTAGGGGAAAAAGGGATTATCCCAGGAATTCTACAACCTGATTGAAGACATTCTCTGCAGTGTATCCCAGTTTTTCGTCCAGAACTCCGGCGGGAGCACTGAAACCGAAGCTGCTCAGACCGAATACCTTACCGGCAGGTCCAACCAGTCCCTGAAGGGTTACGGGCAGTCCGGCAGTCATACCGAATGTGGGTACTCCGGAGGGAAGAACTGCTTCCTGGTAGGAGGCGTCCTGATTGCGGAAAAGACCTTCGGAAGGAGCGGAAACAACCTGAACTTTCAGTCCTTTCTTCTCTCTCAGCAGTGCTGCACCGCCGACCAGAGTGGATACTTCGGAACCGGAAGCAACGAGAACAACATCGGGTGTTCCTGCGGCTTCTTCAACAATATAGGCACCCTTTTCGGCCTTCATGGCCTCGGCGGCTCTGTCACCTGAAGCTGCGGGAAGCTCGGTGATGTTCTGTCTGGACAGAATCAGGGCTGTGGGGGTGTCTGTATTTTCCAGAGCCATCTTCCAGGCTGCTGTTGTCTCCTGGGCGTCCGCGGGGCGGAGAACCAGAGTGGAGTTCTTGTGAGAGTGGTTCTGGAGCTGCTCCATCAGTCTCAGCTGAGCTTCGTGCTCAACGGGCTGATGGGTGGGTCCGTCCTCACCAACCCGGAAGGCATCGTGAGTCCAGATGTAGATAACCTGCTGCTCCATCAGAGCCGCTGTTCTCAGAGCGGGTTTGATGTAGTCGGAGAATACAAAGAATGTACCGCATGCGGGGATGATTCCTCCGTGGAGGGCCATACCGTTACAGATGGCGGCCATTGTGAGCTCACATACACCGGCCTGAAAGAAGGCTCCGCCGAAGTCATCTTTTGTGATGGCTCTTGTCTTCTTCAGGAATCCGTCAGTCTTATCGGAGTTGGAGAGGTCCGCAGAGGCAACAATCATGTTCTCTACATTCTCTGCCAGTACAGAAAGAACTGCTGCGGAAGCGGCTCTTGTAGCGCTGCCGGACTTCTGCTCAACAGCCTTCCAGTCGATGGCGGGAAGCTCTTTGGCATAGAAGGAAGCCAGTTTGGCAGCCAGCTCGGGGTTGGCCTTGGCCCACTCGGCCTGCTCGGCCTTTTTAGCTGCGGCAGCTTCAGTCTTGGCCTTGATTACACCGTCGAGCCACTCTTTTACTTCGGGGAAGATAACAAAGGGGTCATCGGGATTACCACCGAGACCTTCGATGGTCTTGGCAAAGGAGGCACCGGCGCCGCTCAGGGGCTGACCGTGTGTGGAACACTGCCCTTCGAAGTTGGCATTCTCCTCAGTTACGGCACCCTTACCCATAATGGTTTTACCGATAATCAGTACGGGCTTTTCTGTTTCCTTGTTGGCTTCAGTCAGAGCGCCTCTGATGGCGTCTGCACTGTTTCCGGCGATTTCCAGAACCTTCCATCCCCAGGCTTCGTACTTTTTGGCAGTGTCTTCGATGGTTACTTCGGGAACTGTTGTAGAGAGCTGGATGTCGTTTGAATCGTAGAACATGATCAGGTTATTCAGTCCGAGGGTACCGGCAATACGTCCGGCTCCCTGAGAGATCTCTTCCTGAACTCCACCGTCTGAAATGTAGGCGTAGATCTTGTGGCTCATCCAGTCACCGAATTTATCAGTGAGGAATTTCTCGGCGATTGCGGCACCTACGGCAAATGTATGTCCCTGCCCCAGAGGACCGGAAGTGTTCTCTACACCTCTTTCAAAATCGACTTCGGGGTGTCCGGGAGTAGGAGATCCCCACTGTCTGAACTGTGAGAGTTCTTCCATGGTGTAGTGACCGTAGAAGGAGAGAATAGAGTAGAGCATGGGGCTCATGTGACCGGGATCGAGAAAGAAACGGTCTCTGTTGATCCATTTGCCGTCGCTGGGGTCAAAATTCATAAACTCTGAAAACAGAACATTGACGAAATCGGCGCCACCCATGGCTCCGCCGGGATGTCCTGACTTTGCTTTCTCAACCATGGCGGCCGAGAGGATACGGATATTGTCCGATCCCTTGTTGATAACTTCGTTACTCACTTGATTTCCTCTTTGTTATTGGCGCTTCACGGACACGTCTCGGACCGGTAGAAGGTCGCCATTAGTTTATTTGATCAATTGATACATATCAGATGTTCCGAATCCTACCATTTTACGGCGTCTTCGGGAACCTCAGACAGATCTGCGGCAATCCAGTCGGCTTCGGAAAGCTCTTCCGGAGTAAAGCTGGAGGTCAGACCGAGACACCGTGCCCCCGCCGCCTTTGCCGCCTCTACGCCGTTGACAGCATCCTCCACAACAAGACAGTTCTCAATGGGAACACCAATCTGCCTGGCTGCTTCCAGATAGATATCGGGAAAGGGCTTTTTCCGTTCCACATCCAGACCGTTAACGCAGGCGTCAAAATGGTCCAGGGGAAGACCGATCTCATTCATGGTGTAAATCATCTTGGAATGGTCGGCACTGGTGGCCAGGGCGCACTTCCAGCCGTTTTTATGACAGGATTTAACAAAGTCCGCCGCTCCGGGAAGCTCCTTGAGACGGCCCTTGATAATCTCTCCATAGATATCATAGGTACGGGTTTTGGCCTCAAGGATGTCTCCCAGATCAAATCCGTACTTTTCGGCCACTCCGCCGAGGTAACGGTTTTCACCGGTACCCACAAAGGGAAGAAAATCTTCAGCTTTCACCTTGAGTCCCCTCTCTTCAAACATTTTGATGGCAGCCTCGCAGATAAACTCTTCCGAGTCAGCGAGAACTCCATCCATATCAAATAAAACTGCTTTCAGCATAATCTTCCTTCAGGAATAATTTCCGGTTCAGTTTACAGGTTTGGGCTCGTATCTGGCAATATCCTGAGTCTTCCTCAGAAGGTCACGGCCCTCCTGAATGGTGGAAATCTCACCGGAGGCCAGAATCTGAATCATAATATTCCCTAAAGCCGTTGCCTCTCCGGGTCCCGCCAGTACGGTACGGCCGGAAATTTCCGCCGTCAGCTGACAGAGCAGAACGTCCCGGCATCCCCCGCCGACGATGTAGAGTTCATCATATTTTTTGGAGGTGATGTCCTCCAGGGCTTCGATAGTGGAGGCATAGGTTTCTGCCAGTCCCTGGAAGATTCCCCGTACAAACTCACCCAGGGATTCGGGGGCCTTCCAGCCGTTCTTTACGCAGTACTTGGCGATGCGCTCGGGCATGGGGTCGTCGATGGAGGAGGGAGCAAAGAAGCTCTGGTCGTTGGGATTCAGATGCCACTCGACGGGACCGTTGGCCCGTGCCATATCCGACAGCTCGTCCCAGGTGTATTTTTTCACATTTTCGTCCCAGTAGCGCTTTGACTCCTGGAGAATCCACATACCCATAATGTTTTTCAGAAGACGGGTTGTGCCGGTAACGGTACCCTCGTTGGTCAGGTCGTAACCGAAGGTCTTGTCGTTGATCACGGGATCGTCAGACTCAACACCCAGAAGGGACCAGGTTCCGGAACTGAGAAAGAGGTTCTCCTTCCCTGCTTCCACGGGAACAGCGGCAACAGCAGAGGCGGTATCGTGAGCACCGACAGCAACAACCTTGATGGACTCAGAGGCGTTCAGTTCATCGGCAATATGGGGAGACAGGGTTCCGACAACAGAGCCGGAGGGAACAATCTCTTCAAAAATATCTGAGGGGATTCCCAGCTTGCCCATCAGCTCGGTGTCCCATTTTCCGGTATTGGGATTCATCAGCTGGGTTGTGGAGGCATGGGTGTACTCGTTCTTCATTACTCCTGTAAGCCAGTAGTTCAGAAGATCAGGAACTGACAGATAGTGCTTTGCGGCGGCCAGAACTTCGGGAGAGTCCCGCTTCATGGCCCAGAGCTGGTAGAGAGTGTTGAACTGGGCAAACTGAATACCTGTCCTGTCATAGACCTCTCTTTTGGGAACAACCTTGAAAACCTCGTCCATGGCTGTGTCGGTACGGCTGTCACGGTACATATAGGGGTTTCCGATAAGATCTCCGTTCTTGTCCAGAAGTCCGTAGTCCACACCCCAGGTATCGATACCGATGCTGACAATCTCATCGGGATAGAGCTTTACGGCCTCTTTGATCCCCTTTTTGATCTCGTTGAAAATAGCAAGGATGTCCCAGAATACGGAATCTCCCAGACGGATGTTCCAGGTGGGAAAACGGTTGGTGACTTCAAACCCCTCAAGGTTTCCTACGATAACGCGTCCGTTGGACGCTCCCAGATCCACAGCGATATATTTTTTCATAGATGTCCCTCTTTTTTATACCGGAAAACACCCGCAGTGGGGTGCATACCGGTTGATTTTCAGCTCAGGGGCTTTTTACAAAACAAGCTCCGCCTGCCGAAGGCGAAGCTGTCGGCCGGGGAGATGGCCCCGGCCCCAGTCTACCATCAAAAGTCAGATGGCAGGTGCATTTTCAAGGAGATATTTCTCGGCTTCCACATTCCACAGGCCGTTGTGCTTTTTCACAAGCTTGTCCAGCTCCGCAAAGAAGGGGTTCGACTTGCCAAGCTCTTCAAAGTCGGCAATGGCAGTGAGGTCCATCTTCTTGTGGTTGTAGATCAGTTTCTTTCCTCCGGGAATTTTGGGGAGGTTCAGAGTTGTCTCAACTACCGCGTCCAGACCGCCCACATGGGTGATCATGGCAGAGGGGTTCAGACGTCCGTCGCCCATCATCTCCAGGGACTCTTTCATATCGTCGGTGTTACCGCCGCTGGTTCCCACGATGTGGTGGAAGGCGTAGTGTACGTTGTAGAAGTTCATTTCCGCCTTGAACTCTGTGTCAGAGGGACCGGCAAAGAAGTTGAGGCATCCGTCCTTGGTCAGAATCTTGTCGCCCTGCTCGATCAGGGGACGAACGGGAGCCATAACCAGAACATCATCGTAACCGTCTCCACCGGTTTCGGCCATCAGGGCTTCAATGGGGTCGGCTGTGTCCTTTGTATTCAGATAGACCAGCTTCACGCCGTTATTGGCAGCCTCTTCCACTGTGTAGATGGTGGCGGCCCGTTTCAGTCTGGCATCGTCAATATCGGTAACAACCAGGAGGCCAGGTTTTACAGGTGCGTGGATGGCATAGTCGATGGCGCCCAGTCCCATGGGTCCAACACCGGCCAGAATGGCCAGATTTCCGCCCTCGCGGATTCCCATATCGTGGATATAGGTTCCCTGGGGGATGTGGTACATGGCGTGGTAGGTTCCGACAATACAGGATACGGGCTCCGAGAGAGATCCCATAAAGTAGGCGTCTCCCTCATAGGGGAGAAGACATCCCATCTCCATTACCTCATTGGGGATAACGATATTTGTGGCGTCACCTCCGATGTACTGGAAGGAGTATCCGGGAGCGTCCAGCGATCCCTTATAGTTGAGAGCGGGCTGGATGGAGAACTTCTGTCCCGCCTTGAACTGACCGGCCCATTTGGAACCGACCTCAAGAATCTCACCGCAAAACTCGTGTCCGATAATGATGGGGTTCTCCGCTACATCGTCGGGAACTCTCTTGTGATCGGGTCCCTGGCTGGATGCCTTGTAGGAGGACATACAGATACTGTCGGATATAACTGTGGCCAGGATCTCATCGTCCTTAATTGCGGGAAGTTCAAACTCTTCCAGTCTTAAATCGTTCTTACCATATAATCTAACTGCTTTGGTTTTCATTAAAAACTCCTTGTGTCTGCCGCGCCCGTCTTCGGGAACGGCGGTAGTATAAAAGGGAATCAGAAACTAGTTCAGCATTACCTGACCGCCGGTTACAGGGATCGCCTGTCCGGTCTCATATTTCTGATCAACAATATAGTAGATGGCCTTAACCACATCTCCTGTTTCACATCCCCTCTTCATGGGGACCTTGTCTTCGTAGAACTTGCGCACATCGGCAATGGTCTTTGCTCCGGGAACCTTTCCGGTGTTCAGATACTGAACGAAGAGTCCTCTGTCGGGGTCTGACCAGAGGGGGCCGTCCAGGAAATTTCCGGGACAGATGGAGTTGACCTTGATATTGTCCGTAACCAGCTCCAAGGCGAAACTCTGGGTCAGTCCGATGCTTCCGAATTTGGCTCCCGCATAGGCTCCGTTCTTGTTGGAGCCCTCAAGGCCCGACTTGGAACTGATTCCGATAATGTCGCTGAAGTACTTTCCGGTAGGGGCATTCTGCAGGGCCATCAGACGGGAGGCGAACTTGGTGCAGATAAAGAATCCGGTGTAATCCACGTCGGTAACAAACTGGAAGTCCTTGAGGGTCATCTCCTTGACACTTCCGGCCTTGAGAACTCCGGCGTTGCTGACAAAAATATCCAGGCCTCCGGTTGTTCTGGCTACTGCATCCATCATTGCCTCAACAGATGCCTCATCTGTCACATTCACCTGAAGGGCAAAGGCCCTTGTGGAACCGAGCTCTTCATTAAGGGCAGCGGCAAGCTTCTCGGCTCCCGCAACATTCATGTCGGCAATATAGACATAGGCGCCGGCGGCAGCCAGTTCCCGTACCATTCCCTCGCCGAATCCCTGGGCCCCTCCTGTCACAAGGGCAACCTTGTCACATACGGCGGGAACTGCGGAAGCTCCGGCGAACTCTGTTCCTGCTGCGGTTTTTCCGGCAGCCAGGGCCTGAACATCATCCCAGGAGGAAGCCAGGACAAGACAGCCGCCCTCATTCAGGCTGACGACACTCTGTCCCTTCCACTCTTTTTTGATCAGATCGATGATCTCAGCCTCACTGTCGGGCAGAGCCGGCAGTTTAAGGGCGTCGGCGGCATCAGGGGTTTCAGTAAAGAATGAGAGGATCTTTCCCTTGTCTCCATCAAAACTGAGTCCCCGGATGCAGGCTGCAGCTGTACTGATTTTATCCAAAACTATCTCCTAATTATTGAAAGAATACACGAAATCGCTTTGTGCAGCTTTCTTTTTTCTATCCATTTGCTTTCAATTCGCCTTCGATTATATTTCACTTCTCTTATTAAATCAATGATGAATTACTTTAATATTGTATTTACTCATGGTAAAAGGGGCTGAAATGCCCTCAGAAAGAGCCCGGACGGCAGGATGGGAGAAGTATAAAAAGCTATTGTTGACATATGGACACTTTCTGTTAACATGTCAATAAAGATTTCCCTAACTACTTATTAATTAAGGAGCCGGACATGAGAACCGTACTGAATATGCTGAATGAGGCTGCCGAAACCTTTCGCGATGATCCCTATGTGGTGCAGAAGGAAGAGAGCGGCTGGGAACCCAGAACCTTCAATGAGGTAAACAGGGAGTCCGATCTCTTTGCCCGGGCCCTGATCGCCAGGGGCATGAAAAAGGACGATAAGGTCGCCATCCTCTCCGAGGGAAGACGGGACTGGGTTATCTCGGAATTCGGAGTTCTCAAGGCACAGTGCATATCTGTTCCTCTGTCCATCAAGCTCCTGGAAGAGGAGATTCCCTTTCGCCTGAACCACTCTGAATCCGCCGCGGTTGTGGTATCGGAAAACTCCCTGGACAAGGTCCTGAACATTAAGGATCAGCTGGACGGACTGCCCCTGATCATCATCCTGGGTAACTTCAGCGGCAAGGTAATGGAAAAGGCCGAAGCAGCGGGCCTTAAGGCCGGAAAAGAAGCGGTTCTCTATGATGACTTTATAGATCTCGGGAAAAACAGCGGGGAAGCCACCGCCGATAAGCTGAAAGAGAGAATTGCAGATATAAAAGAGGATGATGTTGTAACAATATCCTACACCTCGGGAACCACCGGTAATCCCAAGGGCATTATGCTGACCCATCTGAACTACTGGGCCAACAGCCGGGACGCGGTAGACCTCTTCTACATTCCAGAAAGGGAGAAGACCCTGATCGTTCTTCCCCTGGACCACTCCTTTGCCCATACTGTGGGAATTTATGTGGGCCTCCGGCGGGGACTGGCCCTGCACTTTGTGGATGCCCGGGGCGGCGGCATGGCCATACTCCGGAACATCCCCGGAAACCTTGTTGAGACAAAACCCTACTTCCTTCTTACCGTTCCCGCCCTGTCGGGGAATTTTATGAAGAAGATCCAGGCCGGTGTGGCGGCCAAGGGAAATTTTATAAACGGTATATTTACCAGAGGAGTGGAAGCGGGAATCAAAATACACCGCGACGGCTTCCGGAAGGCCCCCCTCTCAGTACGCCTGCGCTACGGTTTCAACTACTTTCTGGCCAGGAAACTCGTCTTCCCCAAGGTCACCGGTATCTTCGGCGGAGACCTGGCCTTCTGCGTTGGCGGCGGCGCCCTTCTGGAAGTCTCACAGCAGGAGTTTTTCAACGCCATCGGAGTTCCCATCTATCAGGGCTACGGCCTTACCGAAGCAGCTCCGATAATCTGCTCAAACACCCCGCCCCGGCACAAGTTCGGAACCTCGGGGAATGTGATGCCCTCCATTGAGTGTAAAATAATGAAGGACGATGAGAATGAGGCGGCCCCCGGTGTTCCCGGAGAGCTGATCATCCGGGGAGACAACGTGATGAAGGGGTACTTCAAGAACCCCGAAGCCAGCGCCGAAGTCCTCAGGGACGGCTGGCTCTGGACCGGAGACCTGGGCTACTTTGACTCCGACGGCTTCCTGGTTATTACCGGGCGGGCCAAGGCCCTTCTGATCGCCGCGGACGGAGAGAAGTACTCACCCGAAACCATTGAAGAGGCGGTTGTCAACAACTGCCCCTATATCAATCAGATCATGGCCTACAACGAGCAGAAGAAGTACACCTCCGCCCTGATCACCCTGAATGAGGATGAGGTAAAGAAGCTGATCAAATCGGGTAAAATTTCATCATCTTATGAAATTCTTGAAACCATCAAGGATTCCTTTTATAGTTTTAAGAGCAGCTCATCCATCCCCTCCCAGTGGATTCCCGGAACCTTTGCCGTTATCGAAGAACCCTTCTCTGAAAAGGATCAGCTGATCAATTCAACCATGAAACTCGTTCGCTACAAGGTCAGAGACTTCTACATCGACAGAATAAACAGTATGTATGATGGCCCCGGCTCTGATATAATGAATGAGGACAATCTGAGGATCATAAGGAGTCTCTTTGATCTGAAAGATTAAGGAGGCCCTTTGAACGCAGAGAGAATTATACACCGGTATAAAGAGCTGCTTGCAGAAGCCAGCGCCGAAGCCGACAGACTGAATGCCCTGTACAGTGAGTATATGGTCTGCCGTAAGGGCTGTTCCGACTGCTGTACAGATATCTCTCTGCTGCCCCTGGAGTGGTATGTGCTTAAAACAGATGTGGAAGCCGCCATTCCGGACCATCATCCTGAGTCAGCTGACTCCGAACGCTGCTCTCTTCTGAAAAACGACAGCTGCTGCATCTATAAAAGCCGTCCCCTTATCTGCCGGACCCACGGTCTTCCCCTGCTCTATCTGATTGAGGAGTTTGACCTGGAAGGACACAGGACCGGCATGGATGAACCGGACTGGCAGATCAGCTGGTGCGACCTGAACTTTACCACCGTCACCGAAGAAACGATGGAGTATCTTTTTGATCCTGAGGACGTTCTTAATATGGAAGAGTGGAATACCCGGCTCAAGGAACTGAACCAGGACTTTCTGGAGTGTGAAGAGGGTGCGCCTTTCAGGAAGCAGAAACGTATATCCATCGCCGATATCAGCCGAAATCGGCAAGATCCGCAATCCCCTCGGGATTGAAGCGGTCCATCTTCTCCCCCCAGACAGCATACTTCGCAATCCGGTCGTTCAGGCTTAAGGCAGCCAGGGGATTATCCTTGTGAAAGAGGCTCCACTCGGGCTTGATGGCAGCCAGCTTCTCATGGGCGATCAATGCCCAGGTGGCACCGATCAGATGGGCGAACTCCTTCTGCAGGATCTCGGGGCAGTTGAAGCTCTGACGGGATGAGTTGATATCAACACCGCTGATCTCCATCAGGCCGTAGTCGCTGCAGAGCTTCTGAACCCGCACAAGCTGCTCCAGTGTATTTCTGGGAGGCATATAGCTGATCCCCTTGAAGCCGATCTTCTGCAGTTCGGGAACAAGGTCATCCAGAAAGTCATCTTCAAACTTCTCGGCCTTCTTGTCTCCTGTGGGGCTCTCGCCGACATCTCCCAGATAGGCATAGCAGGGAATCCCTCCGATCTCGTTGGCAAAGGCCACTACATCATAGACTGAGAGACACTCCTTCTCGTCGGGCTGAATAAAGAAGCGGGGCAGGAAATTCCCTTTCAGGATTCCAAGGAGGTCATAAAGGTAGTGTGGGTTGGCTTCATCGGTGAGGAACTCTCTGATCTTTCCCTTTACGGAGAGTCCCATTGTACCTTCAAGGAAGTCCACAAGAGACTGCCCCTTGCCGAACTTGGATGCCAGTGCATTGGACAGCCCGTAGAGGATATGGCGTTCGGTTATGCTGCCGCCCTTGTCTGTCTCGGAGAGGGAGGCGATATCCCTGTCAAAGTCCAGGGGCTCCAGTCCGAAGGGAGTAATCAGCTCATTGAGCTTTGCGGTCTGTTTACGGTTTCTCTCATTACGGATGTCCTGAAGGGGTTTCAGGAAGGCTTCCACCCTGTTGATCTGAGTGGCGGGCACACCGTGTACCGTCATATAGACAATGTTGGCCGAGTCAGGGTTGTTCATTTTCCGGCCCTCTACAGCGGTTCCTGTAAAGTTAACCCTCAGCTCAAAACCGACAGTTGTGGCCATTCCAAGGATTTTCCCCGCTTCCAGAGTTTCGCGGGCGGCAGAGATACTGTCATGGTCCATGCTTCCCACGGCCTTAAGACCCGCTTTTCTGGCAAACCATACCGATGCAGATGGAGAATAGGGGCTGAATGAGAAGGTTGTGTGAACATGATTGTTTACCTCCTCCGACTCCGGGGGCAGAGATGCCATCAACTCTTTATCTTCAGTAAACTTCTTTAATGTTCTCAGATGTTCCTTATCGTCTCCTCTGTTCAGGAGCTCCAACTGCTTTTCGCCGTCCATACTTTCACTTTCCTTTCATTTTTCATTCATTATGGTTTCGTAACGCAGTTTATTCTATTTCATAAACCAGGATAACACAAGATAAAGGAGCCCCTTCACCAAGATTTCACAGTTAAGCTTTGTGTTTTCTGTTAAATGGATGTAATATCAATAAAGGCTTACCGAATGAGGCTATCTACTGTGTAAGCAAGGAGAAGATATGAACTCTATTAAAAAAATACTGCTCTATCCGGCAGCACTGCTGGTTATGTTAATTCTTCCCATATCCTGTGCATCAACACCGGAAACAACAGAGGAAGAACCTGTTGCCGAGAGTACCGCTCCCGCGGAGACTCCCTCTGAGGCGACTGCCGACAGTGCAGCTGCCTCCCGATCTGATGCTCTAAACGCCAGAAAAACTGCCGTTGATGCAAAAGCCCCCAAGGCGGCTCCCGTTCTTTTTGAAGAGGGTGAAGCCTATGTAATTGCCGGGGATGCAAAAGTTTCAGAACAGGACTATGAGAGCGCCGTGGAAAACTTTGTAAATGCGAAGGAGAGCTTTACCGCCGCTGCCGCCAAAGCGGAAGATGAGAAGGAAAAAGCCATTGCAGCCATGAAGGCCGCCGATGAAGCAATTGCAAATACCGAGAAAAATGCCGAAGAGGCTGAAAGATCTGCAGCTGAGGAGGAAGAGTGATGAAAAAGACACTGACCGTAATGATTCTGACCTTTCTTGCAGCAGGTCTTTTCGCACAGAACCTTCAGGACAACCCCGACTACCGCAAGTCTGTGGAGCTCAAACGCCAGAGTGAAACGGCCTTTGAAGAGGGAGACTATCCCGAAGCAAGACGCCTGGCCGAAGAGTCCCAGATGTATGCCGCCCGCTCAGATGAGTGGATTGCAATGATGCTGAGCCGCTACAGAGCCAACAGCGCCCTCAGAAGACTGGAGAGAAGTCTAGCCTCCGCCGCCAATATCCGTGGTGATGAGAACTTCCCCGAAGAGTACGCTGAAGGTCAGGCCTACTATGCCCAGGCTAAACAGGAATTTTCAGACGAAAGCTATGATGACAGCTACGAGAGCTCACTGGCTGGTATCGAAGTTCTCAAGGCCATCGTCTACATCCCCAGAGAGAGCAGCGGAACCCTCCCCGCCCGGTATGTTGTCAGAAAACTGCCCAGCGGCCAGGAAGACTGTCTGTGGAATATCGCGGGATATGACTTTATCTACAACGATGCATGGAGCTGGAAGAATCTCTATGAGGCCAACAGAAGCAAACTTGTAGACCCGGACAACCCCGATCTGATTCACCCCGGTCTGATTCTTGACATTCCCTCCAGAGCAGGGGAAACAAGAAGCGGAACATGGGACAAGGGTGAGATAAGATAATCTCTTCCTTTTAAAAATAAGAGGGGTGGCTCCACAGGAGTTCCGCCCCTTTTTTTATCCAGTCAAGCTCTCAGAAGAATTCATTTCACCTGTCTCAAAATCTCCAGATCACTATTGACCACAATTGTTAATTAATATTAACATACTTTATTAGTCATAATTAACCAAGGAGATCACACATGAACTCACAGAGTAAAGGATTGGTTATCTACTCCTCTCTCAGCGGTAATACAAAAAAACTTGCAGAATATATATCCGAGAATATCCGGCAGGAGTGCAGCCTTGCAGATATTAAAGACAACCCCGAAATAGACGATGTCCCATGGATCATTGCCGGGTTCTGGGTAGACAAAGGGACAGCCGATAAGGAGTTTCTTCATTTTCTTTCAACCTTAGAGCACAAAAAGATATGCCTGATCGGGACTCTTGGGGCCTACCCCGATTCGGATCATGCGAAAGATGTAATCAAAAGAATGAAGGAAGAGGTTGAAAAGGGAAATACCTACCTGGGATGTTACCTCTGTCAGGGAAAGATATCCCCGAAGCTGACAAAGACATTTGAGAATTTTCCAGAAGGACATCCCCACTTCATGGACGATGCAAGACGCAAACGACATGAGGAAGCAGCAAAACATCCTGATGAAAATGATCTTCTTCAGGGGCTGGCATACTGCAAAGATAAGCTGTCCGGACTATGAAAGCTGTCAAACCCTATAAAATCCAGGTATTTCTTGCCACAGCGGGCCTGCTCCTGTTCTGGTTCGGATTAAGTAACGGAAGCGTTGCCCTGAATCCCATGAGCCTGAACCGTTTACTTAACCCAGAATCAGGTGAAACAGTCAGTAGAGAGACTTACAGAATGATAATTCTGGATTTCAGGCTCCCGAGAATGATTATGGCATTGATCATTGGAATGATGTTGTCATCTTCGGGAGTAGTAGTACAGGCTGTCTTCCGCAATCCCCTGGCAGACCCCTACCTGATAGGAATCAGTGCGAGTGCGGTCACCGGGGCTGTCATTGCGTTCCTGCTTGGACTGCCTGAAGTATTCTACGGCATCCTGGCGTTTACCACATCTCTGGTTGTCACTTTCCTTATATTCCGTCTATCAATGAGTAAGGGAACTGTAAGTGTAGCCATGCTTCTGATCATAGGTATAGCTGTTTCTTCATTCATGAGCGCATTTACCTCCTTTGCCCTCTACTGGATTGGTGAAGACTCCTATCGCATCACCGTATGGCTTATGGGGTATCTGGGAGGGGCAACCTGGTCCAGAGTTATAATCCTGATCATCCCCCTGATGCTGGCTCTTTCATATTTTTACTATCATCGCATTGATCTGGATGCTCTGCTCAGAGGAGATGAAGAAGCTCACTCGTTGGGCATTGATACTGCAGCACTGAAAAAGAGACTCCTCGCTGTTGCGAGTCTTATTGCCGCCTTCTCTGTTGCCTTCTCCGGGATGATCGGATTCGTCGGTCTGATCATTCCCCATACCGTACGCCTTATTGTCGGTTCGAACCATCACAGACTGTTAACCTACTCTGCGGTGGGAGGGGGGCTCTTTCTACTGGCTGCCGACATTCTTGCCCGAACTCTGCTCGCTCCTGTGGAAATCCCGATAGGTGTAGTCACATCCTTCTTCGGAGCCCCGTTCTTTCTCTACCTTGCCGTAAAACAGAGAGGAGGAATCTCATTGTGAGCATTTTTGTTCATATAAAAGATATCCATTTCTCCTACGGCCGGACTCCGGTACTGGAGGGACTCTCCTACACCTTCAAAGCCGGTGAGATGACAGCAGTGCTGGGACACAACGGCTGCGGAAAATCGACCCTGATGAAGAATATTATGGGTTACCTTCTGCCATCATCGGGAGTCATAGACTTAGCCTCCGAAGGAAAGAGCATAAACTCCATAGGAAACAGTATCCGGAACAGAAAAGAACTGAGCCGACTGGTGAGTTTTGTCCCCCAGAGAGCTGGCAGTTTTGCCGCATCTACTGTCTTTGATACAGTCCGGATGGGACGTCTTCCCTACCTGAAAAACAGATGGAACGGTTTCACAGAGGAAGACAGGAGCAAGACTGTTGAGGTACTGAGGCTTTTGAATCTTGAGAGCTTCAGTGAACGATTGCTCGGTTGTCTATCCGGCGGAGAACAGCAGAAGGTTCTGCTGGCACGATGCCTGGTTCAGGAAACTCCAGTGATTATCCTGGATGAGGCGACAGCCAGCATGGATATTCACCACAAGGTGGATATTATGGAAACCCTGAAAAGACGGAAGGAAGAGCTGGGATTAACAGTCATTGCCGTTATGCATGATTTAAACCTGGCCGCCCGGTACAGTGATACCCTCTGTTTCCTGAAAGGAGGGCAGGTCCTGTGCGACGGTACACCTTCTGAAGCGATGACTGACAAGAACATGGAGCAGGTATATGGTCTGGAAATGCCTGTCAGGAAGGATGAAGACGGTGTTCCATTTGTACTTCCCGGAAGGCAGAAAAGCTGACTGCCAAGGATTGAAACCAAGGAGAAATACTTGTTTGATACAAGACTGAAATCACATCATGATGCCCAACAGGGGATCTCCCGGTTACTGTCAGGGGAAAATAATCATCATAAATACATGACACCTCTGGACTGGTCTCATGTAGAAGATTTCCTGAACAGCAATGGGCCCGGATCAGATAAAAAAGGCTGCTGTGTTTATATTCATATTCCCTATTGTGACAAAATCTGCAGCTTTTGCAATCTGAACCGCAGCAGAGGTGATAATTCTCTCTCATCTGAATATGCCGGATACCTGATCAGCGAGATTGAGAACACTGGCCGTTACAGATATATAGGGATGCAAAAGATATCAGTGGTGTACATGGGCGGAGGAACCCCCACGATTTTGAAGACTGCAGACCTGGAGCGTGTTCTCCAGGCTCTTCATAAATGGCTTCCCCTGACTCCCGACTGTGAGATCTCAGTAGAAAGCACACTGCACAACCTTTCACCTGAAAAACTCTCTGTACTTGAGGCACAGGGAGTTAATCGTCTTAGTATCGGAATTCAAACCTTTAACAGTACAGGCAGAAGAACTTTAGGCAGAAGCGGTACCCGAGACTACTCCATTCAGTCAATTCAGAAAATAAGGGAAAATTTCAAAGGGATTCTGGGAGTGGATATCATTTACTCCTACCCGGGTCAGAGCGAAGAGGCTCTAATTCAGGATGCTCAAGACTTTTTATCCCTGAACCTTGATGGTACGAGTTTTTACTCCCTGATGATACATGAGGGATCGGAACTTGCCCGCAGGATCAGTGCCGGTGAACTGGTGTTTTCAAACCCAATGCAGGCCGACAGGAAGCGTCACCATCTGTTTATGGGGATTCTGGAAGAATCCGGATATGAGATTTTGGAACTCTCCAAACTGGTTAAACCCGGACGGGATGAATACCGCTATATAAAACTCAGGTATGAAAACAAAGACGTTATTCCCATCGGCAACGGTGCAGGTGGGAGCATCGGCCCCTTCAGAATCTACAGGATGGCTCCCGGAAAAACAATGGTCATGCCCGTAAATCCAGCCTATGACCGGTACAATAGGCTGCTGGGTTATTTCCAGTTCGGTCGCTACAGTAAAAAAGAGATACTCTCTACCGTTGAAGGCCTGGAAGAGACACAAGTTGACAATATCCTCAATGACTACAGAAGACGAGGCTTTTTCAGGCCTAACAGAGAAGAAAACATTCTGAATGATGAGGGAGTCTTCTGGGGCAACAATCTAGCAGTAGACTTTCTGGAAAAAATTACAATCACAAATAATGAAGGAGACAATTTATGAAAAAGGCAGGAATACTGTTTATTATAGTCCTATCTCTGCTTTCATGCAGTCCTGGACAAAGGAATACTGTTACCGGTGCATCAAAGAAAACCCTTGAGAGCGGTACTATGAATGGTTCAGATTTCCCTATGAAAGAATACAACAGGATCGTAATTCTGTCTGCCGGTGCTGTGGAAACACTGTATATGTTAGGCGCAGAAGATAAGATTGCCGGTATCGGCAGCAGCCGGGAAGGAATCTGGCCTAAAGAAAAAACAGAACAACTGGCAACTGTCGGAAACCTTGCCCGTCCCAGTACGGAGGCTGTTTTTGCCAGAGATCCGGATCTGGTTATCCTGAACAGTATGACTGCTGGTATGGCTGATACATTTCAAAGCAAAGGAATCCCTGTCTACATACATGACTGTTCAACAATAGAAGATATTATTGAATCAATATCCATTCTCGGAGCACTGACAGGGCACATACATGAAGCAACAGCTCTGGTTGAGCAATCCAGGGCCAGAGTCTCAGAACTTGAGGCGAAAAGGCAGTACAACTCTGTTCCTTTGAAGGGGGCAGTTCTCTACGCTGCTAGTCCGATGATGGGTTTTACTGAGGACTCTCTTCCTGGAGAACTACTCGATCTTCTGGGTGTAGAAAACATATGTAAGGGCCTGGATGGTGCCAGACCGATTCTTTCACCAGAATATATTCTTCAGAAGAACCCGGACTTTCTGTTCGCTTCAATGTCCATCAGCCAGCCTTCGGATATCATAGAAAACAATGGGTTTGTAAAGAGTACCAGAGCCGGTAAGGAGGGTAATATTACAATCATACCCTCATCAATGCTGCTTCGCCCATCACCTAGAATATTTGATGAGATATCCAGTCTTGAATCTGTTCTGGAGGTTTTAAGATGAACCTGCTTGAATATATCAGAATGGGAGGAGGAATCAACTGGATTCTCTGCTTATGCTTCTTTATCTCCTGCATTCTTATTATTGAAAGGTTGATTTATTTTTCATTCAGCGGAAGAAAGAACCACCCCTCTTCTCAGATAAGCAGAATGAGACGGATATCCAGAGAGACTAAAAACATACCCAGGGATATTCGCATAGATATACTCGAAAAACATGGTGCTCTGCTGCAGGAGGAAATGGAAAAAGAGCTCTGGCTTCTTAGATTTATTGCAGCTGCATCCCCTACCCTGGGCCTCCTGGGTACTGTAATCGGCCTTATCAGAGCATTTCAGGATATGGGAGCCGGATCTACAGGGACAATTCAGGATTTCTCTGGCGGTATATGGTTGGCGATGCTGACAACCGCCTGCGGTCTTATCGTTGCATTGCCCTCTATGTTTTTTGTCAGTTTTTTTAAAAGAATTATAAATAAGCGTCTTTTGAGTATGAGCCTTGCTGTGGATGACGAATATCTTGATGAAATCAATATGAAGGTTGAATGCGGTGCTTAGTTTCGGTAAAAGAGAGGATGAACAGGCATCGATCAACTTAACATCCCTTATTGATGTCATTTTTATTCTTCTGATTTTCTTTATGATATCAACTCAGTTTAAAAGTTCCCATATGCAGCTGGAGCTGCCGACTCTAAGGGATGGAAGCTCACAGGAGTCGGGAAATCCCCTGGTAATAAGTGTAGATAAGGATCAGAATATATTCCTTGGTGACCGTATCGTTGCTCTGTCGGATCTAAACATTCTATTGGGCAATATGAGATCAGAGCCTCTTGAACAATCTCTTGTATTGGACTGTCACAGGGAAATCCCCATTGAATTTGTTCTCGAACTAATGGGGGAGGTAAAAAATGCGGGCTATCCGAATATCATCTTCAGACACAATAAGACTGATAATTAGTACACTGTCCTCAATCGCTCTCTGCGGAGCAATTCTAATACCCGCACTTGCTCTTGAAGACAAAGAGATGGCTATTGGTTCTGACAACACGGTTATCATCAACCTTTCTGCAGCTTTCCCGGAGGCATCAATCTCCACCAAGACACAGCATACGGCAGCCGAGGCTGAGCCGGTTTCTGAGCCGGTTTCTGAGCCGGTTTCTGAGCCGGTTACTGAGCCGGTT
>DHQL01000010.1:135870-159898 GCA_002408085.1 Spirochaeta sp. UBA5339
TGAGCCGGTTACTGAGCCGGTTTCCACCTCTTCAAGGATCATGGGACAAACAGCCCCCCTTTCCGAGGATAAAAATCAGAAGCCCCCTATGTCATCCCATCTTTTATCCTACAAACAGCAGATTCTAGAGGAAGTCGGCCGAAATAAGATATATCCTGCTTCGGCAAGAAAAAGAGAACAGGAAGATCAGGTAGAAGTGAAAGTCATTATTGGCAGTAATGGGCGGATACTCAGCCTGAGTATTATAAATCCTTCTGAGTACACACTTCTGAACGATGCAACTCTTCGGGCTGTACGAAAAGCCTCACCCTTTCCCTCTCTCCCGGAAAATATTGATGAATTTGAAATGACTTTTGTCATGAATTATGAACTTCAATAAATAATATAATTTTTCTATTCATTATTGATTGACAGAATTAGTTGAGACTAATAATCTATACATATAAACTTTTTTTGTTAATTAACATTAACTAACATTTTAATATAAAGGACAGTTATTTTGAGCAATAAAAGGATACAATTTCATTTGTTTTTTACTCTTTTATTCATAATATCTGCAAATTTGTTTTCAGAAGAATCAGAGATGATTGTGGTAACGGGTAGCAAGTTTGAGCAGAATGCAGATGATTCAATAGAAAAAGTTGAGGTCATATCAGAGGAGGAGATCCGTGAAAAAGGAGCCAAAACCCTTCTGGAAGCCCTGGCACAGATTCCCGGAATTCAAGCCAGCGACCATGGGACATCTTCAATAATGCTGCAGGGATTCGATGGTGATTACGTAAAAATCCTGATTGACGGTATAGAGGTAAACGGCAGAATCAACGGTGCTGTCCCCAGCGGACTGATTCCGGTCAGCTCCATCGAAAGGATAGAAATTATCAGAGGAGCCAGTTCCGCTCTCTATGGCTCTGATGCCATGGGTGGTGTCATCAATATCATTACCAAAAAACAAATAAAAGATACAACGGAGTTTTCAGGAGAACTGGTACAAGAGGCAGCAACAAACCTCAGGACCTACACGGAAAGCTCACTCTCCTATTCTACGGGAAAAATGAGCCTTGGTCTTTCCGGTTCTTTTGACTATGACAGCGGAAATTTACAGTCCGAATCACAGGATGAGAAATACTACGATGTGTACAAAATCCCCCTGTCCCGTCTGGGCTCAATCCGTGGTACAGCCGACTGGATTCTTGAGAATGGCCGGATAGGAGTGTTCTCGTCGTACTCCAATTTTTACAATAAATCCAACTCCGGAACAGTTTACAGAACCAGCTATGATACTCACAAGGCCGATGCGGGCCTGACCTGGGAAAGTACACCCGGTGATTTATTGAGTATGAGCGGTTTCATCTCTGGAAAGTACTTTGATCTTGAATTGGGAAGCTATGACCTGACAGACAACTCTGCTTCCATTGAGAACAGAGTGTTTACAGATCTGGAAGCGGAAGTCCGGGCAGATTACAGTCCCTGGATAAATCACAGCTTCCTTTTTGGAAGTAATCTGAAGTTTGAGACTCTGGAGGATGACGCCTCATTTGATGAAATAAAAATGGGGATGCAGATGAGTCTTTTTGCTCAGGACAACTGGGATATAACTTCAGATGAGCGATTCATTCTGACTCCTGGATTCCGTATTGATTACTCCCCTCCACTGGATAAAGACAGCTCTCCGCTGTTTCAACTGACACCCAAACTGAGCTTTAAGTGGGCCATGGAGAGTGGTATTCTCAGGGCTTCCTACGGTATGGGATATAAAATGCCCACCATGCAGCAAAAATACTGGGTATTCTGGCACAACTACGGCGGTACAGGGTTTTATGTTCTTGGTAATCCCGATCTGAAACCGGAAAAGTCCCATGGATTAAACCTGTCATATACCCGGAAGATTCACAGCAAATGGAATATATCATGCGGGCTCTACTTCAACGCTGTGAGAGACCTGATCAATACGCAGATGGACTCAGGAGATGGTGACTACACCTATCAGAATGTAGACAAGGCTGTAACATATGGTGGTGATGCCCGCATACAGTATGCCGGCAGCAATTACCGCGGTAGTCTGTCCTATGCCTATACAGCTGCAAAAGCATACAACGAGTCTCTGGGACGCTATATAGATTTAGAAGACAGGGTTCCCCATAGTCTGCAACTCACTTCCTCTTATACCTTTACCTCTATAGATCTGAAGATCCATGGCTCAGGAACCTGGGAGTCCCCCAGGGTACAGAACGGAGTGACTGAATATATGAGTCCTGACAAGTTCCTGATATCCCTGGGAATAGACAAGTCTTTCGGAGAACATTTTGAGCTCTATATCAAAGGAGAAAACCTGCTTGACAATCTGCACTTTATCCGGGGAAGCGGCGGGTCCTATGAAGGTGTGAGCCAGGAAGATTATTTTGAATATTATGACGGTATTATCGTGACCATCGGTGGCCGTCTGAAATTATAGGAGATACAAATGAGAAAGATTTTTCTTAATGGTTTTATTTTGGTGATGCTCATAGCATCAGTAGCAGTTTTCAGTTCCTGTGAGACTGAATCAGGGGGGATCAGTATCAGTGATGAGTACAAAGCCCTTCTTGGTGACTGGGAAATGGATGGAATGGCATCTATGATCTATACATTCACAGAAGAGGCACTAGTCTTCTCCGGTTATGGCAGTTCATACACCTATACCATTGTAAGTGATCAGGTTGTTACCTACAGCGAAAGCGAAGGTTATACTGTCATCACCTTTGATGTCGAGAGTTCTGAAGGCAGCGGGGTGTCCGAGAGGATCATAACAATAGTCGACAGCAGTACCATTATTATGACTACAACCAAGACTGTTGAAGGAACAACGACAACAAGCGATACCCAGTACAACAAAGCCTCATCCTGATAAATTGCATAACAGCAGATAAAATATGGTCGGACCTGTTCTCCTTCAACTGGAGACAGGCCCGATTCCTGCCTATTGGATTTCAATTCTCAAACTTATTTACTGACGGTTTCATACAGGCTGTATAGTAATTCAAGAATATCAAAGAATGTGCATTCATTGAAAATCGCAAGCCATTCGTATACAATTAAACAATAGTTTTTGAAGAATATATATTTTTCAGAAAATAACAATTATGACAGTACTGAATTGTGCTGTCCGGGAGAATAAATGAAAAAAACAATATTACTGTTTTCTATCCTGCTGATTGCCGCAGGATCAATTTTTGCTGATAATTACCGGGACGGTGTCTACTTTGCCCAGGAAAAAGAGTATCCCGGGTCCGGCTGGAAATACAATGTGACCCTGGTTGTGAACAGGGGACAGATCAAAGAGGTCAGCTGGAACGGTTCCAATATCAACGGTGGTGACGACAAGGTTACCATGTCCCGCACAGGCCGCTACGGCATGGAAGAGAAGGGCGGAGCAATGGCTCCCTGGTGGAAACAGGCACAGGCCGTGGAAAAAGCTCTTATCCGTTTCCAGGATGTGGACAGGATTACTCTCTCTGACAGCGCGGGTCATACCGATGCCGTTTCGGGAGCATCCATCAAGGTTGGACCCTTTGTAGCCCTTGTAAAAGAGGCCCTTGCCGCAGGCCCCGTGGGTTACGGTCCCTATAAGGATGGAAGCTACAGTGCTCAGCAGCCCGGCTTTCACAATGGCTACAAATATGCTGTTGCTGTGACAGTCACCTCGGGCTACATTGTCTCAGTAAAATGGGATGGAATCGCCCAGGACGGCGGAAAGAGCAAGGCTCAGCGCTCTGTGGACGGCGAGTACGGAATGGTAGCAAATGGCGGAGCCATGGCACCCTGGTTTGAACAGGCCAAGGCTGTGGAAGCCGAGGTTATCAGCACACAGAGTATCGACCAGCCCGATGCCGTTTCCGGTGCCACCATCGGTATTGAACCCTTCTATGAGCTCCTGAACAGCGCTCTTAGAGGAAAAAGAAGATAATATTCCTTATTCAGGATTCAGAGGGGGCCGGTTCTTTCGGGAGCCGGCCCTTTTTTATATTTGACTCAGGGGAGATTGACTGCCCCGCTGCCGAACCTGCCGCGCGCCCCAGACGCTCACTCTCCATCTGAAACTCATTGAGCCTGTCAAAGACATCCATCAGATGATCTACCGAAACATCCTGCCGGCAGAGACCGGCTTCCTGCATCTCCCTGATCAGGTAGTAGGTTGATTCGATGGTGGACAGACAGAAGGAGGCAGGCTGCTTCTTGATCTGAAACCGGGACCTGTAGGATGCCGAGAAGGAGAGCCGGGGCAGAGTCTGAAGGCTCGGGGTATGGTGAACCATCTTCCGGGCCATCACCCAGGTGGCATCCACCAGAAAGACCAGCAGCTTTCTGCCGGTTCTGACTGTCTGACTGTCAGGGCCGTGAAACTCATCGCCGTAGCGGCTGCCGAACTCATCTGCCGTCAGAGCTCCCTCCCCGGGATAGAGAACAACAGGAAAACAGGACTCGTCCTCCAGAAGCTCACGGTACCGCCTGTTTGAATCAAAGGACTTTCCCACAATGATCTCGGAATCTTCCAGAGAGAGGGCGGTCAGCCGGCCTGTACCGGTGCGCTGTTTGTAGGCCTCCCAGGGGTGCATCAGAAAGACAAATTTCACCCCCGTGTCCACCTCCCGGATATGAGAGCAGTAGCACTGGTTTTGAGGACGAAAACAGGTATAACAGTTTTGACGGGACATGGTCAGTATATATAGCAGTAAAGACAGGCTCTGAAAAGAGTAAAAATACTTGTTGATCCCATTCTGCTTTAGAGGTAGCCTTACAGCAATGGAAAAAAATCAAAAAGAGGAGTACCTGAAATGAATATCCACGTAATCGAGCCCCTTGCCGTTTCAGATGAAAAGATGAAAGAGATGAGCCGGACCCTGGAAGAAGCGGGACACCGGATTATGTTTTTCCCCGACCGGAAGACCGATATTTCAACCATAGTAGAGCGCAGTCACGGTGCTGATGTGGTTGTAATTGCCAATATGCCCTTTCCCGCCGAAGCCGTCGCAGCTCTACCGGATATGAAACTGCTGGCTGTTGCCTTTACCGGACTGGACCATGTGGCCATGGATGCCTGCCGGGACCACGGTGTCGCCGTCTGTAACGCCTCGGGGTACTCTACC
Source organism: Spirochaeta sp. UBA5339 (assembly GCA_002408085.1). Lineage (GTDB taxonomy): Bacteria > Spirochaetota > Spirochaetia > DSM-2461 > DSM-2461 > Oceanispirochaeta. The sequence goes on from DHQL01000010.1 coordinate 140,994, forward strand.
ATAAGCGTTTCTGAGCTGACCCTTGCCCTGATAATCGATGTTTTGAGGAATGTAACCCGCCTTGATCCGGTGACCAGGGCCGGAGGGACAAAGGACGGTCTGGTGGGCTTTGATCTGGCTGGAAAAACAGTCGGCATTATCGGTTTGGGGGCCATCGGCACCTATACGGCCCGGCTCCTGAAGGCCTTCGGCTGCCGTCTGCTCTCACCTGACAGAGGGAAGTCTGTCCCCGCAGATCTTGAGATTGAACTCTGCTCCATGGAAGAGCTGCTGAAGAACAGTGACATTGTCACCCTCCACTGCCCCCTGAATGAGAACACCAGGGGACTGATCGGCACTGCTGAACTGGAGATGATGAAGGAGTCTGCTGTTCTGATCAACTGTGCCAGAGGACCCGTTGTGGATGAAACAGCACTGGCCGAGGCACTGAAAGGCGGGAAAATCGCAGGAGCCGGAGTGGACGTCTACACCGTCGAGCCGCCCCTGAAACCTGAATCCAGTCCTCTTCTGGACCTGGAGAATGCTGTTCTCACCCCCCATGTAGCTTTTGCCACAAGGGAGGCCTTTATACGCCGGGCCGATATAGTGGTGGACAATATCCTTGGCTGGGCAACAGGTCATCCCAAAAAAATCAAAGGATGAGACATTGTAAGTTGGAAGGCAAATTACTACAATTTGCTTCATATGGTTAAATTATTCAGAGAAATTCTAATCGTCCTGCTGCTTCTGGCGGCGGGACTTCTGCTCGGCAGAATAATCCCCTTCCCCTCGAGCCTCATCAGCATGCTTCTCTTCCTGGCACTCCTTCTATCAGGAGTACTGAAGGAGGAGTACTTTGCAGGGGGCCTGTCGGATATGGTCCTGAAATACCTCTCGGTCTTCTTTATTCCCCCGTCCATGCGGGTCCTGGATTCTCTCGCTCTTCTTGAGGGTGTGTGGCCCAGGATTCTTCTGGTGGTTCTGATCAGCAATGTTCTGATAATGGGAGTCACCGGTCTGACGGTTCAGCTTCTGCTGAAAACGGAGCACCACGATGCCTGAGATCCTTACAAACAACATATTCTTCGGCATCATTACAACGGTGGCAGCCTTTGCACTGGGACGTCTTATCAACAGGAAGACGGGGCTCACCATCCTCAATCCCTTTCTGGTAGCCTTCCTGATCCTGATGGCCATGGTACTTCTTCTGGATATCCCTCTGGACCACTATATGAAGGGTGCCGCCTGGCTGGAACAGATGCTGCCGGTATCCATCATCCTTCTGGCCCTCCCCCTCTACCGTCAGCGCGGTCCCCTGCACTTTCACAAGGTTGCTATAATTGCGGGAATCACGGCGGGAGTGATAACCAATGTGGTCAGTACCATACTCCTCTGCCGTCTCTTCGGACTGGATGATGTGCTTCTTCGCTCACTGATACCCAGGTCCATCACAACTCCCCTGGGCATGCTGATGGTGGAGAGTTTATCGGGAGTCAGCAGTATTACGATGATAACAATTATTGTAAACGGACTCTTCGGGGTGATCTTCTACACACCCATCTATACGGTCTTTAGAATTCATCACCCCATTGCACAGGGTGTGGCCATGGGAACAACATCCCATGCCATCGGCACCGGCAAGGCCCTGGAGCTGGGCGAGGTGATCGGAGCCATGAGCGGGCTGGCCATTGTGCTGACCGGGTTAATCACGGTACTTTCCTATCCGCTGATCAATATGATTCTGGGTTGAAACCGGCCCGGGACAGATGACAAAAAAACCCCGCCGTCCGGCGGGGCTGTAAGTCATCAATTACGGATCAGATCCGCGATCTACATCAGGAATCAGTCGTAGAGCAGACCCTTGATGTCGGCATCGTCCATGTTGTCAGCTGTGTAGAACTTGGCACCTGTGTCCACGTCGGATACAGATTTTCCTTCATAAGCCATGAAAGAGAGCTCAACAGCCTTGTAACCGATTGAGAAGGGGTCCTGGGTGATTGAACCCATGAAGTAGCCGGATCTTACGGCGTTCTTCTGACCGGCACCGGCATCGAATCCGATTACAACCAGACCGCTGTACTTGCTGCCCAGGTCAGTTCCGTCATTGGTTGCTGCGAGCAGACCCTTAACAGTTGCCTCGTTGGAACAGAAGATTCCCAGAACGTTGGCAGATTCAACCTTGCTCAGTACAGCATTGGAAGCTGACATTGAGTCAGAAGCATCGGCAGAAGCGGGAACAACCATTTCGATCATTACCTTGGAACCGCTTGTGGGGTTCTTTGCGTCAACGTAAGCGGGGTTACCCATAACCTTGATGTCGGATTCGCTGAGAGAAGTCTGGCTGGCAATCAGCTCAACCATGTTGTCTCTGAAACCTCTACCGCGGCTAAGAAGTGATTCACCGGCAGCATCCTGATTCATAACAACGATTGTTACGGGAGAGGAAGCAGTAGCGGCTTCGATATCGCCTTTGATTACTTCAAACATCTTCTCGGCGGCCAGTCCGGCAGCGTTGTAGTTGTCTGTAGAAGCATTGGCATAGATAGAACCTGCGGGTGCATTGGGAACACCGGAGTCAAAACCGATTACGGGGATTCCTCCGTCCTTGCACTCCTGAAGCTGGTCCATTACGGATGTTGTGTCCAGAGCGGCCAGGGCGATAGCAACGGGCTTTTTAGCCATTGCATTGTTCAGCATCTCTACCTGAATCTGAACGTCGGACTCTGAGGGAGGTCCTTCAAATGTGATGTCCACACCATACTCGTCAGCCGCAGCGTTGGCACCCAGTTTTACCTGCTGCCAGAAGTCATGCTGTTCTCCTTTAGAAACAACGGCGATGTAAGGCTTTCCGCCTTCAGTCTGACCACTTGCAAATGCACCGGCAGTGAAGGATGCCATCATCACGACACTCAGCAGAGCGATTGCAAATCTCTTAGATACTCTCATATCTTCCTCCTATTATATTCCGGGGCATGCGCCCCGGCTTTTCACAAAATGAACTTCGATGGAAGGGTGATCAGCCCTTGTTCTCCATCATGAACTGTTTTTCCGCTTCCTTCTCCTCGGCAAGGAGTTTGGCTTTTTCGGCCTTCTCGTCGGCTCTCATCTTGGCATAGTGTGCCTTCATCTCAGCCTTCAGCTTGGCAGCATCGTCGAACTTGCCTTCGGCCTTCAGATCGGCGATCTTCACTGCGGTCTCCTGTTTGTAGAGATCCGAAGGTGCCAGAATCTTAACTTCCGCGGCCTTGTCGTTGCGGTAGATATCCAGCAGTACGGCGCCGATTACTACGATACCTGTAAAGAAGGTCTGATAGTGGGACTGCAGGTCCATTGAAGGAAGACCGGCTCTCAGGACACTCATAATAAATACACCGATCATGGTACCGAAGATGGTACCCATACCGCCGGAGAGTGATGTTCCTCCAATTACCGCACCCGCAATGGCGTAAAGCTCAAATCCCTGTCCCTGAGCGGGCATTACGGTTGTAAATACCGCGGCAAAGGCGATTCCGCCGAAACCGGCCATCACACCGCTGACAACATAGGCCATCATCTCCCACTTCTTGACGTTGACACCCGAGAGGCGTGCGGCCTCTTTGTTGCTTCCCACGGCAAAGATATATCGTCCCATCTTTGTCTTGGTCAGAATAATATGGGCTATAATCGCCACACCGAAGAGCACCAGGGCACCGGTGGGAATGGACATTCTGTCCTCTGTGATGTACTTGAAGATATCCTTGAACCAGCCGTCGGGTTCCGCTCTGGTGGGGAATGTGGCTGAACGGACATTGGAAACGATGGAACCGATACCCATGGAGATCATCATTGTACCCAGGGTAGCGATAAAGGGGGGCAGCTTCAGACGGCTGACCATGATCCCGTTAAAGAAACCGTAGGCAATGGCAACCAGCATAATCAGCAGGAGGCTCATTCCCATGGACCAGCCCCAGGTCTTGTAGGCTGTACCACCGATAATGGCGGCGGACATCATTACGGTACCGCAGGAGAGGTCAATCCCTCCTGTGATAATAACAAAGGTAACCCCGATGGCGATGAATCCGATGTAGTAGGACGCATCCAGGATGTTAACCAGTGTAGTATAGGAAAAAAAGTTTCTTCCGAAGATTCCGAAGAAAACATACAGAATGACCAGCGCCGCCGGCGCCAGAAACTTCTGAAGCTCAATATCTTTTAAATCCTTTAAGGCCATTATTTCTACTCCTTAATTTAAATCAGGCGCCCTGGGGCTAGTCCCGTTTTGTCGCTAATTTCATAATCTCTTCCTGATTGGCATCTTTGATGTCCAGCTCGCCGGTAATGCGTCCTTCACACATGACCACAACCCGGTCGCTCATTCTCAGGATTTCCGTCAGTTCCGAAGAGATCATAATGATGGACTTTCCGGCCTTGGCCAGTTCGTTCATCAGTGTATAGATTTCACTCTTGGCACCGACATCGATTCCCCTTGTAGGTTCATCGAAAATCAGGATATCACTGTCCTTGATCAGCCATTTGGCAATAACAACCTTCTGCTGGTTACCGCCTGAGAGATTCTTGATCAGCTGCTCCACGCTGGGAGTCTTGATCTTCAGAGAGTTGACGTACTCCTCGGTGATCTCGTCAATATTCTTTTCATGAATAAAGAGTCCCTTCTGGTACTTGTCGTAGGAGGCCATAATGGAGTTGTCGGTAACATCAAGATTGACGGCCAGTCCGTATCTCTTTCTGTCCTCGGAGAGGTATCCGATTCCGTGGCGTACAGCATCCATGGGGGAAGAGATCTTAACGGGTCTGCCCCCGATCTCGATGATTCCGGTCTCAATCTTGTCGGCTCCGAAGAGGGCCCTTGCGGTTTCGGTTCGTCCCGCACCCATAAGGCCGGCGAATCCGAGGATCTCACCCTTCTTCAGTTCAAAGCTGACATCCTTTACAAGGCGTCCCGCATTGAGTCCCTTCACCTTTAAAACAGTCTCCGCATCGGCGGGAACATTGCTCTGGGCCTTGGGGTCCTCATAGATAACGCGGCCTACCATCCAGTTGATGATATCTTCCTTGCTCAGGTTGGAGGTGTCATCGGTACCAACATACTCGCCGTCACGGAGTACGGTAACCCTGTCGGTGATCTTTCCGATCTCATCCATACGGTGGGAGATGTAGATCATACCCACACCCTTGTTCGCAAGGTCTCTCATAATCGAGAAGAGCTCATTGATCTCTGTCTCCGTCAGGGCCGCGGTGGGCTCGTCAAGAATCAGGACCTTCAGGTTGTGGGATACAGCCTTGGCAATCTCAACCATCTGCTGTTTTCCGACTGTCAGACTGCTCAGTTTTTCAGTGGGATCAATGTCCATATTGAGGCGTTTAAAAAGGTCCGCAGCTCTCTTGTTCTGGGCCTTCTCATCAAGGAAAAAACTTTTGCCTCTGGTTGATTCACGTCCGATAAAGATATTCTGGGCCACCGTCAGGTGCTCCATCATATTCAGTTCCTGATGAATGATTCCGATTCCCCGGCTGAGGGCCTCTTTTGGTCCCCGGGGATTGTAAAGCTTGCCAAGGTAGTGGATCTCTCCTGTATCCTTGGGGAAGATCCCTGTCAGGGCCTTCATCAGTGTAGATTTTCCGGCGCCGTTTTCACCGACCAACGCATGGATTTCACCTGCTCTCAGGTCGAAATCCACCCCTTTTAAAGCGTGAACACCGGCAAACCTTTTGTCAATTTTTTTCATAGAGAGGATTATTTCTCTCAAAGCGATTCTCCTTTCAAAAGGACGGTTTCCTCGTGAAGTTAAGAAAATTATCCCCCCGAATTTGGAATCGCGAAATTGAGAATTTTACGGAGTTTGTTTAATATTTTCCTGTTTTCCTATGAATTTTCTACTTTTTTATTCCGGAAACAGGAAACAGGAGTTCCTGATATTGACGTTCGAACATGTTCTCTTTTGTGATCAGCACTGATCCGGTGTCCATCAATGGGGCAACAGTTCCGCCCTTCAGATAGTCGGCGGCGGCCTTTACCGAGAGGTATCCCATATTGTAGGGCCGCTGAACAACGGTGGCGTGGATGACACCCTCTTCCAGAAAGCTCAGCTCCTGTACGGCATTGTCAAAGGCCACCACCAGAATATCCCCTTTCCGTCCGGCATCATTGACTGCCCGGGCCACCCCCAGGGAGGCCATTTCATTAAGGCCCACAATACCTCCAAGATCAGGATGTTTCTGAAGAAGATCAGTGGTAATCCGGTAGGAAATATCCTCATCGGCATCGCAGAACCAGGTTCCGATAATGTTCTCATCTCCCAAAGCCATGCGGACCCCCCTCTCCCTGTCGATGGCGGTGGCGGTCTCGGCAATATGACTCATTATAAGAACCTTTTTCCGTTCGTGGTTCTCCATCAGCCGCCTCATCTCCTCCCCGGCCTTTATACCGGCCTCCAGATTGTCGGTGGCCACAAAGGAAACAGGTACATCCGACTTGACTCCCGAGTCAAGGGTAATCACCGGGATACCAAGGGCCTCTGCCTGTTCTACGGAGTCTACAAGACGGACATAGTCGGCGGCGGCAAGAATAATAAGGGAGGGCTTTTTCTGGATAACACTGTCCATTATATTGATCTGCCGGTTGATCTCTTTCTCAAAACGGGGGCCTGAGATCTCATAGTCCACATCAAACTCCCTGGCGGCATCCTGAATACCCTGTACCACAACGGACCAGAAATCCATGGCGGGGCCCACATTGGACTTCAGAATAATCTCCACAGTACCCTCTGGAGGAGTTATCTCTCTTGAAGTGGAGTCATAGAAGACCGCAAGAACCATAAAAAGCACCAGGGCTGCCACCAGGCTGAGCATCAGGATATACCACTTTTTCACTGGAGGACCTCCCCGGAGCAGGCGGGAAAACGGACGGTAATGCTGGTTCCCTCACCGGGAGCGCTGCGGCAGACCAGTCCGTACTCCCCGCCGAAGTAGAGCCTTATCCTCTCATGGACATTCCGTACTCCCAATCCCTGCCGGTTCATACGGCTCCGTTCCTCGGGACTGCTCTGAAGCCCGGCTATCAGATTGGCAAGCTGACCGGAGTCCATTCCAACCCCGTTATCCCGTACTTCCAGGGTCACAACATTCTCCTCCAGAGTTCCGGTAATGGTGATCATTCCCTGATGGTCCGCCTCCTTGATGCCGTGATAGATGGCATTTTCCACAAGGGGCTGCAGGGTGATCTTCAGTATGGTCAGATCCAGCAGATCCGGATCCATATGGATATCATAGAGGAATTTGTCCTGGTAACGCATCTCCTGAATGGTCAAATAGGACTTCACATGCTCCAGCTCCTGATGGATGGGGATCAGTTCCCGTCCCTTGCTGATGCTGATTCGAAAGAGCTTGGAGAGGGCCGAGGTCATCTGCACCACCTTTTCGCTCTGCTTCATCTCTCCCATCCAGATAATGGAGTCCAGGGTGTTATAGAGAAAGTGGGGGTTGATCTGGGCCTGCAGGGCCTTGAGGTCGCTCTTCCTCTTCTGCTCCTGCTCCCGGACATTGGCTTCCATCAGCTCCCTGATCCTGGTAACCATGATGTCATATTCCCGGGCCAGGGCCCTGATCTCGTCGGTAGCCTTGATCTCACCCACAAGACGGAACTCCCCGGTTTCCACGGACTGCATAATGTCCTGCAGCCTCCGCACCGGCTTTGTAATCCCCGAAGAGACCTTGTTGGTGGCCATACCGACAATAAGAAAGAGGATCAGGCCGATCAGTGTATAGATCAGCTGAAGACTCTTCCACTCGGTGATAATATCGCTCTCATAGACAACCGAGACCACATGCCAGTCGGTAATATCCGAACTCTCCACCATGTAGTAGCGGTCCTCCTCCTGATACCAGGTCCCGCCTTCCTGGAAGAGCTCCGTAATAGGTCCCAGAGGTTCCACCCGTATATCGCTGTAAACCAGCTGCTGGGTGGGATGAAAGACATAGTTGCCCCTGTCATCGAGGATAAAATTGTAGCCCTTCTGGCCGATTACCAGGGACTCGCAAAGCTCCCTGATTCTGTTGAATTTCAGGTCCACCAGGAGCACACCCTTAAGGGCTCCGTCTTCAAGGGACTTGATTCCCCGGCTCAGAGAGACGACCCAGGAGTAGCGTCCCCAGATAATGTTCTGAACATAGGAGGAGGAGACAATGGTCTGCCCCGCCTCTTCCACGGCCCTGTAAAACCAGTCCTTGTCCTGGATGGCGGTCCAGGGATTGATTCTGTCATCAGTATGGGAGGTCAGGGTGGATCTGTCCATCCTCATAATAAGAATATCCGAGATATCCTCACGGGCCTGAATATAGTTGTTGATGGTTCTCTGAATTCCCGGACTGAGGCCTTCGTCCTCAAAGGGAGAATCGGACCCCAGGAACTTCTGAATCTCCGGGTCCACCGAGACGGCATCTGAGATCTGCTCCATACCGGTAATATAGCTGTCGATCTGCTTGACCAGCTGCTGCAGGACAACACGGTTGTTGTCAATGGTTGTGGTCCGAACCGTATCAACTGTATAGCGGAAGGCCACCAGCTGCATCACAAAGATGGCGCTGAAGATCATTACCGTAAAGATGGTATAGATCCGGGACTCCAGGGTTCCGAAGGTCAGAGACCGCTTCATGTTTCCCTTGTCCTTCTGTACTCCATGGCCGTCATGCCGCAGTGCTTCTTGAAGATGATTGAAAAGTATCGGGGGTCTGAATATCCGATCTCTTCGGCTATCTCATAACTCTTCATATCGGTATTCAGAAGCAAGCGTTTGGCCTCGGTCATCCTGACGGTGGTCAGATACTCCACAAAGGTCTGGTCGGTGCCCTCCTTGAAGAGAACCGAAAACTGACTGGTTGAGAGAAAGAGCTCCCGGCAGATGTCCTGGAGGGAGAAGTCCTTGTCCCGGAACCGGTCCTGAATAATACCTTTGGCCCGGTCAATGCGGGAGTGGAGCACATCATTGCGCCTTTGGCCTATCTGTTCACCGATGGTACCGATCAGGCCGGTGAAAAACTCCTGCGCCCCGTCCAGAGACTCCAGCACCGGCGGTTCGGGAGCCTGTACCTTTTCGGGGGGAAGGATCAGCTCCATCTCATTCAGAAAGGAGGAGATACGGGAGTAGAGAAGGAGGAAAATCACCGTCAGCTCCCGGGGAGATTCGTAGTGTGTCTCCAGATAGGCTGTCATGGATTTCAGGGTCTCCAGGCTCTCCGAGCTGCGCCCGTCCTTGAGCTGCTCAATAATATCCTGATTGTACCGGTTCAGTTCCTCGGGAGAGGGAGACTCCCTTTTGCGGATCTCCTCAACCGTAACCACCTGGTTCAGCCCCATGCTCCGGGAGTAGTCCACGGCGGAACAGGCGCCCTTATAGGAACGCTCCAGATGCTTCAGCTTTGTGGCGATCTCACCACAGCCGATGGAGGGCATCTTCCGTTCAAACTGACTGGCCACACCGTAAATGGAATCAATAAGTCCCTTCACTCTTTTCTTCAGGGTCTCCTCGTCACGGTCCTGCAGAAGAAGAACAATATGATTCATCCTGTTGAAAAACACCTCATCCTGGGTTTCCACCTGGCCCTTGAGGAACTCTCCCATGGAAAAGCGGTCCATCTCTGACCAGGCCTGAGGCAGGGCTGCCACCACCACCTGATAGAGGGCTTCAAGATCATACCACTGATAGTAATCCTTCCTCTCGGCCAGGGTTTCCAGGGTGGAACTGTCCGAGACAAGGCGGTAGAGAAAACGCTCCTTGAGGAGGGGGAAGCTCTGGTCAAGGCGGGACTGAAGAATATCCTGCTCCCTCTTCTTCTCCCTCTCCCTGTCCAGTTCGCTGCGGATGGTCTTCAGAACCGATGAGAGCTCGCTGCTGGTAATGGGTTTCAGGATAAACTCACGCACCTGATTCCTGATAGCTTCCTGAGCGTACTCGAAGTCATCGTATCCGGTGAGGAGAATCACAATAATATCCGGATAGGACTCGCCAAGAACCCGGCTGAGTTCAAGACCGCTCATCCGGGGCATATTTATATCGGAGAGCACCACGTCTACCGGGTGCTCCTTTATATAGTCCAGGGCCGCCAGGCCGTGCTCAAATACTGCGGTCAGCTCAAAGCCGACCTCCTCCCAGGGAACACAGCTTCTGATGCCGTCCCGGACTATTGCCTCATCGTCTACAAAGATCATTCTGTACATACAGGGGGGATTATAGCACGGACTCCTCTGAACGGAAAATTTGAATTTCCGGATGTTTCATGGCTTCATCCAGCTGCACTGCCGCCCCGGAAGAAAGAGAGGCGGTCAGGACCGCAGCACCCTCTGATGACATTCTGCTCAGAGCTGCCGCCAAAACCCGGAACTGAGTGTTGATAAAGCCTGCATCCTTCAGGGATACCTGGCGGGCAGAAGCATAGCGGTAGTCCTCGTTTACGGCGCTGAACATAATATCCCGAAGGATCATATTCCACTGCTCCGTCACCCCGGGAGACTCCTCCTGTGCCAGAACAGTCTTAATCCTGTCCCGGAACTCGGGCATGATGTAGGAGTTGAGAACGGAGTCATCAAACTCCTTCTCATAGATATTCTCCGCTTCAAAGCGGCTTCTCTGGTACTGATTTCGGAGCCACTCGAAGTAGGAGGCAGTCACACCGGCGCTGTTGGCCAGAAAGTCATAGACCACAAGAATGCCCTGTTCGGTGAGGATCTTCTCGGCCTTGGAGCTGTTGCTGCCGTTACTGCCGCAGACCTCTATCTTCGCCTTGATCCGGGAAGCGTTCTCCTCGGTCACCGCATTCTCCAGGGCCGCCGGAAAGAGGAGGTCGCATTCCAGCTCCAGAATGGCCGCGCCCTCCCGGGCACCGTGAATCTTACGGCTCACATTCTTCTCAGCATGAATTACCGATGAGCGCAGGGCCGGATCCTCCAGCCCCCTTGAACCGGCGACAGCCTCCAGCAGGTCCGCAGGATCAAGCTCGTCGCCGATCACCGCTCCTCCCGCATCGGATACGGCAATCAGGTTGACGCCGTAGGGAGCCAGCTCCCGGATAATGGAGCTTCCAACCTTACCGGAACCCTGAACAACCATCTTCTTGTGCTTCAGTAGCTTGGGAAAAACCTTCTTCTGTAGTACCTCCCACTGGTCAGCCGTAATCAGTTCAAAACCGTTCTTCTCCAGAATCACCGGAACGGTAATGCCGCAGAGTCCTTTCAGTAGAGCCTCTTCGTCGGAACTGAGAGCCTCGGCTGGTTCCCACTTTCCGTCCAGGTAGAGGTTGGCTACTGCCGACAGGGTTGCATAACACATCCCCCTACCGGTAGCGCCGGTACGGGCATCGATACCCATCCGGGGCTTTCCCGTAATCTGTGCAGCCACCACCAGTTCAAGATAGTCCTGGTTGGCCCCAAGCTCCTTGAGGATGCGGCTGTCTGTGTAGTCGATATCAAAGGCCTCGGCCAGCAGGGTCCTGGCCTCCTGAAGGGAGATAATCTGGTCGCCGATCATGGTTACATTGTGACGAACCCCGTAGACCATCAGGGCCAGGTCCCGAAGGGCGGACTTGAAGCCCTCGAACATCCGGCCTATCTCATCGGCACCGCATCCCACATCCCCCGCGGGAACATCCCGGGAAGGACCGGTCACAAGAAAGAGTGAGCGGCCAAAGTTGCTCAAAGCGTCAAAGAAGTCCATGCTCCGGGGATCGTACTCTCTGGGATTCAGCATCAGCCCCCCCTTGGCTCCGCCGAATAGGATGCGGCTGCGGGCGCTCTTCCAGGTCATCATAAAGGAGAGGGCCGCCACCTCGCAGAAGTTGACTATGCGGTCGATCCGAAGCCCCCCCTTGGCAGGCCCCCGAAGGGTGCTGTGCTTGATCCTGTATCCGGGAACGTTGCGGGTTTTGCCGTCCATGGGGCAGGAGACAAAGAAGTCATCAAACTGCTCGAATCCCAGTAGAATTTTCAGTATCCGGGGATTGTCCGCCAGTCCCGCCTTCTCTGCGGCCTCAAGAAAATCGGTAACAGAGTTGAGATAGAAGTTTCCGATTTCCCCTTCTCCCTCAAGATTCTCACGGCAGAGGTCTTTAAGCTCATCCACATACTTTTCCAGGGTCTCCTTTTTCAGAGGAGACGAAAGCTTCCGGATAATCACCTCGATCCGGGACTCCAGGGAGTCCTGTCTGACCGCTCCTGCAGCGTCGATAAAGGGAGCCAGGTCCCGCTTCATCTCCTCTTCCAGCTCCTTATAGGAGACAGCCGGATTTTTAATATAGATGGAGAAGATCCCCACCTGACGTTCACCGGTTTCAAAGAGGTCGAAGTAGCTCCGCTCCAGATTGATGCGGTTGGTTTTGTAGTAGCGCAGGGCCTCATGGATAAAGCGTCTGTCCGGATTAATCCCCGCCATGGAAAGGCGGAGGGTGTCGTCAATGATTGCAGATTCAACAACAACCTTCCCGCTGCTGCAGGCCTTCTCATAGAGGTGGAGGTGACGGAAGATCCTGTCGGGGTAGCGCTGAACAGACAGCTCCTCCTTCAGGTACTTGTGTCCCAGAGTCTCAAGGAACTCCCCGGCATACTTCAGCCGGTTTTCCTTGCCGTAACGGATCACATGCTCCCGGAGGATGTCGGCGTTCTTCCTCTCCTCCTTTGAGAGGACCACATAGTTCTCTCCCCTCTTGTCGATGGTCACGATCCTCAGACCGCTGGCGGTGGACTCGGAGTCCATGGCCACGATGTCCATGGAGAGGTTCTTCTCGATAATCCGGGAGAGGCGACCGGGATAGTCCCGGCCCACATTGATAAAGTAGGTCTTGGAGTTGTCGCTCATCCCCGCCTGGCTCAGCATATCGCTGTTGGCGTTGAGAAAGTGGGTAAGCATGTAGATGTGGTGGGCGATGGTGTCGGCGGAGTGGCTGTAGAAGTACCAGCGCGGCAGATACCCCTTGGTGAAGTACTCCTCAAGGATCTTGTCCTTGGTGTTGATATCGATCCGGAACTGACTCTCCAGGATATCGCCGGTCTCCTTCTTCAGTTTCCTAAGGAACACTTCCTTGTTGCCCATGGACAGTTCGCTCATCAATAACCTCCCGATATCTGAAAATCCCCTCGGCCTTTCGCAAGCCGCTGTCAGCCGCCCTTTTCTAAAGCAGCCTTCAGGCCGGGAGATTTCAGCACCTTCTCCAATTTCCGTTATAGCAGATATCCGGCAGATTGCAAGGTATTCTTTTTACGGATTACATCATTTTACAATAGCAATACTGATGAAATCGAATAAAAACACACATGAACTATGAAATTATTCAGGAAATAGGTCAGGACAAAAAAATGCCGCTCTTCAAAAAGGAGGAAAAGAAGAGCGGCGGGAGTCATTTGATATCAGTTATCCGGGAGACCCCTCAGAGTCCCCCGGTGAAAGATCCGGTAATTACCGGCCCCGGGGATTAGACCCCTTCTCTCATGCGGCGCAGGTGGTCGCCGTTTGTCTGTACAGTCTCCACGGTATGACCGGGGAGGGGCAGAATCTGCTCATGCACAGTGTCCACAATCCAGCTGACCTGGGGGAAGAAGAGCTCTTCCATCTCCGCAGGGGGGCTGATCCAGTTTCTGGAACCGAGAACCACGGGGGGAGCGTCCAGGTAGTCGAAGGCCAGTCTTGTCAGGTTGGATGCCACATTGTGGAGGTAGGAACCTCTCTCTACGGCATCGGAAACCAGCAGACAGCGGCCGGTCTTCTTCAGGGACTCCACAAGGGGTTTGTAGTTCAGGGGGTTGATAAAGCGGAGGTCGATCACTTCCACGGACAGACCGTACTTCTCTTCCATCTCTTTTGCCGCATCCATTGCGGGGTAGAGAGTGGCACCGATACTCATAATGGTCAGGTCGTTACCTTCCTTGCGTACCGCGGGCTCTCCTTCGGGAACTTCGTAGTAACCCTCGGGTACTCCGCCCTTCTCGAAAACTTCTGCTTCACCGTAAACCTTCTGGCTTTCCAGGAAGATTACGGGGTCTGTGCCTCTTAAGGCCAGGTTCAACATACCCTTCGCATCGTAGGGAGTGGCGGGGAACATGACTTTGAGTCCGGGAATGTGAGCAACCAGAGCTGACCAGTCCTGTGAGTGCTGGGCACCGTACTTGGCACCTACCGAAACTCTGAGAACCAGGGGCATCTTCAGAACACCCGCAGACATGGACTGCCATTTGGGCATCTGGTTGAATACTTCGTCACCGGCACGTCCCAGGAAGTCGCAGTACATCAGCTCTACAACAGCACGCCCACCGGCCATGGCGTAACCGACGGCGGAACCGACGATGGAAGCCTCGGAAATGGGTGAGTTGAAGAATCTGTGGTAGGGAAGAAGCTCTGTAAGACCTCTGTAGCAGGCGAAGGCTCCACCCCAGTCTCTAACGTCCTCACCGTAGGCGATCATTGTGGGATCTTCAGCAAAGCGGTGTGCCATGGCTTCGAAGATACCGTCTCTAAAGGCGTAGGTCTTTGCTGCGGGCAGCTTCTTGCCGCTCTCATCCAGACCGAAGCGGGCCTTTCTGGCCAGCTGTTTTACTCTGGGGTTCTCAGCCATGGGCTGGGAAAGCTCTGCTTCCTTCTCTTCCATCCTGGGCATATCGCCCATAGAGAACATTACAGACTCGATAAACTGACCGTCCACATGGGGGCTCAGGTTGTCGTCGATGGTGATCTTCATGGTAGTGGTCATCTTGTTCACTACCTTCTCTTTCATTGAATCCATCTCTTTCTGAGTCAGAATCTTGTTCTTCTTCAGATAGTCACCGAACTCAACGATACAGTCCATGGCGATAAAGGCGTCCATCTCTTCCTTGCTTCTGTAGGAGGAAGCGTCGGAGGGAGAGTGACCGGACTGTCTGTAGGTGATAGTATCCAGCAGCGCGGGACCTTCACCCTTGAGGAGAATGTCTTTCTTACGGGCTGTGGCTTCTGCAACGGCCAGGGGGTTGAATCCGTCTACACGCTCTGCATGCATATTGTCGGGATTAACACCGGCACCCAGGCGGGCGGCTGTTCCGAATCCCATTGTTTCACCAACGGGCTGTCCACCCATGGCGTAGAAGTTGTTGAATACGTTCAGGAGGTAGGGGGGCATTCCTCCAAGGTCCTTGTCCCAGAGGGTCTTGTACTGGTCCATGGCGGCCATCATCAGACCTTCCCATACGGGACCACAAGCCAGTGAACCGTCACCGATGTTGGCGATTACGATACCGTTCTTTCTGTTGACTCTCTTGAAGAGGGCCGCACCCACAGCAACATCTCCGGAACCACCTACAATCGCGTTGTTGGGCATGGAGCCGAAGGGAGCAAAGAAGGTGTGCATAGAACCACCAAGGCCTCTGTTAAAACCGGCTTTTCTTGCAAAGATCTCTGCAAGAGCTCCGTAGAGTACGAAGTTTTCCGCAGTGTCTCTCAGGGACTCACCGTTGTTGTGGTCCTGAACCATCTTCAGGGTTTCCCCGTCCATAAAGCCTTCCATTGTATCGGTAAGGCTCTTCTCATCCAGGGCGTAAACGGCCTTGAAACACTTGGCAAGGATCTCACCGTGTGAGCGGTGGGAACCGAAGATAAAGTCGTCTGTATCCAGGGCAAGGGCCTGACCTACATAGGCTGACTCCTGTCCGATGGCCAGGTGAGCGGGTCCCTTGTGGTTGTACTCGATTCCCTGGTAGTTTCCCTCTCTCTTGATATTGTTGAGCATGGACTCGAACTCGCGGATGATGAGCATATCGTAGTAGGCTCTTTTCAGTCCGTCCTTGCCGAACTTGTCTGTTTCGGCCTTGATGTCCGACTTGTACTGGTTTACGGGGATGTCTTTCAGTTTGATAACATCCGCTTCTCTTATCTTTTTAGGATCTACAGTAATCTGCTGTGCCATTTATTTCTCCTTGTGTTTTGTCGTCCTACCAGAGCCGGTTTACGGCTCTGGTGTTCTCCCGGCTAAGGCCTAAGGGAGAGTCCAGAGCGCGTCTTTAATGATTTCCGACACCGAGGGGTGGGGAAAGATAATTTCCTTGATATCCTGAACTCTCAGCTCCATCTCCAGCATCGCCGCAGCGGAGTGGATGATTTCCGAGCTGTAGGGTCCGAAGAGGTGTACACCCAGCAGCATATCGCTGTCGGCGTCCACCACAACCTTGCACACACCGGGAGCCTTTTTACCCAGCTCCGCAAGGAACCGTCCATTGGCTCTCAGGGGCATGGAACCGGACTTCACATTGTAGCCCTGCTCTTTCGCCTGTGCTTCGGTCAGACCGCATCCGGCAGCCTCGGGGTCCGTGTAGAGTGCCCAGGGAACGGCGCCGTAGCGCATCCGGTCGGGCTTGCCGAGAATGTGGTTTACCGCAACTTCACCCATTCTGGATGCAGAGTGTGCCAGCAGGGACTCACCGTTTACATCACCGATGGCATAAATGCCGGGAAGGTTGGTGCGCATATTCTCATCCACAATAATTCCGGTCCGTCCCACATCCACGCCGATCTTGTCGAGGCCCAGAGTCAGGGGGCGGCGGCCGACGGCCATCAGTACCATATCCGCGGGAAGAGCGGTCTCTTTACCGTCCTTCTGGAAGTACACATTGGAAGCATCGATCTTGGTAACCTGGGCATTCAGGTGGAAGTCCACCTTGCCCATGGCCTTTCTGAGCTGTGAAGAGAACTGTCCATCCATCAGGGGGATGATCTCGTCCATCATCTCCACAACCTTGACGTTTACGCCGACGGCGGAGAAGAAGGAGGCGAACTCCACACCGATTACACCGCCGCCGATTACCACCAGGTTTTCGGGGAGCTTGTCGATGGCCAGAATGCCTCTGTTGTCCAGAACATGGGGCAGGTCCGCACCGGGAATGGGGGGAACAAAGGCTGTTGAGCCTGTGGCCACAAAGAGGTTGTCGAAGCTGTACTCTTTTCCATCGGCCTTAACAGACTTGGGTGAGGTTACTTCGGCCTCGGCAAATACCACATCCACCTTGTTTGACTTCATCAGAAAGGCGATTCCCTTGCGCAGGGTCTCGATTGTGTCCTGCTTGTGGGCCATAGCCTTCTCCAGGCTGAAGCTCACCTTCCCGGCAGTCACGCCGAACTCCTCGCTGTGGAGCGCCTTTTTATAAAGCTTTGATGAGTTCAGGAGGCTTTTGGTGGGAATACAGCCGTGGTTGGTACAGACACCTCCCAGATTCTCCTTCTCAATGAGAAGGACCTTTTTACCGGCGTGTCCGGCACGCTCAGCGGCAATGTAGCCCCCGGGACCGGCACCGATAACAATCAGTTCATAATGTTCCATAGATTATCCTTCCTTCCCGGTCCTAGAGAGCCAGCACCAGGTCGATGTTTTCAAGGTTTGCAACCAGGGCTTTCAGAAAGCGGCCGGCGGGTGCGCCGTCGGTGGCCTGGTGATCAAAGGTCAGACTCAGTCCCAGATGGGGGACAAACTTCACATCCTCCCCGGCCATCACAGGCTTGGGCTGAATGTTGCAGACACCAAGGATTCCGACTTCAGGTTTATTCAGAACGGGGGTGAAGCTTTCGATTCCCATGGCCCCCAGGTTGGTAATGGTAAAGGTACCGCCCGAGAGTTCCTCGGGATCGATCTGTCCCTCAAGACACCTGCCGAAGAGTCTCTTGCTCTCGGCTCCCAGCTCTTTAAGGCTAAGTGAATCGGCGTAGCGGATAACGGGAACCATCAGGCCCCGGGGAGTATCCACAGCGCATCCCAGGTGGATGGACTTGAACTGTACGATCTTGTCTCCCAGCCAGTGGGCGTTGAGTTCGGGGAAGTCCTTCAGGGTCCGGGCTGTTACCATCATAACAAGGTCGTTGATGGTGATTCCCTGGAGTCCCATGGCCTCGGGGGAGTTCTTAAGCCGCTTTCTCATGGCCATGATTCTTGTGGCATCGGCTGAGGTGTTCATTGTCAGCTGGGCTGTCTGAGTGATGGACTCGAGCATTCTTGCGGCTGTTACCTTGCGCACGCCCTTCACCTTGATCTCCTCCACCTCTCCGGGGAAGTCCGCGGTAAATGCGGCACCGGCAGAAGCTGCGGGAGCGGCAGGAGCATCTGTCAGGTCCGACTTGAGAACCCGGCCTCCAAGTCCTGTTCCCTGTGCGGGAGCACTCTTGCCGGTCTTGATCAGCTCTTCCATGGCTGCGGGAGTCAGGGGAGCCTGTCCCTCAAGGGCTGTCATAACATCACGTTCGATAATACGTCCGTCGGGGCCTGTACCGGCCAGCTTGTCCAGGGCCACGGCCTTGGCGGCGGCCAGGTTTCTGGCGCGGGGAGAAGCAAATCCACCGGCTTCGCCTGCTGCAGAAGGAGCGGCGGCGGGTGCGGAAGGAGCTGCGGGAGCGGCCGCGGGAGTGTCAGCTGCAGGAGCTGCGGGTGCCTCTTCGGCGGGAGCGGGTGCGTCACCGGAACCGAGTTCTGCCAGAAGTCCGGAAATATCCTCTCCGGCCTCACCGATAATCGCCATGGGCTGCATTACAGGTACATCATCATCCACCTGAAAGAGCTGCTTCAGAAGTACTCCCGAAGCTGTAGATTCCACTGTTACCGTTGCTTTATCAGTTTCCGCCTCACAGAGTACATCCCCTGTATTAACGGCGTCGCCTTCAGATTTTGTCCATTCAAGTATGATACAGGACTCTACCGAGTTTCCGGCTTTCGGCATCACAACTATTTCTGCCATTGACCTCTCCTTATGTTTTATCCTTATTTCAAGGACTTTTTTCTAACAAAACTCTTTTCTAACTTTTACATATAACTTTCTAATCACTTTCGATATTATTTCAATACACCTTCCAATGCAATACTTTTCTTTCATGAATTCCCCAAATAGATAAAAAAAAATCTAAAACATTATTGAAATGAGGGGATGGGCGATCCCTCCC
>DHQL01000010.1:160095-297464 GCA_002408085.1 Spirochaeta sp. UBA5339
AGGGGATGGGCGATCCCTCCCCGGCAGCCCTAGCGGGCTCCCGGAAAGGGCCGGGCTCTGCGCCGGTTCCGTCCGGGACTGTGCCCGGACCGCTGCCGCGCGGCTCCGATCCCTATCGCGTCGGGGGGATGAGATTTCAGAACCAGGAGGAGATAAACAGGTTCAGTCCCAGAGCCAGAAGGAGGATCTTAATGATTATGGTGAACTTTGAAACGGGAATCTTCCGGTTCAGATACTTTCCCAGAAAAATGGAGATACCCAGAACAGGAAGGGATAAAAGAAAGTAGTGCAGGACTTCCCGACTGAGATTTCCTGCGGCAAGATGGCAGACCAGTGAAAAAAGATTGGTCACCAGAGCATAGCTCTGTATGGTAGCCCGGAAGAATTCAGGCCCCCAGTCAGCCAGAGCGCCATAAAGGACAACCGGTGGACCGCTGATGTTAAAGGCACCGCCGAACACTCCGGAGACAAAACCGAACAGAAAAGCCCAATTAACGGACAAATCCTTCAGCTTCTTTACACTCATCAGATTAAGGACTGTAAAGCCGATAACCGCCATGGCCAGTACGGTCTTCAGAATACGCTCATCCCCGTACTTCAGAAAAAAGACCCCGAAGGGAATTCCGATCAGAGCGGATACAATCAAACGCCAGGCGCTCTGCAGCTGAATCTTCCGCCAGTCGGTAATAACAACCGCCACGGCAATCACCGTAGAGAGCATTGTCATCAGGGGAGTGGCAACCTTCAGATCTATAAAGAGAGCCAGAAGCGGGAGGGAGATCAGGGCGCCTCCAAAGCTGAAGGTCGACTGCACCAGAGTTGCCGAAAAGATGATTAACAGGACGGGGAGAAGGTTTTCCATTTCATCAGTTCCAACCTTTTTTGATTTTTAAGAACAGGACTGTCCGGCCAGCCTTTGACGGTAGGACAGCCCCGTCCCTAAGAGTGTTATTTCTCCCTGCCAGGGAATTTCAGAACAACAGCGGCATCGGCCGTCTTGTGTCCCCTGATATTCAGCTCAATTCCGGAATCCCGGTTCTTCCACTCCAGTTTCACACCCTTGTCCAGAAGAACAGG
Organism: Spirochaeta sp. UBA5339; assembly: GCA_002408085.1. Taxonomy (GTDB): domain Bacteria; phylum Spirochaetota; class Spirochaetia; order DSM-2461; family DSM-2461; genus Oceanispirochaeta. Next base: position 161,173 of record DHQL01000010.1, read on the forward strand.
TTCTCCCTGAAGATCGTGAACAAAGACGTCAGTGTCCCCCTCTTTCAGGTTATCCAGGATCACATAGAGGTCAGAATCTTTGGCGGTAAAGTGAATGTCAGCGGCGGAAGTCTCAATGGAGAGACGTCTGCTGCAGCGGGTTCCATAGATGGCTTCACCGTTCTTCGCGATCCATTCTCCCAGTCCCTCGAGTCTGGATGACTGGTTCTCGGGGATGGTTCCGTCAGCTTTGGGACCCACATTTATCAGAAGGTTACCGTTGTTGGCCACCGTAGACACCAGAAGGCTGATCAGCTTTTCCACAGAGATGATATGGCTGTCATCCTCAACGGCATTGTATCCGAAGGAGAGTCCCAATCCCCGGCACATCTCCCACTTCTCTTCCCGGGAGACAGAGCCGTGCTTGTACTCTTTGGTACTGTAATCCTTGAATAGACCGTTGAAGCGGTCGTCCACAACGCCGTCTTCACAGTTGTTGTAGTAGTAGGAGAGAAGATAGGGGAGCTGCCGCTCTCCCGCCTCGGGCCAGCCTATATCGTTCCAGAAGACAGAGGGCTTATAGTTGTCGATCAGCTCCAGGGACTGCTTGTAGGCATAGTCTGCATACTCATAGGTGGGACAGCAGTTCTGTTTGACATCCGCGTCCGTATAGATAGGGTCATCCGCATAGCGCCAGTCGATAATACCGGAGTAGTAGAGACCCATCTTCATATCCTCGGCGCGGACCGCTTCGGTCAGGTCCCCTACAAGGTCTCGCTTGGGACCGTAGTTTACGGAGTTGTAATCAGTGTGTTTACTGGGAAAGAGACAGAAGCCGTCGTGATGCTTTGTCACCATAACAACGTACTTTGCTCCAGCCTGCTTAAAGAGCTTTGCCCACTGTTCGGGCCTGAAGTTCTCGGCTTTCCAGAGATCCCGGAAGTCCTCGTATTTGAAGTTCTTACCGTACTTTTCAATATGATAGTCGTAAGTAGGGCCCTCTCCCATCTTCAGGGAGTTGTAGTACCACTCGGCATAGGGGTTCTGGCAGAACCACTCCTCATCCTCAGCTTCACCCAGCTCAACCGTGGGAGTCGCAAAGGCAGGGACCGAATAGAGTCCCCAGTGAATGAATATTCCAAGTTTATAATCATCGTACCACTGTGGGATTTCATGGGTCCTTACGGACTCCCAGGTGGGACTGAATTTTTTCCTCATTTCTATCTCCTTAATCCATGAATCAGAAAGCCGCTAAAGGGCATCAGCGGACATATTATCATGAGATTTTTCATAGTGGTGTAAAAAATGAGAAGCTTATCTATTCAGTTTCTGCGCTAAAGCTATCAATTTTGCATTTCTGAGAGCAGAATCATCCCCCGGGATGATCAGGATATAGAGAGATCGCTGATCTCTTCCATTCCGGTAAAGTCAAAAAAGGCGGAGTAGAAGCGCTCGGTTCCTTCGATGTAGCCGTTACTGTCATACTCCTTAAAGCCAAGATCATTGATCTCAATTCCTTTAGAGGAAAACCTGATTGTTCCTGCTGTGGTAAAGAGTGTTTTATCCCGGTCAGCATAGAGAGTCACACCGGCACGCCCTTCGATCAGGCTCCACCCCTCCCCGTCATAGACAATGGCATTATACAGATCATTCGCCTCATCCAGGCTCAGAACGGTGTAGGTTTGCTCAGGTGGAAAATTCCCGCCGGGCTGCGAATAAAAATCAATTTCCACAATGGAATTGTTATCTGAATCCGACAGTACCAATGTATGAACGCCGGACAATGCGGCGTTTTCAATCTCCCAGTGATAGGTGGCAAACTGATTTCCAAAGGCATTTATTGAACTGCCGGTTACAGCACTGGAAGAATTACTTCCGGGCATGGTTTCCCGGATACTGATCGTGGAATCGGTGGACAGGGGGCTTATTCCATTTGTTGAAGATATGTTAGTGGTCATACATCCTGTCAGAAGGACAGCCGGTACCAGAAGGCTATATAAGTTGATTTTCATTTTGAACTCCATAGTTAAAGTCCTATGAACATATTTCAAGAATGCCGTTTCAACAATATCTATGAACGCTTTTTAGTGCAGATAAACTTCCATCAGATCCTGTGCCCCTTCGGCAGAATCATATAGCGGGGTATCCGGATATGGGAGGGTTTGGCCATAATCTCCACCACGGCTTCGGCTATATCTTCGGGAGTCAGGGTATCTGAGATATCCATAAGTTCAGCAGGCTGGACATCCCAGTCCCGGTGGAGGTTTGTCTGTACCAGTCCCGGTTCCAGACAGGTGATCTGAATATCCGTGTCAGCAAGCTCCATCCTCAGGGATTCGGCAAGGGCCTCCAGGGCATGATTGCACCCCGCGTAGGCACCGGCGGTCTCCCTGGTTTTGGTGCCAAGAACACTTGAAGTGATAAAGACATGTCCCCTCCCTTTCTTCTTGAAGTATTTGAGAAAGGTGTAGATCAGACGGTAGGAGGCTTCCACCTTCAGACGGGCCATTCGGCACATCTTCTCAATATCGATCTCTTCGATGGTGCCCGACTCCAGACTGCCCGCATTCACAAAGAGGTAGTCGCAGCCCCCGAAACGGCTGACGGCCTTATCAAGCAGAACCGAGGGGGTTTCCTCCCTCATCAGATCCTTGTCCACGACCTCAAGAGTATCAGAGTTTTCAAAGTGCCTGGAGCAGGTCCTCCCGCTCAGCACAAGCTGATAACCCTCCGAGTTTAGAGCGCTGGCTATACCCTTTCCGATTCCGCTGCTTGCTCCGGTGATTACCGCGACTTTCTGATCCATTGCAACCTCCTGACTTATTTTCTCTTTTTAAGTATAGGCTACTTTAGGAATCAACCAGAATATAACATTCAGATACATAAATAAAAAGGAAGCCATTACAGCTTCCTTTTATGTTAACTGAATAGTGAAACTTTAATTATGGATAAACAAGCTTAAAACTACCAGAAGTTGTGATCTGCTCAGAACTGAAGTCTCCTGTTTGAATATTAGCAGTGAATTTCTGAAAAACTGCATTGCTGAAGGAAACATTCATTCCTGACACAGTAAGTACTCCACTAACAGATTGATACCAGTACTGGATATTCCCATCCAGATATCCAAACTGAAGATCAGCTGCTCCTACAGCATACTCTGCAGTAAACTGGTAGTCCCCACTGGCTGGTATAGCAGTCTCACTAGCCAGATATAAATCTGCGAACTCTCCTAGTTCAGTATACCCGTCAAAATTTTCATAATTATCGAAATTGGTTATATCTCCGTCAAAATCAAAGTACGTTAGGGAGGAAATACTAAGTGCACCAAAATCAGAAGCTTTTGAGTCCGAATCACAACCAAAAAACTGAACTGAAGAAAACATAACCAGAAGAAGAATCGAGATTTTTTTCATTTAGAACTCCTATTTATTAGTAAATCAATAATAAATATACAGGCATATGAAGAATTGTCACACCTTTTTGTGAACATATTTCACTTTAGTGATGAATTAATGCATATATGGTTTAGAGAAAGGAGCTCAAAATAAATAGCCCCGGTGAGTGCCGGGGCTATTTGATAAACTAAGAATCAGGTTATCAGCGTCCGGCGTTGCCCATATTGATCTGGTTCTCAATGGCCCGGGCGGCCAGGTCTTCGGGAATAAGCTTCCAGTTCTGCTCGATATCATCCTTGCCCCAGCTCTTCTTCTCCTTCAGGTACTCAACCATCAGGTCCCGCATGGCCAGCTGTGAGATATAGGTGGTCTTGGCCTTCAGCTCGGTTCCGTCCATGGCGCCGCATGCGGCAAGGTGTCCTCCTCCGCCGTTGTAGCGGTAGGAGTTGAGGGTCACATTGTAGGTCTTCTCAAGATCAAAGGGTGTGCCGTTCATATTCTTCATATTGACGATTCTGCTGCCCGGCTCCTTTGTCAAATCGATGTCGTACATAAATCCCTGGGCCATATCGTAGTTATAGCCCCGGACATCGGGGTTCACCAGGGGGACCGAGTCTACATTGTCTTCGGTAATCACATTGAAGTAGTTTGATGAGTACTCCAGATAGTCCTTGATCTGCTGTCCTGTCAGTTCAAGGGCGTTCAGGAAGTTTTCATAGATATAGATACCTGCGATATTACCCACGGTGATATCCCCTTTGGGTATCTTCAGGGAGGCGTTGAAGGTTGCGGCAATGCTGATCTCGGCGTCCGAGAAGTGTCTCTGGGTCTCGTGGATCAGGTCAACGATCTCGCTCTCCTCGTAGTAGGAGCGTAGTCCGAGGATATCATTTTCCGCCTGGGCGACCACTTCCGAGGCATAGGCCCTGGAGCCATCTATATAGCTGGCCATATAGGCGAGCATTGCGGGATCTTCCTCAACTCCCTCCATGGAGTATGTCATAACCTTAATATCATCTACGGCCCAGCGGCCGTCCTGTTCGGAAACAGAGATCTGAAGCTGTCCCAGGTGGCTTCCCCAGTTCTGGGCCTGGAGGAATTTAACACCCCGGATGTCGTTGCCGTACTCTCCGTCCCTGTACTCGGTGTTCTGGGTATCGTCAATGAGCTTGTGAGAGTGGGCGGTGATAATGGCGTCAAATCCGGAAGGTCCTGAGCCGACGGCCTCGGCCACAAGGCGGGAGGCATTGGGGATGGGAACACCCGAGGAGTCTGCCTTTTCGGAGTCATAGGCGTCATTCATGCCGGCATGGAAGACACCGATCAGAACATCAACCTTCTCCACATCCCGCAGAATCTCTACATAGCGCTCGGCGCTCTCAACCATATCACGGTAGACCTGATCCTCATGGGTGCTTTCTGCCAGCCACATGGGGATTCCGGGAGTGGTCATTCCAAGAAAACCGATCCTGACCCCTTCGATCTCCTTCACATAGTAGGGAAGGTAGTAGGGATTGTCTGTCTGTTTCCACTCTGTATTGGCTGAGATAACGGCAATGCCCCTGGCGGCCATCTCGTTGGCCACCTTGTTGGCGACCTCATTTCCCTGCTCCACCTCGTGGTTGCCGGGGGCCCATATGGTGTAGCCCATCTCCCCCATCATCCGGGGCATGGGATTCTCAACTTCCGTATCTATAAAGTTGTAGTAGTAGGAGAGGAGGGTTCCCTGGATTGTATCACCGGCGGAAACCAGCATGGAATTGGGGTACTCGGCGGACTTCTCCTTGTAGAGGGTGGAAACTCTGGCCAGTCCGCTGGGAACGGGATTGCCCCGGTAGGAACGGGGAGCACTCTGACCGAAGTCCCAGTCAAAGACCCAGCCGTGCTCGTCGTTTGTGGAAAACACATTTATCTCAACAGCGGCTCCCGCGGGAGCGACAGCTGCTTCTCGTTCTACAGGTGTAAAGGACGTCAGAGGGTACTGAACATCCGATGCATCCACGGGTTTGGCCCCGGTGGCGCAGGCGAAGATCAGAACTGACAGAAAGATCAGTCCTGTGATCCGGAATATTTTTTTCATAACACAACTCCTTAAACAGTCTGCTTCCTGATGAAGCGGTAAAGGGAAGCATCACCAACAATGATGCTCCTCTATCAATCAATTAACAACTGTTTAAAGTTAGAAATCGGAGAATTTCCTCTTTCTCAATGGATTCCGGTCCTGAGATTACTGCTTAACAAACTCCTCCAGATTCATATCCGCCGCCAGAACATGGGGCCTGCCGTTGTAGACGCAGGGAACCGAGATGGTAAGGCAGAGATGGTTCACCGCCGTGGAGAGGTAGATATTGGAGATATAGCTGCCACCTGAACTCTCCAGCTGGCTGAAGTAGGGGCGGAGGCTCCGGTCGGCACCCTTTCCTCCCCCGTCGATCTGATCTCTGAAGTCGGGATGAACCGCATTGTCCTCAACCTGTACTCCCTTCTCATCCATAAGGTAGAGAAGCTCCATATAGGGGAAGACTTCAAACTCGGCCTCAAGAGTCTCTTTCAGGGATTCATCACTCTCCTTCAGGCCTTCGGCAATGGTCTTTACCGATTCAAGAGCCCTGTCATGCCAGTCCAGACGGATGCTGCCGATGTCCTCCAGAGTACTGCGGACAACATTGTGAAGGTCACCGGACTCCCCTGTAATCTTGTTGATCTCATCGGCAGAGCTGTGCACCGAACTCAGGATGCTGTCGGCGGAGATCTGGCGGTTTTCGTTCCGCTGAACCATGGAGTCCATCAGCTCCTGTATCCGCCCTACCTGCTGGGCCATCTCCCTGTTCTGTTCCTCAATCTTCAGAAAGTTTTCATAGATGCCGCCGGCATCGCTGCGGCTCTCTTTCAGGGTTTCAGCGGAGGTGGAGAATAGATCCTGGAGTCCCGTAGAGGCCGTTTCAAACTGTCCGATAATATGCCGTACCCGGTCTGCGGAAACCGCCGTCTCCTGGGAGAGCTTCTTCATCTCTCTGGTTATTACCGAGAATCCGAGTCCTGCCTCCCCACGGCGGGCTGCTTCGATGGCGCCGTTGATGGAAAGTACATCCAGCCGGCTGGAGATATCCAGAATCATCCCGGTCAGACGGGAGATGTCTCCGGCGCTTCTTGTAAACTCCTCAAGAAAGGAGGTCGCCTTTGAGATAGAGTCGGAGAGGACTTCCATATTTTCCAGATAGAGCTTCTGTCTCTCCCTTCCCTCCCGGGATGCTTCATCCGCCAGAGAGGCTCTTTTGTTAAGGGAGGAGGTCTCCTCAAGAATAGTCAGGGCTTCCCGACCTGTATCAAGATTCTCTCTCTGCACATTTTCGGCCTGTTTTTTCTGATCCGAGAAGATACTGCTCAGGGATGAGCTGTGGCTGTTGAGTCCGAATCCGCTGCGTGAGACCTGAACCATCTGGCGGATCAGGTTCTTCATAAAGTCGTGAGAAAGTCTAAGTTCCATCTTGATTTTAATCCTGAGTTATTAATTTGGTGACAGCATAACCTGAATATGAAAAGGGAACAACAATTTTTATAGCCCCTTTCTCATTGCCGTGATACTCTTATTCTGGTCTATGAGTATCCGTTACAAGCTTCTTATCCTCACATCACTGATGTTCTTCTCACTGGCAACCATTACGGGCCTCTCGCTCTGGAACTGGCAGCGTCTGCAGAGTCTGAACGAAACCATCCTCCAGGGGCAGCAGCTTCAGACCTATTCCAGAAAGGTTATGGGTCTTATGAAGGATATGATCTTTGATCTGTTCAGTCCTCATATGTACAGCCAGATCCGCTCCCTCACCTACTCCCCCCGGTCTGTGGCAGCCTACAGGGAGTGGTATGCGGCGGTAAATGAGTACCAGGACGCATTTATCGAATTTATAGATGACCGTGAACTGAATATCATGCAGGATGATGAGCTCCAGGACCTCTACGAAACCTCCCTGACCCTCAACCAGAAAGCCCTGGAAAAGCTTCACACCATGTCCGAGATTCTTGTAAGACTCCAAAGCATGAACTCTCAGGAGATAGATCTCTACAATGTTATGCAGCAGGATGAGACCCTGACACCCTTTTTCGAGGAGTTCAGGGACACCTCCTTCTACTTTACCAATACCTTTGAGAGCTTTATGAACCACTTTTTCACATCCTTCAGAAGGCAGAGTGAAAAACTGGAGAGGGAGCTTTACATCCTCTTCATCCTGATCTCGGTGCTCAGTTCTGCTACAGCCATCAGCTATGCCATGATTATCTCCCGGGAGATTCTGAAGAAGATCAATCTGGCTGGTACGGCCTTCCGGAATATCGCCATGGGAGATTTCTCTACGGTATATCCTGTCAAGGACGATGATGAACTCTCCACCCTCCTGGGAAACATCAACTCTCTATCTTCAGATCTGAAGGAAAATATCAACAGCATACTGAACCTGACCGGCGATATCGGCCGGTCCATAGGCGAAAAGAGCAGCCTGTCGGAGATTATGGATATGGTCACAGAAACCATAATAAAAGATACTCAGTCGGAGAAGGCGGCGGTCTACATCTATGAGGCGGCAGATAACTGCTTCAAGCTGAGGTCCTCCCGGGGTACAGGAGCCCCGCTTATTCCGGAGTTTAATGCGGCAGAGGAGCTGGGCCGGATGATGAAGACCGGAACTCCCTATATGGGAGGAGAGAAGGATTGCCCCTCACCACCTCTCTCTCCGGACAGTCGGTACAAGGATATGCTTGCACTTCCTCTTAAGATAAGGGGAGAGTGCCGGGGTTTTCTTGTCTCACTTCTCTATGAACACAGTTTTTCCGACCTGGGCATCACCCGGATGATTAACTTTTCCGAGTTTGTCTCCCTCACCCTGGACAATCATCTGAAGTACAGGGAGGTTCTGGAGAAGAGAGAGGCACAGTACTGGGCTCTGCAGTCCCAGGTTCAGCCCCACTTTATCTACAACGTCTTAAACGGATTTATCGGACTGAACCGGATGGGTGACAAAGAACGTCTTGAAAGGGCCATTCTCTCCCTGAGAGAGATGCTCCGGTATGTGACGGACCAGAAACATCTGACAACCCTGAAGGATGAGGTGAATTTTCTGGAGAACTACTGCAAACTTCAGAAGATAAGGTTCTCCGAAAGGCTGAAATACAGCTTTGAGATTCATGACGGTCTTGAGAGAGTTCCCATTCCCCGGCTGCTGCTGCAGCCCCTTGTGGAAAACTCAATTATCCACGGCCTTGAGCCCCTTGAGGAGGGAGGAGAACTTACCCTTAGCGCCAGGCACCACTCGGATTCTGCAGTTATTACAATATCTGATACGGGTGTAGGCTTTGACTGCAGCGCAGCCGCCGATTCCAGAAGCATAGGGATGAAGAATGTATCCGAAAGGCTGATGATGACCAATCCCGGATCAGAGATACAGATAAACAGCACTCCAGGAAAGGGAACCGTTGTTAAACTTACCATAGCAGGAATTGAGGAGGCAGGATCTGAAAATTCTTATAGCCGATGATGAAGAGCTGATCCGCTTTACCATAAAAGATATGATCAAGGACTGCGGCGTTGCGGTCAGTGAGATTGTTGAGGCCGGTAACGGCAGACAGATGATCGAAGAGTTTCAAAAGAGCTCTCCCGACCTGGTTCTCGCCGATATCCGTATGCCAGGACTGTCCGGTCTGGATGCCATGGAGGAACTGTCACAGGAGCGGGGAAAGTGGGTCATCCTGACGGGACACTCGGACTTTGAGTATGCTCGGCGGGCCCTGAAGCTGGGAGCCCTGGACTACCTTCTTAAACCCCCTTCGGTTGAGGAGCTCTGCCGGGTGCTTAATAAGACGGCGGAGTACCTGAAGGAGGAGCAGAGCCTCAGACAGAGAGAACTGGAGCACTCCCTGACAGCCCTGGTCAATGACAGTTCATCCTTTGAATACGAAGAAGTTCTTCAGGAGGAGGGCCGCTGGTCAGGCTGGCTTGTCACCCTTCCTGAAAAGAAGAATGAACAGGAAGCCTTTTTCGACCGCAACGAGTTTATAATCCGCACAAGGGAACGGCTCTGCGAGGGGCTCTGGGGATTTGACAGGAGCGCCCTGATCAATCTGGAACAGGGAAGCCTTTTTCTCTGTCTCTTCTCAAAGGGAGAACAGAGCTTTGATCCGGCAAGAGATCTTGAGTCAATACCTTCAAATGGCGATAAAGTCGGCTATCACTCCCTTACGGAGAACAGCGATTTTATAGAATTCAGCAGAGACTGGAAACTGGCAGAACAGGAACTTCAGAAGAAAGAGAAGAGTGATGACAACGGCGGAACAGGATCAGTCCTTGTAGACAGGGCACTGCGTATAATAAATCGCCACTTCCAGGAGGACATCGGTATTGCCCAGGTGGCCTATCAGCTGGAGGTAACACCAAACTATCTGAGCAGCCAGTTCAGAAAGTATCAGGGAATACCCTTTAGCCGCTTCCTGACCATCCGCCGTCTGGACAAGGCCAGACAGCTTCTGAAAACCTCCAATATGAATGTCAAGGAAATAGCCTCGGAACTGGGTTACAAGAGCAGCCGTCACTTTGCCACGGTGTTTAAGCAGGAGGAGGGGATCAGCCCCACCGACTACATCAGAGAACACCGGGTCTGAATCCCGAAGCTGAACTTCCGGGCCAGGGGCCCGGAAAGGGATCAGCCCTTGACGGCTCCCACCACAAGTCCCTTGATCAGCGACTTGCTGAAGATAACCACCACGATAATGATGGGAACAACCGAGATGGTAACACCCAGATAGATGGCACCGAAGTTGGTCTCATAGAGTCCCCGGATATTGGAGATCACCACAGGTAGAGTGAACTTCTCCGAAGAGTTCAGCAGTACCAGAGGGTTGATCAGGTCGTTCCACTTGTAGATAAAGGTGAACATGGACATGGTCGCAATGGCGGGCATGGCCAGGGGAAGGATCAGACGGCGGAAGATAAAAAACTCACCCGCACCATCAATCAGCCCCGCCTCAATCAGGGAGTCGGGAATGCTGGACTCAATATAGGAGCGGATAAAGAAGACCATGCTGGCATTGGCGATGTTCGGCAGAATCAGAGGTGTGTAGGTGTCGATGAGGTTGAGCTTCACACAGAGGTCATAGTACCCGATCAGTCCCAGCTGCTGGGGAATCATCATGGTTCCCAGAACCAGCCAGAAGAGAACCTCCTTGAACCGGAAGTGGAACTTGGCAAACCCGTAGGCCGTCAGGGCCGAGAAGAATGCCGACAGGGCAACGGCGGGAAGGGCAATCATAATGGAGCTGATAAATCCCCTCCAGATATTCACCTTCTTCAGAATAATATCATAGTTGGCCTTCAGCTGGTCTCCCGGCAGAAGGTAGACTCCCTGGGAGATCTCCACATTGCTTCTTGTAGAATTGATAATCATCATATAGAAGGGCACAATGCTGATCACAAACAGAATAATCAGGAAGGCATACATGACAACAGTCATTGCCGGTTTTTTCTTTGAAATCATCTCACGTTCCTCCTAGTCTCTTGTCCGGATCAGTTTAAACGAGATCGCCGAGAATACGAGGATCATAATAAACAGGGCATAAGCCAGAGCCGACGCATAGCCCAGATTGAAGTTCTTGAAGGCCTGATTGTAAAGGTAGAGAACCATGGTGGTCAGGGCGTTGTCGGGACCTCCCCTTCCGTTGGTCAGAACCCTGGGAATATCGAAGATCTGAAGACCTCCAATCAGGGAGGTAACCATCACATAGAGCATGGTGGGTTTCAAAAGGGGCAGGGTTATTCTGAAAAAGGCCTGGATAGAAGAGGCTCCGTCAATATGGGCCGCCTCATAGAGTTCGTCGGATATGGCCGAAAGACCTGCCATAAAGATAATCATCGTATAGCCGAACCACTGCCACCACTGGATCAGGGAGACCGCAATCCTCATGGCCATCTTGTCCTGAATCCACTCATAGGGCTGGGTGAATACACCGATATCGATCAGAATGTGGTTCAGTGCTCCCGAGCGGAAGTCCAGAAGAACCGCGAAGAGAACTCCGATGGATGCAGCGGTTACAAGGTTGGGAAGAAAGTAGACTGTTCTGAAAAGCTCACGTCCCCTTATTCTGGGATTGGTAAGGATCACCGCCAGCAGCAGAGCAAAAACAATCTGGGGAATATAGTTCATCAGCCAGATAAACCAGGTGTTTCCTATGGCCGTATAAAACAGTGGGTTCTGAAGAAGCCTGGCATAGTTACCAAAACCGATGAACTCGTTTTCTATCAGGTTAAGGGGCTTGAAGAAGCTCAGGTAAAATGTATAAAAAATCGGGTAAATCTGAAATGTCAGCATAGCCAGGAAGTAGGGAAGTATAAAAAGATATCCCTTGTTATCCCGGTTTCTGAACAGGCCTCGGGCCATAATAAACTCCTTTCTGCCCTCCTGGGCTGAAGGGCGTTTTATAATGCTTTTTTACTATTGTAATCCAACACTTTGAAATTTTGTGTTAAAAAAACCGGATCTTTCCAACAGGCTCAGATCCGGTATTTGGGGAGGACGTCCGCCCGCTCAGGGACGGACTATCCGAATGACTTCTCAGTCCACATCCACATCGGGAAGGATCTCTTTTACAGCCTTCTTGAAGTCCGCAACAGCGTTGTCAAAGGACTTGTTTCCGCTGGCATAGAGGGCAACCTGGTCACCCCAGGCATTCTGGATCTGGAAGTCCCAGGGACCTCTGTGGCTGACGTCAACCTTGTCCGCTTCTTCGGCAAAGTAGGCGTAGTGGTTCTGTCCGCCCAGGAAGGGTTCGGCAAAGTCGCCTTTGATCTTGTCGATAACCTTGGTGTTGGCCACAAAGTCACCTGTGCTTTTTGCCCAGTGCTCCAGGAAGTCGGGATCGCTTCCCAGGAATTTGACGATCTGCCAGGCCAGGTCTTTCTTCTGACTCATGGCATTGATACCGATCCAGGTACCGCCCCAGCTGTAGGAGGCGGGAGGAACAGCCAGGGCCCAGTCGCCTGTAAACTCGGCCTTGCCTTCGTTGGCCTCTGGTTCGGCGTTGGGTTTCAGAACATAGTGGAGACCCCAGGTGGGAAGGATGTAGCACATTACAGAAGCGTCGGCCATTGAGGAGAACCAGGGCGGCTGCCATGTGGTTGTTCCGGACTCGATTCCGTTGTCTCTCATATCCTTGGCGATTCTCATATAGTCCAGAAGACCTTCGGGAATAACCAGTTTGTTGTTGACGATGTAGGGCTGATCTCTCAGGTTGAAGATAAACTCGGACATATCGGAGTAACCTGCCAGGAGGTACTTGCTGCCGCCGTAGGTCTCTCTAACTTTTTCACCAAGCTCATAGAATTTGTTCAGATCACTGGTCCATTCGGATACTGTATCGGGATCGTCTGTTCCTAGTACGTCTTTTGCAATGCTTCTTCTGTAGAAGAGAGCACCGGGAGTGGCCTGCCATGAGAGGGCGGTAATTTTACCGTCGGCATTCCGGCTGGAGTCGGGAACGTAGGGGATCAGATCGCTCATCAGCTCTTCGGCATTGTAGGGAGCATCGGAGATGGGCTCCCAGTAGCCGGCGTCTACAAACTGTTTGTAGTAGGCAGCCTCACCTGTAAAGGCATCGGGAGTAGCCGAACGGGAGCGGAGAGTTGTGTTGATCTTGTTGAGGTAGACTTCATCCTGATTGGGTATAACGGTGAACTCAACATTCACATTGGGGTAGGCCTCTTCGAATACGGGCATCATATCCTGAAGTTCGTCGGTAAAAGACCAGACTACGATATCACCTGTGTAGTCGGCGCGGGTCATGGGCTTGGCATCTGCGGCCTCGGCAGCCTTGGGGGCTTCGGCTTTTTTACAGCCGACGAGAGAAAAGGCAGCCATCGACAGCAGCAATGCTGTGCTGATCACTCTTTTTCTGCTGATCATTTAAGATCCTCCTCTTTAATTTGTTCCTTTTGATGTTCTGTTCAATCACAGAATTTTACTGATGTTTTTGATATTACACCCACATTTCCGAGGTGTCAAAGGATTTTTCAGGCACAATTCATACCTTTTCCTTGACAGATATGGTATATAAAGGCACCATTTACAGAACAAATACATACCTTCTTGTGCCATGGAGATAAAAAATGAATACCATTCAGAACCCTATACTGCCTGGATTTAATCCGGATCCTTCAATAATCCGCGTAGAAGACACCTACTATATCGCCAACAGCACCTTCCACTGGTTTCCGGGGGTGCAGATCCACAAATCAAAGGACCTGGTAAACTGGGAACTGGCCTGCCGCCCTCTGGACAGTAAAAAACTCCTGGATATGACGGGAGTTCCCGATCACGGAGGCATATGGGCCCCCTGCCTCAGCCATGCTGACGGTAAATTCTGGCTGATCTACACCAATGTTCTCCATGTGGGGGGCATCTACAAGGACACTCCCAACTACCTGACCACAGCCGACAGTATTGAAGGCCCATGGTCGGACCCGGTCTATATCAATTCCAGCGGCTTCGATCCCTCTCTCTTCCATGACGAGGACGGAAGAAAGTACTTTATCAATATGGTCTGGGACCACCGTCCCTGGAAGAAGAATCCCTTTTACGGAATCGTGATGCAGGAGTACTCGGTAGAGGAGCAGAAGCTCCTGGGCCGTCCCGAGATGATCTTCAAGGGAAGCGACCACCGCCTTGTGGAAGGGCCCCACCTCTATAAGAAGGACGGGTTCTACTACCTCTTCTGCGCCGAGGGAGGAACCAGCTACGACCACTGCGAGACAGTAGCCAGGAGCAGAAATATCAGCGGCCCCTATGAAATCCATCCGAAAAATCCGCTGATAACCGCAAGAGACTATCCGGATCTTGTTCTTCAGAAGACCGGACACGGCGACCTGGTACAGACTCCCGGCGGGGAGTGGTACTTTGTCCACCTGACAGGCCGTCCCTCCATAGACGGCGGACACTGTATGCTCGGAAGAGAAACGGCCATTCAGAAGATCCACTGGCCCGAAGGAGAGTGGCCTCGCCTTGCCACCGGCGGCAATGAGCCTGCCCTCAAGGTTCCCCTTCCCGAAGGGAGCAGCGCCGTACAGAAGCCCCTGCCTCCCCTTGAGGAGTACTCCTTCAACGCCCCTGCCCTTCCGTCCATCTTTCAGACCCTGAGAGTACCCGCCGATGACAAGATATCCCTCTCCGAGCGTCCCGGTTTCTTAAGGATGTACGGTAAGGAGTCCATGAGCAGCGTTATCAATCAGTCACTTCTGGGCTTCCGGGTGGACCATCCCGTATTCACCGCCGCTACCACTCTGGAGTATGATCCATGGCACTTTCAGCAGACCGCCGGGCTGTCCGCCTACTACGATACTGGAAGTTACTACTACCTTCATGTATCATGGGATGAAGAAAGGGCCAGAGTCCTCCATCTTCAGAGCTGTCAGCACAAAGAACAGAGCTACCCTGTGTACAATATAAACATTCCCGATGAAGGGCCGGTTCATCTTAAGGTTGAGATTGACGGTGCGGAGCTTCAGTTTTTCTGGTCCATGACCGGAGCCGAGTGGCATGCCGTCGGACCGTCCCTGAAGACGGATACAATCAGTGATGATTTTGAGGATGATCACCGCTTTACAGGGGCCTTCTGCGCCCTGGCCTGTCAGGACCTGACAGGAAACAGCCACCCCTGTGATTTCAGCGGAGTCAGTATAAAGCGGAGATAATCGGGAGTTAAATGGAAGCCAAATATCTACAGGTTAAGAACTATCTTCTCAATCTATTCCAGCGGGAGAAATTCGAAACGGGACGCCGTATTCCCACTGAGTTTGAGCTGATGGATCAGCTGGATGTCAGCCGCAACACCGTCCGCAAGGCGGTGCAGGAACTGGAAGCCGAGGGTGTTGTCAGCCGGAAGCACGGCAGCGGAACATTCTTTGTATCCATGAATCAGGAGAAGTCCGAAGAGAGGGGTGGCCTGATCGGTCTGGGAAACTTCTACTTTATGGACTACATCTACCCGGAAATTATCCGGGGCATTGAGGACACCCTCTTTGATGAGGGCTACTCCCTCGTGCTGGCAAACTGCAACCAGGACTACTCCCGGGAACTTTCCTCTCTCCAGAGGCTGGTGGATCAGGGAATCAAGGGACTGATCCTGGAACCTTCCCGGAACTTCCTTATAGACAGGGAACACCCCATCACCAGGATGCTGGAAAACCTGCAGATCCCCATTGTTGCCACCCACTGGGGAAAGAACAATGCCAATATCTCAACGGTTACTATCAATGATGAGCTTGCCGGATATCAGGCTACACGGCATTTTCTGGACAAGGGACATTCAAAAATCGGCATTGTCTACAAGTCTGATGTCCAGGCGGCCCGCCTGAGATACAACGGCTACTGCCGGGCCCTGGAAGAGGCGGGGATTCCCCTGCCCTCCGACAGAATTGTCAGCTACGATGATGCCAAAGAGGCCGAAGATACCGATCAGGGATATTTCTGTACAAAGGAACTCCTTCAGCAGGCTCCGGACACAACGGCGATCTTTTACTTTAATGACAATATTGCCCTGCAGGGCTATGAGGCACTGCGGGAGCTGAACCTGGACATACCCGGAGATATCTCGGTGATCGGCTTCGACAACTACCACAATACCCATCTGGTCCACCCGCCCCTGACCACCTTCGAACATCCCAAATACAATCTGGGAAAATGGGCGGCAAAGATCCTGATAGACGAGATTGAACAGGGAGAACGGCTTCACCCCATGGAGCTGATTTTTGAACCAGTACTGGTGGAAAGACAATCGGTCAAAGATCTGACGATTGAGAAGTAAACACCTGCAGGCAGCGGGGTGAGCAGACCGATCCTGCCTGCTCATCGGATAACTAAATCAACCCCAGTCCCCGGTCTTAAGAAATTCTCCCCTGCCCTTTTCTCCGGAGACCTCTCCCCTATTATAAAGAATCTCCCCGCGGCTCAGGGTATATTCGGGCCGTCCCTTCAGAACCATTCCCTCATAGGGTGACCATCCGGCGGTCTCCTGAAGATCTTCGGCCTTAACAGTCCACTCGGCTTCAGGGTCAAACACAACTATGTCCGCATCCCTCCCGATTGCGATCTCACCCTTGTTCTTCAATCCGAAGAGAGAGGCCGGCTCAGAGCAGCAGAGCCTGACCCACTCAGAGGGAGAGATAAGCTCCTTTGCCACACCTTCAGAGTAAATAGCTGAGAAACGAACCTCCATCGAGGGAACCCCTCCGGGAATTCTGTTAAAGGCCGAGAGGTCGGCGCCCTTCTCTTCACGGCAGAAGGGGCAGTGGTCGGTTGATATGGTATTGAACAAGCCGCTTCCCAGGGCCTGCCAGAGCTCCCGGCGGGAGTTGTCGCTCCTTAGAGGGGGTGAGCAGACCGGAAGGGCCCCCTCCACACCCTCTCTGTCATAGAGATCCTGTGTCAGAAGAAGATACTGGGGGCAGGTTTCTCCGGTGACCCCATACCCCTTTGCCCGGGCCCTTGAGATCTCCTCCACCACCTGAGGGCAGGAGACATGGAAGATATGAACCCTTGACCCCGCCAGCCCGGCAATGCGGATCACACGGCCTGCCGCTTCGGCCTCAAAGACCTCCGGACGGCTCCGGGGGTGCCAGTGAGGAGTGCTGTTTCCTTTGGCCAGGTTTTCCTCAACCAGAGAGCAGATGATATCCCAGTTCTCTGCATGAATTACGGGGAGTCCCCCGGAGGCGCCGACAGCGGACAGGGCTTTGTAGAGTTGGGCATCATCCAGATGAAGGCCGTAGGCCATATAGAGCTTGAAGCTGCCGCAGCCCTCCTTCATGATGCCGGGAATCTGATCCAGTTTATCCAGATCCTCAGGACCGATGGTCATATGAAAGCCGTAATCGATGAGTGATCGGGCCTCAGCCAGGGTACGCCTCTCTCTCAGGGCGTCGGAGAAGCTCTGATCCGGTGTTGACTCAACAAAATCGATAATACTTGTGGTTCCTCCCGCCGCGGCGGCCCTTGTTCCCGTATAAAAATCATCCCTAGAGACATAACTTCCAATGGGCATTTCCAGGTGAACATGGGTATCCACGGCTCCAGGGGTAACCAGTTTCCCCGAAGCATCGATCGTTTTCTCAGCCCTCAGATCCTGACCCAGGGCAGTGATCTTTCCGTCCTTGACTCCAACATCCCCTTCGAACACCGAGGTGGAACTGACTATTTTTCCGTTCTTTATTACAAGATCAAGCATCATGGGCTCCTTATCCGGGCCCGGGGCCCGTATTCATATCATTTTGTTCTATGGATTATACCTCATCGGATCAGCATCTTTCAAAAATGAAAGGCAATCCCGATCAGAATACTCTTATAATAAAGTAACGGAGGAAGTGATGAACAGAAGAATTTTAGGAAAAACCGGATTTGAAATCAGCGAGATCGGACTGGGAACCTGGCAGCTTGGAGGCCGATGGGGAGAGCCCTACAGGGAAGAGACGGCACAGGCAATTCTGGAAGCGGCTTTTGAAAAGGGACTCAACTTTATCGATACGGCGGACGTCTACAACGATGGGATGAGCGAGAAATCCATCGGCAGGTTCCTGAAAATGAAGAAGGACAGGATCTTTGTGGCCACAAAGTGCGGCCGTCAGATCAATCCCCATATCAATGAGGGCTATACTCCCGAGGTTCTGACCCGGTATGTGGAGGACTCCCTGAAGCGCCTGGGAGTGGAGTGCCTGGACCTGATACAGCTCCACTGTCCCCCCACACAGGTCTACTACCGGCCAGAAATATTTGAAACCTTCGACCGCCTGAAGAATCAGGGTAAAATTATGAATCTGGGGGTTAGTGTAGAGAAGATTGAGGAGGGGGCAAAGGCCCTGGAGTTTCCGAATGTCACCACTGTGCAGATTATCTTCAATATGTTCCGCTTAAGGCCCCTGGACTGGTTCTTCGACCTGGCGGCGAAAAGGAATATCGGAGTCATTGTCAGAGTGCCCCTGGCCAGCGGCCTGCTGACGGGGAAGTTCGGAAAGGAGAGCAGCTTTGCCGCTGGAGACCATCGGAATTACAACCGTGAAGGCAAGGCCTTCGACAAGGGAGAGACTTTTTCGGGTGTTCCCTGGGAAACAGGACTGGAAGCTGTGGAGCGTCTTAAGGAGATATTCGGCACCTCTGCCAACCTGGCACAGACTGCCCTGAGATGGGTACTGATGCATCCCCAGGTAACGACAGTCATCCCGGGCGCCTCAAGCAGGGAGCAGATCCAGAGCAATGCCCTGGCATCGGAACTTCCGCCCCTGAGCGACAGTCAGATGAAAGAAGTCCGCAAGGTTTATGACACCCTTGTGAAAGCACATGTTCATCAGCTCTGGTAAAAAAGGCCAACTGCTTATGTCAAAAAGATATAAAAATATCGATTAGCCTGAATAACTGGTTTTGTAAAGAAACATCTGTTTAAAGTGTAGATATACGAACACTATTGTAGAAATTCGTCCTATCTGCCATTCGGAAACAGGTGCTAATCTGAATTCAGATAAACATCTAAAAGGAGTTTTTAATGAAAAACAAGACCATCCTTGTTGTATTGATTCTGGCTCTTCTGAGCCCCATGGTTTTCGCAAACGGCCAGAAAGATGCAAGCTCTGACGGTACAAAAATTGTACTGCTGGTCAAGAGCCTCGGAAACGGATTTTTCGAAGCAGTTGCAGACGGCGGTAAAGAAGCTGCCGGTGAACTTGACGGCGTTGAGTCCATCTACATGGGACCCAGTGCAGCCACAGCTGAAGGTCAGATCGAAATCATCGAAACACTGATCGCCCAGAGAGTTGACGGTATCGCCATCTCGGCCAACGACCCCGATGCTTTGATCCCCGTTGCCAAAAAGGCCATGAAAGCCGGTATCAGAGTTATCTCTTTTGACTCCAACATCAGCGAAGGCGGAAGAGAAGTTGCTCTTTCTCCCTCTGATTCTGAACTGATCGGTTCACAGCAGGTTCGTTTAATCGCCGAACTGTGTGACTACAAAGGACAGATCGCTATCCTTTCCGCTACAGCTCAGGCTACAAACCAGAACGAGTGGATCAGCTACATGTACGAAGCCTTCAAGGCTCCCGAGTACAAGGACATGGAAATTGTTGAAGTTGTTTACGGTGATGACGCCGCTGACAAGAGCTACAGAGAGGCTGTTGGTCTCTTCAAGAAATATCCCGACCTGGCCGGTATCATCTCTCCCACAACTGTAGGTGTACTTGCAACTGCCAAAGCCATCGAAGACGAAGGCCTCAAGGGCAAGGTACAGATCACAGGTCTGGGTCTCCCCTCTGAAATGCAGCACTACATCGAAAACGGAACCTGCGGCCAGATGGCTCTGTGGAATCCCGTTGACCTTGGATACTCTTCAATCTACATCCTGAACGCAATGATCAAGGGTGAAGTAGAAGGTAACCCCGGTGATGTAATCAGCGCCGGAAGAATGGGAACAATCACAATCGGTGAAGGCGGAAACTCAATCATGGGCGAGCCCTTTGTTTTCAACAAAGACAACATTGCCGAGTACGCTTCCATTTTCTAAATCTTCATAGTTAATTCATTATCCCGGAAGGCCTTTCCGCCTTCCGGGAATTTAATAAAACAGTTAAGGATCTGTATCAGAAAGTTCTGATTTGAGGGATTTCCCGAACCGCTGCAAAGGCAGTTCAGGAGAACTCTCAAGGACAGTTCTGCCCGCGAGAAGAAGACCGAAGCGGCCCGAGGCTGCCGGTAAAAAAAGAGAGATATGTTTTGAAAAAAACGATTTTAGAACTGAAAGACATTGCCAAGTATTTTCCCGGGATCAAGGCCCTGGACAATGTGGATTTTACCATCCGGACAGGCGAAGTTCATGCCCTTATCGGTGAGAACGGAGCTGGAAAATCGACCCTGGTAAAGATCATGACCGGTGTATACCAGCCGACCAAGGGAAAGATCCTTATGGAGGGCAGTGAGGTCCATTTCGGAACCGCCCATGACGCCCAGGCAGCCGGTGTGGCCGCCATCCATCAGGAAGCCTCCATGTTCACCGAGCTTACGGTAACGGAAAATATCTTTATGGGTCACCACCTCCGCAAGAAGGGAGGAACCCTGGACTGGAAGGCCATGCGTCAGCATACACAGGAACTTCTGGACCGACTGGAACTGGACATCAACCCCGATACTCTAATCAAGAATCTGGGAACAGCTCAGCGCCATATGGTAGAGATTGCCAAAGCCCTTTCGGTGGATGCTCAACTGGTTATTATGGACGAGCCCACATCAGCCCTCTCCCTCCATGAGGTGGAAGAGCTTTACAAGATCATCCGTCAGCTCAAGGATGAGGGTAAGGCCATTGTCTTTATCTCTCACAAATTCGACGAGATCTTCGAAATCTGTGACTACTTCACCGTCTTCCGGGACGGACAGTATATCGGCGAAGGGGAAGTAGCCACCTCCTCGGTAGACGAGATCGTCAAGATGATGGTCGGACGCTCCCTGGGCCATATGTTCCCCAAAAAGGAAGCTGCCATCGGAGAAGCGGTACTGGATGTCAAAGGCCTCTCACTTCCCGGCTTTTTCAAGAATGTCTCCTTCACCCTCCACAAGGGCGAGATCCTCGGATTCTTCGGTCTTGTGGGAGCCGGACGCTCGGAAGTAATGCGGACCATCTTCGGTATAGACAAAAAGTCCGAAGGGACAATTGTACTGAACGGGCATGAGATCCATATATCCTCACCCCGTCTGGCCATGCAGAGGGGAATAGCCTATGTACCCGAAGACAGACAGGAGCAGGGAGCCATCCTTGAGATGAGTCTCTCCCACAACATTACCCTCCCCCAGATCGACAAGATAAGCCCCTTCGGAGTTCTTAACAAAAAGACCGAGAAAACCATCACCGAAGAGTTCGGAAACAAGATGGAGATCAAGGCGGCCAACTGGAAGGTCAACGCCAACACCCTCTCCGGAGGTAACCAGCAGAAGGTCGTTCTTGCCAAGTGGCTGGCCACAGACCCCGATATTCTGATTCTCGATGAACCCACCAAGGGTATCGACGTAGCCACCAAGGCGGCAGTTCACGAGTTTGTTTCAGAGATGGCCGCTGCGGGACTGGCTGTAATACTGGTCTCCTCGGAACTTCCCGAGGTACTGGGAATGGCCGACCGGATTGTGGTTATGCATGAGGGACATGTCTCAAAGGTCCTGAACCGGGATGAAGCAAACAGCGACAATGTTATCCTGGCGGCAACAGGACACGAGGAAGGAATGTAATGAAAAAAAGCATTGAAAAAATACTGCAGAACAGAGAGCTGAATCTGGTGGGACTCATCATCATTCTGCTTATTCTGGTGACAATAAGATCCCCCCGGTTCCTGGAACTGAGGAATGTGGAGCGGATCGTAAATGATACGGCCATCCTGATTATGGTTGCAGCCGGTCAGTTTCTGGTAATCCTGACAGGGGGAATCGACCTCTCGGTTGGTTCCACAATCGCCTTCTCGGGAATGGCGGCCTCCATGCTCAACGAAGCCTACCCCGCCATGCCCGTCTACCTGATTCTTCTGATCGGTGTTCTTGTGGGAACAGCCCTGGGTGCCTTCAACGGAAGCTGTGTGGCCTTCGGAAAGATCCCCCCCATTATCACGACTCTGGGTACAATGAGTATCTTCCGGGGGTTCACCTTTGTTCTCAGTAAGGGACAGTGGGTAACGGCCCATGAAATGACATCTGCCTATACAATGATTCCCCGGGGTCGCCTCTTCGGTATTCCCAACCTGACCACCTGGGCGATCTTTATCTTTATCATCATGTACTACTTTGTGAAGTACACCCGCCACGGCCGTGAAATCTACGCCATCGGCGGAAACAAGACAGCGGCCCACTTTGTGGGTGTAAGCGAAAAGAAAGTCAACTTTATGGTATTCACCATCTCCGGCGCCCTCTGCGGCCTGGCAGGTGTAATGTGGACAGCCCGTTACGCGGCGGCGGTTAACGAAACAGCCACAGGATTCGAACTGCAGACCGTTGCAGCCTGTGTTCTGGGAGGTGTCAGCATAGCCGGAGGTTCGGGAACCATTACCGGAGTACTTCTGGGAGCCCTCTTTCTGGGGATCATCAACAACGCCCTTCCTGTTGTAAACCTCTCCCCCTTCTACCAGATGGCGATTCAGGGATTCATCGTCCTGGCGGCCATCGTTGCCAACGTTCTTATGGAACAGCGCAACGAGAAAAAATTACTTAACAGGAGACGTCAGTAATGAGCGATAAACTGAAGCACGTAAGTCAGAGCCGGCTTATCAACGAAACGAGTTTCAAAGAGAGACTCATTGAAACAGTAACCAAGTGGGAGTTTATCCTTATTGTTCTTTTTGCGGGAGTTGTCATCTTCTTTTCCAATGCCAGCCCCTACTTTCTGAACTACTTCAACCTGATGAACACCACCTTCAACTTTATGGAAAAGGCCATTATGGCCCTGCCTATGATCTTCGTTATCATGTGCGGCGACATCGACATCTCGGTGGCCTCCATACTGGCCCTCTCCTCCTTTGCCATGGGTCATGCCTCGGCTGCTGGTGCGGGTACCCCGGAGATCATCCTGATCGGTCTCTGTGTGGGTATGGTCTGCGGAATCTTCAACGGCCTTCTGATTACAGGACTGAAGATCCCCGCCATCGCCGTAACCCTGGGAAGCCAGAGCCTTTTCAGAGGTATCAGCCAGGCAATCCTGGGAGACCAGGCCTATACTCAGTATCCCGAAAGCTTTGCCTACTTCGGCCAGGGCTATGTGGGTGACACCCTTATCCCCTTCGAACTGGTACTCTTTCTGATTCTGGCAGCGGTTATGGGTTTTATCCTCCACAAGACCAGCTACGGCCGGAAACTCTATGCCGTCGGAAACAGCGCCACCGCAGCAAGATTCTCCGGTGTTCCCGTTGCCCGCATCCGCTTTACCAATATGGTCCTGAACGGCCTTTTCGCGGGTATCGCCGCGGTTCTTCTGACCTCAAGAATCGGAAGTACCCGTCCCAATATCGCCAACGGCTGGGATATGGAAGCCATCACCCTTGTTGTACTGGGAGGTGTATCCATCTCAGGAGGTAAGGGTAATATCTTCGGCGTTATTATTGCCATATTCCTGCTGGGATATCTGAAGTTCGGAATGGGACTCCTCAATATCTCTGCAAGGTCCATGATCATCATCACCGGATTCCTGCTGATTGCGGCGGTACTGATCCCCGAGATGCTGGGACGCTTTAAGGCAAAAAGAAAACTGATGAAGCAGCAGGCTTAAGGAGCCGAAGAAAGAGTATGAAACGATTCGCATTTAAAATGAAGCTGAAACCCGGCTGCGCCGGGGAGTACAAAAAGAGACATGACGAGATCTGGCCCGAACTGAAGGAGCTGATCAAGAGCACCGGTGTGGGCGACTACTCCATCTTCCTGGATGAGGAGACCAATATCCTCTTTGCCTGTCAGAAGATAGAGGGTGATTCCGGCTCCCAGGACCTGGGAACCAACCCGATAGTTCAGAAGTGGTGGGCCTATATGGCGGACATAATGGAGACCAATGAGGACAGCTCCCCCGTCACCATCCCCCTGAAGGAAGTGTTCTACCTTCCATGAAAACCGGGGAATGATAAAAAAAGAACTGATAAAGCATTCAGGAGATGTATAATAAGTGAGAAGGCAGAGCCTGCTCGGATAAAGAGGTAGAGCCCCCGTAAGGGGGCTTCCCTTTGACTACCCAAAATCTCCGTGGTAGACTGTCTGTGCGATAGGAGAAACCGCATGAACAAGAAATTACTCTTTGCATTATTATTTGTTGCCCTGTTTGTTGTTATTTCATGTAAATCAACACCGGAAACAGAAGAGGATCTCGTCGAGGAAGCCGTTCCTGAAGAAGTCGTTGAGGAAACAGTTGTCGAGAGCGAACCTGAACCGGTTGAAGAGACTGTGGTTGAAGAGGTTGAAGAACCTGCGGTAGAGGCCGTATCGGAAGAGGAACTGGCCCTTGCCAGACAGGCTCTTGAAAGAGCAGAGATGGTGGACGGTTCCCGTTTTGCCCCCGCTCTGATGAGAGAAGCCTATGCGGAGATGAGAAAGGCTGAATCCCTTGCAGAAAGCGATCCCGAAGCAGCCAGAGAACTCCTTGCCTCCGTCGTTGAAAAAAGCAATGCTGCCTTTGAGGCCGGAAGACAGGGCCTGAAGGATGAAGCCTATGCCTCCCTGGACAAGTGGGAAGCCAACCTGAAATCCATCGATGCTGACAAGTTCAGCCCCGAGGCCTATGCCGAGGTTATGGAGCAGTTTGCCGTAACCAGAGCAGCCATTGAAGCCGAAGAGCTGACAAAGGCCAGAAACGAGCTCTACACCTCCCGCATAAAATCCACCAACCTTTACAATATTCTAAATGAAAATATCCGCTGGGTAAGAATCCTGGAAAGGGACACCAACAACTATCTGGCCGAAGCCGAGGACCAGGAGGCCTACCTCTGGGCCGACGAAGAGTTCAACAAGGCCAGCTACCTCCTTTCCGACGGAATGCTCAAGTTCAGACAGTATGACCTTGAAGAGAGCGAAGCCATTTTGAAGGAAGCCAAGTTCAGAGCCCGGAATACCCTCTACCTTGTACGGGAGAGAAAGAAACAGGCCGCCACCGACGCCCGGCTGATGCAGGTTCAGATGGAACTGGAAGAAGCCTCCACTCTGACAGTGCAGGAAGAAGACGGCTCCATTGTGGAAGCCTCTCCCTGGTCCGGTGCTGACTATCTGAATGCCAATCCCCTCCTTGATGCAAAGGGAGAGGAGTATGTAAAAGAGGATTCCGAACTGGAAGCCTATGACCTGACCACCCCCATCGAGGAAGAGGAGGAGGAAGAAGAGGTTGAAGGCGCTATGGTTATCGGAAGACTCCTGGACAAGGCCAAAGAGCTGTGGCAGATGGCCATTGATGAGCGTAATGCCGGAAATCACGAGCGCTCTGCAGAGCTTCTGACCCAGGCCGAAGCCTATATCAGAACCTACAAGGCCAATGCAGTGGGCAAAACCTATGTGGTTAAGTACAGAGCGATTGATACTGACTGTCTCTGGAGAATCGCCGAGTTTGAAGAGATCTACGCGGACCCCTTTCTCTGGCCCAAAATCTGGCAGCGCAACCAGAAGGACATTCCCAACCCCGATCTGATCTACCCCGGACAGGTGCTGATTATTCCCCCTGTGGAATAATTCAACTCGGGTACCCCGGCTGACTGTCCACCGATGGACAACCGGAATTTTTTGATACTTCAGGCCGATTCCTTTAGGGGATCGGCCTTTTTTATTTGATAAAGGAGAGGCCTATGGGATTCTACGACAGTGAAGAGGGTGTTGAAGAGTATATCCGGATGGCCGAAGGTTATGACGGAGGTGAGCTGATTGAACGCCTTAGCCTCTACCTTGAAGAAAGAAGTTCAGTACTTGAAATCGGAATGGGCCCCGGAGTGGATCTGAAACTGCTGAACAGACACTACCGGGCTACCGGGTCGGATAACTCTGAAGTCTTTATCAGGCGATATCTGAAGGAAAATCCTGAGGCCGATGTTCTATCAGAGAACCGAAAGAGACCTGGAGGCTCTGGCTGAACCTCTTTTTGACATCCTTGAGATAAAACGATATACGGAGATGGAGGAGATGGACTCTCTCTACTGCATCTTCCGCTTGAAATAAAAACAGCCCGCTCATACCAGCCCCCCGCTAAATCCTGCTTCTTTCAGGGAAACCAGCTTCGGGTAAACCGATTGACCTCTTCATTCACTTTTGCATATAATAGCCAACTCTAATAATAATCGAAGATTCTAAGTAAATAAGCAAAGGAAAGATATATGCCCCTTACAACGAAATCGGTACTGGATGTACTTATCAAAAGCGGAAAGGCTAAAGCCGAACGTCCGGCTTCCCGGACCCTGATTCTGGCCATTATGGCCGGCGCCTACATCGGCTTTGCGGCCTATCTGGCCATTATTGCCTCCACAGGATGGACTATTAATGGAGAGGAGGTCTTCTGGGGTGTCAAAAAGTTTATGCTGGGAGCCGTATTCAGCACGGGACTGATGCTTGTACTGATCCCCGGGGGTGATCTTTTTACGGGAAATATCCTGATGGTGCACCCTCTTATTAAAAAGCAGATTACCCTGAAGGGAATGATGAAGAACTGGTCCCTGGTGTGGCTTGGAAATCTTGCAGGAGCCCTGCTTCTGGCATGGCTCCTCACGGGTCCCGGACATCTGCTGTCAGGAGCCAAGGGTGTGACAGCCCTGCACATTGCCCATGATAAAGCCTCCCTTGGAGTGGCGGCCCTCTTAACCCGGTCTATTCTGGCAAACTGGATAGTCTGTCTGGCTGTGATTATGGCTCTGGCTGCAGAAAACACCTCCGGAAAGATTCTCTCTATCCTCTTTCCCATTGCCGGGTTTGCCGCCGCCGGTTTTGAACACAGCATAGCCAATATGTTCTTTATTCCCGCCGGCCTAATGATTCAGGCATCAACCGGAGTTCATGCCGATCTGACACTGTTAATGGCAGTAAGAAATATTGGACTTGCCACGGTGGGGAATATTATTGGAGGAGCCGTTCCGGTGGCCATGGCCTACGGTTATGTTTACCGGACCGACTGAGATTCTCCCGGTCCGGTAATAGAATCAGTTCCCTGCAAAGCTGTCGAAGTAGTCCTCAAGACTTCCCAGAAAGCTCTTCTGCATGGCGTCTTCCATGGAGCGGTAGGCCCGGGCTTCGGCTTCGGTCAGGGAGATGGCGGTCTCTCTCTTCTTCTCGTCCATGGAGACGACGATGTCTCCCTCTTCATTTACCATTTCAAGAAAAAGGGTCCACCTGAGGTTGCTGTAGTCATTGTTCAGAATGACCTCTTCCATGGTGATCCGTCCGAAAACAGCAAGGGAAGCATCGGCACCGCCGGCAATGGAAAAGCCCCGGTCTGTGAGAACCTGGGAAACCACGGCCTTCACCTTACCCTCCCGGTCTCCCTCGATATTAATGGAGTAAACCATCTCTTTAGCCGTATCACCATAGAGATTACGGAGATCGCTGCTGTCATAGGGGAGCATCACAGTTCTGGCAAAGGGCTGATAGATGATATCCAGCTGATCCCTAAGGGACTGTATCTTGGCATCCATTACCATGGCCGCGTCGAGATAACCGTAGCGGCGCAGAAGGCTGTCCTCGCCGGCAGAGCTGTTGATCAGACTGTTTGCGGTCATCCCGTCCTGATCGATTCTCTGACGGTAGATATTTCCTGTCTCCATCCTGTTGATATAGGCCACCACAAAGACCCGGCCCAGATCGCTGGTCCAGGACTCGGCGAAGTGAACATTTATCAGGGTCTCATCCGAGAGTTGCGTAATGGACTCATCGCTTGTAGTCTCCATCTCAGACTCCAGAATGGTCTTGCCGTCTGAAAGGTCCCTGTACCGTGTGGATACGGTGCTGTCCACAATAATGGTGGTTCTGAATATCTGGGCCAGAGAAGCCTTGGCATCCTGCTTGGCACCCTTCAGAGAGTTCCCCTCCCCTATTTCAACCAGATACTGATCCTTGGGATAGAGGGAGTGTTTATCGTCAATCCATTGGGGCTTGCTTCCGCCCGAGGATGAGCTTCCCGACGAGAGGCCTGAAGTGGCACAGGACAAAAAGGCCAGAGGCAGTATCAGTAAAAGAAGTCTGCTTTTCAGCTTCATATATTCCTCCAAAGAACCTGTCAACCTGTATCCGGCAGCAGGTGTTAATCAGGTTTCAGCTACTCAAGAACAAAGGACTCAATGAAATTCAGCTCTCCCGGCTGAAGATCAATCATCCCCCGATTGTCCCTGTAGATCAGGGTGCTGTCCCTGTAGTACTCGATAGTTACGTTGTGCTCTCCCGGGGGAAGAGCCACATCAATGGCATGGGCATAGGCGGGAAAGTAGGGGGAAATCCTGAGGTCCGCATTCTCTGTGGCATCCACCGCCACATCGGCAGCGATCCCCAGCAGCAGCCCCGCAATCATTCCACCTGTGCTGTCACCCATATTATCCTGCATGGCGCTCTTTCCGGACTCCTTGAGGATTCCCTTGGTCACCGTACGGATGATGGCTTTTCCAATAACAAGGGGCTGTTTGATCACAAAGATCTCACGGGAGATGGACTGCATGCTCTCAACCTGGGTCAGCTCCCTGACGGGCACACCGTTAACCAGAAGAACGATCCGGTTTACATTGCTTCCCATCATCTCCAGACGGGGGTATTCAAATTTGAAGTGATGTCCGGGGCCTATGCCGGGGATAAAGAGAAAGTTAAATCCCACCAGCTCCTTTATATACTCTTCACTCTGACTCACAGAGGTGATGAACACACCGTCGTTTATGGTATCCAGATAGAAGGTCTCCGCCATCTTCCGGGGCGACTTTCCCGTAAAACTGATGACCGAAAGATGAGCCATCTCCGGTTCAGGTCTCGTCTCGGGAAGTTCGGGGACAGAAAAGTTGTAAAGATGGGACTGTGTTCTGAAGGCATCCTGAATAAAGTCCCTCTCAATCCTGGCGCTGTCGTAATTCCTGTCATACCGGAACAGAAGCAGTCCCAGGTACCGGGCAAGGGCGTCGTTATGAAAACGGTTCTGAAGAGCCTCAAGCTCCCCCTCCGCCTCGGCGGAGGTGTTGTAATCATCAATCAGAGTGCGGTACTTGTCCTCCAGAAGATTCAGCTTGATATGAACCCTTCTGATCTCCACAAGAGCGGCATCGGTGTCCCCGAGGGCGATATAGTTGAGGGCTTTGAAGATATTCAGATAGATGTCTTCGTAGTCCTCACCGGAGTAATCAAGAGCATTGTCGTTAAGAACTCCCGAGGCAACAGCCTTTGAGATGCTCTTTGTATAGAGCTCCTCAATGGCCCTCTCGGCAAGTTCAAGAGCCTCATTGCTCTTTTCATACTCTCCGGCATAGTGGTTCAGCATACCCACATCAAGATAGAAGAGGACCCGGTCCTTTTCCTTATAAGCCGTTCCCTTATAGGATTCGATAACGGTTCCGGCTGTCAGGTAATCCCTGCGGGCGACATGCTCGGAAGCCTCAATATACTGCTCCTGAAATGTCATGGTGCTGGCACAGGATGAGAGAGTTAACACTAAGATGGCAGCAAAGGCCCTGAGGAATCTTGATCGGGATCGGGTCATCTTATTCCTACCAGCTTGACTTTGACTGTTCGATGAACTTTCTTACCTCATTTGATCCGATCCAGGCCTTCTCATTTGTTTCAAGGTGAATCAGTTCCATACTTACCTGGTATCTTACGACTCTCTTGCCTTCAATGGCATCGGTAATGGAGGTGATAACTCCCTGCATCATATAGTCGGCGCCGGTTTCGGCGGCCAGGGCCTTGGCTGTCTCTTCGGTAGCGTTGGACTGCTGATCCTCACGCTCCGCACGAACCTCTTCTCTCTCGGTGCTGCTGGCAACGAAGCGGACTCTTCCGCTGTTGATCAGCTCTTTCTCTATATCCTTAACAAAGGTCAGGACCTCGATATGCTCGGAGCTCCTGTTCCGGATGCTGCCGACAATGACAACGGGTCTCTCTCCGTTGGCGGCAATAAAGTCATCCAGCCAGAACCGTGAAAGACAATCGGAAACGATGGTCTCCGCGGTGAGTCTGGAATCCGTATCATTCCAGCGTCCGCTTAAATCAATAACTTCATCAGAAGATGTTCTGGTCACCTTGGGTGCAGAGGAACATCCCGCAAAAACGAGAACTGTTAAAACAATCAGCAAAACTTTTTTCATATCAATGTCTCCTATTTAACATTCTGCTTTAAAGAAACTGTCACTGCAACTTTTAATTATATTACAGTACTGCAGATCGGGAATATATTTCACATTCCCTGCAGTTCTTTTATAATCTAAATCAATTATTTGTAGAATCCATAGTATGAAGGTAATTCATCGGATCTA
The DNA here is from genome assembly GCA_002408085.1 of Spirochaeta sp. UBA5339. Classification (GTDB taxonomy): domain Bacteria; phylum Spirochaetota; class Spirochaetia; order DSM-2461; family DSM-2461; genus Oceanispirochaeta. Next base: position 191,539 of record DHQL01000010.1, read on the forward strand.
TGCACACCTTGAATAAAACCTTTTCATATTTAATAATCCTGCGTAAGGCTTAACAGTTTCAGGAGATTAAAAATGATTAATGAAGGAAAATTCGGAGTAGCACTTGTAGGATGCGGTATTGTCGGCGGCGGTACGGCTCGTGTTCTGACCGAAGATATAGAATACCTGCAGGAAAGAACGGGTATTCCCTTCTACCTTAAATATGTGGTGGATAAAAACTTTGATAACGCCAGGAACATAGGTATTCCTGAAGAGCTCTATGAAGAAGATTTCAACAAGGCCATTGCAGATCCCGATGTATTTCTCGTTATCGAGCTTATCGGCGGTCTGACAGTTGCCAAAAAGATAATGACCAGAGCCCTGGAAGCGGGAAAACATGTTGTGACCGCAAACAAAGCCCTCCTTGCCCACTACGGACCCGAACTCTTTGCCCTTGCCAGAAAGGAAAATGTAAGCATCGGATTTGAAGCCAGCTGCGGCGGCGGTATTCCCATTGTGAAGGCCCTGACCGACGGTCTTCTGGCCAACCGGATCGAAGCAATGTTCGGTATCGTCAACGGTACCTGTAACCACATTCTTACAGAGATGACAGAGAAGGGACAGAGCTACAAGGATGCTCTGCAGTCTGCCCAGAAGGCGGGACTGGCGGAAGCAGACCCCACTCTTGATGTTACAGGAATGGACTCGGCCCACAAGCTGACCATCCTCGGTTCCCTGGCCTTTGGAGAGAGGGTTGATCTGGACTCCATCCCTGTTCAGGGAATCGACACCCTGGACCTCTACGATATCGAGACAGGTAAGGATCTGGGATATATTATGAAGCTTCTGGCGGTGGCCCGTCAGACTTCAAAGGGACTGGCCCTGAGCGTCTCTCCCTGTTTTATGCACACAGACCACCCCCTTGCCCGTGTATCGGGAGCCTTCAACGCCATCAGCGTTTACGGCCACGCCGTGGGTCACACAATGTATATGGGCCGGGGTGCGGGAAGCTCTCCCACAGCCTCTGCGGTTGTAGCAGACATTATCGCCACAGCCCTGGATATCACACCCAGGGCCTTCCAGACCCTGAACTTCTGGCCCGATAAAACTGAGCCCGCAAGACAGCTTGCTCCCGAGGACATCGCCAGCCGCTACTACCTGCGCTTTATGGTACAGGACAGACCCGGCATCGTGGCGCGGATCAGCTCCATCCTCAGCGAAGAGGGCATAAGTATCACAGCTCTCCGTCAGAAGGAAGACCGGAAAGAGAACATTCCCCTTGTTATGACCACCCACGAAGCAAAAGAGGGTGCCGTACTCAAGGCCCTGGATGCCATTGCAAAGCTGGATGAGGTGATTGAAACACCAGTTATGATCCGCATTGTTGAAGAGCATCCTGAAAACGTAATCTAGACCTCCACGGCCGGGCTCTACCGGGTCCGGCCCGTTTCAAACCGGGGCACCCCCGGACCCAATAAAGTGACCTGCCACCCCAACCGGTGTCCGGTCCTGTCAGGAGCACAAGAATGACCGGTCCCGAACTGCTTGTTAAACAACTGGAGAGACTTCTTGATTTCCATGGGGAGAATCTGACTCCCGGGAGTTTTCTACAGATCCTCAGTCCCTTTATCTCTCAGGAGATGGACTTAAGGCGGGAGAAAACCCTCCTGAAGGACAACCGGGGAAGGGTTCGGCGTCTCTACTATCTCTCGGCGGAGTATCTTACCGGCCGTCTTCTTGACCATAACCTGGAAGCCCTGGGCATCCGGAACGAAGTAATCAGCCTTGCCTCAAAACACGGACTGGATCTGCCCCGCATACTGGAAGAGGAGCTTGACCCGGGTCTTGGAAACGGCGGCCTGGGCCGTCTGGCATCCTGCTTTATGGACTCTCTGGCCCATCTCAATCTTCCGGCAACGGGATACGGCATCTGCTACCGCTTCGGCCTTTTCCGTCAGGACATCAGAGACCACCGTCAGGTGGAGGATGCCGATGACTGGCGGGACAACGACCTCTGGGGCCGGGAGGACAGAAATGTCCGCTACACCATCCCCATCGGCGGTCATGTTGATATCAGCTGCAACGACAAGGGGGAGCTCCAGTTCAATCTGAAACCCGAGAAAGAGTTTATAGCCATTCCCGTGGACTACCCCGTCAGCTCCACCACCAGCACCGTGGTAAATCCTCTGCGTCTCTGGAAGGCCGAGTCTCCCGAAGGATTCCACCTGGACCGCTTCAATGCCGAAAAGCACAGCGCCGCCTGGGAGTCCATCAATGAGGCATCCTCCCTCACTGCCGTCCTCTACCCCGGGGACAGTGGAGAGGAGGGAAAGAAGCTCCGCCTGAAACAGCAGTACTTCTTTATATCCGCCTCCCTCCAGGACATGATGGCCGACTACCGGACCTATCAGGATGCTTCCTGGACGGACTTCCCGGAAACGGCGGTGATCCAGCTCAACGACACACACCCTGTTCTGGCAATCCCCGAGTTTATGCGCCTTCTTCTGGACGGTGAGGGGCTCTCCTGGGACGATGCCTGGGATATCTGCCGCCGGACCTTTGCCTATACCAATCATACGGTACTGGAGGAGGCCCTTGAAAAGTGGCCCGAACAGTATGTACGGGAACTCTTTCCCCGGCTGATGCTGATTATTGAAGAGATACAGCGGCGTCTTGAGATAAATCCCCAGGCCCCCCGGATTCTGAAGGACGGTGTAATCCATATGGCTGCCCTGGCGGCCCACGGCAGCTTCTCCATCAACGGTGTGGCGGCTCTGCATTCCGAGCTTCTGAAGAAGACAGTCCTCAGGGACTGGTATGCCCTCTACCCCGAGCGGTTCAACAACAAGACCAACGGCATTACCCAGCGCCGCTGGCTTATGCGCTGCAACCCCCGGCTTACATCACTGATAAACGAGACCATCGGAACAGACTGGCAGAGAGATCCCTCCCGGCTTTCGGAGCTGGCAGGCCATGAGTCGCCGGCTCTTATGCAGCGTCTGCAGGAGATAAAGAGAGACAATAAACAGGATTTTGCGGACTGGCTGAAACGTAAGAAGGGAATCACCATCGAAACGGACTTTCTCTTTGACTTTCAGGTCAAGCGTATCCACGAGTACAAGAGACAGCTTCTGAACCTCTTTACCATCCTCGGCCTCTATATGGATATCAAAGAGAATCCCACGGCCACAAGAGTTCCCCACAGCTTCTTTCTGGGAGGCAAGGCAGCCCCGGGATATGTGATGGCCAAGGAAGTGATCTATTTCGCCGGGAGACTCTCACAGACCATCAACAGCGATCCCCTCTGCCGGGAAAAGCTGAAGGTCTACTTCCTGCCCGGCTACAATGTTCATATGGCGGAGATGATCTTTCCCGCATCGGAGCTCTCACAGCAGATCTCCACCGCAGGGAAAGAGGCCTCAGGTACGGGAAATATGAAGTTTATGATGAATGGCGCCCTGACCCTGGGAACCCATGACGGAGCCAATATTGAGATCTTTGAGGCTGCGGGAGAGGAGAACAACATCCCCTTCGGCATGACCACCGATGAAGTGGTCCGTTATCAGAGGGAGTACCGTCCCGGTGACTTTCTGAACTCAAATGACTCGGTCAGAAGACTCTTCGATGCCCTGAATAACGGCATTCTGGGAGATCCCGGAGAGCTCCGGTATCTTATGGATCAGATCAGAAGCAATGATCCCTACCTGGTACTTCCGGAGATTGAGGCCCACAGCGCGGCCCTTCGCCGGTCAGAGGATCTCTACAGAGACTCCAGGCAGTGGAACAGCATGAGTCTGAAGAATATCAGTGCCTCGGGAATTTTCTCCTCCGACAGAACAATTGCAGAGTATGCCGAAGGAATCTGGAAGCTGAAGTCCCGGTCGGACGTACCCGCCGAGACACACCGCTACAGGAAACAGTAGCCCCCGACAGGCTTGCACACCGTACATACCGGATGCACCGGAAGGGCTCCGGAACCGTGGCTACCAGGGAATATGACTGGAAATAAAGGGGTCTGCCAGCTGAAAGAGGATAATCAGCACCAGGGCCGGCACAAAGTTGGCGGTCTTGATCTTTTTCAGCTTCAGAAGGTTCACCCCGATCATCATGATCAGACAGCCTCCCACGGCGGAAACGGCGCTGATCATAGCCTCATCAACATAGGGAGCAACCCACCTTGAAAGCAGGGTCAGGGCTCCCTGGATAATCAGAACGGAAACAGCCGAGAAGGCCACACCCCAGCCCATTACAGCAGCCAGCAGAACGGCCACAGAACCGTCCATTACGGACTTGAGCATAATCAGCTGATAGTCTCCCTCAATCCCCGCCTTGAAAGAACCGACGATGGTCATGGCTCCCACACAGAAGAGAACAGTGGCGTCCAGAAAGCCCATGGCGAAGGGCCCCTCTCCGATCTTTCCGGGGAGTCTGTTCTTGATCCACTCCCCCATCTGCAGGACCCGGTCCTCAAGCCCCAGCCAGGTTCCCATTAGTCCCCCGAGAACCAGAGAGAAGACCATATAGAGGGCATTGCACTCCTCCTGAGCCATACCGATTCCCAGAAGAAGGGTAAAAATCCCCAGTGCCGTAAAGACGGAGGTCTCATACTTATCATGGATACGTCCCTTCAGGGCAATTCCTAAAAGAGAGCCTACAAGAATGGCGAGGGCATTAATAACTGCAGCAATCATGGAGCCATCATAACGCAGGAAGATCAGATAGAAAAGCTAATAGAAGTTCTTTCTTAAATTTATCACTTTACACGCCGACAATGAAAATGTGCAGCAAATCAGGCTGCTCTGAGTACAACAGGAGGTGTACAACCATGTACAAAGAAACGACAATGATCACTGAACAGAAAGATACGGATGTACAGATACGGAGTAAGTCAGCAGATAAGATTTACTGTGCCAACTGTATTCACTGCAAACTTGTCCGATCCAGCACAGGCAACAACGACCAGTACCAGCTCCGCGTTAGATGCGATGCCGGGAAATGGAAGAAAAAACTGGGTGAAGAGAAGTTCTACAAATACTTTACAGTTGCCCGCAGAAGCACAGAAGACTGTGATCTCTACGAACCCATGGGTGATACAAAAGCCTTCCTGAAAGAACTGAAAAAAACACTTCCCATCAAAGACGAAGTTTATATGTAATACTGCCCCGCATGGGGGCAGAGATTTTAAACAGTTCAAAAATACCGCGAACCTTGAAAATGAAATAGCTGTGGAGTATTATGATTCCCATATTAGATGAGGGATCAAATGCAGAAATATTTCATTTATACATTCATTGCCGTCTTGTCGTTCCTGTCATTCTCCTGCCAGTCCACACCCACTGCGGTGAACCAGAACTGGTCGGAAGAGATGTTCTTTAAACAGGCCCAGGAAGCCGTCGACAACAATCAGCTTTCAACAGCACTATTCTACTATGAGGTTTTCCTCGTCCGTTACCCTGAGAACCATGCCAGGGTTATTGCCGCAGAGTATGAGAGAGCCATTCTGTACAGAAAACTTGGAGCCGAGGATCTGGCTGTTCAGGGGCTGAAGGATGTTCTGGACAAGTATGAGAACAGCAGCTACGTCATTCTCTATCCTCCCCGGTACAAGGTTCTTGCCGAGAAGGTTCTGGACATTATGGAGGGTCGTCCAACCGGACCGGTTGATCCGGATAAATACCCCGCCAGACAGCCCTCTTCTCCCTACTAGGAAAGAGATCTCCGGGCCCCCCCCCGGAGGTATCAGTACTCCGATGGAAGCAGTATCGGATAGATCGATATTCCGAGATTGGCTGCTTCCTCATAGACCATCTCCTTCGTGATGGATCCCCTGGGGACCTCATGAGGGGGAGCGTCGCCCACCTGGATAATAATCCTTTTATCAGCCGTCCACTCATAGTTTGATATACCGCTGAATATGCCCTCGTAGACCGCCTCGGGAATATCTCTTCCTCCCGAAACGGTTACCCGGTTAAGATGCCACTGCACCTGATCCAGATCGGTCATAAAGGGTATCTCCCTGGTCAGATAGGCTTCCTTGTAGTCCCGGTACCAGACAATCCCGATCCGAAACTCTTCGAATCCCTCGATATGGCTGCGTACCATGGGGACAAGCTTCTTCTGTATAAAGTGGATATCATTTTTCATACTGATTGTGGTATCAACCACAAGTACAAGATCAATGCTGTTTCCCTCTATGGAGGTAATGATCCTGCCGATCTTCTCAACAGCATCATCGCCGTCATCGGCCCGGGTAAACTCACCACCGGTCATTATGGCGGCCTCTTCCATAATATCCTCAAGCTCCTTCTCTGCCACCTCCATAACCACGGGAGGAGGAAGCTCCCGGATCATTGTTGAAAGGACAAAGGGATTGTCCAGATAGGCGCCGCTGTAATCGGCATAGGGCTTTTCAAAGGAGCGGATATTCAGCCAGGAACCCTGACGGATCTCAACCTGCCCCTCCCGGCTCCAGGGGTAACCATAGGTCAGGTGGAGGGGTACAAAGATCTCAAAGGCCATGGATTCCAGAATCTCGTTGTACACGGGAGAGGAATCGATAAGGTAGAACCTGTCGTCCCTGGGCAGAAGTTCTCCGTTGAGCATACGGGGTTCATCACCGTTTATGGAGTTGTACTCATAGGCACGGAGGGCAAAGGAATCTCTCTGCTTCTCGGGGTCCGCCGTGGATTCAGTGAGGAGAACGGAGTTCATCCCCTCTTTCTGTCTGATCCATAGATGAAACCCTTCTCCTGCCACCATATCGAGATAGACATCCCCGGCTTCGATCTTAAGCTCCTGGGAACTGAGGGTAAGCAGAGGAGATGCAATGAAGATAATTAATAAAGCTATTCCTTTTCTCATGTTATATTTATCGGTGATTTTTCCCGCGTCATAACGTGAATTTCTCAAACTTTAACTGCTGTACTTGAATCAGCAGCCCTCTGCCCTTCCTGTATCTTCTGTTGAAGGAGGCTGCCTTTATGGGGTGCAAAGTACATCAGCGGTTAGGGACTCTTATTATTCTGATCCTGCCCATTTCCATGCCCCTGATTCTGCCTGGATGCTCCCTGGAAAACAGGGGCAGAATGATAACGGAACCCGACCTGACCCCTCCCATGCTTCTTGAGATATCGGCAGGAGAAGAGGCGGAGGTGCTCCTTCATTTTAACGAGGAGATCTCTCCCGAAGAAAGCACCATAGACCTGAACTCCGGTGAGAGGGCCCATCTGAGTGTCCAGATGGGAAATATCCTCTCTCTGAAACCTGAAGAGGATCTTATACCGGGTAGACAGTACAGCGCTGCCCTGACGGTGGAGGATGCCAGAGGAAACAGCTGCCGCTTTGTGCTGCCCTTCTGGGGATGGAACCCTGATCTCCCACCAGTTCTGATCAATGAGCTCAATCCCGATGGCACAGAGACCAATCCGGACTGCATCGAACTGATCGCTTTGAAAGGGGGTAATCTTGCGGGGCTCTGTCTCTACTACGGCACATCGGGGCAGTATGAATACCGTTACATCCTCCCGGCCCTTCAGGTGGAAGCCGGAGACTATGTGATCATCCACTGCCGCAGGGAGTATGTGGAAGGAGAGATCAGCGAATACAGGGACAGGACTCTCAGCACGGGAAAGCTTAGCTCTGATGTAGCATGGGACCTCTGGCTTCCCGAAGACAGAGGGCTCTCAGGGGCTAACGGTATTCTGACGATTTACAACTCTCCGGGAGGAGAGATAATGGACGGCATTGTCTATTCCGACAGAACATCAGATCCTGAAGACGACTATCTGGGCTGGACCAGCAGGACCTTCGATGCTGCGGCGGATCTATATGATGAAGGGGGATGGCGCTTCAGCTCCCGGCAGATTCCACCGGAAGAGGCTGTCTACTCAGGATATACAACAGCCACCAGAAGCCTCTGCAGAAGCTCTGACAGCCGGGACAGCAACAGCAGCGCCGACTGGCATACGGTACCCACCAGTTCCAAAAGTTTCGGTCTGGCCAATACGGATGAAGTTTTTATTCCCCCGCAGTAAAACCGGGGGAGTATGAATCAGATAAGATCCTTGAACATGTCCTCGATGGACTCTCTGGGGATAACGCCCACATTCTGTTTGACAACTTCGCCGCCGTTAAACACCATAAGTGTTGGAATACTCTGAATATTGTATCTGCCTGAGGATTCGGGTGCATCATCCACATTGGCCTTGCATACCTTGATTTTGCCGGCATACTCTTCGGCAATTTCGGCGACCAGGGGTCCCAGCATTTTACAGGGGACACACCACTCGGCCCAGAAATCTATAAGTACCGGAACATCCGATTTTAATACTTCCTGCTCGAAAGTTTCATCCGTAAGGATAACTTCTGACATCAATTGACTCCTTAAATTCTCACTGCTAAGTAGAATGTATTCTTAATTTGGAATAATTAAAAGGATTTCCGGTGTGCTAAAACCTTTTGAGATCCTTCAGCCTGAAATCACTTATTATATTCTCAACATATTTATAGGCAATTTCAACATTTTCGTCCATTAATCCGCGATCCTGACACTCTTCCAGAATCCGCTTGAGCTCATTCAGAAAGAAGGAGGCTCTCTTGATACACTCCTGAGCCTCCCGGAACAGTTCCGACGAGTACTGATGACGCTGTTTCAGAAGAAAAAGATAACGTTCCAACTCGGGAGGGACATTATCCTCACCCATTGTAGTCATCCTGAGAAGCCGGTTCTCAAGTTCATAACTTACCGTTGAGGAGTAGACCTTCCTGATAAAATTGGAGATCCCCCCCCAGTGGAGGACATCCAGTTCATTGAGTGCACCGTAGAGTTTTTTAACCTCAATGGACGCCTCCTCATGAATATCCATCTCGGGATACTTCTCAATCTTCTTTTCCAGCTCTGCCATGATCTTGTCGGCAAAGCTTCTCTTATCTACAGGAGGCGCCTTGACCCTAAGACTCATGCTGGCTTTTTCATTTTCCCGTTCACGGGTGAGGGCCTGCAGGTGTTCAATCTCATCTTTGATAAAACGGGTCAGGTCCACACGGGCGTGGAGGGCTGTGATATAGCGGTCTTCAAAGGCTGATTTTTCATCAATTGCGGCCATATAGCTGATGATATAGTCATCATAACCTTTTCTGATTCTGGTCAGTGCCGCCTCGACCTCTTTGCTGCTGAGCTTACTGCTTTTCTTCCTGCTGAACATCGGTACAAGTATCAGCTTTTTTAGTACTCTGGTCAATGTATCCGCCCCCGGAACTGCATGTTCATAAATAATCTGAAGGGGAGATTTTTTTTTAGGATTTGACCATATCCAGTTTAAAAGGTACTATTTATTTCATGATTGAAACTGACTTATTACAGTAAGGAGAAAATGAAAATGAAAAAATCGCTACTGCTGCTCGCTCTGGTTGTCCTGGGGACAACTCTGTTCGCTGACGATGCCCTGGTACTTCCCAAGGGGGTTATGCGTGTCCGTTTAACGAATACCTATGCCTTTATGGATCAGGCTTACGATGATTCAGGAAGCCTTCAGGACGACACAGAGGTCAAGATGGATATTCTGGGAGCCGCCTTTGAACTGGGCTTGACCGACCAGATCACTCTTGGAATTCAGTGGGCACCCGGCTATACAGTCTGGTCCGAAATTGAAGGTGTTGACGATGGAAAACTGACAGGTGTTCATCACCTGTATTTGGGAACAAAGATTCAGCTTCTGGGAGAAAAAGCCTTTATTCCCTCTGAAAAAATGCGCTTTACCGTTACTCCCGGTGTAAGAATCCCCCTTCAGAAATACGATGCTGAATCTGAATTTACAAATTTGATAAACAGCAAGGAATACCAGCTAGACAGCGTAGACAACGAAGCATGGGGTATTGGAGGAAGACTCAAGTTTGACTATGTCTTCACCGACAGTTTCTTCCTGAACTTCTATACAGAGATGATCTACAACCTGCCCACAAAGAGAAATCTTGACCTTATGAACGCTTACGCCTTATATAGCGCCACTATGGGCGCAGCCGGTTTTGAAGACTATAAATACGAGTATGGTCTGGATGCCCTCTTTGAAATCGATCCCCATTACGACTGGAGCATTACAGAGGGCCACACCCTCTCTTTCAGCCTCCCCACCCGCTATACCTATATTCCTGAGCTGAAGGTTGAGGGAAATAAGGTTTCAGACAGCGGCTACATGGTAACCCTGACCCCCACAATCAACTACTTCAACACAAGTTCCATGATTCCCTGGGAAGCATCCATCGATTACAGCATTCCTGTAATGGGTAAGAATACGACCAGAACCAACACCATTACTTTACAGCTGAAACTCTACGCTCAGCTCTTCGGACGCTAATCATCCAGTGTTTCTATAAGAAAACAATGTTTCCATAAGACCCTTCCCTGTTACAGGGACAGGGTCTTTTTTTTCTCTTCCGAAACAGGCTGTTGAAAAAGGCCGGATACTTCATGATTGAAACTGCTTATTAACAATAAGGAGAAATACCCGGCCGGATATGCATCCATAGTATAACGATTGCGCATTGAGTGCAATAAGTAAACTACCCATGAAATAAAAAAAATATAAGATTCAAAATAATAGTAGAACAACCCATCGCAGACTGTTTATTAAACTGTCACAGACTGGATGAAGATTTTGAGAAGCAATGGACAGGATGAGTGGTTTTGCGCTTATTCAGGGACGGAGAAGGCGGAAAAGAAGATAGAAAACATTGTTCCGATGATATCTGTATCGTTTAGATTTGTTTTACCGAACTGATGTTTTCTCTGAATATAGAGTTTCTGCAGGGTGGACTGGATCATCACAAGGGTCGTATATGCCAGTTCCCTGGGAGATTTCCCCAAAGACTTTATAGATCCGTCCCCGGTTCCGAGAACAAAGACCTCTTCAATTTTATGAATAAGACGCTCAATGACAATCAGACACTCTGTAGCCTCTTCAGGAGGATCATCTCCAATCAGGTTCAGGTTGTCATCAAGAAGATGGGCGAAACTCAATTCATCATAATGCTCACCGTAAAACTTCAGAAAAGCCTTATGCAGCGCACTAAGCTTCTCCATTCCATTTTGATGCGGCTCTTCAATGGCTGAATCGATCACCCTTTCCATGTCCAGATAGGATTCTTTCATAAGACTGTAGGAGATCTGCTCTTTGCTTGTAAAGTAATGATAAATAGTCCTGCGGCTCAGTTCGGATTTTTCAGCAATATCCAGCATAGTGGTATTGGAATATCCTCTGTCAATAAAGAGTGAGTGAGCAGCATTCATAATATCTTTTACCCGGAGAGAACGTTCTCTCTCCTTCCGTTCAGCAAGTCCCATCAGTCCACATTATGTCAGCTGGGAGCTCTTGTCAAGCAATATAAACCGAAATAAATACACACAGAGAATACTTTTTACACTCAATGTGCATTTTATAGATAAACAGTGTTGACTATTAAGGTTATCATTATTAAATTGCACTTATAGTGTAAATAAAACATTCACTGTGTATTTCTAATGGAGATAGTATGAAATCAATATTGAAAAAACCAAAACTCATTATCCTGATTACCCTGCTGATTACTGTCGGAGCCGGAATACTGGCTTCACGGATAGTTCTGGATAATGATGTAAAAATTTTCTTTCCGGAAGATGATCCTTCCTATCTAAGAACCAAGGATCTGGACAAAACTTATGGCAGCCAGCTTCTGTATGACATAAGTATAACCACAGAAAAAGAGAACATTCTTACTAAAGATGTCATAACAATGATTTCCAAACTCACTGAAGAGTTTGAGAATCTTGAAGGAGTTCAGTCTGTTACATCTTTAAGCAATACCGACTTTCCTGACGGCAGCGCCGAAGGCATGAGTGTATCGACAATTGTCCCTGAAGATTTCTCCGGTACTTCCGGGGAAATTGAAGAGATCAGACGGCGTCTCCTGGACTGGCCTGAAATGTATGAGCGGGCACTCTACTCCGATGATTTCCGGTCCACTCAAATGATGATTCAGATAGATGACGAACTGAGTGCTGATGAACAGTCCGTTCTATTCTACAAGGTCATGGATCTTATTGAGCCCTACAATGACTATCCTCTGAGTTTCAGAATTGCCGGTGAACCTGTGATTACCCAGAAGGGTAAAGAATATATGTACTCTGACCTGATGCGCCTTATCCCCTTTATCACCATAGTTCTTTTCCTCTGTCTTCTGATCTCTTTCAGAAGACTGAGCGCGACAGTCCTTCCACTTATTACAGTACTAATTGCAACGATCTGGACAGTAGCGACTATGGCACTGTTCAAAGTCAGTTTCACCATAATCTCATCCTGTCTTCCGGTATTGATCATTGCCGTAGGAAGCGCCTATGGTATTCATATAATCAACCATTTCTACCACTATATACAGACAAGCAAACTTGCCGGTCCCGAAGCGGTGGCTCAGAATCTTGCCTCCTCTACAAGAGAAGTTCTACTTCCCATTTTTCTTGCAGGATTCACAACTGTGGTTGGATTCCTTTCCATTGTTTCCAGTCCCATCGTTCCTCTAAAGGCATTCGGTATTTTTGCAGCCATAGGAACACTCTACTCTCTGATCCTCTCGCTGACCCTTATCCCCGCTCTTCTCCTGCTCAGTGAGAAAAGAAAGGCCAAAAAAGCAATCAAATCAAAAAATATTGATGAGACAAGCGAGGATAAAGGATTTGTTCATGGTGTGATCAGCCTGAGTCAGGAAAACAAGGGCTGGACCGTAGCGGTTGTCATCCTGCTTATCGGCTTTTCAACCTGGGGGCTCTTCAGTCTCAATGTGGAAAGCTCACTGATAAAATACTTTCCCTACAACTCGACAATCAGAAGCGACAGCCGTTTTATAAGCGATAATTTTGCGGGTACCAATATTTTCAATATTGTGATTACCGCTCCCGAGGGAAAAGATCTCACAGATCCTGAGATTCTCAAGGAGATGGATGATCTGAAGGAACATCTGATGCGGACCTATCCGGAGGATGTTGGAAAAATCATTTCCTTCAGTGACTTTATCAAGAGAATGAACCGGGTCATGAACTTTCCCATGGAGGAAGTGAGCTATGACGACGGCGGTGAAATAGCATCAGACAGTTTCTTCGGCGGATCTGATGATGGTATGGGAAGCTTTTTTGATGAGTCCGATAGCAGTATGGGAAGTTTCTTCGACGAGTCTGATGATGGAACGGGCAGTTTCTTTGACAGTTCCGACGACGGCATGGGCAGCTTCTTTGATGATTCTGAGGACTCTCTTGCCGCATCAGCCGAAGCTGAAACTGTTTCCGTAGAACAGCCTGAATACAAAGACCTCTCCACAACTATGACCTACAACGATCTGATCCTTCTGCTTCAGTCCAGCATTACTGAGGCGGGAACACGGAACATTGATGTTGATGAGCTGATCGACAAGATCATGGCCAGTACTAACTACCGGGGAGCCGCATACAATGAGATACCTTATGATCCTGCCAAATATCCTGTTTCTGACAGAGAGGAACTGAAGAATCTGATTTCACAGTATCTCCTGCTCTATTCAGGATCACTGGATGACTACACCAATGACCCCCTGACTCCGACTCAGACAAGAATGATGGTTCAGCTTAAAAGCCACAGCACCGGAAACACCGCCATGATTATAGATGAGATCAACAGATATGCCGAACACAATATAAGCAGCGACTGGAGCATCCATAATGCAGGTATAGCGGAGCTGGAGCTGGCTCTGACCAACATGATTACCAGGTCCCAGGTCACCAGCCTTCTTCTTGCCCTGATCTCGGTTTTCCTGATCATTGCAGTAAGCTACCGCTCTCTGGCAGCCGGTGTTATTGGAATTATCCCCCTGGCACTCTCAATTCTGGCTAACTTCGGACTCATGAGCCTGGCCAATATCAACCTTGATATGGTCACAGCCCTGATCTCCTCCATTGCAATTGGTATCGGTGTAGACTATACAGTCCACTTTCTGGCCAGATACAAGATTGAACGGGCCATGAGTGATGATCTGAGTCTGGTTACCAAAAACACAATTCTTTCCACAGGTAAGGGAATCATTATCAATGCCATTTCCGTAGCCCTGGGATTCTCGGTACTGATGCTTTCAAGATTCATAGTACTCAGATACATAGGGTTTCTGACTGCGGTTATTATGATCACATCAAGTCTTTCCGCACTTACAATCCTTCCCCTGATTCTTAATATCTTTAAACCCTCCTTTGTACTCCCGGCCAAGGCTGAAGAGGACACAGGCAAGGACAGAAAGATTTCCAACAGCTAATACAACGCCCCCAGAGGCGGGGGCTGATATTTCAAGGAGAATAGAAATGATAAAGAAAATGAAAAGAACAGCAGTTCTGGCAGCATCGCTGCTCTTCGTTACCACCGGACTCTCTGCCCTCACAGGTACAGAGATCGCACAGGAAGCTCATGATGTTGAAACAGGAAATACAACACACGCCGTAGTTCAAATGGACCTGATCAGTAAAGACGGTGCCGTTGACAGCAGAATCATCGAAGAGTGGAGTATGACCGATGAAAATGATCTGACGTCAACTGTTATGGTTTTCCATCAGCCTGCTTCTGTTGCCAATACAAGATTTCTCCAGGTGGAGAATGATGGAAGAGGTGACGATAAATGGATCTATCTCCCTGCTCTAAAGCGGGTACGCCGGATCGCAGCATCCGACGGCGACAAGTCCTTCATGGCAACCGATATGACCTACGACGATATGGAAAGCAGAGAAGTTGAACAGGACAGCCACGATCTGATGGGAGAAGAATCTTTTGGCGAGTGGGACTGCTATAAAGTAAAAGGCACCGCAGTTGATCCCGATGACTCACAGTATGCCTATAGAATCACCTGGTTTGACAAGGAAACATTCGTACCCGTAAAAGTCGAAATGTACGATAAAAGGGGCGATCTCCTGAAAATTATGGAGGTAAAAGATCTTCAGCAGGTGGATGGCTACTGGACTCCCATGGATGTAATGCTCAGCAACGTTCAGACTGATCACGCTACTCAGGTGAAAATGATGAAAATTGTTTACGATTCACCCCTCAACCCAAGACTGTTTACAACAAACTTTCTTGAGAAAGGAAAATGATCTATCGGGCAGACATTATGTCTGCCCCGTGAAAACAGACTAGTGAGGAAATAAATGAAAATCAGAAAATTTGCTCTTGCCGCACTGCTTGTCGCAGCTGCTCAGTTCACATGGGCTCAGGACTTCAGCTTTGATGACCTGATGGCCGACACCGGAATGGATTCGGGAACAGGAGTTTCTGCTTCAGCCCTTTCAATTACAGGAAAAGCAGAGCTCCCTGTCCGGCTCTATACAAATGATATAGACAAATACTCACTCTGGCTGGAAGACAGCAGCTTTACACTGGGTCTGAAATACGAAACAGAGAAAGCCGATTTCATTGCCAACCTGAGACTGGATAAGAATGTCTTTACAGACCACTTTGAAGACCTCTTCGACGAGATGTATGCCACATACTATGCCACAGACAGCATCGACTTTTCCCTGGGTTACCAGAAGGTTATCTGGGGAAAGGGAGACAAAGTCCATGTTGTTGACCTGATCAACCCCAATGACCTGACAGACTTCTATAACAAGGATTATCTGGACTGGAAACTTTCCCAGCTTATGGCCAAGATGGATGTCGGAATCGGTATGAACAGCAGACTGGAACTGGTCTTTGTACCTACATTCACTCCCGACAGGGTCTCCACAGACGGAGCCTGGGCCACATCCAAAGCCACAGGCATTATGGATCTGGCCACTACTGCGGTAACAAACAGTGCCGTGTCAGCATACAACTACTATGACGCTACCGGTAATCCAGCCTATGGAACCCTTGCGATGGCTGATATTGCCGACTCCTACAGCAGCATAGAGGACTTTACAGGGAGCACAAACTCCCTGAAGTACAGTCAGGCAGCAACCCGCTTCTCTACCAGCCTTGCGGGACATGATCTTGGATTTATCTACTACTACGGTTACCTCAGACAGCCCACTGTCTATGTTACCAGCGATCTGAACACCCTGACCATTGAGGATCTTCATATGGACTATGACCGGGTTCAGGTATTCGGAATGGAATACGGTTCAGTCATCGGCGGGTTCAATCTCAGAGGTGAAGCAGCCTATTATATGACTGATGACTTCGACGGTTCTGATGCAACAGTAGCCAATCCAAGCTTTCAGTATCTGGCTGGATTCGACAGATCCCTGCCCCTGCACAACCTGAGCGTCAATATTCAGGATATGGGAAAACTGATCCTTATGAACAGTGATCTCAATACAAGTGATGTGGACTACAACGCCAAGGATGAATATCTCAGCAACTACCTGATTATGCAGGTGAGCGACAGCTTCAACCATGAAAAGATTAAGCCCGAGATCATCGCATTCTTAAGCACCAATGACTGGGACGGTTTTGTCAGACCCAAAATTGTCTGGGATATAAATGGAAACTACTCACTGTCTCTGGCCGGTACCTTCTACTTCGGCGATGATGATACGGATTTCGGACAGTTCAGCAACAATGATTTTGTAGAACTCAAGGCAACATATAGTTTTTAACTATGTAATTTATACAATCAATGTTTCTGAAACATTGATGATATATGCAAAATCTTCAGAACCATGAAATTTCATCCGCCGGGATATCCGGCGGATCTTTTTGCGTTTATATCTATCTTTGTAAAAACAGGCGGGAGACCTGCCCTCAATGGAAAATTCTTTCTTTCTGAACCTGATCAGCCTGATCATAGCCTTTTCCATGCTCAAGGTAAGAAAACAGCATCGATGTCCCTTCTTCGTTACCATATTAGCCAGGTTTATTCTGAAAAACCCCATCCGCAGCTGGCAGATAACAGCCCTTGACATCGCCATGACTGGATCGGCGTTTATAATAGAACCCGGCTTTGACTTCACATCCTCCATTCCGGCTCTTCGGAGTCATGTCATCCCTTTACCGCCCCGCTGACCATTCCTTTGATTATCTGACGGCTGAACACAAAGTAGAACACGATGATCGGACTCATGGTCAGCAGAAGAGCCGCCATAATCTTGGGATAATCTGAGGAGAATTGTCCGGTGAACTGAGTCATAGCCAGGGGAACCGTCTGAATGCTCTGCCGTTTCAGAAGCAGAAGGGCAAACACAAATTCATTCCAGCAGGAGAAGGTCTGAATAATCCCGATTGTGACCAGAATAGGCGTGGAAAGGGGCATAATTATCTGAAAGAGAGTTCTTGTAAAACTGCTGCCGTCTATGGCCGCCGCCTCCTCCAGCTCCTTCGGAACAGCTCTGATATAACCGTCCACAAGAAAAATTGCGATCGGGAGACCGAAGGCAAGATAGGGAATCACCAGGGTGAACCACTTGTTGGAAAGGCCGGCCCGGCTGAACAGAACATAGATGGGTACCATCAGAGAGTAGACGGGGATAACCAGGCCCAGAAGAAACATCACCTTGATAAGAAAGTTACCTCTGAATCTTATCCTGGCCAGAATATACCCTACAATAAATCCGAAGAAGATTATCAGGGCAACAGACATGACCGTGTTTCTGGCACTGTTTACCATGGATGACCAGATATGGTAGTCCGGATTGGTCATTATCCTGATGTAGTTTTCAAATGTAGGCTCCTTGGGGAGGCCTATGATGTTGGAGTTAAAATTTCTTTTAAGCTTTAATGAGGAGTAGAAGAGCCAGACAAGGGGGAATATACAGGTGATTGAGAAAAGGCCCAGAATCCCGTTCAGTATCACAGACTGTACTCTTCTGGATAAACTGGAAAGAATTTTTTCCCCTCTGATTCCTGCTTCCGGAATTCTATCCAGAACAATGGTGTCTTCAATGCCGTTGGAACTGCTCATAATCAAAGGGTCTCCTTCTCTTTTGTCAATATCTTCACCAGGACCTGGGAACCTCCGATTACTGTCATGCTCAGAACGAAGATGGCCAGTGAGATGGTGGTTCCATAGCCCATATTCTGCTGATCAAAGGCAATTTTGTATCCGTACATGGCCATTACATTGGAGGCATTGCCCGGACCGCCGGCAGTCATTACAAAGATATGATCAAAGACTTTCATATTACCGGCAATACAGAGGGTGACACATACCAGCAGGGTATTCTTAATCAGAGGCAGTACAATATGAAAGGCTCGCTGAATACCGTTGGCACCATCCAGCTCGGCTACTTCAAAGATCTCCTTATCCACCGAGGCAATGGCAGAGATAATAATTACCATATAGAAACCGATATACTGCCATATGAGGGGAATGGAGATCAAAGGCAGTACAAGATCAGGCTCATTGAGCCAGACCTTAACCATATCGGGCCGGCCGATAAGCTTCAGAAACCAGTTGAGAATCCCCCTGCGGTAGTCATAGATCATGGTCCAGATAAACCCGATGGAAACAGCAGAGATAGTATTGGGAAAGAAACAGAAGGTTCTGTGTATTCCTTTAAGCCTGACCAGCCGGGAACTGATCATCATGGCAAAAACAAATGCAAGTCCCACCTGACCGATGATACAGGCAATCACAATATACATATTATGACCGAAGGATTCCCAGAAGGTGGTATCTTTTATCAGAGCGGCGTAGTTTCCAAATCCGATAAAGGTCTTGTTCGGACCTCCCTTCCACTCAAAAAAACTGTAAAAAAATGCCGCTACCAGTGGAATAAAAACGACAAAAATATAAACCGCCATTGGAATTAGAAGATAGAGGAAAATGACTCTCTTCTTAGGTTTGATTGCAGCAGTAAGCACCTGAACCACCTCGATACAGAGACAGGAAAGACTCTGGATTATCTGTAAATATTATTTTTTAATTTTTCAATCAAAATAACCATTATAAATCATAGAGAATCCTGCCATTTGACAATGACAGGATTCCCGTTTTCAAGAAATGAACAGTCCCGAAGGATCAGTAGTTTGCGAGATACGCGGCCTGTGCATTCTTTGCTACTGTCTCAGGATCGATATGTCCATTCAGCATTGTCTGAAGATCCGTATTCAGAACATCCCATACAGCACTGGAGATGAATGAGTCATAGATATCACAGGGCTCATTATCCACATAGGAGAAGTTATAGAAATCCTGGGTGTACTGATCAAATTTGCTCAGATCAAGGGAACCGACCTTGGTAACACCGCCCAGTGCGTAGTTTTCACCCACATAGGAGGCGAAGTCCGCTCCGGTCATCTTGTAGGCCAGATTGATAGCCGCTTCAAGCTTGGCGGGATCATCCTTCAGTCTGGGATTAATGGCTACAGCAAAACCAAGTCCGATATCATGGGTCTTGTAGGCACCGGTTGCTCCCTCAGGCTGGGGCAGAACCGCAAACTTGGTTGTATCATAAAGATCTGTGCCGTCGAGGGTTGCCTGAATGTAGGATACATCCCAGTTTCCGCCGATAAACGCAGCAGACTCACCGGCGATATAGAGCTCACGGGCATCCTCGTTATTCACGGCATTGAAGTCAGGGTTGAACACACCTGAGGCAAAGATATCCTGGGTGAATTTAAGGGCGTCAACAAAATCCTGGTCTGTAAAAGAGGCACCGCTCTTCTCAATGAGTGAGTAGAACCAGTCAGAACCGGTAAATCTGTTTCCGATTGTTGAAAGGAAGCAGGAGTTGATCTGCCATTTACCGCTGTTACCGAAGGAGATCGTATCGACTCCCATGCTGTTGAAGTACTCGCTGGCGGCTACAACTTCATCCCATGTCTCGGGGAAGGAGTCATAACCGGCATCCTTCCAGGCTTTGGAGTCATAAACAACAACGCTGCAGGTTCCACCGGTGAGAACGGGCAGTCCGTAGACCTTGCCATTTGCGGAGAAGGGGAAAAACTTTGAAGTATCATACTGATCGGCATAGGGAGAATCATTGATGATTTCTGTCATATCAAGAACCAGCCCCTGCTCAACCCAGGCCTTGGTATTCATTCCCTGCAGCAGGAATACATCGGGAAGATCGTTGGCTGCTGCCAGAACGGCGATCTGCTTTTTGTACTCGTCATTGGCGAGGATGGTCTGTACCAGATTGATTCTGCCCTCATCACTGTCCCAGTCATTCAGCATTTTCCTGAGACCTTCGGACCCTCCATTACCTTCTGATTCCTCAGAGGTAGAAAAATGCATAATCTCCAGGTCACCGGTATAGGTCAAACCGCTTGCAGAAGTTCCTGAAGACAAAGAGGCTGACTGATCCTGTGAACCGCCGGCAAAAATCATTCCTGTAAGAAGAAATGATAAAGCTAAAGTGAGGCACATTGTCCTTTTCATAAAGATTCTCCTTTTCCATGATTATGGAAATCAATTTCATTCCCGAATACCTTTCCGGGAAGCAGGGCTTTTATATACCAGGCCGAATCTTTACCGGTACTGATATATACCAGAAATAGAGAATGAGAAATTTATTTTTTTCCATAAAAACAAGATTTCCTGACAGCCGGGAAAGAGCTTTTTCCAGGCTGGCTTAATCCATAGTAAACCACAATTCTCATTTGTCAAGAAGAAGTTTGTTTGATCTTCAAACAATTGATTTCCTGCATATAAAGTTATTAAAAAACGGGAATATTTGAACAGAATTATAGAGACTTTTTTTTATATAGATATATGACTGAAAAAGACAGAAAAAAAAGCCGGGAGACCTGTTATCTCCCGGCAGTGTATTCAAAGAATCGAGTTTGCGGTTACTAGAAAGTTACTTCATCAGAATCGTGTCCTGACCCGCCGAAGTACTCAAGGCTGTTGATCACCTTCATATCATCACCGGAAATTTCAAAGTCGAAAACATCGCCATTCTCGATTATTCTTGAGGGGGTAACAGACTTTGGCAGAGGAAGCACTCCATTCTGCAGGCACCAGCGTATACAGATCTGAGCAACGGATTTTCCGTATTTCTCACCCATGGAAAGTAAGTCGGGATTCTCAAGCATTCTGCCGCTTCCCAAAGGACTCCAGGCTTCAATAAGAATATCATTCTCCCTGCAGAAGGAGACTGTCTCCTCCTGCATCATTCCCGGATGGAACTCAATCTGATTTACCATGGGCTTCACTTCAGTTTCCATCAGGGCTTTCAGATGATGGGGTTTAAAGTTGGAAACACCGATGGATTTAATCTTTCCGGCCTTGTAGAGCTCAGTCATAGCCTTCCAGGTGCTGAGATTGAGCTCTTCCCAGTTTTCAAACTGTTTCTTTACGGCTGGCCAGTGGATAAGGTAGAGATCCAGATAGTCCAGTTTCAGATCATTAAGGGTTCTGTCGAAGGCCTGCAGGGTATTCTCATAACCCCGCATTCTGTTCCATACCTTGCTGGTTACAAACAGCTCCTCCCGGGCAATACCCGACTCAATAATTCCCCGGCCGACGCTCAGCTCATTTTTATACACCGCAGCAGCGTCTATATGACGGTAACCTGACTCTATCGCCGCCTTTACGGCGGCCACAGCAGTTTCGCCGTCGGGGGTCTGCCAGGTTCCATATCCCACACAGGGTATCTTTTTGCCATTGTTCAATACATAAGAGTCTTTGATGTTTTTCACTTCTTCCATCCTTACTTATCAGATCATTCCTTTATAAGACAGTTGTATATTATATATTAAGAACAGGAATATGGGAGCGCATTTCAAGGGCGATCTCTTTGAGCTTGGCCATTTCTTCATCTCCGAAGGGGTGTTCAAGAATCCGCTCCACACCATTCTGACCGATAACGGCGGGAACACTCAGGACAACATCCTCAACGCCGTACTCGCCCTGAAGCATGACTCCCACCGGCAGAATGGAACGTTCGTTGATCGAGATGGCCTGAATGATTCTGAAAACACTGGCGGCAATGCCGTGGGTGGTATTCATCTTCCTCCGGAAGATCTCAAGACCTGCACTCTTTACGGAGTCCAGCAGCTCATCGGGATCGATCCGGTCGATGCCGTTTGAATCACAGTAGTAATCGGCGGACTGACCGGCAATGCTGACCAGACTCATAGGAATAAAGCAGAGGCTGCCGTGTTCTCCCAGCACATAGCCGAAGATATTCTTAGGGTCCAGATCAACACGTCCAGCCACAATGGACATAAGACGGGCGGTATCAACCACGCAGCCGGAACTGATCACCTTTGAGGGAGCATATCCTGTATGTTTGATTATACTGTGAGCCACGATATCACAGGGATTGGTTACAACGATGACCACAGCATCGGGTGCATGGGGCTCCACCTGTCTCATAATATCAACGCCGATTTTTCCGTTGATCTCGTTCAGCTCCATCCGGCTCTGACCCACCTTGATCTGTGCTCCCGCGGTAAGAACAATAATATCGGAACCTGTGAAATCAGAGTAGTCAGTTCCAACGGTTATCTTTGTATTTTTTGAGAAGGTCAGAGACTGGGTATGGATAAAGTCCCATGCCTCCCCTTCCGCCTTCTCTCGATTAATATCGAAAATCATCAGTTCCTTCAGACTCCCGAGGTTCAGCAGGAAACTGCAAACACCGACGCCCACACTTCCGGCGCCGATTACAGATATCTTCATATATGCCTCCAGATATGGAAACATTTTATCCCATTCAGCGCAACATGAACAATATATTCAATGGACATAGTGAGCTGGGAAGTGAGCTACTCCAGGGATCTGAGATTCTCATCAATAATGCTGCAGAAGCGCCTGACGCTGCTGTTTTCCGTCTCCTTCAGCCATGCCAGGGAGTAGTCCAGATACATCTCTTCGCTGTCCACATCCACATAGGCAATATTGGGATCATTATCGATCTTGAAAGTTCTGGGAAGAGACCCTCCGGAACCAAGTACAACAACATCTGCCTTGATGGTCTCCTTGACCTTTTTCATCAGACTTTCACGGGGTGCGGCAGCCGCTGTCACACCGGCTGTTTCTGCAGCAGCCTCACTCCTGTCCGGTGAACAGGCAGTGAGAACACTTGCACCGGCAATCCCGACGCCCCCCGCAGCGGTTCCCTTAAGAAAATCTCTTCTGGAAATTCCTGAACCTTTCTCTTTCTCCATATATTTCTCCCTGATTTTAATCATTGAAAATTTATGGATATGATTTTATCTATTTATCTTTCCTTTGGGAAATTGTATATTCCGATATGGTTTTAGGCATTTCCTATTACCGCCCGTGTTCTATGGAATCAAACTGTGCCTTCAGCACTCCACCAGGAACATATTGAGTGCTGACAGCCTGGTCGGGGATGACATTTTTAAAATCTGAAGATACTATTGCCGGGATTACCGGCAAGGCCTGAAAGCCTGTCGGCAACACCACTGAATAAGGAGGATTCCATATGATAGGAACCACAGAAATAGTTGTAATAGCTGCAACAGGCATGGTCCTTTTTGGCGCATCTGCCCTGCCGAAGTTTGCCAGATCCATCGGTCAGGCCAAAAAAGAGCTCGAGAAGGGGATGAAAGAGGGCTGCGACACCGAAGAAAAAGAAGAGAAATCATCAGAAAAATAAGTCCGGGCCCCTGTTTACTCAGGGGGTTCTGAAGGTCTGAAGCATCAGCGGAAGATACCAGGACTCAAGGCGGCGGTTCATCAGATAACCGCAGTGCCCCCCTCTCTTCTGCAAAATAAAGCGGACTGCCGGACTCTTCTCTATTGCCGCAATATCAGCTGATGGAATGATAGGATCATCCTCTGAGGTCAGTAGGGTCAGAGGAAGGGTAACATCCTCGAGCCATCCCTTCTTCAGTGTATAGTGACCGAAATACTCCTTCAGAGAACCAAAGTCGGTGTACTTCTTCAAAAGAAGGTCCGTCATGGGAATGCACTCTTTCTGAGTGAGGATGGAGCTGAAGTCATAGAGTTCAGGAAAGAGTTCCTGCTTGATCTCAAGAGACTTTTTCCATTTTTTCAGAAAGTAGCCCCTGATCAGAGGTGTTTCATCGACCCTTCTTGTGGAATCAAAGGGGTCTACCGGTGGATTCACTGCAAAGATCTGCTTCAAACCCTTCCAGGACTCTTCGGAGGCCCTTTTCGCCACACGGATTGAAAAGTTTGCTCCCATTGAGAATCCCGCCAGAAATCCCTGTCCGTCCGGAGAGAATAGACGAATAATTTCCTTTACAGCCCCATAGACCTCATCGATAAGGGTTCCCAGAAAGAAACCCTTATTCAGATGGTGACTTGTACCGTGATCCCGCATATTCAGACGGAAAACATTAAAGCCATGCCGGTAGAGAGAACGGCCTGTACTGACCATATAGGCGGAGCGTTCACTCCCCTCCCAGCCGTGTAAGAGAATGACAAGTCCCTTCGCCCCGGAGGGCTGTTCTGACAAAAAGCCCTGAAGCCTGATACCGCTGCCGGCATCGATGATCTTTTCCCGGCAGTTATTTTCAAAATCACCGGTTCCCCGGTTTCTGAACTTAGCGCTGTTCAGAAGAGTCTGAGCCATCCCGGACTGCATATACCAGGGCGGTGAAAAAGCATTTCGGCTTAAATTTCCGTTCATATATTATTTTCCTGCCACTCAGTGTAATTAATTGGCTGTTAATTGAAAATACCGTTAACAAATATTCACAATTAAACTGTCAATACATGTTATACTAGCTCCTGCCTGTGTCAGTTCAGGACAAAATAATGAAGGGTAATTTATTGCTGAAGCAAAATCTTTCCTTTTCCGGTCGCTTAATAAAAATCTTATTCAGTATTCTGGCTCTCTTTCTGATATTGGGAACGTTCAGCGGCTGCCGGCAGAACACGGACCAGACAGCTGTGGAGGCGGCAAAGGGCCATATGGATCTGCGCGGCAGATCCATGAACAACCCTATCCCTCTTAAGGGTGAGTGGGAATTCTACTGGATGGAGCTGCTGACTCCTTCAGATTTCCGGCAGAACATAAAAGAGCCTGTCGACTACTACTCGGTTCCCGGAATATGGAACGGCGAAGCAGTGTCCGACGGACCCCGGCCGGCTGAAGGTTACGGGACCTTCAGGATCACCGTCCTTGTGGATGATCCGGCTTTGATCTACGCAGTAAAGCTCAGGGAAGTACTTACGGCCTACAGGCTGTGGGTTAACGGCAGGGAGCTGCTGACGGCAGGTGTTGTGGGGAAAAACAGTGAAACATCAACGCCCCGGTACACCTCCGATTACTCCACCTTCACAGCTGAAAGCGGCAGCATTGAACTGATTCTGCAAATCTCAAACTTTGATTATAAAGACGGAGGACTGCGGGATGTCCCCCTTCTGGGAACCGAAGAGCATATAGCAAAGCAGCACCTGAACAGCCTGATACTGAACTACATTCTCTTCGGAGCCCTTCTTATTATGGGACTCTATCACTTCAGCCTTTACGGACTGCGGAGAGAGGACAAATCCCCCCTCTATTTCGGAATATACTGCCTGATTATGACCTCCAGAATTCTGGTTACCAATGAGATGCAGGTAATGGAGATTATGCCCTGCCTCAGCTGGGAGAACCATCTTCGTGTTATCGTTCTGGGCTATTACATTGCTGCTCCTGTGTTCTTCACCTATATTTCGATCCTCTACCCAGATGAGTTCCCCAAAAGAATCATCAGAATCATGCAGATTACGGGGGCGGCTTTCAGCCTTGTTGTGATACTGTCTCCTCCTGCTCTATTTACAAAGACCGAATTGATCTATCAGCTTATAATCCTGGCAGGAATAGTCTACCTCATATACGGGCTTGTCAGGGCAATTATCAACAGAAGAGATCAGGCTCTCCTTTTGATGATCGGCATTATACTGATATCGGCAGCAACAATTAACGACATACTCTATGCACAGTATTTAAACACTTTTATTCCGAGTTTAGTTCCCCTCGGGCTTACACTGTTTATCCTGTTTCAGTCTTATATCATCTCTGCAAGATTCGCCAGGGCCTATGCAATCGCCAATACGGATATGCTGACCCAGATTCCCAACAGAAGAAGATTTATGGAGCAGTCGGAATCAGACTTTCACGGGGCGGAAGGCAGCAGAAAACCACTGAATGTACTTTTTATGGATATAGACCACTTCAAAGTGGTCAATGACAGATACGGTCATGACAATGGAGACATTGTATTAAGACACTTTGCAAGCATACTGGAGTCAGTGGTGAAGAGTCCCGATTATATCGGAAGGCTGGGAGGTGAAGAGTTTGCCCTGATGGTTCATGGAAGTGAAGAAAGGGCCCTGCAGATTGCAGAGGAGATCCGCAGGAAGACCGGGGAAGCGGTGATTGAAGCCCAGGATTACAAGATACAGATAACAGTAAGCATCGGAATCTCATCCAACCAGGCAGCCGGAAATATCAGTCTGAAGAAACTCCTGAAGAGTGCCGATCAGTGCCTCTACAGGGCCAAGGAGAACGGACGTAACAGGGTTGAACTGCAGAAGTAAATATGGAGGAACTGTGGACTACGACAGAATATTTGATTTTATTGTTGAACTGGACAAATTGAAGGGGGTCTACAGAAAGTCCTATCTTTCAGATGGTTCAAGAAATGAAAACTCTGCAGAGCACAGCTGGCATCTGACCATTGCAGTTCTGATGCTCCATAAGGAGATTGATGACGAGATAGACCTGCTCAAGACCCTGAAAATGTCTCTTGTGCATGATATCTGCGAGATCGGTGCGGGAGATATCTCGGTTTTTGACGAGGCAAGGGATGATATCCAGCCAGATGAAAAGGAGTATCTTACGGAGCTCTGCGGAAGATTTCCCGGAACCTTTACCGATGAACTTCTCACCCTCTGGGAGGAGTATGAAGCTCAGCAGTCCTGCGAGAGCCGCTGGGTCAAGGTTTTTGACCGGCTGCTCCCCTTCTGCATGAACCTTATCACAAAAGGCAGGTCCTGGCAGGAACAGGGAGTCATAAGGGATCAGGTACTGGCCATACATGAACCTATCAGAAAACAGGCCCCTGAAATGTTTAAGTGGATGGAGAAGAAATCAGCCGAAGCCGTTGCCAGAGGCTGGCTGAAAGAGTAAAAACCCGCCTAAAAGGCAGTTTCAGTAGAGAAACACTATTCTCAATAATACAAACAATGTATTATATATTCATTGTTCCAGCCATGCTATTAAATGAACATATCCCTCTTCCGGAAGTACTGGCGGTAATAATCATTATAAAGGAGAGCTGTCAGCAACACTGGCAGATCAAATGGAAAAAGAATCAATTCTTCAGGATCTGAAAAGATCCAATGCCATACTGACCGGAATAATTGAGAGCCCTCAAAATGTTGTTATCTTTGCTCTGGATGACAATTACCGCTACATCGCCTTTAACAGCAATCACAAAAAAACCATGAAGGCCATCTGGGGAGTGGACATTGAGCTTGGTATCAGCATGCTGGACTATATAAGAACCGATGAGGACCGGAGCAAGGCAAAGTCCAATTTTGACAAAGCCCTGGAGGGAAGCTCCTTTATTGTTGAAGAGGAGTACGGTGATTCGGCTCTGGAAAGAAGATACTATCAGAATATCTACAACCCGATTACCGATGAAACGGGTAAACCAACGGGGCTGACCCTGATCCTCACTGATATAACAGACCAGAAGAAACTCGAGTCAGAGAGAAACAAACTGATTGATGACCTGCAGCAGGCCCTTGATAAGGTAAAAATGCTCTCAGGCCTCCTGCCGGTCTGTTCCAGCTGCAAGAAGATTCGGGATGACAGCAATAACTGGCAGCCCATTGAAAACTATATTGATGAACATTCCGAGGCGAAGTTTTCTCACAGCATCTGCCCGGAGTGTGCCAAAAAGCTCTACCCCGGTCTGGATCTTGATTCCCTGAACAGAGAGGACTGACATTAGGAACTGGGGATCAGCTCCGCAGATCCCTTTTAAGATTGGGGTTGTTCTGCAGAAGGTCGCTTATTCTCTGAAGCGGGATGTCCAGCTCCGCCAGAAGCCTCCTCTCTTCACCGCTTAAGGCTCCGTCTTGGTAGCCGCTGAAAAGATCATAGATCTCATGAATCACCCTCTCTCCGGCCCCGGTTGCATGAATATGCCGTCCGGTGCTGTAGCCTTCCGCAGACTTAACCACCGTAAGCTCAAGGTCCTCCAGCTTCTGAAGCATCTGTGAGCAGCGCTGCACGCTGTAGCCGCTGATCTGGGAGAGCCGGTACTGGGTCATTCCGGGATTCTCCTGAATGCTGGATAGGAGATAGTACTCGGGAGGGGTGACGGGAACAGGATAGTCCCTGAGGATCTTGTTCAGAATCCGGAACTGATAATTTCTGACCATCGAGATACTTCTGCCCAAGGACAACAGTTTCATGTTTGCTCCTAATTAATGAAGAAATTTAATTATACTCTAAAATACCGCACCGGTTTATTCTTCACGAAAGTATAGCAAATCCCAAGGAGATTATATGAAATCTTTTAAGACCCTGCTGGCAGCGGCAGCCCTTGCGGCCCTGTCTGTTCTTGCATTCACCGGATGCAGTACCACATCTTCAGATGTTTCTGAAAACAGCATCTTTTCCATGGAGTCCCAGCCGATCTATCAGCTGCCCCATGACCATCGATTTCACCGCGGTGATACATACATCCACAATGACTACCAGGAGTGGCAGTACTTCACCGTCCTGGGTAGAGACAAGATTACCGGTGATGAGGTTTCCATCTTTATCTGTCCCTTCCACCAGGGCTGGGTAGAATCTCACGAAGGACGATCCAACCTCTTCCACTACGCCTTTACCAACCTGGCAACCGAAGAGTTCCACGGCGCCTTTACAATCTTTGAAGGTGAATACACAGGTGTAGCCGGTGATCCCTACAAGGAGGACTTCTTCTTTGAATACCACATTTCCGGAAACACCGGTGAGATGAATATTCACTATGACTATGCTACTGAGACCTGGAGATACTTCGGAAGCAGCGATATCGTAAATGACTACAACACAGCTTATGACTTCGATATCAGCTGGACCGTCGAGGCTCCCGGATACACTCCCGGCGCCTACCACGGCCTTGAAAATATCGGCTGGGACGCCAAGGGTGCCGGATACCGTCACAATCCCGAGACCATGGCCGGACTCTCCCGGTACATCCAGGTACCCCGGGGTGTAATTGTTAACGGTTCCTTTACCGTGGACGGCAGAGAGTATGATATTGAAGGTGATGTATGGTACGAGCACCAGTGGGGTAACTTCCGCAATGTACAGGCCGGAAACTACTTCTGGGGCTATATGAGAATGGAAGACGGCACCGCCTTTACCTGGAGACAGTACTACATCGGCGAAGGCTGGGACACCTATGACACCGGCATGACCCGGTTCCAGGTGATCCGCCCCGACAACAGCGTCGAGTACGCCTTCGGCCCCAGCTTCACCTACACACCAACAGAGATCTGGACCTCTCCCAAGTCGGGAAAGACCTACCCCTGGAACGGTGTCATGGAATCTCCCCTGGGGACCTTCTACTTTGACACCCCCCTGAAGGAGCAGGAGACCATGAGCGCCGTCGGCGAGGCCTACATCGAAGGATACGGTCAGATCCGCACAGGCGGACCCGATGGACCCATCGTTGGAAAGGGTTTTGTTGAGATGGTTGATATGGACCCCGAAGTCTACCCCTTCCAGGATCTTCCTGAAGAGGAGATCTTTATGGACTTTTCCAAAATCAACAGGTAAACAGAACCATCATGCTGAAGGGTCTTAAAAGGCCCAGGCATGTCACATTACAGACTCCCGTCCCGAAGGGTGTATACCGCCGAGGGAGGGGAGTTTTTTATACCAGATCAGCGATTTCCGCCTCCACTACCTCTGCAAGAGAAACTGGACTGATCAGAACCTGAAGCCCCCGCACACCGGCGCTCACATAGATTTCATCATAGAGGGTGCAGGTCTCATCGATATAGGTGGGATAGTGTTTTTTCATACCCACAGGAGAGCAGCCTCCCCGGATATAGCCTGTGAGGAGAAGTATCTCCTTTACAGCGATCAGGTCGGCCTTCTTCACTCCCGCAGCGGCGGCAGCCTTTTTCAGGTTCAGCTCACAGCATCCGGGAATTACGCAGACAAAGACCTCATTGGACGAGGCCCTGAGCACCAGAGTCTTGAATACCTGATCCATATCGATTCCAGCCTTGGCGGCCACGGAAACCGCGCTGAGATCCGACTCATCCACCTCATACTCTTTTAGAGAAAAGGGTATTTTCCGACTTTCCAGCAGTCTGATAGCGTTAGTCTTTCCCATTGTCTGAACACTCCTGATTTGTTGAGAACCTATGATTATTTGCCAACTCCCGCAGCTCAGCAATATCAATCCGGTCCACTTCCCGGTCCAGCAGGGACTTGTACCGGATCAGTTCCCTGACAGGGATGAGGGGAAGTTCAACTCCCCGCCAGGAGGCCTTTACAGAGCTGCCGAAGTCCGTCTTCAGTTCAACCCACTCACCGTTATTTCTGTTCAGGATACGGGTACCCGGAGCAAGACCGATCTCAATCTTCTGGTCCCTGTAGATAAGCTGAAAATACTCCAGATCCCAGGCACCCTCAACATAGTGTGTCAAAGGCTTGGAAATATATGAATCCACATGAGCCAGAACCCTGTAGGAACACTCTCCGGGAATGTAGAGGTCGATATCGGCAACGGGCCTTGAGCCTCCGTGAATACGGGAGGCCAGTCCGCCTACAATCTGATAGGGGACCCTCTCCTTCTCCAGAATATCCTTAATCCAGAGAAGTGCGTTATATACTTTATCACTCATAAATAGTCCTTAAAAATCCTTGAGCAGATAGTCCCCGAAACTCTCGGGAGGATGCTGATTCCTGTAGAGGAAGAGAAGACGGAGATTAACTAGATCATTGCCGTACTCAAAGTAGCTGTTATCCCAGTCCAGAGCCTCACCGTTTACGATGATATCATAGCGGTTGCGGTGTCCCTTCGGGAAGCTCTCATCATGGTCAAGAAACCAGGACCATACCGTTTCAACTTCAACCACAATAAGATCACCGGTTTCATTATCCCTTTCCAGATAGCGGCTGTTTTTCAACAGGGCGATGCAGTCGATAGCGCTTACCGCATCAAGGGAGAAGGGAGCAGGACCGGGAATCAGTACGGAGCCTGAAGCCTCCTGAGAGATCCCCTGAATACAGGGAAGAAATATGAGGAGAAGAGCCAGCACTTCGAATCGAGATACGGTCTTGATGGGATTTAAGAGTTTCATACAATAATTGTATCGGAAAGAATTTCCTTTAAAAGTTCATCGGGAACACAGAAATTACCCTTCCCCGTTCCAAGTTCGATATGGGGGCGGTTGGCACCGTGAAAATCAGTTCCCCCCGACCTCAGAAAGCCGAACTCTTCAATATAGCGCCTGCAGCACTCCCTGTCCTCCCCGGAGAATGAGGGATACCAGTACTCCATACCGTCCAGCCCCATGGTTTTCAACTCCCCCAGACGGCGGCGTGCTTCCTCATCGGAATACCCCTCAAGACCGATGGGAAGGTGGAAGTGGGCCAGAAAGGCCTTTCCCCCGGCACAGTGGATGGCATCAAAGGCAGCCTCCGGCTCAATCAGCTCTCCCTCTCCATAGGGAATAAAATCAAGATACCCCTCCCATGAGTCCTTAAGGGAGAGAGCGTAGCCCCGGGCCAGAATGCATTTTGCAATGGCCTGGCGGTCCATAAAGCCGCTGCAGTCAATAAAGGGTTCAACATCCTCCGGTCCAATGGGAACATTCATGGCCTGAAGTTTATTAAACACAGGCAACAGTCTGACGGACCGGATCTGTCTGTACTTATTATATGAGTTCAGAAAGTTCTTATTTCCGGGATCGATTCCCAGTCCCAGAATATGAATCAGACGTCCCTCACCATAGGCAACGCTGAACTCGATACCCGGTACAAAGGTAATACCAAGCCTGTCTGCCTCAACCTGGGCCTCATCAAGACCGTGAATGCTGTCATGATCGGTTATGGCAACGGCAGTAAGCCCATTTGCCCTCCGGATCAGCTCCTTCGGACTCAGGGTTCCGTCGGAATGATATGTGTGAGTATGGAGGTCTATCATAATTCCGGCGATTACCCCTTCTTTTCCTGACTCATGCCCCGCTGCTTGATTGCCTTGCGGATAAAGATGACAAGGGGAATCGGCCAGAGGGGCGTCATAAAAAGGAGGATAAGGATACCCATTCCCATGCAGCCCAAGGGCTTACCTTCATGTTCACTGGATTCCTGACTGGGGGCCATGGTCTGCCTATAGATCTCTTTCAGATCAGGAGTCTCACCGCTTTTCTTCATCTCTTCAAAAATAGATTTCAAATCCCCGGTGGAACCATTCTTATTAATCTGTTCGAACCGGGAGGAAAGATCCTGCGGGGTATCCCCGGATTCCGGTTCGGAACTTGCAGGTGCTGCAGAGCTTGCAGGTGCCGTAGAATCTGCGGGAGTCACGGTGCTTGCAGTATCAGGAGCTGGAGGTCTGTAGGCAGGGGTCTTCCTGGTCCTGATAATCCGGTCCCCCTCAAGCCCGATTTCAAGAGAGGCAACACCGCTGAGTTTTCTGACCAGCCTTGTGACCTTCGCCTCACTCATTCCCAGACGGGAGGATATTTCCGATATTCTGACCTTCCGGGAGTATCCGATCTCATCCAGAATCTTAAGACTCAGATTCTCCTGATACCTCAGATAACGGCCGGCGATCTGGGATACGACTGCTCCGGTCAGATAGCTCAGAACAACAATGGTCTGTTCTCCGAGAACCTCAGGAGCCATCCTGAAATAGACTGACAGATCCGACGCATCGGGCAGTCCTCTCAGCCAGGGCCAGGCAAAAAAGAGTGCCGGAGCCAGCAGTATCAGGGACAGGTAGAGAAGAACATCATCAAGCTTGTAAATATTTCTGTTTTCCATTTATCACTCCCAAAAAACGTGCCACAAAGGCGGTGTTCCCATTATTGTCTAAAAAACGCTTAGCCAATAATAAATCATCACCTCTATCTTATTCGGTTAATTCCCTTTCAGGAACCCCGCCGGAATTCATGGACATCCCATAGCGGATTCACTCGCCCCCGGACTCAAAGAGTCTTTTTTCCTTTTCAAGAAGTATAGGCCCGGCGATTTCAGCAAGGATTTCCCTGTCTGCGGCGACGTACCCCTCACCACTGTTTACTTTATTCAGGGCTCCTCTCTTCACCAGAGCGCTAAGGCTCCTTGTCAGGTGACGATAGCTGCAGCCCATCCAGTCGGAAAGCTGGCCAAGGGTCTGTGCCCTCAGATCAGGTTCGCTGAAGACCAGAAAGTAGTGGGCCAGTCTGACTTCAAGAGAATAGGACGTATTAATAGCCTCGGAGACTGAGTTTTCATGAACCTTCCTGGCAAGGCCCCTACCCAGAGCGAAAATCAGTTCGTGATAAAGAGAGTGATCCCCATTAATAGATGACATGGGCAGAGACAGGGTACTTGCCCCCTCTATGCACTGAACAGAGCAGGAAGCGGCCTCACTACCCAGAAAGACCTCCAGATCACCGATCACCGCACCCGGCATGTATATGCGGTAGAGTTTTTCCCTCCCGTTACTCAGGGATCTGAATACTCTGAACTTACCTGAGAGTATGTAGTGAAGCCTCTCCAGAGCCCCTTCCTCCCTGCACAGGAACTCTCCTTTTGACCACTCAAGGGTCTCAGTTTCAGAGATACTCATAAAAAAACTCTTTATTTCACCCCTCTGGGACATATGTCCTACCTCCTGATGAAATTCTAAAATACCATGATCCCTGAGAGCAAGGGGGAGTTTAATAATGTATGTAATATTATCGATTTTTACGGGGCTGCTGGTATCGGTTATGATTCAGCTGAATGGTGTGCTCCAGATGGCTGTCGGCGGAAACAGAGCTCTTCTATCCATCCACATTTTCGGTTTGGCCGGAGCTCTGGTTTTTCTGGCATTCACGGGTAGAAGGATGAAAGGAGATCCTGAGAACAAGTCGCCGGTCTTCTTTCTTACCGCCGGTATGGCCGGAACTCTTATTGTTTTTCTGGCGAGTGTTATCTTCGGTAAAGGCGGGATTCTGCTCTCCCTGAGCGGATCTCTTGCAGGCCAGACTCTGGCAGCCTCAATTTTTGAGAGCTTCTACTCCGAAAAAAGAGACCCCTCACCCCTGGTGCAGAGAGTGATATCACCGGCCCTGCTGATCCCGGGATCCATACTCATAGGAGTAAAAGCCGGAGTCGGCCCCTTGTGGATACTGGTTTCCTGGACGCCGGGTGTAATCCTAATGGCTCAGCAGATGATGAACTCCCGTAATACATCCAGATACGGAACTCCCAGAACCATTGTATTCAACTATTTATCCGCCCTGATTCTGATAATCCCCCTCTACCTTGCAACATCCGCGATCCGGGGAGATGCAGCATTAAGCAGGGAACTGTTTGCCGAATTGAACAGCCTTCCCTGGTACATAACTGCCGGAGGAGGTCTGATCGGAGTCTTCTCAACGGGTATGATTGCCTATCTGCTTCTGAAGTCACCGGCTCTGGTAGTGACACTGGGTATTTATGCTGGAGAACTTGCAGGGGGGCTTGTTCTTGACTACTGCAATGGAGAGGAGTTTGAGATTCTGAAACTTGCCGGCATACTGCTTGTTTCAGCCGGTATGGCGGCGGGCAGGATCAGAGTTCCAGGTATTCGAAGAGGCAGGGGCCGCAAGGAACAGGCCTCTCACGCAACCGAGAGGCTCCTTGAGTTCCCACAGGCGCCTGAACCTTAAAGCCGCCGGCCAGAGATCAGGCCGGCCTTAGAGTTCGCCCTCACCGGAAAGCTGTTCCAGAATATCCCTGAAAACAGCCAGACCCTCCTGGATTTCCTCTGAACTGACCACCAGAGGCGGTATCCAGCGGAGAACATTTTTCCGGGTACCGCAGGTCAGAAGCATCAGACCTCTGGAGAGGGCCTCCCTGGAAATTTTTGCCGGAATATCCCTCTCAGGATTTCCGTCACGGCAGAACTCCACACCGATCATCAGTCCACGTCCTCTGATGTCTGCGATTACCGGCCAGGATTTCTTAAGCGCTCCAAGCCCTTCCATCAGCTCCCGTCCTCTTTCCAGGGAATTCTCAACCAGCTTCTCCTCCTTGATGACCCTGATGGTCTCAACAGCGGCGGCACAGCCCATGGGAGAAGCACCGTAGGTCCCTCCGTGGGAGCCTTTCTTCCAGAGGGAATCAAGCTCCTCCCTGTAGGCTATGGCAGAGATCGGCATCCCCGATCCCATCCCCTTTGCCATGGTCAGAATATCTGGCAGAATCCCTGATTCTTCAAAGGCGAACATCCTGCCGGTCCGGCCGAAACCGCTCTGGATTTCGTCCATGATCAGCAGTATTCCCAGATCATTGCAGAGAGACCTGAGCCCCTTCAGAAAGGCAGCAGGAGCAGGGAGATAACCGCCCTCTCCCAGTACGGGTTCAACAATAATTGCCGCCGTATCTTCGGGGGCGCTCTGGGTATCCAGCAGAGTCTGCAGGGCAGCCAGGGCTGCCTCGCACTCCTCCTGTTCCGACCTGCCCGATGCAAAGGCATAGGGGTAGGGAGCCGAGTAGACTCCCGGAGGCAGATTGGGATAGGAGACCCGATAGGCTGTCTTGCTTGTAGTCATGGCCATGGTCAGATGAGTCCGGCCGTGAAAACTTCCGTTCATAACAATGATATTGCCTTTCCCGGTGGCATGCTTGGCCAGCTTTACCGCCCCTTCCACCGCTTCGGCACCGCTCTGAGCGTAGAAGAAGCGGCAGAGCTCCGGTGGAACAACGGTCCGCAGCTCCTCTGTCAGCTCAAAGGCCTTGTTGTGACAGGCGCAGTTTATCTGGCTGAAAAGAAGGGTCTTCGCCTGTTCCGCAACCGCCGCAGCAACCCTGGGGTGGCTGTGGCCTGTACTCGCAACACCAATGCCGCTTGTAAAATCAAGAAGGGCTTCTCCGTCCTCCGTATAGAGACGGCAGCCCTCACCCTTCACTACGGTTTTTGAGCAGAGATGGGTCCAGACACTGGAAAGGTGTTTGTAATCGACAACATTCATATTGGTTCCTTATGGTATTCCAGTCAGTTTTGATCCGGGCGGTCAGTTTTCATACCACCCGAGAGGGCCGGTCTCCAGAGCAATATTGATCTGCTTCACTTCCTGATACTCCTCCAGTCCATGGGTTCCCAGCTCCCGTCCGATCCCGCTCATCTTGTAGCCTCCCCAGGGAGCCTCGTTGTATGTGGGCTGACAGCAGTTGACCCAGGTGATACCGGCACGGATCTCTTTCACCACCCGGAGAGCCCGGGCTCCGTCCTTTGTGCATACGGCCCCTGCCAGACCGTAAGGGGTGTCATTGGCCATGGCTATGGCCTCCTCTTCGGTCTTGAAGGTCTGTACTGTCAGAACGGGTCCGAAGATCTCCTCTCTGACAATTTTCATATCAGAACTGCAGTTGTCGAAGATGGTGGGTCTGATAAAGAATCCCTTTGCGCACTCCCCTTCGGTGTACCGCTCACCGCCGCAGACCAGGGTGGCGCCCTGCTCCTTTCCGGACTCAATATATCCGAGGATTTTCTCCATCTGAGCCTCGGTTATGATGGCGCCCATATCGGGGTTGTCCATACCGGGGCCGATGGTCAGGGCATTGGCTCTTTCGGCAAGACGGGACACAAAGCGGTCCCTGATGCTCTCTTCGATAATCAGACGGGATCCTGCGGAGCAGACCTGTCCGGCGTTGAAGAAGATTCCGATCATGGCCCACTCTACCGCTCCTTCCAGATCACAGTCGGCAAAGACAACATTGGGCGACTTGCCTCCCAGTTCCAGACCGACCTTTTTCAGATTGCCCGCTGCGGCCTTTGCAATGGTCTGACCCGTTTTTGTGCTTCCCGTAAAGGTGATCATGTCCACATCCCTGCTCTCTGCCATTACGGCGCCCACCTCGGGGCCGGTGCCGAGAACCAGATTGGCGGTTCCTCTGGGAAGGCCGACCTTGTCAAAGATCTCAAAAAGCTTGACCGTGGACAGGGGAGCGTTCTCACTGGGCTTGAAGACAACGCAGTTTCCCGCAGCCAGGGCGGGAGCCAGTTTCCATACAGACATCAGAAGGGGATAGTTCCAGGGTGTAATCTGGGCGCAGACCCCCACGGGTTCATGAACCGTATAGGAGTGCATGGGACCGAATCCGTCTCCCACATCGTAGGTTCCTCCCTGGGGCTTGGTTGCAAGGCCGGCATAGTAGGTAAAACAGGCCGCCGCGTCATCCACATCCCCTTCGGCCTCACGGAGAGGTTTTCCGTTGTCCAGGGTATCGGTTTTCGCCAGGTCCGCGGCAGAGGCTTTAATTTCAGCTGCAATCTTAAGAAGGTACTCCGCCCTTTCCGCCGCTCCCATCCGGCGCCACTCTCCAGCTCCGTAAAAAGCTTCTTTGGCTGCCCCTATCGCCGCTTCGGCATCGGCGGAGCTGCTCTCGGTTGTTATGCCGACAATTTCGCCGTTGGAGGGACAGATAATATCTCTTGTCCGTCCGGTAGCCGAAAGGACCCACTCACCGTTGATATAATTCTTACAGGTTTCCACTGTCATTCCTCCTAGTCCAGCTGTGTTTTGACATACTGATCAACTTTGATGTCGAGCTTTGCAGCTTCATGGAAAAAGTAGGTTCTTTCCTCTTCTTCCAGGACCTCCGGTGGATACACACCCTGCTGGGAGATCACATCGTTTACAAACATCTTTGTAAAGAGAAAGGCCGACTGGCCGGTCAGGTAGGACTCATGGGTAATCTGAGCCTTTTCGAAGGCTTCAGACAGTCCGGGAGCACTGGCATAGCTGTCCAGACGGATCTTCTTGCCGTCCTTTACACCGTCTACACGGACCAGGAAGACTCCGTCCTCGGAGATCATCCCCTTCTCCAGAACCTTCTCAATCTCTTCGGGATACTTGGGTGCGGGAGGGGTCAGCTTGGAGATAAGATCCATGGGTACGATCTTCTGTCCGTTCACCTCCACAGGCTCTTCGCTGAGCAGTCCCATCTTGTAGAGGGACTCCGCCAGCTCAAGGCCGGGACCGCCATAGCGGAAGTTTACATATTTAACGCCCTTGAAGATGGAATCAGCCAGAAGTCCCATGGTCACCGGCTCCTCATGCTCGTGGTCCACCACACGGGCCTCGCCGTAATCCACAAAGTCTACGACCTCGGGGTTGCTGAAGGGCTTTGAACGGATAAAATGGCCGTCCTTGTAGCAGACAGGCTGAGCGGCCATATCGCCGAAGGCTGTCTCCGGACTCCACCAGAAGGGGATAAAGGTCTTGGACCAGACCTCATCGTAAACAAAGATCTCAATGGCATCGCAGCTGTCCACCTGCTCCACCGCATCCCGGGCGATAACATTGGCCAGTCCCGGAGCGGAGCCGGTATTGATCAGGGCGGTGAGTCCCGCCTTCCTGAAGCGGTCATTCATGTCCATAACACGTTTGACGGATTCCACAAAGTCTACATCTGAAACGGGACCGGAGGCCATATCCTGATAGTTGGCGCCCACCCTGAGGCAGGCTTCCAGTATATTAAGGTTAAAGTCGGGAGCCAGTCCGTTCACAATCAGGTCGGCACCCTCTGCGGCTTCGGCAATGGCATCCACAGACCGGGCATCCACTTTTACGCCCCTGGATTTCTTCAGAGTGCTTTCCATCTCGGCGATGGCCTGTTCATCATAGTCGGCACAGATGATTGTTCCCACATTGGGTTCTTCATCCAGACGTTTGGCAATTGTACTTCCCTGGGCTCCCAGGCCCATAACCATTACGGTTTTCATAAAAATTCCTTTTCCTGTTAATTCCGGGATTTCCTTATCCCGGGTTCTGTATCAAAGTCTCAGCCGCCGGCAGAACAGGAACTGCAGCAGACGGCGGACCCTCCAATCAGCCAAGGATTTCCTTGACGGACTCTTCAAAAATACCAAGAACAAATTCCGCATCCTCATCGGTATGGGCGGCGGAGACAAACCAGGGCTCACGGCAGTCAAAGTCGGGCATAACCCCTTTCTGAATACAGCGGTCTACAATCTTGGTGTAGGTCTCATGGTCACCCAGGGCCCAGTGTCTGTATTCACGGCAGACAGGCTCCTCGGTAAAAACGATTCCCGGCATAGCATCGGGTCCCTGAATTACATAGGGAGCTCCCGCGGCATCAAGAATCTTCTTCCAGCCGGCCTTCAGCTTCTTTCCGTGGGCATTAACCTTGTCCAGTTCACCCTTTTCAATCAGATCGAGGGTGGCTTCCGCCGCGGCCATGGCCACAACATTGGCCCCATAGGTTCCTCCGTGGGGAATCTTGCCGGGTCCGACTTCACCCATGATGAATTTCTTTCCGGCGATAGCTGCAGCGGGGAATCCGCCTCCAAGACATTTTGCGTAGGTCACAAGGTCACCCTGTACGCCGAAGTACTCCTGAGCACCGCCGGGGGCGATTCTGAAACCGGTCTTCACTTCATCCATAATCATAACGATACCGTACTTGTCGCACTGCTCTCTGATAAAACCCAGGAAGTTGTCCTGGGGCATGGTGGACGCCTGATTTCCCAGTAGGGGCTCGACGATGATACAGGCTATCTGATGCCAGTTTTCGGCAAGCTTTTTCTCAAGGATCTCCTTGTTGTTGTAGGGGAAGGACATCATCAGATCACCCACGGAACGGGGCATACCGGAGCCCTGGGGAACCAGGAAGGGGTCATTCTTGTAACCTACTCCCGAGACGGGGGGATAGGTGTTCCAGAGGGAGTAGTCATGGAATCCATGGTAGGCTCCGTCGAATTTCAGAACCTTGTCGCGTCCTGTATAGGCCCGGGCAATTCTGATGGCAGCCATGGTGGCCTCAGTTCCGGTATTGGTCATTCTAACCAGATCCACACCGGTCAGTTTCTTGATTTTCTCCGCAACACGGATCTCATACTCATTGGTCATGGCAAAACAGTTTCCGATCTGCATGGCCTCTGTTATATGATCAATAATCTCCTTCCGGGCATGTCCCATAATGGCAGGTCCGAATCCCAGGCGGTAGTCCACATACCGTTTATCATCGAGATCCCAGAGATAGGCGCCGTTGGCTTTCTTTACAACGAGAGTGGCGTCATCACCCCAGTATCTGAAGTTGGAGGATACACCTCCGGGGATGGATTCCTTGCCTCTCATAAACATTTCGTGGGTTTTAGGTCCGCTTTTCATATCATATACTCCTGTTAACTATTTGCTGTTTTTATTCTTTGAGACAGCTGCTTCCGCAACTCTATATGTGCTGTTTAAATCTGCTAGGATTCTGCTGCCGGCTGCTGCTGGGTCAGGCAGTGGATTCCCCCTCCGCCGTGAAACAGAATGTGGGGGTCATCAAACCAGAGGATCTCCCTGTCGGGAAATTCCCTGCTGAAAATCTCTTCTGCCGCCTCATCTTCAGCGGTGGCAAACCGGGGGAGAACAAGGGCTCCGTTGGCGGGATAGTAGTTCTGGTGACTCAGATCCAGCCTCCTGTCTCCCTCAAAAAAGGTAGAGGGCTGGGGAACCCTGATCACCTCTATCTTCCGGCCCCGGGCATCGGTCATAGATTCCAGGTCGGCAATATTCTTTCTGAACACCGGATAGTTGGGATCCGCCGGATCATCACAGTCCAGATGCATCACCTTTCCGGGAGACACAAAGGAGGCGACAATATCGATATGCCCCTTTGTTTCATCCTGCTCATGACCTTCATCAAGCCAGAGAACCTTGCTGCATCCCAGGCTCTCACAGAGGACCTCCGATGCATCGGCTTCACTGAGCTCGGGATTCCTGCAGGGGTCAAGAATAGTCGGACGGGTACAGAGCACAGTGCCCTCACCATCCACATGAATGGCTCCGCCCTCATTGACAATACCGGGATGATAGAGAGGAAGATGGAGCATATCAGCAATTCTGGCTGCAACCTTTGCATCTCTGTGCCACTCGGCAAACTCCATATCTCCCCAGCCGTTGAAATCCCAGTCCACCACGGCAAGCTGCCCCTGCCGGTTTTTAACAAAGGTGGGACCTGAATCCCGTAGCCAGCCGTCATCGATGTCCATACCGACCAGTTCCACAGTGGAACTGCAATGGCGGCGGGCTTCATTTTTAAGACTCTCAGGAACAAGCAGCCTTACCGGCTCACACTCACTGATCAGACTTGCCAGGCGGCCGATGGCCTCCTTGGCGTGATCGTGTTCACCCCGCCAGGCCAGAGGATGGACGGGCCATCCCATCCAGCAGCACTCATGAGCCGCCGTTTCGGCGGGCATGGTGAATCCTGCATCCAGGGGGCTCTCTTTCAGCTCTTTATGAATACTCATAGGGCTGCCATCCTTTTGTAGCAGTCGGGGCGGCGGTCCCGGAAGATTCCCCATGCGGACCGGTCCCGTTTCAGGGAATCAGGATCGAAGTCACCATAGAGGATCTCTTCTGAATTTCTACCCGCCCGGGCGGTCAGTTCAGCCCTGGGACCGGCAATAAAGGAGCTTCCGTAGAAGTCCAGGCTCACACTTCCCTGTGTCTCATGGCCACTCCGGTTTGCGGTGATCACCGGAATCATATTGGCTCCGGCATGACCTCTCTGCACCGTCATCCAGTGTTCAGAACTGTCCAGGTCAGGATCATCGGGTTCGCTTCCTATGGCGGTGGGATAGAACAGAAAGTCCGCCCCCATCAGGGCCATTGTTCTGGCAGCTTCGGGAAACCACTGATCCCAGCAGATCCCTACACCAATTGTTCCGTATGCTGTTTTCCATACCTTCAGACCGCAGTCCCCGGGAGAGAAATAGTACTTCTCTTCATACCCCGGTCCCTGGGGAATGTGGGTTTTCCGGTAAACGCCGAGGGTGGATCCGTCGGCATCTATGATTGCAATTGAGTTAAAGCAGCTTTGACCGTCCCGCTCAAAAAAGCTTACGGGCAGAACCACTTCCAGTTCCTTTGCCAGGTGTTCAAACTCTTTCCGGCCGGGATGCTCCTGCCAGCTGCAGGCCTGATCGAACCACGCCGGGTCCTGAATTTTGCAAAAATAAAGATTCTCAAACAGCTCGGGGAGAAGGATGATTTTTGCTCCTTCAGCCGCCGCCTGCCGTATCTTTTCCATTGCCCGTTGCCGATTCTCTTCAGCATCATCTGTGCAGACCATCTGTATCGCTGCAACCCTGGTCATGAAACCTCCCTTAATAAAGTGTCCCGCCGCCGGGCCGGCAGGACAGATTCAGTACTTTTTTTTAATTATCTTGTTTTTGCCATCTGCCAGAGTTCGGAAACGATGGGAGTGGCCTCACCCAGGTCCTCAATGTACTCAAGCATTTTGAAGGCCTCCGCATCGGGATAGATGGCGGGATCTTCGAGCTGTTCTTCGGGGATCATGGGCAGAGAAGCCTTGTTGGGCGTGGCATACCAGTTGTATGTGGAAAGACGGGCTCCCACTTCTGCATCCAGGATGTAGTTGATAAAGGCATAGGCCATATCAAGGTTGGGAGCTTCAGCAGGAATTACCATATTGTCCGACCAGACAACAGATCCCTCTTTGGGAACCAGATATCCGAGGTTGGGGCTGTCTTCCATGGCCTGAAGTACATCACCGTTGTAGGCAATGGCCATATCAGCAGTACCGGCAACAACCTTCTGCAGTCCGCCGACATTGGCTTCAAAACCGAGGCAGTCTTTGGCATGTTTAGCCTTCAGCATTATTTCAAGAGCCTCCATCAGCTCGTCTTTTTCAACTGAGTTGGCGCTGTAACCCAGATACTGGAGGGTAAAGGCAACCTGCTCACGGGGAGAGTCGAAGAGGTAATAGCTGTATCCTTTGGAATCATCCATCACGATGGACCAGGAGTCTCCGATATCGGTCACCTTGTCGGCATCATAAACAATACCCAGGGTACCCCACTGGTAGGCTACAGAGTACTTGTTGCCGGGGTCAAAGGAGGGATCTACAAAGGGATCGTCCAGATTTACCAGATTGGGAATCCTGGAGTGATCCAGTTCCTGAATAAGTCCAAGCTCCGCAAAGCTGGGGATGATGTAGTCAGAGGGGACACAGATGTCATACTGACTTACACCGCCGGCTTCCAGTTTCGCCAGGGCCTCTTCGGGAGTGTCAAAGTAGGTTTCGATTACATCACAGTCATAGAGCTCTTCAAATTCGGTGATCAGGTCCGGGTCCATGTAATTGGCCCAGTTGTAAAGACGAAGTTCGCGCTTTCCTGTGCTGCCGGACTCTGAAGTCTCTCCGGAACCGCTGGCAAAAGCCGTTGTGCTGACTACGATCAGGGCCAGAACAGCCATGGTTATCTTTTTCATTTTATCTCTCCTAATATGATTTCTATATAACCGGCCTACCCTATAAGGGTCGCCGCTTTTTCCGTTCCGATTACTTTCTGTATGGACAGTACAGAAACAACTGTTACCAGCATAATGATGGTGGACAGGGCATGTATCTCAGGTGAAACACCCCGGCGCAGAGAGGCATAGATGAACAGAGGCAGGGTGGTCGACTTGGGACCTGCCGTGAAGAAGCTGATAACAAAGTCGTCCAGAGACAGGGTAAAGGCCAGCATCGCTCCAGCCATGATTCCCGGGATAAGCATGGGCATAAGCACCTTGCTCAGCATTCTTTTATAGTCCGCGTAGAGATCGTAGGCAGCCTCTTCAATATCGAATCCGATAATTTCAAGGCGGCTGTAGACGACCAGGGCCACAAAGGCTATCTGGAAGGTGATATGTCCGATGATCATGGTGAACATACTCATCTCAAAGAGTCCGGTGAATGTTCTCAGCAGGCTGAACACAAGGATCAGAGCTACCGCAAAGACGATATCCGGAGTGATGACCGGCAGGTGCATCAGCATATCCAGAAAGCGTTTTACCGGTTTGGGCCATGGATGGCGGTAGAGTCCGATGGCCGACAGGGTTCCAAGGAAGGTGGAAGCCGCTGTAGATACAACCGCCAGAAACAGGGTATTCAGGGCGGCACGCTGTATATACTTGTTGGCAAAGAGCTTCATATACCAGTCCAGTGTGAATCCCGTCCAGATCAGCCCGTTTTTTGAGGCATTCACCGAAAAAACCGCAATAGACAGTAGAGGCACATAGAGAAAGAGAATACAGAAAAGAGCCGTAAAGGTTGTCA
Source organism: Spirochaeta sp. UBA5339 (assembly GCA_002408085.1). Taxonomy (GTDB): domain Bacteria; phylum Spirochaetota; class Spirochaetia; order DSM-2461; family DSM-2461; genus Oceanispirochaeta. Next base: position 235,679 of record DHQL01000010.1, read on the forward strand.
GAGTGCTGTTGCTTCGTTTCTTCATGATTTACGCTTCTCCTCTCCTACTTCCCGGGATCTGGTGATAAAAAGGATAACCAGGGTCAGGGCCATCAGACTCAGACTCACCATGGAGCCGAAAGGCCAGTCCCTGGTCTTGCTGAACTGCTGCTGTATCAGGTTTCCCACAAGCATGTACCTGGCTCCGCTGAGCATATCGGGAACCACAAACATTCCCATGGCCGGAACCAGCGTAAGGGTTATTCCTACGGAGAGCCCGGATTTTGTCTGGGGAAGAACGGCGTGACGGAAGGTCCGCCATCCCCGTCCGTATAGGTCGGTCACCGCCTCCAGGAGGCTTCTGTCCAGCTTCTCTACGGCAGAGTAGATAGGCAGAGCGACAAAGGGCAGAAAGGTGGAGATCATTCCCAGGTAGACCGCAAAGGCACTGGGATAGAGAGCTTTACCCGCCTCAATAAATCCCAGATAGACAGCCAGGCTGGTCAGGATGCTGTCGGGCCCCAGTACCAGATACCATGCGTATGTACGGATAACCAGATTGGTCCAGAAGGGAATCAGGATCAGAGTCAGCCAGAGTCCCCGCTTCTTTGGAGGCCGGGCGGCGATAAAGAAAGCCAGAGGATAAGAGAGGAGAATACAGAAGGTGGTTGTCACAACGGCAACCAGCAGACTCCTTCCGATAATAACCAGATTATCAGGGCTCCATCCGAAGAAACCGTATCCGAGCAGGCGGGTCAGGTTGTCCAGCGAAAAGGACCAGATAACCTGTCCGTAGGTTCCCCTGGAAGCAAAACTCATCACCGTCAGATAGACAAGAGGAAGAGCGAGAAACAGGGCGACCCAGACAATTCCGGGAACAAGGAATCCCGTACCCCGTCTCAGGATTCTGCTCTGTTTATCCAGCTCACCATGATAGACAACGATAGAGGGATCTGCGGAGTAGTCATCACTCAGTTCAGCTCCGGGTATTCCGGCGGTCTTTTTATCACTCATAAAGCACCACCAGGGAGTCAGCGGGGAACTGAAGATGAACCCTGTCTCCCGCTGCAAGGGAAGTGCTTCCATTTATTCTGACATGCAGTCCGTTACCGGTCAGTATCAGCTGCTGGGCTCCCTGATAGATTACCGTATCCACAATACTCTCGATGGTATTGGGTCCGGCTGCGCCGGAGATGACAATATCCTCCGGTCTGATTCCAACCTTGCAGGGAACTATCGGCATTTTCTGGCTTACCGCGAACTCACCCAGAGCGGTTCTGGCGGTGTGATCATTCAGGGGCTCAGCATCTATTATGTTTTCCATTCCCAGGAAGTCGGCTACAAAGACTGACCGCGGTGTGGAGAAGACCTCTTTGGCACTCCCCATCTGCGCGATAAGTCCGTCCTTCATAACAGCCATTCTGTCGGAGACGGTAAGAGCCTCATTCTGGTCATGGGTAACCATCAGAAAGGTTGTTCCAAGACGCTGCTGAAGCTGGCGCAGTTCAACCTGAACCTGCAGACGCAGTTTGGCATCCAGTGCCGACATGGGCTCGTCCAGAAGCAGGACTTCCGGCTCATTCACCAGAGCCCTTGCCAGGGCGACCCGCTGCTGCTGCCCTCCGGACAGCTGACTGGGTTTGCGGTCGTCATATCCCTGAAGCTGCACCATATCCAGAATTACTTTTCCCTTGGCCACAGCCTCCGCTTTGGGGACTTTCCTGGAGATCAGCCCGAAGCAGACATTCTCCATTACTGTAAGATGGGGAAAGAGAGCATAACTCTGGAAGACCGTATTAACCGGCCTCTCCCTGGCTGGAACGGGGGTTATGTTATCCCCACCCAACACCACAAGACCGCGGTCGGCCATTTCCAGACCGGCAATGATGCGAAGCAAAGTTGTTTTCCCGCATCCCGAGGGACCCAGAAGAGTAAAAAACTCTCCGGCCTCCACTGTCAGATCAACCCCCTTGAGGGCCTCGACCTTACCAAAGTTTTTCTGTATTGCGTATGCATTTAGACTCATGCCAGCTTAAAGTGCATAAACTGTGCCATCTGAAAGATCAGTATGTTCAAAAAATGATCTATTCCCTGTCCTGAGAACAACTTGCATTTACATACATACACTAATGTATGTTAGAACTGAGATTCAGAATTCAGATCAGATCCTTACGATAATGTAGTAATACTGCAGTTTACTACCATAATGTATCAATGCTCAGATGATTATGACTGCTTGATAGGTTTGAACATTTCTTCCAACAGCCGGGAAGGTCTGGACTCCTCCGGAGAAAAACCGGGATCAAAGCTGCAGGCGTCATTGACCCCGTTCACAAAGAAATAGAGGATATAGCCGTATTGACTGCAGTTGAAATCAGGACCGATAAAACCTCTGACCTGCAGATCTTCGAGTGCATGAATATAGGCGTCCAGCAGTGCCCGCTGCTTGATCTGCTCATTCTCAATTATCGGCTTCATAGCCTCTACATACTCCATACGGGAGTAGACAATATCAATAAACATCTGATACCGCCTGTCAGTCTCAAGCAGCTTGAGAGGCCTTTGAATATCAGTGAGAAAATCATCCAGGGTTTCATATCTCTTTTTTACAAAGTCCTCCGGACGGACCCTGAACTCCTCGGTCAGAGAGTCATAAAGAGCGAAATAGAGATCCTGTTTATCCTTGAAATGCCAGTAGACGGCCCCTCGTGTCACATCGGCCCGTTTTGCAATTTCCGCCAGCCCGGCGCTGGAGACTCCCTGTTGATGAAACACCTCCAGAGCAGCATCGAGAATGGCCTTTCTTGTTTTTTCAGCATCTTCCTTGGTTCTTCTCATTGAAAACCAATTATACAGAATTTAAACAGGCTGTACCACAAGGGCATGGTCACAGCTGCCGATCAGAGATCAGCATCGCCAATGATGAAACATTTGAAAATCAGAAATCAGCCTGGTTTTACCTGTCTTTTTCAGACAGATCCGTTACCGGCTGCCTGTTCTTAAGGAGGGATTCCGCAAAGTCCAGGGCTTTGACAGCAGTCTCAAAAATCAGGCTTTCCGGAAGAATTCCGTTCCTGATAAATTTTGCTTCGAGCTCCTCATTGACCCCCGAAAAGATGACCATGATTTTCCGCTCAGAAAGATCCTTGACCAGCTGCTTCAACTTGGCCAGGCCCGAGGCATCCACAATGGGAACATAGCGGAAACGGAGAATAAGTATGCTGTGGCTTGGCTGTAGATCTCCGGAAAGCTTCAACAGGTGATGGGCGGAGCCGAAGAACATGGGACCGCTGAGCTCATAGAATATGATATCTTCGGAAACCTCACCCAATTCACGGCTGAAAATACGGCTGTCCTCACTCTTGTTCTGCATTAGAGGGGAGAGCTCCACTCCATCGGCCATTCGCTTCATAAAAAGAATAAGTGCCAGCAGAAATCCCAGGGGCACCGCGATGGTAAGGTCTGTCAGAATGGTCAGGAAAAATGTGAGCAGCAGGACCGCGGCTTCATAGCGGTTTATCTTCAGTACTGAAATAAACTCATGAAACTCCGCCATATTCCAGGAAACCATTATCAGTATGCCTGCCAGGGATGCCATGGGAATGTAACTGACAACAGGCATGGCAACCAGATAGATAAGAAGAAGGGTTAGAGCATGGACAATCCCGGATAGGGGTGTTCTTCCTCCCGCATTGATATTAGCCGCTGTTCTGGCGATAGCCCCGGTCGCAGGGAGCCCGCCGAAGAGGGGTGAAACCATATTGGCCACTCCCTGAGCAATCAGTTCCATATTGGAACGGTGCTTACCGCCTATCATTCCATCGGCCACCACGGCGGAGAGAAGGGATTCCAGAGCACCCAGAAGGGCAATTGTAAATGCGGGGGGCAGCAGGGAAATAATGTCTGCTCTGCCGATCCGGGGCAGCGCTGGTTCTGGAAGAGAGGCGGACAGCTCGCCAAAACGGCTGCCGATTGTCTCTACGGGAAGGTCTGCAGCAAGGGTGATCAGACTGCACAGGACAATGGCCGCAAAGGCAGGAGGAATCTTCCTTGTCAGCCGCGGCAGCAGAATCATTGTACCAAGGCTCAAAAGAGTGAGGGCCACAGCCCAGGGATTAGCCGATTTCAGATGCATCAGGTAGTATCCCCACTTCTCCAGAAAGGCATCGGGTAAATCAATTGACTCCAGACCCAGGAAATACTGAATCTGAGAGGTGAAGATTATGACGGCGATGGCAGTGGTAAATCCATTGATTAGAGTCTGGGGAACATATTTTAACAGCTGCCCCAGTCTCAGGACTCCCATCAGAACAAGGATAATTCCCCCTAAAAAGGTGGCTGCAAGAAGTCCGTCCGCTCCATACTCCCCAAGTATTCCAAGAACGATAACGATAAAGGCTCCCGTTGGGCCTCCAATCTGGACACGGCTCCCGCCAAACAGGGAAATCAGGAGTCCGGCAACTACGGCGGTAAGGATTCCCTTCTCCGGAGAAACTCCCGAGGCCACCGCAAAGGCTATGGCCAGAGGAAGGGCCAGTATCCCGACGATCAGGCCTGCGTTAATATCTTTCTTCAACTGCTCCGCCGTAATCCCCTCTTTTATAAGAGAGAAAAGTTTGGGAGTCCATTCACATTTCATGGGATTCCTCGATAATCAGAACTGGGCAGTCCCCTCAAGGGGAAACAGAAAGATATAAACATTTAAGGCCGGGAAAAACTATAAGGGTGATGATCATATATCAACTGGAGCTCATCGTGCTTGAACTCCTTCTTTAGCTCATACTTCAGCCTGTGGGCAATAACGCAAAAGGGCTGCACCTTAAGCCTTTTCAGACTCTAGCAGCAGCCCCTGATCTAAATGATTGAAAAAGAATCAGTATTTGATAAATTTCTCTCCGGGTACACCGCAGATGGAGCATTTCTCGGGAACAAACTTTTCAATATTTCCGCAGACAGGGCAAAGGTAGTAGAAAACCTCTTCCTGGCTATCCAGGTTATCCATTGCTTCCTGATACAGTCCGGCATGAACCTCTTCCGCCTTCATTGCAAAGGTAAAGGTTCTGACGGCTGCCTTGTTGCCTTCTGCTTCAGCCTGTTCTACAAAGGGAGGATACATCTCTTTGTACTCGTGAGTCTCCCCTTCCACTCCGGATTTCAGGTTCTCAATGGTGGAACCGATTTTTCCGGCAACTTCAAAATGCTTCAATGCGTGAATGGTCTCTGCATCAGAAGCAGCCTTAAACAGCTTTGCCGCATTCAGATGCCCTTCCTGCTCCGCCTTTTTTGCAAAGGCAAGATACTTTCTGTTCGCCTGAGACTCTCCGGCAAAGGCTTCCATTAAATTGTCGGTGGTTTTTGACATAGTTTTCTCCTCATGGTTGTTATTTAAAAGCTGAATTAACTTATTCACCGTTTCATTCGGGAAATCATTCTCTTTATTTTCAGCTGATATAGCGTGAAGCAACTCCTTTACACTGTCACTCTGCGGGAGCATAAACCCTGCTTCTCTGAGCAGGTCCTCCGCCATTATACGATTAGACATACCAATGGCCTGTGCCATCTGTTTCATCAATGGATCATCCGACTCCTGAGCCAGTGCGAAAGCAGTCAATTCCTGTCTTGTCTTGCTCTCTGATAAAAGGTTCAGTGCCTTCTTTACATCAACAGAGGTCTCCTGCTGGGCGGGAAACACTTCGGGAACCAGAGAGATCGCATGGGAGGGACAGGCATCCACACACAAGCGGCATCCATTGATGCAGGTTTCCGCATCGATCTGACCTGTTTCCGTATCTGTAGCCCCGGTGGGACAGACATAAAGGCAGAGACAGTCTTTGGTACACAGGCGGATATTTCTTACTGCATGCATATCAGGCGCTCCTTCTGACCTGTGTCATCTTAAAACCCGGCACCTTACAAACCGGGCAGATCTCCGGTTTCTCATCTCCAACATAGATGAACCCGCAGATATCGCAGACATAGACATTAGTCTCTTTTAGAAAATCAGCCGAACCTGATTCAGCCTTTTTCAGATGGGAACTGATCATCCGGGAAACCGCCTCCACCCATTTCAGGGCACGCAGAGCCCCCCGGTCATGATTCTTGCGGGCAACCTCATTTGCCAATGCAAAGTGAGAGGATATATCTGTTTGAAGTAGATTCCGCAGACTCAAAAAATCCGGATTATTTACTTTTTCCGACTTCAAATTATAATAATTTGCCAGTTCAGTATAGAGGGCGGACATCTCAGGTTTATATTGTTTTTCAGAGCCCTTTGCCAGATTTGAGAAGATGGCAGAAAGCTGTGCTGCCGAATAGCTGATATCATCGGGAAGATTGGAACTTTCAGAAGCAGAAGCTGTTTGAGGAGAGTCCTGTTCCTCAAACTCAGATTTTGATGCACCGCAGAGTGGACAGACAAATGAGGACGGGACATCCGCCCAGACTGTTCCCGGAGAGATATCCCCTTCCGGATACCCTGATGACTCATCATAGATATAACCGCATATTGAACAAACATACTTCTTCATAATTCCATGAGACTCCTTATTTCAAGATCCATATAGAAAGAAGTGTATCATGGATTATGAACATATGCTTATTTAGATTCTGCAAATTTCAGAGCACTGATGGGGCGGCATGGCGGGATGGATGATCAATCATGAAATGCAATCACCCGAACAACCTGGAAGAAAAGTTTTGGAAATAGTTCCTGTAATTGCTTAAAATTTTACAGATACCCAGCAATGGATAAATACTGTGATTTAGGATCTTGATGGGAAAGAATAGAAAAAAAGGTTTTCAGAGAAAAAAAGTCAATCATCTGACACTCAGTCCCTTCAGTATCAATACTGTTTCTCTGATAATTATTGTGTTATTCAGTCTTTTTGTTTTTGAGACCCTCTCTTTTGCCGTAAAAGAGGGGCTTCAGAAGGGAACACGGATTGCCTACAACCAGTATGAGGAGAGGGAGAAAAATCTCGCGAAGGTCGGTGTTCTGCAGCTGATTAAATCCATTGAGTACGGCAGAACCCAGACCGTTCTTGATGAGGAGTTCTATAAGTCCGAGATTATCAGAATGATGAAAAACGGAACCCTGGGAAAGGATTCCAAAAGAGGTTTTTTTGTATTTGATGACAGCAATGTCTGCCTGATCAGCTATGACTTTCCTGAAATGGAGGGATATGCACTGGATGACCTGCCTGTGGAGATCAGTACAGGCAGTCATCTATCAGAATACTTCCAGACCCTGCGCAACGGGGAAATTACCGACGGATACTTTATTCACTACTATGCCGGGCGTTCTGGAACTGAAAAAACCTCATACATAGCCTACTATCCTCAATGGGGCTGGATCGTTGGAGCAGGATACTACGGTAAGGATGGGGAAATTTTCAAAAAAGAACAGGAGGCCTTATGGGGCAATTTCGGGAAGGAATTGAACTCCCGTGTTATGTTCAGGGTTCTCCTTTTTTCTCTATTCATCTACTCGATTATTCTGGTCATTACAGTACTTCTGAAAAAATCCTATACAACACAGATGAGACTGAATAATGATTACGAACTTTTCAGGGACACCCTTGAAGAGAACCTCTGTGTCATGATTACTGATGCCGAGGGCCGGATTCAAAGGGTAAATCACAGATACCGTGAACTCACAGATACAGAAGGTCTTCAGATATCCGGCAGGTTCTTTGATACCTACATCCATCCCGACACCAGGCGTGAAACAGCAATATCCATGAAGAACACTCTTGGAGAGAAGGAGTTGTGGACCGGCACTATCAAGGGGCTTAGTCAGGATGGCAGAGAATTCTGGATACAGTCACAGATCAAGCCTCTTTACGGGATAAATGGCAGCCTGAATGGTTATATTGCTGTTGGGCTGGATATGACAGAACTTCAGACTATAAAAGAGAATCTTAAGAAATCGGCATTTATTGACTCTCTTACTGGATGCGGAAACTGGGAGAAGCTGCTCCATGATTATGAAAAAACCGATTCAGCATATATTGCCTACTATAACATTGATGCTTTCAGCAGTATCTATCAGTTCTATGGCCTGGAAAGCAGCGAACAGATCCTGATTCATATTACAGAGAAATTCATCAAGATGCTGGACTCGGATGAAAGCCTCTACCGGATTGACTTCGACACCTTTGTTATCATGCATAGAGGGAAGGAGAAACAGCTCTTTATTACCAGGAGCAGGGACAGACTCAAAACAGTCAATGAGCAGATATTGAACCTCAAAGATCTCAGGTATCATATATCCATGAGAGCAGGAATTGCCATGGGGGCGGAAACTGAAAATCTTGTACTTGCAGATATTGCTCTTGAAAATGCCAAAAATTCAACTGAAGGAATCGCTGTTCTTGACGACAAAAGTATTCCTGATTCCATGGAAAAAAAGAGCGAGATCCAGAAGCTGCATTTGATCAAGGATGCAATGGTCAATGAAGGGTTGTACCTTGTTTATCAACCCATCCTTAATATATCAGGCAATTATATTGAGAAATACGAATGTCTGATACGTATGAAAACTGAAAACGGTGAGGTCTGCCCTTCAGAGATTATTGATTTGACAAAGAAAGGCCGCCTATACAAGAAAATTACAACCTTTGTCATAGAGAATGCCTGCAGGGAATTTCAGTACAGAAATGAGGATTTTTCCATTAATCTGACCCTGGAGGATCTATCGGAACAGGAAGCCGTGAGTTTTCTTATCCTTAATGCACGAAAATACCAGGTAAGCAGCCGTCTGATTATTGAAATAGTAGAAACCGAAGAGCTCAGAGACTTTGAAGGTCTGAGTATAATTATCAACCGGATAAAAAAGGAAGGAATAAGGATTGCCATTGATGACTTCGGGTCAGGCTTTTCCAACTTTAAATACCTTCTTGAGGTCAATGCCGATTTCATCAAAATTGATGGGAGCCTTATCCAGAATCTGATTACTGACAGAAGAAACCGGACCCTTGTTCAATCCATAGTAGAATTTGCAAAGTGCTCAGAAATGAAGACCATAGCCGAGTATGTGGATAATCCCGACCTCCTGTCCATACTGAAAAGCTTTCAGATAGACTACGGTCAGGGATACTATATTGGTGAACCGGAGACTGAGCTTCCTTCAGAACAGAGTGAGAAACCCCGGTTCAACTGATATTTGACTTAAAACAGACTGCAACCTCAAAAGGCCCTGTAGCAGTGGCAAAAGGGATACAGATAACAGGGATGGCTCTTGGCCATGCGATCTCATGATGCTCTCCCATTATTACAGCCGGTGGAGAGATTTCAATGGAAACATGGTCAATAAGAGATGAGGCATTACCGGCAATTATATTTGTCATTTCACCAACCATTTCATAGAGCAGTTCCTGACGTTCTTTTTCAGATTCTGTAAATATTCCTGACCGCTGCAGCATTTTATCGGCAAGGATTCTGGTCAGACGAAAACCGACTATTCCCGAATAATCACCGGTGACTCCCAGAATTCCGGAAAGGTCCCAGCGATGCATCAGTTCCCGCCCCAGGAGATAGGGCTTACCGGGTTTTGCTTCGATACTGAACATACTGCCAAAGATATCCAGTGCAGCAGAGAGAAAGGGATTAATGATTTTTGCATCCATTTGTTTTATACCTTTTTAACTTCTTTTAGCCACAATTATAGTCTGATATTTCTGATGAATCAAAATCAAACCGAAAAGCTCCCTTTGGACAATTGAGTTCTGCCGGATCAGAAGCTCCGGCACAGAAACTTCTCCCGGAACTACTCAGTTTTGAAATGGTTGACTATCTTATTCACCTTTTCCAGGTTCTCCGAGTTCTGAGCTCCCAGATCCGACAGCCCGATCAGGGCTGAAGATATCTCATTCATACCGCTATTGATTTCCTCAATTCCCTCTTTGTTCCGGGCTGCAATTGTTGAAACTTCAGTAAAAGAGTCCCCTATTCCTCTGACCGCGTTTATCATATCCCCTGAAGAACCCTTTACCTCCGATGACAGATCAACGAGACCTGACAGGGAATTTGTAATCTGACTGGTTCCCCCTGAAATCTCTTCCAGAGATAAAATAACTTCAGAAATGCTCTCAGAAACGTTTATGATTTCCTGAACAATATGTTTGAAACTTATCCCCGTGTTGCCGGACATGATGCTTGCCGCATTGATATGCTCAATGACATCAGAAAGAGATGATGACATTTCCCTGGTATTTTCGGAGGTTGTCTCCGCCAGTTTCCTTATCTCGTCGGCAACGACAGCAAAGCCCTTTCCGGCATCACCGGCATGGGCTGCCTCAATGGCGGCATTCATGGACAGAAGGTTGATCTGATCGGAAACATCATTGATCACCTCTATCATGGATCTCATTGTATCAGCAGACTGGGAGACCCTGTTTATGGAGCGAACGGTACCCTCCATATCACTGTCCCCCTCCCGTGCAATACGGATAAGTCCCTCCACAGAGTCCTTCTTGTCGTTTGAAATCTTGGAAATACTGTGTATGGATGCTACCATCTGATCAACTGCCGATGATGAAGTGCTGATTTCCTCACTCTCTCTGTTTATCACATGCTTAAGCTTCTCCAGTGTTTGACGGATTGTTTCAAGGGAACTCTCGGAGTTCTGAATTTCACTGTGCAGTTTATCTGTCTGGGTATTAATGGAATTCATAGTGGCCGTGACTTCAACAACCGTTGAGGAGATCTCTTCGGCATTGGCAGCAAGATCCTGGCCGATACCGGCGCTTACCAGGCTGGTATCCTTTAAAATAACTATCATATTTTTCATATTATTGATGAATGAGTTTAGAGACCGGGCCAGAACCCCTGCCTCATCATTCGATTTGACAGGGACTTCTCTGGTCAGATCCCCATCTCCTGTGGATAAATCATCAACAGCCAGAACGACGTTCTTCAGCTCCCCAATAATGAAGCCGCTGATCATGTAGATCAGGGCTATTCCCACCAGCAGAAAAAGCACAGAGACTCCAATGCTGATCAGAACGGCGTTGTTGATGTCCTGGAAAAGCTCTGACTCACTAACCTCCAGGAGAATGTACCATCTGAGCTCAGGAATGTAGCGGGTAATGACATAGCGTGACTCACCCTCCGCATCGGTATATTGGAACTGATACTCTCCGCTGGATGTAATCTGATCAAGATAATCACCATACCCTGGCACACTGTCTACCAGAGAGCTTCCGATAAGATCCTTGTTTCCATGAAGAGCAATTTCCCCCTTGCTGTTGATCATCATATTCAGGCCCTTCTCCCCGATTTTTCTGGAAACGACAGTGTTGACAAAATCCGTCAGATTCAGGGATACAGAGATGACTCCCAGGAACTCACCCCGGTTATCGATTCTCACATTCATAAACGCAACTTCCCCCAGGGCTTGATGATTGGTATAGGGATTGATACCAAAGGCCTCGCCGCTCTCACCGAAGCTATAGAACCAGCTGTCGCTCTCTTTAAGCATGGTGCTTACCAAAGCACCTTTGGAATATTGATAATAGTTTCCTGACCCGGCAATAGAGAGGTTGCTTCCCATTGTCTGGAAGTGTTCCACATTGAGAGAAAGGCGCCTTTCGATTTCAGGCAGAGAGCTCTGATCCTCACCCTCCAGAATCCATTCCTGAAGAAAGGGATCCTCTGCAAGAGTGGACAAAGCCGTGGCAACGGTCATAAACTCCCGGTCCACTTCCCCTAGAATATTATCCACATGAGCAGGGAGTTCATGAGTTTCCAGTCTTTCTGCAAAACTTTTACGGGCGATGGAAATAATCAGTGTACTGACCAGTGCCAGGGATAGAGCAAAAACCAGTCCCGCACCAAGGAGAAGTCTGCTCTGGAAGCTTTTTTTCATTTTCATATTTATAAATCCTGTTTTGAGTTCTGTTCATTTTTCTTACTATTAATCAATTAATCAATCAATATTCATAAAGCAATTATCAATTCACTGTTAATTGAGGGAGTCCTTCGGGTACAGAATGTTCTCTTTTTATTCAGTTTTTCCATCTTTATATAGTTGACTATGCAACTATGCTGGCATTAAGATTCAGTTGCATAGTCAACTATGCGCGCGAGGTTAATATGATAGATGATAAAATTGATAAATATAAAAACGAAAAAATATCCAGACTGGTACTTGGTAATGTAATTCCCTCAATGATCAGTATGGTAATGGTCCTGATCTACAATCTGGCAGATACCTTCTTTATCGGGCGAACCGGCAATGCCTTTATGGTTGCAGCAGTCTCACAGGGAACACCTGCGTTCTTTCTCTTTATGTCTGTGGGAACGATCTTTGGAATAGGGGGCACATCCCTGATATCCAGGCTCCTGGGCATGGGAAAACAGAAGGAAGCCCGCCAGGCAGCTTCATTTGCCTTCTGGACAGGACTGATCATCGGTATCCTGGGTATGTTTCTCTTCTGGGCAGCCATTGATCCCCTGTGCAGGGTTCTGGGCGCCGGAAAGGAGACTTTAGAGTATGTATACTCCTATCTCAGGATCGTGGCGGTGGGTATTCCCTTTCTGATAATCAGCAGTACCTTCAGCAATATTCTGAGGGCTGAGGGGAAACCCGGAAAAGCCATGAAAGGAATGGTCATGGGGAACCTTTTCAATATAATACTGGACCCTGTACTCATCCTGTTTCTAAATATGGATATCAGGGGTGCGGCTATAGCAACAGTGCTTGCCAACATTCTCTCTGCATCCTACTACATCCTCCACTATGTGAAGGGAAACTCGATCCTCTCCATCCATCCATCTGAATACCGTGCGGGTGGAGGAATTGCTGCAGGAGTCTTTTCTATCGGGATACCTGCATCCCTGAACAGTTTCCTGGTCGGAATATCAGCAATATTCATGAACAACTTTCTGATCACTCATGGAAATATGGCTGTCGCCGGAATGGTGGTTGCATCGAAAATGGGAATGATGCTGGCCATTCTCCTCGTAGGATTCGGACTGGGAGTGCAGCCCCTGTTCGGATACTTTTACGGAGCAGGAAACAGGAAACGATTTATGGAAACTCTCAGATACTCTCTGGTACTATCCACCGTAATAAGCCTGGTATTGACGGCTGTCGTCTACCAGGGAACAACTCTGTTTATAGGAGCCTTTCTGGAAAAGGGAGAGGCCTACACTCTAGGTGTGGAGTTTACAAGGATTCTGATATATGGCGGTCCCGTGCTGGGCATGCTCTTTGTCTTCAATAATGCCGTACAGGGTATGGGCAGAGCCCTTCCCTCACTGATCCTATCTGTAAGCAGACAGGGTTTAATCTACATCCCGCTGCTCTTTATAATCGACAGGATCTCCGACTCACCCACCATGCTGATTGCCGCCCAGCCCATAGCGGACTTCATTACCGTTGCAGCCGCAGCCATACTGTTTTCTCATGCCTTCAAAACAGGATTTTCCGATTCCGGAGAGCCCTCTGAGCAGGAATACATGGAATTGAGGGAAAGAGCATGAAAGATCCCGGAAACTTCAGATCCGTCGGACGATGGATATCGGTGCTGTACAGACAGTCACAGGTGTATATAAATAATGAGCTGAAAGCCTTTGATCTTAGTTCCTCCCAGTTTTATATACTGATCCATCTGTTCAAGGAAAACGGCGTTAGTCAGGAAACTCTCGCAGCCTACCAGCATATCGACAAGAGTGCTGCAGCAAGAGCTCTTAAACAGCTGGAAGAAAAGGGATATATAATAAGATCCCCCTCCCCCGGAGACAAACGCTGCAATCTGGTGTCATACACAGACAAGGCCTTTGCCATAAAGGAGCAGCTCTTCCAGATCCTGAAAGACTGGAACAAAAAGGTCACTGCCGGATACAGCAGCGACGAATACGATATGATTTATTCATTTCTTATGGGCATGGCTGAAGAAGCCCTGAACATTAATAAATAGGAGAGAAATATGAAATTCTTATGGACTACCATCCAGGTTGGTGATATGGAAAAATCGATAGAGTTCTATACTGATCTGGCGGGACTGAAGGTGCTGCGGAGGTTCAATGCAGGTCCCGACATGGAACTGGCATTTCTTGGTAACGGCAGTGATGGAGAGACCCTCCTTGAACTTGCTGCTCACGGTGAATCTTCACCAATCAGTTACAAATCCCCGGTTTCAATCGGATTTGAAACAGAATCTCTTGAAGAGATGCAGGCCAGGGCAGCTGCCCGGGGGATTGCTGTCACCCGGGGGCCTGTCGAGACTCCCTCGGGCCGTTTTTTCTTTATTGAAGATCCCGACGGTTTCATGGTCCAGTTTTTCCAGCATTGATATTCAGGGGCTGACTGAACCGGTCAGCCCCCTAAGGAATCTTAAGCATCTGACCCCAGATATTTATCATAAATATTATTCAGCAGTCTATTGAATTCTTCATCCGCAGCTCTCTGGGGAAAGTTATTCTGATCAGCCCATTCAGACCCCATAATAGAAAAGAACACCGTTGGAATCAGGATGAAAAAATAGTCGGTCATTGAGTGCTGGAGATCTTCATTTACAAGGGAATACCCCCTTTGCTCCAGAATATCCTTCCGGACCATTTGATTGATATCGCTCCAGAACTCAAGCAATGAGATACTGTTATTCCCTGATTTCAAGGACTCTGAAATCAAAATTGTAAACTCATGACGATGCGACAGAAAGACATTCATTCCTCTCTTCAGTTCGTCGGTAGACCATTTCTGAGTCCCTGGATCATTCTCTTTACCCACCAGGAAGACCTCCTGGAACATCCTCTTGATATTCAGTTTAAAACGGTCCATAACAGCCGCCAGAACAGCTTCCTTGCTTGGATAGTTATAATAGATTAATGCCTTGCTTATACCGCACTTCTTTGCAACATCTGTCAAACGTGTGGCATTATACCCGTTCTGTGCAAATAAAACAGAGGCATTATCCAGGATTTTTTTCTTTGTCTGTTCAGAGTCACCTGCCATTGTAATCCCCTACATTCCAGATTGTTCTTTGAATATACAGGATTTCCCTGATGAGGTGAATCACCGGAAACCTTGCCTCTATCCCTCCTTGAGAATTGGAGGAAAGTAAACTTACAGAATTACATATGCCCGGTTTATTTTTCCAATGTGGGATTGATTATATTGCCTTTTTCATAATGACTTATTACCTTTGGTTTGAAAGGTTAAACCAATGAACGATAGAGACGACAGTCTAAAGCTGTTTCAAGATTGTATTCCCTACTTTGAAGTCATGGCTGATAGTACAAGACAGAAGATAGTACTTCTCCTTGCCGAAGGTCATGAAGCCCTCAATGTCGGTGCCATAACGGAGCAGGTATCCCTCTCCCGGCCCGCCGTATCCCACCATCTGAAAATTCTTCTCCAGGCGGGAATGGTAGACTACACCCGAAAAGGTACGGAAAACTATTACTTTTTAACCATGCACTCGATGATCAAGGTCCTGAAGGACTTTGTAAATGTTGTTGAACACAGCTGTTCAGGCCCCAGATGATAATTGGTCTTTATCAGATTGGTTTATAGGATTAAACCATTAAACCAAGGAGAAACTATTGCTTACAGTCTTAGCCCATAGCACATTTAAAGAGGATAGTCTGGACAAAGTGGCCCAGCTTTACAGGGAACTGATAGAACAGACCCGCAAGGAAGACGGGTGCATTGAATACAGGGTTGTTCAGAGCACAACGAACCCCGGCCATCTGACAATGATTGAGATCTGGAGAGACAAGGAGGCTCTGGAAAAGCATGGATCGAATCCGGACTTTCAGAACCTGGTTCAAAAGCTTGCCCCCCATTCTCTGAGCCCCACAGAAATACAAATAAACAGGGAGTTCCTATGAACAAGACAATCGAAACCATCAATAATCACCGTTCAATAAGACAGTATACAAAGCAGGATGTAGACGAAGAACAGCTGACAGCCATCCTGGAAGCGGCTCGGTCCATGCCCACCTCTATTCACGGTCAACAGCTTTCCATCATTGTGGTAAAGGACAGCAAAAGGAAACAGAAAATATCCGAATTGGCCGGGAATCAGGTCTGGGTTGCCCAGGCTCCTGTCTTTCTTGTCTTCGTAATGGATATGAACAAGACCGCCAAAGCCGGAGAAATAACCGGATTGAAGCAGGTTCTCCATGAAAGTGCCGAGGGTGTTCTGGTCTCCAGTTTCGATGCGGGACTGGCCATGGGAGCAGCCATCATTGCAGCAGAATCCCTTGATCTGGGAATTGTCCCCATCGGGGGGATAAGAAGGAATCCCCAGGAAATGATTGATCTTCTTGAATTGCCTGAAAAGACCTTCCCTGTTGCAGGTCTGGTTGTGGGACACCCCGCGGATCTCTCTGCCCGGAAACCCCGTATGAGTGAAAAAGGGTTCATCCATACAGAGACCTATGATGACGGTGCCGTAAAGGATGCAGTCAGGGAGTTCGATGAAACCATGGCGGAATACTATAGGAACCGGGGTGACAAAGAGAGCAACTGGAGCTCCCAGGTTTCCGGCCTTTACCAGAGTGTATACTACCCGAAGGTCTACCCCGTCCTCAAATCTCAGAACTTCCTTCTGGACAAGTAGGTATACCGGAAGCGAGCCCTCCGGTCAGAGTTGCCCTCCCCTGAGGGGAGGGTGAATTTGAGAAGGGAATCAGGTCATAATCCGGATAAACGAAGTGATTGAAATGATATCCGTAAATTGCCTCGACCGTTATACAGGACTGCTGCCCCTGAATGATTATCGGGCCAGCGGTCCTGAATGAGCCAGGCAACCAGGCGGTCACCCAGGCCCTTTTTCAAGAGACAGTTCACTTTCCAATTGATCCAGACAGTTCATTGTCTCCTGGAGTTCCTTTATAGGGGCACTTATCAACATCTCCGTCACAATCGGGGACAATATCACTTGGAGCCCCCATTTCTCTCAAACCCGGTTTGCCACAGATTGAAATCATTTCAATTTCAAATCCCTCAGAATTTGTCAGTTTGAAAAGAGGAGCTTCTTCTCTGTAGTATTCACATTTATTCATACTTTCACCTTCTGACTGCTTTGGAGAGGAATACCTCAACCAGTTAATATAGACAGCCCATTATTGACAATACTAAGATCTAATATTTGAAAATCTGACCGCTTCCCTGATTCAGAATGCTCCCTACTGAGTCAACTTCAGCCGCAACGATCAGGTGATCGCCGCTCAGGGCAACTTTATGGTATTGATCGCCCGAACTGCCGTCGGGATCGGTCAGCACAGTGGAACTGTTCCAACCGTTGTTCCCGTTGGTATACAGATACACCGCCCCTTTGGAATCATTGCACTTCGAAGCTCCGATAGCGGCTGTATCCCCGTAGATTGAAACACTATTACCGAAATTTTCACCAGCTTTGCCGGCTGTCAATTTCGTTTCACTGCCCCAACTGTTATCCGAGGAGTATTTGAATATATAGGCAGCCCCCTGATCTGTTTTGCCGTTTATATCGGCAAAACTGGCACCAATGATGGCGCAGTCTCCCTGAAGATCAACCGACACCCCGAAGAGGTCACCGTTTTTCCCGTCTGATGCGCTGACTTTAGCGGCCTGAACAACAACCCCATCAATGCCCAGCGTATAGATGTAAGCCGCCCCGGAACCGCTGACAGCTCCCTGGGCATTATACGCCCCCACAATGAGGAATTCGCTGGTCATGGCCAGGGCATATCCGAAACTGTCCCCGTCCGAAATGTCTGAGGGCCGGATCATGCTGGAAGCATTATCCCATTGGTTTGTTTCATTGTAGAAATATCTGAAAACTGTATCCGCTGCCAAGGTTCCGACAGCCAGACAGTTACCAGAGATTGCAACAGAAGTACCGAACTTATCACCTGTCGTTAAGGTTGTCGGGCTTTTAGACCAGCTCTGGCTCCAGCTGTTTCCCGTTCGTCTGAAGACATATACTTTTCCGTAGTTGGTTTTACTACTACTATCATCCTTTTTTGCAGGAGCCCCAACAGCCAGGAAGTTGCCGTTGATAGAGACACTTTGACCAAATCGATCATACGCAACCGGATCAGAGGCTGTCAACTTGATACCGCTGTCCCAGGTATTGGTGCCGGTTCTGTGGAACACATAAACCGCACCTGCAGAGTTATTATGCTGGGGAGCTCCGAATACTGCATAGTCTCCGGACACAGATACTGAATACCCGAAATGATCATATGCTTCACCATCAGAGGGCAGAATATCCGCCGGTGAAGCATAACAGGCATACAAAGTTGTATCACTACCGGGCATTTCAAATCCGCTTCCGGTCCGGTAAAAATCTCCCGAGCCGTCAGACGCTGTATTCCAACCGGTAAACAGGGGAGATCCGGATTTCACAAGGCTACCAGTATTTCCTGCCAGGGCGACATTTTCTCCCTCGACATAGCTGCCGGATACGGGGACGCTTCCCGAATCGGCACCGTTGGCGCTGTAGCTCAGGGTATAGGTTCCGCTGCCGGATGGATTACGGCAGCCCACCATTATCGTGAATGGAATTAAGAAACATAACATTAGTTTTCTTTCATTCATTTATTACTCCTTGAAGGGGGGGAGACCCTTTCTTCAGTAGATTTAGATTTATTTTTAGTTTAGGATTTTCATAAAATCAGGCCTTGTAGGTCTGCGCACAATCCTTTGTCATTCAGTGCAATTTAGAGGTATTGGATTGTTTTATGATTCTAACGGCCTTTTAACCCCATTAAGGCACTCAAAGAAAGTGCCTTAATGGCTCATTCAGTCACTTTTACAGTTTAAATTACTGATAAAGTTGAATAGATGCCAAACCTGTGTAGTCCTTCGCCCCATATGCTCCGATGATCAAAGAAGTCTCATCCACAGCAGGATCAAAGAAAAACTCATCCTGGGCTCCGTCGCTGTCCGTCAATTTAGTCACAGGGTCCCAACTGTTTGATCCGGTTCTGGCAAACATGTAAACGGCCCCCTGATAGGCATTATCGCCAATCGCAGCATTTTCGGCACCCACCAGAAGTGTATCGCCGCAGATGGCCACTGTTCCGAAGTGATCAGTGTCAGCCCCGTCGGAAGCCATTAGAGTCACGGAACTGCCCCAGCTGTTTCCGCTTGACCGTTTGAATACAAATGCCGCGCCCTGTTCCTCAACGCTTCCATTGTTATATTTGGTATCACCAACGGCCAGATAGTCTCCGTCCAGGGCGATACTTCTACCAAATAACTCATTGGAACTCGGGTCGGGAGCAGAAATAACCGCTCTGTTCCCCCAGGTATTGTCTCCGGTTCGTTCATATACATATACCTGTCCCTGGGAGTTGTACCCATAGGCACCGACGGCAAGGGTATCCCCGTCCAGAGACAGGGCTCGACCGAAGTACTCGGTACTCGATTCGGTAGAATCAATACTGGTTTCACTGGGATTACTCCATCCGCTGCTGCCTTTCTTGTAGACATAGACCGTATCGGTTAAGGTGCCGAGGGCGGCATAATCCCCGTCCAGAGACACACAGAGGCCGAAATTATCTGATGAGCTCCCATCTGAATGTGAAATGACCTGTCTATTGCCCCAACTGTTCGTACCGGTTCTCTGGTAGATGAAGGCAGCTCCTTTATTTGAGTTCTCGTTTGGGGCACCAACTAAAACATAATCACCGTCTATGGAAACCGAATACCCATAGCTCGTATCAAATGAGTCTGCATACTGCAACTTCGTTCCCGCATCCCAGCTGTTTATTCCGGTTCTATGAAAAACATAGGCAGCGCCACCATAGGTACTATACCCCACCGCTCCGATGACGGCATAGTCTCCATCGATATCTACCGAATAGCCGAATTCATCGCCTTTACTCCCGCCAGACGCTGTAATTTCACAGACATCAACCCAGCAGGCATAGAGGGTCTGATCACTGCCGGGCATCTCCATGCTGTCACCGGGGCGGTAGAAATCCCCGGAACCGTCGGCGGCTGTATTCCACCCAACAAAAAAGGGATACCCCGCTTTCACCAGCTTGCCCTCATTAGCGGCAACGGTCACACTGTTGCCTTCGACAATGCTGCTGCTTCCGGGGACACTTCCCGAATCGGCTCCGTTTGCGCTGTAGCTCAGGGTATAGGCTCCGCTGCCGGACGGGTTACGGCAGCCCACCATTATCGTGAATGGAATTAAGAAGCACAGCATTAATTTTCGTTCATTCATTTATTACTCCTTGGGGGGGACCCCTTTCTTCAGTAGATTTAGATTTATTTTTAGTTTAAGATTTCCATTGATTGGGGCCTTGTAGGTCTGCGCACAATCCTTTGTCATTTAGTGCAATAAAGAGATATTGAAAAATAAAATCTATGGAACAGTTAAAAATAGCGACAACAGACGTTTCGAAACTACAGCGCTCAGAGCTTTGGTATGAAGCTGTCAACCTGTCCCATCTGGGCTGGGCTCTCAACGAAGACAACAGTGAAATTAATGGATTCATTCAAACGAGGGGAACAGGGAAATTCAAGATAAGCCACTGTCAGTGCAGCGACCCCTGCAGTGGAAGCCGTTCTTCACATCAGATCGGAAAAGAGGATTTCGCTTATTACAGTATCCTTACGGTTCAGAAGGGTTGTGAGACCATTTCCCGAAGGGGAGAAGACCAAGAGGTTACAAGTGGAGATATCTATTTATGGGACAGCAGTGAAGCTCTATCTTTTCAATCATTTACCAGCATCGAAAAAAGAACACTTTTTGTTGAGAAAGACTTTATGGAGAAACTCTTTCCCCAGATCGGACAAATGGTTGGTAAAGTATTCAACGGGAAACATGGATTAGGTCCTTTCATCCATTCGAATCTGACTACCTTAAGCAGCCAGCTTGATTTGATAGACGACAATTCGGTATCCCTCATTACTGATACAACACTGGAACTGCTGACAACATGGCTGAACCGACTTCACCCATCTTCTGTTTCTGATTACAGAATGAAACTCTATAATGAAATACTCAGCTATATAAAGCAGAATCTCGATGACTCGAAATTAACCCCTGGAGAGATTGCAATGACTTTTAATATGAGTCTACGTTCGCTTCACAGCTTATTTTCATCCTGCGGGACTTCGATCTCAAAAATGATCCGTGAGATGCGGCTGGAGCAGTGCCGCCAGGAAATTCTTCTATACAGCGACAGTGGCAAAACGATCACGGAAATTGCTCTTCGCTGGGGCTTTAATGACCCTGCTCATTTCTCAAAATGCTTTAAAGCTGTCTATAAAATGAGTCCCAGTCACTATCTTTCATCTCAATTTAAATAAGTTAATGGAACACGGACGCCTTCGGCCTTGTAGTTGCGATTACTGACAATGGCAAAATTGTATACAGAAGTACCCTTGGGTATAAGGTTGGCATCGGGATACTGCACCAGATTGCCCTCGATGAAAACGGTGGTGGTTTAGGATAGCGGGAACAGGGAGGCATATATTGATCTATTTAAGCAGTATATTGGTCATATTGACCGTGGGGTTGGTTACACTCCTTCTTTTTACCGCTTATCTCAAAAAAGAGGAAAACCTTTCCTTCCGCAAAGATCTGTCCTATTACATGCTATTTCTCAATATCAAAATTGCGGTTGTAATTGTCCATTCCTTTGTGAATGTCCTGCAACCGGAAGGCAGTTCGTCCACAGCCATGCTGTTTCTCTTTTTAAGGGGATTAAGCTCGCTGCCGCTGCTGTTCTTCCTCTATCGATTTACCCTCCGCTTTTTCGACAGAACCCCTTCAAGTCTGGAAAACAGGATGGCTGTTCTTTTCGCAATTCTTCTAGGGCTCTGTGTTCTTTCCCTGACGATTTTTCTCAGCGGAAATTTTTACAGTGAAGATCTCTATAAAACCATCCTTTTAATCGGGGAGCTTTTATTCTTCTGCGGTTTGCTCTTCAATCTTATTCACTATTTTCTCTATGAGCCGGCGACTCCGGCCAGGGAAATCAGCGCAATCGTCACTCCACTGATGCGTGCCGCTCTGGTATTTTTCCCACTTCTGATTCTGGAGGATCTGTTTCAGTCTCAGCTGTTTGGATTATGGGGCATTCCGGAAAAACTGGATCTGCCCTATTTCTCAACAATTTACTATCTTATATTCAATGGCGGTTTTCTCATTTTCCTCTACAGGCACATCCTGCTCCGGAAAAACCTGTCTTTAACGGGCGAGTACAGACTCAATGCTTTTTGTGAGGAGTATTCCATATCTTCCCGCGAAACAGAGATCATCGGCGAATTATTGTCTGGGAAACAAAACAAGGAAATTGGTGAATCCCTTTTCATTTCACCTGAAACAGTACGGAACCACCTATCCCGGATTTACCGGAAAACCGAAGTGAAAAACAGGTTGGAACTGATATCCCTGCTCAATAAATTCAGCAATTAGTACATATGTCACCATCCTCAGGACCCTGATTGTGATATAGAGGTCATTCCCGGGCTGCTTCCTCCATTCATAAAATACCCCAGAAATTATTTACCAAAGGGGTATTTATGAACCACTATAAATATTTATTACCCGCGCTTTTGCTGATTTGTCAGATTGCTGCTCCGGTCAGTGGAGACAACAGCGGCTCCGGGACAGATCAGTTTATGGAAGACCATTGGCGCGAACTGGATGTTCCCGGCATGGCGGTCCTTGCCGTCAAAGATGAGAAAACCATCTATGAAGGTTATTTCGGGAAGATGAATGAAGATCGGTCCGTTTGCGAGGACACGCTTTTCATGCTGGCATCGGTATCCAAAACCATTACCGCGACCGCTGTTCTTCAGCTGGTGGAAAAGGGAATCATCAACATTAATGAAGATATCAACCGCTATCTTCCTTTCGAAGTCAGGAATCCGCGGTACCCCCAAGTCCCGATAACAGTCAAGATGCTTCTTCAGCACACATCGGGGATACATGACAGGAAGCTGTTCTACATCAGCAAGTACACTCTTTTCTCCGGAGGGGGTGATTATCCCGGAGACTTATCTGAATTTATGACCCAGTACCTCTCGGAAAAGGGTGAGTATTACAGCTCCGGAAACTTTTCGAAATACCAGCCCGGAAGCGAATACCAATACAGTAATTTCGCAATCGCTCTCCTTGCTGTCATAGTCGAAAACTGTACGGGAAAGAGTTTTGAACAGTACTGCCGTGACAATATCTTTTCGCCCCTCGGAATGGAAAAAACATCCTGGTTTCTGGCAAATCTCGATGAGCAGGCCGTAGCCAGCCCCTGGTTCTTCGGAAAATTCCGGGGACATTACGGCTATCCCGATTATCCGTCGGGACAGATCAGAACATCGGCTCGGCAGTTGGCAGCATTCGGAAGCATGTGGAGCAACGGAGGCCTTTGGAAGGGAACAAGACTTCTCGATTCCGACACGGTGGCTTCAGCATTGACCGAAGATCCCGAAGGTATAGGGTTGATCTGGCATTTCACCTCCGATGAACTGGGGCATCTGCCTTCCCACGGTGGAGATGATTTGGGGGTGGCTACCAAACTGATCATCGATCCCTCAAACCACAGTGCGGTAATTTTTCTGACTAACGGCGGCTGGAAGAAAAGCGAAGCGTACATGGCAATCTGGCAGAAGCTGCTGGATCTGACTCATTGAAAAAGATATCGATAACCAAAGGAATGATTATGAAAAACCCATATTCCAGATTTCTGTTTTTCCTCACACTATTGGTCTGTTCCCAATTCTTTCTCTACGGTGAACAGCTGGCAGCCATAAATATATACGGCTTGAAAAGGACCAAAGAAGAGACAGTGCTATCCCTTCTCGGAATCGGACCGGGAGACGAAATCTCAACCGGTCAAATCCCGGTAATTGAACAGAAGCTGAGAAAAGCTGAAATTTTTCAGGAAGACATTTTAATCGAGCTGATACCCGGCGAAAGAGGATCTGTTCTCAATATCACCCTCCACGATAAATGGACATTTATCGGATTGCCTTTTTTTTCCGCTTCATCAAATGATATCAGCGGTGGTGCTCTGGTTATGGACAGCAACTTCGGAGGGAAAATGAACAATTTTCTCTCTTACGGATTACTTAGCAAAAGCGGAGATGCCCAGCTCTTTATTCTCTTCAGCGATCCTACCTTTCTAAAATCCGATGTGGAGTTGGGAGCCAGAGTTTCCGGCGGCAAAACGAATGTGGTTTACACTAGCATGGATGAAGATTTCCTATTTGAAGACTATTCAGAGAGTTTCTTTTACGGGGGGATCTGGGCGGGATATCCCCTGACAGAGAGGCTGGAGGTTTCCCTCGGTCTGGAAGGGACATACAAGGATTTGGAAAGAAAAAGTTTGATTCCGCCGGAAGAGAGCGACCTCTTTCAACTAACTCTCGAAGCCGCAGCCGAGTATGACGGTACTGTACTATATCCGCTGTTTTACAAAGGTATTGGCGCCAGTATGAACGGTGCGGTGAACTGGGAGCCCGGGAAACTCCCTACGGGGAAACTCTCCACCGGGCTCAGGGCAGGGTTTCTGATAGGGAATATCTTCCATGTTGAACTAAGGGGAACAGGAGGCATCACGAACAATCCTTTTCATTCACTTTTTCTGCTGGGTGGTGAGGAAGGCAGCCATAGTCTGCCGGCGCAAAGCATTGCTTCTGATCTGTTTCTAACAGGAGAACTGAAATCGGAGCTTCGTCTCTTCAAGCTCACTCTGGGATATATAACCGCACCTGTATTTTATGAAAGCGGTCTATTTCGGGATTATGTGGAATCACTGAAGCCCTATCATGGTATGGGTGGAGGATTTCGGTTTTATCTTGATAAAGTGGCCCTACCGGCAATTGGACTGGAGTACCGTCACAATTTTACCGCTCATACGGGAGGGCTGAACTTTTATCTGGGAATGTCATTCTAGAGAAATAGAAAGGGTGGTCACCCTGAACATCGGTTGGTCCGGCGAGATTTCAGGGTGACCCAGATGTGATAAACGGTGTTAAAATTCTTACATCCAGCAGAGAAAAAGTTCCGCGTTTACTGGCATAAAAAGGGGCAAAAATCTATAAGTAGGGTTTACCACAACTCATATAAAAGGAACCAGCCCCTATGTATCTAAAGGAAGATCACATGCACGTTGCGCGCATTATGGCCAATCAAGGCCAACACAAAAGTACATTGCAGGTATCTCAACGTCAGCGACCGAATGGTCAGAAAATTTCTGAATCCGGAGTTCGGAACACAACCCCGGAAATCCCGGGAAAGCTCCTTGAACCATTCCACCCCATAATAGAATATTCACTGGATAATGATCCATACTTTCACCTCATCAGTATATTACCATGTCGGGCGCACCAAGACAGATGAACTTGTCAACTGGCGCTGCAAGTTATCTGCAGTGTTATGAATCCTTAATTTGCATTTGTCCTAAATATCGATATTTCAGATATTAGATTTTCATTTCCTTTTTGATCTTTAACTTGAAAACTAATATTATATGAAAAAAAAGAAAATAATTCATCCTCTGATTCATAGATTGGGATAGTATAGAGAAGTATATTATCTGAAATATTCTCAATTAAATTATAGCCGTCACCATAGACAATCAGAATTTCAGAGAAATCATTTGCTAATGGTTTCAATAAGCCCTGTTCTGTACAAAAAATAGAATTAGAAATTACTATGGACTCTATTGTCCTAAACCCTTGTAAAAATTCTAATGATATACCTATTTTGTATTCCCACCTAATTCTACTAAACTCAGGCTTTGTAGGATGCTGATATATTATAGATGTGTTATTAGGTTCTCCTAAGACCTCCATTACTTCATCAATCTCTTGTCCGATAAAATACAGATTCCCATTAATATCAATGATTCTAAAGAAATCTTCCGTTAAGTTAGCTGTATCAGCAAAAGTCATCGATGAACATACTATGTACATTGTAAGCATTATTTTAAATTTCATAATTATTATCCTTAGTATCCAAAACCTAATACTTGATGCGGATCATCGATATATTGATCACTAAAACTACCGTTTGCATCAGCATCATAGCCAAAATGTAAATGTGGACCAGTTGATTCACCAGTAGAACCTACTGTACCGATTTGCTCTCCAGCAATGACTGTCTGCCCGTTTGATACAAGACTACTTCTTTGGTGTGCATAAAGAGTTGGTTAACACATGGTTAAGGGTCGTGATATGGGTTATGAATTGGGAAGAACTTTTTTTAGGTAGACACCTCCCTCTCTATGATAAGGAAGCAACTTCCATGTACTCCCTTCTAAGGTATAAAAATAACATTTACCATCAATAAAGTTCAGTAATAAAGGAGGCACTATTGAGCCCATATTTGCCATTGATGACAAATAATAATCACCATAGTGATATATTCCCCAAGCTCCGACAGGACCAAATAGTCCAAGAATCAATTTGTCATCATCAGCAGGCATAAAAATTTCTACTCTTTGAAGATAGAAATCAAAATAGAAGAAAGAGTCTGTTTTATAATTATTTTCAGGAACCCAAAGACCTTCAAGTTTCTGAACCTCTTCAGCCTCATTAACAACTTCTAATCCAGAAAACATTGACTGATGAAATAAAAAGTATTCATTTTCTTCTTCAATACTATAGTTTCGCTCATCTAAAAACTTTTCATAATCATATTTACTATATCTTCCAAAAGGATCAGGAATTTCATTATTAACCCCAAATTCGTCGAAGGAGTAAATAGAGATACAAGTAAGAGCGAATAAAATTACAATTGCATTTTTCAAAATCTCTTCCTCAATGGTAAATACTTAGGATCAGTCTCTTTGATGACCTGGACACGGGTAGAATACTAAGTATGCCTATCAATGTTATTTCCATCAATAGTTGTTGCAATCCGGCCCATACGATCGTATTCATATTTTACCGTTGAAGTATTGTTCGTTCCATCGAGGTTTGTATAAGGAACTGATTCAGAGAGAATCCATCCTAAGCCGCTAAGTTCATAAGAGCTGGTTACCGATCTATTTTGATAAATCCACCTTTGCTCACTTATTCTGTTTCCTGAATTATCGTAGGTATATACACTCTTACGTCCGGCTTCATATTCACTGCTACCGTTAAAGCCGTTGACAGTGCTATCCTGCTCATTAATCAAAAGTCCTCTAGTATTATAGCTGTAGCTCTTCTTCAAACCGTTAGGCTCTATAGATGTTGTAAGCATTCCATCAGCATCATAAAGAGCATAGCTTGTTCTTCCTGAATTACCGTCCCTATCGACTTCTGTGAACTTAATAACATTACTACCTAGGTCAGTGGTTTCGTAAGTTTTAGCTCCGTCTTCAAAAGTAGTTATTTTAGTATTGCTTGAATCAATATATACGTATGACCTTGTAGTGCTATTGCCGAAATGCATATTGATAAACGTAATTTTAAAGAAGCCGAGTTAGATCTCGATAGAGCAATCAGGATTGATCACAACTCTATTGAAGTACTCTACCTTCAGGCCGTACTTTATTCTTTGGATAATAAAGAAGTACTTGCAAAAGAGAAGATTCAGGCGATAAAGAGAATAGATCCTGACTTCAGTATCAGTCATTAATTTGTTTTATAGTGATCACAATCGAGAAATTAAGAACTTTCTAATTATAGCCCTATACCGGCGGTGAGCCCTCCGATCAGAAGTGCCCTCCCCTGAGGGGAGGGTGAAGTTGCGAAGGGAACCGGAGCTTAAGGCTCCGGTTGTACCATAAGGACCGGATCACATTGCAGACTGAACAGCCTCTTCCTCCTGAACCGATTCATCAGGCAATTGAGCCTCTTCGTCTCCCTCCTCACCGGGTCCGGCAGCAGCGGTATACTGGGGCTTGAACTCCACATGCTCTCCGACGACCTTCACCCTGTTGTGGGGATTGCCGTCATCATCGATCCAGCGGTCCTGTTTCAGACGTCCGACCACACGGACGCCCCTGC
Source organism: Spirochaeta sp. UBA5339 (assembly GCA_002408085.1). Lineage (GTDB taxonomy): Bacteria > Spirochaetota > Spirochaetia > DSM-2461 > DSM-2461 > Oceanispirochaeta. Next base: position 263,559 of record DHQL01000010.1, read on the forward strand.
CCTTCTTCAGGTGTTTTTCGCAGCTTTCGGCTACCCTGGACCAGACCTCTACATCGAAGTAGGAGACTTCGTCCTTCCGGACACCCTCGGACTTATAGTAGCGGTTGCTGGCGATGGCAAAGTTGCATACCGAGGTGCCCCTGGGTGTGAGGTTGGCCTCGGGGTCTCTTACCAGATTTCCTTCCAGAATAATGCTGTTAAGATTATTCATTTCAATTCCTCCAAAAAAGTTGATGTCCTTTACAGGAGCACCATCCGCCCGTTGATTCAAAGAAGGAATTCAAAAATCAAATTTCTGGAACGTTCATATAACCCGGAACCGAACCGGAACCCTGGAGCATATCACGCCCCCCACACCTCTTCTGCGATCTCCTTCACCAGGGTCATCTTCTTCCACTGATCCTCTTCTGTCAGCTTGTTTCCCTCCTCAGTGGAGGCAAAGCCGCACTGGGGACTCAGGGCAAGGCGATCGAGAGGCACATACTTTGCTGCTTCCTGAATCCGTTCTTTAATGACCTGCTTATCTTCAAGCTGGGGCTTCTTGCTTGTAATCAGCCCCAGAACCACATTTTTATCCCCCCTCAGGTGGCGGAGCGGCTCGAAGTCTCCCGAACGCTCATCATCAAACTCAAGAAAGAAGGTCTCCACATTCTCCTCTCCGAAAAGGAGCTCACCCACAGGTTCATAGCCGCCGGAAGTGGCATAGGTGGAGTGGTAGTTCCCCCGGCAGACATGGGTTGAAAGAACGAGGTCTGACGGAAGATCCCTTACGGCTTTATTGTTCAGCTCCAGATAGAGCTTCTGTATATCCTCCAGCTCAAAACCGGAACCGGCCATCAGTTCCCAGAAATCCCGGTCACAGAGCATGGCCCAGGTACAGTCATCCAGCTTCAAATCCCGGCAGCCCAGATCATAAAAGGCCAGAATGGAATCCCGAAAGGCATTGCACAGATCATCGATAAATTCCTGACGGTCAGGATAGATTTCATTGACCCTGTCTTCATTCGCACCTCTGACAAGTTCTGCAAACAACTGGGCCGGAGCAGGGATGCTTACCCTGGCAACCGCGTCTTCACCGGCGGCATCCCTGAGGAATTTATAGTGTGCCAGAAAGGGATGCGACTCGGAAAACCTGATCCGTCCGCAAAGGCGGGCCGAGTCATCCCGGGTCTCCTCATCATGAAACTTGTACCCTTCACCGAAGTGGATGTGCTCCACCCCTTCAAAGCCCCAGAAGTAATCCAGATGCCAGTAACTCCTCCGGAACTCTCCATCGCTGACAGCCTTATAGCCAAGATCTTTCTGTCTGGAGATAAGCTTAAGGATCTCCTCATCTTCTACTTTAGTCAGTTCTTCCAGTGGGATTCTTCCTTCTGTATACTCTGTCCGAGCTGTTTTCAGTCTCTCAGGCCGCAGGAAACTTCCCACCTGATCGTAATGCAGTAATCCTTTTGCCATTTTATTCACCCCTGTATCTCTTGTTTTTTACAGAATATAAAAGATTCCAGATATAAATAAAAATGATTGTTTCTCATAGAACCATAAATTATATTCATAGATATGATTGAGAAGATTCACCTGATGATCCTTTCCAGGATCAATTCCCTGGGAACCCTGACAGAAGCATCCCGGGCTCTCAACCTCACCCAGCCGGCCCTGACCCATTCCATCAGAAAGCTGGAAGAGCAGATCGGTTCAAAGGTATGGATCAAGGAGGGAAGGAAGCTGAAGCTGACCCAGAGCGGACTGCTTCTTCTTGAACTGGCAGAAAGGATTCTGCCTCAGATAGAGGAGACCGAGAGCCGTCTGGCCCAGATTTCCAGTGGAAAAAGGGGGATTCTCAGAATCGGTATGGAGTGCCATCCCTGTTACAAGTGGCTTCAGCCTGTACTGGCCTCTTTTCTGCGCACCTGGCCTGACGTGGAGGTTGAGCTGAAGCATCAGTTCCAGTTCAACGGAGTTAAGGCACTGATCCGCCATGAGGTGGATATTCTGATCTCTCCTGATCCCTATATGAGTAAAAGAATTGAATTCCTTCCTGTTTTCAACTATGAACAGGTACTGGCAACATCAAAAGACCATCGCCTTGGAGACAGGGATTTCATAGTCCCGGAGGATCTGACAGAAGAGAATCTGATTGTCTATCCCGTGGGCAACGAAAGGCTCGATATCTTCACCCACTTTTTAACTCCCGCCTCCTGTAAGCCGGCAACCACTAAAACCATTGAAGATACGGATATTATGCTTCAGATTGTGGCGGCAGGACGTGGCGTAACTGCCCTGCCGAACTGGCTTATCGAGGAGTATAAAAAGACCCTCCCCCTGGCTTCTGTAAAACTGGGAGAGAGAGGGATCAGCAAGAGCATCTTTATCGGAACGAGAATCACCGAAAAGCATCCTGAGTATCTGCAGAGTTTTATTGAGACCGCGAAGAGGTCTACCTGAAGGTCTCCCCTTCCCGGAACTCTCCCCAGACGGTCTCAAACCAGTGATCCTCTTCGGGGATCTCCCGGCACTCCTCCCAGAAGCAGCGGATGGTCCCATCCTCCAGAACGGCTTTCTGCATCCTGTTTCTCAGGGAAGGATTGTCCGATTTCACCCTGAATGAGGTTTCCAGATTCCTGTGCAGGAGAAGGCCTTCGGGGTCGAGAACAAGGAAGGACCCCCGGCTCCCGCCTCCCTCTTCCAGATAGTGATAAATGGCCTCCAGATAGAAGCACTGAGCCAGGGCCAGGTGTCTCTGCTTAAGAACATAGGGCAGCCTGTGGGGATCGACCCTGAGGGCCCGGAAACCGGCAACCTGCTTCCCGGCTTCAGCCCTCTGTCCGTTAATACTGCTCTTGTCCCGGATAAAGGCACCGTACCGGCTCATTCTCTCCTTAAAGGCCTCGGAATACTTATGTTCGCAGCCGGGCAGAACATCACCTGTCAGGATCTCTTCCACTTCAGAAAGAAAGGAACCAAGCTCCGTCTCGGCGGTCTGCCAGGCTTTTCTGCAATCCAGATCGGGTTTCCGGTAGACCCGGGAGATCCGTTCACTGGCACGCCAGGCGGCCACCTGCCCCGAATTGAGGGCCGAACCTCCGGGACGGTAAATCCCATGGGAGCCGTTGACCTCTCCAATAGGGAAAAAGTGCTTCAGATTGGTAGACTCCCACCAGATATCACCGGCAAGGCCTCCATTGTTGTGCTGTGAGGCGACTGTGATCTGCAGGGCTTCTGATGTCAGATCGATATTGTGGTCCCTGTAAAGCTCAAGGGCATCCGGATTCAGTTCCCTAAGGCGGTCTATGGGAAGAGCTCCCTTCAGACCCGACTGCTCCCAATACTCCCCGGCTTCCTCTGTCAGACAAGAGGAGCAGAACTGACCGATCCTTTCATCCCCCACTGGATTCTCACGGAAGTCCATATAGACCTTCCGGCCCAGAATCTCCTCTTCCCGGTAGATCAATAGATCGATAAGAGAGGAACCGTGATCCCGGATCTTCTCAGGATCGAAGGGCCACTGATAGCCTTTCAGGAAGATGGCTCCCGCCAGCTCCTTCATGGAAGGAAAGAAATCGTTGAGGAAGTAATGCCTCTCTGAGCTTTCAGGGTCAGCAGAACCGTCGTCTGCGGGATCAATGCTGTAGTATGAGGGGATTACCTGCTGGTAGCTGCCCGACAGGTTCCACCGGAACCTGACCGAACCGATGCCGAACTGAGACTCTGTCAGATTTACCGCCTCGGCGCCGGCTTCCAGTGCCAGTCCAATGCCGCCGGTATGGGCGGGGGGATAGACGGAGTTTTTATAGAGTCCTCCCGGCCCTCCCAGTCCGAAAACCATATTGTCGCAGAGGTAGACCTTGAAGCCGTGGGCCGGTGTGTCCAGTTCCGTCTTATCCAGAACGATGGCACCGGCAATTCTGTCGCCTGAACGGATCAGTTTGACAACGTCGTGATGGTTCTGTACCGGAATCCTCAGACGGACGGCCTCTCTCTCAAGGGCCTCCACCATCTTTTTGGAGGTATAAGGCCCCAGGGAGGTTCCCCGGGTATTGGGATCGTGGTCGGTCTTATACCCTGTGTATCCGCCCCATCTGTTGTGAGGGAAATCGACACCGATGGACACCAGATGGTAGAAGCCGTTCTCCGAGCAGAGAGACTCCACCAAAGCCAGATCCCCGTGGGCGGCGCCGCCGCGGTAGAGGGACTCGGCCATCTTGTAGGGTGAGTCGCTCTGGCGGCATGAATCGGAGAGCTTATAATAGGTCTGCTTGTCCGAGCCCGTATTCCGGGAGGTTCCCCCCATCAGGTTGTCGGTGATGATGCAGAGGTCATCCACCCCTGCCCTCTTCAGCCGGACCGCTGCAGCAAGAGAGGCTGCACCGCTGCCCAGAACAAGGGTGTGGTGGTAAGCCACAGGGTATTCTGTTCGGTCAATTGTAATTGATCTCATCATCAGGGAAGTCCTTTCTCCCTGGCTGCCTCTCGCCCCTTCTTCAGCTCCTTCCTGTAGATATCGGGGTCCCTGACGGGACAGCCGTTGCAGCCCAGAACATCCTTCATAATCTGGGAACAGAGGGAACAGGCCAGACAGCACTTTTTCGGGTCCATATTTCCGGTCCGGATGATGTCCGCCACCGAGTCGGGATAGGCGAAACTGCCCCTGCCCTGCCCGATCAGCCGGCACCAGTCCTCTTCCACCAGTCCCGCGGCGACCTCGGGCATCAGATGCTTCAGCCATCCCAGGGCGGCAGTGACAACAGGAACCTCGGGAAGGGCCTTCTGCAGCTCCCGTCCCACATTCTGGAAGCGGACAATTCCCTCCAGGGGATGCTCCGGGGGAACCGCTGCACCGGCAATGGGGTTGTTGAAGGGCCTGTTCATATAGGGCGATGTCCGGGGGTAGCCGATGGAGTAGTTGAACAGGGGCATGGAGGTGAGGTCCACAAGCTCCCGGGCAAACTTCAGGGGTTCATCCAGGCAGAGCTCCCGGCTTCCCGCCACAGCCTGAACACCCCATCCGTAGGGATAAATCGAGGGTTCATGCATGGTAAGCCGGGCGGTAACAAAGTGCTCCCTCCCCAGCTCCGAGGCGATTCCTGCAGAGCACTCCCTGACGAAACGTGTTCTGTTCTCATAGCTTCCGCCGTACCTGCCCTCACGGGTATGGGCGCAGAGCATCTCCCCTGTCAGATAGCCGTGGACAGCCTTCATCTCGACGCCGTCGAATCCGGCCCGGGCAGCCAGACGGCCGCTCAGGGCAAAGTCATCCTTCATAGCGTCCAGGGTGCTGTCGGACACAAGGGGATAGGAAGCATCCACTCCCGCCAGTTTATCCAGAACGGGGTTGTGATGGATGATTACGGGGACAGGCTTGCCCTCGGGCTTGCTCCAGCGGCCGGAGTGAGCCAGCTGCAGTACAAGAACAACCTCATGGCCCCACTTATCCCGGGCCGCCTGCCGGGTCTCATCCACAAGGCGCTTCCAGATATCCAGATTCTCTTCGGTAATCATCAGCTGACGGGGATTGCTCTTTCCGTCCTTTGAAACTACCGCAGCCTCAAACCAGATCAGCCCGGCGCCGCCCTCGGCAAAACGCCTGTAGCGGCGGAAGGTCAAATCCGAGGGAGCCGATGTGACGGGATCCGCGTCGATCCCCTCCATTGGCTGAACCACAAAGCGGTTGGGCAGGGACCATCTTCCCAGATCCACAGATTCACCAAGGACAGCTGTATTGGAACTGAAGGGAAGCTCAAGGCCCATTTCGGCCAGCTTAGCCTTCAGCTCAGAGCTGTCCTTGAGCTTGAACTTCTCAAATTCTGACATCGTCAGTCTCCTCGTCCTCACACTGTACCTTGGGCTTTTTGACAAGTTTCAGCAGAGAGGGACCGGCAAGAATCAGGACAACGGTGATCAGAAACAGAAGACTGATGGGACGGGTCACAAAGGTGGACCAGCTGCCCTCGGAGAGCATCAGTGACCGTCTCAGGTTGGTCTCAAAGAGAGGACCGAGGATCATCCCCAGAATAATGGGAGCCACAGAGAAATGGATCTGCTTCAGAAGGAACCCGATGGTACCGGCAATGATCAGGACAAAAACATCAAAGAGGGAGTTATTGATGGCATAGGAACCAACCAGACAGAAGATGAATACCGCAGGGATAAGAATGCTCTTCTTCACAGTAATAAGCCTGCTGAAGATTCTTGCTCCCGAAAGCCCGATAATCACCATAAAAACAACAGAGAGAAGAAGACTTATGAAGATGGAGGAGACAAAGGGCATCTGCTGCTGAAAGAGGATGGGCCCGGGCCGAAGGCCCTGAATGATCAGACCACCCATAAGTACTGCGGTCATGGGGTCACCGGGAACACCCAGGGTCATCATAGGAATAAGGGCTCCGCCGGTACTGGCATTGTTGGCCGCTTCAGGTGCGGCAACTCCGTCGATAACCCCCGTACCGAGCTTGTCCCTGTTTCTTCCGAACTTCTTCTCCTGACCGTAGGCAACCAGGGAGGCTATGGAACCTCCTGCAGCGGGGATGGCCCCGATCATCGTTCCGATCAGAGAGGATCTGAAGATTGAGGGAATCAGGCGTCTTACATCCTTCATGCTGGGAAGAATCTTTTCCAGCTTCTGGGCGATGACGGTTCTATGCTCGTCTTTGGCAATCTGGTTGAACATCTCGGCGATACCGTAGACTCCGATCATAACGGGGATGCTGTCGATTCCGTCCAGAAGCTCCGCCTTTCCGAAGACCATTCTGGGGTAGCTTGAGATGGGGTCCAGTCCTACTGTACCAAGGATCAGACCGAGAACACCGCCGATCAGTCCCTTGACGGTGGAACCCGGGCTGATAATGGCGATAACACTCAAACCGATCAGGGCGATGCCCACATACTCTTCGGCACTGAATTTCAGGGCGATACTGGCGATCAGAGGGGCGGCGATACTGAGAACAATAACGCTGAAGAAGCCTCCCAGACCCGATGATACAGTAGAGATACCGATGGCTTCTCCAGCCCGTCCCTGCTGACAGAGGGGGTACCCGTCAAAGCTTGTGGCGATGGACGAGGGGGTTCCCGGAATATTAATGAGAATGGCCGAGATAGACCCGCCGTACACAGCACCCGTATAGAGTCCCAGAAGGAAGGCGAAGGAGACCACCGGAGAGAGCCCGAAGGTAAAGGGAATAAAGACCGCGATGGTCATGGTAGAGGTCAGCCCGGGGAGTGAACCGAAGATGATTCCCACCAGGACACCGAAAAATGATGTTACAAACATCATGGGATTGGCGAAATACTGCAAACCGGCTAAATACAAATCAAATGACATATTGGCTCCTTCAGATCAGAATTCCCGAGGGGAATGGTATCCGGAGAATTATTTTAAAAATCACATACATGACGACCGTCAGAATAACGGCCAGACCGAAGATCATGGGCAGATGCTTCTTCGCATCGGCGGTAAGAATAAAAATCATCACCACCAGGAAGAGAAAAGCCGCCGAGGCAAATCCGAGAAACTGCAGAACAAAGGGATAGAGAATCAGCAGAATCAGGGTAAAAAGGAGATTGAGGGCTCCCTTGGTTTTGAAAAAATTGACCTTCTTTTCGGGGGGAGGACAATCCTCGGGTACGGGAGTCACCTTTACTGCCGCCTTGATCTGCAGCAGAGAGAGTATTCCCAGAATAATGGACAGAAGGCGGGGGTAAAATCCGGCGCCCAGAGCTGCCGGCTGACCTTCCCTGACGGGAATGGTTGTGGTATAGGTAAAAAGCACCGCGGCTAAAATCAGGAATACTACACCAGCCGCCAATTCTTTTTTGTTCATGGAAATAACTCCTTGGACATTTTGATTTTTTTAAAAAACTGTTTTTCTTAAAGTACTGCTTTATTAGAATCTATCTTTACATATTTATACATAAAGAGGGAGCAGAAGCTGCCCCCTCTTCTGAGATCAATAGCCTGGAAATATCAACATCCAGGGAATATCAATCGTCTACGAACTCAACACCAAGATCGTTTACAAGATACTCAAGCTGTTCTTCGGCAGCCTTAACAACACCGGCGAACTCTTCATGGTTACTGTAGAGGGGCTGATAACCGGCTTCGAGAAGGAATGTCCTTATGGCGGGATCTTCCATACATTTGCCGATGGCTTCATCAAGAATCCGGATCTTTTCGGGATCTGTACCGGCGGGAGCAACAAAACCAGAGTAGTTACCCAGAACCACATCGTATCCAAGCTCTCTGAGAGTGGGGACATCGGGGTAGTCGGGGTGACGCTCTGCAGATGCGATGGCCAGGAGTCTCAGCTGACCGGACTCAACATGCTGGGCCACATCGGGAAGGGGGATGTTTGTTGAATCAACGTGTCCGCCCAGAAGAGCTGTTACACCCTCAGCGTATCCCGCATAGGGTATGTGATTCAGTTCAATACCAGCTTCGGCAGCAAAGATTTCCGCGTAGATATGGGCACTTGCGCCGTTTCCGGAGTTGGAGTTCTTCACCTTTCCGGGATTGGCTTTACAGTAGTCGATATACTCTTCCAGGGTCTGCCAGGGACTGTCGGCATTTACGGTTACAGTGGCGGGAATAGTAATAACCTGGGAGATCAGTTCAACCTTTTTGATATCGGGGTACACGGGAGAGATGTACTTTGCAGAGATGGTGGACATGGATGTTGTTCCGATAATGTATCCGTCATTCTTGCTGTTTTCGATCAGAAGAGATCCGACAACCCCTCCTCCGCCGGGCTTGTTCTCAACAATAAAATTGACGCCGAGGTAATCTTCCATCCAGGAAGTAATAGGGCGTGTCAGAACGTCTGTCATTCCTCCGACAGACCAGGGAATGATGACCTTTACATCCTTTGAGGGATAGGAAGCGTCATCCTGAGAACCTTCGGCATAAAGACCGAAGGAGAGAGACAGTGTAAGAGCAATGGCAATTACCATGATCCTTTTCATAGATTCCTCCAAATATTTTTTGCATGCAAATCTTATGAAACATTATATCCAGATTCACTATTTGTCAACTTTTTTTATCGATATATTTTTAAATGCATGCAATAATAACATATATACCCTTATACTGTAACAACTTAATATTTACTAAAACTAATACTTATCATCAGCTCTATCCATTTCAGACTGAAATCCCCTATGGAATATGCTATAGATGAATACTTTTTCTTGACAGTTTTGTTGCGTGCAACTATTTTAATAAATGACTAATTAGAATATTTAAAGTACCGTCTTCATAAGGAGTCTTTAATGGATAATTCAGACCGAAAAACTGTTCTGGTAACAGGATCAAGCCGCGGAATCGGCCGGGGTATTGCCCTGGAGATGGCCGGCAGAGGGTTTAATGTCGCTGTCAACTACAGCGGCAATAAAGAAGCAGCCGCGGAAACCCTTGCATTGTGCAGAGAAAGAGCACAGTCAGAGGATCAGGTTTTCAAGGCCTTCCAGGCTGATATAAGTATCCGGGAGCATAGAACAAGACTCCTTCAAGAGGTCATTGAAGGCTTCGGAGATTTCCACGGTCTTATTAACAATGCCGGTGTGGCCCCCAAAGAGCGCCTTGACCTTCTTGAAATGGGGGAAGAGTCCTTTGACCGTCTAATGACAATCAACCTTAAAGGAGCCTTCTTTCTCACCCAGGAGGTTTCCCGGTACTGGCTCTCCAAAGACAGCTTCCGCAAGGACTTCAGAAGTATTGTATTTGTTACCTCGGTCTCTTCGGAGATGATCTCGATAAACCGGGGGGAGTACTGCATCGCAAAGACAGGCCTCTCAATGTCTGCCAAACTCTTTGCCAGACGTCTGGCAGCGGAGAATATCGGGGTCTATGAGATCCGTCCGGGCATCATCCAGACAGATATGACCGGAGGAGTGAAGGACAAGTACGACAAGCTGATTTCAGACGGCCTGGTTCCCCAGAGAAGATGGGGATTTCCCGATGATATAGGCCGGGCGGCGGCATCCCTTGTACAGGGAGACTTTGCCTACTCCACGGGCAGCGTTATCCATGTGGACGGCGGGCTCCATATCCCTGAACTGTAACCCTGTGCCCGCCGGGGAGGGTCAGCCCAGTGTACGTTTCACAAAGGCCGCGGCATTGGCGGCTTCCCTGTCCATATCCGCCTCAGGAAGCAGATCACGCCAGACACCTATATCCCGCCCCACTCTGCCGCCGGAACGGACAAAGGGCTCCATCACCAGAGGGCCCTGAAAACCGATATCATCCAGAGCCTTCCGGATCTCGGTCCAGGGGATCCTGCCCATTCCGGGAGGTTTGCGGTTTGTCTCCCCCAGATGGAGGGCCGACAGCCAGCTGCCGGCCTGACGAATGGCATCTCCAAAGGAGTCCTCTTCAATATTCATATGAAAGGTATCCAGTAGTATGCGGCAGGAGGGGCTGTTAATCTCCTTTACATACTCCAGGGCTTCGCTGCAGGTATTGAGAAGAAACTGTTCAAAGCGGTTTATCACCTCAACATTCAGAACCACAGCTGAGTCTTCCGCCGCTTTCACAAGCTCCCTCATGCTCTCAAGACTCTTGTCCTGTATTCGCCTCTTCTCATCCATATCCTGCGGAGGGACTGCCGGCCAGTAGCTGTGAACGGTGCCGCCTATCATTCCGCCCCCCATAAAGGAGACGGCAGAGATCATCTCCTTCATAAAGGCGACCCCCTTTTTCCTGACATTCTCATTTAGGGAAGAGACATCGTGGTCGGGAGTCAGGCCGATGCCGTAACTCAGACGGATTCCTTTCTCCTCCGCCTCGGTCTTCAGCCGGACTCTCTCGTCTTCGGACATCAGGACAAGGGCTCCGCCGTTAATCTCAAGCTGGTCGAATCCCAGTTCCTTTACCTTCCGGAGATAGGGGAAGAAATCAACATCCCACTGGTCTGTCCAGTACGCATAGTAGATACCCACGGGTCTCATAAAGGCCTCCTTTTTGAGTCCATTATACACCTGAAAAGGAGCTTCAGGACTCTTTGGGAATGCACATTATCTTCATGGCAGGTTCGCTGTGGGTTTCGATAATCTTCAGGCCCTTCTCAAAGTCCTCCAGAGGAAGTTTATGGGAGATCAGCCTGTCCACCCGTATCCTCCTGTTCTGCAGAAGGTGCAGGGCCTGCCAGGAGTTCCTGAGGGATGTATAGGAGGAGTAGATGGAGATCTCTTTGGCAAACATCCTGAACAGAGGAACCTTTGCCACCGCATCCTTATGAGGCACGGCAAACCAGAGGATTTTTCCCGAGGGCCGGACATAGTCCAGAGTCGCCTCGATCACCGCCGTTACACCAGTGGCATCGCAGACAATATGGTAGGCTTCCTTATCCAGGGCATTCAGATCCGTCCCGGTACGGGCGGCTCCCAGCTCCCTGGCCAGATCAAGCCTGGAGGCATCCCGGTCCACCACTGTTATCTCGGAGCAGCCCTTTACAAGAAAACTCTGAAGCAGAAGAAGACCGATGGGTCCTGCGCCGATAAGAAGAACCTTGTCCGCCAGATCGGGCTGTACCTCTTCCACCCCGTGAAGCACACAGGATAGTGGTTCCATAAAGGCTGCCTCTTCAAAACTCAGATCCCCTATGGGAAATACGGCGGCCTCCGGGGCACAGACAAACTGGGCAAATCCCCCCGGACGGGTCACCCCGACGGACTGGACATTCTCACAGTAGTGCTGGCGGTTGTTCAGACAGTTATAGCAGACACCGCAGGAGAGATTGGGTTCCACTGCCACCCGGTCACCCTCTTTTAAATTCCGGACCTTCGGGCCCGCCTTTCTGATAACTCCGGAGAACTCATGTCCCGGGATGATCGGATAGGTCCCCTTATAGTCCCCCTGGTAGATATGCAGATCGGTGCCGCAGATCCCGCTGGCATACACTTCGATCAGAACCTCATCATCAAGGGGTTCGGGCACATCCGTTTCGACGGTTTTCAACTTGTATTTCTGCTCGATCAGAGCCGCTTTCATTTTCATATAACTCTCCTCAAACCGCCCCTTCCGGCAGTTCCGGAGGGGCCTTCAAAAAAGGCGGGACTACATGCAGGTAAAGGCGCCGTCCACAACGAGATCCATACCGGTTGTATAGGATGAGGTGTCATCGGCCAGATAGACGATGGCGCCGACCAGCTCTTCGGGGGTTCCCATTCTGCCGGCGGGAGTAAGATCAACCCAGCGGTTTTTCCACTCTTCCGGAGCCTTAAGGGTCATCTCAGTGGCAATGTATCCGGGGCTCAGACTGTTGACCCTGACATTGTAGGGAGCCCACTCCACCGCGAGGGACTTAGTCAACTGAATGACCCCCGCCTTGGAAGCATTGTATGCGCACTGGGGCTGGGGCACATTGACTATATGCCCCGACATGGAAGCCGTGTTGATAATGACACCGCTTTTCTGACCGATCATGACTTTCCCTGCGGCCTGGGAGCAGAGGAATACACCGGTCAGGTTGATATCGATAACCTTCTTCCACTGGTCGAAGCTCATCTCTTCTGCCGGGGTATTGATGCAGATTCCCGCATTATTAAAGGCGATATCCAACCGGCCCCAGGCGGAAACAATCTTTTCAACCATGGCTGAGACATCGGCAGGATCAGTAACATCACAGGAGACCGCCATGGAGCGCATGCCCAGGGCCTCAATCTCCCTGACAACTCCTTCTGCGGTCTTCATATCGATGTCCACAACGGCTACGTCCGCACCGCTTCGTGCCAGACCCAGAGCAACGGACTTTCCGATTCCTCTGGCGCCGCCGGTTACATATGAGATTTTATTTTTCAAGGTACCCATATTCCGTCCTTTTTCACATACAGAATTCGTTTACGCAATCGATTCCCTGTATGTCTCCAGGGCTGGTGTACCTTCTTTCACTATAGATCAGCGGCCGGGGAAATATCAAAAGATTTTGAGGATAAACCCCATTAATCCCCGGTAAAATATGAACGGGTCTCAAACCGCATCCGAAGCCTCCTGATAAACATAGCAAATTCTTTATACATATAGATATATCGATACCCCATTATTCATTGACTATGATATTTCGATGTACTAGAATTTCTCGTGCAAATTCAATGGTTTACGCAATCGGTTTCCTTTACTCCCAGGACCGGTGTGTCCGCAGTTTTTCCTGATTTCTTTATGGAACCAAGTTTCTGGAATTCAATTAAGGAGGATTCTAATGAAAAAGAATCAGAAGGTGCTGACAATTTTGCTCTGTCTGTTTATCGCGGTAATTCCGGTATTTGCCGGAGGTCAGCAGGAGGACGGTTCGGGAGGTGGAACTGTTGTTGTCAACATAGCTCTGCCCAACAACCCGATCAACCAGGCCCTTGAAAGAATCGCAAGGGATAACTACTCAGTCGACGGCGTTGAGATTCAGATAGCCGTACTGCCGGAAAATGACCTGCGTCAGAAGCTGACCACCGAGGCATCTACCGGCGGGGACACCTATGATATTTTTGTTATCGGCCCCTATGAGGCCACCAACTGGGCCAAGTTCGGCTGGCTGGAAAATCTGGAGCCCTACTTTGACATGCTCAGCTCCGACAAAGCGTCCTGGTATGACAGAGACGACCTTATTCAGGGAATGGTAGGATCCCTCTCCCTGGACGGCGACTCCTATGCCCTCCCCTTCTACGGAGAGAGCTCTTTTATTATGTACAACAAGGAACTCTTTGAGCATAACGGCCTGACCATGCCCGATGAGCCCACCTGGGACGAAATCTATGAACTGGCCAAGAAAATCCACGATCCGGCCAACGGAATCGTCGGTATGACCATGCGCGGAGCCCCGGGATGGGGAATGAGCGGCGCACCCTTTGTTACCATCGTTAACGCCTTCGGCGGACGGTTCTATGATATGAAATGGAACGCCACAATCGACACACCCGAGCAGAGAGCCGCCTGGCAGATGTACAAGAAGATCCTCAGAGAGGCCGGACAGGAGGACATTCTCTCCTACACCTACAACGAGTGTATCGCTCTTATGCAGTCGGGAAAGTGCGGAATCTACTACGATGCCACCTCCATTGCACCTCCCCTCGAGTCCGACGGTTCCGCCGTTCAGGGCAAGATGGGCTATGTTATGCCTCCCCATCAGAAGATGCAGACCAACACTGCATGGCTGTGGAACTGGGCCATGGGAATCAACCCCAACTCTTCCAAAGCCAAGAAGGAAGCGGCCTTCGACTTTATGCTCTGGGCCACATCCAAGGACTACATAAAGATGACCACAGAACTTGATCCCTCTGGATCTCTGACTCCTCCCGCTTCCCGGTCATCCACATACGAACTGGAAGCCTACAAGTCAGCTCCCTATGCCGAGATGACACTGAAAACACTGGAATCCACGGACTTTACCAAGCCCACCCTCCAGCCTGTTCCCTATGTAGGACTTCAGTATATCGCCATACCCGAGTTTGCCGATGCAGGTACAAAGATGACCCAGTATCTGGCCGACTATGTTGTTGACAAAATCACCCTTGATGAGGCCATCAGGAAAACTGAGGATGTTTTCAATCAGGTAGCCGAGGACGGCGGTTACAGATAGGTACAGCGGCAGGAACTGTGCCGGCTTAACGGGCCCTGCAGTCCCTGCCACATGTATAAAAATTCCCTTTCCCGGGAGGCCCCCTGACTTCTGACTACCCGGAAGCCCGGCCCTCCGGGAGTATTTACGAATTAAAAAAAGAATTTTCAAAACAGATAAGAAACCGGCTTTCAGAATACTGATTTAAGGATATTCCTATGAAGAAGCAAAAAGACTGGCTGTTTCTACTTCCCGCAATACTTGTTGTTGCGGTTATGACTCAGATTCCCTTCATCCTGACCATTATCTACTCAACTCTTAAATGGAATCTCTCCCGCCCGGATCTGGGCATCACATTCAACGGTCTGAAAAACTACCTCTACTATCTCAAGATTGATGACTTTCAGAATATCCCCGAGTTCTACTCCATATTCTGGCAGACCATCGTTCTGACCGTCTCGACACTGATTATCTGTTCGGTTGTGGGCTTTCTTTTCTCCATCCTGCTGGACCATGCCGTGCCGGGCATCAATATAGCCAGAACACTGATTATGGGGCCCTTCTTTGTTATGTCCACAGCCAGCGGTGTTATCTGGAAGACAACCATCCTGAACACAACCTTCGGCTGGTACGGAGTCATCTTCAAAAGCCTTGGATTGAAACCGATAGACCTCTTAAGCTACCGGCCTCTGGCGGTGATCATCCTCCTCTTCTCCTGGCAGTGGATACCCTTCTTTGTCCTGATTATTCTGGCGGGACTCCAGGGGATACCTCAGGATGTGGAGGACAGTGTAAAGGTGGACGGCGCCAACTGGTTCAGAAAGACCTTTGAAATCAAGCTGCCGATGATCTCGGAGCATATGATGGTTGCGGTAATGCTGGGTCTGATCTTTATTGTCAAGGAGATCGGTCTGATCCTCGTCACCACGGCGGGAGGCCCGGGTACCCGGTCCTACAACCTGCCCTATGCGGTCTATATGGAGATCTTCAACGGCTCCCAGGTGGGACGGGCGGGAGCCCTGGCCACGATGACCGTTATCATTACCCTGATTTCTGTAAATATCCTCTACAGAATCATACGCAAACGAAAAGCCATGTACGAGTAAGGGGGATATGAGAATGAGTAATATGACCCTTGAACAGAAACACAGACTGAAAAGAAAGATAAAGACCGCGATGCTGACCATCGTCATCTTTGGAATTGCCATCTTTTACTTCTCACCGATTCTCTACATGTTCCTCTCGGCCTTTAAAACAGAACACCAGGCGGTAATGCCCATGCTCTTTTTTCAGCCCACTCTGGAAACCATCAAACTGGTCCTGAGCGACAGGAATATGTTCGGCTATCTGAAGAACTCCCTCTTTCAGGTATTCTTCACCACCCTGGTCTGCCTGCTGCTGGCCATTCCCGCATCCTTTGCCCTGGTCTTCGGCAAGTTCAGAAAGAAGACCACCGGCGAGAGCGCCTACCTCTGGTTTATCACCACCATTCTGCTGCCTCCGGTGGCTGTAATCATCCCCCTCTACACCTGGTATCAGAAGTTCAATCTGATCAAGTCTCCTCTGGGACTGCTGATCGCCTATATCGGATTCCATGTGCCCATCGTCGTATGGATGCTTCACTCCTTTTTCAAGGATGTTCCGGTGTCCATAATCGAGGCCTCCGAACTGGACGGTTGCTCCCGGTTCAGACAGCTTGTCTCCATAGCCCTGCCTCTGGTGAGAACCGGTGTGATCTCTGCGGGGCTCCTTGTGGCTATTTTTGTATGGAATGAGTTCTTCCTGGCCTTCAACCTGACAGGTAACGATACGGCCACCCTGTCGGTTTATATGGCCCGGTTCAGAGAGCAGCAGGGTATGTTTGTAGCACAGCTGTCGGCATCCTCGATGGTTGCCGTTCTTCCCGCTGTTATCCTGGGATGGATTACCCAGAAGTCCCTGGTCAAGGGACTGACTCTGGGATCTGTAAAGGGATAAAGCTGTATAGGGATAAAGGAGATTGCGCTGCCCCCGGACCGGGATCAAATACGATCCGGGGGCAGCCTCTTAAAAAGTTCCGAAGGAAGGTTTCCGAAAAGCCGGAAATCAGCCGATCCCGTAATCCTTTCCGAAGTTTTCAACAACAAAGTCGATGTCCTTGTCCCCTCTTCCGCTCAGGTTTACAAGAATGGACTGTCTGGGTTTCTCCTGTGCCAGCTTGCAGGCATAGGCCACGGCATGGGCCGATTCAAGGGCGGGAATGATTCCCTCCAGACGGCTCAGCTCGAAGAAGGAGTCCAGGGTCTCCCTGTCGTCGGCGGTCACATAGTTGACCCGTCCCAGGTCCTTGAGCATTGAGTGCTCGGGGCCGACACCGGGGTAGTCCAGGCCGCTGGCGATGGAGTAGACCGGAGCGGGTTCGCCCTTCTCATCCTGCAGGTTATAGCACTTGAATCCGTGAATCATACCAGGCTTTCCAAGGGTCATTGTCGCCGCATGGTCTCCCAGATTCAGGGAGCGTCCGCCGGGCTCAACACCGTAGATATCAACCTCATTGTCCTCGATAAAGGCGCTGAAAATGCCCATGGCGTTGCTTCCGCCGCCCACACAGGCCACCACGTTGTCGGGGTGCTCACCGGTCATATGGAAGTACTGCTCTTTGGCCTCCACTCCCACGACCATCTGAAAGTCACGGACCATCATGGGGAAGGGATGGGGCCCTACAACAGAGCCGATGCAGTAGATGCTGTTGACAGGGTCTTCCAGGTAGGCGCCGAAGGCGGAGTCCACCGCCTCTTTCAGGGTCTTAAGGCCGAAGGTAACGGGAACAACCTTGGCTCCCAGAATCTCCATACGGACCACATTGGGATGCTCCTTGGCGATGTCCACCTCTCCCATATGGATCTCACACTCCAGGCCGAAGTAGGCGGCCGCCGTTGCCAGGGCCACACCGTGCTGTCCCGCACCGGTTTCTGCAATCAGCTTCTTCTTGCCCAGATACTTGGCCAGAAGGGCCTCACCCATACAGTGGTTGAGCTTGTGGGCTCCGGTGTGGTTGAGGTCCTCTCTCTTCAGGTAGATCCGGCCCCCGTACTTTTCGGAGAGAGTCTTGGCATAGTAGACAGGGGTAGGTCTGCCCTGGAAGTGCTTTCTGATGGATCTCAGTTCTGTGATAAAGTCGTGGGACTTGCTGATGGAAAAATAAGCATCGGTGATCTTGTCCATCTCGGTCTGAAGCTGGGGAGGAATAAAGGACCCTCCATACTCACCAAAGTTTCCATTCTCGTCGGGGTTCATCTTAAAGTATCCCATGGGGCCTTCCTTTTCTATCGCAATAGATTATTTAAGTATTAGAGTCAGTGAGGGAATTGTAACCGTTTCTATGCGTAGAAGCAAGCTTTTTCTTTGTGGACTTTTTCAGCAGATTTCCCAGGCCTCGAGAAGCCTGTCAAATGCCCCGGCCGGCGCCGTCTTTCCGGGAGGAGCCCCGTGGAGGGCCAGAGTCCCCGCCGGCTGTCCGCCGGCATCAAGAATCAGTTCCTTAAAATAGCTGTGAATTGTCCCGGCGCTCCTTGTTTCAGGATCAGCCTGTACGGTAAAGAGGTAGACTCTCTTCCCTGTCAGGTCGGCCCCCTTTATAAAACTGTTCATTGCGGGTGTTCCATTGGCCGCCCATACGGGTGTCCCCAGCACAAGAACTCCGCTCTCCCGGACCGACTCCCAGGGATCACCCTTCAGAGCTGCTGCTTTCTTCTTTTTGGCCTGATACCCGGAGCGAAGGAATCCGGTCCTCTTCTCTGTTTCCAGCTCCACAAGCTGTCCTCCTGTTCTTTCAGCCAGAAAGGAGGCGGCCTGTCTGGTGCTGCCGTTCCTCGAAAAATAGACAATTGCGATCTGTTTCATACCTTAAGAATGACAAAAAATAACATTAATTCAAATTTTTAGCCCTGAATTATTGACTTTTAAACAAAGCGGGCTTACATTACTAGTGTATTACTTATCTAATACACCAACAAACCAAGACGCAAAAAAGTGAAGCCATAGATATCCTGATTATAGGAGGAGATACATTGAAACCTGTTATCGAAATCAAAGATCTGGTTTTTCAGTACGGAAAGGAGGCTCTCTTTGACGAGCTCTCCCTGAGCGTGGGCCCCGGACTCTACGGCCTTTTAGGAAAAAACGGCGCCGGTAAATCCACCCTGCTGAAAATCATCTCCGGGCAGCTCTTTCCCCACAGCGGAAGCTGCCTGACCGCCGGAGAAGTTCCCGGTAAGAGAAAACCCGAAATGCTGTCGGAGGTGTTCTACCTGCCCGAAGAGATCACCGTCCCGGAAATAAAGGGCAATATGTATGTAGACCTGAACGCCCCCTTCTACCCCCGGTTTGACAGAAAGCAGTTTGAAGGATTTCTGGAGCTCTTCGAGGTTCCCGGAAACAAGAAGCTGACCACCCTCTCCTACGGGCAGAAGAAGAAGTTCCTTATCGCCTTTGCCGCATCCACCGGCTGTCCCCTGATTCTGCTGGACGAACCGACCAACGGCCTGGACATCCCCTCAAAGAGCCAGTTCCGACAGGTGGCGGCCAGTATGGACCTGGAAAATCAGACCATGCTGATCTCAACCCACCAGGTAAGGGACATGGAGATGCTGATCGATCCGGTGATTATTGTGGACAACGGGAAGATCATCATGAACAGCTCCATGGAGGATGTGATGAAAGCCTACCATGTTGAGTTTACCTCGGAAGAACCTGCCCCGGAAGAAGCCCTCTACTCGGAGAAGGTTCTGGGAGGCTGGAATGTGGCCCGGAAGGGCCCCTCTCCCGATGCATCGGCCATCGATCTTGAGTTTCTCTTCAATCTGACAATCAGAAAAGGAGGTCTGAAGTGAACCTGACCAATACCTTTGATCCCAAACGATTCTACCTGCTCTTCAGAAAGGATCTGCTCCAGGGTTATAAGACCCTGATCATCACAGCAGCAGCCGTTCTGGGGGCATCCTTTATTATCCTTTTTATATCAACCGCAGGGGGTAGATACGGCGGCGGTGCAGACTCAGCCGCCACAGGCCTCTTCTTTCCCCTCCTCTGGGGAGGTGGACTGATCTTTACCAGCATGGTCTTCAAGGAAGCCCATTCGGCGGACAGAATCCACTACTGGCTGATGACTCCGGCCTCCCGGCTCGAGAAGTTTCTTGAAAAGCTGCTTCTCTCCACGGTGTTCTATGTACTGGCCCTGATGGTTGTCTTCTTTGCAGCCACCGGCCTGAACAGCCTGGTCTTCCGGATCTTCTTTGACTACAGTCCCGGGGTCTTTAATCCCTTTACCAGGTATGTCTGGATCAATGTCGGAAACTATATGATCGTTCAGTCCATCTTTTTCCTGGGGGCCATATGGTTCAGAAAGTACAACTTTATCAAGACAGTCCTGACCATCAATGTGCTGCAGCTGGCTCTGACCATAATATTGGGAGGCCTGGGCTACCTGATCTTCCGGGCGCCCATTCGTGAGGCAATGCTGGGGAATTCGGTCTACTTTATGAATGCCGGACAGATTCTGACTCAGAACTTTATCAGAATGAACTCCACCCTTGTGGTTCTTCTGAAGATCCTCTACTTCGGACTTCTTGCTCCCTTCTTCTGGTTCCTGTCCTGGATGAGGATGAGAGAGGTAGAGATAAAAGATGGAATTTAAAGAGAAGAAATCCATATACATCCAGATCGCCGAGTACTTCTCCGACAACATCCTGAAAGGGGTGTGGCAGGTGGAGGACAAGATCCCTTCGGTCAGGGAGATGGCGGTTCAGCTGGAGGTGAATCCCAATACTGTGATGCGGGCCTACGCCCTGCTCCAGGAGAGGGGAATCATCTATAACAAAAGGGGCATCGGATATTTTCTGGCCCCTGAGGCGGAGAAAGAGGTTAAGTCCATGAAGAAGGATGAGTTTATATCAAGCACCCTCCCCGAGTTTTACAGAATGGTAAGGCTCCTGGAGATTGACTTTGAGGAGCTGAAAGAGGGATACAGAGAGTTCCTTGAAAAGGAGGCCGGTCATGAAGAGAAGCACTAGGATACTGGGGATTACCCTCCTTGCCCTGACGGGTCTGATCCTGATGGGAATGATAAGCACAAGGATCTATCTGGACAGAAAGATAGGTAACGAATACAGAGACTACGAGCGGGTTATCCCCGGGGAGAGCCGTACACTGATTTTTGAAATGAAGGACTTTGATTCCCTCAACCTGGAAGGGGGATGGGAAGTGGAGATCTCACAGGGCCCCGAATACAGTGTTGAGGTGGAAGCTCCTGACAACCTTCTTGACCGGGTGGAAGCCCTGCAGACTGGCAGGACCCTTAAGGTGAGAAATGACTTCAAATCGGCCATGGACGGGGGCAGCTTTATTCTGCGGCTCACCATGCCCGAGTTCAGCTCCCTTGTAATTGCCGGAGGAACAGACCTTAGTTTTACCGGTTTCAGCGGCGACGAGCTGTCCATTACCCTGGCCGGAGCCGGCAGGATCAGGGCCTTCAGCTCGGGGTACACCAATCTGAATCTGGTCTGTGCGGGAGCCGGGCAGATGGATATGACAGGCCTTGCCAGCATCAATGCGAATGTGACCTTAAGCGGCGCCGGAGAGGTGCTCCTGAATATGACCGGCGGCACCCTGAGCGGTGTACTCAGCGGCATGGGTTCGGTGGAGTATGACGGTTACGTCAAGGAAGAGAGCATAAGAATCACCGGCCTTGGAAGTGTATCCCGCCGTTAACGATTCATCAGTTTACAGATCCAATACAGGCGGCTGCAGCGATTACAGCCGCCTGATTCTTCGAAATTCGTACAATGGTCCGACCTCGGGCCTGTCCTACTTAATTGTACTTTTCCATTATGAAACTACATTATTGAAACAAAAAACATCCCGATAAGCGCAAAACAGCGTCCTTAAAAGCGAATCATCGGTTCACTGGTTGTTTGGCATGAAGATTGCAACTACTTTCTTCACAATCTTATTATGATCTGGAGAAAGTATAATGATCAAAGAATTCACTAAGAGAATGCTTGTTCTTCTGGCAGCCGTAGCGTTTGCCGGTACCATTCTGATTTCCTGCGGTTCCAGTGAGGCACCCGCTGCATCAGCTGAGGCAGCACCCGCTCCCGCAGCAGCCAAGTCCACCCTGGACATCGTTAAAGAACGCGGTAAGGTTATTGTCGGTGTAACTGCCGGTGTACCCGGTTACTCCGCTCCCGACAGCGAAGGTGTATGGCAGGGATTTGACGTAGACCTGGGCCGCGCCATTGCCGCTGCCGTTCTGGGCGATCCCGATGCCATCGAGTGCCGCCCCCTCTCTGCAAAGGAAAGATTCACCGCTCTGCAGTCCGGTGAGATCGACGTACTGTCCCGTGTAACAACATGGACAGCCACAAGAGACAGCCAGCTTGGTCTCAACTTCGCCGGTGTTAACTACTACGACGGTCAGGGATTCATGGTTTCCAAAGAGTCCGGAATCACAAGCCTTGCTGAACTCGACGGTGCAACAATCGCCGTACAGTCCGGAACAACTACAGAGCTGAACCTCTCCGACTACTTCAGAAAAGAGGGCATGGACCTCGAACTGATCACCTTTGAAAAGAACGACCAGGCCTCTGCTGCCCTGGAAGCCGGACGTGCTGACGCCGTAACCAGCGACCAGTCACAGCTCTACGCCCTGAGAACCAAATTCAAAAACCCCGATGACTTCATCATGCTTCCCGAAGTTATCTCCAAAGAGCCCCTGGGACCCGTTGTCCGCGAAGGCGACGAGCAGTGGTTCGACATTGTTAAGTGGACCCTTATGGCCATGCTGAACGCCGAAGAGTACGGTGTTACTTCAGAGAATGTTGACGACATGAAAGCCACCAGCACAAACCCCAACGTAAAAAGACTTCTGGGTGTTGAAGGACAGATCGCTTCCGGTTACGGCCTTGAAGACGACTGGGCCTACAACATCATCAAGATGGTCGGTAACTACGGCGAAAGCTTTGAAAAGCACCTTGGTGCCGGCTCTCCCCTGAAAATCGACAGAGGACTGAACGCACAGTGGGCCGACGGCGGTCTCCAGTACGGAATGCCCATCCGCTAAGCCCCGTCTGACAGAGCTTCCTTCCGGATTCACCCGGAAGGGGTTCTGATCCCACTCTACAGGTTTAAAAAATGAATAAAACACAAAGCCGGAATTTGATGATCCAGACGGGTATTATCGCCCTGCTCCTGGGCCTTTTCATCTATTTCGGATACAACTATATCGACAACATCACCAAGCGCAACATCGGTATTGGTTTCGACTTTATGAACAATACCGCCGGTTTCTCCATCAGCCAGACCCTGATATCCTATACCGAGGCGGATACCTTCGGACGGACCTTTGTGATCGGTCTGCTGAACACCCTGCTGGCCTCCTTTATCGGAGTCATTCTGGCCACAGTTCTGGGATTCATCGTTGGTCTTATGCGTATGTCAAAGAACAAACTGATGAGTACCACCGCCCTTGTTTATGTGGAAACACTGAGAAATATCCCCCCGCTCCTCCACGTTCTGTTCTGGTACCAGGTAGTATTTCTGAATGTTCTCCCCCCCTTCAAGGAGTCCTTCAGAGTCGGTAACTGGCTCTATATCAATGTAAGAGGAATCACGATTCCCTCCTTTATCCCCCAGGACAACGCCCACAGCTATGTGGTTATGGTCTTTGTCGCCCTTGTGGCCATCGCCTACATCAGTTATGTAAAGAAAAAACTGATCTTAAGAGGTGTACACAAGACACTCTGGCCCCTGCAGATTCTCTTTCTTCTGGTAATCGTCCTGGCAGCCTGGCTGATGAAACCCTATGACGTCATCATGCCCGAAATCACGAAATTCAAGTTTTCCAGCGGTATGACAATCCGCCCCGAGCTCTTCTCGGTGGTTGTCGCCCTGGCAACCTATACATCCACCTATATCTCCGAGATTGTCCGCTCCTCCATCCTGTCAGTACCCAAGGGACAGCTTGAAGCGGCCAAGAGCCTCGGATTCCCCTCCTGGAGACGACTGCAGCTGATTATCATCCCCCAGGCCATGCGGACCATGATTCCTCCTGTAACCAACCAGTACCTGAACCTGATCAAAAACACCTCATTGGGTATGGCGGTGGCCTACCCCGACCTGACCTCGGTCTTTGCGGGAACCACCCTGAACCAGACCGGACGGGCCCTGGAGGTTATGTCTCTGGTTATGATCACCTACCTCACCATCAGCCTGATAACCTCGCTGCTGATGAACTGGTACAACAACGCCATCATCAACAAGAAGGGCGATATGATCAGCAAGGAGGACATTCCCTATGACGTCTAAAATCAAATCCTTCTTCCACTACCTGCGGAAGGAGTTCTTCAACACACCCTTCAACTCCATCCTGACCCTGATCATGGCCTTCCTAGTGGTCAAGGCGGGTCTCTGGTTTATCAGCTGGGCCTTTATCAATGCCGTATGGGTGGGCGACACAAGAGATGTGGCTCAGCCCGGGGGCGCCACCTGGGCCTTTATCATCAACAAGCTCCGGTTCTTTACCTTCGGTTTCTACCCCAAGGCTGAGATCTGGCGAATCCCTGTAACGGTGATTCTGATGAGCGCCACCATGATCCCCTACTTTATGAAGCAGGTTAAGCACAAGGTGCTGATCATGGTCGCCCAGATGATCCTCTTTCCCATAATTATCGCCGTCTTTCTGACCGGGGGAATCTTCGGAATGCCCAAGGTCTCCTCCAACGACTGGGGCGGACTGGCCCTGACCTTTATCCTTTCGGTCACCGGCCTTCTCTACTCCTTTCCTGTAGGTATTCTGATGGCCCTGGGACGCCGGAGCAAGCTCCCTGTGATCAAGGGACTCTGCGTTGCCTATATCGAGTTTTTCAGAGGAATCCCTCTGATCACCATCCTCTTTATGTCCTCGGTAGTTGTTCCCTTCTTCCTTCCTTCAGGAGTGGCCGTCGACAAGATTATCCGTGTCATCATTGGTATGAGCATCTTCCAGTCGGCCTATCTGGCGGAGGTAATAAGAGGAGGACTCCAATCCATCGACAAGGGACAGTATGAGGCGGCGGACGCCCTGGGATTCAAGTTCGGACTCCAATCCTACCTGATCATCATGCCCCAGGTTCTGAAGATGACCGTCTCCAATATCGGGGGAATCTCCATCTCCTTTATCAAGGATACGACCCTGGTTCTGATCATCGGAATGTTCGACCTTCTGGGAATCGTAAGTCCCCTGGCCAGTGATTCCAACTGGCTTGGAATGGAGCCCGAAGGACTGATCTTTGCAGGTATCCTCTACTGGATCATCTGCTTCACCATTTCCAGACTCACCTACAAGCTGGAAGAGAAAGTAAACAGACTGCCTGCCACTGCAGGTGTTACAGGAGTGCCAGAATGACCGACACTATTGAAAAACCGGCTGAAGCCGAAGCAAAAGAGGGAGACTACATCATCTCCATAGATAATCTGAACAAGTGGTACGATGAGTTCCATGTTCTTACCGATGTAAACCTGAAGGTTGCCCAGGGAGAGAAGATCGTAATCTGCGGTCCCTCGGGCTCGGGAAAGTCCACACTGATCCGCTGCATCAACCGTCTGGAGAAACACCAGAAGGGCAGCATCAATGTGATGGGCCATGAGCTGACCGAGAATACAAAGGACGTTTCGGCCATCAGACGTGAGGTGGGAATGGTGTTCCAGAGCTTCAACCTCTTCCCCCATCTGACCATCCTCCAGAACCTTACCCTCGCCCCAATCTGGCTGCGTAAGATCTCACAGAAAGAGGCGGACAAGCTGGCCTGGAAGTACCTGAAGAGGGTAAACATCGCCGAGCACGCCTACAAGTTCCCCTCACAGCTTTCAGGTGGTCAACAGCAGAGAGCGGCCATTGCCCGGAGTCTCTGCATGCAGCCCAAGATCATGCTCTTCGATGAGCCCACATCGGCCCTTGACCCTGAGATGGTAAACGAGGTTCTTGATGTAATGGTCACCCTTGCTGAAGAGGGAATGACCATGCTCTGCGTTACCCACGAGATGGGATTCGCCCGCCGTGTTGCGGACCACGTCATCTTTATGGATGAAGGAAGAATTGTTGAGAGACAGGTTCCCGAGAAGTTCTTCTCCAATCCTGAGAATGACAGGACCAGGGAGTTCCTGAAGCAGATCCACGCCATTTCATAAAAAACCGGTGCCGGCCGTTTTTGATTGGCCTGCATCAGAGTGGTTCACCCTGAATCAGTGAAAATCTGAATATCAAGCCCGGCAGCAGTGCCGGGCTTTCTGTTTTATCTGTATACTGTTGAAATAAAGGAGCCATATATGAGTCTGTTATCCATACTCAGCTTTTCCGCCGCCATGTTCCTTCTGGCGGTCACCCCGGGGCCGGGAGTCTTTACCGTTCTGGGGCGGACCCTGAAGTCGGGGTTCAGAAAGACCCTCTTCACCACCGCCGGTATTATCACAGGAGACCTTGTCTACCTGAGCTTTGCCTTAAGCGGCCTGACCTGGCTGGCCCGGAACGCCCAGTGGATCTTTACAGCGGTAAGGGTTGCCGGGGGGATCTATCTGATCTACCTGGGAATCAGAAGCATCCTCGCCTCCCCCAACCGGCCTGAAAAGGACAGTGAATCGGCCCCTTCAAACGAAGCCGCTCCCGAAAAAACAATCCACCCCGCCGCCTGCTATATGGAGGGACTCCTTATCACCATCTCCAACCCCAAGGCCATCCTCTTCTACTGCAGCTTCCTTCCGGCCTTTATCAACCTCCAGGCCCTGGGACTCAGGGACATCCTGACGGTAGCCCTGATTGTCAGCGCCACCCTGGCCGTTGTAATGAGCGCCTACTCCCTTTTGGCCGAACACACAGGCAGACGCCTGGGCCGGGGATCGGGCATACTGAACAAGTCCGCCGGCGCCCTGATGATCACCGCCGGTTCGGTGCTGGCCCTGAAGCGCTGACCCGGCCGCCTCTCCGGCCGCCCGTCCAGCCGCCGCCCTGCTCCATCGGCGCCCCGGCAGCTTGCTCCCTGCGCACCGGGGCTGTATAATCGGCCCATGGCAAAAGACACAAAGGGCCTGCTCTCCAAACGGCTGAGCCGGGCCATAATGGAATTCGACCTTATAAAACCCCATGACAGGGTCCTGATCGCCCTGTCGGGAGGCAAAGACTCCCTGGTGATGACCTGGCTTTTGAACCGGATGTCAGCCTCCTTCCCCATACCCTTTACGGTCCACGCCCTCCATGTAAAGTCTGAGGTTCATCCCCCCACCCTGGCGCCGGCCCTGGATGAGATGATGACAAGCTGGAACGTCCCCCACACCATTCTGGACAGGGAGCTGAAGAGTTCCCTCCGCCCGGGGCAGGAACTGAACTGCTTTATCTGCGCCAAAAAACGGCGGGAGTCCCTGTTGAAGTTCGCCAAAGAGGGTGGTTACAACGCCATCGCTCTGGGCCACCATATGGATGACCTCCTCCAGACCCTGGTGATGAATATGAGCTGGCAGGGAGAGCTGGCCGCCATGCCCCCGAAACTGGAATATGAGAAGGACCTGACAATGATCCGTCCCTTAAGCCTGATTCAGGAGCACCATATAAAGCGTTTTGTGACTGAGTCGGAGTGGGAGATTCCCGCCAAGCACTGCCCCTATGAGGGAGAGAGCCGCCGCAAGTGGGCCGCGGGGATTGTGGAGGAGATGACAGAGGGCAAAGACAGCCGGAAGTACAACCTCTTCAACTCCCTGAGAAATATCAAAGAGGATCTTCTGCCGCCGGCACTTGGTCCGGCTTCTGACCAGGCACCGGACTCCGGAAACTAGACTTTTACCACCGAACAGCTGTTCCGGTCGCTCACCGCAATGACCTTCCGGTCCGCATCGATCTGCGCGGAGTCATCGATAAAGGCAAGGCTGCTTCTGATAAACTTCTCCGCCTCAGGTCCGGCAATGTAGTACTCAATCCACTTCCCGTCCTTCCTCTGATCGATCAGCTGTGCATTCTTCAGTATCTTCAGATGGTTTGAGAGGGTGCCCCCGGCAATATCCAGCACCGAAAGGAGCTGGCAGACGCAGAGCGGTCCCTCCAGAAGCATTATGCAGATGCGGAAGCGGTTGGCCTCACCAAGGGCCTTCATTTTGTTTACCAGAGCATTCATAGTCTCAAAAATAGCAGATCACCCTTGTCAAAGCAAGCTCATATTGATACATTTAGCTAAACATCGAAATATCCAGGGAGTAGAAATGTCAATTTTTACAAAACTTGCCGATCTTATAGCCTTTAACCTCTTCAAACTTGACCCCGCGTCCAAGCTGGGCGACGCCGTCCACTTCTTTATCGAGGACACCACCAAGATCTACGTTCTTCTCCTTGTAATGATCTACCTGATCGCCCTGGCCCGGGCCGCCGTGGACACGGAGCTCATCAGAACCTACCTGCAGGGTAAGAAGAGAGGGGTCGCCTATGTGCTGGCCTCGGTCTTCGGCGCCGTCACCCCCTTCTGCTCCTGCTCCAGCATCCCCCTCTTTCTGGGATTCACCTCCGCCCGCATTCCCTTAGGGATAACCATGGCCTTTCTGATCACCTCCCCCATGATCAATGAGGTGGCGGTCATCCTCCTGGGCTCCATGCTGGGTCTTAAGTTTATGATCATCTATGTAATAACAGGAATCGTCGCCGGTATCCTCGGCGGCTTCTTTATAGACAGGATCGGAGCGGAAAAGCACCTGAGCCCCCTGGGTCAGCAGGCCGCCGATGCCGCAGCCGCCAAGGCCTCGGCATCCGAAAACAAAGCTCCCGCCAAAGTAAAACCCGCCGCAGGATTCTCTGTGGCAAAAGTCTCCCTGGCTGCCGCACCCTCGGCCACAGCCGCACCCGCTGCCTCGACCGGAGCCTGCTGCTCAACCTCAACTGCATCATCCGTCTCTGCTGCATCTGCACCGGCCGCTCCTGTCTGCGCCTGCAAAGCGGGAAATCCTGAGAAGGAGAAGAAGGCAAAACTGACCTTCGCCGACCGCCACGACTTTGCCAAAAACGAGGTCAAGGAGATCTTCCACCGGGTCTGGAAGTGGGTTCTTATCGGTGTGGGCCTCGGCGCCGGACTCCATGGCTTTGTTCCCGAGAACTTTATCGCTGACTTTCTGGGCGAAGGCAGCTGGTGGACCGTACCCGGTGCGGTACTGGTGGGAATCCCCCTCTACGCCAACGCCAGCGGTGTTATCCCTGTAGCCCAGACCCTGATGGCCAAGGGCCTCCCCGTAGGAACCACCCTGGCCTTTATGATGAGTGTTGTTGCCGCCAGCTTCCCCGAGTTTATGATGCTGAAACAGGTGATGAAACCGAAACTCCTTGTGCTCTTCTTCTGTATGCTTCTGGTCTTCTTCACCGCAACCGGCTGGCTGTTCAATATAGTGTATTAAGACGGGATCTCCTGCGCAGGAGGCCCCTGCCGTTAAGGCAGCCGAGCCCCGGCGGACAATCCCCGAATAAGGAAGGTAAATATGAAAATTGAAGTACTGGGCTCTGGATGCGCCCGCTGCAAGGCCCTTGAAAAGAACACAAAAGAGGCCGTTGCCTCAGCCGGTATCGACGCGGAAGTTGTGAAGGTGGAAGACATGCAGGCCATTCTGGCCTATGAAATCATGTCCACCCCCGCCATCGCCGTGGACGGAAAGGTCGTCAGCACAGGCAAGCTTCTCAAGCCTGAAGAGATCGTTCCCCTTCTCTCCTGAACCTGCAGCCCCCTATAAAACAAAAGACCCCGGTTTTTGCACAGCCACAAACACCGGGGTCGATCCATAAGATCCATAAGATCCATAAGATCCATAAGATCCATAAGATCCATAAGATCAATAAGATCTATCTGTAAGATATCTAATCCAGACTCAAAGCCGCATCCTTAACAAGCTGGCTCTCGCCCTTCCTGCACACCAGGGCCTTTCCGTTCTTGATCACCACAATCAGATCCTCAACACCGCAGAGGGCCACGGGAATATCGGAGTATACAAAGTTCCCCTCCCCTGTGGAAAACACAGGCTGTTCGGGCTCGGGGTTAAGGTCGGCAATCACGTCCCAGCTTCCCACATCGTTCCAGTCAAAACCGGAGCGGACCATGGCGATCCTGGAGCTCTTCTCCATCAGGGCATAGTCCACGGACTCCCTGGGCAGCCCTGCATAGAGAGACGTCAGATCAGCATCGGGCATCACAACGGTCACAGCGTCCTCAACCCTGGCTGCAGGACAGCTCAGTGAGGGCTGAAAGGGGTTAATCATCTCAGGGGTTCCGGCCAGCATCTCAGATTCAAATACGCTTAGCTTGTAGGTGAACATCCCCGAGTTCCACAGGTAGTTGCCTGCGGCAAGAAACTTCCGGGCCGTTACCCCATCGGGTTTCTCCTTGAAGGAGGTCACTTTATAACCGGGAGCATCCGCCTCTCCGGCCTCAATATATCCGTATCCTGTGGAGGGAAAGGAGGGCTCAATACCGTAGACAACAAGGTTGTCCCGCGAAGCCAGAACAGAGGCATCCTCCACATCCTTTTTAAAAGCGGCAACATCCTCAATCAGATGGTCTGCAGCCAGCACAAGAACAGAGGCATCCCCGCCGTTCTCCTTCAGCCATGCTGCCGCATAGGCCAGGGCCGGAGCGGTATTCCTTGCCTCGGGTTCCGCCAGAAGGACCAGCTTTGAGCGCACCTCTTCAGGAAGAACCCTGCTGTCCTCCAGGGCCGCCTGTACATGGTCCTTATGGGTCACAACAAGGATCTTTCCTTTGATCCCCAGAGACGCCGCACGCTTGACGGTTCCTCCAAAAAGGGAGTCCTTTCCCTGTACCGTCATAAACTGCTTGGGTTTACTGTTATTGGAAGCGGGCCACAGTCTTTTACCTGCGCCACCGGCCATAATTACCACATGATCTACCACAAATCTCCTCCCACAACGTTATGACCGAAAAAGCGCAATTAAAACCGCTGTTCTCCGGCTCGACTAATTAGATATTACATAATAAACTGACAAAAGTCACTTAAGAGTTTACAGGAGTCTATATATGGCCTTTACACTAGCAATTAACCCCTGGGTTTATGTCGGCAAATTCGATGGAAATTGGTCCGGCGATTTTATAGAACAGGAGCACCTGAGCATCGAAGAGGAAGCAGCCCTCAGCACAGAAGAACTTGAAGCTCTTCACGCAAAAAGAAACTCCTTCCCCGACCTCCCCCTGGTCAACTACACCAGCCAGTACGGTCTGGGATGTTTTGAAGGCGCCAAGGCCTACCCCCAGAAAGACGGAGGCATGAAGGTCTTCCGCCCCGAAGAGAACGCCGCCCGTATGGCCAAGTCCATGATCGGTCTCGGTATGCCCGGTGTGGACGAAGAGCTCTGTGTTAAAGCCATGCTGGGAACAGTAAAGCGCAACGATGACCTGGGCTTTACAGTCAAATACGACCCCGAGTGGGAGAAGGACAACTTCCTGAGCGCTTCGGCCATCTATATCCGCCCCTTCAGCTGGGCTGAACCCGGCATCGGCGTAAACCTCTCCAAAAATCCCTGGGTCGTTGTGATCAACACCCCTGTCTCCGCCTACTTCTCGGGAGACAACTTCAACGCCTGCACCACAGACATGGTCAGAGCCACTCCCAAGGGTACAGGCTGGATCAAGTGCGATGCCAACTACGTTATCCCCACCCTGGCCAAGACCAAGGCGGTCCAGGCCGGTTTTATGGAAGCCATCTTCCTGGATGCCATCGAAAAGAAGTACGTTGAAGAGGGCTCGTCCTGCAACTTCTTCGCCCTTTTAAAAGACGGCACACTGGTCACACCCGAACTGGGCGACACCATCCTCCCGGGAATCACCAGAAAGAGCATCATCACCCTGGCAAAGGACAGAGGCATCAAGGTGGAAGAGCGCAAGCTCCCCCTCTCAGAAGTCCTTGCTGAAGCCAAAGAGTGTTTCGTATCGGGAACAGCTGCGGGAATCACTCCCATCACCAGCCTGACCCACGAAGGCGATAAGACTGTCTTCGGCGACGGCAAGCCCGGCGAAACCTCTATGAGCCTGCTGAAGGAACTCAAAGGCATTCAGTACGGCGTGGTGGAAGACCGCTACGGCTGGATGGTCTCTGTAGACTGAAGCAGATAATCTAAAAGAGTATCAGGGAAGCACTGCAGCTGCGGGAGCTTCCCTTTTTTGTTTATAAGAGTTTGATGGGCGTCTCTCTTCCCCCTACGGGGAAAGAGCCGTGCTATGCGCTGGTTCCGTCTTAATCCTGTCGGATTAAGACCGCCTTTGGCGCAGCTCCTATCACTGACGCGGGGATTTCCCGTTAGTGAAAGACCAGTTCCCCCACCCCATGATTCCTCCCTAAAGATAAAATAGAAAGACAATTCCAATTCTGCATGTTAGGGTATATGAACGAGTATCATAATTATACTGATTCGGTATTACCATTGCTTATACCGTATATCTGTGAATTGATTCAGTATAATTCGGGATATACGGGATTTAATAGAACAACGAATAAACTAAGTTCTACAGAAAAAGGTATGAAAAAATATAGGGTAAAAATGAATGATGAAGATTAAATTACTATTACTAACTTTTACGATTGTTTCATTTTCATTCTCTGGATGCAGTAAAACAATAGATATATATGCATTAGGTTCGGCACATGATATTGATGGAATAAATACACCTGGTTATTGGAAGAATGACGTGTGGATTAATTTATCAACCTTAGATGATTTAGATAGATCAGGAACATATTGCATTACAGTTAATAATAATAATGTTTATATAGGCGGATATATTAAGACTGAGAAAAGCACATGGTTACCAGGCTATTGGTTTAATGATAAATGGATTGAATTGCCAAGGCCGGAAGGCTATGGCAAAGCTGCAGTCGATACTATCGAAATATATAATGATGATATTTACGCCGCTGGATTTTGCTACGATGGTGAAGGTAATAGAATATCTGGTTATTGGAAAAACTCGGTTTGGCAATCTTTATTGCCATTACATTATGACCAGGTTGCCTTAAATTCCTTCTCTATTTTAGACGGTGATTTGTATTGGTCTGGCTCACCTGTTGGGTATTTTCAAGCAACAGATTCTCCTGGATATTATATAAATACAAATTGGATTGATTTATCTCTACCTGAACAATATACAAAAGGTGAAGTTCGATCAGTTCAAATTGAAAATGGGGATATTTATGCTTTAGGATATTGCCTTGATTCCTCTGACAAGAAAGTTCCTGGTTATTGGAAGGATAATATTTGGCTGGAGTTACCTTATCCAAAATCTAGAGACTATGTATACGTTCATAAAATAGCCCTTTTGAACAATGATCTTTATGCTGTATGTAATCGAGGTGGATATTGGAAAAATGGAGAGTGGATAAATATCACCCAAGATTCGGAACATAGTTATATTAATAATATTGTAATACATGAGGATGAAATTTATTTATCAGGTCATAAAACTGTGAATAGTGGCTTTATACCAAGTTACTGGAGAAATGGACTATGTACTGAGCTAGAAAGCCCTATTCCTGGAAATGATTACAGTGATATTATACATTCTTTTATCGTTTATGAATATTTCTCAAATGATTTGATTCAAAATATCAGTAGATCAGTTTCTAAATAAACCAATACGAGGTATTAATGAAGAATCTTTTTATATTATTATTCATTTTGTTAGCTCCATATATTATTTGGGCTCAAGCAGAAGATTATTACTCATTACAAACTTTTTACTACAAAAATAAAGATATTACTATTGTGGATTCTTCAATAATTTTTTTGAATCAGAATACGAGTATGGATGAAAAATCACAGTTTAAGCTTGCAGCTTTTCTAATAGCTCTATTTGATGATCAACCTTTAATAAAAAAGGCTTTTAAAGAGAAAGAATCTCTTATTGAAAAAAATGAAAGAATAATTCGATATGCTTTGGAAATGGATAAAGATGCTTTTCTACTTTCAAAACAAATAAATCCAACATGGAATGATGTATATTGGAATATGTTCTTTGCTACTGGTAATAATGAATATTTAGATCTACTAATTGAAAATATCAAATACAATGATGAAAGAACAGATCTAAATAAATACCTAACTGGTGCTTCTGCAAAGTGGTCTATGTCATCAAATATTCATCAACATGATCAAGTCAGTTTATATATCCAATCATTAATAGATTCTAAAGATGAATCTTACAAATTCATTAATGATTTATTTGAGCTTGATCTAAATGAATTCAAAGAAGAAACAGAAAATATTATTAGGGAACAAAGAGAAAAAGGTATTTGGTAAAAAGAACTCTGTAGAAATCGGGTAGCCGGTAGGTTT
>DHQL01000025.1:0-104894 GCA_002408085.1 Spirochaeta sp. UBA5339
ATTTTGTGTAAACCCCTTTTTTGAAAATTCCTGAAAAGTTTAAAAGGTTGATTTTTTATGAACATCGATCGCATTAAGAGTAGCCATCAAACTGCTGATTTGCAGAGATACCTGTTATCTGAATTCTGAAGCAGAAGAATGATCCGGGAAGGAGTCAAAGTATAGCTGATGAAGTTCTCCGAAAGGAGTATACTTTCTTTACATATAAAAAGGTTTGGATTTAAGGGGTTTGATCCGAATCTTAAATATAATATAAAACCTGGAGTATCTATGAAAAAAGTACTTTTACTTATTTCCTTTTTGACCATCGGTACTGTCGGCGTATTTGCCGCTCCCCTGGTCCCTTTCACATTCGGCGGATCATTCCCCAACTACGAAAATGCCTATATGACTGTCGGCTCGGGGGTCTACTTCCCCCTGCAAAACAATATCGAGCTGGCCTTCAGCGGAGCCTTCGGTATCAGAACTCAGGAGAAATCAAACGGCGACATTGATGCAGACTTCTTTATCCCTGCCAATGCCGGAGTGAATTTTCTTTTCCCCGTACATCAGAATCTGAGCTTTGTAGCCGGGTTCGGAGTCAATGCCCAGATGGAGTTTGCAGACAGCTTCACCTTCCTGATGGGGCCTTTTGTAAGCGGCGGGGTCCGTTACAGGGTGCACAGGAATATGCAGCTTACCCTGATGGTTCAGCAGGACCTGCTTTTCGGCCCCCCCAAATGGATAAATACCAACACCCATGTATCAGGCGGGATTGTAGTTAATTTTGACTGACTTGAAAGTAACTGATACCCGGTCCGAAAGGCCGGGTAATATTATGCCTATTTGAATTTCCCAAAGGGTTTGCTTTTTGAAACCAGGATGGGTGTAATAAAGATATCTGCCAGAAAGGCAGCAAGCATTCCTGAAAATGTCAGGATTCCCATATTGATCAGACTGTTGATCCGGGAGGATGTAAAAACCAGAAATGTAATACAGAGGATAAAGGTTGTCTGACTGATCGCAGTACCCACAACTCTGAAGCTGTGATTGATACCGGCTCTGTAATCCCGCTTTTCAATAACACCCTTCTTCATATAAGAGATAAAGTGAATTGTATCGTCCACCGCAAGACCCATTATAAGGGGTGCCACAGTCATGGTGACAAACTCAAGGGGAATTTTAAAATATCCCATAATCCCGCCGCAGACAATGATAGGAAAAAGATTGGGAATCATGGCGATCATCCCCATTCTGAAACTCTTGAATACTGCAATCATCAGAACCGTGATAATCAGAAGTCCCAGAAAGATGGATTTTACCAGTCCTCTGGTCACATACTGATTCATCAGAGCCATCTGATAGGTGGAACCGCTCAGAAAGTAGCTTCCCTCAGGGAAATTCCTTCGGACAATGGTGTCAATCATATGCAGATTATCTTCAATCACCGCAGAGGAAAAACCGTTTAACTCAACCATTATCCTTGAATAACTGTAGTCCTCGGTAACCCAGTCCCTTAATAACTCGGGAGAGATGCGCTCAAAGAAGTTGAAAAGTCCCCGAAGCTGAGAGTCTGCCTCGGGGATACTGTAGGTTCCCCTGTTCCTGTGAAAAATTCTGTTGAATTCCTTTACAGTTCCGGTCAGTGAACTGGTTCTGACAACAAGAGGCAGTTCTTCTATCTCACTCTGCACGGCTTCAATCCGGTCCAGGACATCTCTTTTGTTAAAGTTACTCTCATCCAGCTCAATTGTCAGATCCAGGTATTCAGTTGTCCCGATGGACGAGTCAGAGATCCTTTTCTGATCCTTCATATGCTGAAGTCTCAGACCCATCATCTTCTCTGCATCGAAATCCACTCTAACAAGGGTCAAACCATAGAGAGAAACAATGGTAACAAGGATAAACAGAACCAGAATCACCTTATGATACCGGTTGACGAGGAATGAAATTCTTTTTAGAACCGGTTCAAAATTCAGGGTGATTTTCCTGGGACCCCGATCATGGGTACTCCCGATGGAAAGAACCGCCGGAAACATTGTCATACTCAGGAAGTAGACAAGTATCAGACAGACCGCGGAGGTATATCCCACCCATCTGATGGGCTCAATATCCACAAAAAGAAAGGTCATCATGGCTGCGGTGGTCGTCATTACCGTAAAAAGAATTGGTCTCCAGGTCTGAAGCACCGCCTTGAAAACCGACTCCTTCCGATTGAGACCGGAGCGGTAGTAGAGGCTGAAAAAGTGACTGATATGAACACTGTAACCAATGCAGAGTCCCATGGTAAGAAGTATGGGAACCGACATAAAGGCATTATCCAGCTGCTTTCCAATCCAGCCGTAAAAAGAAAATACTGAGGCCACCGAAAAGAAGATTACCAGAAGGGTTCCGATAATGGCCTGAAGGTTTCGCAGAATAACAGCGGTCATCAGGGCGGAAACAATGGCACCAAGCACCAGGATCTTCATAAAATCCTGAAGCATCTCCTGCTCTTTCCGGTGAGCGTAAACGGGGATTCCCGTAGCTGTAAGGGTTGTACCGTCGGCAGCCTTGAAGGATTGAACCGTATCATAGGCAATCTCTCCTGCGGCAAACTGCGGAGTCTTATTACCCGGCCACTCATCGGCAGCTGGATAGGCTCCCAGATTAACTATAATCCAGGCCTGTTTCATATCATCGGAAAACAAAGACCCTCTGAAACTCTCGATACCCCTGAAAGACTCACGGATCTCTTCAATCTCAATATCCGTTGAAACGAGTCTGCCCTCTTCAAAACTGAAGCTGAGCCCGCCGGCCAGAACGGGATTGACCGAAGAGAGAGAGACAAGACCCTCGGCAAAGGGGACATCTTCCATCAGCTTCTCACCCAGACTGTATATAGTTTCCAGAGTCTCTCTGGAAAAGACATCATCACTCTCAACAAGAACAGCAATAAACTCATGCTTATCGAAGAGCTGCTGAAACTTTTCCTGAGATGTAAGGACAGGGTCGTTGTCTACAAAGTAATCGGAGATATCTGTGGTAAAGCTGATCCTGCTCAATCCCGGGATGCAGAAAGCCAGCAGAGCCGCAGAAAGGAGCATAATTATAACAGGGTTCTTCTGAAGAGGCTTAAGATAATTCAGTAACATTTTGCCGGATTCAGGATCTATGGTATTCAGCTATGGTATCTTCCATCCAGCAGGCTACCTTTTCTGCCATTTCCCTCAGCTCCTTCTTGGGAAAGTTATGACCTTCCTGAAGGGGAGGCGGATAGAAAGCATCTCCGAAAACACAGGTCATCTTGACCCAGTTAGGGGGAAGTTCTTTTCCGAAAAAGCGCCTTCTTTTCATAACATAAACCATGGGCACAACCGGAGCCTGATGCAGATAGGACTGGTGAAAAGCTCCCAGTTTGAATTTATGAATGGTCTGGCTCAGATGAACCAGATCGCCTTCGGGCAGAAAGTGTACATGGTATCCTCTTTTCAGGGCCTCACCAACGGGCTTTGTGATCATTTTGAATCCCACGGGATTGGCAGGAATCGGGAATGCTTTCAGTACCCGGAGGACAAAGCGAACAAAAGGAACTTCATAATTCCTCTGTACCACAGAGACATAGAGCCTCTTGGGAAAGAGAATGTAGTTGGCAAAAACCGTGTCAAAATAATGGCAGTGATTTGAAACGGTGATGCAACCCTGCTTTCTTAAGACCTTCCTGACTCTCTTCTTGCCGTGAACTCTCAGACTGAAATAGAAGCTGCAGAGCCATACCATGAAGAAGGTAATGGCAAAAAGAGGTGCCGTAAGGATGGCAAACCATCTTTCGAAGTAGATAAATTTATAAGGTTTCCGGAAGTCAATTTTCTTGACGTTGTTTACTTCAATAACCTTTTCTTCGGGAATATCCGGACGTTCTCTTACTTCCATACTTATGCGAATCTCTTCTCTTCGGCGGGCAGAAGGTTTGAATTACCACTATTGTAATTGATCACGTCCTCATAGAGCTGCTCCATGGAGGCGATAGATCTGTCCATCCTGTACTGCTCAGCCATCTCAAGAATATCTTTCTTCATCTCTTTGAGCTCTTCTCTCTTCTCAAACCAGTAGTCGATCTTGGCAGCAAGATCGTCAGCATCATCCATTTCAAAGATGAACTTCTCATTGTAGGCAAACTGGGAAGCAGCAGAGTTGGGAGAGTTACTGATCATACAGGGGAGACCGCATCCGATGGCTTCAAGACAGGTCAGACTTTCCAGCTCAATAAGCGAGGAGTGGAGATACATATCGGCGGTGTTCATGTAGAGCATCTTCTCTTCATCGCTGATATAGCGGATCTGGGGCTCAACGGGCATACCGGCAGCCTGACTCTTAAGACTCTCTTCCAGTTCACCCTTACCGCAGATCAGAAGCTGAATCTTATCCTTGTATTTTGACTTTTTAATGGCGTCAATCATAACTTCGTGACGTTTTTCCATGGCAAGGCGACCGATGGTAACGAGAACGAATTTGTCGCCCCACTCTTCGGGACGCTTCAGGCTTGTATCGGGTTCATAACCTCTGGGAATACCGTTGGATATAACCCTGAAGTGAGCGTTGCTTCCCTTGCTTTTGATCAGGTCAGCAGCAAAGGCAGAGGGGCAATGAATGGCTTCCACTCTTTTAAAGAGCTCATAGTTGAACCAAGAGTTGAAGAAGAGGTCCATCAGCTTATTATCTTTCCCCATGGCTCCTGTCATATTCTGAGACTGAATGTGACAGGCTCCCAGAACGGGAACATCCATCTTCCTGGCCATTTTTACCGCTGGAGCAGCCATAAAATAAGGGAACTGAATCTGTACCAGATCCGCACCGGTAAAGGCTTCCCGCAGAACCGACTTGATTCCCCTTCCAAACTGGAAGTTCATATTCATCATTGCTTCTTTTACACCGGGCATATAGAAGCCGGGTACTGTATATACGTCACCCTTGAACTCATCCGCAGCGGGACCTGCAGTCGTAACCAGTGCGATATCATGACCCTTGGCCTGCAGCTCTTCCACCAGACGGTGTGTTGCTACGATACATCCGTTTCCGGGATTCCAACTATCAATGACAAATACAATTCTCATTTTCTACCTCTCTCTTCTGCAGGATCAGATCAGACAATGGGTTTATAACTACAGATTTCTAATTTTGTAACAATAAATTATTAATCAAATATAATAAAGATATCAGGGATAATATTATCAGCACACTCAAGGGCTTATCAATATTAATTTTCTAAAGCTTAAAGTTTATTTATGACAGGATAAGCCGGGTTTATGGAGAATTACAGCAGAAACAACAATAGATGTATAAAAAAAGCCGATCCCCGGAGGAAACGGCTTGCAATAAGCGAAAGACGGGACTTGAACCCGCGACATCCACCTTGGCAAGGTGGAGCTCTACCACTGAGCTACTTTCGCATCAATAATTACTGAAACAGTATAATAATCGTATTTCGAATTTAATCAACCCCTCCTGAAAGGATTTTTTTCATTTTCAACATCAGCCCCGCTCCACAAAGGAAGGCAAAGAAGGTATCATTCTCCAATACACTTCGGGAGACATAATTTATGACCCTTCTTCTATGGTTTCTTGCACTTGCCGCCGGGCTGCTGATCCTGAGTCTCAGCTCAGACTGGTTTGTAGATCACGCCGAAACGGTCGGTCTCTATCTTAAAATGCCATCCTTTATTATAGGTGTTGTTATAATAGGATTCGGAACCTCCCTTCCAGAGCTTGTTTCCAGCATTGTCTCTGTCCTGAAAGGACAGTCAGAAATTGTAATCTCCAATGCCATCGGCTCCAATATCACCAACATCTTCCTGGTTTTGGGAGTCAGCGGACTGTTTGCAAAATCCTACACCATAAAACACGACATATTTCAGACAGACATGCCCTTCCTAATGGGCTCCGCCGTCCTTATCAGCCTGATGACCTATGACCGCAGCTTCGGGATTTTTGAAGCCGTCCTCTGTCTGGCTGCTCTGAGCCTCTACCTCTACCGGTCCATAACCCAGGGTCAGATCGGGGAGCAGATTAAAGAGGATGAGGCGGAGGCAGCTGCCAGACCCTCTCTTATAAATTGGCTGATCCTGCTGATAAGCCCGGTACTGATTGCCCTGGGAGCCAACCTAACCATTAAAGCCGTCGTTACCCTGTCGGAACTGCTGAAGATCGGAACCGACATTATTGCCGTAACCATTGTTGCCCTGGGAACATCACTGCCTGAGGTGATGGTCTCCATTCAGGCCTCCCGGAAGGGAAAGGGAGATATGGCCGTTGGAAATGTGATCGGCTCCAATATCTTCAATACCTTTGCTGTTATGGGAGTCAGTGCCCTCTTCGGCCCCCTGAAAATTTCAGAATCCTACCCGATAAAAACTCTACCGGTCTTTATCGGTGCAACGGTGATTGCCTACTTTATTGTCCAGGACAGGAAAGTCTTCCGCTTTGAAGGGATTATGCTTCTGTTCTTCTACATCTACTTTATCGGATCATCCTACGGATTCTTCTGAATCCCCCTCTCTCCTTCCTGGATCAGATCCGGGGAGGTTCCACTCTCCATCAGAGAGGAGTTCATAGGGAAGAAATCGGCCTTTATAAGCCATTTTTGAACATTCGGGAATGTAGTAGCCCAGATAGTAGTAACCGAGCTCCCGCCTTCGGGTCTCCTCAATCTCCGCCAGAACACTGAAGGTTCCCAGGGAGTATTCCGAAAAGTCCGGATCAAAACAGTAGTAGACCGAAGAGAGACCCGTTGAAGAGCGATCCAGTATCCCGAATCCCGCAAGCTTGCCGTCAATATAGTACTCAGACTGAAATGACGGCACCACAGGGGTATAGAAATTCCTTAAAAACTCATCTTCACTGCTGGTCTGACTGAAACGGATGCGGCTGTGCTTCCAGTAGATATCATAGAGCTCCCGCCGGGGTTCCAATTCTCTGAAGAACACCCGTGTACTCCCGTTTTTCTTCAAAACACGTCTCTGGCTCTTTCCTGGCCTGAAGGCATCGGCAACCACTCTGATGGGGCGGCACTTTCTGCAGGAGGGACAGAAGGGACGGAAGAAATAGGCTCCAAACCGGCGGAAACGGCGGTCCAGAAGGGTCTGAAACTGGGCTTCATCCAGCTCGGAGGCAACAAAGTACTCCTGCTGCCACATCAGGCCCTCCAGATAGGGGCATTTGTCTTCTCCCGATACTTCGGGTTCTCTGAGGATTCTCATATCCTGTATTCTAACAGAATCGGGACGGCAAAAACTATACAGATTGCATGATGGAGTGGTAAATTGCATCATGATGAAAAGCGAATTACTTGCTCCCGGCGGCGGCCTGGACAGTGCCATGGCGGCCCTTGAAAACGGAGCCGACGCGGTCTACTGCGGCCTGCAGGAGTTCTCGGCCCGGAAGGGAGCCAAAAATTTTACAATCGACCAGCTCGGCCGTCTCAGACAGTGGAGCTTTCAGAACAATAAAAAAATATACCTAACCCTGAATACAATCCTCAGGGAGGAGGAACTCCCCGAGATTCTCCGAACCCTTGCACTGCTGGAGGAGCTGGAAGTTGACAGCATCATTCTCCAGGACCCGGGCCTGGTCAGAATCATCGGCAGCCACTTCCCAGGTCTGACCATGCACGGCTCCACCCAGATGGCGGCCCATAACAGCTCCGCACTGAATACCCTGAAGGACCTCGGCCTGACCCGTGTGGTCCTCCCCCGGGAGATGACCCTGAAGGAGATCAAGGCACAGGGTGAGGCCGTTCCTGAGTTGGAACTGGAGGTCTTTATCCACGGGGCCCAGTGCTACGGTTTTTCCGGCATGTGTCTTGCCTCGGGAATGATGCTGGGACGTTCGGCCAACAGAGGGGAGTGCGGTCAGGTCTGCCGGACCTGGTTCAAGAAAGATAAAGAGAGGGGCTACTACCTCTCTTCCACAGATCTCTGGGCGGGGCCCAACGTTCTTAAGCTCCAGGAGATGGGCGTAAGCTCTCTGAAGATTGAGGGGAGAATGAAATCCCCCGCCTATGCCGCAGCCGTGTCCCGCTACTACAGGGCCGTCCTTGACGGCAGAAATGAAGAGATCCTGAAGCCCCTTGAAGAGGATCTTCGGATAACCTTTTCAAGAGAGTCGGGTTCCGGCCATCTGGAATCAAAAAAGGGACTCCATATGGTGGACCGTGACTTCCCTGGACACCGGGGACTGCCTCTGGGAGAGGTGCTTTCGGGAAAGGGCAGAAAGGTAAGCCTGAACTCACCCGTCGCCCTTCACAAGAGAGACGGCCTGATGTTTCTGGACTCCCGGGGAGAGGCGCGCTCATTCTCCCTTGATATCAGAAAAACCCTCTCCCCCGGACGGGTCACTATAGATCTTCCCTTTCAGGCTCCCCCTGCGGGCACCACCCTCTACAAGGTGCAGTCCCATGACTTCCACAGTTCTGCATTTAAGGAAAACAGCCTGAAGCCCTTTCGGCGAACTCTTTCGGGAACCCTCTCCTTCTCCCCCGATTCGGCGGAACTGAGGGTACCGGAAATGGATTTCTGCAGGACATATCCCCTGCACAGCGAAGAATCTACCGGAAGCCGGGGACCCAAAGAAAAGATACTGACCGAGTTTGCCAAGGCTGCGGCCTCCCCCTTTGTCCTTACGAATTTAAAGCTGGAAGATGGGGATCTCAAGGCCGCTGGAAGCTCTCTGGACAGGCGATTTATTCCGCCAGCGGCCCTGAAAAAGATGCGTCAGCAGGCCTACAGAGATCTGGAAGACCATATAGATGATCGGAGAGAGGAGAGAATCCGCAGCCTGGAGACGAATCTGCAGAAGGATGCCGCCTCCCTGACGGACCTGGAGGGGCTGCCGGATCGGCTCTCGTTGAACCCCATCGGCACAGATCTCCCGGTCATAACACCCGAAGAGCTTACTGCCCTTCAGCCGGCCGCTGATGGCGGCCGAAGCTACTGGCCCCTGACGCCGCTGCTTTTCCCTCAGTATGAGAAGAGCTTCACTGAGGCTCTGAAGGACAGACTGAGTTCCGACAGCAGCGAGAAGTGGATCGGCATCGGCAACTGGGGCCATATTGCTCTGTTCAAGGCGCTGCGGAAAGGCGGACTGAAGGATCTCAGGGCCTATGGAGAGACCTCAATGCTTCTGGCAAACAGCCAGAGCGTTCTGCTGATGATAGATCTGCTGGGAAAAGATTTCAGAGGAGCCTACGGCTGGATTGAAGATAAGAAGAAAGAGTATCCCGATTCCCTGACTCCTCCGGGAGAAGGCTTCCATCCTCCCCTCTTTATAAGCAGAAACTGCTTTAAGAAACACAGCCTCCTTGAAAGCTGCAAAGATTGTCCGAAACATATGGATTATCAGATGTCCCAGAAGGGAGGAAGCTACCGGGTTCTTGTAAGAGACTGCCTGACCTGGATCTTCGAAGAGAATTGACAGGCTGAAAGTGGGCTCAGCCGACAGAGGACTCTGCCGGCAAGGGCCTTAGTGCCCGAAGGCCGCCGCCCGGAACTCCCGTGCCCAGCCTTGAATGTCTCCTGATTCGTCCATTGGAAAACTGCCCGACACAAGGACCTCTCCCTCCCGGGTGCCCAGGGTGTACTGAAGGGAATCTGAAAGATTAATCCGCAGTGTCAGGGGAACACCCTCATAGGAGCGGAGAACAACCCCGCTCCGCCTCAGGGCCCTGGAGATCCCCCGTTTCTCCCGGGAACCCATCTCAGAACCGGTCAGCTCAAGACGGAGGGGAAGGGGGAGACCATACTGCAGAAGAACACCTGGATTGCCCCGGTAGACTCTGCTGACCAGTTCATCCCTCTCCCGGCTTCCGGGCCTTGTCAGAAAAGCCTGTTCCCTGACTCCTTCACTGACCGCAAGGGCCTCCCATTCTGGATCAAAGGCCGCCTCCGCCCGAAGCAGCATCTCCCGGTCTTTCCTCTCCCGGCCGACCATCTGATCGTACCATGGCTCCGCCTGATCAAAGACCTCAAGATCCCTTGCCCTCAAATAGTACCGGATCGAGTAGGCTCTGAAGTCCTCGGTTCCAGAGGCCAGAGTAAGGCTTCCCCTCAGAAGGGATCCCCCTTCAAGCTGGGAACGCCCCTCACGGAGGGCCAGAACCCGGTAAAGGGTTCTGTAATAGAGGGATTTCCCCTTGAAAACAATGAGGTCCACCGTCCTTTTCAGCCCGTTC
Source organism: Spirochaeta sp. UBA5339 (assembly GCA_002408085.1). Taxonomy (GTDB): domain Bacteria; phylum Spirochaetota; class Spirochaetia; order DSM-2461; family DSM-2461; genus Oceanispirochaeta. The sequence continues at coordinate 10,184 of DHQL01000025.1, forward strand.
CTCCATCCGGGACTCTTCAGCAGGAGGATCTCATTCACCTTTCCTTTGTAGACCTCGTAGTACTGCCTGTAGAGGTCCATAATAAACTGATCCTGATTGAGTCCGTAGTAATACATCCAGGATTCATCCCCCACGGCCTCCTCAATCTTTTTCAGCTGCTCCAGGGTCTCATCCAGACGTCCCTGCACAAGATAGAGAGAGGCCAGATTGCTTCGGGACAGGGGGGTCTTGTCCAGGTCCACCGCCTGACGGAACTCCCTCTCCGCCTCACCAAAGGCCATCTTCATCATAAAGAGGTCTCCCAGAGCAAGATGCCCGGCGGCCCTGTCCATGAGCTCCAGAGATTCACGGGCGTAGGTATAGGCCGCCTCGTAGTCATAGAAGGACTTCTCCGCCAGAGAGAGGTTGTAGTATCCCACCGAAGCAAAGTAGCTGTCACTGTCCTTCAGGGCATCATTGATGGCGTCAAGATAGTATTTCCGGCAGAGTTTCGGACTGTTCAGCTCTGAGTAGAGGGTCCCGAGGGTCAGAGAGAGATTCCGGTCAAACTCCTTTTCAAGGGCCTCTTCCAGCAGAACAACTCCCTTTTCGGGCTGATGTGTCTTAAAGTACATCCATCCCAGATCATCAAGAACATCATCCTCATCGAGGAGGGATTCCAGATAGTCCACAGCTTCAAAATTCCTGTCCAGATAGCTTAAGGCTGAAGCTGTTTTCCTTCTAAGCTCAACGTCCTCCGGAGCCAGGACTTCGGCCTCACGGTAGGAGTTCAGGGCCAGATCATAGAGCTCCTGGGATTCAAAGAGATCCCCACGGGCCATGGGAAAGCGGTAGTCCTCAGGATAGGCTGCAAATCCCTCTTCTATAAGAGAGAGGGCCTTATCATAAAACTCGGCATCCCCGGTGCTGGCAATCTGACGCAGCAGGCTGTCAGGGTCCTCCGCAGACAGGGTATCTTCCCCGGATACTGCCTCCGAACCTGTCTGAGCCGACAGAACCGCTGCAGGCAGCAGCCACAGGAGCAGAAAAAAAACTGAAATGTTCCCGGAATATCCCCTCATATACTCCTCCTTCTGCGGCCGCCCCTCCCCGAAGGGCGTAAAAGCAGCATTAAAAGGATCAGCAGATAGCGGATTCTTCCTGTAAAAGAAGCCGATCCAAACAGGGCCCGTCGAAGAGCTCTCCCCTCCTCTTTCAGGCAAAGCAGATCCTCCCTGGAAGAGAGACCGAAACGGACCTTCCCGTACATTTCAACCAGGGGGCCAAGTTCGGGGAGCTGCTGCCTCAGATCCGCCGCATACTCCTCGGGAGACTCCAGAGCTCCCCGGCTTCTGAACCGCGCGGCCGGGAGAGACATATGAAGGTGGAAGAAGACCCGGGCACTCCGCCCCTTGCGGGGAACTGCAAAGAGAAGCTGCCTGATCCTCAGAGAAAAGAGAGCCAGAACAATGAGCACTGCCGGAGGCAGCAGCCTCAGGCCCGCCCTTACCGCGGCACCGCCACCTCTGCCGGAACTCCGGGAGGACTCCGCCGCTTCCCCGGCTGTCTGGATTCTGAGACTGTCCCTGTTTTCCAGGATCTCCTTCAGGTAGGGCTCCATCTCCCTGGCCGACAGGGGAGTAATTCTGAAATCATCTCCTGGTGCGATAATTGTGGAGGTGGGATCAAACTCAAGCCATCCGTATCCGGGAAAGTAGACCTCCACCCAGGCATGGGCCTGATTGGCCCGGACAGGGTAGTAGTCCAGAACCTTCGAGGACTCATCAACCCAGAACCCCAGAGCAACCCTGGCGGGAATTCCAATACTTCTGCAGAGGAGGGCCATGGAGAAGGCGAAGTAGGAGCAGTAGCCCTTTTTGGATTCATAGAGAAAGTGAGAGAGCTGGTCTCCGTCAACAGACTCTCCGGGGGTCAGAGAGTAGAAGTAGTTGTTCTTGAGATACTCCTCAATATCCACAACCCTGTCATAGTATGTTCTGCTGTCGGCTGTTATCTCCTCGGCCAGTTCGGCCAGATCGTCCCTTCCGCCGCTGCGGGTGTAGTACTCCAGAAAGGTCCGGTTCTCGGGATTGTTCCCGGCAAGAGCCTCGGCCTCCACAAGGTCCCATCCCCAGGCCTCGCTGACCATGGAATCCACCCTGTATATTCGAGAAAAAGAGGAATCATCCCAGCTTACATAGGGGGTCACAGAGACGGGCGCATTGAATCCGAGAAAGGCGGAGGTGTCGAAGTTCACCAGATAGTACTCTTGAACGACCTCTTCCGTCTGCCCATATTCAGGCAGATCCCAGCGCCTTGGAGCCTCAGGCAGCACATACTCATTCAGGACTCTCCCGGGACTCTCATAGCCCTCTCCGCTCTCCCGATAAAACCCCCGGTCGGCGGAGTAGGCGGACAAAACAAAACGCCTGGTTAGACTCTTTCCGCCTCCCCTCTCCTTTTTCATCAGAAAGACCAGATCATCCTTCATGCTGATAGAGCTCTCAAGACTCAGGTAATCAGAGAAGTCGAAACGGAAGAGAGAGGATTCCAGAAGCCCGCCCCCCTCCTTTCGGGACTCATTCCTCTGCAGACGGCTCAGGGGGACAAGACCGAGGAGGGGAATAAGAAAAACCAGAAGAACTGAAAAAAAAGAGAGACGGTACCCCCGGCGTCCGCCGCTCAGGATCATCAGGGTCTGCAGACAGAGAAAGAGGAAAATCAGCAGATAGGCCACTTTCAGACTCTCCGCAGGGAGCCTCAGGGCCCAGCCGCTCCGGCTCATGACCAGAGAGATGATCAGAAGATTTGCAAGACTCAGAAAGAGGATCTTCCCCCTTCCGGCAGCCAGCTCCAGAAGCCGGGCCAGCACCAGTGCGGGAACAACATAGACAAGATAGGCCCGGAATCTCAGAAGCAGAAGATCCCCGGGAAAGGGCAGCCCTGCCGCAAAGCCCCCGGCAATCCCGGTAAGAGGAAACACCAGCAGGGCACCACTGATCAGAAGCAGCTGAACCGGCATCCCTCTCCGCCTGATACCTGGAATCAGGAAAACCAGAGAAAAAAGTATGTCGAACACTGCAAAGAGAATCAGCCCGACAGCCGGGGAAAAGGGAGACCGGGGCAGATCGGAAACTGTCAGGGTTAGCCAGAAGGCGGTAAAGAGAATATAGTTCTGTGCCTTCTGAAGGAGCAGCGCTGGAGAGAGTTCAGGTCTTAACAAGATACCACCCCCTCTGTCCTTTGATCTGCCGATCCCTCCGCCGGCCTCCGGTCAGACCGCCTCCGGCCGGAGAAGATCCGGGTTGGACCAGAATTCTTCTGGCACCGGGAGACAGCCTCTCCAGAATAGTCTGCTGTTCCTCAGACTGCTTTACGGAGAAGAGATAGACAACTCCATAGGCACCGCCTGCCGCTTCAATCCCCGAAAGGCCGACAGAGACAGGAGGCACCGATGCCAGCAGGTTCTCCTTCTCACCCCTGTCCAGCTTCTCAAGCTCCCTGACAACTCCCAGTCCCGGCAAGAGAGCAGTGATCTGGAGATCAGCTGCTGCCAGCGAATCGATGAGGCTGGAGAGATTTCTGAACAGCCCATCCACAGCCCTCCTCTTGCCTGATGTATCAATAACAAGAAGTGCCGACTTTCTTGAGGGAGAGAGACTGCTTCCCTCCTTGATAAAAAGCTCATCGTGAAGGGCAAGCATATTCCAGTTGATTCGCCTGGGATCATCACCGGCATAGTAGGGCCTGGACTCAAAGAGATCTCTGTCCTTCATCCATGACAGCCATGCGGGTTTCTCGGGGGCATGGTCTCTTTTTGCAGGGACCGTCTGTTCCATCCGCCGGTCTTCCGGGTAGATCGTCAGAGTCCCTGCACTGTCAGCGCTACCCTCAACCAGGCATTCTAAGAATCCGTTCCAGGTTCTGACCTTCAGACAGTGCCTGCGGACGATGTAGGTTCCCCGTGGATAAAAGAGCTCCCTTTCCGGCTGTATAAGGGAATCCTCAAGGCGGACTACCCCGACCCCGGACCATTCAAGTTCTGTATAAAGAATGTAGTTTCGGTTCTTCCCGTACCCCGCCCCCCGGCCGCTGCCGGGATACTCCTGCCTGTCGGAGCAGCGCAGAGGGAGGGGAGGACAGCTGAGTCTGGAAGCTTCACGGACGCTAGTGATCATAAAGGCAAGAAATTCGGCAAGAAAGAGAACCAGAGCACAGAGAGCTCCTGCAAGGGGAAGAGCCCGGGTATAAAGCAGCCCCCCCGTCAGAACAAAGAGGCAGAGAAAAAAAAAGCAGCGCCCCGAAGGGTCACTCTGATCTTCATCTGTTTAGAGAAGGCCAAGACTCTCCTCCCGGCTGATTCTGTTTATAAGATCCGAGACATCGATCTCACTGGACAGGGGTGAAACCCTGTGAGAGAGAACAGGAACCGCCATATCCAGAACATCCTGGGCGGTCACATAATCACGCCCTGAAACGAGAGCCAGACCTCTGCAGGCGCCCAGCAGCATCAGCCCCCCCCGGGGAGAGACACCAGCCTGAAGCTCGGAACTCTCCCTTGTGGCGGCGCATATTTTCACAACAGCCCTCATCAGACTCTCTTCGCAGTAGACCGAGGCCGCCGCCTCACGGCACTCCATAAACTCACCCAGAGAACAGACCACGTCCAGAGAAGGAAGAACGGTATGGGAGGGGTCTCCCTTCAGTATAGCCAGCTCAGACTCCATATCGGGATAGGAAGGTTTCAGACAGACCATAAAACGGTCCTTCTGAGCCTCCGGCAGAGGATAGGTTCCCTCATGGTCCAGAGGGTTCTGGGTGGCCAGGACAAGAAAGAAATCCTTTAAAGGGTAGGTTCGCCCCCCCTGGGAAACCTGCTGCTCCGACATAACCTCCAGAAGAGCCGACTGCACCTTGGGGGTGGTTCTGTTTATCTCATCCGCCAGCAGAATATGGGTGAAGACGGGACCCGGTCGGAACTCAAAATTCGACTTCTCCCTGTTCCACACATCCACACCCGTGATATCATAGGGAAGAAGATCGGGAGTAAACTGAATTCTGGAAAAATCCGAGGAATCGATCAGAGCCGAAAGTGTCTGGGCCAGGGTGGTCTTGCCGGTGCCGGGAAGCCCCTCCAGCAGAACATGCCCCCCCGCCAGAATGGAGGCACAGAAGAGCCGGATCAGTTCATCCTGTCCTTTTATAACCATCTTCAAACCGTCTATGAGGCCCTGGGGAATGTTCTTAATCGGGGTTTCCTGCATCTATGATTATTATATTGACGAGGGGCTGAGAATACAATAAATTTAATTTTAGAAAATATATTGACAGCTTTCGCGGAAGTCATTATGATGGCGATACGTTTTACGGGGGTGTAGCTCAGTTGGCTAGAGCGCGTGAATGGCATTCACGAGGTCATGGGTTCGATTCCCACCACCTCCACTTTTAGAGAGCTGAATCTTAACTGCAAATGCAGTGAAGTTCAGCTCTTTTTTTTTAAACATCTATAGGAATTGATTATGGGGAATAATGACATGTTTTCCGGCGACATCGATCCGGAAATTGCTTCTCTCCTCGGTCTGGATGAAACAGAAAGCGCCCAGGCCCCCGACTATGAAAATCTCTTTGAAGAGGAGGTGCAGACCCCTGAACCGGCTGAAGAAGTTCATCCTCAGGACGATATAAGCAGAGAGACCTTTCTTCCTCCTGTAAAGGAGAGTCAGCCCCCCAATCCCCTCTACTCCAATCCCAACTACTATAAATCCATCCTTAACGGCGAGGGCGAACTGGCCCACTCCATCCATGAGAATATGTCACAGTTTCTCAAGGCCCAGGACCCCAAGGAGAAGCTTAAATTCCGGACCCGTCTGATCGGACAGTACTGGGAGCTCTACGGTAAGCTTGCAGCCCAGATCATGAAGCTTCAGACCGAACCCAAAAGGGGCATGCTCCGGTTCGGCCTCCTTCTGCCTAATATTATCTCTGCAGACCAGAGAAAGATGATCGGCAGCATTGTCGAGAGCAACGATTCCGGTGAGCCCATCTACTATGTGGATGAGTGGCTGGAGAGAGTCGCCGCAGGCATGGTCTCCCCTCTTGCAACGGACGATCTGAAGCCCACAAAACGGAGCGGTGATCAGAAGGTGAAGATTCTCCTGGACAAGGCCAAGGGAAGCCGCGAGGCCCATCTCAGCACCCTTGTAAACCTGCAGAAGAAGAGACGCCTTATTGAGGAACAGCTCCAGAACCGCCTGGGCTCTCTAAACTTTAAATCAAGAAACAGCGTTTTCAGTGAACTGGAGAGTCTCTACTCCGAAGGACAGAGCAAAGAGATCGGTGAGATGATGAATAATCTCCGGGAACTCTCGGCCCTTCACAAGGATATGAGCCTTCATTATGAACATCTGAACAAGGCGGATCAGGACTTCAAGAAGCTGCAGAAGCAGGCCAGAGAGAGCGGTGCCATCTCCGAAGTGGCTCCTTCGGAACTCCAGAAGGAGGCCGGAAGCCTCAGGCAGATGGCCAAACTTTGTGTAGGCCGCCAGGGAAATCATTTCCCCATTCTGATGAACCAGTTCTTCACATCCCGTCTTGAAACGGTGGCCACCAGAGAAAATGTAATAAAGGTGCTTCTTGAGATTGAGAAACTGGACGAGGGTGTCTTTAAGAGAACCTTCCGCCAGAAGACCAACCGCATAGTTCCCCATATTATCCTGATTCCCTGCTACGGCGATTCAGGGATCTGCTGGGAACCCTTTGAACGCTACAATAGAGCCACCAGCCGGGGACGAATCGCCATCCCCATGTTCCCGAAGGATCTGAGGACAGCTGTACTGACGGCGGTTGCCGACCTCAGATGGCAGGTGGCCAAGGAGAAGGCCCAGCACTACTGGATGGAAGAGGGCCTGACAGGGCACTACTACCAGTACTTCTCGGACCGGAAACTGAGGGGAGACGCAAGGCTGAAGTTTATTGAGGACTATATCCTCTGGATAACCAAAGAGGGTGAAGGAGTCCAGAAACTGGACAAGGAAGCCAGAGGAATCTTCTGGCGGGACATCCCCTTCCCACAGGAGCTGAAGGACAGACTCAGGAAACGGGGATTTGTCTATAACGAACTCTACAAGAAAGATATGAACAGGGCTGCGTCCGACGGATATTGATCCGCCGGCAGACTGGCCTGCGGCTGCAGTTCTTTCTGATTCCCTGCCACCGCCAGCCGGCCCCGATAATTAAAAGATCAGCGCTTCTTCCCGGAAAAGAAGGGATGCATATAGTCTTCCAGGTTCCACTTGTTTGTAATGAACTTGATAATTTTCGAGTAGAGAAAGAAAGATCCCACAACAGAGATACCGATTATCGCCAGAAAAACAACGGTCTTAAGGTTGGCGTCGGACTCGGGAGTCAGAATCTGGTTTCCGAGAAACAGGCCGATCACAAAGATCAATACCATCAGAACAATATTCAGAATTGTTCCTCCAATCATAAAGAGCACAGTATTCAGTTTTTTATTCATTTTTAGATTTCTCCTTTTTCCAGAACGTAATAAAGAGGAGGATACCGCAGACAACAACCGCTGCATCCGCAACATTAAAGGTGGGCCAGCGCTCCAGGCCGAAAAGACCGTAGAACTTCACATCAAGAAAGTCCACCACTCCCTCGGGACGGAAAATCCGGTCGATCAGATTTCCCACACCCCCTCCGAGGATTCCTGCAAGACAGTACTTCTGAAGAACCGTTTCATCCTTTCCTTTGACGATATAAACCGCCAGGGCAATCATTGCGGCCAGGGGCAGGATAATAAAGAGGGCCTTTCTGAATTCCAGGGGTAGAGAGTCTCCGAGACTGAAGGCCACACCGGTGTTTCTGACATGGATCAGTCTGAAGAACCCGTTGGCCGTTGAAAAGGCAATGGTTCTAAAGGGTATTTTCGCAATAACAATAAGCTTTGTAATCTGATCTGCAAGGACCAGAATCAGGGTCAGGATAAAGGGAAAAAATGCCCTTACCCTGTCCCTGGATGCCGTATTTTCACTCATGCCCCCTACCATATCAAAGACCTGTTGGAACATCAATGAAAACCGTCTCCAGTTTCAGCTCTTCACTGCACTTCTTCATCACCGACTGAACACCGGTAATCTCGGTCATATAGTGACCGCCGAAAAGCACATTGATCCCTGCCTCGAGGCTTTCATGATAGACCTGATGGGACGCATCACCAGTTATATAGAGATCAAGCCCCTCGGCAATGGCATCACTTACCTCCCGGGTCCCTCCACCTGAGATAATACCGACGGTCTTTATCTCGGCCGGCCCGAAGGGCAGCATCCTCACACCCGCCTCCCAGTCACTGAAGAGAGCAGGGATAATATCATCCCGGGAGACAGGCTTCTCAAAGCGCCCTTTTACACCGATATTGAAGCCTTTGTACTCGCCGAACCCCTCAACATCCGTCAGACCGAGAACGGCTGCCAGACCGGCATTGTTCCCGTACTCGGGATGCATATCCAGGGGGAGATGGCAGGCATAGAGGACCAGGTCACCATCCATGGCAGTCTTTACCCTTTTATAATGATCACCTGAAATTGAAACCGGCCTGCCCCAGAAGAGACCGTGATGCACAAAGAGAACATCAGCCCCCACATCAGAGGCCTTTTTCAGTGTATCCAGACAGGCATCAACGGCAAAGGCGATCTTTTTGATCTCACCACCTGAATTCCCGATCTGTACTCCATTCATTGAGGCATCAGCCCGTTCCATGGCATCGATTTCCAGATAAGAACGACACCATTTGTCAAAATCATCTATGTTCATGGGGGCATTATATCCGAAAAAACAGGGGTCCGCGAGGGTATCTGCAACAATCATAAAATTTTACTTTGCTTGACAATGGCCGTAACAAAGATATATTTTTATAAGTATTAAGTCTGTTTAATATACAGTCATATAATCTCGAGGAAAAAGGAACGGCCATGCCTCCTACCAATATATCTGAAAAAATTAAACTGGCTATCCAGAAATCGGTTCCAGTCACCGTAACGACCTACAAACTAAACCATGAAACCGAGGTCTACCTTGAAGATATACTCGGGGTTTATCTGCGCGAGCTCGGACAGGATGCTCTGGTCGACCGCCTTGCCTACTGCCTGAAGGAACTGGCAGTAAATGCCAAAAAAGCCAACACCAAGAGAGTCTACTTTGAAGAGAAGGGTCTCTCCCTGGACAGCAAGGAAGACTACATCGAGGGAATGAAGAACTTTAAATCCGAAACCATGGACCGGATTGACCACTACCTTGAGATGCAGAAACAGAAGGGACTCTACATCAAAATATCCTTCCACACCTTCAGCTCCAACTTCCGTATTGCCATAAAAAACAATGTACAGATAACCAGAAAAGAGCAGATGAGGATCTATGACCGCATCGCCCGCTCAAGAGCCTTCGACAGCATGGAAGAGGCCTTCTCAGAGGTTCTGGACGATTCCGAGGGAGCCGGACTGGGAATCGTTATCCTGATCCTTATGCTTAAGAAGATGGGCCTCGACGAGGACGCCTTCGAAATTGACGGTTCCAGCGGCGAGACAATCGCCTCACTGACCATCCCCATTGCCCAGATCAAGCTGGACGAAATGGAGATGCTCACATCCAGAATAGTTCAGGAGATTGAGGCCCTGCCCCAGTTCCCCGAGAACATTACCGTAATTCAGCAGCTGATCAACGATCCCGATTCGGAGATCAACGAAATAGCCCGCAGGATCAGCACCGACCCTTCCCTGACAGCGGACCTCCTCAGGGTCGTCAACTCGGCCAAGTTTATGCTGCCCAACAGGGTGGACAATATAGCCGATGCCGTAAAGATGGTAGGTCTCCGTGGTCTGAAGAACCTGCTCTACTCATACGGGTCCGAGAAGATCCTGAATCTTCCCCAGAAGAAGGAACTCTGGGATCATGCTCACCGCACGGCGTTCTACTCCTTCAGTCTGGCAAGAAACATCAAGCTGCCCAAGGACTTTATCGATGACGCCTATGTGGGGGGAATCCTCCACGACATGGGTAAAATCGTATTCTCAAGCATCCATCCCGAACTTCTGGACAAGATCCAGAGCTTTACCTCCGAGAAGGAACTCTCTCCCAGCCTCTTTGAAAATCTGGCCGGTGGATACAACCATGCCCAGATCGGTGCCAAGATTGCAGAGAAGTGGAATTTTTCCGACTCCCTTGTCGAAGCGATTCGCTACCACCACGAGCCCCACTCCTCAACTCTGGCCAACAGAAAGGTGGTGAACTGCGTCTATCTGGCCAACGCCATCTGCGACCTGGAAAAGGGAACCATCACCTACGACCAGCTTGATTCGGATGTTCTGAAATTCTTCAGGGTAACCTCGGAAGTACAGCTGGAAAGAATGCAGGAGATCCTCAGCCAGGCCTTCAAGTCAGAACTGATGATGTAATTTTTCTCATTTATTGAATGATAGTGAGTCGGGGTATCCATGAGTCATTCCGAAAACAGATCATTTGCACCTCTGGACAATCTCTACATACTCCATAAAAGTAAAGAATTAACCTATTGATGGATTTCCGGAGATTCAATCTCCAGACGCTTTTCCATTTATACATCTTCCTATAGAATCATCTTTTATTTAATTTTACCCGATGAACCCTTGACGACTGTTCATCCATCAATTATATTCTTATATATACATAATCATATATAGCATATGCCAAGGAGAATGATATGTCAGTAGTAGTATATTCAACACCCAGCTGCGGATATTGCAACATTGCTAAAGATTACTTCAAGAAGAACGATATCCCCTTTACAGAATACAACGTAGCCGTAAACCCTCAGAAGGCTGAGGAGATGATAAAAAAATCAGGTCAGATGGGTGTTCCCGTCATCGACATCAACGGCAGAGTCATTGTCGGTTTCAACCAACCGGCCATCGAAAGCGCCCTGCACCGCTGATTCTCTCCGTCCTGCTTCGAATAGTGAGAACCTGTACGGATCAGGCAAAGGAGGAGGCCCAGGCATTCATAACAATGCCGAAGGCCACAGAAACGTTAAGGGAGGCCTTGTTTCCATACAGAGGTATGGAGACGGTGCCTCCCGTTTTTTTTGCAAGAGCCATACACTCAGGAGATACCCCAAGCTCTTCCGAACCCAGCACCATTATCCCCTTTTCGGGAAAACTGAACTCATCCAGTTCCGCTCCCCCCAGTTCCATGGCAAAGACAGTCTCTCCCAGTGCCTCCAGGCCCTTGTAGTCAAGACGGGACCAGGGGATCCTCTCTGTACAGCCCATGGCTGTTCTTCTGGCCCTGAGATGATCGGGATCTGCAGTCCCGGGGGAGAGGTAGATTCTGGTGACGCCCAGGCACTCGGCGGTTCTGAATACAGAGCCCACATTGAAGGGTGAGCGGAGATCATCCAGATAGAGGGAGAAGGGAAATGTCCGCTTCACACCATCTTTTCCGTCTTCGGGATTAATCATATCCCAGTCGGCGGGAGCGATATCCATATAGGTCATAAAACGGTGTCGCAGACGGTTCAAAGAGAAAAGCAGGGCCTCATGGTCTGCAGGAAGAGCGGAGGAGGCAAAGATTCTGATCTCCTCAAGAATACGGATATCTCCTCCCAGAGCCTTCTCCTGCTCCAGAGCCTTTGTAAAGTCCCTGAGCCACAGAGGATCGGGCAGACGCCCCTGTCCCAGACCGATCTCCCAGTCACTGAGGATTCTTATAATCTTCCTCTCCCTTGTTCCGTCTTTAAGTGAGAAAAGTTTTCGTACAGTAATCATTACCAGCTGCTTCTTAAAACGGAATAGAGCTGATCAACAGTGATGCCGCCGCTTCCCAGCTGACCGAGCATCTGTCCGGCGGTTTCGGCGGCCAGAGCCAGGGATTCCTGGGAGATTCCGGTATTCCGGAGCTGGGAGGGCATGGAGTACCATCCGATCAGCTCCCGGACACTCTCCTTCATTTCATCGGGGGTACGGGGTGCATCATCAAGATCTTTCAGCTGATCAAGAAAGGAACTCATCTCACTGAATGCTACAGTGCAGAGGTGATCCAGAATAAAAGGAAGAAGGATCATGGAGACAATGGGCCGGGATACATCAAAGTGTCCGCTCACCGCCATGGTCAGGATTCCGGGCCAGAAGGCCCCGCTCTCCTTATGGGCCATGGAGGTCAGAAAACCGGCTTCCATCAGATCCGATGCCGCATCCAGATCCCACTGGCCCACCAGTGATTTTCTTCTCTTCCAGATCAGCCGGAAGGCCGAGAGGCTATGAACTTCCGAGAGGAATGTAAGGCCGGGAAAGGCGGCGCAGAACAGGGTGTTCAGAAGGAGCTCAAAAAACAGGGGTGTCCTGTGGCGCTCGGGAAGAGTCATGGACTGTACCGCGTCACACACAAGAATGCTGGAATTCTGGGCATTAAAATCGGCAACACGGCTGATTCCATTACGGCTGTTTGTCAGTTGAAAACGTGACTGCAGAAGCAGCGGGGACCAGAAATCCGAAAGAACCTCCACACAGGGTAGAGAGAGGGCACCGGCGGTTCCCCGTTCCAGAACCATATCGGGGTGAATCCCTTCAGGCACCGTTGCGGCTACAGCCCGGGCTATGGATATAACACGTCCTCCCCCCAGTGAGAGCACCGCTTCCGCATGACTTCCCTTTGCCAGATTCTGACAGGTCTCCACAGAAAAGGAGCTGCCCTTCAGAGTTTCGGCCTCATGATAGATGCAGCCGATGCCGTGGCTCTCAAGAAGCTCCTGTACCTTGCGCACTCCGTCCTTGTAGAGGGGTTCACTTATAAGCAGCACCCTCTTGCCGAGCTTGCTGATTTCCATACCGAGGCGGTTTGTCTCATTTAACCCGAAGAGGATACGGGAAGGGACATTAAGAAAAATCTCAGCCATAATGTCTCCAGTAGGATAAGTTCAAAAAAAAGGCAGAGCCCTAAAGCCCTGCCTGTAATATACAATGAAATTCTCTTAAATTCCAAACAGATCCATCAGTTTGTCTGCAACTGAGTTCACCACCGTGTCGTTGATGTAATTCGGATCCTGCAGGCGGGCCTTAACCTCGGCAATTCGATCTTCTCGGACATCGGGAGCAGCTTTTACAGTATCCATTGTCTGAAGCAGCTCGGCACTCTTCTTGGCTTCGCTGGAGACATCGATGGAATCGGTTTTCTCTTTCTGTTCGGACCGGACAGTTTTCTCGGTTTTATTGAAACGAGATAATGGATCTACCGGGCCTATTCTGTCTATTGTCATGTCAGCTCCTTTGCTCTCCATTAATAAATATCGACACGCCTGTCATAATATTAACCTTTTTTCTCTGCGGAAACAAGTAAAGCAAACTCACCTTTCACGGTATTTTTGCTTTCCAGCAGGTAAATTAAGTTATCGGCAGTTCCTTCCAGATACTCTTCAAATTTTTTCGTCATTTCTCGTCCCAGGAGAATTTCACGCTCTGGATCGAGTTCTGCAATCTCCTGAAGCAGTTTTATTACCCTGAAAGGGGACTCATAGACCATAAAAGACTCCTCCCGTTCCAGGAGTTCGGTGAGCCTTTTTTTCCGTTTTCCCTGTTTGGGAGAGAGAAATCCCTCGAAGAGGAAGGATTTTCCGGGAAATCCGCAGATTGAGATCAGGGTGGTAAAGGCCGATGCCCCGGGTATGGGCAGGATCTCATGTCCCGCATCCCTGGCGCAGCGGACCAGATAACGGCCGGGGTCGCTGATCACCGGGGTCCCCGCATCAGAGACATAGGCGATATTCTTTCCCTCGTCCAGAAGCTTTACAATACCCGGAGCACTCTGCTTTTCATTGCGTGCCCGACAGCTTATCAGATGCTTCTGAATGCCGTAGTGATTGAGGAGTTTTGCACTCTGCCTGGTATCCTCACAGGCGATAATATCTACTTCTTTAAGTATTTCAACAGCGCGGTAGGTCATGTCCTGAAGGTTTCCCACAGGAGTTGCCACCATATACAGTATTGCCATAAGATGTAGGATATATGAAACCATGGCTTCTGACCAGATTCATAAAGGGGTTCTCCTGTGTTTCCTGAAATTCTGATAATCATCATCCTGTCGGGAATTTTCCTTGTTCTTGTGCTGAGTCTGATCAGGGAAAAGAGACAGAACAGGCCGGAGGAAGAGAGCAGTTATCTCGATGAAACCGATCTTGAAGATGACCGCACCCCCTGCCCCCTCTGCGGCAAAAAACTCCACCGGGGCGAACGGGTCCACTCACAGATCTATTCAAAGGGTGAGGACCGGCTGATGAATATCTACGGCTGCCCCTGGTGTTATCCGGCTCATCCCGCTGGAGCCAGGAAGCCAGAAAGGGAACGGCGCTGCCCCTCCTGCGGACTGCCCATGAAAGAGGGCAGTTTTGCGGTGGCCAGGGTATTTGAAAGACCCGGGCGGAAGATGCATGTTCATGTTCTCGGCTGCCCGGTCTGCCGAAACAGCCGCTGACCGGGAGGATTAATGGAAGAGTTTTCAATCCGTGTATTTGAAATAATCAGACAGATTCCACCTGGGATGGTCTGCAGCTACGGACGGATCGCCGTCCTGGCCGGAGCACCCCGGGGAGCTCGCCAGGTAGCAAGACTTCTCCACAGCTCCAGCGGAAAGCAGGGACTCCCCTGGCATCGTGTGATCAATGCCTCCGGGGGCATCTCCCTTCCCGGAGATGCCGGTCTCTTACAGCAGAAGCTTCTTGAGTCGGAAGGAGTCTCCTTCGGCCCCACAGGCAGGGTCAGCCTTGCCGATTACCTCTGGGTGGGAGAGTAAACAGCTTTTTACCCGAGGAGCATCCAAAATCCACCCTGTCAGCCTTGGACACGGCACCGCCGGATCTGCTATTCTCATCAATACTATGAGCACAGTCACAATTAAAGGAAAAACCGGCGCTCTGGACGCTCCGGTCAGACTGGAGGGCAGCGTACAGGTTCCTGCCTCCAAATCTCACACCATCAGAGCTCTTCTGATTGCCTCACTGGCCAGCGGGAAGAGCCGCATTAGAAGACCCCTCTACTCGGCGGATACACTCTCCTGCCTGGAAGCCTGCCGAAAACTGGGAGCTGTTATCGAAGACAGGGAAGACGGCTGGGAAGTTGTCAGCCCCATCCCCTTCGGAGAGGACAGTGATGTCTATATCGATGTAGGCAACTCCGGAACCTCCCTATACCTGCTTACGGCCATTGCCGCTGCCCTGGGACGGAAGGTTCACTTTGACGGAGACGAGCAGATCCGCCGCCGCTCCGCCGACCGCCTTCTCAATGCCCTGAAGGATCTGGGTGTGGAAGTGGAATCCGCAGAGAACGGCTGTGCCCCCTACTGGGTGAAGGGACCCCTTCAGGAGGGAGAGTGCTCCATCGAATGCCCCACAAGCCAGTACCTTTCGGCCCTTCTTCTGGCCGCTCCCCTCCTGCCCTCGTCCTCACAGAAAGTCCGCATCAAGGTTCCCCTGCTGATGGAGCAGCCCTATGCGGAGATGACCCTGAAGTGGATGGAAAAACAGGGACTGAGCTGGGAACAGGATGAGATGAGGGAATTTGTCATTCCCGGCGGACAGGGATACAGCTCCTTTGACGAGCCCATTGCCGCCGACTTCTCATCGGCGACCTTTTTCTTCTGTGCCCCCGCAGTGACAGGCTCAACTCTTCTGCTGAAGGGCCTTGATATGGAGGACAGTCAGGGGGACAAGGCGGTGCTGGACTATCTACAGACAATGGGCGCCTCGGTTCACCACAGTACCGAGGGTGTTGAAGTTTTCGGAGGCGCTCTTAAGGGAGCCGTCCTAGATCTGAACAACACCCCCGACGCCCTTCCCGCCATGGCGGTCACCGCCTGCTACGCTGAAGGGGAGACAAGAATCGTCAATGTGCCCCAGGCCAGGATGAAGGAGACCGACAGGATCGCCGTTATGACGGCGGAGCTGAGGAAGATGGGGGCTGAGATTGAAGAGACCCCCGACGGCATGATTATTCAGGGAGGCCCCCTGAAGGGCGCTTCCGTCAAGGGACACGGGGACCACAGGGTTGTTATGGCCCTCTCCATCGCTAGCCTTGGAGCCGAGGGAGAGACATCAATCGATACGGCTGAGGCCGTGGATATCACCTATCCCGGGTTCTTTGAGCAGCTGAAAACTCTCAGAACCGATTTGAACTAAGGACCGGCGGCAAACCGGCATCAACCGGCACTGGCCGGGGGCATCTGATCCGACAGAGGCGCCTGAAACCGCAGACCAGCAAGGAGAGCACCATGAAGACAATTGAACTGAGAAGCGACACCTTTACCCGCCCTACTGAGGCCATGCGCAAGGCGATGTACGATGCCGAAGTGGGAGACGATGTCTACGGTGAGGACCCAACGGTCAACAGACTTGAGGCAATGACGGCGGAGCTCTGCGGCGCCGAGGCCGCCCTCTTTGTCAGCTCGGGAACCATGGGGAACCTGATCCCCCTGATCCTTCTGGGAGGAAGGGGCAATGAGGTGATTCTCCATGAGCAGGCTCATATCCTCCACCACGAGGTCGGCGGAATTGCCGCGGTGGCCGGAACCGTTCCCATCGCCGCCGCCGGAGAGCGGGGGATTCTCAAGCCCGAAACGGTGGCAGGCCATATCAAGGAGAACGCCTACGATATTGCCCATACCAGCCTGATTGCCATTGAAAACACCCACAACTTCGAAGGGGGAACCTGCTGGAAGCCGGATGATTTGGCCGCCCTTTCCGCCTATGCCCGGTCAAAGAACCTTCCGGTCCATATGGACGGCGCCCGCTGTTTCAATGCCTGTGCTTCAACGGGCATGAGTCTTGGGGAGGTCTTCTCCCATGTGGACTCGGCCAACCTCTGCCTCTCCAAGGGCCTCGGTGCTCCGGTGGGTTAGATGATTGCCGGAAACAGAGAGCTTATTGCCGATTCACGGCGGTGGAGAAAGATTCTGGGAGGAGGCATGAGGCAGGCGGGAGTTCTGGCGGCGGCCGGGATCTATGCCCTGGAAAACAACAGGGAGCGCCTTGTCGAGGACCATGATCATGCCCGCGCGCTGGCTGAAGCCCTGGACCGCTGCGGCTGGGCAGAGGTGGAAACGGAACGGGTGGAAAGCAATATTGTCTTTGCAAAGACCCCTGGATTTGAAGCTGGAGCCATTGAAAAGAAACTGGCAGACAGGGGTGTGAAGGTGATTGCAACAGGCCCCGAAGAGCTTCGCCTTGTAACCAGTCTTGAAGTCGGCCCGGATCAGATTTCTGAAGCCTGCCGGATAATTTCTGAACTGGAAATCTGAGAGCCCGGAGGTCCAGCCGAGCCGGACTGAATCATCGCCCTAGCGCTGCTCCAGATAGTTGAGGTAGTCCGCCCGGGTCACAATTCCCAGAAGACGGCCCTCATGGGCCACTGGAATATGCCCCACATTGTGCTGGAGAAAGAAGCTCTCCAGCTCCTTGATGCTGGCATCCCGGGCACAGCTGTGAACCTTGCGGGTCATATAGCTGCGGACAGGAGACTTCATCTGATCGCTCTTTCTGGCCTTACTGATATCCCGAAGGGTCATAAAGCCCACAAGAGTCCCCTCATCATTGAGCACAGGTGCCCCGGTATGGCCGCTCTTTTCCAGAAAGAGAGAGGCATCAAGCACCGACCAGGAATCCCTGATCACATCCACATCCATGGTCATCAGGTCCTCTGCGGATACGGCGGGAACCAGTGAGTGAGTCAGTCCGTTGATAAAGGACTCGTACACCTCCTGACCGAACTTGCCCTTCAGCTGGGCCGATGCGGCCCGTGTATGTCCGCCCCCGCCCCAGGGTGCCAGAATACTGCTTACATCGATTGTCTCCTTCTGGCTCCTGCCGATAATAAGGGTTTTCTTTGCCTTCTCCAGGCCGAAGAGAACAAAGAGGGCGTCGGCGTTCTCCACCTCAAAGACCTTCTCCACAATGGGAGCCAGTCCGCTGACCTGCTCCTTCATCTCATAGTAGCTGAGGATAATGGTGTGACCGTGAATCTTCTTGTAGACAAGACGGTTTACCACCTGATGAAACAGGGTGATCTGATACTCCTGTTTCAGGGGCTTCAGGAACTGACTGACAAGCTTCATACTTCCACCCTGTCCCAGAAGCCAGGAGGCTGCCTCGAAATCCTTGAGGCAGACATTCTCATGGGTAAAGTTTCCCGTGTCCGCAAAGATTCCGGTAAGGGCGATGGTTGCATCAACGGGTTCCAGGGTCACATCCTTCTCCATAAGCAGTGTCGCAATCACCGTTGTATTGGCACCATAGTCACAGGAGAGGATGCAGGCATTATCCAGATCGCAGCTGTCATTGGAGTGGTGGTCGTAGATATACATCTCCCCGTTAAAGTCAGGAAGAAATTCAAGATACTCCTTTATCCGTCCCCGGGTCCTTGTATCAAAGACAACGATCTTGTCCACATCCATTCCCCGGAGCTCTCCGGAGGAGATAAAGTTCAGATGATTTTTATATAGATTGTAGAGTGACTTTGCCACCGGATGGATCAGCCGGCTTCTGACGCAGACAGCATCGGGATAGAGATAACGCCCCAGCACCAGAGAGCCCAGGCAGTCCAGATCCATATTGCTGTGTCCCACAAGAATCGTCATAGGCGCTGCAGGATCCTAGGCATAAAAACTTTCCCGATTTTCCATACACCAATTATTTCCCAGAAAATCTCTCAAGTCAAAAAAAATTGGGACCAGGGGAGCCGGCGACAAAAGTATAAGGGAACAGGACAAAAAAAAGGACCGCCCCGAAGGACGGCCCTGATCAGCCGGAATCAGTTCCCGGCGGGTATTTAAAAAATAATATTAGAGAGCCCTCTCCATAATGCGGTTCAGTCTCTGAGCGAATACATGGGGATCTTTCAGTGCCGCACCCTCGGAGAGGATAGCCTGATCCAGAAGGAGGTGAGCCACATCATCCAGCAGAGCCTGGTCCGAGGAACCGGAGAGCTGCTTGACGATGGCATGATCGGGATTCACTTCCAGAATGGGTTTGATCTCGGGCATCTCGGTCTGCCCCATGGCCTTCAGCATCTGCTGCATCTGGGCTGTGGGATCATTCTCATCGGCTACGATACAGCTGGGAGATTCATGGAGGCGGCTGGAGGCGATAACGTCCTTAACCTCTTCACCCAGAGCATCTTTAATCTTCTTCAGCAGGGGCTCAACGGATTTTTCCTTCTCCTTGTCCTCTTCTGTCTTCAGATCGTCGGCACTGCCTGACTTGTTGACGGCCTTCATCTCTTTCTCTTTGTAGGTTCCCATCATGGGAGCAACGATCTCGTCGATCTCGTCATCCATAATCAGAACTTCAATTCCCTTCTTCTTGTAAGCTTCCAGGAGGGGAGAGTTTCGTAAGGTAGCTTCATTGTCGCCTGTGATGTAGTAGATGGCCTTCTGATCGTCGGTCATTCTGTCCACATAGGAGGCGAGGCTGGTCCAGCCCTCTACGGAGGTGGACTTAAAGCGTACCAGCTCCATCAGGTCGTCCTTGTTGGCATAATCGGAATACACACCCTCTTTAAGAGGTCTGTTGTACTGCTCGATAAACTCCTTGTACTCCTCTTCCTTGTCGGCAAGCTTTTTCAGCTCACCGAGAATCTTCTTGACAGAAGCATTCTTGATGCTGGAGAGAATCTTGTTCTTCTGCAGGATCTCACGGCTCACGTTGAGGGGAAGGTCCTCAGAGTCGATTACACCACGTACGAAACGCAGGTATGTGGGGAGGAGTTCCTTGTCGTCGTCGGTGATAAACACACGGCGGACATAGAGTTTTACACCGGGCTTGTAGTCGGCCTGGTACATGTCGAAGGGTGCCTTTTTGGGGATGAAGAAGAGAGTTGTATACTCCAGAGTTCCCTCGGCTCTTGTGTGGATCTTGTACATGGGATCGTCCATGTCGTTGGAGATGGACTTGTAGAACTCATTGTACTCCTCTTCCTTGACCTCCCGGGCGGAACGCTTCCAGAGGGCGGAGGCGGAGTTGATCTGTTCAACTTTGTCTTCCTTGATCTCTTTCTGATCGTCACCCTCGCCTTCATAGCGGCTGGACTCATAGTGGAGGAAGATGGGGAATGCGATGTGGTTGGAATACTTCTTGATGATCTGTTCCAGATCCCACTTGTTAGCGTACTCCTTGCCCTGATCGTTCAGGTGAAGAACAACGGAGGTTCCGTTTCCATCGGGGCGCTCTGCGGGGTCAAGGGTAAATCCCTCCTGACCGTCGCTGCTCCACTTCCAGGCGCTCTCTTCGCCGGCCTTCTGTGTGATTACATCAACCTTGTCGGCTACCATAAAGATGGAGTAGAATCCGACACCAAACTGACCGATCAGGTTGGAGTCCTTCTTCTCGTCTCCAGTCATCTGGCTGAGAAAGTTCTTTGTACCGGACCGGGCGATGGTTCCCAGAGAGTCCACCAGATCCTGGTCGTTCATTCCGATACCGTTATCCTTGATGGTCAGGGTCTTCTTGTCATTCTTGTCGATGACAATATCGATACGGGGATTGAATTCCAGATTCTTGAAGGAATCTTCTGTGAGGGTCATATATTTCAGCTTATCCAGAGCGTCGGATGAGTTTGAAATCAGCTCCCGCAGAAAGATCTCGCTGTGTGAGTAAAGTGAATGAATCAGCAGATGCAGAAGCTGATTCACCTCGGTTTTGAACTTCTTTTTAGACACGGATTGGTCTCCTTAACAGTGTGAAATGAGTTGATTCCTCAAAAAAAAGAACTGCAAATCTCTTTCATGAGTTACTCCGATGTATAAAATAATAATTTTCAAAGCAGGCGGCAATATTGAGTTTAATAAAGTATGGTGAATGACCCGGATATGGAGGGATTGAAATATTTTTTTCGATTTAACATGAAACTGATCATAAAATGAACTATCATTAATATCGAATCACTTTCATTCCTGCGGGGAAGGTAGTCTGCTTTTGATGTGGATTTGAGGTTAGGGGCAACCGAAATCCTTTTGCATTAAGATAATACATCAAGTGGAAAATCTTCCCCTCTCATTTTATAACCCCCCAAAAGAGACTAAAGTTCTCCCAGTACATCCCTGGCCAGAAGTCTGGTATTTCTGCTGTACCCTCCGCTGGGAACCGCGACTTCTACAAGAGCAGAACTTAAAGAGGAAGACCAGTAGGCTGAACCGTGGTGTTCGGATACTGCTCTGACCGCAAGAAGTGTATTATAGATAAGGGCATCATCTCTATAGAAGGACATCTGCCCTTTAAGGATTCTGGTAAACAGAACATCCATTCTGTCGTGTGTCATTCCAAGCTGCCCGCAGGAGATAACCGCCGTGGACAGCACCACAGTGGAAGTTTCATTCTGAAGGACCGTCATTAGGGAGTCTACAGCATCTGGGTTACCGGTAAAACCCAGGAGCCGTACAGCCTCGTTTCTGATCATAATATTATCATTCTCAACCCTCAGACTCTCATAACGGAGATTGACAACCCCTTCACAGGCCAGATAATTCAGTACATCTATGACTCCCCTCATTCTTGATTCTGACAGTGAACCCTCAGAGATCAGAGTGTCTATCTCCGAAAGGGCAATCTGTTTGTGTTTATAGTCCATGGACTCGGCCATTCCCCTGACAAAGGGGAGATCTTGGGTTTCAGCGGAGAGTTGAATTAGCGAAAAGGCCGCAAAGACAGCGGAAGCTAAGAGTTTTTTTATTTTCATAAATTCCCGATAGTTTTTATATTATTTCTTAATTAAGGTTAAGATAGCAGATATTCGGGAAACCATAAAGCGGTTTTACTGAAACTGAAAAAATGGAGAATGCGGATATATTGAATAATAACAGTTTTTGAGGAATAATTTCGAATATGGATGATTCAGACCCTTTTTTATATAGTTCTATCCCCTCTTTTAACAGCACCGCCGGTTTAAATCCTGCTGCTTCCGGTCCGGCATGATCTTTCAGTTTCTTTTTTTAGCCGTCCTTCTGATATTCTCAGCACTCTTTTCATCCACAGAGACAGCCTTTACATCCCTGTCACTCTACCAGATTCAGGAGATGAAGAAGAACAAGGGCCGCCGGGGAGAGATGGTAAACAGGCTGACAAAAAAACCCGATGCCCTGCTGACAACTCTTCTGATCGGAAACAACCTTGCCAATATCGGTGCCACAGCCCTCTCAACATCTCTGACGATTGAGATTTTCGGCTCTCAGTTTGTGGGTTATATGACCGGTATTCTGACACTCTTTGTACTGATCTTCGGAGAGGTCACACCAAAGCAGATAGCCCTTGCCAGAAACGAGGCAATCTGCCTGATGATGGCCTTCCCGATCCACTTCATGCGCAACATCTTCCGTCCGATTATATGGATTATTTCGGGAATCAGTTCCCTTTTCACCCGGCTCTTTGCGGGACAGGTCAAGAAGTCCTTTACCCTCGAAAACCTTCTGCAGATGGTCTCCCTCGGTGAAAACATGGGTATTGTCGAGAGTTATGAGAAACAGATGGTTAAGAACGTATTCCGCATAAACGACACTCCGGTCAAGGGAATTACCACCTACCGGACCGATGTGTTCTGCCTGGACAAGGAGTCTCCGATAGAGGATGTTCTTGATGAAATTCTTGAGAAGGATTTCTCCCGTATCCCTGTCTATCAGGACAATCCCGAGCATATTGTGGGCGTCGTTATGATCCGGGACCTTCTGAAGGGCCTTGCCGCCGGAGAGACTGGTATCCGACTCAAGGACAAGATGAAGGAACCCTTCTTTATTCCCGAAACAAAAATGGTTCACGACCTCTTCCATCAGTTCAAGGAAGAGATGCTGAACATGGCCATTGTTCTGGACGAGTACGGCGGACTGACCGGTATTGTAACCAAGGAAGATGTAATCGAAGAGATCTTCGGGGAACTCTACGACGAAAATGAAGAGACTGCCAGCGACAAGATTCTGACAGGGGACAACGATGAGTGGATCATCCAGGGAGATACAAACTTCTACGACCTTCACGACCACCTTGGTCTGGATCTGGAGCATGATATCAAAACTCTGACCATAAGCGGCTACCTGACCGAAAAGCTGGGAGAAATTCCCAGGCCGGGGAAGGAAGTTGAACTTCCCGAAGGCCGCTATATAATTTCCAGGGTAAACAACAACAGGATCGAAGAGATCCGCTTTAAAAAATCAAAACAGCTCTAACTGGCCGTCCGGAGCAGATCTCCCGGACCGTGGAGACGACCGCCGCCCACCCGGGGCTCTGTTCCCGGAGACACGGGGAGGGGCACAGCCTCCAACAGTACGGCCGCCGAAGCGGGCGGAGTTTTCCCGCTCCCAGGCCATAACCTTCTCGGGGTCAGCCTCATACTTCTCCATCGCTTCGATCCGCATCTGCAGGGCGTTCAGACGTTTCAGGCTGTCCTTTTTTTCACTTTCATCCACACGGCTCTTTGAGAGAGAACTTCCCAGATATTGAAGTGTTTCGTCGTAGACCTTAAGGGGCACCGGGAAGGGGTGGCCGTCCTTGCCGCCGTGGGCAAAGGAGAACCGGGCCGGGTCGTCGAAACGGCAGGGCTTCCCGTAGATAATCTCACTAACAAGGGCCAGAGACCGCAGGGTCCGGGGGCCCAGGCCCTGGATCAGCAGAAGATCCGAGAACTCTGTTACCCCCGACTCCCCCGCCGCCGCCAGTACGGCGCCCAGACGTTTGGGGTCGATATCTTCGGGATGGACCTCATGGGGGGGGGGGATCAGAAGCTGCCGGAGCTCCCCGGTCTGCACCGAACGGGACTGGCCGCTGAAGTCAAGGATTGCATTGTGAGCCTCGGAAGCCCGGGCGTCGCTGAGATTGATCAGCTCCCCCTGATTGCGGCCTGAAACGGCGGCCTGAGGGTCCTGAACGAAGGAGTTTACCTTCGGGGAGTGCCAGTGGTAGCGCCGGGCCATGGCGTTGTCCTGGTTCATTCCCTGCTGGACCACTGCCCACTTCCCCTCGCGGGTCAGGATAAAGTTGTGAAGATAGATCTGAAAGCCGTCCTGGAGGCAGGTATTGTCCACCTTGGCGCTGAGACGGGAGGCTTTAACAAGCCCGTCACCGTCGAGGCCTTCGGCGGCGGAGATATTCATGATTTCATCAGGAGTGGCACGGGAGAAGCGGCCTCTGCCGCCACAGACGTAAACACCCAGTTCCCGTGAGAGAGGATTGAGTCCCCGCTTGAGGGCTCCCATAACGGAAGTGGTAATGCCCGAGGAGTGCCAGTCCATTCCCATGACACAGCCAAGGGACTGGAACCAGAAGGGATCGCTCAGGCGGCTTAAAAAGGCATCGGCTCCCTGCTCCTCCACAAGTATGCGGACAATCTCCCGTCCCAGGCGGGCCATCCTTTCGGAGAGCCAGCGGGGAACGGTTCCGCTGTGGAGCGGCAGGTCGGCGGTGCCGCTTTTCATATCAGCCTCGAAAGACTACTCGACGGAAACCGAGATGGAAGCATCCACCTTGTCCTTAAGGCCCTGCTCGATAAAGGAAAGAGTTCCCGTCAATGCGCTGCTGCAGCCCATACAGGCTCCCTTGTAGGAGATGGAAACAACGGTGTCCGCGCCGTTCTCTTTGATATCAAGAATCTCAACATCTCCACCGTCCTTGTGAAGGAGGGGTTTGATTTCGGCTTCAAAGAAGTTTTCGATCATTCTCATCTTCTGGAAGGTGGAGCGCTCGGCAAAGGGAACTTCCCTCTTCTGGGCCGCTTCAATCTCCATCTGGGCTCTGGTTTCCTTCAGGATATCTTCCAGGTAGAACTTTTTCTTCTCGTGTCCGCCGGGTTTAATGCAGGACTTGCAGAATGCTCCGGCTTTGGTGTAGTCGGTAATCTGCTCAACAGAGGTCAGATCGTTGATGCGGATCACCTCCTGAATGGTCTTCAGGGTTACCCTGGCACACTCGCATACCATCTCATCATCATCGAGAATTCCCTTCTCGACGCCCTTGAAGATGGCGGCGGCCTGTTTGATTACATCGTAGGCCATTACGGAACAGTGCATCTTCTGGGGAGGAACGGCGGGAGTATCGGGATTATCACGAAGAGCCTTCTCCACGTCCAGGTTTGTAATCTGGATCGCCTCGTCCACGGTCTTGCCGAGGCAAAGTTCCACCATCATGTCGCTGGAGGCGATGGCCGTACCGCAGCCGAAACTCTTGAAGCTGGCCTTGACGATCTTGTCGTTGTCCTTGTCCACGGCCCAGTAGAGTCGAACCGCGTCGCCGCAGGACTCGGCACCCCAGTCGGCCACGATCAGTTTTGCATTCATGGCCTCGGCTTCCGCCTCGGTGATCTCCCCCTGGTACACGGGATTATCCATTCTGTCTGCCACTTTCGCGGAGTAGTTGTCCCAGAGGGAACCTCCAAGCAGATCATTCTTCGCCATAATAAAATCTCCTAAAATCTATCGGCAGCCGGCCCGGGAAGGGCCCGCCCCTTAATAGGTACTCGAAATGGCTCTGAGCCTGTGTACCGTTTTCTGAATTGTATCGATGGCCCCGTCGATCTCCTCTTCCGTTGTAAAGCGGGAGAGTGAGAACCGGACCCCCGTATGGGACAGGTTGTTATCCATATCCATGGCCTGGAAGGTGGCATCCGCCTCAAGTTCCTCGGAGGAACAGGCGCTTCCGGTGGAAGCGGCGATGCCTTTCTGATTCAGGTCCCAGAGGAAAGCCTCCCCCTCAATCCCCTTGAAACTGGCAAGGATGGTGTTGGGGGTTCTGAACTTCCGGTCTCCGATAATCATGGTGTCGGGCAGAGCAAGAATGGCATCTTCCAGCTTGTCCCTCAGCCGGCGAACCTCTGTATCATAGAATTCAGTATGCTGAACCGCCAGCTCTATGGCCAGTCCCATGCCCACCATATAGGGAACATTTACCGTACCGGCTCTCAGTTTGCCCATCTGCTCTCCGCCGTGAAGGAGGGGGGTGATGGAGGCGCCCTGACGTATATAGAGACCACCTACACCCTTGGGGCCGTGGAACTTGTGTGCGCTGAAGGTCAGAAAGTCGGCAGGAACCTCTTTCAGGCTGACGGGAATCTTGCCCACAGCCTGTACCGCGTCGGTGTGAAAGAGAACGCCCTGGCTTTTGGTATACTCCGCCAGCTCCTTGACCGGATTGATCAGTCCCGTCTCGTTGTTGGCCCACATGACGGAGACCAGAGAGGTCTTGCCGGGAACAAGGGCTTCCTTAAGGGCATCCAGGGTGACGATACCGTCCGAGTTAACGGGAAGATAGGTCACCTGTACGCCCTGTTCCTTCTCCAGATACTGGCAGGTGTGAAGAACACTGGGATGCTCAATCTGACTGGTGATGATGTGACAGGGCTTGCCCTTTGCCAGAGAGTCCATAAAGACCGATTTAAATATGGTATTGTTACCCTCTGTGGCACATCCGTTTATAATAATATCATCTTCATCCGCCGCGCCCAGGGAGTCATAGATCCGATCCAGAGCAATGCTCATGGCCGGATGGGTCTCGGTACCGAAACGGTGAAGCGAGTTGGGATTTCCGTACATCTGACAGAAAAAAGGATCCATTGCCTGTTTTACAAGGGGATCCACAACGGTGGTTGCGTTGCTGTCAAGATAGATTCTTTCCATTGAATACTCCTGTTCAACAAATATAATTAATTTTCAGCAATAAGAAAACCGTAAAGAGCCCCGGATAGCCTAGTAAAGGCGTAGTGATTAACTTTTTTTCTTGCTCCGGGTCTTGCCTTTGAGTATATTCCATGATGGATCATTAGATAGAAACCAATATATAGCGCCGGGAGAATGCATGGAAAGAGAAAAACTGGAATACAAACACAGAGAACTACTTGTCCCTATGTTAAGAGAAGTGAAGATCCCCCTTTCTGAATACTGCTTTGCCAATCTCTACTTTTTCCGTGAAACCCACGAATATGAACTTATAAAAAGCGGATCTTACTACTACCTCTCCGGCCTTAGCTACGACAAACTCCATTATCTGATGCCCCTGCAGGACCTCCGTCACAGCCGGGAGTACACCGAGGAACTGATCCGTATCGGAAAAGAAGAAGACTTCGATATGATCTTCCCGGTTCCGGAAGAGTGGCTCCCGACCTTGAAGGAGTGGGACCTGTATACCGATTTCCAGGAGCAGGATTCCGACTATCTCTACACCACCGAAAAGATGCAGCTCTACCCCGGGCGGAAGCTCCACAAGAAACGAAACCTCCTGAAGCAGTACCAGACCCTCTATGTTCCCCATGTAGAAGAGCTCAGCGATGACAATATCCACGAACCTCTGGACCTCCTGGACTCCTGGCAGGAGAATTCAGAACAGGAGATGGGTGACTCTGACTATTTCCAGTGCCGGGAAGCCCTGGAAAAGAGGAAACAGTTCTGTCTCAAAGGAGCAGTATTTTATGCAGACGACAAGCCCTCAGGTTTTATGCTGGGAGAGGCAGTCAGCCCCGATGTATTCACCATCCACTTTGCCAAGGGGGATATCAGCTACAAGGGAATCTACCAGTTTATGTTCAACCGCTTTGCAGAACACTACTGCCGGGGCTTTGAAGAGATCAACCTGGAACAGGACCTGGGCATTGAGGGGTTAAGAAAAACAAAACGCTCCTACCTCCCCGACAGGATGGCCGTGAAATACAGAATTCACTTCAAGAAAACAGTACCTGCGGCGGAGCCGGTTGAAGAGGCCTCCTGATTCATACAATTCTATCTGAATAAAGGATTTTTCAGCAGAACCCTCATTGATTCTGACTGCCCTAAATGGTACATTCCTTTCTATGGAAAAGATGAAAAGGACCGCGACCTGCGGCAGTCTCAGAGCTTCTGATGAAAACAAGACAATCATCCTTAACGGATGGGTACATAGAAACCGCGACCACGGCGGTATTCACTTTATTAACCTGAGGGACCGCTACGGGGAGACCCAGATCGTGGTCGACGAGGACGTTCCTGCCGAACTGGCGGAGCTGGCTGGCAGCCTGAAATTCGAATACTGCGTTGCCATTGAAGGTGTGGTCAGAAAAAGACCCGACGCCATGATCAACCCCGATATGCCCACCGGAGAGATTGAAGTCTCCGTAAAGAAGATCGAGGTCCTCAACACCTGTCTCACCCTCCCCTTTATGATCGAAGACGAGACAGACTCAAACGAAACAGCCCGGCTGAAGTACCGCTATCTCGACCTCCGCTCCAAGGGGATGCAGGAGAGAATCATCCTGAGAAGCAAGGTAACCCACGCCGCCCGGGACTTCCTGCAGAGGACGGGATTCCTTGAAATAGAGACCCCCACACTGATCAAGTCCACTCCCGAGGGAGCCAGAGACTTCCTGGTGCCCTCAAGACTTCACGCAGGCAAATTCTTTGCCCTGCCCCAGTCACCCCAGCTCTACAAGCAGCTCTTAATGGTGTCCGGATTCGACAAATACTTCCAGGTGGCCCGCTGCTACCGTGACGAGGATGCCAGAGGGGACAGACAGCTTGAGTTCACCCAGGTGGACCTGGAGATGAGCTTTGTCTCCCGTGACGATGTTCTCACTGTAACAGAGGGGATTATGGCCAATGTCTTTAAAGAGACAATGGGCGTTGAACTGCAGACTCCCTTTGAGCGCCTCTCCTACGACGATGCCATGAATCTGTACGGAAGCGATAAACCCGACCTCCGTTTCGAAATGGCTTTCCAGGACTTCGCTCCCTTTGTACCGGGCAGCGACTTCTCCGTATTCAAGTCTGTTCTTGAATCTGACGGTGTCGTAAAGGCGATGGTTGTTCCCGGAGCAGCCGCAGCCTACTCAAGAAAGAAGATTACCGAGCTGGAAGACACAGCCAAAACCTACGGCGCCAGGGGTCTTGCCTGGATGAAGGTGACCGCCGAAGGTCTCGACGGCGGTGTATCCAAGTTCTTCGGCGATCAGGCCGATGCCATCAAGTCCGGCCTCGGTGCCAATGACGGCGACCTGATCCTGCTGATGGCTGCAGACTGGAAGACAGCCTGCACATCACTGGGTGCGGTAAGATCCCGTCTCGGAAAAGATCTCGACCTGATCGACGAGTCTGTATTCCGCTTCTGCTGGATCGTGGACTTCCCCCTCTTTGAGTACAACGAGGACGAGCAGGCCTGGGAGCCCGCACACCACATGTTCTCCATGCCCCAGGACCAGTACCTGGATACATTCGAAAGCGATCCCGGCCCCGTAAAGGGAGACCTCTACGACCTGGTTCTCAACGGATACGAGCTGGCCTCGGGTTCCATCAGGGTCCACGACCCCGAACTGCAGCAGAAGATCTTCAATGTTGTGGGATTCCCCAAAGAGCAGGCAGAAGAGCGCTTCGGCTACCTCCTGGAGTCCTTCCGCTACGGCGCCCCTCCCCACGGAGGACTGGCCTTCGGTCTGGACCGCCTGGTAATGATTCTGGCTGGCAAGAGTTCCATCAAGGAAGTTATTCCCTTCCCCAAGAACAGCGCCGGTATGTCCCCTATGGACGAAAGCCCCGCCCTTGTGGATGAGCCCCAGCTGAACGATCTGCACCTGCAGGTAGTGATGCCCGAAGAGGATTGATCCAGTTCCGGCATCAGCCGGTTCCGGCGGGCTACTGCCGGAGAACTTATAAATACAGAAGCCGCCCGATTCGGGGCGGCTTTTTAATTCTCAGGGGGGTAGTCAGAAAAAGGCTGTTATTCGCACAATTCCAGCTCGGGAAGATCCTCTTCTACAGCACCAAGAGCTTTGTATCTTTTAACACAGTCACCGTTGATCATAATGGTGTCCTGAAAATTCCTTAAGGGAACGCACCACTTCTTTGAATCATTCCCCTGAACCGTCATCAGAGCGAACTCTTCCAGTGAGTCAATATCCGTACAAATGCCTTCCACATTCAATACCACACCGGTGTAGTGAACATACTGTCCTTCGGGAACCGAAAGATTGAAATCTTCCCTCCGCAGCATTGTTCCGAAAGAATCTATTTCATTTATCATTGTATTCATAACAAGGACACTATAAATGACAACTGTTTAGCGCAAATGGCGGTTCATTGTAGATTTCCGGGGAAAACTGTGGTGAATCTGTGAACACTCAGGGGCCCGTGTATACAGTTGGGCTGGGCGATCAGATAGTCAGATCGCTCTTTTTTTCATCCTCTTCATCCCCTCCCAGGGAGGAGACAATAAACTCATTTGTCCGCTTCAGCCTTGTGGCAAGAAGCCGGCTTAGAAAGAGACCGTACTGGGGATACTGCTTCAAAACTTTTATAAAGGACTTCCTGGGTATGCGGATCAGCTTACCCCGGGTCTCAGCGATAACTGACGCACTCCTGTCCCTGTTGAGAAGGAAGGCCATCTCTCCCAGAAAAACATCTTCCGGTGTGATACGTCCCACAATTTTACCGTGGTGAACCACCTTATAGCTGCCGCTGGAGATATAGAAGATAGAGTCTCCGGGATCTCCCGAACGGACAACAACATCCCCCTCTTTGACAATCAGCATCTCCTCGGTGGAGAAACCGGCAGGAGTCAGCCTTTCATGGAGGTGCCTGTGATGCATAATCATTGTGACCTGATTACCCTTTTTGCTGAACAGGATACGGTCGGCTACCATCCTAGCCAGAAGAATACCGCGGCGGTCTATGTTTCCTGAGGTGACATTCTGGAGAGACTCCTTGTAGGAGTCCACATCAAAACCGTCTCCCTCATCATGAATAACAAAGCGGGACTCCTCCTCCGAGAGAATCCACTCCAGCAGGACCCGCCGCTGCCGGACTCCCCGGTCGGCAATCTTCTCCTGAATAAGCTCAAGAATGCTCCCGCCCTCTTCGAGACGGCGGTCTCTCTCCTCTCTGGAAATGCCGCAGTTGCCGTGCTCAATCCCGTTCAGAATCAGTTCAGAGAGGGCCATTTGAAGCTTGAACCGCTCTACCGCAGAAACCCTTCCCGACCGGAGCATGTTCATGGACAGAAGTCCCGTATAAACGGAAACCACAGAGTAGTCGGAGTTGGGAATACTGAAGGCACCGGAAAATTTTTCCAGAATATTATCTGCCAGCTCATTTTGATAGATCAGCTGTCTGTTGGCATAGACGATGGAAAGGATCTTGGCAAAGTGGGTTCTTATCCGCGAATAGTCCAGCAGGGAGAGCAGATTCAGACTTCTGAACTGCTCCAGTAGCTTGCCCTCCTCATGACGTCCCAGATCATAGACGCCAATGATGCCGGAACTGTGGAGCCAGGAGTCCTCCTTGATCTTTGCCTTGAGTGTATTGAGATCAAGTTCCTTGTCCGATAGGTGGAGGATAGTCAGCTCGGGGAGTTCAAAGTTGAGAATATCCAGGGCATCGGTGATATTGTCTGCAAAACGCAGATTATAGTCTCCGGGGAATTCACTCTGGATGACTCTTTCAATTCCCTGGTTGATGATGCTGTCGCTGCAGATTGTTACAATAGTATTCATTTTGGCAAACCTTCGATTAAATTATCGCATGACAGGCAAATAAAATTAAACACAAATATCTTTTAACTGAAAAAAACAGTTATCTGTGAATATTTTCACAGATAATGGTTGTTGATTTTTACATCCCCCTATATGATCGACCCAGAATGAGTTCAGAAAAGCTTTCCGAAGCCTCACGGCAGAGAATGATCAGACTCTCCATCATCCTTCAGGAGAGGGATTGGGGCCCCGAACGGATTGTCTCGGCAGAACTGGCGGAACTGGTAGGCACAACCCCTGAGAGTCTGAGAAAGGATCTCAGCCTCCTGGGCTGCAGTGCATCGGGCCGGGGATACAGGGCCGGAGAGCTGGCGGACCTTCTCAGTGAAAAGCTGAACCTGAAAGGAGAACTGAAGGCCGGTGTCTGCGGTCTGGACAGCTGGGGAGCGGTACTGCTCCATAAAACAGACAGCTTTCCGGGAGTGAGGATTGTTGCCGCCTTTGACGGCAGCCAGAACAGACTGGAACGGACTGAATCGAAA
The DNA here is from genome assembly GCA_002408085.1 of Spirochaeta sp. UBA5339. GTDB lineage: Bacteria > Spirochaetota > Spirochaetia > DSM-2461 > DSM-2461 > Oceanispirochaeta. The sequence continues at coordinate 42,174 of DHQL01000025.1, forward strand.
GTCCCCCTTTATCCATCCTATGAGATAAGCGAGATCTTTCAGAGGATGGGAATTGAGATCGGTATTATTGCCAGCTCCACCACGGATCCGGAACGGATACAGAGCAGGATGCTTAAGGGCGGCGCCAGGGGAATTATCAACCTGACAAGCTGCCCCCTGACTGTACCAGAGAGTGTATTCTATCATCAGGCCGATCTGACGGCCGGTTTCTTAAGTGTTATTTCCCGTATTAACGGGGTGAAACAATAAATTAATTACGGCGCCCTCTGCGGGAACTGCCTGAAAGGATGAGAGAGATGTTCAGCATACAGACCCTGAATAAAATTTCCACAAAGGGATTAGACAGACTTCCCCGGGAGGACTATGAAACAGCCACCGACATGGCCCACCCCGATGCAATCCTGGTACGAAGCTACAAGATGTCCGAAGATGTCATTCCTGAAACAGTAAAGTCCATTGCCCGTGCCGGAGCCGGCGTCAACAACATTCCTGTGGACGCCTGTACCGATAAGGGCATCGTCGTATTCAACACCCCCGGAGCCAATGCCAACAGTGTAAAAGAACTGGTTCTCACCGGCCTCTTTCTCTCATCCCGCAGCATTGTAGACGGCATTAACTGGACCCAGAGCCTTGATCCTTCAGACGAAGTATCCCGGCTTGTAGAGAAGGAGAAGTCCCGCTTCTCTGGTCCCGAGATCCAGGGCAAGAAGCTGGGAATCATCGGTTTGGGGGCCATCGGTGTACTGGTTGCCAACGCGGCCCAGAGCCTGGGTATGGAGGTAACCGGATACGATCCCTTTATCTCAGTACAGGCTGCCTGGGGCCTCTCACCAAGTGTTCAGAAGGCAGGGTCTCTGGACCAGCTGATTGCCCAGTCCGACTACATCAGCCTCCACATCCCCTTAAGCGACAAGACCAGAGGCATAATCGACACACTACAGTTTGAACAGATGAAGGAGGGAACACGGCTTCTCAACTTCGCCAGGGGAGGCCTGGTCAACAACGACAGCCTCAAGAAGGCCATCGAAGACGGGAAGATCAGCTACTACATCACCGACTTTCCCGACGGAGAGCTTCTGGGCAATCCCGCCATTATCACAATCCCCCACCTGGGAGCCTCCTCTCCCGAAGCAGAGGAAAACTGCGCTGTAATGGCTGCAGACCAGACAAAGAAGTTTCTGGAAACCGGAAATATCAAGAACTCCGTAAACTTCCCCTCCTGCGACATGGAGTATGGCGGCGGACACCGACTGTTGATTGCCAACAGAAACATTCCCAATATGGTGGGACAGATCTCAACCCTTCTGGCTGAGCAGGGCATCAACATTCAGGACATGATGAACAAGCACAAGAACGATATTGCCTACAACATCATCGATACCGACTGTGCCCCCACGGCAGAATTGATAGAGAAACTCAAGTCCATCGACGGAGTCGTTATGGTTCGGGCCATTCCCCCTGTAGGTGCCTGATCAGAACCAGGAGTCCAGAGCACCGTCAGCGCTGTACTGTTCCATATAGGCCAGCCTTTCCCTGTATGAGAGCAGTACTATGTTGCATCTTGACTGTGTACTTCGCGATTTAGTCCGTTCAATTGTATGAACAACCTTGAAGGGAGCAATGATAACCTCACCAGCCTCAAAGGGAAGAGGATGATTTACCTCATACTGATGAGGTTTGCCGGAATACCTTGAATGAGTAACCCGGCTTCGGACACCCTGAAGCTTATTCCCCTCCTCACTCTGGATCAGCTTAATGGTACTGTACCTTTTACCGGGTACAGTAATTTCCGTATCCAGGTGTGAAAAATCAAGATAGTAGCTTCTTACCTTTGTTGTATTGGGCCCCTGGATAAATTCCGTAGGAATGATCATAAGGCAGTCATTGGAGTTCTCTTTTTCAGGAAAGGATGATGTAGCACATCCGGTTACACTCAATACTGACAGAACAATCATAAAAACAGACAGCGCTCTTTTTACCATTTCCATTCTCCATTCATAAAAATAAGGTTTTTCAATAGTTTTTTGATCAGTCTCTGAACCAGACATTTATCACATACAAAAATATATGACTTTTGTTCATTTTAATCTATTACTTTTTTAAATTAAGGAGTTTTGGAAAGTATTCATTGATCCTTTGTATACAGCCGGGTCAAGCAAACTGCCCATCTAGAGCCGGCTCAGAAGCTCCATCCGCTCTGCCTCGGTAGTTTCGTCAATGTAAAACCTGGTCACCGTCGTACCGTCCTCTATGACAGTCCGCTGAATGAATTTGAAGCTGGATATAACCACATGGCCACTTTTATAGGGCAGGGTAAGATTATATTCGCTGGTAAAGTCTTTTCCGCTGTGCTTCGGATTTGTCACGCGGCTTGTGACGGACAGGAGCTTATTGTCAGGGCCGTTCAGCCTGACAGTCAGTGTCCCCGACTTATCCCCGGGAATCTGATATTCCCTTTCGTCATGGGAAAATCTGATGTAGTAACTCCGTACCGGATCACTTCCCTGCTGCTGATAAAACTCGGTAGGAATGACAAGAAGACAGTCTCCGGAATCAACCTTCTCCGGGGAGGAGGAGCAGGAGCCAAGCATAAAGACCAGAGCCAATAGAACGGTAAGCCGCAAAACTCCCGGCATTTTATTTTCCCGACCTGACATATTCATCCTCCTCCAGAGCCATGGCTCTATCAGTAATTATAGGGGAAGGTCTTCAGATCTTCCTTTCTGTAGAGAATACGCAGGGAACTCCGGTACTCTCCCGCCCTGATATGGATGCTGGGGGAAGAGGAGAGGTAGACGATACCCTCCACCTCCAGAGGCCGGTTAAATATAATTGAGCTCAGATCAGCCCTGAGAGCCAGCTTAACGGCGGCCTCCATGGAGGCAATTCTGGCACCCTCCTTCATCATCGGAACCGATCCGGCGGCGGCGGAAGAGCTGAATCCCCCTCCCCTGCTCACATCGATGCGGCGCCTCTGATTCTCGTCTGGCCAGTAGTAGAAGAGAACACTCAGGTTCTGATAGTCGTCCTCCACCTGATAGACCTCAAGCCCCCTGTCGCCACGGGGTATCTGATGGAGGGGGGAGAGCTCGAAAAACTCATCGAAACCCTCGTCCGCATTCCCCGGAATGTAGCGGAACCGGAAACCGTAGACCATCCCCGAAAAGATCCACCTGGCCTCCTCAAGTAAGGTGTCTATGGCAAGTTCCCGGACCTCCTCATAGTCCGTGGGGAAGAGGGTTTTACCGTCTTCGGGCTTGAACATTGTAGCAAAGCCCATGGCTGAATAGTTGATCCCCAGGGTCAGGGAGAGATAGGGCTCCGCCGCGGCGGGAAGAGCTGCCAGCAGGCAGATCATTACGATCAGCAGGGAGCGCTTGAAGATAAGACTACCTCTTCCAGGGATTGTTTCTGGAGTCCTTGAAGACCCTCACAGGGTCCGAACCCAGCCGAATTCTGAAGTAGATATAACCGAAGAGCAGACCGAAAAGGTGGGCCGAATGGGCTACATTTCCCCTTCCGCCGAAGAGGAGTGAGAAGATCTCGATCCCCGCATAGAGTGTAACCATTACGGTGGTCTGCATAGGGATAATGCCGAAAAGATAGACCCGGGAGAAAGGAAAGTAGACGGCATAGGCCAGAAGAACCGCAAAGAGAGCCCCCGAGGCTCCCATCAGAAAGACTCTTGTATAGCCGGTAAACAGATAAACCAGAAGCGAGGCAATTCCCGTCAGAACACCCGTCCCCAGATAGTAGGTCAAAAACTCCCAGCTCCCCATCCTCTCCTCAAGCTGAGGACCGAAGAAGAAGAGTCCCAGCATATTGAAAAGAATATGATTCATGCTGGCATGGACAAACATATAGGTCAGGGGGGTCCAGTAGAAATGATTCCTCAGGAAAAGAACCGGATTCAGGGAGAGATAGAGACTCAGCCTGGAAGACATCATGGTCAGAAAGAAAACCGTAACATTGATTCCGATTAGAATCAGAGAGAAATTGCGGAAAGTATAGGGGAAAGGTTTGCGTATTCCCCGGGCGTAATTATTCATACCTATAAAGTACTGCCCAGAGGGGGAAAGATCAATAATTTTATCTGTTCTATGGGCCCCTCCCGCCAAAGGCGGGAACGGGCTGCTTCGGGCTGCGCGGCCGCTCCGGCCCCTTCGGGTCCACCTCCGGCGCCCTCCGTATCCCTGGGGCTCCGGGGCGGAACAGTATCAGCGGCTGAAGCGCAGAGAGAGTCCCAGGACAGGACCCGATGAGTCCTGGAGCAGCCTGTTTTCATCGGTAGAGATGTAGAAGGGATAGGTGAAGTCAAAGGCCACCCTGAAGGGATAGGAGAGACCATCCTTCGAGAACCCGAGCTCCAGACCCGCTGAGACGGGGAAGGAGAAGGCAAAGTCTGACAGAGTTTCGTAGTGATACTCTGTGTTCCAGTATGCCAGGCCCGCACCCACACCGGCAGAAGCATAGGGTGACAGAAGGATTTTTCTATCCGCCAGCAGAACAGGAACCCTCAGACCGAGGCTCCAGCTTCCATCAAAAATCATCAGACTGCCGAAATTGTCAATCTCAAAAGGAGCTCCGAGGGCCGCAGAGAATTTCATCTCCCTAAAGAAGAAGCGTCTCTGTCTTCCCATGAAAAAAGCAGCAGACAAGAGACTTGTATCATCCTTAATGTCCAGCTGGAAACTGCGGTGAGCAAGAGAGAGTCCAAAATAGGGACCGTTGGAGGACTCTGAAAACTGAAATGCCGATTTCACGGGGAAAGAGGTCAGCTGCCAGTCCCCCTGTGTAAACTCCCACTGAGCGGTGGTCTTTCTGCTTCCGATCTTTACTGCGACTGTGGCAGAATCGCAGTCATCAGAAAATTCGGGCTTGCTCCAGACAATCCCGTTTTTCCCGCCGGCCCTTCCGGCAATCTCATACATAGTTGCCCTGTGAAGCACCTTGTATCCCTGACCGCTAAAGAATGAGTTAACAGCAAAGCGGAACTCATCGGGCTCCAGACTGTCCAGATAGTTGAGAAACCGAGTCCATCCATCGGCTAGAACATAATCCACAGAGAAGAGGTCTCTGGCAGGAATGACCATAGCCCGTTTCTCCCGGTCAGTAAGCTCCTCATCCTGCTCAGCAAAAATATCGTCCATAAGGTTCATCTTCTTCTGAAGCATAAACTCTTTGTCGGTGAAGCTGAGACTGGAGAGACCAGCATAGTCATCAAGGACAGCCAGCAGGTCCTCCGCGGGCACGGAAAAGAAGATCCTGGAGTCGAGACTTCTGGCCACAAGCCATGAGTTGATACCGATTATCCTGTACTCCTCCCCCTCTTTCACAAGCAGGGGCCCCCCGCTGCTTCCCGGCGAGAGGGGAGCGCTGTGCTGAATCACAGAGCCGGCAAGATCAACATCAAAGACAAGATTGTTGGCTCGGGTACTGGAAATATACCCCTTGCGCACCTGCCAGGAGGGCTCCCCCATAAGGGAAGGGTATCCCGCGGCCAGAACGTCATCACCATCGCTGTACTCCATGGAAATCTCCATGGGGGCAAGAGTTCTTCTTGCCTCCTCCGGCAGAAGAAGAAGACACAGATCCTGTTTGTTGGAACGGTAGACCACGGGAAGATCCTGATAGAGGACCTGATCGTTCATACCATAGGCAGGAACTTCCACATCCGCCGTGGAAGCCTGACTCATTACATGGGCACTGGTAGCAACAAGCAAGTCCCCGTTGGGAGCTTCAACAACCGCCCCTGATCCGGTGCTCACATACTTCCTGAAGGCTTCGGCATCTTTTTCAAAACCGTTTTCATCCAGCCAGTCCACAATGACTGCAGTCAACTTTTCGGAATTCTCCGACTCATTGGCTCTGACAATCAGAACCTGTTGACCGATATCAACCTGTGCAAACAGTAGAGATCCTGAAAATAAAAGGAAAAACAGACAGAGATACTTCTTTTTCATTGGTGTTCCTCATGGTGCATAGAAGCAGATATTATTACTTGATCACTAATAATACCACAAATGAAAACCATTGTTCCAGAAGATTATTGGGACCCGGGGACAGAGGGGCCTACTGCAGAGACAGCAGCCGAACTGTACCGGATTTCAGATCTGTAATGGTGATGGAGTTGTCACCAGAGAGAAAGAGACTTCCCTGACTGCTTGTAAAGTCATAGTCCAGCACAGAGAGGATCTGGTTTCGTCCGGTAACGGCGCTGTAGTCAATTCTGACAGTACCGGGCTTTTTTCCGCCTTCAGTGTTCAGGGCCATTACGGGAATCAGCAGTCTGCCCTTCTCCCGGATAATCCACCAGGCAAAGGACTCGTCCGCCACAACCTGCAGAAGTTCTCCCTTTTCAAGAACCGCTCTGTATCTCTGATAGATATCCTCGATCCTGTTCTGAAGGGCTGTCATATTTTCCTGAAGAACCAGAGGACGGCGAAAGAGTCTGACTCCGCTGAAACGGGAGAGAAAGAGTCCCCTGATCATATCAGCCTCTGCCGGATTCCTGCTGCCCGGGAGCAGAACACCCTGGGTAACGGCGATCCGTCTGCCCTTGTTCTTCTCTTGAAGGTTTCCAAGCTGATGAAACCAGGTATGAATAAATTCCTCATTCAGGGGGAAGCGGTCCTTCTCCCTGTTTGTCAGAAGAACCGGTTCGTTGGGTACTTCGGGATACTTCTGCCGTTCCGACAGTTCCAGGGCAAATCCCGTATAACGCTTGCAGCCTCCTGATTCACGCAGGGCACTGTAAACCTTCTCAATCAGGGGATCACTGAACTCTTTGGGAAGAGCCAGGTAGACAAAGTCCAGGAAAAACTGGGTCTGCAGGCCGCAGAATATCCGGGAGAAGTACTGGAGGGCTCCCTCATCGCTGAAATCAAAACAGACTGAACCCCTTTCATCGGCTACGGGCCTTAAACCGGCATCCCCGATAAGGTCTTTCAGATGGGAGTAGTCATATCTGCCGCTCCTCTGGAACTCATCGGCCACCAGCTTATTGACTCCGGCAACCATTCTCTCCTTTTCGAGAACGGTACCGCTCTGCCAGGAAAAGAATTCCGGCTTCCGGTAGATTACCGCCGAAACGGGATCGATCAGGGGAGAGAGGTAGTACCCCGCCTTCTTGCCGCAGAGGTGAACAGCCGAGATGAGAAGCTGAAACTGCTGCTCAAGGGTAAAGCCCAGACTCTCCAGAAAGGGGTCTGAAAGGCGGCGGTCCAGCTGTGAGTGACTGCGGGGATGAAGAGGACGTCCTGTATCAGCGTCGGTTACAGGCAGAAAGACCAGGCAGTCGCTTCTGAACCGGGGAATCTCGCTCATTACACGGAAAAAGGAGCCGTACTCCCTGAGGTCTATAAACTGGAAATCTCCTTCCCGGAGCCAGCGGTCATCACGCCTTCTGACTACAGGACTGGAAGACGAACGGATCAGAGAGAGGCGGCGGTAGAAGTCGCAGACCGCTCCCGCGGAAAGAGTGACCCTCTCTGCATCACTGAGATTGATATAGCCCTGCCGCCCGTACTCCTTGAAGAGCTTCTGGCCGGCATCTTTGTCTTTTCTGGATTCTTCACTGATGTCGGCAAGTTTCTGCCACACCTTTTTTCCCGGTAGCGCCATGTTTTATATTACCCTGAAAGATCCGCAGATCATAGCATTTTCTCGATAAAGGACTTTATTATACCCGCCTGAAGGCCCCCTGCAGGATGATCTTTGAAGATATTTTCCAGCTCTCCGACTGATTCATTCAGCATCTTCAGTGCGGTCTGCCCGGCCTGTTCAATGACTCCGGCTTCTTCCAGCATAGAGATGGCTCCTTCTACTGCCTCCACTCCCCCGGCTATCCCAAGCTCTCCGGCCTTGTCCATCAGAGCTGCAAAATCCCCGAAATGTTCTCTGTATTTATGGTAGAAAAGGATAACCGGCAGGCTCTTCTTTCCCTCCACTATATCATCACCCCGGTCCTTGCCGGGGTTGCCGGTGGTCAGGTTTTTAACATCATCGAGGATCTGAAACCCCACACCCGCCTTCTCCCAGCTCTCGGCTGCGGCCAGGCAGAGTTCCCTGTTCCCTCCGCCGGCCAGTACTCCCGCATAGGCGGCAAAACGGGCCAGGGCTCCTGTCTTAAATCGGCACATCTGGAGATAGACCGGTACTTCCGGCACCGTGGTATGGTCGTTGTGCCACTGAATATCCAGACCCTGTCCGAAGTGAAGGCGTCTCAGACTGTCGCAGTAGGAATCGAGGATTTTGAAGCGAAGTCCATCATCCAGGTCGGTTCTGCGGCTGAGAATTGAGGTGGCATTGAAGTACATCAGGTTTCCCGCATTGATGGAGAGATCCTCGCCGTGGATCAGATGAACCGAGGGGCCTCCCCGGCGCTCCACAGACTTGTCCTCGATATCATCAACAATAAGGCTGCCGTTATGGGCCATCTCCACAAGGGGGGTCAGGGGATAGGCATCTTCGGCGCTCCCCCCCGCCGCCTCACAGCAGAGAACCATAACCAGGGGACGCCACCTCTTTCCTCCCCGCTGAAGCAGCTCCAGAGAAGGGGCATGAAAGCGGTCAATCATGGAAGGAGGAACTTCTGCCGACAGCGAATCGGTCATATCCTGAAGCCAGGAGGAATCTGCCTTTAAGGGCATAAGCCGGAACAGCTCCTCTTCAATTTTATTCAATCTCTGACTATACTGGTCCATACTTTTGTCCTTATTCCTGACGGGTTCACTTACCCGGTAGTTACATCCATTATAGAAGGAGACCCCCATATGTCCAACAGGAGCAAGCCGGATTTCTATACCCAGAAAGCTAAAAAAGAGGGCTACATGGCCCGGTCGGTCTACAAGCTGGAAGAGATCCAGAACAAGACAAAACTGATAAAACCCGGCGATACGGTTCTGGATATCGGCGCCTCTCCCGGCAGCTGGACCCAGTACTGCCTGAAACTGATCAAGGGCAAGGGCTGTGTTGTGGGGGCTGATCTGAAGCCCCTGGGAAATTTCAAGGCCAAGGGTACCCTCCACTTTATCCAGGGGGATGTCTTCTCCGGGGAAGTAAGAGGCAGCCTCAGTCAGTGGGGACCTTTTGATGTGATTGTCAGTGACGCCGCCCCCTCCACAACGGGGAACCGCCTGATCGACACACGGCGCTCCTACAACCTGATTGAACAGATCCTCGACTTTGCCCTTGAATGGCTCAAACCGGGAGGAAACTTTACGGTAAAGGTTTTTCAGGGTGGGGATGAAACGGAGATATTCGACAGAATGAGGGGTGAGTTCAGCCAGGTAAAAAAACTGAAACCCAAGGCAGTCAGAAAGGAGTCCTTCGAGTACTACCTTATCGGTCTCGGACGGCTTCAGCAGGACAGGGAGCAGAATCCTTGATGGAGCTCTCCACCGGCTTTCCAAGGTAGAACCCCTGAGAGAAGTCGATTCCCAGAGAGCGGACGATATCGTAAATGTCCCGGGAGTGCACATACTCCGCCACCGTCCGGATTCCGGTCCGTCTGGCAAAACCGACAATGGTTTCGGCAATCACCCGGGCATTTTTATCTGTATCCAGGTTTTTTATAATCGAAGCATCAATCTTAATAAAATCCACATCCAGGGTCATAATGTAGTTGAAGTTGCTGTAGCCGGCTCCAAAGTCGTCCAGGGCGATGGAACAGCCGTAGTCCTTGACCAGCCGGATAAACTCGGGAACCTCGGGGATTCCCACAATATTATCACTCTCGAGAATCTCGAAAATAAGCCGGGGAGCCTCCTTCCAGTGATTCTCCAGAATCCTTCTGATAAAGATAACAGTGTCCCGGTTCTGCATATCCTCAACAGAGATATTGAAGGAGTAGTCGCAGGAGGTGTGCTTCATCTCCCTGATTATTTTGCGCAGCATAATACGGGACAGGGAGGGGTACTGACGGGAGCGCTTGGAAATCTTCAGAAATGTCTCGGGATAGATGATAGACCCCTTACCGTCAAGAATACGCATAAGGCACTCGAATTTTTCCACATTTCCCGTTCTGTTGTTACGGATAGGCTGAAAGTAGGGCACAACCCTGTCTTCACGGATCGACTGCTTCACCTCATGGGTCCAGCGGATATTCTCCTCATACTCCCTGGGAATATTCATGGAGTTGTGATACCTCAAAAAGGGAACCCGTTTTTCTTTTGCCCTTTTCAGAGCCATATCGGCCCGAGCCATCAGCCCCGGCAGGGTCCCCGCTGACCTGTCCTCAGGATCTTCAACGGCCAGACCGATGGTGATGGTAATGGTAATATCCGAACTGTTTACCTGAAAGGGATAGTCATTGACCATCTCGACAATGATATCTGCGGTACGGTAAATTCTGTCATCCTCCAGTGTTGAGGAGAAGAGAAAGGCAAACTCATCGGCCTCCAGCTTATAAAGCTGAACATTCTCAAAGAGTCGGGAGTAGGAGGAGCGAGCCAGACTCTTGAGCCTTCTGCCCAGAGACTCCAGAACCGCATCACCCATTCCGTTTCCATAGAAGTCGTTTACTTCTTTGAATGAGTCTATATTAACCAGGTAGAGAACTGTTCCATCACCGGCTATATCCTGATTGAGCTTTTCTCTGTTGGGCAGACCCGTCTGCCGGTCATAGAAGATTTTCTCAATCAGCTGTTCACGGTCCTTGCTGACCCGTCGGAGATACAAACGGCTGACAGGATAGGATACAAGGGCAACTAGAAGGATCTCAGAAACCATGACCTGAAGGGACGGACTGAAAATGACTGACAGTGAGATGAGGGCCCCTATCATGAGGGAATAAGTCATGATTATCAAAATCTTCTCTTTCATCTTCATCTGATCTGTTCAGCAGCTCCCATCATATTCACCGTGGTAGTCAGCCGTTTAATGTACTCCCCTCAGAGACCGAGTCAGAAAGAGCTGAAAAGAGATAACCTGCATCTCCTTCTTGAGTTCTCTCATCTGCCTGTCCAGAATCTCCCCGTCACGCTGTATTCGTTCCAGTTCACCCAGACCGTACTTCCTTAATCCGTCCCCGGTAACCTTCTGGTTCTTTTTTCCACGGACATCATAAATCTGGAAAGCTGTCTGTATAGCTTCACCTTCGGCAACTGCCAGCTTAACCTTTAATACTCTACGAATCTGACGCATCAGACCCGACAGAAGAAACACAAGATCCGTGTCCCCCGAAAGGGTTATCTTGGAGAAGACCTCAAGAGTACCGGAAAGATCCTTGAGAAGCATCTTTTCAAAGAGGGTAAACACGTTCTCCTCTTTGCTGTGATAGACAAAGTTATCAATATCCTCTTCCCGGATCACATCGCCGATGTTGAAGTAGAAGGCCAGCTTCTGACAGGCCTCCTTCAGGTCGGCGGTGTTGTTCTCCACCATTTCAAGGAGGATAGTGATGGCCTTCTGGTCTATCTTCAGACCCTGATCGGAGAAGTACTTCTGGACCCAGCCTTTTTTCTGATTGTCGAACATCTCCCAGAAAATTTTCTTTTCCGATGCAGGGACAAGGGCCGTCAGCCTTTTATCGATGCTGACAGAGTCGCTCAGAAAAACAAGGGTCACATCGTCGGGCATATTTTTACAGAACTGACCGAGAAGCTTGAGGTCCGCCGCCTTCTTGATCTCCTCGCAGTTGAGGATTACCGCCAGCTTGTGGGCCGAGAAAAGAGAGCCGTTTCTAAGGATTGAGATGATCTGACTCATCTCTGTGTCAAAGGGATAGAATCGGTGGGATTCCGGTTCCTCACCGTACTTTTTCTTGAGGCTCTTTTTGAGACTGTCCAGGTATTGGTCTTTCTGTCCCTTTTCGGGACCGAGAAGCAGATGTAGTTGTTTTTCAGCCATATTGCCTGATGATTGTAATTAATTTTCCCAGGATTCTGACATCCTGTGTAAAGATTGCAGGGAAGGAGGGGTTCTCCGCCTGAAGGCGGATGCGGTTCTTCTCTTTGTAAAAACGTTTCAGGGTTACCGCGTCGTCCACCATGGCCACGATGATTTCACCGTTGTTGGCCACAGGCTGCTGAACAAAGACAGCAAGATCTCCGTCGAAGATACCCGCTCCGGTCATACTCTCTCCCTGAACCCGCAGGGCAAAGAGGTTGCCGTTCTTCAGCACATCCGAAGGGAGTGTCACAGAGCCGTCATGATTCTCTTCGGCAAAGAGGGGCAGCCCCGCCGCCACACTGCCGAGGATGGGAATCTTTCTGGTCTCTTCAGACTCATCCTCTTCGGGTACCAGGGTAATAGCCCTGGACTTGTTGTGGCTGATGGCAATGACCTCTTTCTTTTCCAGCGCTTTGACATGATCATAGGCTCCCTTGACGGAGATACTGAAGTATCTTCCAATCTCACGGATCGAGGGAGGATATTGATTGTCCTGAATGTAACTCCGGATAAAATCCAGAATTTCACCCTGTCTTTTTGTCAAAGCTTTCATTTTTTTATTTCCAGGCCGTACTTTTTTATCTTGCTGTGAAGATTACTGGGATAGATTCCAAGATCCTGTGCCGTTCTTGATATATTATACCCGCAGGTCTCCAGTCTGTCTTGTAAAAGAATCTGTTCGAACTCATCCCGGGCATCATTCAGCTTCATGGTGCCGAACTTCTCCAGAAGGGGTGATTTCCGGACTATCTTCTGCTCTCCCAGAAATTTGAGAACCGTATCACCGGATATCTCGTCTTCATCGGACATTATATTAATCCGTTCCACGAAGTTTTTCAATTCCCGGATATTACCGGTCCAGGGAAATTGAACCATCAGATCCATTCCCTCGGCAGAGACAGTTCTCGGGGGATTCCCCGAGGGAGAAAAGAGCTGCATAAAGTGATCAACCAGCAGGGGCAGGTCCTCAATCCTGTCCTTCAGTGCGGGGACATGAATAGGAACAACGTTCAGGCGGAAGTAGAGGTCCTCCCGGAAACGCCCTTCCTCAATCTCCCTGAGGATATCCTTGTTTGTGGCAGAAATTATCCTGACATCCACGGAAATCTGCTCGGTGCCGCCTATGCGGTCGAATTTCATCTCCTGTATGGCCCTCAGAACCTTGGCCTGAGCCGACAGAGACATATCCGCCACCTCGTCCAGAAAGAGGGTTCCGCCGTCGGCCAGTTCAAACTTTCCCTTCTTCTGTCTGGCAGCCCCGGTAAAGGCCCCCTTTTCATGTCCGAAGAGCTCACTCTCTATCAGATTCTCAGGTATCGCAGCGCAGTTGACCTCCACAAAGGGACTGTTCCGTCTGGAGCTGTTGTTGTGCAGGGCCCTGGCAACAAGTTCCTTACCCGTACCGTTCTCTCCCAGTATCAGGACCCGTGCCTCGGAATCGGCGCTCTGGGCAATAATGTCCCGGATCTGCTTCATACCGCTGCTGCCGCCCACCATCTGATCATCGGGAACACCCCGGGCGGTTTTGAGGGATCGATTCTCCTTTTTGAGCTTTTCCAGCTCCAGGGCATTCCGTGTCAGGGTCAGTACTCTTGTCAGATCCAGGGGTTTTTCAAGAAAATCGAAGGCCCCCATCTTAATGGCTTTTACAGCAAGGTCCACATTGGCATGTCCGGAGATCATCAGAACAGAGACAACGGGGTACTCCTCTCTGATCTTCTCAAGCACATCAATCCCTCCCATTCCGGGGAGCCATATATCAAGAAAGACCAGATCCACAGGTTCTGTTTTCATGATGTGGAGCCCCTTTATGCCGTCGGGAGCTTCAAGAATTTCATAGCCCTCATCACCTAGGATGTCCTTGAGAGCCTCCCTTATTGAAGCCTCGTCATCAATGATCAGAATCTTTTCCATAGAGCTCCTCATAGGGTAAATCCAGATAGAATGTGGTTCCCTCTCCCGGTGCGGACTCAACCCAGATCCTGCCCCTGTGGTCATGGATAATCCTCTCCACAATGGAAAGACCCAGTCCTGTCCCCTTCTCCCTTGTGGTGAAGTAGGGATTAAAGACCTTGTCCTGCAGATCTTCGGGGATACCGGGTCCCGAGTCGGAAACCTGTATTCTACAGTAGATGGTATAGCCCTTTTTCACAAGGTCAGCCCGCAGAATTATCACACCGTCCCCCTGTAGAGCATTGATCCCATTGGAAAGGAGGTTACTGAAAACCTGTCTCAGCTGACCCGCATCGGCCTGAAGGTAGAGATCTCCGGGGATATCATCAATCATAAAGCTCACATCAGGAGAGGACTCCTCCAGAACCTCTACCATGGAGTAGAGAAATTCTCTCAGATTGATCGTCTCGGCCACCGGCGGCCGCTGCCGGGCAAATTCACGGAATTCTGTCAGAAGGCTGTTCAGGTTGTCCACTTCCACAAGAATACGGTCCATTCCCTTCCGGATCACCTCCCTGGGGATCTCTTCATCTTCCATACGGACCAGAACTCTCTGGGCATAGAGCCTGATGGGGGTCAGAGGATTACGGATCTCATGGGCAAGACGCTGGGCAATATCCTGCCAGGCGGAAACCTTCTCGGTCTGAAGCACCTCTTTTCTTGAAACTTCAAGTTCCTTGACCATGGAGTTGAAGGAGTCAGAGAGAAAGGAAAAATCGTCCTTCTCCCGGCTTAAGAGCCTGAAGCTGTAGTCTCCCTGGGCGACTCTCCTTGTGGCCTCCTCCAGAGAGATAAAGGGCTGTATCAGGCGCTGGCTGATATACATGGCCACCACAAAGCCCATAAAAAGCAGGGGAACAAGGAAAATAGCATAAAAGAGGAACAGTCCGATCCTGAAGAGCCTGTCATACTCACGGAACTGCCTGTATTTTTCCAGAACACCCGTAATGTTTCGGGCATGGAGGTCAAATTCCCTGGGGATGGTTCTGTAGAGCACAACAGCATAGCTTTCACCGGCAAAAAGAAAATCCTTCCTGAACCCCAGGATGCTGAAGTCAGGGAGGGTCCTCTTGGGAGTCAGCCCTTCATTCAGAGAGTCAATCTCCTGCCGTGGATAGGCCAGCCTGGGATCACCGAAAAGGTAGAAATTCTCATCATTTAAGAGCTGAATCCCTTCAATTCCCGGAAACTGGGTTTTAAGCTCTTTCCAGACCTGCTCGGGGGAGTTGTGGGCCCTGCTCATGGACAGAGCCAGATATGGACTGTTGCCGATATACTCAAGGTCTCTGTTCAGGTCTGCATAGTACTCCAGGGCTATTTCAAGCCCGCTGTCCAGGGCCGTTCCCACCTCGGAGCCGAACCATCTGTCAAAAACCATATTAACAAAGCGGAGAGAGAGAACCGTCTGGGGCAGAGAGATCAGAACAATAATCAGAAAGAGAAAGAGTATGATCCGCAGACGGAAACGGTAGCGGCTGTGTCTGGTCCTGACTCTCTTCCATACATAGATAACGGTATAGATAAGGGCCGCTACCAGAAGCAGGGGTATTGAAAACAGGAGGAGCAGATGGATTGGAGTCTCTCCGATTCTGTTCTGATCCATACCGCCCAGAACGCTGGAGGAAAATACAAGTATCAGGATAATAACCAGCAGATAGAGAAGAATAACCGTCATGACGCTGTTTTTCAGCAGACCTTTGAAGACATGACTTTTCAATGATGACTCCCTTCTATAGCACTCTCCCAGGGAAGATTGTACATATGTTTTCCGGGAATCAGATACATCAGGCTGAAGGGGGGAACCAGCTTCTTATAGATAATGCGCGGATGGACCTTTACCGTCAGATCATCACTCTCTTTGATATCGATACCGCTTGAATAGTCCAGGGGGGATGAGAAGGCCCTGTAAAGCTCTCTCCAGGTCCTGTATACGGATACTTCCCTGTCATTGAGCAGCAGGACATAGTCATTGGTTATCTGATCCCGGTAGGCTGTACGGCGGACATCAAATTCCAGGTGCTCACCGCCCACTGAAAATAGACCGTAGGTATTAAGCTGAACTCTGAAAGTCAGAAGGATTTCGGCCCTGTGGCCCTGCTCAACGCTTCTTCGAATCTTCGACTCCGAAAGATCATCCAGAGTATAGCTGAGGAGAAGGGTTCCGTCCTCTGAAATGAAGTAACTGCATCCCCCTTCTTCAGCCGGAAAAAGGGGGAGAACCAGTACAAATGCGAAAAAAAGAAAGGCCTGAGGACTACTCCTCCTCAAACCTGCTTTCAAAAAGAGCAAACATTGCATCAAGGGCTCCCTGCTCATCAGAACCTTCGGCGCTGATCACAACATCTGTATCATACCCGGCACCCATGGTAAGAATACCCATTATTGATTTGGCATTTATTTTTTCACTGCCCTTTTCTATAAAAATGGTAGACTCGTACTGAGATGCTATCTGAACAATCATGGCAGCCGGTCTGGCATGCAGTCCTGCCCTGTTTTTAACTTTTGTATTTTTCTGAACCATTCTTTATTCCTGTTGTTCTAATAATTATCCTGATACATCTTTCTGGCACTGTCGCTCTCAAGCATCTGTATCAGGTTTTTGTTAAATTCTTTGGCCGCAAAGTGACCTTTGCTTTTCAGCCTTTCATTCAACGCAGCCGTTTCAATAATAACAGGAATATTCCTGCCCGGCTTTACTGGTATGTTGAATGTGGGAATTTTCACTCCCAGTATATCAGACATCAGCACATTTGTGCCGAGCCTGTCATAATTCTTTGAAGAGTCCCACTCTTCCAGGTTGATAACAAGATCAACCTGCTTCTTGTCCCGGATTCCCCTGACTCCGAATATCTGAGAGACATTGATGATGCCCAGTCCCCTGATCTCCATATGGTGTCCAAGAACCTTGTCATCACTGAAACCCATTATTATCTTTCCGCTGAAACACTTCAGAATAACCGAGTCATCAGAAATCAGCCGGTGTCCCCTCTCAAGCAGTTCCAGGGCAGTCTCACTTTTACCGACCCCGCTGTCCCCCTTGATAAGAACACCCATACCGAAGACCTCAACAAGAACAGCATGCTGTTTCTCCCGAGGGGCAAGTATATCCCCCAGGGAGCGGATAATCCTGATTGAAAACTCACTTGATACAAGAGGTGTTTTCAGTACGGGAACTCCCGCCTTTTCCGCCAGCTCCAGAAACCAGTCACCTGGAGACAGATCCCTGCAGAAGACACAGAAGGGTATGGGATAGCTGAACAGCTTCTCCACAGCCGATGTATCTCCGGAAGCTTCCATCTCCTTAAGATACTCATGTTCCGCTGCAGAAAAGACCTGAACCCTGTTGGAGGCAAAGGTCTTGAAGAAACCGGTAAGAGCCAATCCGGGACGATTGAGTTCCATATGGTCAATGGTCTTGACCAGCCCCTTTCTACCGGCTATGCAGCTCAGGGAAAGAGCATTATAATCCTGCAGATCCAAATCAATAAGATCCAGGATCGTGAACTTGTCCATACTCCCTCACATATAAATGTTTCACTCAGGAACTTGATTTTATCCGCTTTTCGTTGAAATTTCTACCTTTTTTTACACTCCCGCCGGTGAGTTGTGAAAGTTATAAACAAAAGCCCCCCTCTATTTGAGGGGGGCTGAAATTATTTAATCAGAAGATACGGCTCTAGTGGGCCTGAATCTTATCTTTTTCCTTCGTTGTCTTCAGTTCCATCTTATCAAACATTACATCGATTGCCTTATACAAATCACGATCCTCCACTTTGACATGGCTGTTCTGCCCCCATCTGAAATGGGCATCAGATGAAGCAATATAGGCACCGCGTTTCTCTCTGGACAAGGTCATATGGAAATCGACAATAACGTCCTCCACATGTTTAAGCCTTTTCAGCTTTTTGTCCACATACTCGCGGGTCCGGTCTGAAACATCATAATGAACACCTTTAAGCTCTACTGTCATAGAAGCCTCCTATCAAGTGGCCCTGCTCCTGAATGAACAGGTCACCAAAAATTAAACTATTACCGCTTGAAGGACGAGTTTATATCAAGTTCTTTTCTGTACTTGGCAACCGTCCTCCTTGCGATATTAATTCCCTTCTTACTGAGAAGATCCGATATCTTCTGATCGGAAAGTTTCTTCTCACCGGCGGACTCTTCGATAATCTCTCTTATGACCTCTTTAACACCTTCCTTGGAGAACTTCGAGCCCCCCGATCCGGCACCGGATATGGAGTTGGAAAAAAAGTGCTTCAGCTCGTATATGCCCCATTCGGTCTGGACATATTTGTTGGTTGTGATTCTTGATACAGTTGCCTCATGTACTCCTATCTCCGCCGCCACATCCTTCAGTGTCAGGGGATTCAGATACTTGGGACCCTTTCTGAAAAAATCTCTCTGAAACTCCAGAATGGCCGTGGCTGTCTTCAGGAGTGTCATATTTCTCTGATTTATACTGCCTATGAACCAGCGGGCGTCTCTTACACGTCCGTTTACAAACTGTTTCACCTTTTTGTCTTCGGCTGCGGTTTCCCCCTCCTGGATCTCCTCGAAGAAAGAGTTTATCCGAAGAACCGGAATCTCCTCGTCATTGAGGACAATCACAAACTCTCCATCTTTTCTCCGAACGATCAAATCCGGTATCACATAGTTGTACGAAGCCTCTGAATAAATACTTCCGGGATAGGGGTCCAGGGACTTCAGAAAATCCATTATGGAATCCCAACGCTCCCGGCTGATTTTCAGCCGCCTTATAATTTCATTATATTTCTCTTTCTCCAGCAATTCCATTAAATCTGTAAGAACTGTCTCCAGTTCTTCGGGCATATCCTCCCGAAGCTGTGCCTGAAGAAGGAGCGACTCCCTGTGGTCGGCCACACAGATTCCAATGGGATCAAATCCCTGAATCTGCAGGATCATCTTCTCAAGGATCTCTTTTTCGTCCTCTGAAACCAGGGAGTAAGGGGAGTCCAAATGAAAACCATTTGAGTCGAGGTTGCTGATAAGAAGCTCTCCGATCTCAAGCTCCCTATCGGTGAGATATGTCATATGAAGCTGCCAGAGGAGATGATCCTGAAGGGACTCACCCCGGGAGACGGCGCCCTCAAGGAATTTTCTCTTTGTATCCTCACCGCTGTCTGCGCTACGGCCAATATATCCGGGGTCGGAGCTGTTTTCAAAGGGATCGTAATCTTCGGCCTTCTTCTCGGGAACATCATCCAGGGAAGCGGTACGTTCCAAATCGATCTGCTCAAGGGCGGGATTTTTATCAATTTCTTCGGAAATCCTCAGTTTGAGGTCCTGTATAGGCAAGGCCATCAGCTGTATGGACTGATACATCTGAGGGCTCATTTTCAGGCGTTGTTCCTGTGAGATTACAGCACGTTGAGACTGCAAATCATCCTCCACTTCGTAAACCGTATACGAGTGAATTGTATCATTTTTTCATGATTAAGCAAGATGCGTGCCGAATAGATGACAGATGTTTACATTGAAAAATCTTTTCCCAGGTAGATGGTTCTTGCCAGTTCACTTTCCAGAAGCTCTTCCTTGCTGCCGCTGACGACAATTTCTCCCAGATTGCAGATATAGGAACGATGGGTTATCTCAAAGGTATCCCGGACATTGTGGTCGGTTATCAGTATTCCGATTCCCCTGTTCGACAGCTGCTGGATAATCTTTTTGATCTCGTAGATGGCTATGGGGTCGATCCCTGCAAAGGGTTCGTCCAGCAGAAGAAAACGGGGATCCGAAGCCAGAGCACGGGCGATCTCTGTTCTGCGCCGCTCTCCCCCTGACAGGGTAAAGGCCTTCTGGTTCCTGACCTTGTTCACACCCAGGTCCTGAATCAGATGCTCCATCTTTTTCACTTTTTCCTCTTTGGACAGGTCTTTCCTGGTCTCCAGAATGGCCCAGATATTGTCCTCCACAGAGAGCTTCCTGAATACCGACGCCTCCTGGGGAAGATAGGAAATGCCCTGACGGGAGCGCAGGAACATGGGCTCGTGGGTTATATCAACATCATCAAGAAGGATTCTACCTTCATTGGCCTTGATAAATCCGGCGATCATATAAAAACAGGTCGTCTTACCCGCGCCGTTGGGTCCAAGCAGACCGACGATCTCCCCCTGATGCATGGAAAAACTCATTGTTTTAACGGCAATTTTCTTTCCATAGACCTTCCGGACATTGTCCACTTGCAGAGAGGATCTCTCAATTGCCTTTATTTCACTGCTCATCTGGGTGTCTCCATTGGCCTGTTATCCTCGCCAGGTCTCTCTTCAGGCATATCTTCCGGCATACCTTCAGAGGAGTCCTCGGCAGAAGGGCCGGTCTCATTATCTTCCTGTGCCTGCGGGGTGGAATCCTCTTCTTCATCCCGGGAAAGAAGGGAACCTTTTACAACACCTTCCATACTGATCTCATCATTGTCCAGGTTCACAGTAATTTTGGAGGCCCTGAACACATCGTCCTTTCTGTATACTACCGGAAGGCCCGTCAGTTCCAGAATATTTCTGTCCCTGAAATAAACGGCAAACTCGCTGCGGCAGGCAAGATCCTCTTTCAGAATCCGAACACCCACCTGCATGATAATAAGATCTTCATCCTCCCGGTTCTCAAGAAAACCGCACTTGATGATCATCTCGTTCTCCCGGTCCTCCATAACAGAGGGGCCGTTTATACGAATGATTCTGTTCTCATTATCATAGTGAAAAATATCGGAGCTGAGGGTGAAGTCCTGCTCAAGGTCCTCCACGACTACATTGCCTTCGCAGATAAAAAACTGAAAATCCTTGCCCTGGATTTCCACACGGTCGGCCATAATCTTCTTTTTGTCCGACTGAACGATAACATCTCCCTCCAGAACGGTACTCTCCCGTCCCTCAGCCATCACAGACTGAAGGGAACGGCTGGAGAATCTGTATTGTTCCGTATACCCTGGAAATGCTGCAAGCAGCATCAGGAGCAGGAGTATAAATGATTTCATTCTCTTCCTTCTGAACCGGATTCAAGTGTTCCGCCGATCCCGGAGGTAAAACTTGTCGTACTTGTATAGAGATCGGCTTCAAAACCCTTTCCCTTCAGAACAGAACCGTTATCCATCTGAATGGTTACTGTAGAATCCACATCACTTGCCAGTTTTCTGGTTTCATCGGTCCAGTTCAGATTGTCCGCCTCAATAGAGGCTTCATTCCTGACCGAGTAACCGTATATTTCTCCCTCGATCTGCGCATCCTGATTGTCTTTGATTATCAGGTAGTCCGCTTCTCCCCGGGTTATTATTTCATTGCTGCCATCAAATTCATTGAAAACAAAACTATAAAGTTCCGTCTCCTCTCTTTTTTCCCAGACCACTGCCTTTTCCGCCTCAAAGGTTACCTTGGGCTTACCTCCCTGGATCTGAACCCTTTTAACCCCTACAAGCTCGGAGGTTGGAATAGACTCATCCAGACTCTCACTTACGGAGGCTTCATAATTCAGAGAACAGGAGGCTGCAAAAATACAGGAAAAAATAATGATAACGTTTTTTCTCATTATTCCGAAATTATGGGTTCATACCTTCGCAGTGTCAATCTGCTAAACATGGACAGAATAGGGAGTGAAGTTACCATATTTTATTGACATCCCAATATTCAGGGAATTAGACTCATAGTAAGCTAAAGGACGGAATGCATAATATGTCAGACTTTCTGAATGACTCGGATTTCCAGAAAATCAGGGATCTTATTTATAATGAGAGCGGAATACATTTCTCAGACTCCAACCGAACCATACTGGAGAGCCGCCTCAAGGAACGCCTCAAACTTCTGAATCTGGACAACATTTCCGCCTATTACTCCGCTCTGAAGGACAGTGATACAGAACTGAAGGACTTTCTTGACTCAGTGACCACCAACCTGACCCGGTTCTTCAGAAACCAGGCCCATTACGATACCTTTATAAATCATGTTATTCCTGATCTTGTAGAGAGAAAAAAACAGTCCGGCAATAAAGTAATCAAATTATGGAGTGCCGGCTGCTCCACGGGGGAAGAGCCCTATACCAATGCTATGGTACTGAAGGAATATCTGCCGCCGGATTTCAAAATTGAAATTGTAGCATCAGATCTCAGCCTGAAGTCATTGATGAAGGCCAAGGAAGGCGTGTATCCTAAGAACAGAACAACCGGTATCCCCGATAATTTTCTTAAGAAATATTTTACCGAACTTGATGACGGGTACAAGATCACCCCCGAAATTGGAAACCTGATCAAATTTGACTACCACAACCTGAAGTTCGGAAGTGACCTGAGAAATCTGGATATTGTCTTTTGCAGAAATGTGCTTATTTATTTTGACGAACCGGCACAAAAGAATGTTATAGATAATTTCTGGAACTCCATGGCTCCTCATTCCTATCTGTTTATCGGTCATTCCGAATCGTTGTTTGGTATGGATACCCAGTTTAAATTTATCAAAACCGACTGGGCCTGCATATATGGTAAGATTCAGGATTAAATAAGAGGGTTTTTGTGTCCGATAACAAGATTTCTGTACTCATCGTAGATGACTCCGCCCTGATGAGAAATATAATTTCCAGGCTGATTGAAAAAGACAGTGCCCTTCAGGTTGCCGGAACAGCCATGAACGGCCGCTTTGCCCTGAACAAGATACCCCGTCTGAAACCGGATGTACTGGTTCTTGACCTTGAAATGCCCGAGATGAACGGCATCGAACTTCTGGGAGAGATGGAGAAACTGGGGTACGATATCCCCGTTGTAATCCTCTCTTCTATTGCTACAAAAGGTGCAAAGGTCACCATGGAAGCCCTTGCCCTGGGCGCCTCGGACTTTATTACGAAGCCCAGCGGAAGCGCTCCCGATGAACTGGAGAAAGTCGGTTCCCGGCTGGTCTCCCTGTTAAAGGCCTACGGTAACGACTACAGAAAAAAGAAAGGCAGTGCCCCTGCCCCGATTGAAGAAAGACCTGCGGCTCCCCTGCCTGTCAGTGAAGCACCCAGATCCAGATCCCTGCCGGTTAACGGCGATCAGAGCTGGGAGAAAGTTACACCTTTAAAAGAACCTGATAAACCTGAGATTATTGCCATCGGGATTTCAACAGGAGGCCCGAACGCACTGCGCAGAGTCTTTGCTCAGATCGATCCGGACCTCTCGGTACCCATTGTGGTTGTTCAACATATGCCCGCTGGTTTTACAAAGGAATTTGCCGCCAGCCTCGACCGGGTCTGCCCCCTTGAAGTCAAGGAAGCCGCGGAAGGTGATATTATCAAACCGGGACGCATACTGATTGCTCCGGGAGATGCCCATGTGGCGGTGGAAAAGAAGAGCCTCGCCTCCATAATACGGCTGAAGAATTCAGAGCTGGTAAACGGGCACAAACCTTCGGCAGGTGTCCTGTTCGACTCAGTAGCAAAGGAGTACGGCAATAGATCCATGGCCATTATCATGACGGGAATGGGGAAGGACGGAGCCAGAGAGATCGGACAGGTCTACAAAGAGGGGGGTATGACGATCGCCCAGGACAGCAGCTCCTGTATTGTCTACGGAATGCCCCGGGTCGCCGTGGAACACAACTATATCAGGCAGATCGTCTCACTGGATGATATGGCACAAACCATCTGCAGTCTGGCGGAGTAATCAGCCGCAGCCCTTGCAGGCCTTACAGGCATCATGACACTTCATAAACTCTTTCATTCCCTCGGGAGTCATCTTCTTCTGAATTACAGGAAGACGTCCGGGACCCTTGAGCTTACGGAGAACGCCGTTGAATCCCAGTCCCGCGCAGAGTCCGATGACTCCGGCCAGATAGAGCAGCCCTTCAACGGAAGTGAAAAGAGAAGCAGCACCATAGAAAGCCAGAAAAACAATCAGGGGCAGAATAAAAATCATAAACGCCGCCTTGATGGAATCCATGGGATCCACCAGGATTTCCACCATATCTCCTTTTTCAAGAGCAAAATTCTCGGGATTTTCCGCTGGGAAAGTTCTCTCCTTCACATTCCAGAAGGAACGTGAGGTTTGTGACTTTTCCGCCTTGGGATTGGGATAGCGGACTAAAACTGTATGATCAGGCTGAAAGCCTTCAACTATTGTTGGCTGAATCATGATTCGGTGCCTCCAGACACGGTATTCTCAGGGGTTCTATACTAAGGGCCCTGCCCTTTTCATCCAGATCCAGGAGAACTCCCTGCAGTTCCATCTGGTCCCAGGCGTCACCGGAACGCTCTGGAATCTGGGTCAGAAATTTTCTAATCTCAATATCCGAATCAAGGCCGCCCACTGAATTAAGGCTCCCTGTCCGGCCGGCATCGGTGATCCGGGCCGTTCCTTTCGGCATAATCCCTGCATCGGCAGTCAGGGCCTTTGTGCCCGTTCCAATCACCGCGGAGACGGTGCCGTCAACCACATAGGCCAGAGTTTCCCGCTCGGCGGTGGTGGTGGCATGAAAGTTTACAATGATGTTGTCCGTCTGCTCCTTCACCCTCTTAACAAGGTCGGGCACATAGGAGAAGGGATTGGAGAGATGAACTCTCTGGTACCCGGACTGTCCAAGCAGATTGATCACACCGACCTTCCTGTCACCGACATGGTAAATGCTCCATCCCCGTCCGGGACTTCCGGGGGGATAATTTGCCGGGCGAAGCAGAAAGGAGGCCTTGGGAATAAACCCGACCATATCCTTCTTGTAGTAGACACACTCCCCTGAGGTCATTGCATCTATTCCAAGTTTCTTCAGGTAGAGGGAGTGGTTCTTCCCCATACCAAATCCGCCGGTAACCCCATTGCCGTTGGCAATAACAAAATCAATCTCTTTCTCTTTCTTGAGTCCGGGAAGGAGCTTTTTAACTGTAAAAACTCCGGCTTTGCTGACGATCTCTCCGATGAACAGGACTTTCATGCTTCCTAAAATACTCAAAAACCCGGACTAAAACAATTCCCGCTGCTGCCAATCCATAAGATTAACCCTCTTTTAGAGTTCTTCATTTCTGTTGTTGACAAAAAAAAGATGCATCTCTATACTAGCCTCACGTCTGCCTGGATGGTGAAATTGGTAGACACGCTAGTTTCAGGGACTAGTGCTCGCAAGGGCGTGGAGGTTCGAGTCCTCTTCCAGGCATAAGAAAGACCCGGTAGCCGTTAGGCTGCTGGGTCTTTTTTTATTCTACGCAAGGGACTCGAACTGGAAATCCGGCGCGAATACTTGGAGCGCAAACCGGCAATGATGCCGGTTTAGGATTGGAAGAGGGCCTGCAATGACGAGGCACGAAGCCGAGGAATGAA
This sequence comes from Spirochaeta sp. UBA5339, assembly GCA_002408085.1. GTDB lineage: Bacteria > Spirochaetota > Spirochaetia > DSM-2461 > DSM-2461 > Oceanispirochaeta. Next base: position 67,306 of record DHQL01000025.1, read on the forward strand.
AGGCGAGTCCTCTTCCAGGCAAACCCTTAGGCCTCGCCTTCCTCTTGAACGGCAGTCCAATCATCTTATTTGAATAGAAAACAGAAAAAGTCTTCTTTATACTATAAATCAGCATGATGCCAATTGATACGCAATTACTCAGCATCCTCTATGTCTTCTTTATCTTCAATCTATCATTCAGCCTCTTTTTAAAGAGAAAGAATGCAGAAGGGTTAAAATTATGGAATTCCTGATATTTCTATTTGTTATATTCATCATCCTTGGAAGTGGACTCGGATTCCGGTCTTTCAGTCTGAAAAGGAAGGTGATCGATCTACAACTGAAGATGACCAATCTTCAAAAGAGGATTGAACTGCTGGAAGAAGGATACATCCCCCCCTTCGCTGAAGCAAACCGGGAGAGCTCTGAGCATGAGGATACAGGAATACCGATCCCGGCTGATCCTGAGAAACCCGAAAGAATCTACCCTTTATCGGTCACCGGGGAACCTCCCCTGAGTATGCCTGAAGCCGAGAGCCCGCAGAATAAGAGCAGAACTGCCCGTGCCTATTTCCAGAATATTTCCGATCGCTTCTCCGACAGATGGACCGGTATCCTGGGAGTCACTGCTCTGGTTATAGGATTCAGTTTCCTTGCGGTTCTCACTGCCCTCAGAATGGGGCCTGTTGCCAGATTTTTTATGATTGCCGGTATATCTCTCGCTTTCTGGCTGCTTAGCATGTTCATGGAGAAAAGGAAGAAACGGGTAGACATTTCATGCTGGTTCCAGTCCGCTTCCGGTGCATTGATACTGTTTGCCTGCCTGGGAGCCTCCTCTATCCCGTGGCTCAGATGGGCTGAATCGGAAATCCAGGGTTATGCAATGATGTTCACAGGAATTGCTGTAAACCTCTACTTTGCCCTGAGGGTACAGACTCAACTTTTTTCATCATTCCATACTCTGATCAGCCTGGCGGCTCTGGCTGCAGCACCTTCATCGGCGGCTTCACTTTCAGCTGCAACCCTGGTAACAGCCTTCAGCTCCGTTCCAATGATGCGGCGTCACTGGGGGCTGCATCAGCTTTTCGCCCAGAGCGGCTTTTTTCTCTTTATCATTGTCTGGGTTTCATTGGGTAAAGAAATGGACCTGTTTTCTCTGACGGGAATTGATCTGCCTGTCTTCGCCGCACTTCTGGGAGGAATGCTTCCCGGGCTGGCAGCGCCCTATGTACACCTCTTCAGAGGTGAGTATAAAGGGGATCGTTTTTCCTATTCCTCCCGTGCAGCCTCCTGGCTGTTTGTGGCAACCGGAACATTTGCTCTGGGAGGGAAGTATTCATGGACCTCATTGATCTTCATGGTCCTGGGAGGCGGAGCCTATCTCTCAGGCCGCTTTATCGGCAAACTTCCTGCCCCGATGCGCCGGCTGGACTCAATATCCGGAATTGCTCTTATCTTTGGGGCGATCCTGGGTCTCAGGACCTTCCACCTTGATTACTTTACCGCTACGGGAATTGCCGGGATTGTGGCTTTACTGGCAGTAATGGACGGAAGACGGGAGAAAATACTGAGGACTGTTTTTTCCGCCACTGCCCTGGCTGTGGCGATGCTGCTTCTTGTCCTCTCCTCGATAGATTTAATATCGGGGACCATGGAATCTGCCGAAGCCGGACTGATCCTGCAGAAACTTGGACTTCTGTATCTATTCAGTGCTTACTCTCTGGTACTTGTCAGAAAGTTCTCACTCAGCAAAACCTCTGCCACCCTTCTGCTGACAGCCGCGGCTGGAGTCGGAATGCTTTCGGTCTATCTGACCTCCCTGTCCCTTGAGCTCCTGCCGGAATGGCTTACAGTGGGAGGATTGTCGGTTACTCCCCTTCTGGCTCTGGCCATCCATAAAAAACGAAGCAGAACCGGCCGGAACCTGTCAGGAGTAATCCTGGGAATTGTTGTGCTTATTCATATTTACAGTTACCTCTTTCATAATCCGGAAACCAGATTCCAGTCCGGAGATCTCTATCAGGCTCTTGAATTCGTAATTCTCTCCCTTGGAGCATCCCTCCTGCTGATATCCATGCTGAAGCAGAAGAAAAATACTCTGAGCGCAATTATTCTCTTTACCGTCAATCTGTGCGGCTTTACTGCTGCTTTGACAAGGGAGTACTGGTTCCTCTATACACTGTGGGCGCTGATTTCAATACTTGAGAACGGACTTTTCAGAATTCCATCCCTCAACAGATCCCTTAAAAAGAGTTTAAATATATGCGGTACCGGACTCTCTCTTATTACGGCACTGCTGGCTCTGGTGACACTTATGATATCCGTAGATACCCTTTGGTGGCAGCGGCTAATACAGAGCACCGTCATATTCACGGCACTCATTGCCTGGAACTTTAAAACCGTAAGAGAAAATGATCGGGTAAGAACAGGTCTTCTTTTTGCCTCCGCCCTCTTTGCAACCCTTGTCGTTGTAATAGAAGCGGATATTGCCTGGGTAACGATTATATGTGTGACTGCAGCTCTGCTGATGCTGGTGTCCGGAACCTTCGGCCCCGAATTTCTAAAGGGTTACCGCCCGCTCTCCCTTATCTTCTTCTGGGCGGGAATTCTGATTCTTCCATTTTCCGGAATAGGTAAGGGAAACTTTTTTATTGAGACATTCGGTCTTCCCTGGTGGACTGCACTGGGCTCAATTTCCATCTCTCTTATCTACATAACAGCAGTATATCTGTTCCCTGAAGACAGAAAAGATGGAGTATTACAAAAGCTCCTCCTGTCGGGGAAATCCGGAGCCCTCCTCTATCCCTACTTTGCGGGTATCGGGGTATTTTTATTTTTGAGTTTTTCGGGACCTGTCCTGACCTCCCTGCTGATTCTAGAAAGTTTTGCCCTGTTTATCCCGGGGATTCTCTTAAAGGAGAACAGTTTCCGAATCAGCTCCTTTCTGCTCATTCTCTTCTGTCTTGGCAGGCTGATATTTATAGACATGGCCAGAACAGATACCCTGGAGAGGGCGGTTGTCTTCATACTGACGGGAGCTGTACTTCTTGGAATGAACTGGATGTACGGTCACTTCGCCCGAAAGCTATAGGAAATACCGATTATTCGGAGAGTCTTCTGAATCTTGTGATTAGCGGAACCGGGGAAATGAATTCAGAAGAAGCTCATATTCCTCTTCGATAATCTCCATTACGGTCCCGTGCTTGAATCCATAGGGGAAATCAAACTTGTCACTGGCACGGTGAAAGACACCACTGGCAATATCATCGGACAGGAAAGGAATGTAGCCCTGTTCGTCCTTATTCTCGGTTCCATAGAAATCCAGGAGCAGACACCACTTTCCATCGGGGAGGCGGAAAATTGTAGGGGCTTCGATTGCATGGCTTGAGAACTCGGGAGAGGATTCATGAAAAGCCTCGACAATAGAGTAACCGGAATCTGACTTGTCCGATTCCAGCATATAGATCCCGCCGCCTCCGTCAAACTTTACAAAGCAGTAATACTTACCGTTGTGTCTGGCAGTACAGGAATCGATGACATCGGTTTCAATATTCTCATAGAGGATTTCCGGATCAGAGAACTTTTCAAAATCTTCGGTCAGGGCATAGTAGATTTTCTTTCTTTTATACTCTTCATTTTTATGAGGAGAGGACCAGTGGACAACATACTTTTTCAGTGCATCATCATAAATAACATCGGGTGCCCATACACAGCCGAAGTCCTGATCAACCATCCTGATGGATTCGGGCTCCGACCAGTTTACCAGATCTTTTGAGGTCCATTTGATCAGAGCGTCACTGCCGTTTATGGTGATATCAAACCAGTCAAGCTTATCCCAGGAGCCGTATAGATTGGCGGCGCGGTTTGCCAGGCTTAGATCGGTTCCCAGAACAACAAAACTGTTATCGGCTTTTCGGACTATTGTAAAATCCCGTACACCCTTCTCACCGATGGTACTTTTCAAAACAGGTTTCCCGTCATTGACAGTCTGCCATTTATATCCGCCCTTGCTTACAGCGAAATGAACCTGTTCACCGTCGGGTTCTCTTGTTTCCCGGAAATGAACAAACAGGTAGTACTTTTCCATATGCTTCCTTCAACCTTTTTTCAATTATCTGAAAAAAGATTATACAGATTGAATATAGTTTTCAACCACAGTGTTCAAGTAGATTCAAGCATAAAAGGCCTGCCCCTTAAGGCCTCTTTTTTATTTAAAAAAGTATCTGAAAGGGTCTGGCGAGGTCAGTCTTCAATTACCAGCATCTCATCGGTAACACTGCCTGTGATGGTCATCAGTCTCTTTCCGGAATCACTGATAATTGTTCCATCATCTTCGGTCTTGAAAAGGATAAGACTTACCTGTACTCCAATCCCGCCGTTCTTTCTGTTGTTCAGGTCTACATTGTTAATAATGGAGGTTATGTGATAGTCCTCGGAGTCTGAAGCAGCTTTATAAGGAGCCAGTAACCTTCCGACAATTTCCTCCTGCTCCTCGGGGCTGGAACCGAATACCGCTTCCATCAGCTTGAAAGAGGGAAGTACGGCGGGTCTGATCTGATCCATATCGCCTGTGGCGAACACTTCGCGCAGTTTATCAATATATACAGCAACCACAGCGGTACCGGTAATTTCTTCATTCTCCACAGTTCTTCCCTCGCAGGGAAAAGAGACTCTTACGAATCCGCCATCTGCAAAAGCATTCATGGAAACAAGGCAGAACAGTAACAGGAGTGATATTTTTTTCATTGTGAATCCTCTATTTGGTTATTTTATACAATTTGTTGAATCATAGTAATCTGTTTTTACCATGCTGTCAGGAGGAAAGAGAACATTACTGTTTCTTTTTTCATGAAGGGGGAGTCTATAATTGTACTATGGACAGAGAGCAGAAACTTATCATTGTTAATGACAGAATGCAGAAGAACTATCAGTACCTACTTACAGAGCCCATGGGAGAGAACTTTCACCCCGACTTCAAACCGGAGCTTACCCCGAAGGAGATGCTGAAGATGGGAATATTCGGCGGCAAGTATATGACCGACTGCCGTGAGGAGTTCCCTGAGGAGTGGTTTGCAGAGGCAAGACTCTCCCCCGAAGGCCGGAATGCAGAACTGAACTACTTTAAAATCAATGCCTCAAAGCCCCTCTCCTATTGGAAGGAGAAGGGTTGGATCTATCCCGAAGATCCCCGTGGATGGTTTCAATGGTACTGCCGCTACTATTTGGGACGCCGTTCTCCCCATGATGAGTGGCAGATCAGACGCTGGCGGCAGATGGTCCGTCATATTGCCCAGATAAGAAAGAACTGTCCTCCCGGTGATCTGGGCTGCCGAAGAAGACAGAGACAGGCCCTTCTTCACTGGGCCTATGACAGTCGGAAGATATAGCATTTCAGGGTTGAAGGACTCCGGAGGGTGTGCGCTAAAAAAAGCCGGCCCCTGGTGGAACCGGCTTTTCATTTTAAGAAACAACCGCAGAACTACTACTGTGAAATATAGCTCTTCATACTCCGCTCTTCATCAGGCAGGATGGACATGCTCTGACCGGCTGCGGTCAGATTCCGGCTGTACTGGATAAAGGAGAGGGCGTAGTCGGTCATGGTGTCGTATCCGGGACCCCGCTCTTCCTGAATGGCCTTGAAGGTCAGGTAGCCGTCCTTTCCTCCGGCTATGTAGTCATTGGTAATAACCACATAGAACTGCTCAGGATCGATATCTGACCAGGTTCTGCTTTTCCGGTCCATAATTTCCACATTGCTGATCCGCTGGTAGGCGGGTTCTGTTGCATCCACATCGTAGCGGATACCGTAGGCATAGGGGAAACTTCCGGTATTGTTCTCATCCAGAGCAAAGTGCAGTGCATCCTCAAGTACCGTTACAATCTCTGCTCCCGTCATTCTCAGTTCAAACATTGTGTTGGAGAAGGGAAGCAGTTCGTAGCACTTCTTCAGGGTAAGATCTCCTGCGGGAATACTGACCCTCACACCTCCGCCGTTCTGGATAACCAGGTCGGCATTGGGGATGATCTCATAGAATCCCTTGGAAACAATGGGTGCGATGTCGGAACCCAGTGCCAGTCTGTAGCCGTCCCGTCCGTCCCCGGGAATACGGTTGTGTCCAAGATCTTCGGTTACGGCGGCAACAACCTCAAGCTCTACATCACCCTTCCGGTCGCTGTAGGATTTGATAACCGAGGCAACAACGGGATCTTCATCAACAGAGACAAGAGAGGTTCCGGCCAGTGCGGATTTGACTCCGCTTACATCGGCGGCACTGATCTCGGCAAAGACGGGCCGTCCCCGGTCGTCCTTCTCTCCGCTGTCCTGGAGCATGGGCGCGGAAACAGGAATAACGGGCATTCCCTGAGCGGCAGTAACCACATCCCCTGTAAAGGTCACATCAAGTACTCCAAGGGCCTTGGCATACTCCCAGGCCTGAACCAGATAAACAGGGTCACCGTCTCTGTTGGTCAGCATGGTGGGGTAGTCTCCCTCGGGAGCAAATCCGTAGGCTTCAAGTTCACTGCCAAGCAGGGTGTGGGAGTCACCGGAAACAATAACATCGATGTCGGATACCTCAGAGGCCCAGCCCATGGACTTGTCGTAGGTGTCATGGCAGAGGACTATGATCTTGCCTATGCCCATCTTCTTCAGTTCATCAACAGACTTCTGAACACTGCTGCCCTCATCGTAAAAGGAGATCTCGTCACTGGGACTGGAGGAATACCGGGTCTTCTCTGCAATGGTCAGGCCGATAATACCGACGTCCTGACCGCCGATCTCCTTGATAATATAGGGTTCAAAGCTGTTTTCCAGAACATTGCCGGGAGCCGTACCGATATTGGCGCTGAGAACGGGGAAGTCCAGCTTGGAGATAAAATCCGCCAGGAAGCCGTCCCCCAGGTCAAACTCATGGTTACCGATGGCCATGGCATCAAAGTCCATGGCGTTGAGAACATCCGCTTCGGTATCCCCATTGAAAAAGGTGAAGTAGGTGGTACCCATAATGGCGTCACCCGCATGCAGGGTCAGGACATTCTCCCTCTCACCCCTGTACTGACCGATCAGAGAGGAGATCCGGGTCATTCCGCCCAGCTCCATCCGGACAGTTCCATAACCGGGAACCTCAACATCCTGAGTGGTAGGGTCCACATGGGAGTGAGAGTCATTGATATGCAGAACCCTCAGGTTGAAAACCTCATCCGCCGCGGAACCCTGAGAGGTACTGCACCCGGTCAGGACAAGCAGCACAGCCGCGGTGATAACCAGAAAACGATAGAGTATTGATTTTTTCATAAAACCTCCAATGAAAAGGGTCCCTCTCCGTCTGCCTGACTGCGGCAGTATCCGCAAAAGGCCCCCTACAATAATAAAGAATTCCCGTTTATGAATTCCATGCAAATTGCCTTAAAAATCTGTTATTTCTCTGAACCTGTTTGAATAGCAGACTCGACAAATCTTTATCTTCAAACCATACAATTTCCATGGTATATTCATAACAATCAAAACAATAGTATTCATATCATGTTTAAAACCGGCCCAATCCGGCGTTCCGAATGCAGACTGAAAATCTTATTCTGTCCGCCGCCGGCAGAACTAGATTTCCGGAGAATCCAATATGCGAAGCTCACGTAAAGCAGCCGCTCTGGCGGCATTTCTTTTCATCCTCCCCCTGCCCCTGTGGGCGGCAACCCACGATGTGGGGCTGACCCACGAGATTACCAGGCTGCTGATTCAGCTTGGTCTTATTATTCTTCTGGCCAAGGCAGGAGGCAGCATTGCCGTCAAATTCGGCCTCCCTCCCCTGCTGGGAGAGATAATTCTCGGCCTGATCATGGGCCCCTATGCCCTGGGGAGTATTCCCGTATACGGATTCCATGACGGGATCATCCCTCTGGCGGGAGCGGACTTTCCCATCTCCATACAGCTCTACGGCTTTGCCGCGGTGGGGGCCATCATCCATGTTCTTGTGGTGGGACTGGAGTCGGACATCGGTCTGATCAGCAGGGCTCAGAGCCGGGGACTGGCCATTGCCCTGGGGGGCAGTCTGGCGGCCCTTCTGGTGGGAATACTCTCACCCATGCTCTTTTTCGACCTTCCCTTCCTCCACAGAAAGGTCTTCTTCTTTGCGGCGCTCTCCATCTCCACCTCATTAGGGGTTCAGGCCCGTATTCTGCAGATGAACAAGCAGATGGCCAGTCCCGAGGGAGCCACCATCATGAGCAGCGCCCTCCTGCAGGACGGCTTCTCCATCATCTTTCTGGCCCTGGCCATGGCGGTGGGAGGCCTTGAGGCAAGGGAGAGAATCTGGGCGACCGTACTGCCCCTGACCCTTCTGGCCCTGACCATTCTGACTGCGGGAGGTCTCCTCTCATTCTTCGGAGCACCTCTTTTAGCCAAACGCTTTATGAAGTGGTCCAGCGCCAACCATGTGATTGTTATAGTAATCGGGATGACCCTGATCATCTCCGGCCTCTTCGAGGTCTTCGGAGTGGCGGCCATTATCGGAGCCTATGTTCTGGGACTCTCCTTCTCCCGCACCGACCTGGGGGACGTACTTGTTGAGAAATCCCAGCCGGTCTCCGAGTTCTTTGTTCCCATCCTCTATGTGGTTATGGGAATGCTGGTCAACTGGCGGGTTCTCTTTACCCCCCACATACTGCTGCCGGGAATCGGATTTGCCCTTCTTTCGGGAGCCGGAAAAATACTGGGAAGCGGAATCCCCGCCCTCTACAACGGCTTTACCTGGAAGGGAGCACTGCGGGTCGGCATCGGCACCGTACCCCGGGGGGAAGTGGCCCTGATTATCTCCTCCGTCGGTCTGGCTCTGGGAGTCTTCTCTCCGGATATCTTCCAGATTATGGTAGTAATGGTTGTCTTTTCGGTCTCCGTGGCAACCCCTCTTCTGACGGCGGTTCTTAAGATGGACGGCAAGGGGACCAGGGGAGACTGGGGCTCCATGAAGATGGCTGAGATTATTACGGAATTCCCCAACCGGGAACTTTCCAATCTGATTATCCAGGAGCTGCTGAAGGTGGCCGACGAGGACGGATTTTTCGTTCACCGGCTGGAATTGGACGGCGCCGTCTACCGCCTGAGAAAGGAGTCCATCTTTATCACCGTCCACCACAGCGGCACAACGGTAAGGATCGTCTGCGATCCCCAGGACGAGGGACTGGCAAAGACCCTGATGTACGAGGTGATTATCCATGTAAAGGACAGGGTGACCAGAATCAGCGAGGTTATCGTTCCCCAGGAGCTCCGCCGTGATGCGGCCGGATCAAAGGGACGGGAGAACAGTTTGCTGGATCAGTATCTTGATGAACGAACCGTATTCGTCTCCATGAAGGCGGGAACAAAGGAAGAGGTTATCACCCGCCTGGTGGAGGGGCTGGACCGGACGGGACAGCTTCTGGACTCACAGCAGGTACTTAAGGATGTTCTGGAAAGAGAGCAGAGCGTCAGTACGGGACTGGAGAAGGGAATAGCCACTCCCCATGCCAGAACCGCCGGAACAAAGGATATGATTCTGGCCGTAGGACTCTGTGAAGAGGATGTGGATTTCCAGGCTCTGGACGGCAAGCCGAGCCGGCTGGTTTTCCTGATAATCTCCCCCTCGGAGAGCAAGATGCCCCATCTGCAGCTGCTGGCGTCCATCGCACAGACCCTGAAAAAGGATGAAATTCGGGAGCCTGCCATGAAGGCAGGGACATCCCGGGAACTCTATCGGATTCTCAGCTCCAGAACACCGGCATAAAGCCTGTGGCTATTTTGCGATTATCCCAACCTCTCCGATAAGCCCCGAAGGCACAACGGTGTAGTCCGGGGTATACTCGGCTCCTTCGGTGCGGAAGTCGGCCCAGCTGATCCGGCTGCAAGTGGAGAAGGAGCTGTGAAAGGGTCCCAGCATATTGCGCAGGCTCCCCACTATCTCAATCTCCACCTCCGTTTCCCTGTCAAAGGAGAGGGATACGGGAACCGAACAGTCTCCCCTTAGCAGGTAAACCGGCTCCCGGGAGACAGTCCGCACAACGGCAAGGGTTCCGGCAAACTCTCCGATATTCAGCTCAAGGTCCCGTCCCTCCCACTTACGGTCCAGGGGCGGCAGGGTATATCTGTACCTTACGGAACCGGGATAGTGATAGAGGCCCTGAAATGTCCAGTCTCCCCTCTTCAGGGCCCCCTTCCACAAGCCGATGCTTCTCTCCGGACTGACGGCAAAGTCACCGACAATATAGATGTCCTCAAGCTCTACTGCACTATGGTAGTCCACCTCGATACGAAGGTTGTTCTCACCCTCTGTCAGGGAGGGTATTCTATGCTTCAGAAAGCTTCGGTCCAGATAGTACTCATCCGTAAGGGTACAAAGCTGACCGTTGCAGAAGAGCCTGAAGTCGGAGGATTTCTCCACCACCGCAAAGACGGGACCTTCGGGAACCTGATCCACATGAAATCGGAACTCCAGAGTGACCGGACAGGTGGAGACCTCTTCTTCGATCCAGCTGTAGCGCTGGGGGGCGCCGTTGTAGTAGACGGGCCGCAGACCCAGCTCCTCCCGGAGGGTCTTCTGAACCTTCCAGACCAGGTCCTCACGGCTCCAATCTCCGTCATCCTTTTTCAGACGGCAGGAGTCCAGAGTCAGAGCATTTTCCATGGTGAGCTCGGCTTTGGATACCGGCGGCAGCCCAGCCACAAGCTCGTCCACATAGTGAGGGTGTCTGTACCGGGCTTTGAACTCCGTAAAACAGGGTTCTGAACTTCTGTCCAGCAGATAGACCCGGCTCTCCTCCGGCCCGAAAGAAGCCTGTACACATATTCCCTCTCTACCGGCTCCAGGGAAAACCTTCTCATCACGAACAGATCCGCTTAATAGATCCAGAGACTTGAGAGCGCCTGACTCTGAAAAGCTGATAACACCCTTTGTATCGGCATCCTTCGTATTGACGGCGGTAACAATCCTGAGATCTCCCGCATCACGGGTCATTGTCAGAAAGCCACCCTGATCCCGTCCGAAATCATCACTGATCCTGACAGGCCTCTTTATACGCTCATCAAGAGCGGTGAGTAATGAGGCGTAATCAGGGACCCGGATAAAACCGGCTTTCTTTTCCAGCTGTGAGAGAGCATCGGAATTCCGGGCATCAATCTTTCCGGGCAGCGGCTCCACCCAGATGATCTCTCCGCCTGCATCCAGAAACTCCTCCAGAAGCAGCAGGGTGGAAGACATTATTGTCTCCACCGCGGGAACTACAACAGTTTTGTAGGCGTGCTGCCCTACAACAAGGGCGCCGTTGTTCACCGACCCGTCACTCTTTAATATCAGCTCGTCGCCGAAGTCAAAGTCAAACTGGGCATCCAGCAGACTCTCAGCCAGCCGGTTGTAGCGGTCTCCCTCTTCATTGAGCTTTAGAATATGATCATCCATCCAGCCCATATTCATCTGGCAGTTGCCAAGGTCCTCATTCATAGCGCTTCCGGACTTCATCCAGAGGGTAGCTATGGGATGGATCAAAAGAATATCCCGGACAATTTTTCCCTTACTGACACAGAGGGCCATGCGGGCAAAGTAGTCCTCAATTACATGATTGTAGGGCCACCAGGGAGTCTGATAGTTGAAGGCGGGGGGATAGTCCCGTTTCCGGCAGCCCGAGATGGAGTAGAGGGAGAGATGCTGACACCTCTTGTTTACACCCATAACAAACTGCCAGTCCCCAAGCCGTTTCTGCCCGGCAAAGGAGAAGTCCCAGCCCGTACAGCCGTAGGTCTCGGTAAGGACCATGGAGCGGCCGAACTGGTTGGCCGCAGAGGTGCACTGCTTTACAGTCAGATACTCCTGCCGCTGGTCCCCCAGGATATCGATCCCCGGGGCATGCATGTAGCGGTAGTGGGGCATGGAGGCTCCCGATACCCGTACCGAGTAACCCATATCGTTTTCATAGAGCACATGTCCTGTGAGTTCCAGACCGTTCTCTTCGCACCACTCATAGATCTGCCTGGTGTATGAGGCAGTGAAGAGCTCTGTCAGAGTCAGCCAGTAATCATAGCGGGCTGCTTCGTCTCCGGGACCGTGAAAGAAGAGAAGGGGGAGAATCTCCAAAGGGGAGTACCCTCTCTGCCCTTCAAAGAATGATTCAAAAACTGTGGACCACGGCAGCCAGGGCCGTCCCTCGGTAAAGACGGAGAAGAAGTCGCAGTAGTTGGGCTCATCCGTAAAGAATCCCTTTACAGCACCACCGAAGTCACCGGCAAATCTCTTCCTGTACTCCTCATGGGTCAGATCAATAAATTTGCGAATCGCCGCAGGATTCAGATTGTCCGAAGGGGCAAGGTTATTGTACCACTCGCTGCTGCCCGAGGTCTCCATACGGCAGACCAGAATCAGTCCCTCTACGAGAGAGCCGAGCTCTTCAACCTCAAGAGATCTGAAGGAGACGATCCGTCTCTCGGCGGAAAGATCAAGCAGACAGGTTACCAGAACCTCCTGATCCTCCGCTGCAGCCTGCAGCTTAAGGGATCCGCCAGTTTCGCTGAGATCGATCACCTCGGCAGTCAGCCCCTTGGCGGTATACTCTGCGGGATTTGATGCGCTGACAAGGCCGCCGGCACTGCCCGAGGGCCACTTGTCCTCATCGTAGATCCAGGCCTCCATGCCGGTCTTTCGGGCCTCATCAACAGAGTCCCGGATGCACTCCATCCACTCATCGGAAAGGTACTCTGTCTCCAGCCCCTCCCGGGAGTGCATAAAGAACCCGCCCATACCCTGTTCTTTCATGTCCCGGATCTGCCGGGACAGCTCTTCGCTTTCAAGTCTGTCGTTCCAGGCCCAGAAAGGCGCGGAACGGACGGACGGGGGAAGCTGGTTCAGCCGAACCAGCAGATCATCAATACTCTTCATCAGAACCTTTTATCAAGCAGTCTGTCAGGCTACATAACCCTGTTGGGCAGCCACATAACGATCTCGGGAATATAGGTGATCAGCAGAAGCAAAGCGATCATAACCAGAATCATGGGGATGATCTCCCTGATAACACCCTTTATCTTTGTCTTTCCAAGGCCCGCTACAATAAAGAGTAGCATTCCGAAGGGAGGTGTCGAGAGACCGATCATCATATTCAGACAGATCACAACACCGAAGTGTACCAGGTCGATGCCGAAGGCTTTAACCAGGGGAAGAACCATGGGGACAAATACCAGCTGTATGGTGCTGACATCCAGCACACATCCCAGGAGCAGAAAGACTACATTCACAACCAGCAGGAAGAGGTATTTGTTCTCGGTCAGTCCCATTACAATTGAGGCCACAGCCCGGGGTACCTGTTCCAGGGAGATAATGTAGGAGAAGAGCATGGATGTTCCCGCCAGAAGTGCCAGGGTGGCTGTGTTGGCTGCACTCTTCTTGATGATTCTCCAGAGCTTCACCCACCCGAGGTTGTGGTAGATAAAGATGGAGATCAGGATGGCGTAGGCAGAAGCCAGAGCACCCGCCTCGGTGGGAGTTACAACACCAAGATAGATCCCTCCCAGAAGGAGCACAACCGTAAAGAGGGCGGGGAAAGCGGAGACCGTTACACGGAGGAACTCTCTTGCAACCATCAGCTCACCCCGGGGATACTTTCTCTTTGCAGAGAGGATCGCCACATAGATCATCAGAAGGATGGAGAGGATTACACCGGGAATCATTCCTCCCATAAAGAGCTTACCGATGGAAGCACCCGAAAGCATGGCGTAGATAACCATGGGAATGCTGGGAGGGAAGATCGGACCTACCGTCGCGGAGGCCGCGGTCAGGGCGCAGCTGAACTCGGGATCGTACCCCTCTTTCTTCATCTGCTCAATCTCCATGAGTCCGATACCCGAGGCGTCGGCAATGGCGGAACCGGTCATTCCCGAAAAGATCAGGGAGGCTGCAACGTTTACCTGAGCCGTACCGCCCCGGAGTCGTCCGAAGAGACCGTTACAGAACTTGAAGAGCTTGTCGGTAACCTCTCCCTCATTCATAACATTGGCCATAAAGATAAAGAGCGGCGCCGCCAGCATGGTGTAGTTGGAGTACATATTACCGCTCATTACGGTAAAGACCTGCTCCATGTTTCTTCCGCTCATAACAAAGTAGAAGATGGAAGCACTCAGCATGGAGAGGGATACGGGCATTCTGATAATAAAACAGAGAGCCAGAAAGATAAAAAGTAAGAGTACAAGATTCATATTCAGTTTCCTTCCTTGCCGGCTGTGCCCAGATTTTTCAGATCAAGAACATTGGTCTTCAGATCAATCAGACTTCTGATAATGATCTCTGCGAACATATAGATAAGGGGAGCAAAGACAACTCTGAAGGGAAGCTTCAGGACCCCTGTTACCATTCTTTTTGATAAGAGTGAATTGATTGACGGAACAAAGGCGACGGCAATCAGAATGATAAGAATCAGATTGCTGGAGATCTTGAAGATCAGCCTTGTCCGGGGCTTCACTGCATCGTAAACCAGACCGAACACAACATGCTCGTCCCTGGCCATGGCCTTACCCACGCCGAAAAACATGGTCCACATATAGGCTAGAATACTTATCTCGTAACTCCAGGCCACAGGTGTTTTCAGGATATACCGGGAAATGATGGTCACCATAAAGGTTACGAAGATAACCGTAAAGGTTACGTTCGGGACAATGGTTCCCAGAAAGTATGTTAATCCTTTTAATATTTTTTTTACTGTACTCATTAACGGTACTCCCTCTTCGGAAAAAGTTTTAATGATTAACGGATAAAAAACTCCTGAAGCCTCCCCGGACGGGAACCTTCAGGAGTCTGAATTAAATCAGTTAGAGAAACTCTTACTTGGCCATATCCTGAACCTGCTTGTACAGATCCATGTCCCATGAAGAAGTCATTGCAGTGTTGGCAGCGTAGGCAGCCTGAACATTGTCTCTGAACTCTGTGATATCGGGATAGGTAACCTTGAGTCCCTCACCCTCGAAGAAGGAAACGATACCGGCTTCGGTTTCGAGCCTTGTCTTGTCGTTGTAGGCGATGGCGTACTCCATTGCTTCCTTAACGGCACTCTGCTGATCGGCAGTCAGAGACTCCCATTTAGCCTGGTTGATACAGGGCATGATGGAGTCGATTACGTGGTTTGTGATAGCGAGGTTCTTGGTAACTTCGTAGAACTTGGCGCTTTCAACTGTGGGAAGGGGGTTGTCCTGTCCGTCAACGGCACCTGTCTGCAGAGCAGTGTAGAGCTCGGAGAAAGAGAGGGGAGTGGGGTTGGCACCAAGAGCTTCCCCCAGGAAGAGCCATGCTTCGGAGTTGGGCATTCTCAGGAGAACACCTTCCATGTCGGCGTAGCTGTTGATCTCTTTGTTTCTTGTGTTAACAACACGGCTTCCGAGGTAGAGAGAACCAAGGGGCTCAACATGGAGTGTTTCGCGGACCTGGGGCCAGATGTTCTTCGCGGCGATGTCGCCGTTGAGAACGGCTGTCATATGGTCATAGGAGCTGAAGAAGTATCCTGAACCGAACATGCTGAAAGAGGGAATCTGTGTAGCAATCTGGGGAAAGGAGATATAAGCCATATCTGTCTCACCGCTGATCAGGGCGTCAAATTCGTTCTCTGCCGTAAAGAGTGATCCGTTGTCATAAACCTTTACTTCAACAGTTCCGTCGGTCAGCTCTGCAACCTTATCGGCAAATACATACATTGCTTCAGTGTGGGAGTCACCGGAAACAGATACGGATGTGAAGATAATCTCAACCTTTCCATCATCGCTCTGGCCCGCGGCCCATGCAGTCATTCCGAAAGTCAGAAAAACCAGCAGAAATACTAAAATCTTTTTCATTTCAAATCCTCCGTTTTGGAAAAATAATTATACCTTTTCAGGTTTAATTCCTCATTTATCAGGAACCGCAATTCTGCAGCATTACAGCACAGTGCTCTTAAAACGGTTCACAGACTCCCTCAGCTGCTCCATCTCCATCTGTTTGCTGGGAGTAAGGAGTGTGAAGTCCTGGACCCGGCTGAAAAGGTTGATATTAAGCCCCTCCAGCTGCATATGGTACTTGGAGTTCACCGGATAGAGCTGACACTCGGCCATGCTGGCAAAACCCAGAAAGTCCTGAACGATCTGTGCCTTTTCGGGTTCCTTCTCATAGTTGGCACAGAGCCAGGAGTAGAGGTCACAGTGGAAGTTGGCCATAACACCGCTGTATCCTGCGGCACCGTATTTCAGACTCTCAAGCAGGGTCGCCGCATTGGCGTTGTACACCTTCAGGCTGGTTCCCTCAACACCCTTGATCTTCGCCCTCAGTTCGGGAAGGCTGCAGCAGGTGTCCTTCAGGAAGCTGAAGCGTCCGGTTTCGGCACACCACTTGAGCAGCTCGGGAGAGATCAGTCTCTTGTAGGGCATGGGACACTCGTATATTCCGAAGCTTTTTGCCGGGATCTTCGATATCAGGGTCTCAATATTCTTCTTGACCACATCTTCGCTCTCCCCTTCGGCAGCAAACTGGTTGGAGATAAAGACATAGGAACCAACGCCGGCATCGATAATGGCTTTGGCGTCCTCGATCTGCTCATCTACACTCTCGGCCACATGGCCCGAGGCGATGACTCCCAGCCCCTCGGGAGCATTGTCGATAACAAACTTTGCAAGAGAGACTCTCTCTTCACGGGAGAGAAAGAACATCTCGCTGGATTGACAGACGGCAAATACTCCTGCAGCACCCTGTGAGGCATACCACTGAAGGATCTCCTTCACTCCGTCATAATCAATTTTGTTGTCCTCCGTATAGGGAGTTGTCATTACCGGCCATACGCCGTTGTCTATTGTTTCACTCATTTGGGGATATATCCTCATTGCTATAAAAAATCATAATAAAATGGCAAATCACTATGGATTTGAAGACCATGTAGATGTACTATATGTCCACTTTTCAGAGTCCACATTCAAAAAAAGTTTTAGTACAATTTCATACATTGAGGTTGATGGTTTATGGAAATATTTGATGAATCCTGCTGGGAAGAACACAAAAAAGTTATCACCCGGAAAGAGCACGGGATTCCCGGTCTCGGAAACTTTGCCTACTGGAATATGGCCCATGCCACACCGCCGACTCCTCATCATCACCACTCGGATATTGTAGAAATTCACTGCCTTGTAAAAGGAAAACGCCTCAGCGTCGTAGGGGAAGAAACCTTTACAGTAACAGGAAATGAGATGTTTGCCACCTTCCCCTATGAGCCCCATCACAACGGAAGCTACAACCTCAGCCCCTGCACATTTTTCGGTCTTCAGATAAATATCAAAGATCCCGGGCACATCCTTGGTTTAAACAGAGAGTACAGCCTGGCGATCCACAGGATTCTGACCAATATTGATCACCGCCACCTGCGTTTTACAAGCAGTGACCAGTTACTTCTGAAACAGGCTTTTGACAATATTTCCGACGGTGATCCCGATGCCCTGATGCTGGGAGTGCAGTACCTCAGCTGTTTTTTGTTTAAGATTCCCGAGTTTATTCCCGTCCGGGAGGAAGAGGAAAAAAAAATTCAGGACCCGAACATAAAACGGGTTCTGGAACATATTGAGAACAGTTACAAGGAGAGCCTCCTTCTAAAGGAGCTGGCGGCTATATCCGGATACTCACTCTCCCGGTTCAAGATCAAATTCAAGGAGGAGGTGGGCCTGACCCCGGCCAACTACATAACCTTCAAGAAGCTGGAGTACGCCAAACAGCTGCTGCGGACCACCGAGCTGCCCGTCACCCAGATCGCCCTGGATGCGGGATTCTCCTCGAGCAACTACTTCAGTACGGTATTGAGAAACCAGTCCAGCTACTCACCCAGCGAATACCGCCGTATTTCACGGGAGAGAATGCAGATGAGCGGAGAGTAATACTTCTCCGGACCGTCTTTTCACTCATGTTGAATCCCCCCGGGAAACATCTATAATTAATGTATCAGCCCGGGGCTGATTCAGGAGCAGAGATTGCCTCTCAAGCCGGTACATTTTCACCATATCAGAACCAAACTCGTCATCAGATACTGGCTGGCCTTTCTGGTCGTAATGATCATGACCTTCGGAGCCGCCTACACCGGTCTGAGAAACTCTGTTATTAAATCAGTGGAGACAGCCCTTACACTTCAGGTTGACCTGATCAAAAACAGCATCGCCACAGCCGCCGAAGCCTCCATAAAGAACTACTACCGGGCCATGGCTCACTCGGCTCTGACCATAATTGAGAGCTGCTACAACAGATTCAAAGAGGGGGAGCTTTCAGAACAGGAGGCTCAGGATCTGGCATGGTCCATGGTGCAGAATATCAGGCCCGGACCATCGGGATACCTTGCCATTGTCAACTCACAGAATGTCTTTGCCTACCATCCCTATCCCGAATATATTGGTATGGATATTACAGGCTTTGATTTCTTCCCCCTTCTGAAAAAGGACGAAGAGGTCTACTTCTCCTATAAATGGCGCAATCCTGGAGACAAGGCCGACAGAGACAAGCTCTCATACAACATCTACTACACTCCCTGGAATTGGCACATCGCCACAACCGGTTACCGGGATGATCTGGCATCTCTGATCAATCTGAAAGACTTCAAAGACAATATCCTCTCCATCAAGTTCGGTGATACCGGATATCCCATAATAATCGGAAACGATGGGACCCTGCTGGTTCACCCCGAATACGAGGGCATAAATATGATCGATCGAGAGGGTCCAATGGGCGATGTTGTCCGCCAGTCTCTTGAGGAAAGAAACGGAAGAGTTGATTATCTCTGGCAGAATCCAGGTGAAAAGAAGCTGCATAAAAAGCTCTCCCTTTTTTCCGAGATTGAACCATACGGGTTTATTCTGGCCGTTACAGCCTATAGATCGGAATTTATGAAACCCATTCGGGATATGACCCGCTTATTTCTACTTGCCCTGTTCTTCGCCCTCCTGACCATCGGCTATCTGTCTCTCCGGGTCAGCCGCTCAATCACCCTTCCCGTACTAGAACTGAAAATGAAGATGGATCAGGCTGCAGAGGGAGATCTTTCTGTACGATCGGACATCTACTCCTCTGATGAAGTGGGAGAGATAGGAAGACATTTCAACAACCTTATTGAGATACTGGAATCAAAACAGAGGGAGCTGGAAGAACAGCTGAATCTGAACAGCACCATAACTGAACAGCTCCGCAGATCTCTGAAAGAGCTGCAGCAGACCCAGCAGAAGCTGATCGAAGAGGAACGCTTTTCAAACATGGGACGCCTTCTCGCCAGGATGTCACACCACCTTAACACCCCCCTGGGAACCTCAATAACCACCCTCTCCTGCTTAAAAGAGGATATCCGGAAATTGCCTGATTACGGGGATACAGTGACGGAGAGCCTCTCCGGAATGATAGAACTGCTGGAAAGTTCCCTGAACAAAGCGGTGGAGCTATTAGAGTCCTTTAAACTCCTTGATATCAGCAGGAAGGGGTTTATCAATATGGAGGTAGAGGATTTCCTGAAGATCATCTACCTGAATAAGTGGAAATCGGAACTTCCTGAAGGAGTAACGATTCAAAGTGAGTGTCCGGATGATTTCCGGATACATACAAACCCGGAGCTCCTTCAAAGCATTCTCGATCAGTTGACCTCCAACTCTCTGCTTCACAGCTTCAAAGACCGTCAGGAAGGATTGATCCGTGTAACCTTCTACAGAGAATCCGATACGACTATCCTCGAGTACTCAGACAATGGAACAGGTATCCCCGAAGAGGACTCATCAAGACTCTTTGAACCCTTCTACAACCGGGATCGCGATTTCCAGTCACGGGGTATTGGTCTGAATATTGTCTACAATACCGTGGCGGGAAGTCTGGGCGGGTCTATCAGATATACGGGAAGCGTGGATAAGGGAGTTCACTACATAATCACACTGCCTGAAAAAAGCTGAGGTCAGGATAGCGGCTGTGATCGATATACCTTGCTCACCGGAGAATTCAGCCGTATACTGATGGCAACACTATCACTTTTTAAAACCTAAAAAATTCGGAGCTTCTCCTGATGAAAACAGAAACACGAAATCACTACTGCTTCGGCCTGGGAACAATCGGAAGAGATATGCAGTATGCTCTTATCTCCATGTATCTGATCTTCTTTCTGACCGATGTTCTGCAGCTGCCGGACAGGACGATGTGGTGGGTAACTGGAATCATACTCTTTGCCCGGATCTTTGATGCCGTCAATGATCCCTTTATGGGAGTTATTGTGGACAATACAAAAACCAGATGGGGCAAGTTCAAACCCTGGATTACTGCCGGAGCGCTTATTTCAGGACTGCTGACTACCCTTCTTTTTGTCGATACAGGCTTAAGGGGAGCACCCTTTATTATCTTCTTTGCAGCCGCCTATCTGATGTGGGGCATCAGCTTTACAATGAACGACATCGCCTACTGGTCCATGATGCCCAGCCTCTCAATGGATCAGAAAGGCCGTGAGAAACTTGGTGCCTTTGCCCGAATCTGCGCCAATATCGGCCTCTTTGTTGTGGTGGCGGGGATTGTTCCCATCACCGAAGCCCTCCGGAAGGCAACCGGCAGTATGAGCCGGGCCTACAGCATCTTCGCCTTTGCCATAGTACTGATTCTCATTGCGGGACAGGCCATAACCCTTTTCGGGGTAAAGGAAAACAGAAAGATCTTTAAATCCGAATCAACCACCTCTTTGAGTGAACTTTTTACGGTTATCTTTAAAAACGACCAGCTTCTGTTTACATCAATCGCCATGGTTCTCTTTATGATCGGCTATGTAACCACCACCAGCTTCGGCCTCTACTTCTTCAAGTACGCCTACGGTGATGAGAATATGTACTCCATCTTTGCGGTGATTCTCGGAGTCTCACAGGTTCTGGCCCTGTCGGTTTTTCCCCTCTTCAGCAAGCGCTATGACCGGAGGACTCTCTACACCTGGGGAACCGCCATGGTTCTTGTGGGTTACATCATCTTCTTCTTCAGTCCCATGGATATGAGGTTTATCGGAACAGCGGGAATACTCCTCTTTCTGGGTCAGGCCTTTATTCAGCTGCTGATGCTGATGTTTCTGGCGGACACAATTGAGTACGGCCAGTGGAAGCTGGGCAAGAGAAACGAGAGCGTCACCTTTGCCCTGCAGCCCTTTATCAACAAGATGGGAGGCGCTATAGGTACGGGAATTGTGGGAGCCGTTGTCATTCTGTCGGGAATCAACAAGGCCGCAGGCCCCGAGGATGTATCAGAGGGCGGTCTTTTGATGATGAAGATCGCCATGCTGGCAGTTCCACCGGTTCTGATTGCCGCAGGGTACTGGGTCTACCGGCGCTGGTACAGAATTGACGCCGATTTTTACGACTCCATTGTCAGGGATCTGAAGAGCAGAGGTGATCTGCTGATGGAGAGCTGATTCAGGGACGCAAAAAAAACCGGTCAGATTCTTTCGAACCAGGCCGGTTTTCTCATTTCCTATGTGCAGAAGAGCTGCGATCAGCCCTTATACCCTTTCGGATTATCGCTCTGCCACTTCCAGGCGGAGGAGACCATCTCATCCAGTCCCAGTTCTGCCTCCCAGTCCAGTTCTTTCTTTGCCAGGGCGGGATCTCCATACACTGTGGCGATGTCTCCGGCTCTACGGGGACCGAATTCCCATGCAATGCTGTGGCCGCAGACCTCTTCAAAGGCCTTGATCATTTCCAGAACAGAGTAACCCTTACCCGTTCCGATATTGTAGACGGAAACTCCCTTCTTCAACTTCAGGTTGTCCAGGGCCTTTACATGGGCCTTTGCCAGATCCACAACATGAATATAGTCTCTCACTCCCGTACCGTCGGGGGTGGGCCAGTCGTTTCCGAAGACCATGACCTTCTCCCGGACACCCGCGGCAACCTGAGATACAAAGGGAAGCAGGTTGTTGGGATACTCAGGATCCTCGCCGATCCGGCCTGAGGGATGAGCTCCAACGGGATTGAAGTAGCGCAGGATTGTAACATCCCAGCCCTTTGCCTTTGCGGCATCAATCAGGATCTGCTCCATCATCAGTTTGGTCTGACCGTAGGGATTGGTAGCCTGCAGACGGGCATCCTCTTTTACAGGAACCGACTCGGGATCTCCATATACGGTGGCGGAGGAGGAGAATACAAGCTGCTTTACGCCTCTCTCGTCCATCACCTTGTAGAGATTCAGAGAACCGGTAATATTGTTTTCATAGTACATCAGGGGCTTTTCTACAGACTCACCTACAGCCTTGAGGGCCGCAAAGTGAATTACCCCGGTGATTTCAGGCTCCTTGTCGAAGAGGGTTCTGAGTCCGTCAATGTCCTTCAGATCAACCTCATAAAAGGGGATCTTCCTGCCGCTGAGTTCCTCAACCCTTCTGACAGCCTCCATAGAGGAGTTGCAAAGATTGTCGGCCAGAACGATGTCATAGCCTCCGTCCAGAAGTTCCAGATTTGTATGTGATGCAATGTATCCGGCTCCGCCGGTAATCAGGATTTTTCCCATAGAATACTCCTTAGCTCTGATCTCTCACCCTAAGATAGATCACAACCGCCCCCGGATCAAGTACACGTGTACTTTTTTTTCAAAATTCCCTCACTAAATGCCCATTTAATTTTCACCTGAATATGTTTAGAATTGATAATCTGAGGACAGAAAATGCAACTGTTCCCTGAAAAAAGAATCTGGAGTAGTGATATCAGTTTGACAGAACATCAGAATCCCCATTATGGAGACCTCTATTTTTCCAGTGATGACGGAATGGATGAGACCATGTATGTCTTTATCCAGGGAAATGAACTTGAAACAAGACTTCAGAAGGGAGGAGACTTTCATGTCGGCGAGACGGGCTTCGGAACCGGTCTGAACCTGCTGTCCCTCCTCACCGTCATTCCGGAGAATCCGGAGAAGATACTGAACCTGAGTTACTCCACGGTGGAAAAATACCCTCTTGAGACCGAAAGAATAAGATCCCTTCTGCTCCCCTTTAAAAAAAGGCTGGGTGATCTGCTGACACTCTTTCTGAAACAGTGGGATGAATTCCGCACCTCTCTGGCACCCGGATGGAATACCGCTACCTGGACCTTTCCGGGAGGTGATATCCGGTTCAGACTCTACTTCGGAGATGTCCTCGAATGGTGCCTGGAAGAGGCTGATCCATCGGTTGATGCCTGGTTTCTTGACGGACACAGTCCGGACAAGAACCCTGAAATATGGTCATTACCGGTTATGGAATCACTTTACAGGCGGACAAAAGTGAACGGAACCCTGGCAACTTTCACTTCTGCGGGGGTTGTAAAGCAGACATTAAGGGCTGCAGGGTTTACAATTAAGAGAAAAAGCGGGTTTGCAAGGAAAAGACACATGATATCTGGTTTTAAGTCTTGAAATAGAAAGGATTTCCCTGTAAAAAATATCAGACCAATTCATATTAGGATAGAAATAGATGAAAACCAACCGGACAAAAATAGTTGCTACCATTGGTATGCACAATGAAGAAAAATTTATCAGAAGACTCTATAAGGCTGGTGCAAGTGTGTTCCGGTTAAACACTGCTCACCAGACTCCCGATGAAACCAAAGGCATTATTGACAACATCCGTGCCGTTTCCGACAGGGCAGGAATTCTGATCGACACTAAGGGTCCCGAAATCCGGACTCTCGATATCGCCGAGCCGATCCCAGTGAACGAGGGAGACGAACTTTTCATCGTACCTGCCGGTACAGAGATGGAAGAGCCCCACTTCTCCGTAAGCTACAACAAGTTCTGTGATGTTGTAACCAGAGGCACAGAGATCCTGATCGATGACGGTGAGATGTCTCTCATCGTAATCGACAAGCAGGTGGAACAGCTGCGCTGTATCGCCAACAACTCCGGAAAGATCAAAAACAAAAAGAGCGTTAACGTTCCCAATATTCCCATTTCCCTTCCCTCACTGACAAAAAAAGATGAAGAGTACATTCACTTTGCTGCAGAAGTGGGCGTTGATTTTATTGCTCACTCCTTCGTACGGAACAAGGAAGACCTGATTTCTGTTCAGAAAATTCTGGACAAGTACAACAGTCCTGTCCGCCTGATCGCCAAGATCGAAAACATGGAAGGAATTGAAAACCTCGACGAGATCCTTGACCACTGTCACGGTGTCATGGTTGCCCGAGGAGACCTGGGAATCGAACTTCCTGCGGAAGATGTTCCCAAAATGCAGAAGAGAATGATCCGCAAGTGTATCAAGAGAAACAAGGTTGTTATCACAGCTACCCAGATGCTCCACACAATGATCGACAACCCCCGCCCCACCAGAGCCGAGGTAAGTGATGTTGCCAACGCCGTAATGGACGGAACCGATGCGGTAATGCTCTCAGGCGAAACAGCCTACGGAAACTATGCATTTGAAGCTGTTTCCACCATGGCAAAAATCGCAGCAGCCAGTGAATCAAACAAGAAGAACAAGAAGTTCCAGAAGAGAAATCTCTCCTACTTCAACCCTGTTCGTCTTGAGATGATCACAGCCGCCGAGCATACAGCAAGACACCTGAATGCCAAGGCTATTATCGTTCAGACCGACACAGGCCGGTCCGCGACCCTCCTGGCTTCACTGAGAGGAACAACACCCATCCTGGCTCTCTCCCCCAACTCCGCCGTTGTAAGACAGCTGGGACTGAGCTACGGTGTCAGCGCATACCATCTGCCCCAGCAGGATACTCTGGATGAGATGGTCAGCGAGTCTATCAGGGTTCTCCTTGACGAGGGGGCAATCAACAGCAACGACCTGGTTGTGCTGGTAGGTTCTTCTCCAAACCGTTCAACAGTTACCAACTTTATCGAAGCCGGTGAAGCAGGAATGTTTATCGGAGGACGTGAGTAAGACTTATTCGGCGGTCATGGTTTTAACTGCCAGGGCTGCCGATGAGAAGGCAAACTGGAGGTTGTAGCCTCCTGTTTCGCCGTCCACATCCAGAACTTCCCCGGCCATAAAGAGACCGCCGCAGATGCGGGATTCCA
The DNA here is from genome assembly GCA_002408085.1 of Spirochaeta sp. UBA5339. Lineage (GTDB taxonomy): Bacteria > Spirochaetota > Spirochaetia > DSM-2461 > DSM-2461 > Oceanispirochaeta. The sequence continues at coordinate 92,280 of DHQL01000025.1, forward strand.
TGGTCCGGGGATTTACCTCTTTCAAAGAGATCCCGCCGGAAGTAACCATTGCCTGGTTGAATCCCCCCATTTCCTGAACAGTAAATGAAGAAGAAAAAAGCACATTCACCCATGAGTTTCTCTCTTTACGGCTCAGCTGATTCACTCTTTCTGAAGGATCCAGACCGGCCCGCCTGATCAGTTCCTGCATCAGAGCATCGGTAATCCCCCTTACCGCCAGTCCCGACTTGAGAGACTTCTTTCCCGATTCAGAGACCGTCTCCAGAATATCCCGGTCCAGGTCCTGACGATCCCAGCCCGGGCACCAGCAGATCCTCAACTCATCACCGGCAGCCATATCCCGGCTGTTATTCAGAATTACGGGCCCCGAAAAACCTCTATGGGTAATCAGAAGGTCTCCCTGATAAGAACCGGCCTTCTTCCCCGAGCGGTATAGATCTATAGAGACCTCAAGGGACGTTCCCGAACAGGAGGCCAGGGCAAAATTCCTGACCAGAACAGGAGTCAGGGCTGGAACAGGTGCAGCAACAGTATGCCCCAGTCCCTCAGCCAGAGCATAACCGCCGCCGGTTGATCCCGTGCCTGGATAGGATTTTCCTCCCGTGGCAAGAAGAACCCGGGCAGCCGAAAACTCTTTTCCCTTTGAGCGGACAGTGAAGCCCACCTCTTCACGCAAGATGGATGTAACAGGGCTCTTCCAGAAGATCTCTCCTCCGGCTTTCTGACAGATCTTCTGCAGAAGATCCCTGAGATCCCGGCTCTTACGGCTCACTGGAAAGATCTTCCCGTCTCCCCGATCCTCACAGGGAAGGCCCCTCTCCTCCAGATAACCAACAAGGTCCCTGTTACTCCACTCAAACAGGGAGGGTTTAACGAAATTCCCGGCCGGGCCGAAGCGTTCGGGAAAGGAGCGGATATCCTCGGCATTGGTCAGATTACACTGCCCCGAACCACTGACAAGAAGTTTCAGACCGCACTGATTCATCCCCTCCAGGAGACAGATCCGCAGTCCCGATTCGGCTGCCCTTGCGGCGGCAAAGAGCCCTGCGGCACCGCCGCCGATAATAATCAAATCATATTCTATCAAAGGAAAAACTCCGTTTTTCTTATATTATTTCAAGAAAGTATATAAAAACCTTAATAATCAACGAATGCTTTGCAAGTTTTTAGCTGTAAACAACTTGAAGCTGATCAACCAGTCAGGTAGACTCCTTTTACATTACAATTAATCAGGAGATTAATCTTCATGGAAGAACTCACATACGGAGCCCTTTCACTGATTCCCCCCATGGCCGCCATTATTCTGGCCATCTGGAAGAGACAGGTTCTGCTGTCACTCCTTGCGGGGATCTGGGCTGGATCAACTATCATCAACGGCTGGAATCCTGTAGCGGGACTGCTGGAAACCTTTTCGGGATATATTGTCGACAAATCACTCGCTGACTCCTGGAACATCGGAATCATTGTATTCCTGCTGGCCGTAGGAGGCATGATCGGTATGATCGGCAAGATGGGCGGAACAAAGGCCATTGCCGAAGCCATTGCAGCCAAGGCAAAGGATGTCCGCTCCACACAGCTGGCCACGGCTCTTATGGGAATTGCTATCTTCTTTGATGATTATGCCAACTCCATCATTGTGGGAAACACAATGCGGCCCATCACAGACAAACAGAAGATCTCCCGTGAGAAGCTCTCCTATATTGTAGACTCGGCAGCGGCTCCCGTCTCTTCAATGGCTCCCATCTCTACATGGATCGCCATGGAACTGAGCCTCATAGCCGCGGGAATGGCGGATGTTGGAATCGCCGGAAACACAATGGTTGTCTTTTTTCAGACCATCCCCTACCGCTTCTACTCCCTCCTGGCTCTTGTCCTTCTTTTTACCCTGGTTCTGAGGAAGAAGGACTATGGTCCCATGCTCAAGGCGGAAATCCGTGCAAGAAAGACGGGACAGGTCAACAGAGAAGGGGCCAATCCCATGATTACAGATGATGCATCCCTTCTTCCCGAAGAGGGAGTCAAGGGCAGCATCTGGGGTGTAATACTGCCCATCAGTATCTTTATTATCGTGACCTTCGTGGGTCTCTGGTATAACGGCCATGAGCCCGGAAAAACCCTGAGAGACTCCATAGGTGATTCAGACGCCTCTGTGGTTCTGACCTGGGCGGCCTTTATTTCATCCATAGCGGCTGCAGTTCAGGGTATTGTCGGAAAGAAATTCAGCCTGGCAAAGGCCATTGAGGCCTGGGTCAACGGAGCCAAGTCCATGTTTATGGCTGTAATTATTCTGACCCTGGCCTTTGCTCTGAAGGCGGTAATTTCAGAGATGGGTCTTGCAGAGTGGCTTGTTGAGATAATCCCCTTCACCGAAGGCGGATTCTTTGTAATCATCCTCCCCTCCCTGATTTTCCTGACAGCCATGTTTGTGGCCTTTTCTACAGGAACCTCCTGGGGAACCAACTCCATCCTTATGCCCATTGTTATTCCCGTTGCGGCGAACGCGTCAATGGCCACGGGACAGGTAACTCCCCTGATGCTCGCCTGTATGGGTTCGGTTCTCACCGGTGCAGTATTCGGTGACCACTGCTCTCCCATTTCGGATACAACAATTCTCTCATCATCAGCCTCGGGTGCCGACCACCTGGATCATGTGACCACCCAGGCGCCCTATGCGGCAACAGCGGCGGTCGTAGCCCTGATCCTCGGTACCATTCCTGCAGGATTCGGAATATCACCCTGGATCAGTCTTGCACTGGGTGCTGCGGTTATCATCCTCTTTGTTAAATTCTTCGGAAAAGAGATCGATGGAGATGGAAACCTGATTCCCTGATTTTTAACCAATTAACTCATATATTAAGAAGACCGGTCTAAGAGGCTGGTCTTTTTTTATAAATAAACGGGATTGCCATTAAGACCTAAGGCAACACTGCCGTTTTTTTCTTATTTCATGTTTACAGAACAATATTTTGTGTTATTATCCGAATACATGAGAAATATTGACTCTTATTATAAAAATGTCAAAAACAAGCTTTCATCTCATTTCAACATTGACCCGAATTTCTCAATTTCTGGAAACAACTTTGACTTTTTAGCATCTTTTAACGAAAAAAACACAAAGTTCGCTCTTTTGAAAGAAATAAAAATCTACGAATTCGAAACAAATGAATATTTTCTGTTTATTTCAGAAAAAACAAATGATCTCTTTTCTCCTATTAACAAACTTGAACAAATCAAGGGGTGCTTAAAGGAAATTGCCCGTCCCCATGAGAACCATATGTCCTCACAGGTTCTTCTGGTTTATGTCACAGAAGATGAAATTGATGAGGATCTGGTAAAAAAGGCAGCCCGCTTCAAGTATCAGAAGGGTTTTGCCTTCGGGTTCAAGGGCTGGGCGGATCTGGGTCTGGTTGTTATATCCCTGAAATCCAACAGGGTTGTCACACATAAAAAATTTGTTAAAACAGCTTCTTTTCTTACACCGGATAGAGCTGTTTAGGAGGAATCTATGAGCTCAATCTTAATCGTTGTTCTGTCGATTGTTCTGTTCTTCATTGCCTACGTATTCTACGGCGGATGGCTCTGCAAGAAATGGGGAGTTAACACAGAAAAAGAGACCCCTGCCCACACCAGGGAAGACGGGGTGGACTATGTCCCCGCATCCAAGGGTGTTGTTCTGGGTCATCACTTTGCATCCATTGCAGGAGCCGGTCCCATTACAGGTCCCATCGCGGCGGCAATGTTCGGGTGGGTTCCCGTACTCCTGTGGATCGTTATCGGATCAATCTTCTTCGGAGGAGTACATGACTTCGGTGCCCTGATGGCCTCCATCAGACACGACGGAAACACAATCGGTGAAGTAATTGAAAAGAACATAGGAAAAAGAGGAAAGAAACTCTTCGCCATCTTTGCCTGGCTTACTCTGATTCTGGTTGTTGCCGCGTTCCTTAATATTGTTGCCAACACCTTTGCATCCACCCCTGAAGCAGCCACGGCGTCAATGCTCTTTATTGTTGTTGCCGTTGTCTTCGGATTTTCCGTATACAGACGGGGTCTGAACCTGATTGCCAGCTCTGTAATCGGTATAGCCCTTCTTGCGGTTTGTATCAAAGTTGGAATGATGTTCCCCCTCTCTCTGCCTGCAACAGCATGGATGTGGATTCTTCTGGCCTATATCTTTGTTGCTTCAGTAACTCCCGTATGGATTCTGCTGCAGCCCAGAGACTACCTGAACTCCTTCCTCCTCTATGCCATGATTATCGGTGCGGTACTGGGTCTGCTCTTCGCCAACCCCATCATCAACCCCGAGTTTGTTCCCGCCTTCAGCGGATTCAAGGTGAACGGAGCCTATATGTTCCCCATCCTCTTCGTAACCGTTGCCTGCGGAGCCATCTCCGGATTCCACTCATTGGTAGGTTCCGGAACATCATCCAAGATGGTGGACAAGGAGACTGATGCAAAGATGATCGGATACGGCGGTATGCTGATCGAGGGTGTTCTGGCGGTAATCTCTCTGGTAGCCATCGGTGCCGTCGGCATGCAGCAGGGCGGAGCCATCCCCACCTTCTCAATCGGTGTGGGAACCTTTATGAACGCCTTCGGACTTCCCATGGAAGTAGGTGTACCTTTTATCGCTCTGGCAATCTCTGCCTTTGCCCTGACCAGCCTTGATACAGCAACCAGACTGGCGCGCTTTGTATTCCAGGAATTCTTTGCCATGGCAGCCGAAGATAAAGAGAAGGAAAATAAGTTTGCCAAGACAATGTCCAACAAATACATCGCCACCCTTCTCTCCGTAAGTATCGGCGGATTCCTTGGTTTCACCGACTGGGGAACAATCTGGCCCATCTTCGGTTCTGCAAACCAGCTCCTCTCGGCCCTGGCCCTTCTGGCCATCGGTGCCTGGCTCGCCAAAGAGGGCAAGAACAACAACATGGTTAAGATTCCCATGATCTTCATGTTCCTGGTAACCCTTACTGCTCTGGTATTTGTTGCCAAAGACAATGTTGCTTCAGGAAACTATGTTCTTGTTGCCATAGCCACAATCCTCTTTGTTCTGGCTATTGTACTGATCAAAGAGTCCTACAAGATCCTTTTCGGTTCAAAAGAGCCCGCTCCCGTAGCAGCATAAGATTTTTCGGCGGCGGTAAATGCTGCCGAATTTAAACTGAAGACCGTTTCTCTCCATGGGGAAACGGTTTTTTTCATTACAGCCAGGAGTGTCTCTCAGACTGATTCCTTTCTGGACGAAAGAAGCTCAAGATCCCTGACAAGATCTTCTGCGGTACTGTCATTACTTCCTGAGATACTCTTCGCCAGAGCCGCCGCCTCCATCAGTGAGCCAGCCTCATTTTCCTGCCTCTCCATGGCTTCTGAGATCTCTCCAAAGCTTTTGTTCAGACTGACCATGGCCTCGGCGATGGACCGGGAACAGGTCTTCTGGTCTTCAACGGCAAGGTTCATCCCCCCTGTGGACTCTGTAAGAACCCTCACCAGGTCCAGAACCTCTTTTGCTCCCGCCCTCTGCTCCTTCATGGAGCCGGCAATGGTACGGCTCAGTTCGGCTGTTCTGCGGGCATTCTCGGTTACCCTGTTGAAAAAATCCCTTGAGCGCTCCATCAGCAGGACCGCTCTCTCAACCCGCTCCGAGATCATTCCAATATCCTTCCGGACCCCCTTGGAACCGCGGACACTCGACTCCGCCAGTTTCCTGACTTCCATGGCCACGACGGCAAAACCCCTTCCCGAATCCCCTGCATGGGCTGCTTCGATAGAGGCATTCATGGCCAGAAGATTGGTCTGCGCCGCAATACGGGATATTACAGAAACAAAATCCTGCAGCCCTGCAACACTCTCCTCAATCTCCCTCAGTGCGGACATTGTCTCACCAGCCGTGTCCTGCCCCTCTCCCGAAATGGAGTGAACCTCTGCACTGAGTCTGTCGGCACTCTCGGTACTTTGAGCCACAGATTCAATGCTGGCGGTGATCTGTTCAATGGCTGCGGAGCTCTGGTCAACAACAGCGGTCTGATTCTCCAGATGGCCGGCTACCCGTTCTACGGACTCTGTTATTTCGGCAACCCTTCTGTCCACATTCTGTACATCTCCCCGGCTAAGAGACACCGAGGAATTGATCTCCCTTATGGTAACGTCCAGGGTCTTAACAGCTGAATCCATAGACTCGGATCCCTCCCTCAGGAGAACTGCATTTTTCTTCAGGGAGATGGCAAACCTGCCCGAATCGGAGAGAACCTTTTCAAGATTTGACAGAAAACTGTTGATTTTACCGGCGATAGACCCCATCTCGTCTGAGGAGTATACAATCAGCCTTTCACTGAGATTCCGGTCTCCCGCCGAGAGATCCTTCATCGTCTCTCTCAGGGCGGCAAGTCGCCTCTGCTGCTCCGAGAGGGAGAGCATATTGGCAAAAAGTATGATGCCGAAGCAGATCATCATAGGAAAAATAAGGCCGCCGATAAACTCCAGGTTGATATGGTTGATAAATGCGGTCAACTCCCCGCCCCCCTCAGGGTAGGGAAGAGAGGAACTGTGTCCCGTCAAAAATCTATAGACACCGCCGGATTGACCGGAAACATACCCGACAGCTCCTGTAAATCCCAGAGTCAGAATAAAAAAGATACTGGAAAAGGTAAGAAGAATATTTCCAGTAACAAAGTTCAACTGTACCGGGGCCTCCCTGTAATAAAGAATTTCAAGCTTTCTGCAAATCGAATGAAAAATGGCATTGCTGATACTGAGCCCCATAAGGGCCGACATCATGCCGGTGGACAGGTTGTAGAAAATCTGAAGGATAAAGATTAGTGTATTAAAGGTTCCAAGATACCGGCTGAAAATAAAGGCTGTAAAAAGCGGTAGAATCAGGAATTCCGCAAGACTCAGCAGAACAATTATCCTCGGCACCCTTCTGAGGGTTTGAAGAATATCCTGTCTCAGGGAAGCTGTCAGGGTCTCCTTCTCAAGAATTTTAAGAGGCCTGAGAGAGAAGTAAAGAACAGCTGCAAATGTAATAAAGATCGCCCCTGCTGCAGGAAGAAACAGAGATAGAGTTCCTCTGAGAACCTCAGGATATCTTAAAACATAGACCCCGTGGAAAAGCCATGTGCAGACCGCCAGCAGTGTTGAAACAAGCAGCGTTCCCGACATAACTTTTATCCGGACATTTTTTACATCTGCCATAATCCAATGCTAATCAATCGGGAAGTTGCAATCCAATAAAAACTACCCGGGAACTATTAATTATATAATATCTCTGTAGAGAGAGATGTTCTGACAGTGCTCCTGACCTTTAAATGGTCAATCAGCCCTCTGATCCAATAGTTTTCCTCCAATTTTCCCTGAAACAGGAAGCTGGTACGCCTCTTGCAACTCTATTTATTGAATATGATACGGTTCTGCCGTTTTGGAGGATATGATGAAAAGAGTTTACAGATCTGAGGACGGAGTATTTCTGGGAGTCTGCCGGGGACTGGAAGAGGCCCTGGGAATCAAGGCAAGATACTGGAGGATGATCCTTATCGGTGCAGCCCTGCTGCTGAATCCCTGGGTGATTCTGGGAGCCTATCTCCTTGCAGCCCTGCTGATGCCCTCATCTCCCGATGGAGAGTGGAGAATCAGGGAAAACCTGGATAACCTGGGCCGCGACGCCCGCCGCTGGAGCAGCCGGGAGTATAGGGAGTTCACCGGGATGATGAACTCCCTGAGAAGAACAAAGGATTCCGAATACCCCGAACAGGGGAATTAATTGGTAAAAAAGTCAAAGAGATTTCCCAGTGTACTGGTTTCAGCCTTATAGAGTTCTGTAAACCGGCACCTGCTGCAGGATACGGTGGTGAACATCTTGTTCTGAACATCAAAGATCTTGGAAAATCCCCCTCCTGTAGCAGCAAACTGGTCGGTTTCATAACTTGTATTCCCGCATTTGGGACAGCGCCATCCGCTTTCCATACACTCCTCCTTTCAGTTTTTTCTATCTCCTTAACTATATACAGCTCTGCCGGTTACATCTTCCTCTGGATCTTCCGGAACCTCAGATTTCATAAAAAAACAGCAGCGGATTTATTATAAAAACACAGATGTAAATCTATAAAAATTAAATTGTTTTTCTATAATAAATTACAAATACATAAAACCTTAACTATATCTCCACTTTGTGATATGATACTGCTCCCACACCAAAATCAAGGAGATAACACTATTGAAAGTAAAGTATATCAATAACCCCGACAATCTGCCGGAGAACACCCCCTCCTCAGCTTTGGATGCAGCCAACAAGGTCGATGAGACCTATCAGTTCAGAAGTAACTCATACTACCAGTCCCTTATTAACTGGGACGATCCTGAAGATCCTATTGCCAGGCTGATTATGCCTGATGCTGCCGAGCTTAACGAATGGGGTAAACTCGACCCTTCGGGTGAACACAACTACACCATCCTCCCCGGACTGGAACATAAATACAGATCGACAGCCCTTATGCTGGTGAGTAATGTCTGCGGCGGAATCTGCCGCTACTGCTTTAGAAAAAGGGTTTTTATGAAGGGACAGGACGCCATCCTCAAGGACATTGACGGCGCTGTATCCTATATAAAAGAGCACAAGGAGATCACCAACGTCCTTCTCACCGGAGGAGATCCCCTGATGCTGAGCACAGGTAAACTCAGAAAGTACCTGGAAGCCCTGGCGGAGATCGATCATATCAAGATCCTCAGACTCGGTTCCAAGATGCCCGCCTTCAACCCCTTCAGAATCATCGAGGATGAAAGCCTTCTTGACCTGCTGAAGGAGATCATTGCAAAGGGCAAGCAGATCTACATTATGACCCACTTCAACCACGTCCAGGAACTGACCGACGAGGCGAAAGAGGGAATCCGTCTCCTGCGCTCAACAGGCGCCGAACTGGCCAATCAGACCCCCATTATCCGCGGTGTAAACTCCACACCCGATGCTCTGGCTAACCTTTTCAGAGAACTCTCCTTTCTGGGTGTTCCCCCCTACTACATCTTCCAGTGCCGTCCCGCGTCAGGGAACTCGGACTACGCTGTTCCCATAGAGGAAGGATATGGTATATTTGAAAAAGCCAGAGTCCAGGTTTCAGGACTGGCCAAGAGAGCCCGTTTTGTAATGTCTCACCAGACCGGAAAGATCGAAGTTGTCGGTATGGACGGTGAGAACATCTACATGAAGTATCACAGAGCCGCCGAAGAAGCGGACAGCGGCGCCTTTATGGTCCTGAAAAGAAATGCTGAGGCTTACTGGCTGGATGACTATGCAGAAATTCACGCCAAGAATCCCCTGGACAGCCTCTACCACTCCTACGGTCCCGAATAGGATCTGTAAAAATATGCCGGTGCCGAAGGTACCGGTATGCCCGGCAGAGGAGCTCTGATGGATTCTGAAAAGAAGATAAAATTCGGATGCACCCTCTGCGGGGAGTGCTGCAGCGGCAGCATGAAAGTCTTTTTAAACAGCTATGACCTGTACAAGATGGGAAGATTCCTGGGCATAAGCCATACCCGGGAGCTCTTTGATCAAAAACGGGTCATCCTTGATGAGGGGCAGAACGGCCTGTTTCTCCCCCGCATTCTCTTTAAAACCAAACCCTTCCAATTCTGCCCCTTTCTTGTCAATGATTTTGATGAAGAGACGGGCCTGAGAGGACTCTGTTCCCTCCATCTGATCCACAAGCCTCTGGTATGCCGTCTGGCGCCCCTGACCCGGCAGATAGATCTTGAATCGGGAAGCGATGAGTTCGACTTTATCCTCCCCCACCCGGAGTGTCCCGGAGGAGATCAGGACCAGTGGATCGATCCGGCCACCGAAAGAGCCGCCCTGAAAAAGGAACTGGATTTTGAGCTGCGATACTACCGCCTCCTTTCGGCCAATGAAGAGGCTCCGGAATTCCTCTGGAAATTTACACTTCCCGGGACCGCCGATGGACAGGCAGGTTTTGAAGAGCTTCTGAAAAGCTGGGAGCTACCCCTCCCGGAGAGCAGATGACTTCCTTGAACCGGGTCTCGGACTGCTGCCCCGGGGAGAGCCTGACCCGGGCACTGAGGCTTGAACCCGGGGAGATGCTTGCCCTCTGCGGAGGGGGCGGCAAGACCAGTCTGCTCCATGCCCTTGCCGCGGAAAGACCCTTCGGCGGCGGTCTTTTTACCACCACCACAAAGATGTTCAATCCCGAAGGGACCTCCCATCCCTTTGACCGGATCTGTCTGGACTGGAACTCCTCCGCCCCCCCTGCCGGTTGGGAGAAGGAGACGGTGTTTGCTGCCGGGGAGATTCTTCCCGGCGGAGTCCCCGGCAATGGCGGCAGCGATTCAGGGGGCAGATGCAAGGTCCGGGGGCTGCCTGCCCGTCTACTGGAGAGCTGGAGGGAGATGCCCTCCCGCCCTGTTCTGATTGTAGAAGCCGACGGAGCATCCCGGAAGCCGGTCAAATATCCGGGCCCCAAAGAGCCGGTGATCCCCCGGAATACGGACCATGTGGCCGGATGCATCGGCATGGAGATTCTCGGACAGAGACCAACGCCGGCTTTGGTTCACAGAGTGGAACTGTTTCTTGAGAACCTGCCCCTGGACGAAAACGGCCTGATAGGCCTTGAGACCCTCTCCGCCCTTATTGAAGGAGACAGGGGGCTTTTTAAAAACTGCCCCACCCGGGAAGGTGTAAAGAGAACGGTAATTCTCAACAAGTTCGACCTACTCCCCCCCTCCTGCGATATTCACAAAATAACTGCTGTGTTAAAATACAGATTCCCGGACCACAGGTTTCTGATCACTCAGTTAAACCTCTCCTGTCCGGTGATTCATACAGTCTAACCCAAGGAGCGCCCATGTCCCTTTTTGCCAGGGCCGCCGATCTGGAAAAACAGAACAGGCCCTTTGCTCTTATTACAATAACCGCATCCAACGGATCAGCCCCCCGCAACGCCGGCAGGATGATCCTGCTTCCCGACGGAACAAGCTTCGGTACCGTCGGAGGCGGACCCGCCGAAAAACTGGTCTGCGAAGAGGGTCTCCGCTGCCTTGAGTCAGGGCAGTCAAAATCTCTCTCCTACACCCTGAACAGGGATGCCTCATCAACGGAATCGGCCGAAGCCATCGATATGGTCTGCGGGGGCAGCATGGAGTTCTTTATCGAGGTCTTTATTCCCCGTCCCTCCCTCTTTCTTGCAGGAGGAGGCCATGTAAATCTGGCACTGGCCAATCTTGCGGAGAGCCTGGGATACCCCTATGTGGTGGCCGACAGCCGTCCCGACATTGTCAGCGAAGACCGCTACCCAGGGGCTCTGGACAGAATTCAGGGAGAGAACTCCGAGGATCTCTTCAATAAGGCCATCGAAAGGGGATGGATCAGAAAGGAGACCGCCCTTGTTATCGCCACCCACAACCATGACGACACGGCCCTGGATGCCGCATTGAAAACGGAGTGTGAGTACATAGGCATGCTGGGCAGCAAGCGGAAGGTCCGCCTCTTTATGAACAAGATGACCGAACAGGGACACAGCCCCGAATCACTGTCCCGGGTTCACTCTCCCATAGGCCTTGATCTGGGTGCCGAGACCCCCGAAGAGATCGCCGTCAGCGTGCTGGCGGAGATTATGATGGTCCGAAACAGGGTGAGCGGCAGAAGCCTTACCCTGGGAGCCTCCGGTACTGGGGTCGGGACTTCTGCCGGAGGCCCTCTTGTGGTTGTCCGGGGAGCCGGTGATATTGCCACCGGTGTAATCTGCCGCCTCCACAACAGCGGCTTCAGAGTCGCCGCCCTGGAGATTGAGAAACCCACCGTAATCCGCCGGACCATCGCCTTTGCCGATGTTCTGAGAACCGGAAGGGCCTCGGTTGAGGGACTGGAGGCAGTCAGAGTCACCGATGAAGAGGGCCTTGAGGCTGCCTTTGCTGAGGGAAAGATCCCCGTAATCCCCGATCCTGAAGGCCTCTGGATTGAGAAGCTGAAGCCGGTCTGTGCGGTGGACGCCATTCTGGCCAAGAAGAACCTGGGAACCCGGAGAGGAATGGCCCCGGCGGTCATCGCTCTGGGACCGGGATTTTCGGCGGGAGACGACGTGGATGCGGTGATTGAGACCAACCGGGGTCACAGCCTGGGTCAGGTTATCCTGAAAGGGCCTGCCATGAAGAACACGGGTATTCCCGGTACCATCGCCGGCTATGCCGCCGAGAGGGTTATCCACGCTCCGGCGGCGGGAACCATCGAGGTCTTCAAAGATATTGAGAGCATTGTAAAGAAGGGTGAAGTCCTTGCAAGGATCGGCGAGACCGATATCCTCTCCCCCCTGGACGGCGTTGTACGTGGAATGATCGCTCCGGGAACACCCGTCACCAGGGGTCTTAAGATCGGCGATGTGGACCCCCGGGGAGATGCAAGCTACTGCCATATCGTTTCCGACAAGGCCCGTGCCGTTGGCGGCGGAGTCCTTGAGGCCCTGCTGCGGCTCACTCCCGGCATTCTGGCCGGAAAGGCGGGACAGGCAGAACCCACCGGGCAGTCCGGGCAGTCCGGTGAGAAATCTTGATCTATCTGGACAATGCCGCCACCAGCTGGCCCAAGGCTCCGGGGACCTCGGAAGTTCTGAGCAA
>DHQL01000025.1:105183-105620 GCA_002408085.1 Spirochaeta sp. UBA5339
ATCTCATCGGACAGGATACTCTTTGAACTGAGAGAGATTCTGGCAGAAATCTTCCAGGTGGAGGACAGCTCCCTGATCGCCCTGACCCCCGGATGCACCTTTGCCCTGAATACAATACTCTCGGGATTTCTGAAGGAGGGACAGAGGGTTCTCTGCTCCTCCATGGAGCACAACGGGGTAATGCGTCCTCTGCTCCACCTGCAGAAGGAACGGAGCCTCAGTCTTGACCGGATTCCGTCGGAACCTGCCTCGGGCTACCCCGATATGACAGCCTATAAAAAACTGCTGAAGAGCCGGCCGGATCTTGTTGTACTGACGGCGGCGTCCAATGTTAACGGAGTTATCTTCCCCGTTGAAGAGATGACCGCACTGGCAAAAAAGGCGGGAGCCGCCGTCTGCATCGACGGGGCCCAGGGGGCAGGAGAGATCCCCCTCTA
>DHQL01000025.1:105810-283349 GCA_002408085.1 Spirochaeta sp. UBA5339
GGCAGGAGAGATCCCCCTCTATCCGGAGAAGTGGGGCGTCGACTTTCTCTGCTTTGCCGGTCACAAGGGTTTTCTGGGGCCCGCCGGAACCGGAGGGTTCTATATCAGGGACCCCGAAAGAGTGGAGCCCCTTGTCCGGGGAGGAACGGGAAGCCGCTCCCGTGAGGAGCTTCAGCCCGAGGATATGCCCGACCGCTTTGAAAGCGGTACTCCCAACCTGCCCGGGCTGGCGGGACTCCTTAACAGTCTGAGATTTCTGAAAGACTCAAAATCACTGATGATGACAGCGGAAGAGCGCTGCGGCCGACTCTGCCGGAGGCTCCATGAACTGGAGGGCTACCGGATTATCGGACGGCAGAAGGAACGCGAATATACAAGAGTCTTTTCCATCCTCCCCGAGGAGGGAGATCTGACTCAGCTCACCGCCTTTCTAAACCGGAAGGAGATCGCCGTCCGCTCCGGACTCCACTGCGCCCCGTCGGCCCACAGGGTCCTGGGGACCTTTGAGAGGGGAGGCACCCTCCGGCTCTCTCCGGGACTGTTTACAACAAACCATGAAATTGAGAGAGTAATAGACGCACTGAAGGAGTTTATATGGCAGATCCGAAAAAACTGACAACCTACTCCCGCTTCTCCGGATGCGGAGCCAAACTGGGGCCGGGAGTTCTGGACAAGGCCCTCTGCGGTCTGACCCAGGTGAAACGCCCCGAGGTCCTGGCGGACTTTACGGGCAGCGAGGATGCGGGGGTCTACAAGATCAGCGACGACACCGCCCTGGTACAGACCATCGACTTCTTTCCCCCCATCGTCGATGAGCCGGCCCTCTTCGGCGCCATTGCCGCGGCAAACTCCCTCTCCGACATCTACGCCATGGGAGGACGTCCCGTCTCGGCGGTGAATGTACTCTGCTATCCCGAGGAGGACCTTCCCATCGAGCACCTCAGGAAGATCATGGAGGGGGCCATGGAGGTTCTGGACGAGGCGGAGACCTCCCTGATGGGAGGACACAGCGTCAACGACAGGGAGCTCAAATTCGGATTCTCCGTCAACGGCCTGATCCATCCCGACAAAATTATCCGCAACAACACCCCCCGTCCCGGAGATGCCCTGGTACTGACCAAGGCCCTGGGAACGGGAGCCATCAACACCGCCCTCAGGGCCGAGATGGCCTCGGAAACCTCCGTCAGAGCGGCGGAAAAGAGCATGCGGACCCTGAACAGAAGAGCCTCGGAGCTCCTTCACAAATACGGGGCTAACGCCGCAACTGATATTACCGGATTCGGCCTGGGCGGCCATGCCGCAGAGATGGCTCTGGATACCCTCTGCTGCCTTGAAATTGATATTGCGTCTCTGCCGGTTCTTCCAGAGGCCGAGGAGTATATAGCCATGGGTCTTGTTCCTGCGGGGAGCTTCAAGAACAGGGAGTTCCGCCTCAGGCGCATTATCAATCCCGATGCGGTAAGCAGGGAGAAGATGGATCTGTTCTTTGATCCCCAGACCTCGGGTGGACTTTTTATCTCCCTTCCCTCGGACAGGGCAGCCGATTTTATCGAGGAACTGGGCAGTGAGACCGCTGCTGTTATCGGCAGGGTCACCGAAGGGGACGGAAGGATCAGACTCAATGCATGAAATTCTTCTGACCTTTAAAAACACACACCATGCCCTGCGGGTGGAAAAGTATTTGAAATCCATCAGGCAGAGGGTCAAAATGATCCCTACACCCTTTGAGATCTTTTCGGAGTGCGGATTCTCCCTGGTAGTCTACCTGGACGAGGAATCCCACGACGAAATGAAGAAGGATGAGAAGATAGACTATGTTGAATCCTATCTGATACTGAAACAAGGAGACAGAAACACAGGTTATGAAAAAATTTGAAATTGACGCACGGGAACTGGACTGTCCCAAACCCCTTTTAAGAACAAAACAGGCCGTAAGTGATGAGGAGTTCGACGAACTGGTCATCCGGGTGGGCAATGTTCCCGCCAGAGAGAATGTCTGCCGCTTTCTCAGCCACCAGGGATTCACCCAGGTAAACTGGGAGGAAGAAGGCCCCGGTTTCAGAATCACCGTAAAACAAAAGGAAGCGGGCTTTGAACAGGCTGTCCCCTCTGCAAACCCGGACAATTCAGCAGCCCCCCGCACCGCAGCGGATTCACCCCAGGCAGGAGGAGCCAAAACCATACTGATCGGCAGCAACTGCATCGGAACCCACGAAGAGAAGCTGGGAGCCCTGCTGATGAAGGGCTATATCTACACACTGACCCAGCTGGACAAGCTCCCGGCAAAGCTGGTTTTTATGAACACCGGCGTCAGACTCTGCCTTGAGAACTCCGAGAGTCTCGAGGATCTTAAGAGCCTGGAGAAGCAGGGTATAGAGATCCTGGTCTGCGGAACCTGTCTCGAATTCCTGAACGTCAGGGAAGAGCTGGCCGTGGGAAAGATCTCCAATATGTATGAGATTGCCGGTACCCTGAACGACGCAAACGGTCTTGTCAGCCTGACCTGATATGAAAATACTACATACCTCGGACTGGCATCTGGGGAAAAAATTGGGTAACTGGTCCCGGCTGGAGGAACAGAAGGAGATTCTGGCGGAGATCCTGGAGATCTGCCGCGAAGAGAATCCCGAACTGATACTTCTGGCGGGAGACCTCTATGACAGCTGGAATCCTCCCCACGAGGCCATTGAACTCCTCTACCGGACCCTCTCAAGGATGGCCGACGGAGGCAGAAGAATAATACTGGCCCTGGCGGGGAACCACGACGCCCCGGAACATGTGGAGGCTCCCGACGCCCTGGCCCGGGAGAGCGGCATATTCTTTATGGGCTACCCCGGCAGTCAGCCCGCGGATATGGAGCTGGAGTCCGGGGTAAAGGTTCTTTTCCCCGAACCCGGCATGGTGGTCATTGAGGGGCTCTCGGAGCCTGTCAGAATCATCTGCACCCCCTATGCCAGCGAAAGCAGAATGCGCCGCTCCCTGGATGTGGAAAACCGGGAGGAGGCTCTCAGAATGATTCTGACAGAGCGCTGGACGGAGCTGGGTACCCGGTATTTCGATTCAAAGGGAATCAACCTGATGGCCTCCCATCTCTTTATGGGAAACCGGGACGAACTGGTCATGGAGGAGGAGCCCGAGGGAGAACGCTCCATCCTCCATCCGGGTGGCCTGGAGCAGATCTACACCGATGCCCTTCCCGCCGGCTGTCAGTATATGGCCCTGGGACACCTTCACAGGGGATTTCCCGTCTCAACTGACCCGATCCCCGCGGTCTACTCGGGAAGCCCCGGAGCCTACAGTCTCAGCGAGAACCACAGGGACAAGTCGGTGGTTCTTATAGACGCGGAGCCGGGAAAGAAGACCCGCTACAGCTACAGAAAACTGACGACCCCCTGGCCCCTCTACAGAGAGGTGTTCACCGGATGCGAAGAGGCCGTGGAGTGGATGACGGAACACCCGGAGGGCTATGTGGAACTGACCATGCGGACCGAGGCATATCTTACGGGCTCCGAGAAGCAGCTTTTGATGAAGAGCCACCCCCGTATCCTGGGCATAATCCCGGAGGTCCGTCGCACCGGAGAGGATGAGGCTGACAGGGAGAAGAGCTTTGCAGGAAAAACTGTTCCCGAAATCTTCAAGGACTACTACAGAGAGAACAGACAGAACGCCGATCCCTCAAAGGAGATTTTGGATCTTCTTGATGAGATAATCGGCGGAGGGGAGTCATGATACCGCAGAAACTAATACTGGAAGGGGTTTACTCCTACAGGGAGAGACAGACCATCGACTTCTCCACCCTCAGTGAGGCGGGGATCTTCGGAGTCTTCGGCAATGTAGGGAGCGGCAAGTCCGCCATACTGGAGTCCATGACCTACGCCCTCTACGGCCAGATTGAACGGCTGAACCAGAGCGAACAGCGGGGCTACAACATTATGAACCTCCAGTCCCCCTCCCTCTTTATCGACTTTGAATTTATTCAGAAGGGTGAACGCTACCGCTTCAATGTCACCGCAAAGCGGCAGAAGAAGGACTTTACCCAGATCGGTACCCCCAGACGCAGTGCCTACAAAATGGAAGGCGGCGAGTGGATACCCCTTCCCGACGAGGGCATCCGGGGGGGCATAACCGCCGAGGAAATAATCGGACTCAGCTACGAGCACTTCAGGAAGACCGTAATCATTCCCCAGGGGAAGTTCCAGGAGTTTATCCAGCTCCCCCCGGCCCAGCGGACCGTAATGATCGAAACCCTTTTCGGCCTGCAGCGCTTCAACCTCTCCAGCCGCTGCAATATGCTTCTGGCCAGGAGCAGGGAGGAGTGCTCCTTTCTTGAGGGACGTCTTCAGGACCTCCAGGACCTCAAGGAGGAGAACCTGGAAGAGCTCAGGGAGACCGCCCGACTGGCGGAGGAGGAACTCTCCGGGAAAAGTGAAAGAAGAGAGAAGCTCTCGGTCCTGCTGACTGAACTCCGGGAAGCGGAGAAGACCGGCCGGGCCCTGAGAGAGTCCTCGGAAGCCCTTCAGACCATGGATGCCCGGATGGAAAGTATCCGCCGGGAGGAGGAATTTCTTGAAAAGAGCCGGACTCTGGAAGAGCAGTTCACCCCCCTCTTGTCCAGACAACAGGAGCTCAAGGACGAGGAGAGAATCCTTATTCAGGAGAGAGAGACCCATACCCGGAAGAGAGAGGGAATCGAAGCCGAACTAAGCAGAGGTTCCGAAGAGTGGAAGCGCCTCAGTGAGGATCAGGAGAACTATGCGGCCCTGAAAAGGAGTCTGGACTCTCTGACGGCCCGGAGAGAACTCCAGGCCCTTCAGGAACAGCTGGACCGAGACCGTCTGCGGATTACCGCTCTGGAAAATGAGCTCCGTGATGTATCCGGACGGAAGAGGGAACTGGAAGAGAGTACCGCCGTAAAAGTAAAGGAACAGGAGGCCCTGGAGCAGAGGCTCGACGGCGCTCAGGAACTGAACAGCCTGGACCGATGGTACAAAACAAGGGATGAGATTGATCAGAAAACTGAAAACCTCGGAAAATCAGCCGCAGAGATGGAGGAGCAGAACAGGCGGGAGAGGGACACCCTTGCTTCCCTGGCAGAGTTTGAAAAAGGCCTCCCCGCAAAGGAGGTTCAGGAGAAGCTCCTGAAAAAGTTCGACCGCCGTGAATCGGAACTTCTGGAACGGCAGCACCGTCTGGAGCTCACCGGCGAACTCAGCCGTCTGGCACCCCTGCTGAAGGAGGGAGCCCCCTGTCCCCTCTGCGGCTCTGATCAACATCCCCATCCCCTTGCTGCCGACAGCGCCCATGAGACAGAGTTCAGAAATCTGCAGCAGGAGAGAGAAACTCTCCGCAGCAGAAAGGAGGAGGCACTTCGTATCCTTCCCTCACTGCTCTTCAGAGAAGAGGAGATGGCGAAAGTCCATGCAAACCTGAAGGAGCAGGAAGAACTCCTGAAGAAGCATATATTGGAGTTCCACTGGACCGGGTTCTCTCCCGATGACCGGGAGGCTTTCAACAAGGCCGGTGAAGAGCTCTCCCTGGCATCCGAAAGCCTGAGAAGCTGCCGGGAGGAACTGAAGGAACTTGAAAAACAGATAAGCCTGGTAGATTCAGCCGCCGCAGAGAAGGAGAGGGAGATGCTCCGCCTGGAGACCGGCTGTGAGCATTATCTGAGACAGATGGACAGCCTTGGTGAAAAGATTCTGAAAGAGGAAGAATACTCTGAGACTATTGAGTCCCTGGAGCTGAGACTCTCCGCCGTTGACCGCTACTTTCAGCGGATCAGGTCCTTCCGCAGGGAACGGGAAGAGACTCTTCAGGAGATCAGCAGCGCACTTGCAAGCAGCGGCCGGCTTCTTGAGAAAACCGAAAGTGAGCTCCGTTCTCTGACAGAAAAGATCACCTCCGCCCTGAATGCCGGAGGAATTGAAGATCTGAGCAGCCTGAGAAGGCTTCTTGTTCCTGAAGAGGAGCGGCAGGCGCGATTTGAAAAGACTGCGGCCTTCCGCCGGGAACGGGATTCCCTTGCAGAGCGCTGCAAAGCACTCAACGAGGAGATGGAGAAGCTCCGGGAAAGGATCCCCCCAGGGAGCTCTCTGCAGGAGACCGCAGAGGCCCTGAATTTGATGAACAGGGAGCTGAGTCAGCTCCATGCACGGTCGGGTGGTCTGAAACAGCAGATCGCAGATCTAAGTGGAAAACTGGAACTGAAGGAATCCCTCGCCGCAGAGCTGGAGAAACAGGCAGCCCGTCTCGAAAATCTCAAGGAGCTGTCGGGTCTCTTCAAGGGCGGGAAATTTGTTCAGTATATTGCCTCGGTCTATATGCAGGAGCTCTGCGCCATGGCCAACAGCCGCTTCTCCCCCTTAAGCGGAAGAAGCCTGGAGCTTGTGTTCCAGGACAATCAGATTATGGTCCGGGACTTCCTCAACGAGGGACGTCTGAGGCATATCAAGACACTTTCCGGAGGACAGTCCTTTCAGGCGGCTCTCTGCCTGGCCCTCTCCCTGTCCGAGCAGACCGGCCGGGGGAAGGGAAGCTTCTTCTTTCTGGATGAGGGCTTCGGCTCCCTGGACAAGGCCTCCCTGGAGACTGTGATGTCCACACTGCGGCAGCTGAGCCGGGAGGGAAGAATCATCGGCCTGATCTCCCATGTGGAGGAGATGCAGCAGGATCTGGATGTCTGGCTGAAGATCAGACAGGATACTGAGAGGGGCAGCCGGATAACAAGCAGCTGGGAGAAGGGAGTGTAGGATGAAGAGCATAGTCTTTCTGGGAGACAGCCTTACAGCGGGAAACCTCGGCTCCTCCTATTTCAGAATTCTTAAGGAATCAGACGAACTGGCGGATGCCGAACTGATCAATCTGGGTGAAGACGGTTTTACCATGGCCGGGCTTCTGGCAAAGCTGGAGAGCTTTCTTGAAACCGAGGAGGCTCCGGATCTGCTTGTTCTTGAGGGCGGGGCCAATGACATCCTCCTGCCCCATATGCAGTCTCAGGGAAAGGCCTGGGATCCTTTTATCCGGAAGCTGCTGCGCCACGGATCCCGTCCGGCGGAGAGTGAAGAGGAGTTCAGAGCAACCGTCTCTGCCCTCCTCGACCTGGCAGAAACCCGGAGAATACCAGGGGTTCTGATCTGTACCATCCCCTTTATCACCGAGGATCTCTCCTCTCCCCTGAACAGAAAGCGTATCAGATACAACTCCATTATGAAGGATCTTACAGACCGGCGTAACGGTGCAATGAAGATCGTGTGCCTGGATATGGAAGGGGAACTGGCTCCCCTTCTCGGCGGGTCCCCCTATCTGTTCAGAACACCCATGGAGCTACAGGACGATGCGGCACTAATAATGGAGATGGGAGAGAACGAGGTCTGCCGTCAGCGGAACCTGACTCTTACCATTGACGGCGCCCACCCCAACCGCCGCGGTGCCGAACTGATTGCCCGGGAGATGCTTAAGGCCCTCAGGACTCCGTGATCTGTTCCCAGTACCGTGCTGAAACAAAGAGAAAGTCCGACAGACGGTTCAGATAAACCTGTGCCGGAACCAGATGGGTCATTACGGAGTTCCTGATCTCCGAAACCACCCGGCGTTCACAGCGGCGGCAGATGGTCCGGGCCACGTCGATCCGGGCGGAGTTGAGAGTCTTACCGGGATGGATCAGCTCTCTTGGAAAGAAGGTTACTTCCATCAGCTGCTTCTGATACTCCTCAATCCTGCCGGTGTCCTTTTCGGTCAGGGGTGTCAGTTTAAGACGGCTTCTGTTATCCGGATTGGCAGCCATGCCCCCCAGAATAATCAGTCTGCCCTGAACATCATCCATAAAATCCAGCCACTTTCTCAGCCGGATATCATCAGGGGGAAGGGGGCCTGACTCCCTTATGCCCGCTATAGCTACGCCCAGGGAGCTGGAAAGTTCATCCAAATCGCCCAGTAGAAAGAAAAGGGAGTCATCCTTCCGCCGTCTTTCTCCGTTGAAAAGGGTGGACTCCCCGTGATCCCCGCCCCTGGTGGTTATCTGATCGAAATCATATTTTATTTTTTTCTTCATTCTCCAAGTATTATTCCCCTTAACAGCCCTTGCAAGCAGAGATATACACCATATAAAGTGCCCTGCTATTCTGACAGCCACCAGAAAGGTAAGACCTCTGTTAAAAAAAGAAAATGTGTTGGTCATTTATTGAACAGCCATGATACTATTACTCAAAAACCAAAATAGAGTTTATTAAAAAGAGAAAAACATGGCCCGTTCATTAGTAGAGTACGCAATCAGTGAATCAAAGACCCTGACCGTAAAAACCACCTCCTATCTTTCACGTGAAAGAAAGTATATCGACCATATACTCAAGCAGTATCTGCAGGAGATAGAGAAACCATTTATGGTGAACCAGGTGGCCTACTGCCTTCATGAGCTGGCGGGCAATGCAAACCGGGCCAACGCCAAACGGATCTACTTTGATGAAAAGGGACTTGATATACATAGCTCCGGTGACTACCGGCAGGGGTTGAGCACCTTTCGGAGCGAAGCCTTCGGAAACATCAAGGAGTACAATGCCAAGCAGAAAGCCGCCGGTCTTTATATCAAAATTGATTTTCATCTGCACAAGACCAGACTCAAAATCAGGGTCAGAAACAATACCCCCCTGACAGGAGAGGAGAAGAGCAGGATCGACAGGAAGTTTGAAGCCATGAAACAGTTCAGCTCTATCCCTGACGCCTATACCCTTCTGGAGGACTCCAGCGAAGGAGCCGGCCTTGGACTGGTTATGATTCTGCAGCTTCTGGATAATCTGGGATTCGGCAATGAGGCCCTTTCCATTGACTCAGACGGAACGGAAACAATCGCCACCCTCTACCTCAGTGCCGAAGAGGACTCTCTGGCATTGGAAGAGTCTTTAGCCATTTCCTGAGAATATATACAGACACAAATTACTCCCAAAGGTGTTATAATAAGAGGTCCGGCACTGCCGGCAGAAAGAGCCGCACAGGAGAGACTGATGTCCCTTATTGATAATTATAACAACATCGATCTGACCGAACTGAGAAAGGAGGCCGAGGAACGGCTCCAGTGGGCCTATGCCCATGGCCACATCACCATTGAATCTCTTGAGAACAGACTGAACGAACTCCACGCCGCAGAGGACAAGCTGAAGATAATTGAACTTGTAAAGGACCTCCCCGCGCCTGAATCAACGGATTCCGGCAGGGCAGAACAGACCGGTGGTATCTATCACCAGGGCAGCGGAAAGAAGAAGGAGGAGTACATCTCTATCCTCGGCAGCAACAGCCGCAGGGGAGCCTGGGATGTTCCTGAAAAGATCGATGTCTTTGCCTTTCTCGGAAGCCAGGAGCTGGACTTTACGGAGGCCCGGTTTCCCCGAAAGAGTGTTAAAATTGATGCCTTTACCCTGATGGGTTCCCTTGACCTGAAGGTTCCCCAGGGGATCCGGGTAACAACCAGGGGTGTTCCCATTCTCGGATCAATCGACAACAGGGTTGAGTCTACCGCAGAAGGCCCTGAGATCATTATAGAGGGAGCCGCCGTTCTGGGCAGCATCACCGCCAAAAACCCCAAATCCAGAAAGAGAAAAAAATAGGGAGCCCCTGAGGACTCCCGTTTATTTCCGGATATCCAGGCGGCCACAGCCGGAAAGATACATTTCTACTAGACCTTAAGGGGAAATCCCTTTGATTCCAGGGTCTTGACGACCTTGTCCTCGGCCTCCCGGATAAACTCTCCGGAGAGGGTCTTTCCGGGATCCTTGAAGGAGGCCCTCAGGGTCACCGACTTCTGGGAATCGCTCATGGTAAAGATGTCCACAACCTTCACCCAGTCCAGTTCCTTCATCTTTATGCCCTTCTTCAGCACGGCCACAACTTCCTCAACAGGAGTGTGGGCATCAGCCACAACGGTACAGTCGAAGAGGGATGAGGGGAAGCGGTCCAGGGGCTTGTACTTTGTCTTGTCCTTCATCTCCTGATCCTGGAAATCGGTCAGGTCGATGACAGCCATAACAAGCTGTCCCTTGATCTTGAAGTTACGGCAGACCAGGGGGTGGATGGTTCCCACAAAACCTCTGGAGCGGCCCATAATCTGGATGTCCAGCATTTCGTAAGGATGAATTCCTTCCCAGTTTTTCGGATAGAGCTCGTTCCGGTCACTGCTGCCGGGAACCATGCGGAAGTTGATATTCAGAGAGTTCAGCAGCTCCTCCATGGTGTTGGCGGTATCCAGAAAAGGGGAGTCCTTCTTGTCGAAGGAAACCACACCCAGCTGGTAGCGCTCGTTGGAGAAGTTTTTACTGTCCTCCAGAAAGCTCCGGCCCAGCTCGAAGAAGCGGAAGGAGCTGTAGGTCTTCTGGTTCAGAGCGGCTGTCTGAAGAAGACTGGGAATAAGAGAGGGGCGCATAATGCTCGCCTCGGGGCTCATGGCGTTTGCCAGAACCAGAGACTCGTTCTTTACGGGCCAGTAGGCCTGATCCAGAAGCTTCTCTCCCACCATGGGGTAGGTCATCACTTCCAGCGCCCCGGCGCGGTTAACCATAAAGTCCAGGATCTTCCGGCTCTTCTGTTTGGCTTCCGAAAGCCTTACGGCATTAACAGCGTTCAACGGGGCTGCAGGGGTGATGTTGTCATAACCCACGACCCGTCCGATCTCCTCGATAATATCCGCATCGCACTCGATATCCTTGGTGGAGCGGTAAGAGGGTACGGTTACTTTCAGGGAACCGGCGCTGTTATCCACTCCGAAGTCCAGAGACTTCAGGATGCCGACGATCTCGTCATCGGAGATCTCCTTGCCCAGAACGGAGCAGATCCGCTTTGTTGTGATGTCGATCACCAGGGGGGTGTAATCAGGCATGTTTGTGCGGACAACCTGCCCGCGAACGACAGCCTCGGGACAGCTCTCCTTTACAAGCTCGACGAGACGGAGGAGGGTTCGCTCAAGGAGCTGGGAGTCCAGAGACTTCTCATAGCGCTGGAGGGCGTCGGTTCTGAGGCCCAGGCGGGTGGAGGTCCGTCTTACCTCGGCGTCCTTCCAGTTGGCCACCTCAATAAACAGCCCTGTCGTATCATCGGCGATGCTGCTGTCCAGACCTCCCATAATTCCGGCTATACCCGAGGGACCCTCGGCATCGCAGACCATGGTATCTGTGGGGATCAGGTCGCGCTTGACCTCATCCAGGGTTGTAAACTCTTTATCTTCACCGGCGGGGCGGACAATAATCCTGTCACCCTTGATGGTGGTTCTGTCGTAGATATGGTTGGGAATACCCAGCTCCAGCATAACGTAATTGGAGATATCGACGATGTTGTTGATGGGACGCATGCCGCAGGCGTTCAGCCGGTCCTGCATATACCGGGGAGAGGGCTTGATAGTCACACCATCCATGGTGATTCCCACAAAACCGAGGTTGCAGGTATCGGGCTCCACAGAGATTGAGACGGGAGCCTCTTCAGAGGTCATCCAGCCTTTAATCTTCGCTTCCCACTCTTTGTTGAACTGATCCTTCAGGGGATTTCCAAATACGGCGGCAAACTCACGGGCCATACCGTAGTGTCCCCAGAGGTCGGGGCGGTGTGTGATGGACTTGTTGTCGATATCCAGAAGAATATCGCTCTTCTGCCCGATATACTCCCCAACGGAAACTCCCAGAGGAGCGCTGTCTTCGAAGATCTTCAGGCCTGAATCGTCGTCTCCGATCTCAAGCTCTGTCTCGGAGCAGAGCATACCCTCGGACATGATGCCCCGGATTTTTTTGGGGACAAGGGTAAATCCTCCGGCAAAGGTGGTGCCCAGGGGAGCGAAGGGGACCTTCTTTCCCACGGCCACATTGGGAGCGCCGCAGACAACCTGCTTCACTTCCTTTCCATCGGTGAATTTCACCAGGTGGAGATGGTCCGAGTCGGGATGGTCCTCGATCTCTGTAATCTCCACTATCTTTACCCGGTTTAAGAGCTCGCCTGTGGTGAGAACGTCCTCTACCTCGCAGGTGGCCATTGTAAAACGTACTGCCAGATCCTTGGGGTCCATATCGGGCAGTTCAACAAAGTCTTTTATCCAGTCAATTGATATATGCATCGGGAAGGCTCCTAATAACTCTTGAATTGGGAAACGAAGGAAAGGTTCCCGCTGTGGAGATGTCTGATATCGTCGATGCCGTAGCGCATCATAACCAGACGGTCCAGTCCGAGGCCGAAGGCGAATCCGTTGTATTCATCGGGATCGATGCCGCCGTGCTTCAGAACGTTGGGGTGGACCATACCGCAGGGCAGAAGCTCAACCCAGCCGGACTGCTTACAGACGGAACATCCGTCGCCGCCGCAGATCAGGCACTCAATGTCCAGCTCGAAACCGGGTTCAACAAAGGGGAAGAAACCGGGGCGGAGGCGTACATTGACGTCCTTCCGGAAAATCTCGGAGAGAAGGGTCTTCATAAAGTAGATCAGGTTGGCAACGGAGATATCCTTGCCCACCATCATTCCCTCCAGCTGGTGGAAGGCCGCTTCGTGAGAGGCATCGGTGGCTTCGCAGCGGAATACCTTACCGGGTCCGATAAATTTGAAGGGAGGAGTTCTTGTCTCCATACCCCTTGCCTGAATACAGGATGTATGGGTCCGGAGCAGGTGCTTCATGTCCTGGAACCAGAAGGTGTCCTGCATGTCCCTGGCGGGATGGGTATCTGGAATATTGAGGGCCTCAAAGTTGTGGTAGTCGTCTTCGATGTAGGGTCCGTCGAGGATCTCAAATCCCATGGAGCTGAAGATCTCTTCGATCTCTCTCTGGATGATGCTTACGGGGTGGTAACCGGCGGCTGTAAGTCCCTGATCCCTGAGGGATGAGCGGTAGGTGATGTCCTGCCAGTTTTTCTTCAGCTTCTCGTTAATTTCGGAAAGCTCGAGGGCGGTCATCTGTTTATCGATCTCCCCGAGGATAAATTCCTTCAGCTGATTTGATTTCATACCCAGAGTCTTTTTGACTTCCGGGGTCGCATCCTTCAGTGTCTTCAGGATGTCGTTGAGCTTACCCTTCTTCCCGACATAATCCGCCTTCAGATTAACCAGGGATGAACGGTCTTTGACCTCTGCCAGAGCCGAGGTAAACTCGCTCTTCAGATCTTCCAGATTTTGTAGCATTCCGGACCTCACAATATTTTTTCCCGCCCCGTCCGGCTAAGGACGGTTCAGATTATTTGAGATGAAACATGAAAATACAAAAAAAGAGCCGCAGCCGGTCTCCATCCGGGAAACCCTCTGCGGCTCAATTTGAACTTTCGTTCCTCAGACAAGCCCCGGGGTTTCCCCGCCGATAAAAAAGAAGAAAAAAAAGTTAAAAAAGTAAAATTCGGGCTTTCTCATAAATTATCGTAATTTTATATATATCTCCGGGTGCTGTCAATATTCCACTCCTGCCGCCGGCAGGGGAGCTGCAGAATTGATTCTACAACTCTTTAATGTTATGCTCTGTTGTGAAAATTACCGGCATTTCCCGTAACTTCCGGGAGATATACGGTTTCTATTCTTTATACAGGAGGAATTATGAAGCAGACGGTCATACTGAAAAAATTACTGCTCACAGCCGCCCTGCTCATTATGACAGCTATGAGTGCAAGCGCAATCGATACCAGTAAACTTGAGGACGGACTCTACGCCCTTATCGACACCCCCAGAGGGGAAATCCTGATCAGTCTGGAGTACAAGAAGACTCCCCTGACAGTTATCAACTTTACCGGACTGGCAGAAGGCAAACTTGATGCCGCCAGCGGAAAACCCTACTACGATGGACTGAAGTTCCACAGAGTCATCGATGACTTTATGATCCAGGGTGGAGACCCCACCGGAACAGGTTCCGGCGGTCCCGGATACAACTTCCCCGATGAGATCGACAGCAGCCTGAAATTCACAGGCCCCGGTGTTCTGGCCATGGCCAATGCCGGACCCGGTACAAACGGCAGCCAGTTCTTTATCACCCACGTTGCCACAGACTGGCTCCAGGGCAAACACACCATCTTCGGTCATGTTGTAGAGGGTCAGAGAGTTGTAGACTCTGTCAGGCAGAACGACAAGATGAAGTCTGTAAAGATCATCCGTGTCGGTGCGGAAGCCGAGGCATTCCAGAACGATCAGGCTGCCTTTGACGCCGTTCTCGAGGACATCGCCGGCGCCGAGATCAGACGCCGCGAGGAGGCCAAGAAGGCCATGGTTGAAGAGATCAACAGAATCATGCCTGATGCCCAGGTCAGCGACTCCGGCATCTACTACACAATTACCACCGAAGGAAGCGGTGACAAACCCTCCAGAGGAACCGTTGTTAAGGCACACTACACAGGAATGTTCCTGGATGGACGCAAGTTCGACAGCTCTGTGGACAGAGGAACTCCCTTTGAATTCCCCGCAGGCGGCGGACGTGTAATCGCCGGTTGGGATGAAACTGTTCTGGATATGAAAAAGGGCGAGAAGAGAACCATCATCCTGCCCCCCGAACTTGCCTACGGAAGCAGAGGAGCCGGCGGAGTCATCCCCCCCGATGCATGGCTGATGTTCGAAATTGAACTTCTGGACTTCTAATTAATCAAGGGACCTGGAGAACTACGATGAAACATAAATATCTGTGGATCCTTATGATCCTCTTTGTGACTGCCCCTTTTGCACTCTCTGCAGATGAAGGGCAGCTTCCTCCCGGGCTCTACGCCCGTTTCAATACCAGAAAGGGAGACCTGCTCTTTCTGCTGAACTATGAGCGTCTGCCCAGAACCGTTGCCAACTTTGTAGCCCTGGCGGAGGGGAAGATGGACGAG
This sequence comes from Spirochaeta sp. UBA5339, assembly GCA_002408085.1. Taxonomy (GTDB): domain Bacteria; phylum Spirochaetota; class Spirochaetia; order DSM-2461; family DSM-2461; genus Oceanispirochaeta. Next base: position 120,609 of record DHQL01000025.1, read on the forward strand.
GCTTCAGGTCCCTACTACTCCAACCAGAAGATCTACCACGAGATCGAGGGGTACGCCCTCTTTCTGGGAGACCCCGATGGAACCGGAAAGGGCGGTCTGACCTATACCATTCCCCGTGAAACGGGAGCCCTTCTCTCCACCGGGACCCCCGGCGCCCTTGTCATGAACTCCCGGTCCGGAGAGGACCACGGCAGTCAGGTCATGATTATGATTACAGGAGATCCCTTTCTGGACCGGAAGTACACCGCCTTCGGACAGCTGCAGGAGGGAGAGAATGTGCTGGAACATCTTCACAGAGACGACGTTATTGAATCTGTTGAGATTATCCGTGTGGGCAGCAGTGCCGAAGCGTTCCGTCCCGATGCCGAGTCGGTTAATGAGATGATCCGTGAAGCGAGGGTTGAACAGAGAGAGGTCTTTGCTCAGGAGAATCCCGAGGTTGCCGCCATTCTTGAAACCTGGGGCGACAATGTAGGGAAGTCGGAAACCGGCATCTACTACACAATCACTCAGGCAGGGAGCGGCAGCAAACCCCGTCCCGGAAACACCGTGCGGATGCACTACTCCGGACGCCTCCTGAACGGTCAGGAGTTCGACAGCTCCTACCGCAGAAATGAACCCTTTCAGTTTACCGTCAACGTGGACGGTGTTATCCCCGGATGGGTTGAGACGGCCATCAGCATGCAGACCGGAGAGAAGAGAACCATCATTCTTCCCCCGGAGCTGGCCTATGGGAGCAATGCCTACGGCCCCATCCCCGCGAACTCCTGGCTGGTCTTCGACATAGAACTGGTTGACTTTCAGTAGCTTTCACCCGATCATCGGGTAATGGCAAAAGCAAAAACCGTATTCAGCTGTTCCTCCTGCGGACACGAAGAGCCCAAGTGGCTGGGGCGCTGCCCCGGCTGCGGTGAGTGGAACAGCTTCAAAGAGAAAAAACTTCCTTCCCCGGGAGCCGCGTCTCCCGCAGGATTCCCCCGTACTACTGACGAACCGCGCAGCCTCAGCAGCATCAGCATTGAGAACAGAGTGCGCCGGAGCACCGGCATCCCCGAGGCTGACCAGGTTCTGGGCGGCGGCCTTGTGGAGGGCTCGGCTGTCCTTCTGGGCGGTGAGCCTGGAATCGGCAAGTCCACCCTGATGCTTCAGATCGCCTTTCAGGCGGCGGCGGACCGGGAGGTTCTCTATATCTCGGGAGAGGAGTCTCCCGGACAGATCAAGCTCAGAGCCGAGAGGCTCGGAATCAATTCCGACAATCTGATCCTCTTCTGCGAATCCTCGGTTGAGGAGATCCTAACCACCCTGGACAAGAGAAAACCGGGCCTGGTAATTATGGACTCCATCCAGACCATCCACTCCCCCACCCAGGGACTGGTTCCCGGTACGGTGAACCAGCTTAAGTACGGCTGCTTCGAACTGATAAACTGGATACGGAGCAGGGACGCTGTTCTCTTCCTCATCGCCCATGTGACTAAGGAGGGGGCCATCGCCGGTCCCAAGGTCATCGAACATATGGTGGACACGGTGCTCTACTTCGACCACTCGGGAAACGAGCTGCGGGTCCTGCGGTCCACCAAGAACCGCTTCGGCTCTGTGGATGAGATCGGCCTCTTCAATATGGGCCCGACCGGCCTGGAGCAGGTCAGCCATCCCGAAGGAATGTTTCTGGAGAACCGGGAGGGGGAGCTTCCCGCCGGTATCTCTGTGGCCCCGGTCTTTGAGGGCTCCCGGGTTCTTCTGGTGGAGATTCAGTCACTGACGGTTCCCGCCAAGGGCGCCGTGTCACGGATCTTCTCGGACCGGGTGGAAAACGGCCGGATCTCAAGGGTCGCCGCCATTATGGAGAAGCATCTTGGTGTCAAATTCTCGGATCAGGATATCTATATCAATGTGGCCGGAGGAATGAAGATCACCGAGATCGGCATGGAGCTTCCCCTGGCCCTGGCCATCTACTCCGCCCGGACGGGTGTGCAGATCCCCTCAGACCTGATAGCCCTGGGTGAGATGAGCCTAACCGGTGAGATCCGTCCCGTGCCCCAGCTCAGAAAGAGACTGAAGGCCGCAGAGGAGATGGGTTTTAAAAGGGTGCTCCTTCCGGGAGAGTCCCCGGAGGCGAAGGAGTGGAAGGGATCACCGCCCCTGATCGCAAGGGATATCAAAGAGGCGGTGCGTAAGGTGTTCTCAGCCTCCTAAAAGGAGTGAGATTCTCGGCAGGGCATAGAAGGTTCCGATGGAACTGCCCAGTGAGGAGAAGAAGAAGACCAGCAGAATCCGGGAGATCCGGTTTCTATACCACCCCTTAAGGCTGGTCACATCATCCTGAAGCTTCTCCATATCATGAACCCGGGGTTTCCGGAAAAAATACTCCATTATACCCGATACCATCCCTACGCCGATGGTGGGATTCATACTGGTTACGGGAGCCGCCAGAAAGGAGCCAAGCACCGTCAGGGGGTGGGCCATTGCCAGAGCGGCGCCAATGGCCGCCAGGGTTCCATTGGCCAGAATCCATACCAGAAGCATCTTAAGGCCCACATCAACACCGGAGGTGACAAAGCCGGTTACCACAATGGCAAGTATCAGGGCGGGGATGATCCAGGGGATCATCTTGCTCACCGCTTTCCGCGGGGGCAGGGATGAGATCTCCGCAAGATCAACCTTCTTCTCCCCTTTGTAGAGGTCCTCGATCCAGCGGATAATTCCCTTCATATGTCCGGCGCCGACAACGGCGATGATCTTGTTTCCCGGAGCCTGATAGATATTGCTGGCCAGATACTGGTCACGCTCGTCGATGAGAACTTCCTTCACCGAGGGCAGATAGTCGGAAAGTTCCCCCATCATATCCTCAAGGGCGCCCTTCTGTTTCAGGGACTCCACCTCTTCGGCATCCACATCCTCGGTTGTAAAAACCGAGCTGATAAGGGAGGCCAGGAGTTTCATCTTGTTCCAGAAGCCGCTCTTGGCCCAGGCCCGCTGCAGGGTCATCTGTACGGGGCGGTCACTGAAGGAGAAGGGTATGGAGAGTTCCTGTGCCACCTCGATGGCCATCTTCATCTCCTCCCCCGGTTTGATTCCGGTGTTCATTCCCACCTTTCTCTGAAAGGATGTGAGCACCAGGTTGGCCAGTAGAAGAAATCCCTTCTTCTCACGGAAGACCTTTGTCAGGTCCATCTGCTGCCACTTCTCATCCTTTGAAAGGGACTGATAACGGGCGGCATCTATCTCGACGCAGATCCGGTCGGGCAGTTCCTCCCGGATCGCATTGGTTACCTCTTCAACACTGTCCAGGGAGACATGGGCGGTACCCAGAAGGAGAATCTCACGGTCCCCCGCCTTGATGCGGCTGACCGTATCTCCCTCGTGTTCTACAGAAAAACTTTCACTCATGGATTGTTCCTTTCCCATGCAGCCAGGTCGGATTCAAAAAATCCGGTGTCACCTTCAACCTGTTCATAGAAGGCCAGCGCTGTTTTTCTCAGGCCCTTCAGGTCGTCTCTGGCTCCCATATAAAAGTACATGCGGCTGCGCAGGTCTTCGTTTGATTCTTTTGCAACTTTATCACTGATAAAGAATGCGGACCCCGGAGACAGGTAGTAGCGGAACATCTCATACTCCACACTGTTTCTGTCCAGACGGGTTCCCACCTCTTTCAGCAGGGACTCGGCACTCCTTCTGTCTCCGGCCTTCTCCATACAGAGGGCGGCGGCCAGAGCGACAAGGGGATCCCTGTTGTCGAAATTATAAGACTGTAAAAAATGGTTTCTTGCGGCTGAAAAGTCACCGTTCATATAGGCATATTTTGCCAGGGGTTCATGGGCATAACCATAGTCGGGCCTTGCGGCAAGGACCTTTTCAAAATAGACCTTTGCCTCGTCAAAGCGTTTCCACTCATCCAGAATCCCCGCCATATAGATATTGGCAAAGAGATTGTCGGGGTTGATGGACTCAAGAACCTTCAGATCCTCCCAGGCACCCTCGAGGTTATGGAAGTACTGGATACGGACCCTTGCGCGGTCAAGATAGTGCCACTCCACTTCGGGTTCCAGTTCAATGGCCTTTCCGTAGTCGTCCTCACTGTTGCCGTAGTTCTTCAGCCCCTTCCAGGCCCGGGCTCTGTCCACATAGAGATAGGCGAATTCCGGCTCCAGATCGATGGCCCGATCCAGAAGTTTTACGGCGGACTCCAGCTGATCCAGGTTCATCTGGGCCGTAGCGCCCCCGGAGAGAGCCATAAAGTTATTCGGATTATTCTGAAGGATTGTGAGGAAGCTTTTGTTGGCCTCTTCATAGCGTTTGCCATTAAGGTCAACGGTTCCCCTGATCAGAAGGGCACCCTCATGTTCGGGATCCGAGGCAAGAATCTGACCGACTATTCTGTCACGCTCCTCACCTCTGCCCTGGGCATTCTCCAGGAGAGCCATATTATAGAGAACTTCACTGTGTCCGGGATTCTCATCAAGGAGTCTGTTCAGCTCTTTCCGGGCTTCGTCAAACTGCTCATTGGCCACCATCAGGGCGGCCATCAGTATCTCCTGCTCCAGGGTAAGAGATTCCGCCTCTTCCAGAACGGCCAGAGCCTTGTCCAGGTCCTCAACGGAGCTGTACTCGCTGAGGGTCTCAACAACCCTCTGCTCTTCGGGAAGCTCCGGGGTCTCGGGCACATCGGGAGTCTCCATCGGTGTTTCGGCTGTTTCGGGCTTTTCAACGGCAGTTTGGGTCTGATCAGTTTTTCCGGGTTTTTCAGGAGTGCCCGAAGCACATCCAAAACCAAAAATCAGTACAGATGCAAGCAGGATTGCTCCCGGGATTGAGACTCTGGGCTTGGTCATGTTCTCTCCTTAAATTACAGGACTGAAAGAAGATCCGGTTGGAATTGCGGCTTTCAGGTATTTCAGCAGCTTTATTAGTCTGGCGGAAAGGGGGAATATCCCTGTTTTCATGAGATAATATACCTCTGTAATCGAATTTCGGCAAGGTTGCTTTTTTACTTTCCTATTGGTAATATTCGCATCATATGAAGCAGAAGACAGGCCCTTTTTTGAAAGCAGTTCCCTTTATTTATGCAATAATAATGGTACTGCTCATCTTTTATCATTTCTCCCGTTTTGAAAATTTCTCTCTTGTTAACAAGAATATCTCATATATGGGAACACAGACTCTGGAAACCGGTCTCTCCCCTGCATCCATACACAGGCTCAACGTGTTTACCAACGGACTTGATCTTGTTTTTTCAAACAGATACAAGATCAGGGTCATCACCGAAGATAATATTACCCGCAGCCTTATGGTGGAGGAGATAAACAACCTTGAAAACGGTGTTGAACTCCTTTTTAAATACGGAATCAGCCTCAGGGTGATCTCTCAGAACAGCGACAGCTCTCTGGAAGTGTCTGTACCCCAGACCATACCCGCCGTAAGGGAAGTGATCCTCAGAGCCCTACCCCTTGAGAATTTTCAGATTGTACTGGATGAGAAAAAGGGGATTATGCTGAACGACGGCACAAGCAGCTACTTCCTCGACAGCCCCTCGGATCTCAGCTACAGCAACGGCAGCCTTCATATATCAATGGAGGAGAGGGTCAACGTGAGGGTCGGAATCAAAGACGAGGCTCCCGGACTGGGCCGCACGGCCTTTGAATGGCTTTCGGAAGTAGAGAGTACCGACAACAGCAGTGTAATCGAAGAGTACCGGGAGAAAGCCTATAAGGGCTGGACTTCCCGTTTTGACAAAAGTTCGGGCAGCCTGAAAATGCCCGACGGAGGCAGCGGCTTCTCCGAAAAGGCTCTTGTCTACTATCTTGGTGAAATCTACAGCAGAAATGAGTTCAACCTCTATGCCGCAGATATGCTGAGAGGAGCAGAGAGAAACAGTTCAAACCTGGGATGGTTTTCCAGCCCCTATACGGGTGATGTTGTAAACAGAACAGCCCCTCTCCTCAGAGACAACCCTGCCCGTCTTCTTCAGGGAACAAACTCCCTGAGTCTGACAGGCAACGCAGAGCTCTCCCCCTATAGGGAGATCAGAGAGCTCCAGACCATTCTGGACAATCCCGGAGAGACAGACCCCATTCTCTGGATCGAAGAGAAAATCTTCCCCCTTATCGTATGGCTGGAGGAGGGACTCTATATATTCCATCCGGATAATCCCGTAGCCGACACCCTCTATACCCTTGAGGCGGTCTCTCTTCTGGAAAGAGCGGCGGATATGACCGGAGAGTATCAGTTTGACGACCTTGCTTCGGAACTGAGGGCCTCTATTCTTTCCAGAGCCGATGAGGACGGAACTCTTCCTGCCTCGATTATCTTCTCCAGAGAGCGGGCCTCTGTGGAGCAGGGTAAGGTTGCGGCAGAGGATGTCTTCTCTCTCTATCTTGCTGAAAACTACTCCCCCAGAGTCATCGACCTGAGCGCCCAGCTCTCGGCTGACTCCTGGATGTATACGGCCGCGGAATCCACCGCCGCAAGAAGGACAGGCAGCTCTGTAGAGATCGATGTCAACTTTCCCGTGGGTCAGACACACCACCTTGCCATCAAGGGTGTCGAGCCCTTCGATACGATCTTCCTCCACGGCATCAGATGGAAGAGCGACCCCCGGTTCCAGCGATACTCCGACGGATGGGTCTACAACTCAGTAAGCAAGACCCTCTATGTAAAGCTGCGCCACCGGACCAGAACTGAAACCATAGGGATAAATTTTGCACCTCCTGCACCGGCTCCGGCCGCCACTCCGGCTGCGGCTCCGGCCACCACCCCTGCAGCCGCCGAAACCGGGACGGGCCAGAACTGATTTCCCCCGGAAACAGCGGGGTAAAATTCTGATTTTTCAGATTTTCCTGGAAATTCACAGGAAAAATCCGCTGTTTCCGTATAAAATAGAGGTGACGATGAGTCGGCATTCTGGAGGATTCAATGAAAAGCTGCACATTTTATGTTGTCATAAGAGAGAACTACTCTTCAGACCATAATGACTTTTTTCCCTATATCTCTGCTGAATATGTGAAAATTGCAAAGAACTTCAAGGCAGGAAAAAAATATCCCGTTCTGGCGGTGAAGGATGTGACCATCGTTGCTGATGACGAAAATGTTGTCGAGACCTCCCAGTTTCTGGTTCCCACAGAGAACCTGAACTTTATGTGGGTTCAGTCCGAGATTTTCAAGTTCGCCGGTATCAGTCCCGAATAGTTTTTATGAAAGTTCTCACTCCTGATGAAATGCGTCTGATGGATGAGAACTGCATCCGTCACTTCAAAGTCCCCGGCATTCTGCTGATGGAGAATGCGGCATCTGCCGCCCTGAATCATATCCTTGCAGATTACAGTTTCTCTTCCCCCCTGATCGTCTGCGGTTCGGGAAACAACGGCGGAGACGGTCTGGCCCTGGCCAGAAAGCTCCACAGCGTTTCCAGAAGCCCCAGGGTTCTGATCTCCGGTTCCAGGGAGAAGATGACTCCCGAATCCCTGGAGAATCTTAAAAGTCTGGAAGCCCTGGAGATTCCCCTCTACTTCAATCCTGAAGATGATGTTCTGGAGAGCCTCTTTGAAGGCAGCGATCTGATTGTGGATGCCCTCTTCGGCACAGGACTGAACCGTGAGGTGCAGGGTGAAAAAAAAGATCTGATCCTGAGAATTAACTCCTCCCCGGCTCCAGTTGTTTCACTGGATATCCCCTCGGGTCTGGATGGCGCAAGTTCTGACACCCTCGGCTGCGCCGTAAAGGCCGACAGCACCGTCTGCTTCGGTGCTCCCAAACCGGGAAATGTCCTCAGTCCCGGTTTTATAAATAACGGAGACCTCCTCTGTTCCCGGATCTCATTTCCTCCCCGTCTATATGACAATGAAAAATACCCTCGGGAGATCAATCTGCCGGGGCCTCTACCCGAGAGGGATCCTCTGGGCTACAAAAACAGCTTCGGCAGGGTTCTTGTTATCGGCGGAGGTGGTGAGTACAGGGGAGCCCCTCTTCTGGCCGCCAGGGCCGCCTACCGTTCGGGTGCCGGGTATGTTACCGCGGCGGTACCCCGCTCCCACTGTTCCGGCTTCTCCTCCCGGTGTCCCGAAGCTGTTGTCAAAGGGCTGATGGAGACAGAATCGGGAACCATTGCCATGGAAAATCTGGAGAGTCTGGTCGAACTGGCCTCATCCCACACCGCGGTCCTTCTGGGTCCCGGTATGACAGGAGAGACTGCGGACCTTATCCGGGAGCTGATTCCCCGGATAGAGAAACCCCTTCTTATTGATGCCGATGGTCTGGGTGCCCTGGCCGGCCGACCCGAACTGACCCTGAACCGAACAGCCCCTACGGTGCTCACCCCTCACCTGGGTGAGGAGAGACGCCTTGCAGCGGGTCTTGCCGCGGGTACCGATAAAGATCTGGAGGAAGTCTATGGCGCCCTCTGCGTCCACAAGGGTCCACGCACGGTTATCGGAACACCTGGGGGCAGACGGTATATCAACCTTACGGGCAACGAGGCCCTGGGAACCGCCGGCAGCGGTGACGTTCTGTCCGGCATGACTGCAGCCTTTCTGGCACAGGAGAGGGACGCTGCGGCAGCGGTTCAGAAGGCCGTACTCCTTCACGGACTTACAGCCGATCTCTATCCTTCCGCCCGGGAGAGTTTCTGCGCCGGTGATATTATCGAGATGCTTCCAGAAACCCTGAAAGTGTACAGAGAAAAGTACAGCTCCCTGACAGAGACCTGTTTCGGAAAAATACAAATGCTCCCCTGAGGGGGTATAATAAGGAGAACCAGATGATAGTTTACTGTGTAGAAGTTCAGGTCGTACCCGGAAAGGAGGAGGAGTTCAAGGCCGCCAGTCTCAGGAACCACCAGGCCACCAGAAAAGAGCCCGGCAATATCCGTTTTGACGTCCTCCAACAGACTGAGGACAGCTCCCGCTTTTTCCTCTATGAGGCCTATACCTCTGAAGATGCTGTAAAGGCCCATAAGGAGACCGCCCACTATCTGGAGTGGAGAGAAACTGTCGCCCCCTGGATGGCCGCCCCCCGAAAAGGGACCTCCCACTCTGTCTGTGCCCCTGAGGAACCGGAAAAATGGTAGAGTTCTCCTTTGCAGCCAACCGGAAAATTATCTTCGGTATGGACAGAAGCAGCGAAGTAGTTCCCCATCTGAAAAAACTGGGCGGGAAAATACTCTTTCTGTCGGGACGGGGAATACGGAACTCGGAAAAGTGGGTTTCCTTTGTCCACTCCCTGGAGTCCGAAGGGATAGAATATATACATGAAACTGTTTCCGGAGAACCCTCCCCCGAGGTGGTGGATTCCATCTGTGATTCCGTAAAAGCCGAAAAGATTGCCGGCGTGATGGCTCTGGGAGGCGGCAGTGTTCTTGATGCGGGAAAGGCTGCCGCCGCCATGCTGACAGAAGAGGGGTCAGTAATGGAGTACCTTGAGGGTGTAGGCTCAAAGGAACCCTCGGGTTCCACCCTTCCCTTCTTTGCCCTGCCCACCACTGCGGGTACGGGCAGCGAGTGCACCAAAAATGCCGTTATCAGCAGTCCCGGCAGAGAGGGCTTTAAAAAATCCCTCCGTCACGATCATTACATCCCCGCTCTGGCGGTGGTGGATCCCGGCTGGCTGAAAACCCTGTCCCCTTCGGTAATGGCGTCCTGCGGAATGGATGCCTTCTCCCAGCTTCTGGAGTCCTATATCTCCACAGGAGCCTCTCCTGTCAGTGATGCCCTGGCACGGCAGGGTCTTCTGGGATTTATAAATTCCTTCAATACCCTTCTTGAGGGAAGGGCTTCTGATGAAGATTACGGGGCAATCGCCCTGGGCTCCTGCCTCTCGGGACTGACCCTGGCCAATGCGGGCCTCGGCACGGTCCACGGCATTGCCGGTGTTATCGGAGGCCTTACGGAGCTCCCCCACGGAACCGCCTGCGGACTTCTGCTGCCGGGAGTGATGAAAAAAACCTTTTCCGCCCTGGCCGAAACTGATCCGAATGCCCCGGTCCTGGAAAAGATCAGGATACTGATGGTCCTTTCCGGAGAAAGCCCTGCCGACGGCATCGCAGCCGCAGGAATGCTGACTGAAAAACTGGAAGAGTGGGGCCGTCTGGCCGCCCTTCCCTCCCTGGGCAGAATGGGATTTCCCGAAGAACTGATAGAGAAGGCTGCCGCCGACTCAGGCAACAAGAACAATCCCTATGCTTTCAGCAGAGAGGAACGGCTTAAGCTGATCCGGGAGGTATTTTAATGGCACAAGATTTTTTCACACCCAATCCCAGAGTACTGGCCCATAGAGGAAACAGCATGGACTTCCCGGAAAATACGGAACCTGCCTTTGCCGGAGCCCTGGAGATTCCGGTGGATGTGATTGAGACTGATGTCCACCTTATGGCCGACGGAAATGTGCTGATCTCCCATGATGACAACCTGGAACGGAACTGCGGCGTGGATCATCCCGTCTCAGTCCTGACAAGGGAGGAACTTGAAGATATAGACATGGGCTGGAGCTTTACAAAGGACGGAGGAGAGACCTACCCCTTCCGTGACAGGGGAATCACCCCCCTTCTGCTGGAGGACGCCCTCCGCCTCTTTCCGGAGGCCAGATTCAATATCGATCTGAAGGACAAGAGCGATGATCTGGCACATCAGGCCGCAGAGACCATTAAACAGGCAGGCGCCGAAAAACGGGTCTGTGTGGGATCCTTCAACCACTCCACCCTGAAGGCCTTCCGGAAGGCCCTTCCCGGATGCGCTACCAGTCTCAGCCAGAAGGAGATTATCCTGATCCTCCTCTTCTACCGCTTCGGCTGGAAACCCTCATCTGTCAGAAAGGGAGAGGCCCGGGCGGCGCAGATACCCGAAAAGGCGGGGGCCTACAGAATAATCCGACCCTCCTTTATAAAGTGGTGCCGGAAGAACTCCCTTGCCCTTCAGGTATGGACTGTAAATGAAGAGAAGAAGATGAGAGAACTCCTTGAAGAGGGAGTGGGCGGAATCTTTTCCGACGACCCTGTACTGCTTGCGAAGGTCTGCCGGGATCTCGGCTGACCGGGCCGAACCCCGGACAGAAGTAAGCCCGGCAAAAACCGGGCTGTAAACTATTCGATCCTGGCACCGCCGAGGCAGATATCGTCCTCATAGAATACGGCGAACTGACCGGGAGCGATTCCCTTGTCCCCCTCATCCATGGTGACCTCAAGACGGTCGGCTGAGAGCCACTTGATCCGGCAGCTGTTCAGCCGCGGCCCGTGCCTCAGCTTCAGGGTCAGCTCCTCGCGCTTCGGCTTTCGGCTGATCCAGTTGGGCTCGCAGACCGTAAAGACCTTTCTCTTCTGGTCCAGAACGTTCATGCTGGAGGAGACATAGATTATATTGTTTTCAAGATCCTTCTTTGATACATACCAGGGACCGTTGCTGAGGCCCAGTCCCTGACGCTGACCAATGGTGTGAAACCAGAAGCCCTTATGGGTTCCCAGAACCTTTTCAGTCTCCAGTTCCCTGATCTCACCCTCTTTTTCACCCAGGTAGTGTTTCACAAAATCCGAGTATTTAATTTTCCCCAGGAAACAGATTCCCTGGCTGTCCTTCCTGTCCTTGTTGGGCAGGTCATACTTCTGGGCCAGGGCACGGACCTCTTCCTTCATCAGAGATCCGATGGGAAAGATGATCTTGCTGATCTGTTCCTGTGAGAGGTGAGAGAGGAAATAGCTCTGATCCTTAACGGGATCCGGTGAGCGCTTCAGGTAGAAAAGACCGTCAATCTCCTCCACAACGCCATAGTGGCCTGTTGCCACCTTGTCGTAGTTTTCATTGACCTTGTCAAAGAATGCCCCGAACTTCACCCTCTGGTTACAGAAGATATCGGGACTGGGTGTATGACCTTTTTTAAGCTCCGATACCGTATAGGAGACAACCCGGTCAAAGTACTCCTGCTGGAGGGGAAGAACCTTGAGAGGCACATTCACCCGCTCACAGACGGCTCTGGCATACTCCAGATCCTCCTCCCAGGGACAGGTTCCCAGGAAGCTTAACTCATCTTCCAGCCATATCTTAAGATAATAGGCTGTTATATCTGTATATCCTTCTTCAACAAGACGGTGGAGGGCAACTGAGCTGTCCACTCCGCCGGACAATAATAGGGCTACTTTCATGATGCACTGATTTTTACAGACTTGCATGGATTTGACAAGATCCTGACTTGGGCGAAACACAAATCAGGGCAATAGACAAAATCTTTTTTCTGCTCAATAATGACTATTTACAAGCTATTACAGACATTTACCCCCTATGTGTCAAAATTTCTTACTCAGTGTAAATTTTGTAATTTCAAGAGGTATAAAATGAAGAGTATCGGTATCAATATAGGTAGTTCTAGCCTGAAAACAGTTGTACTGGAGGATGGCAAGACCCTCTGGAGCAACGTGATCCCCCATGAAGGAGACTTTCAGAATGCGGTTCTGAGTCTTTACGGAAATAAGGATCTGGAGCCTGGATCTCCGGTTCTGGTTACCGGCACAGAGGGGCGGTATCTGCTCTCGGCGAACTCCGTAATTGAGCCGGTTTGTATAGAGAAGGCCCTGGAAAAAACCGGCCACAGGGTCGATGCGGTCGTCAGCATGGGCGGTGAGGACCTTGTTGTCTACACCGTCAACGAAGAGGGTAAGATTACCAACAACTTTTCCGGAAGCAAGTGCGCCTCTGGTACAGGTGAGTTCTTCAAGCAGCAGCTGGCCAGAATGGATATGACCCTGGACAATGTGAATGACGTCTCCGACGAGAGCACAGTCTGCTCCCTCTCCTCCCGCTGCTCCGTATTTATGAAGAGCGACTGTACCCACAAACTGAACAAGAAAGAGGCCACCAAGGACGATATCGTCGTCTCCCTCAGTGATGTAATGGCCACCAAGGTCAGCGACTTCCTCAGCCGCGCCAAGATTGACTCAGGCCGTGTCCTTTTAAGCGGCGGTATTACTAAGAACAAGCATATTCTCCGTTTTATGAAGGAGAAGACCCCCGATATAGAGTATATCATCCCCGAAGAGGCTGCCTACTTTGAAGCCTACGGTGCCGCCTTCCTGGCCGAAGAGAACGGAACCCCCCTTCCCGAGTCCGACCGGATTCTTAAGGACAGCAAGGTAAAATTCGACCGCTACAAGGATCTCAAGACCGCAGAAGACAAGGTCCAGTACTTTGAAACAGAGATCGGCACCGTCAAGGCCGACAGAGAGTACATCCTCGGTATCGATGGAGGTTCCACAACCACCAAGGCCTGTCTGATCGATATGGAGACCTCTGAAATTGTGGCCGCCCACTACGGACGGACCCATGGAGACCCTGTCCGGGCTCTTCAGAACTGTATTATCGAACTCCAGAAGAAGATCCGAAAGGACCTGGGTGATGCGGGAAAAATCAAGATCTCTCTGGCCGCCACAACCGGTTCCTCCAGAGAGATCCTGGGTGTCTATATGGAGACTGCCGGCGTCTACAACGAGATCATTGCCCACTCCTATGGTACCACCTTCTTCAGCAAGGATGTGGACACCATCTTCGAAATCGGCGGTCAGGACGCCAAGTATGTGCTTCTTGAGAACAAGGTTCCCATCGACTACGCCATGAACGAGGCCTGTTCTGCGGGTACCGGCTCCTTCCTTGAGGAGTCCGCCGCGGGAGACCTCAACATTGCCCATGCCTGGGAGATCGGAGAGATCGCCCTGAAGGCGGAGGATCCCCTGAAATTCGGTGAGCACTGCTCGGCCTTTATCAACTCCGATATTAGAAAGGCAATCCAGCAGGGTGCAAGACGGGAGGACATTACCGCCGGTATCGTCACCTCCATCGTCTCCAACTACCTGAACCGTGTGGTCGGAAACAGAACCATAGGAAAGAAAATCTTCCTCCAGGGTGGTGTTGCCAAGAACAAGGCCGTTCCACTGGCCTTCGCCATGCTTCTGGACAAGGAGATCCTTGTACCCCCGGCACCTGAACTGATGGGCTGCTTCGGTGTAGGTATCCTTGCCCGGCAGAAACTGCAGGAGGGTCAGCTTGATAAGGCCTCCATCGACCTGAACGAAGTTCTGGACACAAAAATCGAATACGAGAGAGTCTTCACCTGTAAATCCTGTGACAACCTCTGTCCCATTCAGGTTCTCAATGTAAACGGACACAAATACATGTTCGGCGGACGCTGCAGCAAGTACGCTAACTCCAAAAAGACAACAGGCAAGTCGGAGAATGTAATTAACTACATCGACAAACGCAACGAGATGATGTTCTCCACCTTTGCCCCCCAGGCCTCTGATTTCAGTGCAAAACGGGACTTTACCGTTGGTATTCCCCGCTGTTTCTCAGTACACAGCCTCTACCCTCTCTACTCCTGGTTCTTCCATGAACTGGGAATCAAAACGGTTCTCTCCGACGAGATAGCCCACGAGGGTGTGGCCCGGGCCGAGAGTACCTACTGCTTCCCCGCAGAGATCGCCCACGGTGCCGTACAGGATATTATCAACAAGGATACGGACTTTATCTTTGTTCCCCACTTCCGTGATATGCCCAGTATGGAGAAGGATGTTCACGCCAACTTCTGCCCCATCACCCAGAGTCTTCCCTACTACATACAGAAGGCCTTCCCCCATGTTCCTGAAGAGAAGCTGATCCCCCTTATCGTGACCTTCAAGTTCGGCGAGGCCAAGGCCCTGGAGTTCTTCTATAAACTGGGTGACCAGCTCTCCATTCCCGCGGAAGAAATCAAGGCCGCCTTCAAGACGGCCATTAAGAAGCAGGAGGAGTACCTCCGTGCCTCCAAAAAACTGGGACAGGAGGCACTTCAGGCGGCGAAGGAGATGGATCATCCTGTTATCGCCCTCCTGGGACGCCCCTACAACGCCTTTACCCCTGAAGCCAATATGGGTATTCCCCGGAAGTTCAGCAGCCGCGGCTACTCGATCATCCCCTTCGACATCCTCCCCGAGGGTGATGAGGAGATCTTTGAGAACATGTACTGGTACTACGGCCAGCTGGATATGAAGGCCGCCGCCCGGCTGAAGGACGAGCCCAACATTTATGTGACCTTTATCACAAACTTCTCCTGTGCCCCCGACTCCTTTATACTCCACTACCTGAAGTGGATGATGGGCACCAAGCCCTTCCTGATCCTGGAACTGGACTCCCACTCCGCAGATGCCGGTGTGGACACCAGAGTCGAGGCCTTCCTGGACATCATCGACGGTTACCGGTCCAGACAGGAGGCGGCAAAGGGTGAGCGCTACGACAACGGTCTGCGCTTTATCAACAACGGCACAGAGCCTCTCCACCTGAAAAACGAAATTACCGGGGAAACCATCCCCATTATGAACAACAAGAAGGTGAAGATGCTTCTCTCCAATATGGGAGACCTCTCCACTGCCATGATGGCCTCCATTGTGAAGAAGACAGGTGTCAACGCCCAGGCCCTGCCTGTGGCTGACTCACGGACCCTGCAGCTTGCCAGAAGCCACGCCTCGGGCAAGGAGTGTGTACCCTCCCACCTGGTTCTGGGTTCGGCACTGAAGTTTATCAACTCCGAGGAGTACAGGAAGGACGAGATCTATATGCTCTTCGTTCCCATTACCACCGGACCCTGCCGTACGGGGCAGTATTTCGTCTTCTACGAAAACCTCTTCAAGGACATGCGCCTTGAAAACGTGATCGTCGTTACCCTGAGCGCCGACAACTCCTACACCGAGCTGGGACCGGACTTCTCAAAGTATATGTGGCACGGTCTTGTGATCTCCGACTATATGAAGGATGTCCAGACCTCTCTGAGAGCCTGTGCTGAGGATCCCGAAAAGGCACTTGAGATCTACAACGAACTGTGGCATGAGATGATCGCCGCCATCGACAAGGATTTCAAGCTGGCCTACCCCGCCCTGAAGAAGGTGGCCGAGACCATTAAAAAGATCCCCCTGAAGAAGACAATCCACGAGGTTCCCAGGGTTCTAATCGTCGGCGAGATCTATGTCCGCCGGGACGACTTTGCTGTGGATGAACTGGTCGACCTGATGAGCAAAAAGAACATCATTGCCAAGGTATCCGGGGTTTCCGAGTGGATTCACTATCTGGACTTTGTCCGTGACTATGACCTCAAGAAAAGGCTGAAACTTCTGCCCTGGTATAAGCGCCCCTTCTCCAGCGAGATGAAGAGTCTGATCCGCCTCCATATTGAGATGGCCTGGAAACATGCTGTCGAAAGAAAGGCAAAGAGGATTCTCGGTGTCACTGACCTTATCCCCCATACACCCCATGATATGAACAAGATAATGAAGAACACCACCGACAACTTCGTAAACCTGGAGCTGAACTCGGAGATAGCCATCTCCAGCGGTGTTGCCGCTACGGCCATGGAGGAGGGTTACTCGGGTATAGTCAACATTTCACCCTTTGCCTGTCTGATCGGACGGGTTATCGAGGGACTGATCACCCCCTGGGCCAGGGACAAGAACTACCCCACCTTCAGTCTGGAAGTGGACGGTAATATTCTGCCCCCCAATATTGTAAACAAGCTGAACATTTTCATGATGAATGTTCTCCGTTTTAAAAACGACCCCGACTCTTCTGACCTGATTGAAGCTGATGTTGCAGCCGAAGAGAGAGAAGAGGCCAAGGCCGCTGGTAACGACTGATCAGGAGGATAGAATGCAGCCCGATGATATTGACTGGAAGATCATAAACCTTCTCAGGGACAGCCACCAGAACAACAACGCCATTGCCAGACAGCTTGGTATCTCTGAGGGGACCGTCAGACAGCGGCTGAAAAAGCTTAAGGACAATAATATTATCAAGGTTAAGGCCCTGATAAATCCCGAAGTCCTGGCCAATCAGCAGCTGGCGACCATTGCAGTCAACGTAAGTGAATCGTCCCTTCTGGAAGCCAAGGCGAAGGAGCTGGCTGAGCTGCCCAATGTGCTGGATGTTTCCATTACATCCGGCCGGTATGACCTCTTTGTTGAGGTCCTGGTGGATTCCAACCACGGCCTGGTCCGCTTTCTGACCGAGGAGCTGGCAGGCGTAAAGGGCGTCAGCTCCACCGAAAGCTTCCTGATGCTGAAAAGCTTCAACAAGTACGTCTGATATAGACGCAGAAATATTAGGGTCAGACCGGGGACAGAGCCCGGGAAGGGCCGAACGAGGAAAATGAATGAATAAGATTCTGGAAAAGAAGCAGCTCTCTGCTGACGTATTCCGAATGAAAATAGAAGCCCCTCTGATAGCAGAGGAGAGAAAGGCCGGCCAGTTCCTGATTCTTCAGGTGGATAAAGAGCTTGGAGAAAGAATACCTCTCACCATCGCAAATGCAGATGCACAGGAAGGATTTATCGAAATTATCTTCCAGGCCGTAGGCGCGACAACGAGACAGCTCAGCCGAAAAGAGGCCGGAGAGAGTGTTGAAGCCGTTCTGGGGCCTCTGGGTCAGCCCACTGTTATAGAAAAGAAAGACGGTCCCGTTGTCTGTGTGGGCGGCGGTATCGGTGTGGCCCCGATGCATCCCATTGTAGAAGCCCACCACAAGATCGGCAACAGGGTTATCACCATAATGGGTGCACGGAACAAAGACCTCCTGATAATGGAAGATGAGATGAAGGCCCTTTCCGACGAGCTGATTATCTGTACAGATGATGGTTCCTACGGCCGGAAAGACCTGGTTACGGTCCCTCTGAAGGAGCTCTGTGAATCTGATACACCTCCCGCCGAGGTCATTGCCATCGGCCCTCCCATCATGATGAAGTTCTGCGCCGAAACCACAAGGCCCTACAAGGTCCATACTATGGTCTCTCTCAACACAATTATGGTGGATGGAACCGGTATGTGCGGCGGCTGCCGTGTCTCCATAGGCGGCGAGACAAAATTTGTCTGTGTGGACGGCCCCGAGTTCGACGGCCACCTTGTGGACTTTGACAATATGATGATGAGACTCAAATCCTATAAAAACCAGGAAGCGCACCGCTGTAATCTGGATATTGAAGCGGAGAAACTGGAGGCAGAAAGAAAATGAGCAACTACAAAGCACCCGAAATTCTTGAAAAAGAAGCCTCTGAACTCTGGGATACCCTGAAGGAAACCGAGCTCACTCCCAAGTCACGACGTGATATTCCTCAGCAAGACATGCCCAGTCAGGATCCCGATATCAGACGGGGCAATATGGAAGAGGTAGCCGTCGGCTACACTGCGGAACAGGTCTTTGTAGAGTCAGCCCGCTGCCTGCAGTGTAAAAATGCGCCCTGTATTAATGGCTGCCCCGTCAGCATCGACATCCCCCGTTTTATCAAAGAGGCGGGAGACGGAAAATTCGGACCTGCCATCGATGTGATCAAGGAGAGCAGCATGCTCCCGGCCATCTGCGGCCGGGTCTGCCCTCAGGAGAAGCAGTGCATGGAGCAGTGCACCCTGGGAAAGATTCTCAAGGATCCCGAGAAGTCCGTGGCCATCGGAAGGATTGAGCGCTTTCTGGCGGACTGGGAGAGCGAGAACCGCCCCGAAACGGCCCCTGAACTTCCCCCGTCAAACGGAAAGAAGGTTGCCATTGTGGGAAGCGGCCCCTCGGGCCTTACCGCAGCAGCTGACCTGAGAAAGGCCGGTTTTGAAGTCACCATCTTCGAGGCCTTCCACAAGCCCGGGGGTGTAACAGTTTACGGAATCCCCGAGTTCAGACTGCCCAAGGCCATCGTTGAGCGTGAGGTGGAAGGCCTGATGCGCATGGGTGTAACCTTCGAAAACAACTTTCTCGTGGGCAGGACCCGGAAACTGAAGGATCTGATGGAGAAGGACGGTTACAACGCCGTCTATATCGCCTCAGGCGCGGGACTTCCAAAGTTTATGCATATCGAGGGAGAGAACCTGGTGGGTGTATTCTCTGCCAACGAGTTCCTGACAAGGTCCAACCTGATGAAGGCCTACGACAGCAATGCGGCCACCCCCATCTACCAGGCCAAACGGGTCGCCGTCTTCGGCGGCGGAAACGTGGCCATGGACGCAGCCAGAACAGCCGTCCGTATGGGAGCCGAAGAGGTTCATATAATCTACAGAAGAACCGAAAAAGAGATGCCTGCCAGAGTGGAAGAGGTTCATCACGCCAAAGAGGAGGGAGTCATCTTCAACCTCCTTACAAGTCCTGTACGGATTCTGGGCGATGAAGACGGAAGAGTCAGAGCCATCGAGTGCCTGAAGTATGAGCTTGGCGAACCCGATGAGTCAGGCAGACGTAAACCCGTTCCCATCGAGGGAAGCGAGTTTACCATCGACGTGGAAACCTGTATCCCGGCCATCGGCAATACCTCAAACCCCCTGATTAAACAGACCACTCCAGGTCTTGAATTTACCAGATGGGGAACAATTGAGGTGGATGAGAACCAGAAAACCAGCCTTGACCATGTCTTTGCAGGAGGCGATATCTCTCAGGGAGCCGCAACGGTTATCCTGGCCATGGGAGACGGCCGCAAGGCAGCCGCCGCCATTATCGAAGATCTGAAATAACTTCTCTTATCCTGCTCCGGAATAGTCCCGGAGCAGGTTCTTACGTATATACAACCTTTAAAAATTAATCTGCCACAACGTTCATTTATCTGGTATTATGAACTGACCCCCCGGGGTTAATTAAAAATACAGTACGGTAATACCAATGAAAAAATATATTAGCAAAAAGGTGATATTTGTCTATCCGCCGGAGCATTTCCGGGGAACCGTAATGGAGACCCTTACAGGTAGAGACTACGAAGTCTACACCCTGAAGGATCATGACAAAATCGCCGAAATCTACAGCAGATACCCCGATTCCATCTTCTTTATCAATATCGATACAGGAATGAGTATTGTAGACTGGGAATTCTTTATTATGACCCTGAGCGACCGCTGTCACAGTATCAATATTGGTATTATAACCTTCAACAGAAGCAGCGACAGAAGAGTAGTTGAGACCTTTATCGGCCAGCTGAATGTAAACTGCGGCATCATTGAGATAAAGCAGAGGGTCAGCGAGGTGACCGGACAGCTCTTGAAGGTTCTTGAGGCCAATGAGGTTAAGGGAATGAACAGAATTGTCCGGTGCAATGCTATTGAAAGGGACAAAAACAGAATCAATTTCCCAATGAACGGCCTCTATATTAACGGAAACATCATGGATCTTGGAATCAGCGGTTTTACCTGCACCCTGGAAAAACCGGTCCCCTTTATGGACAGACAACTTATACAAAATATCCAGGTGAGACTGAATGGTATTATCATATCCGGAGACTGTTACTATATCAGTAAAAAAGAGGTGAACAGTGAGCTGCTCTATATTTTCGCCTTTCACCCCGACTACCGTCTGAAGGTAGGCCCGAAGATCCAGAAGTATATATACAGCTCCCTGCAGTCCAGATTCAACAGAGAATTTGCCCTGGACTGCTACACTGTCCCGGCAGTGGGATGATCCCTCAGATGAGGGAACCTCCCGTGTCAAAGGTTGAGGATCAGCCGTCTCTCTTCTGAAGCTCCGCCAGAACATCTCCGATAGAGAGTCCCCGGTCCTCCAGAAGCACCATCATATGGTAGATCAGGTCGGCAGACTCGAAGACATAGTCCTCGGGCTTTTCTGCCAGAACCAGCTCCACCGCTTCCTCCCCGCACTTCTTCTTGATTTTTGATGTTCCCTTTTCAAAAAGGTGGGTCGTGTAGGAGCCCTCGGGCATCTCTTTGTGCCGCTTCCGAATGGTCTTTGTCAGAGAGGCCAGTATTCCCTCCTGAACCTCTGCAGACTCTTCCAGGGCATCGTGTTCTTCTATGTCATTTTCTCTGATTTCACTTTCATAGGCATCCGACGAAGAACCGGCGGGTAGAAGGGCGTAGTAGTGGTTTCGCCGTTTTTCAAGAACCTTGAACAGTCCCTCCCCTGCAAAGGGAAGAATCCGTCCGGTCTCGGGATGGGTTACCCAGAGGACACCCTGCTCACGGCTTTTGGAGAAGCCCTTCTCATCCATAAGGGCCGCGCTGCTGCCGGCGCCCTCCACCTCAATCAAAAGTCCAAGAACTGTTCCGCGGCTCACCACTTATACTCCTCATCAGCATCCTGAATTTCATCAATTGCCTTTTCCAGATCAATCCGTCCCTCATAGTAGGCCTTACCGGTAATGATTCCCTTTACCAGAGAGTCTCCCCTGCTGCAGACCTCCCTCAAATCATCCTGACAGCTGATGCCCCCTGAAAGGGTTATAATGAGGCCCGTCTCCCGGGCCATTCTATTGGTGCTCTCAATATCGGGGCCTGCAAGGGTTCCGTCTCTGTCTATATTGGTATAGATAATATTTTCGATTCCCATCTCTGCACAGGTTCTGCCCAGGTCCGAATCCTTCAGGGCCGTACCCTTCTCCCAGCCGGAAACCTTGACCTCACCGTCAAGGGCATCGATACCGGCAATAAAGACCCTGCCGAATTTCTTTATCCACGAAGCCACCAGATCCGGGTTCTTCGCCAGGACGGTACCGACAATAAGCTTGTCCACTCCGATCTCAAGGAGCTCCTTCACGTCCTCTTCGGTCCGAACACCGCCGCCCAGCTCCAGAACTCCCGTAAAGACGGATCTTATCTTCCGTACGGCGTCACGGTTGTGTTTTCCCTCTCCCCTGGCGGCGTCCAGGTCCACCAGATGGAGCCGTTTTACACCAAGGTTCTGAAAGGCCTTTGCCGCGGCGGCAGGGTCCTTCTCATAGGATTTGACTTCGTTGTAGTCACCTTTATACAGCCGGACGCACTCTCCGCCCAGCAGGTCTATTGCCGGTATAATTAACATTTTACTTTCCTTCCATTCTATTTTTCATTTTAACTTTTTCAGCTCTCAGCCACTCTCCAGGAGAGAGTCTCCCCCGCTGCAAGGGGAACGGCGCCGCCGATCTCCCCGGGGACAGTCCAGTTCTCTTTCTTCAGGGTCAGGGTACCGCTGTTCAGGGGGAGTCCGTAGAACTCGGCGCCGATCCGGCTGACAAAGTCCTCCAGACGGTCCAGGGCACCCTCCTTCTCAAAGAGCTCTGCCAGCAGAGGCAGCGCTGCGGGAGAGGTAAAGGCGCCGGCACCGCAGCTGCCCCCCTCCTTGGAGGCCCGGGGATGGGGAGCGCTGTCGGAGCCGTAGAACAGCCGGGGATGGCCGCTGCAGACGGCATCCACAAGGGCCTTCCGGTCCTCTTCTCTCTTTACAACGGGCTTGCAGAAGAGGTGGGGTTTCAGGGCTCCCCCCATCAGGTCGTCCAGGGTATAGAGAAGGTGGTGAGTAGTCACTGTTCCGGCCACATGGCCGGGACAGCTCTCCAGAAAGGCGATGCTCTCACTACAGCTCAGATGTTCCAGCACTATCTTCAGTTTCGGGAAGTCCCGGATAATATCCTTCAGCTCTTTCAGGTAGGAGATCTCCCTCTCCAGAACAGGGGCCTCGGGGTGTTCGCCGTGAATACTGAGAACCATCCCCTCCTCCTCCATGGCCGCCAGAACATCCCGGATCTGCCGGTAGGAGCTGATCCCGTCCTCGGCGTTGGTGGTTGCACCGGCGGGATAGAGCTTCCCGATCAGGGCGCCGGCTTTCTTCATCTCAGCCACAATCCCGGGATCCATTCCGGGGAGCAGCTTAAATGCCATCAGAGCCTCAAAACCGGGTGCCTCTTTTTCGATCTCTTTTTTGTACTTAAGCATTCCTGCAGGATCACAGACAGGGGGCAGGGTATTGGGCATTACAAGGCCCCTGGCAAAGGAACGGGCCGACTCACGGGCATACTCCCCCATAACATCTCCCTGTCTCAGATGCAGGTGAAGATCATCAGGTTTCCTTAAGGTCAGAGTCTTCATCTCCTACTCCTTTCCTGCCGTCAGCAGGGGTTCGGCCTGCCAGACCTCTTCACCATCGGCGTTGACATAGGTCAGCAGGTTATCCTTCACCATCAGGGCCAGATCACCCTTGAAGTCCTCTCCGTAATCATAGAGAGCCTCTACTGTCAGTTCTCCGGTCTTGTCGATAAATCCCATTTTATCACCCAGCTGTACACGGGCCAGCCCATTCGAGAATCCAGAGGCAAAAGAGTAGACCGGCTCAATGACGATCTCTCCATTCTTATCGATAAATCCGGCCCGTCCGTTTTCAACAACAAGAATCAGACCATCAGAAAGGGATCCGGAATAACTGTACCTGTGGGGAATAACCAGCTTTCCCTTTGTATCGATATAACCGCCCAGACCGCTGTTTACAACCAGGGCCAGTCCTTCGGAAAAGTCGCCGGCGAATTCATAGGCACAGGGAATAACAAGAGCGCCCTTTCTGTCAATAAAACCGCTTTTACCGTCTTTACTGACCAGGGCGAGACCGTCGTTAAAATCTCCCATATACTCATAGGGAAGCTCTATGATCTCTTCCCCCTTCCTGTTGATAAGCCAGGTTCTTCCGTCCTCGGCATAGACGGGACAGAGTCCCTGTGAGAAACTGCCGCCCCGGAGATATCGGGGTGAGACGACTTCCTCTCCCTTTCTGTTTATATAGCCGACCCGGCCGTCTCTGATAATCAGAGCCATTCCGTCGCTGAAGGAGGAGGCCATATCGAAGGAGACAGTCTCCAGCATTCTTCCGTCGGAATCAATAAATCCCAGAGAATCGGCAACAGAAACCAGGGCAAAACCTTCGGAGAAGTTATCCCCCTTATCATAAACCGGCTGGAGTACCGGCTCCCCTTCCCTGTCGATATAGGCCACCTTGCCGTTCACCGTAACAGGGTATAGTTCCCTTGAACAGGAACTGATTATCAGAGCCAGCAGAACAACCGCAGGTATAAGTCGCTTCATGAAAATCCTCTTGCTTGAAATTTGATCACATTCTACAGAATTCCTTCTCTTATTGTAATACACCATGTATCATTCAGAGGGTAAATCACTATTCCCAAGGCAGAAGATTTGTCTTAGAATACTCGAAAGCATTACACATTCGAAGTTTAATCAGGAGCGGCAGCTTGACCCGATATGAGAGTATTCGTTACATCCATCTTCGTGCCGAGGAGTGTGGATACGGAAGTGATATTCTGGAACTGATCCGGAAGAAACTGGAGACACTCCAGGAGGATGAACTGGACCATCTGAAGCGGATTTCCGAGCCTGCCTTCCGAAGCTGGTGTAAAGAGCTTAAGTGAGGAAGTAAATGAGTAAAAGAACAATACCCTTCAGCAGAGATGATCTGAAGCGCATAGAAGCGGAGCACAAGACTCCTTTCCATATCTATGACAAGGCGGCCATCCTGGAAAACGCCGAAAAGATGAATGAGGCCTTCTCCTGGGTTCCCGGAGGATTCAAAAACTATTTTGCCGTCAAGGCTCTGCCCAACCCCTATATTATCAAGCTTCTTAAAGGTCTTGGTATGGGAGCGGACTGCTCCTCCCTCCCCGAGCTGATCCTGGCAGAAAAGGCCGGACTCAAGGGAGAGGAGATCATGTTTACCTCCAACGACACCCCTATTGAGGAGTATCAGTACGCCCTGAAAACGGGAGCCGTCATCAACCTTGATGACATCACCCACCTGGACTTCCTGAAGGAGGGAGCGGGCCTCCCCGAACTGATCTGCTTCCGCTACAACCCCGGTCCCCTGAAGGAGGGGAACGCCATTATCGGTTCACCCGAAGAGGCCAAGTACGGCTTTACCAGAGAACAGCTGAAAGAGGGCTACAGGAAGGCCGCATCCTACGGTGTTAAACGCTTTGGCCTCCACACAATGGTAGCCTCCAACGAACTGGATCCCGACTACTTTATCGAAACCGCCGTCCTTCTGCTGGACCTGGTCAATGAGATCTCATCAGAAACCGGAATTACCTTTGACTTTATCAACCTCGGCGGCGGAGTGGGCATCCCTTACAAACCCGGTGACAGGGCCGTGGATCTGGACTATGTTGGAAAGGGAATCGAAAAAGCCTATAAGGAAAAACTGGCGGGAACACCCCACGAGGGAAAACTGCGGGTCAAGATGGAGTGCGGCCGCGTTATTACCGGTCCCTACGGCTACCTTGTTACAAAGGCAATCCACAGAAAGGACACCTACAAGCACTATATCGGTGTGGATGCCTGTATGGCGGACCTTATGAGACCCGGTATGTACGGTGCCTACCACCACATCACCATTCCCGGCAAAGAGGATGCCCCCTGTGACCACACCTACGATGTGGCGGGTTCCCTCTGTGAAAACAACGATAAGTTTGCCATCGACCGGAAACTGCCCCTGATTGAAGAGGATGATTTTGTGGTTATCCATGATACGGGAGCTCACGGTCATGCCATGGGATTCAACTACAATGGAAAACTAAGACATGCTGAGCTCCTGATGAGCGAAGACAGGTCTGTTGAACTGATAAGAAGGGCGGAGACTGTCGAAGACTATTTTGCCACCCTCGACTTTTCAAAACTTTGATAAGGACCCTGTGTGACCGGCTGTCTGTATCTTGAAAACAGTATCAGAAACTCACTGTCTCCTTCTTCAGAAGGAGTTCTGATTATAGACAGCCAGTCCGCCGCCCGGGCGGCTGCCGAAGAGCTGAGGCCGTTGATCTCAGATGAGCTGAAGGCGGGAGAGATCTATCTTGCAGCCCTGCTGACCTCCTTTTATCGCCGTATGCTCTCCGGGTATATGGAGGACCTTAGAAAACAGGATACGGAGGCCTCCCTCAGGGCAATGATCCCTGCCGCCGAGGAGGCCAGCTGGGCTGCCCTTCTGAAGCGGTTGGACGGCAGCTACCCTTCGGATCGGACCTGTGACCTGAAATCCCCGCCCCTGGATGTGGAACAGAGAATCACGGACTCCCTGGTTCTGAAGCTTCTGAACGGCAACAAGGCCTGCCGGAACCTGAACCCCCTCTTCCCTGACCTTAAGATCAGAGGCAAGGCCTACAGCAGCCAGATGGCACAGCTGAAACAGTTCCTTTCTGACCGGCCCAGGCCCGGGGACTGGCCCGAAGACCTGATCACTCTGCTCCAGGCGCCGGAGGACAAATTCCCCGGCTCCCTTGAAGAACAGATCCGTTTTATCAGCAGCTCCCCTCTTTTTGCCTTTCTGGGTGATAACATCTCCTTCCTGTCGGCCCTCGATCTCTACAGGGAGGACTGCAAGATCGGGCTGACCGGTCCGGGTCCTGTTGAGGGAATAGACCTCTCCTTTCACGAAGACGACGAGGCCCACTTTACCGTGGACGCCGACTGGATGCCCAATCTAATCCTCCTGGCAAAGAACTGCTATGTATGGCTCTATCAGCTCTCTCAGAAATATAAGCGTCCCGTTAACACCCTCAATGAGATACCCTCGGAGGAACTGGATGAGATCCGCCGGAGGGGAATAACCGGTCTCTGGCTCATCGGTATTTGGGAGAGAAGTACCGCCTCAAAGACAATCAAGAGGATCTGCGGAAATCCCGAAGCCGAGGCATCGGCCTACTCCCTCAAGGAGTACAGGATCTCCGATGAACTGGGAGGCGAAGAGGCTCTGGAGTTGTTTCGGGACCGCTGCTTTCAGAAAGGTATTCGTCTGGCCAGCGATATGGTTCCCAACCATACGGGACTGGACTCAAGGTGGATGAAGGAACACCCCGAGTATTTTCTGCAGTGTGATGAGCCCCCCTACCCCGGGTACACCTTTAGGGGCCCGGACCTGAGTGACGACAGCGGGATGGGACTCTACCTGGAAGACGGATACTACGACCGCAGCGACGCCTCTGTTGTTTTTCTCAGAGAGGACAGCAGAACCGGTGAAAAGAAATACATCTACCACGGAAATGACGGAACGTCCATGCCCTGGAATGATACGGCACAGCTTAACTTTCTTGAGACCGAGGTCCGGGAGGCTGTGATACAGGAAATACTTTCGGTGGCAAAACGCTTTCCCATCATCCGTTTCGACGCCGCCATGACCCTGGCCAGAAAACATGTACAGCGCCTCTGGTACCCCAGACCCGGTGAGGGCGGCGCCATTCCCTCACGATCCGAATATGCCATGAGTGACAGTGAATTCCGGGAGAAGATGCCCGAGGAATTCTGGCGTGAGGTGGTCGACCGTATCGGCAGGGAAGCTCCCGACACCCTTCTTCTGGCGGAGGCCTTCTGGATGATGGAGGGCTACTTTGTCCGGAACCTGGGCATGCACAGGGTTTACAACTCAGCCTTTATGAACCTGCTTAAAACCGAGAGCAACGGAGAGTTCCGGAGACTTCTCAAGGAGACCCTCAAGTCCAATCCGAGAATTCTGAAGCGCTTTGTCAACTTTATGAACAACCCCGATGAAGACAGCGCGGTCACCCAGTTCGGAAAGGGAGACAAGTACTTCGGTATCTGTACCCTGATGGTAACCCTTCCCGGCCTGCCCATGGTGGGCCACGGCCAGATTCAGGGATACAGCGAAAAGTACGGCATGGAGTACAGACGCTCCTACTTCAATGAAACTGAAGACCGAGAGCTGATGGACCGTCATGAACGTGAGATCTTCCCCCTGATGAAACGGCGCCTTCTCTTTGCAGGGGCCAGGCAGTTCCACCTCTTTGACTTTCTCTGTTCTAAAGGGGAGGTCAGTGATGATGTCTATGCCTTCTCAAACTCCCATGAGGGTGATCATGTGATGATCTTCTACAACAACTGCAACACCCTTTGTGAGGGACATATCTTAAGGGAGTGCACCAAGGCGGTCAATTCGGAGGAGGGAGACCTGATTGGAGAAGAGAGTCAGGTTATTGCAGAGATCCTTGAGCTCAGTGAAACCGGCTACACCCTCCTTTTCGAAAGAAAGAAGGGGCTGTGGTATATCCACAGAAACAGGGACCTTCTTGCAAAAGGACTGCCCCTGAAGCTCTACGGTTACCAGTCAAAGGTCTTCTATCCCATCCGGCAGCAGGAGGATGATGATCAGCACAGGCTGGAAAAGCTGAAGCAGAAGATAGGAGAGAGGGGCGTTCCCGATCTGGACAGGGCCCTCAGGTACTCGGAACTGGAACCCCTGATCCATATGCTGAAAACATTTATGGACTCCCGGGTCATTGATACACCGGTAATGAGCGACATGATAACAAAACTCTCAAGGGACCTAAACCGTATCCGAAGGATTTTGAAGTCTGTTAAGAGTAAAAAACCGGTTCCACCGGAAATTGTAAAACTTGAAGACATTATAAGGCCCTCCTTTATGTCGCTGATGCTCAGTGACCCCGATGATACAAGGCTTTTCTACATGAGCCGCATCTATCAGATCTGGTCAGATTTCAGAGGTTCTGTCTCAGATTTCTGGCAGATGATCCTGGAGGACGAGGACTTTGCACCCTGGTTCGGCATCAACAGCTACAGGGACATTCTGTGGTACAATAAAGAGTGTATGGATGAAGCCTTCTGGTGGTTCAGTGTACTGACATCACTCCGCTTTCTTGGTGCCAGACCTTCAGAGAACAGAAGCCTCGGCATTGCGGAGCATCTGAATTTTCTAACGACACTGCAGTGCAGGCTGGGAGAATCTGAATACAGGGTGTCTCAGATACTTTAATTAAACGACCATCGAGGACTTGAAAAATGAGTAAAACCGTACTGATCATAGGCAGTGAAACACTGCTTGGGCGGAAGCTGATCGAAGTCTATTTGAACAGCGCCTATAAGGTCATTGCCCCGGTAATGACCACCAGAGAGACCCTGAAGGGCTCCGACAGAACCAACCTTATGATTGTTCCCTGGAACAGAAGCTCTCTTGTCTCCGCAAAGACCGTTATGCGTGAGGTTGTCAGAAACCTTCAGACTCTGGATACGGCCATTGTTGTCAATCCCGAGCTCAGCGAGGGGGCTTCCCTTGAGGATCTGGAAACCGAACAGATCGACGACGCCCTCTACAGCTACTGCAACGGTACCCTCTATCTGATAAAAGAGATACTGAACTGCTATAGCAGCCAGGGAAAGGGCACCATTGCCTTTGCCGAAACCGAGAAGGGTCTTGGAAAGGAAAATTTTCTCCCCTCACTAATAAGAGGTGCCTTCCACAATATGGCGGAAGCACTCCTTCTTTCCGGCAATGACAGTACCATACGCTGCGGCTTCACATCCCGCTTGACGGAAATGGAAGACTATGCACAATTCATCAAGGGGATTCTGGAAAGTGAAGAGGAGAAGATCCGGGGAGAGTGGCTTCTCTATTCGGACAGGAAAAACCTCTTTCAGAGTCTGCCTGTTATCAAAAGAAAATAAACTGCTGAAACTGCACGCAGATAATTCCTGGAGGATTTATCCATGAAACTTTGGTTGAAATATACTCTTTCCGCAGCCCTGGGGCTTCTTCTTGCCCTGCTGCTGCCCTCTATTGAGATTGTAGATACTGTTTTTACTTCGATTGCGGAATTCACTCTCCGGTTCGGACGCTTTCTTGTCTTCCCCCTGGTATTCTTCACCCTGAGCGTGTCGGTCTGTCAATTGAGAAGAAGCGGTGAACTTCTTAAAACAGTAATAAGACTCATTGTCCTGAGTCTCTCTGCGGCAGTACTCTACTCACTGGTTGCTGTAGGTCTCTCCTTTATCCTTCCCGTGGAACGGATTCCCATTCTTACTGACTCCACCGGCTGGCAGTCTGCGATCCCCTTCAGAAATGAAATTTTCAATCCCGGCGCCGCCGAGTACCTGAGAGGTCTCTTTCCCATTAATGGCTTTAACATTTTCCAGAACTCCGGGGCATTCTTTCTGCCGGCCCTTCTATTTGCCTTTCTTCTGGGAACCCAACTCTTCCATGACAGAGAGGAAGCAGAACCCGTATACAACCTCTTTGACTCCTTCAGCCGCATGTTCTACAAGATGGCCGCCCTCTACAGCCGTCTTCTTGTGATAACACTCTTCAGCCTGAGCTTCTATTCGGTTCGTCATATCCTTGCTATACAGGACTTTTCAGCCTACTTCAGCATAATTCGCCTTGTGGCCGTCTCATCTGTTCTGGTCCTCTTTGTCCTTCAGCCCCTGGGGGTATTCCTGCTGACAAAGAGAAATCCCTATAAAGAGATGAGAGCCTTTCTGCCGGGAATGATCACCGCTCTCTTCAGCGGAGACCACTTTGTAAATATGCTGGTGATAACCAGGATGCTGAAGGAGAACAGCGGAGTCAAGCGCAAACTCAGCGGTTTCTCTGTTCCCTTTCTTACACTCTTTTCAAGATCAGGGTCCGCCCTGATAACTGCAGTGAGCATGCTGACTATTCTGAAGTCATACTCAAGTCTTGAACTGACAGCATTTCAGATTTTCTGGGTCCTGGGAGCTTCCATACTGATCTCCTATATTCTCTTCGCCCAGTCCTACCTCACGGTCTATACGGCTTTGATTACCGCCTGTTCCTTCTACGGCAGAGGGTTGAACGACGGATACATCCTGATTCTTCCCGTTCTTCCCCTGCTGATTCTGGTTGCGGGCTTTCTGGATGCGTCAAATACGGCATTCCTGACCCTCTGTTTCAAAGAGGACAAGGAGCTGCGCATTCCCGAGGATCCTGAAGATTTTATCTGATTGTTGCGGGACGCCGGTATTACCTGTCGGCCAGGACTCTGATACCGACCTGAAAACCGAACATCATTCCATCGTTAAAGGGCAGCCCTCTTCCCAGATAGAGATTGTACAGGGGGATGCCCGCCTCCAGCTTGAAGGAGAATCCGAAACGCTCTGTAAGAGGATTGTAGTACCAGGCGGAGAAGGTCCAGTAGAGAAATTCCTTAATAAGAGATGAAAACATATCCGCCCGGTCACTGCTTCCCGGACCGAAGGTGGGAACCTGAATATTCAGGGCCGGGGAGGTCTGAAGACCGATTGTATGTTTTTCATTGATAATAAATCTGTAGCCGAATCCGGGCTGCATAAATAGTCCAGCCACATAGAGAGAGTTAATGTTGGAGTAGTCCACGGGAATTGCATATTCCCGCTCCGGGAGGTACTCCAGGGTCTGTCCATAATAGAAAACCGAGGGCCTCATAAACCAGTTCTCATTGATACTGAAGAAGAAGGATACTCCGGGGGTAAAGGTCAGAGTGTCGGGACCGCTGTCTCCCTCCTGGGTATCATAACCCTCATTCATCTTCCACAAAAGACCGATCTCACCCTGTACACCCTCATAGGTCAGACTGAAGGCCGATAGAGAAGCCGGAACAATCAGAGCAGCAAGAAAGAGTGAAACAGTGAATCTCTTCATGCTTTTCAATATATATCTAATTGGTCAAAAAAAAAAGCGAAGAACCTCACAAGGGAGACTCTCCGCCATTTTTCATTGATTATTCCGGCTGGTAAGCCAGCTGGTTTAGATATTACTGATCAATTCCCTTTTCCACCTTCAGGTAGGCCTCTACAAAAGATTTCACCTCGGCAACGGCCATATTCTTCTTTTCTCCGGTCTTTCTGATCTTCACTTCCAGCTCTCCGGCTTCCAGAGAACGGGCACCGATGGCAATCTGGACGGGGTATCCGATCAGATCGGCATCCTTGAATTTAAATCCCGCACGCTCGTCTCTGTCATCCAGAATAACATCAACACCCTCGGCCTTCAGTGCCGCATAAAGATCATCTGCAGCCTCAATGACCTCTTCCTTGTTCATCTGCAGGGGCAGAATTACAGCCTCATAGGGAGCGATGGCAGCAGGCCAGATCATTCCGTCCTCATCGTGGTTCTGCTCGATGGCGGCGGCCATTGTACGGCCCACACCGATTCCGTAGCATCCCATTACCGCGGGATGAGACTTGCCGTCCTTGTCCAGGTAGTTGCACTCCATGGGCTTGCTGTACTTGGTACCCAGGTAGAAAACCTGTCCAACCTCGATTCCTCTGTGGTCTTCCAGCTTTCCGGAGCACTTGGGACAGGAATCTCCAGGCTGGGCAAAGCTCAGATCCGCCAAAATGTCAGCGCTGTAGTCTCTGCCGTAGTTAACACCGGCTGTGTGATAGTCCGTCTTGTTGGATCCGCTGACCATATTCTGCTTCTCTGTTACAGAGTAGTCAGCAATGATCCGTACCTTCTTCTTCAGTCCCACAGGGCCGGCAAAGCCGGTTGAAGCCCCTGTAATATCCTGTACAACAGCATCATCGGCCAGGAATACACCATTGGCCGAGAGGGCTGTCTGAAGCTTGGATTCGTTGATATCCAGATCTCCCCGGATAAGAACCAGTACAGGCTCCTCATCGATAATATAGACAATGCTCTTGATAAAGTCGGCTTCCTCTCTCTTCAGGAGGGCGGCAATTTCCTCAATGGTCTTTGCGGCGGGAGTGTGAATCTCCTCCATGGCCTCCATTCCCTCAGTGGAAAGCTCTGAGGAGCTCCGAGGGGTAACGGCCTTCTCGGAGTTGGCGGCGTAGTCACAGCTGTCACAGCTGAGAATCAGGTCCTCACCACTCTGGGCCAGAACCTGGAACTCGTGACTCATGTCTCCGCCGATATTTCCAGTGGCAGCATCTACAGCCCGGAATTTCAGACCACAGCGGTTAAAGATCGCCGTATAGGCGTCATACATCTTCCAGTAGGCAACCTTAGATGACTCTTCGTCAATGTCAAAGCTGTAGGCGTCTTTCATGATAAATTCCCGGCCTCTCATCAGACCGAAACGGGGACGTACCTCGTCACGGAATTTCGACTGGATCTGGAAGAGGTTCCAGGGCAGCTGTTTGTAGGACTTCAGCTGCTTGGCAACCATATCAGTAATAACTTCCTCATGGGTGGGGCCCAGGCAGAAGTCACCGTTTTTTCTGTCTTTGAAACGAAGGAGCTCGGGTCCGTAATAACCCCAGCGGCCGCTCTTCTCCCAGAGCTCCGAGGGTTGAACAACAGGCAGGAGAACTTCCTGACAGCCCTTCTTCTCAAGTTCCTCTCGGATAATGGTTTCAATTTTGCTGAGACTCTTTTTGGCCAGGGGCAGATAGTTATAGATTCCCGCCGCCAGCTGCTGAATCATTCCAGCCCGAAACATCAACTGATGACTTGGTACCTGAGCCTCTCGGGGTACTTCTTTCAATGTCTGATAAAAAAGCTGGCTGATGCGCATTACTTCACCTCATTTAGAACAGTTTTCGTTCGTTTGTATTTATGTAGTCTGACTATTATAACCAAAGCAGGGTATTTCTCAATACAGGATAGAATTGATTTCCCCTGAAACGACAAAAAAACCGCCTGTGCAGACGGTTTTGTACAGAGACCAATTTGACAGTCTGACTGAATCAGCGGATTCTG
Source organism: Spirochaeta sp. UBA5339 (assembly GCA_002408085.1). Classification (GTDB taxonomy): domain Bacteria; phylum Spirochaetota; class Spirochaetia; order DSM-2461; family DSM-2461; genus Oceanispirochaeta. Next base: position 153,789 of record DHQL01000025.1, read on the forward strand.
ACTGTCTCTACCATATAGCGTATATTCAGGTCATTATCAATCTTGGCAACGATGATTATTATGGACTTGTTAGCGGGATCCGTCAGTACTCTTTCGATCCTGTAGGATGCCACATCCTTCCGCTTGAAATCGGGATGACCTATGGTAAAGGGGACCTCAACACCGCCGGAACCGGTGAACTTCATCTCAATATAGAAGGAGGAGCTGACAGCCTGTCCCTCACTGTCCAGTTCGGCGCTTTGAACAAGCTGCAGATCAAAGCTGGACCCTGTTTCGAAGTCTCTGAAACTGAGAACATCAATCTCTTCGTCACTGTCGCTTATTCTGATGTAGAGGGGACGTCCCTTGAGAAGATAGTCGATATTGTACTTCTTTCTGGCAGGCAGCGCGGTCTCCAGAAGAGAGAAGAGGGCTCCGTCCGAGGACTGACCGGGTTCCAGTTTTACAACATATTCACCCGAATAAACCCCAGCGGGAACAAATTTGTTTGCAGCTACATCAACCATGTACAGATCAGCATAACTCTTGGATATGTCCGCGGCAAAACCGTGCTGACCGAAGAAAAAATAACTACCGTCAGGGGAAAAACCCAGATTCACAAACTCCGCTTTATCACCGGCTGAAACTGTATTTATCATTACAAGGCTCAAAACTGCCAGAAATAGAATTGTCTTCTTCATGATTTTACCTCTTTAACATTATCGAACATATAAAATGATACTGAAGAAAAAAATTACATATTTTGACGTTTTCGGGGAATTAGTTTTTAATAGAGTTATGATTCTTATATTCAGAAAATACATTGTCAGAATTCTTCTTTATATCTCATTTGCGGTTCTCGCAGCAGCAGGATTCTGGCTTTTTCTTTCTGAAGGCAGGTTTACTGGAACCTGGAGCGGTGAACAGATCTGGTGGACACTCTACAGTACCGAAACGGGGCCGGGTCTGCTGAAAGCCCTCTCCCTGTGCGGACAGCTCTTTTTTGCCTTTGTGATGGGTATGATCATCTCCCGTCAGATTAAAAGGAACCCTTCGGCGGAGCTCTCATTTTTCTACCTCTTTCTCTTTTCCTTTTCTCTTCAGCTCTTCCGCCTGCCCTACCTGGCAGAAGGAGCAGGTTATTTAACTGCTACCGGTGGATATATCAGCAGAATCATCTACTTCAGCAGGATTCTGGGACTCGGCTCCCTTTTTGCCGCATCTCTATTCAGTTCAGGACTTCAAATCCAGAAGTTCGGCATGGTCTTCCTGCTGGTTCTGCTGACATCCTTTACTCTGGCCAGTATCCTCCCCCTGAATATCAGCTCCGTCAGCGGCTCCCTTCTGAACAGAGTAGCCAGGGAGGAGTATCTTGCTCTTTTCTGCACGGCCATGGAAGTTCTTACTGTCCTGACCTACATTGCCACCGCCCGGAATCAGGGGCGGGCAGAGTACTACCGTCTTGCCTTTCTCAACCTGCTGATTATTGCAGGGTATGAGTTTCTGTTTTTCCTCTATGTGCCTTTGATGATTCCCGGATTTATCTGTCTTGTACCGGGTACGGTAATCTACATAAGAACCAGCAGAAAGCTGTTTCTGTGGAGTTGATTGGCTGGTTTAATGAAAGAGCGAATCAGAAGAGAATCCCCTGTGCAACCAGTCCGGTTCCAACAGGAATAATAATATTGTCAAGATCTCTGGAAGGCAGAGCCTCCAGGAAGGTAGCCGCTGCTGCTACCGCGATGATGGCGGGCAGATTGGATGAGAGTGTCATCCCGGCAACTAGAACGGAAGTAAAACATACAAGAGAACCGCTCAGGGTTTTTCCGCCGGTAAAGGGAATCTTTATACCGCCGAAGATCTTGCCGGCCAGACTTGAAAGGCCATCGCCGAAGGCCAGAGCATAGATTGCAATAGCCGCTGCGGGATGAGGATAGATCAGAAGAGCTGCCAGAGCTCCCAGTCCGAGGGTAACCGGTCCCAGAACAAAGTGTCCCCGGTCCCTGTCTCTTGAAGCCAGAGAGGTAAGTTCGGAAATAACGGGAACTGTATGTCCCTTCCCTCTTGCATATTCGGCACAGGTGTATACCATGATCCCGCTGATAAGCATTCCGACAGTGAGGTTGTAGTTCCACCCTGCCAGTGTCGGTACCAGGGCTATCATAAGGTGGATTGCTTTTCTGACAAATTCTTTCTGTACTGTATCCAGAATCAGGCTCTTTCTGTTTACGACTGTATGCATCATGATCTTTTCTCTACCGGACATACCCCTATTCATGCAAGATGCATACCATCTGAAACAGTTCTTCACGCAAAGTGCTAATTCCTTTCAAGAAGGACAGATATAAAAACAAACAGTATCTACCTTTCTTACTTCGGCAGAGACTGTATCTTTTTGTATACAGATCTTTTTCATAAATTACTACACTTACTGACCGGGATTCAGAACACCCTCAGTATAATCATCAAAGTTGACCAGAACCCACTTACTAAGGTCCGCCTGTTCTGCGGCAATTCTTCCCAGATCAACCTTTTTGGTCATCTCTGCAACAATGTATCTTTTTCCATCCAGCTCGAATCCGGCACCTTTCCCCTCTACGGAAACCGCTGCCAGGGCATGACTGTACTCCCTTGAAACCATCAATACCGAAGGTATTCCCAACTGATTCAGCAGGATAACATAGATCAGCCCCAGGGAGTCACAGTCACCGGTCTCTGCCAGCAGGGACTCCATGGGAGACAGCAGATCCGAGAATCGGTCTGTGCTGCCGTATTCAAAATCCTGAAGCCAGCCCAGAAGAAGTTCCGCCTTCTCCCTGTCACTCATTCCATGCAGGTGCCGGCTCATCTGCTGTGAAAGGCCTTCCAGACCGACGGCGCTGCTGCGGTAGATCATTCTGTAGTACCGCTTCCAGGCAGTGTCAAAGATTTCAGGCTCCCGGTAGGCCGAAAGAATTCCGGCCTCCCTCTCGATCAGAAGCTGCACCGCCTCTTCCCGGCCTTCATCCCACAGGTACTCCAGTTCTCCCGCGGGATAGCTGAGCACCGCCTGTCCCTCCCGTGATAGGGAGGCGGCGATAAGAGTGCTGACGGCACCGGGTTCCGACCTTGCCTCTTTATCCGGGGAGAAACCGTCCAGACAGCTGAGAATAAGGGGGAGGGTCTCCTCATAGATCTCCGGCGGTGTTATGGCTGTCAGATAGTAGTCAAAGTCATCCCGCTCAACAAAGAGAAACCAGCCCCTGACCGGGCTTCCTTCGGCATCAAGGGAGACATCAGCCAGAGAGCAGGTCCGCCCCCTGTAGTAGAATCGGGAGAGATCCTTCCCGGAAACCGCCAGCTCCTCCAGGTGATCCTCCATCATCTCTGTATCTGAGCTGTAGCTCTCTCCAGGATAGATGGTTACCTGAAAAACAACGGAGCTTTCGGGGTTAATAAAGGAGATTCGCCCCTTCTCCTCTGCCGAATAGACCATCCACCCTTCGGGAAGATTGACCGAAGAGTCCGTCCCCTGAAGGATCCACTCTCCCGCGGACAGGGAGAGGGGAAGAATAAGCAGAAGGAGAAGAAGCAATTTCCTCATTTCAGAAGCCCCTCACCCTTTCTGGAAAGGTCTTTCCACCTGAAAAACAGAAGACAGAGCACTCCCGACAGGATCATCAGAAAGCAGAAGATCTGTCCGGTTGTAATATTCAGCAGGGACGAGAAGAGGTAGTTGGGAGAGGGGTCTCCCAGAAGGATAGGAAAATCCAGTCCCTCATCTGGTTCACGGAAGTACTCAATGATAAAACGGGCGGCTCCGTAGCCGATCAGATACCAGCCTGTCACCTGTCCCTCATACTTTTTATTTCTTCTGATAATAAACCAGAGAAAGAGCCACAGGAGTATCCCTTCAGAGAAGGCCTCATAGAGCTGTGACGGATGACGAGGCAGATTTACCATGGCCATGGAGGAGATATCCATTCCTATCTCAGCAGCGGTCTCTTTTACCCAGTCCAGACTGGAAGAGAAACGGCCGGCATGGGGGAAAACTATCCCCAGTTTCGAGGTGGTTACTCTTCCGTAAAGCTCACCGTTGATAAAGTTGCCCAGACGTCCGAAGGTGTATCCCAGGGGAACACCCAGAAGGATTCTGTCTGCAACGGCCGGGAAGTACCACTTCTTTCTCCAGCAGAAAATCACCCCCCCCAGAACGGCACCAATCAGACCGCCATGATAGGACATGCCCTGAAGCCCTACAAACTGTCCCCCCATAAAGGGCCAGAAGATCAGCCAGGGTTTCCGCCAGTAGATCCCCGATGTATCATAGACCAGGGCTGACAGGAGCCGTGCTCCCAGAATCAGTCCGAGGATGAGATAGAAGAAGAGATTGGATACGTCATCATCGCTGGCATCCAGGGACTCCTGCTTCTTCTGCTTCTGAAAAAGCAGATAGGTCACACCGAAGGCGAACAGATACATAAGACCATACCACCTGACGGGAAGTCCGGGGATTATCTCCGGTTTGATCCACTCAGGAAAATATATAAACAGCATTAAAATCCTCTTTTACGCTTAGATAGGTTTGGTGACAATCTTACCAGTAGAACTGTCAAAATAAATACAGACCGAGGTCAGTTTTTCTTTAATTTCAAGGGTTCTCCCGTGACTCTCAAAGGTAACCCCGGGAAAGACCGAATCCTTCACCCTGATCTCCGAGTCATAGTGGAGTTCAAATTTCTCCTTGAGAAAGAAGTTCTTAATTCCCTTCTTCTCCAGAATCTTCAGCATTTGAACCTTTTTCTTTCTCAGAGCCATCAGCCGCTTCTGGTTTTTTCTGGCCTCCGCCGTTTTCAGCTGGGAATCAATCTCCGGAAGCTGCTCGTTGATCTGATCAATCTCTTTTGTAACCACATCAATCTGGTCCTCCACCAGGTAGTCCTGGCCGAAGGAGATATGGGTCTTAACCTCCCCCGGGGATCCGAGAGTTCCTGTCTCAAGGCCGTGCTTGACCTTCAGAAATCCGCCGATGATCTTTGTACCGTCGGACTCGGACTGAAGCCGTCCGTTACATTTAAGAGTACAGTTCATCAGAGCCTTTTTGATTTTGAGATCTCCGTTGAGCATAATATTTGTTCCCTCGGCAAAGGAGAGAGCGATTCCTCCTCCCGCCCGGAGAACTGCCTTCCGGTCACCCTTTACACCCTTACCGATCACGATATTTCCGCCAGCACTGAGAAGAGAGGCCTCAACCACTTCCATAACATTCAGGTTTTTTCCGGCATTCACATAGATACCGGCCAATACGGATCCCGATACGGTCACGGAGCCGGGAAACTGCAGGTTTCCTGTGGAACGTGAAAGATCACCCCGGATACTCATCTTCTCTTTTATATAGACTCTGTTGTTTTCAAAACAGAGGAGGCCCTTTGCACCGGCCTTGAGGAGGGTCTTTCCCTCCTGCTGCTCCTGAAGGATATTCCGTTCAAGTTCAATATCCCTGCTGTCGGATCCCGAAAGTTCCTCTCCCAGAACATTGAAACCGGCTGATGAGGCATCTCCAAGACTGCTCAGTTCTGCAATCAGCTCCCCCTGTTCCACGGCAACAGAGTCTTTTCTGCCCGGTTCAAGGTCCACCAGGAAATCAAGAGACTTTTCTCCCTGAAAGGGCAGCTGTCCCCGGGCAACAACATGGTCTGTTACAATCTGTCCCTCAGAAGAGAGAGTGCAGACCCTGTCGATCTCTTTATCCTGAATTCCCTTCTGAATTCCCTTTTCTTCAAGGGCTGCAAGAAGCCTCTCCCTTGTTACAGGGGAGCCGCTTCCCTGGGGAGAGAGAACCGAAACGGAGGCAGACATGCGGTTTTCCGCAATTGAGACAATGATCCGGGCATCCTGATGCTCCCTGACCCTCAGGGAGTAGATCATATCACTGAACTGAAAGTCGAGAATTCCGTCGATAGTGGAACTTGCAGTACCGTCCTGAATACTGATGTTCTCATAGAGGTTCAGTATAGGGTCGTTTCCCTCAATCCCCTTGATCACGTTTCCGAAGATGTCTTTGCCGTCCTTTCCGCCCTTCTGCTTGCCCAGATGAAAGAGAACAAGCCCTTTTCTGACCAGGGCCATCTTCTCGACAGAATCGGAGGGAAAGTCCTTGAAGGAGGGGAATTTCAGGTTTTTCTCGCTGATCCTTTTTTTTATATCCTCCACTTCTCCATCCTGAAGATACTCTGTTTCAAGGACCAGTTCCCTGTCGTCACCCCGGCGGGGCTCCACTCCCGTTGCCAGAAGAATGGTGACGGAGCCCTTATCAGATCCATTGAACTGGAGGATCTCCTGCTTTACCCGTTCCGCCTCAAAACCGGATATCTTCAGGGCCAGGATCTTAGCCCAGGCCTGTTTCAGATTGAGTGGACGCCCCCTGCCGGTTCCCTTTTTCAGATGAAGACGGGCCTCTGTTTTCAGGGAGTTGATTTCAATATCAAATGATCCGTCCCGATCCTTTGTCAGACAGATGGTCCGGGCCGTTTCACTGCGGCAGGCGCTGACAATCTGTTTCTGAATACGGTCTTTTTCAATCAGATTTTCTTCGGGGAATGAGAGTTTTTCAAGTTCTGCAAAGATTTCATCGCTGTCGGGAGGGGGAGCAGCCTTGTGACCGGGAACAATATCAAGAAAGCAGTCGACCTTTGTATCGCTGATCCGGAGGGTCCACTGATGGTTTTTAAAGGGAATCAGATCAACCCAGTTTTCTCCCTTTCGTACAAAACCGGTCTCAGCGGCAATAATCTCACTCTTCTCCATCTGGATGTTCTTTCCGGGCAGTAACTCACCCTCAACAGCCTCGGGAGCCTTAAGGACCTCTCCCTTGAGATTCTTACCGTCTTTGGGCTCTCCGCTACCCGTAACCACTGTACAGATTACATCACCCTGTTCAAAAAAACCGATCTCTCTTATTTCCGGGGAAACTTCAACGGGAACCCTTTTTTCTTCATCCTCTTCAACGGTGATAATCCGCTCTCTGCCGGACTTGAAGAGCCCCTTGTCTTTGACACGCTTGTCCTTTTTGACTTTAACCTTGATGGTTTTATAGATACGGGGCGCTGTATTTTTGGAAAAAATAGACTGTACAATCCTCTCCAGACTGGAAGAATAGCGGAAGGGGGCAAAATCATAGGTCTTACCCTTGCCCGGCTGAGCCGCTTCTCCCTGTGCGATTACATCAGAGAGATAGGGCTCCATGGATTCAGAAAATTCTGCGGCGGCCTCTTCCAGTTTCTCCTGGATAATGCCGTGAACAATCCCTGCTTCCGTCAGAGCCTGCTTCATTGTATCCAGGCTTTGAGGTTCCCCGCTGGTCAGGGGGGTAAATTGTATTTTGGCAGACAGACACTTTTTGTCTATCTCAACTCTTAAGGTTCCTCTGAATTCCCCGCTCATTCACTCTTACACTTGAAACCCGGCATCCGATGCTTTGACCAGTTTGGCTTTTATAAATCTGTTCTCTTTTTTCAGTTTATTAATTTCATACTGCTGCATACGGATGGTCTCAATCAAATCTCCCTGTGTTAAAGCCCCGCTGTGGAGCAGCTCCTCCAGAGACAGAACCTTGTCATTGAAGTCCGATTCGGCTTCCAGCTCAGCTGTCTGGTAGGATGTTTCCGCATCGAGGTTGGAGAAGTTGATCTCCTCTTCAATGGGCATCTCCAGTATCTTGTCGCAAATTCTGTAAACCCCCTGGGAAACAACGGCTCCTGGTTTATATTTTACTACCGGCAGACGGGAGTTCAATGCTTTTTTCTGAAATTCATCTCTGTAGAGAACACCGAGGAAGTCCAGATTCACTCCCAGATAGTCCCTTACAGAGATGATCAGTTTATCAACCTTCTGGAGATCATCGGGATTGTCCAGCATATTCATTACAAGACGGGGCTGAAAGTGCTGTTTCTTCTCTTCAAAGAGATCAGCCCCTGCAGGATCAAGATCTCTGAGTTTTTCCACAAGATTGGAGAGGTAGACCTTCTGCAGGGAAACACCGTCCTTTCTCAGACGTTCCAGATAATCCAGAGCCGGAGATTTTTTGTTGAAGGACCCGTAGAGCATCCGGAAAAGAACATTCTTGATAAAGAGGTAGGCGTTCAGTGTTGCCGTCAGTGTCGGGGTCGTTACAATAACCCCGCATCCTGAGAGAAGGAAAAAGTCCAGAATCGTATTATTTGATCCTGCACCCAGGTCCATTATCAGATAGTCCGCCTGAAGGGAGGTCATCCTGTTGATCAGTTTTCTCTTCTGGGGTGCCGTAATGTTAGCCGCGCCCGGGACCTCACCCTCTCCGGAAATAAAACGCAGGTTCTTATAGTCCGTATCCTGTATGATATCATCAATTTTCTGTTTCGGATTATTGATAAAGGAGCCCAGACCCGTACTTGATGGCTTCTGACCGATGACCAGGTGAAGATTGGATCCTCCCAGATCAAGGTCTGCCAGAATTACATCCTTGTTATTCTCGGCCAGGGCGATGGCCAGATTGGATGCCAATAGGGATTTTCCCACTCCGCCTTTACCGCTGGCGACAGCAATTACTTGCATGAATCAAACTCCCGTTTAAAATTATAAACATAATCATTCATTGCTTCATTGAAACCGGAAATCCGGAATGGGTCCGGGACAAGATATGGGCATAAGTTTAAAACTGTTTGAAATACAGGTCAAGGGAAGGTGTTGACAAAGAAAGTCTTGCATCTACAATACTTTTCAAAGGATTAATAAAATGAAAAGAAAGACTGAAAGGGTTCTCTGGCTCTCCATTACACTGACTCTGGTTGCGGCACTTACACTTGTTGTACTGGCGCCTTCAGTATCCGCTCAATCTTCCGGATTAACCACTGAAAATTATCTCAGGCTTTTTGAGACCGCCTACTATCTTATTCTGAGGAACTATGTAGATGAAGTTCCACCGGAACAGCTGTTTCACGGGGCAATGACAGGTCTCTTTGAGAGTCTTGATGATCCATACTCCCTATATCTGAATGAAGAAGAACTCCAATCTCTGACGGACACCACAAGCGGTCAGTTCGGAGGTGTGGGACTCTATATATCCAAGGATATTTATGAAGAGGGAAACGCCTTCGGCCGCAGGCCCTATGTCAAGGTCGTTTCTCCCATTGAGGGCACTCCTGCCTACCGGGCCGGAATTCATGCCGGTGACTATATCTATCAGATCAACGGCGAAACCGCCAAAGATATGACCACAGATGAGGTATCCAATCTCCTGAGGGGACCTGCGGGCACCGATGTGACAGTGACCATCCTCAGGGGCGACAACATTACCTTTGATGTGGTGATCACCAGAGCCATTATAGAAATTCCCACGGTAAAATGGGACTATATCGACAGAGACACAGGATATCTCAGAATCATTCAGTTTACCCCCTACACCACCGATCGCGTTGAAGAAGCACTGAAGGACTTCAGAAGGAAGGGTGTGGACAATATCATTGTGGATGTAAGAAGCAATCCCGGCGGACTCCTGAACTCGGTAGTTGATATCAGCGACTTCTTCTTCAACAACGGCACCATTGTCAGCACAAGGTCCAGGATTCCCGGTGAAAACGAGGTATTCAAGGCTAAATCAGGTACTCTTGTGGACGATGATACAGAAATATATGTTCTTGTGGACAATGGCTCCGCTTCTGCTTCTGAAATTCTGACAGGAGCTCTTAAGGACAGGGGCCGTGCCACTGTTGTGGGACAGACCACATACGGCAAGGGTTCGGTTCAGCAGATGCTGATGCTGGGCAACAGCGCCATAAAGCTGACCATGGCCCGTTACTACACTCCCAGCGGAGTAAATATTGACAAGACCGGCATTGAACCGGATGTGGAAGTTGAGGAAAAAGAGCTCAACGAACAGGATATAGAGGACTACAGAGTTCTTCTTGAAGAGAATCTGGTGGGACGTTTTATTGACGGTAACGACAAGCCCGGCACAGGAGAGATTGACCGTTTTATCTCCAGCCTGAGGGAAGAGGGCATTCAATTGGAGGACAACTTCCTGAAAATAATGATCAGAAATGAGATCAATCGGCGGATGGATGATCCTCCCGTATATGACCTTGAATATGACAAAAGCCTGCAGAAGGCAATGGAACTGATTGGAGACTGATCTCATGCTATATACCGAAGATCTGCGGACCGCCGCACACACAACAATGACCGATATCACCTCTCGGGTAAAATCCTGCATCCGGGAGAGCGGCATCAGAGAGGGAATCTGTATGGTCTACAGCCCCCACACCACCGCCGGTATAACCATCAATGAAAATGCAGATCCCGATGTACAGAGGGACATGCTTTATGAGATAAACAAGATCGTTCCACTGGATGATAATTATCACCATGGAGAGGGCAACTCCGCCGCCCATATCAAAACGACCTTCACCGGTCTTCACATAATGGTTCCCGTACACAACGGGCAGCCCGTACTGGGTATCTGGCAGGGCATCTACTTCTGTGAGTTCGATGGTCCCAGACAGCGGAAATTTCATGTACAGATCCTGAAAGGTATAGAGTGAAACAGTTTCTGATAAAAGAAGAGATTCAGAGCGGGCAGCGTCTGTCCCTTGAGGGAGAGGACTTTCACTATCTCTGCCGTGTCAGACGGCTGAAACCGGGAGATGCCCTGGAGATAATGGATTCCAATTCCACACAGTTTTCAGCCGAGCTCAGCAGTGTCAATGACGGCAGTTGCGAACTCCTTGTGGGAGATGAACTCCTCGGCCGCGGTGCCCGTGACTACTCCCTACACCTCTACCTCTGTCTCTGCAAAGGCAAAAAAACCGACACCATGATCCGTCAGGCTGTTGAAGCCGGTGTTGACGAAATTACTCTTGTGGACAGCCGCTACTCTCAGGTAAAGATCAGCGGTGATTCTTCGGGTAAATTTGACAGATGGCAAAAAATCATCAAAGAGGCCCGGCAGCAGAGCGGTTCTTCCATTGATACGCAATTGCAAGGGTTGATCGGTTTTGATAAACTCCCGGTGCCGGACTCCGAAGAGAGGGCTTTCTTCTGTCATCAGGAGAGGCTCTCCGAGAATCCCCTGAAAGAACTTCAGAAGAATAAGGGAAAGAAGATTCATATCCTGATCGGATCCGAAGGCGGTCTGGCTCCCGAAGAGATAAAAATCATGACAGAAAAGGGATTTTCACCCCTCTTTCTGGGTTATAATGTCCTGCGGGCAGAGACCGCAAGCATATTTGCACTGGGAACAATAATTACCTGTATGGAGTACATTTGATGTATCAGAACAAAAGAGTTACCATTCTGCGCATCCCCCTTGATATTATGGATGACGACCTGCTCGACTCCGCTGTGAGAGAGCTCCTGGAAGAGGAAAAGCCCGGGCAGATCTGCTTTATCACATATAGGGACATTATGAAGGCACAGTTCAGCCGTCACTATATGGACTGCCTTCGTTCCTCTCGGCTGAATATACCAATTACTCCTGCGGTTACCTTTGCGGCCTCATATCTGAAAAAGGATAAGCCGCCCATTGCCAACCCCTTCACCTTTGTAATCAGACTCCTGGGAACCCTTGAACGGCAGGGACGTTCTGTTTATGTGCTGGGTTCAAGAAAGAAGAACATTCTTAAGTCCGAATCAAATCTCAAGACATCCTTTCCCGGTCTTCATATTGTAGGAAGATACGCCGGGACATTCTCTCAGCAGGAAGAGCAGAATATCATTCTGGCAGTTCGGAAATCCTCCCCTTCTCTTCTGCTGACAGGAAAGGGACTCAAGGGAAACAATCTCTGGCTCTACCGTCACAGAAAGGAGTTCCCCGCAGGCTTGAGCATGTGGGGAAGAAGCTGTTTTGAGGTCTTCTCCGGAAAAAAAAGCAAACCAAGAAGCAGTACTCCCGGCTCAATTGCCTGGAAGACTCTTCTCTCTTTTATTCTTCCCTGGCGGTTGATATCTCATATTCTTTTCTTCTTGATGCTAACTGTTGAGAAGATTAAGAACAGATAAATTAAAAAACAGGAATAAATATGATCAATATCAAAGTTCTTCACGAAATTCTTAATCCGGAAAATTCTATCCGTTATCTCTATATAATTCTGGCAGCATCTTTGATCCCCTTTGCAGATATTCTTCTGATAATTATGGCAGCCGTTCATACGGGAAAATACCTCTTTCTGGCGGTAATCATTGCCTTTACTCTGACAGGCTTTATGATTTCACGGTGGATTGTTAAGAAGAACCTTGGAATTATCAGAAATAACCTGGAAAACCACTTCTATTCGGATTTCTACTACAATATGTTTCCCGGGACACTGATGGTCTCCTTCTTCCTGATTATGCCCGGAATCATCGGCACCGCAGCAGCTTTGATAATATCAATCCCCAGGCTGAGATACAGACTTGGAAGATATCTTTCAAAAGTGCTCAAAATAGACTGGAAAGAAATTCACGAATTTATTAACATTATAGAATAGCTTATCGCCGTTCATTATTGGGGAGCGGTTCAAAATCAATACAGGAAGAGTTTATGGTAGTTTACTCCTGTCTCGACAGCAGGAATTTTAAACATCTTAAATCGATCTTACCTGCCTTTGTACATCTGGAAAATTCACTCCAGTTCTCACCGGAGGAGTACTCCAGACTGAAACCTGATATTACAATTATGGATATCCAATCCTGGAAGACAGCAGCAAACGGCTGTCTTCCCTGTTCCAACTCAACTCTTCTGTGGGGAAATGAAGAAGACAATATCCGGGATGTTGTCACTATCCTTGAAAAGGGAATGTCCTACCTTCCCTATCCGAATCCATACAAAAAACTTGAATGCTTTCTAATTGCCCGGCGAAGGGACAGACTCGGCAGGGAAGAGTACAGGGATATGGGGATATTGGGGGACAGCAGGGCCGTCTGTAATCTGAAAAAAACAATCAGCAGATATGCCCCTTCGGCTGCTGCTGTACTGGTACAGGGTGAAACAGGTACGGGAAAAGAACTCTGCGCCCGGGCGATACATATGTACAGCCGCCGGAATGGGCCCTTTATCCCTCTGAACTGTGCAGCTATCCCGGAGGGACTTCTTGAATCTGAACTCTTCGGAACTGAAAAGGGTGCCTATACAGGATCGGAAAAAAGAATTGGATATCTTGAGGCCGCTCACAGAGGAACCCTTTTCCTGGATGAGATTGCCGAGCTCTCACTTAAAATGCAGTCCAAACTCCTCAGGGTTCTTGAAGATTGCCGATTCTGCCGTCTGGGAAGTACAGAGATTAAACAGAGTGATCTACGCTTAATCTGCGGTTGCGCAGCAGACCTGAAGGTGATGATGGAAAGGAATGAGTTTCGGAAAGACCTGTATTACCGCATAAATGTTCTGAAAATTACGACTCCGACTCTGGAGTCCCGTAAAGAGGATATTCCCATTCTCTGTGAACATCTGCTGAAACTGTCCAAATGCCTGAAACCCATAGATTCGGATGCAATGATCAAACTGCTCTCCTACAGCTGGCCGGGAAATATCAGAGAACTGAACTCAGTATTACAGAGAGCCGCAGTTCTATCGGACAGCATTATCCGGAAGGAAGACATTCTTCTCTGATCAGGGGAGGGACCGGATCTTCTCAACAGTCAGATAGGGTACCACAGCCGAATCAACAATGTCATATCCCAGAACCCTGGCCAGAACAAGAACCTTGTCATTCAGCAGAATCTGACCCGCCACAGGATTCCTTGGTGTACTGGAAGGAATAATATCTCTCCACCGGTCTCCCTGGAAGACAAGATGACAGTCATACTTCTTTACCTGATCCAGACCGATCCACTCACCCTGCATCAGCAGTACGTCCAGAAGATACTCCTCACTGTCTGCAGAATAGAGGGTCATACCGGCAATAGAGCCGTCCAGAAGCAACCAGTCCCCGGAAGACGCCATTGCATCAAGCTCTGTTGCGGTCAGCTCAGTAAGGTCTTTTATGGTCATGGAGAACCTGAGATTATCAATTTCCCCGTCCTGGGCCGATAGAATTACAGGAAAAAGGGTTAATACAGCCGCCATTCCAATAAAAAACCGCTTGTTCATATTATCTCCTGTTTCAATGGATGAGTTCTCACCCGATTATCTCACAATAATTATACACTCTAAATATACAGGAATAAAAAAATTACAAATTTAATTCATTTGACAAACACCATTCAGATTAATAGAATAAAGGATGTATATTCTAGACGTGCTATACAATAGTTAAAGGTGATTTATATATGAGTGGTAATAATGAGATCATAGCTGGTTTCGATATAGAAAAAGATGACAGCTTGAAAATAAGACTCCAGAAAATTGACTCCGTAAAGGGTTGTCTTGTTCTTTATCTGACCGGTTATATAGATACTTATAATTCAAATCTCTTTCAGAAACGTGTGAACAAAGCCATTGAATCCGGCTTCACACGCCTGATCTTTCACTGCGGCAGTTTGAATTATGTATCAAGTACCGGAATCGGATCATTTACCGCTTTTTTAAAGACCGTAAAACCACGGGGCGGAAATCTGGTTCTTCTGGAAATACAGCCCAAGGTATACGAGGTATTCCAACTCCTCGGTTTCTCCCAGTTTTTCAATATTAAGGATAATCTGGACGAAGCCGTTGCCTTCTTTGAGAGTGAAGGTGAAACAAAGAGCAGCGACATCTTTCCCAAGATTTTCAGATGTCCCATCTGTTCCAAGAAGCTTAAGGCAACCAAGCCGGGACGCTTCAGGTGCAGCGAATGCAAAACAATTCTGGCCATCGATAATACGGGCCAGGTTTTTCTGGGATGAGAGTACCGGGCTGAAAGCCCGGTTTTTTTATGCATCGGCTGTTGGAGATACAGTGCATTGATCTGCCGCCTCTTATCAGAGTAGAACTGAAGGAGAGGTACAATGTCTGGTACAGCAGGTGCCGCTTTCTTTCCACCCCTGATAACACAGAAGATCTGCCCCGCCTTGTTGTCTGTCCTGCAGAGCATCTTATTCATTCCGGAAACAAATATCACAGAATAAAAACAATTGCCTTTGGGAATCCGGAACTTCTCGAATCCGCCTTTATGCTGGGGGCTGACAATTTCCTGAAAGATCCCTGGAACTGTGGAGAACTTATTGCCCGCAGCAGCAGATTCCTTAATGCGGCAGAAATACCCCTCTGCAGCGGTACTCTCTACTATAATGGATTTATTTTTCATTATGGAAAAAGGGAACTTGTAATGACACCTTTGCAGAACAGATTACTGTTTATCCTGATGGATAATGTAAATGAATTTTTATCCTGTAAAGAGTTATCCGAACTTTCCCGTCCCGGAAATCCGATTTCCAAAAGTACACTCTATTCAGAGATCTCCTATATACGGAAAGCTCTAAAGGAAACCCTCCCGCGGAACGACGAAAAATCGATTACAATCAGAAATTCCCACAAGAGGGGATATATGCTGGCTACGGCTGTGGATAACTTGTGTAAAACTGTGGATAAACTGTAAATAACTTGAATTTATTCCTGTTTCAAACAGATTTTTTGAATTTGAATTTATTACAAATTTGTTTATAAAGAAAATATATCCTTTCATAACAATGATTTAAGCTGTTTATAATGAAATTTCTATATTTACAAAAAAAAAGGGAATTTTCGAAAATTCGAAAATTCCCTTGTGGATAAACTGTGGAAAAGTCCAGAGCTTATTCTTTTACTCTTTTGATCTGAGCTCCCAGAGAACTCAGTTTTTCAACAAGAGCTTCATAGCCTCTCTCAATCTGATAAACGTTGTGAATGGTACTCTTACCCTGTGCACAGAGCGCAGCAATAACCATGGCCATACCGGCACGTACATCAGGAGAAACAAGATCGGAACCGCTTAATACCCTGCGTCCCGTTACAACGGCTCTGTGGGGGTCACAGAGAATAATTCCGGCGCCCATGGAGATCAGCTTGTCCACAAAGAACATGCGTGATTCAAACATCTTCTCATGAATCAGTACGGTTCCCTCAACCTGGGTTGCAACAACCGTAATGATACTGGTCAGATCTGGTGGAAATCCGGGCCAGGGCGCATCGTCGATCTGGGGAATCATTCCGCCCATATCGCTGATAACCTTCATGGGCTGGTTGGGAGGAACATAGAGGCTGTCTCCTTCAACGGTCCAGTGAATTCCCAGTTTTCCGAAAGCGATCTTGCACATTCTCAGATGCTCGGGATCCGCATGGGTAATCTCCAGCTCTCCCCGGGTAACCGCAGCCAGTCCGATATAGGAACCGACTTCCATAAAGTCCGCACCGATTGAGTAGGAAACGGAATGGAGTTTCTTAACGCCATCAATATAGAGGATGTTTGAACCGATTCCGGTAATCTTTGCACCCATCCCATTGAGCATATTACAGAGATCCTGAACATGGGGTTCGGAAGCCGCATTTCTCAGAATGGTTTTTCCCTCCGCCAGAACCGCCGCCATAATGGCGTTCTCAGTTGCCGTAACTGAAGCCTCGTCCAGAAAGATATCAGTTCCCACCAGCTTATTGGCTGTTATGGAGAACTTACCATCCACTTCCACATGAGCACCCAGGGCTGTAAGGGCCAGGAAGTGGGTATCCAGACGTCTTCTTCCGATTACATCTCCTCCGGGGGGAGGAAGAATGACCTTTCCGGTTCTGGCAAGAACGGGACCGGCAAAGAGAATAGAAGCTCTAACGGCAGCAGCCATTTTCTCGGGAACTTCGCTCTTAATATTATTGGTCTGGAATTTAAGATGATTTTTTCCGGCCTTTTCGACCCTGCAGCCCAGGGCTTCAAGAATTTCACACAGGACTCGAACATCTTCAATATCGGGAATATTCTTGAGTTCCACCTCTTCATCTGTCAACAGAACCGCTGTAATACAGGGCAGGGCAGCATTCTTGTTGCCGCTGGCACGGATTTTTCCCCTGATGGGAAATCCGCCTTCAATATCGTATTTATGCATTATATATTTTCACCACTTATTTCTTTTACCGTAAGGGATAGACCCCTCCCGGAATTCAACTGCTATCCTATCAGCTAAGGTAGCTCAGGTATAGATAAATTCACACAAAAAATGCTATAAACACAGAATACTATACAAAAGGATCCGTTTAGATGCACGTAAAAAAATTCGGCGGCAGCTCTGTTGCCGATGCTGAAAAAATCAGACAAACCGTAGCTATTATCAGGCAAAGTTCCTCGGAACCCGTTTCAGTTGTTCTCTCGGCAATGAAGGGTGTCACAAACTATCTGGTGGATGCCGCAGAAATGGCATCCAGAGGTGATCAGAACTACAAGAAGAATATCGAGGCAATTAAAGAGAAACATCTGAACTGCCTGGATGAGCTCTTTGGCGCCAAAAAGCCTGAGGGCCTTCAGGAGGGCATTGAAAACCTTCTTCTTGACCTCAGCGAGATTCTTCACGGAGTGGAACTTGTCAGAGAGTGCTCACTGAAATCAATGGATCTGATTATGAGTTTCGGTGAGAGGCTCAACTGCCGGCAGGTGGCAGCCTATATGAATACCATTGATGTTCCTTCTGTATATATTGATTCAAGGGAAATTGTTAAGACAGACAGTACCCACGGCAAGGGCAATGTCAACTTTGAACGGACCTACCGGGAAATTCAGAGCCGTATAAAAAAAGACGGAAGTGTCACTCCGGTAATCTGCGGATTTATAGCATCAGACGATACCGGCCGAACAACCACTTTGGGCAGAAACGGCAGCGACTACACAGCCAGTATTATCGGTGCGGCCCTGGATGCGGACAGAGTAGAGATATGGACCGATGTGGACGGCGTTCTTACGGCGGATCCCAGGGTTGTCCCCAATGCCTTCGTAATTCCTCAGCTGAGTATTCAGGAGGCAATGGAGCTCTCCTTCTTCGGTGCCGAGGTTATCCACCCCTATACTCTGGTTCCCACTACGGACAAGGACATCCCCGTTTATATTAAAAACACACTCAACCCCTCGGCCGAGGGTACGGTTATAACAAAGCACTATACCAAGAAGGAGAGGGCCATCACCGGAATTGCATCCATTGACGACCTCTGCCTGATCAATATTGAGGGGGGCGGAATGATGGGCATGCCAGGCATGGCATCCCAGATTTTCAGCTCCCTGGCCGATGCCGGCGTAAACATCATTATGATTACTCAGGCATCATCGGAGCACAGTATATCCATTCTCTGCAGAAGAGAAGAGGTAGACAGAGCAAAGGATAAACTCAAGGAGAGCCTGAAGCCTGCCATTGAGAGCCGTAAAATACAGAATATTGAGGTTGTCAAAGAGCTGATTATCATCGCTGTCATCGGTGAGAATATGATCGGCCAGGTCGGGCTGACAGGTAAACTCTTCAGCGCCATCGGTGAGGCGAATGTAAACATCCTGGCCATAGCCCAGGGATCCTCTGAAAGAAATATATCCTTTGTCATTGAACAGAAGGACAAGGAAAAAGCCCTTAACGCCGTACACAAAAAGTTTATAGGCTGAACCGGGACTGTAAAAACAAGGATGAAACAGATGAAATTTGCAAGTACAAGAAACCCTGATTTAAAGCTGAGCTTTCAGGACGCCCTGTTTCAGGGTCTGGCTCCGGACGGAGGGCTCTTCTACCCCCTGGAAACCCCCGACCTGCGCCGGGTATTCGAAAGCTTTAACAGCAGGACCAGCTTCCAGGAGATAGCCGCAGCAATGATTGAAAATCTGCTGGGCAGTGAAATTCCGGAAGCAGATGCGGCAAAACTGGCTGCCAGAGCATTCCCCTTCTCTCCAGAACTGAAGACCCTTAATGAAAAAATCTCTGTTCTGGAGCTCTACCACGGCCCCAGTTCCGCATTCAAGGACTTCGGAGCCTCATTTCTTGCCAGCTCCATGGAGTACTTCCTGAAGGGCAGCGATCACAAGGCTGTAATTCTCACCGCCACCTCCGGAGACACAGGCAGCGCCGTAGCCAGGGCCTTCTACGAGAAGGAGAATATCGATGTAGTCATTCTCTACCCCTCAGGCCGGGTCAGCCCACTGCAGGAGAAGCAGATGACCACACTGGGCAAGAATATCCATGCCCTTGAGGTGGAAGGATCCTTTGATGACTGCCAGCGGATGGTAAAGGACTCCTTTACAGACAGGGAGCTGGATTCCATCAATCTCTCTTCCGCCAACTCCATCAACCTGGGCCGTCTTATTCCACAGTCCTTCTACTATATCTGGGCCGAAAGCCGTCTGAGAGGAAAGGACACGACATTCTGCGTTCCCAGCGGTAACTTCGGAAACCTGACAGCAGGGCTCTACGCAAAGTCCTGGGGACTGAATGTGGACCACTTTATCGCAGCCACCAACAGAAATGACGTTGTCCCCGAGTATCTGATGAATGCCGTATACTCGCCCAGGCCCTCTGTGCAGACCCTTTCCAACGCTATGGATGTGGGAGCCCCCAGCAACTTTGAACGCATGCAGCAGCTCTTCAGTAACGATGTAGAGGCCATGCGGCGGCAAATCAGGGGTATAATGATTGATGATGAAAAGACAACCGAGACAATGGCAAAGATGGCAGAAGAGTATGACTACCCCGTCTGTCCCCATACTGCCGTAGGAATCAAGGCGGCCATGGAGAGCAGTGAAAAACATCTCACTGTCCTTTCTACAGCACATCCGGGCAAGTTTACTGAAGTCTATAAGAAGGCCGTCGGCATAGATGCCGAACTTCCTGAATCTCTTATTGCCGTAAAAGACAGAGAGAAGAAGTCTGATTTTATTTCCAACAGTTCAGAGGATCTTAAAAAGAAGTTGTTCTCTATGTTCGGCTGAGCGCCGCGCGTAAGTAATAGTCAGTATAGGGCTTTAGCCCCGAAAAAATTTTTATAAAAAAACCGGGTCAGTTTTTACGCTGCCCGGTTATTTTTTGCACAGGTTATGCACAAGATTTATTAACTGTTGCTTCCCTTGTAGATGATTCTCACCTGTTTGTAGAGGCCTTCGCCTTCACTCTTGGTAATAACCTCATCCATATCGTTAAGGGCCATATGAATCAGTCTTCTTTCGAAGGGATTCATGGGCTCAAGAAGCTTGGACGACCTTGATTTACAAACCTGATCGGCGGTCTTGGTAGCCATGCGGATCAGATTCTCTTCGCGGCGCTGTCTATAGTTTTCGGTATCAATGATGACCTTCCCGCTATAGCTGCTGCCGCCGATCTTACTGGCAAAAACATTTACCAGCATCTGCAGGGCGTCAAGGTTTTTACCCTTCTTCCCGATAAGAATGGCGGAATGCTCGGACTGGATGTCCATTCCGATCTTTCCCTTTTCTCTGAAGGTTATTGCTACCTCACCGGGGTAGCCCATTAACTCAATCGTCTTTTTAAGAAAGCCGATAAGCTGCTGCTCAATGTCGCCTGAAGGTTCAATGGCCTGGGCAGGCTGACTTGCCGTCTGATGATGGGGCTCATTTACATAAACCCTGATCTTTACAACTCCTCTTTTAAAAAAGAAGCCATGCTGTTCAGATTCAAGAATCTCAACATCAAACTGATCCGGTTCCATACCCAGATCAGCAACAGCCTTCTCTATGGCCTCCCTTTCTGTCTTACCTTCATATTCTTTTACCATAAAATAACTCCTGGTTATCGATTTTCAATTTCAGGAGCTTACTCTGTAATTTTCTATTGGGCCTCTTTCTTCTTTTTATAGCTGATGTACCCCTGCTGAACAGCGGTCAAAAGGTTTGAAAATGTCCAGTAAATCAACAGGCCTGAGGGCATATCGTACAGGATAAAGAAGAACATAATCGGCATACCCAGAGTAAGCATCTTGGTCTGCATTGCACTCTGTCCGCCGGTGCTGGGAGCCTGTGTAAATTTACTCATAAGCAGCTGGGTTCCCAGATAGAGAATGGGTAAAAGTCTCAGATCATTCCAACCCAGAAGGGGAAGAGTGAAGTCGCCGAAATTCCAAATTGATTCAGGGGCTGACAGGTCGGTAATCCAACCGGCTATAAACTCGGCCCCTCTCAAATCGAAATATTTATTTAACAGACCGTACAGTGCAAAGAAGATAGGCATCTGAATCAGCAGGGGCAGACAACCGCCCATGGGATTCACTCCCTCTTCCTTGTAGAGTCCGGCCATTTCTTTGTTCAGTTTATTGGGATCGTTTTTATATTTGTCCTGGAGCGCCTTGATCTTGGGCTGAATGCTCTGCATCTTTCCTGTTGACTCATAGCTCTTATGAGTAATGGGCCAGAAAATAACCTTGATCAGAACGGTCAGGAGAATAATAGCTACACCGTAGTTGGGAATCAGCTTGTAGAAGAGCTGGAGGAACATTCTGAGAATCCACTCGAGCCATCCCAGCCATGAGCTTGAATCAACGGCCTTATCCAGATACATATCTGAAAAACCAAAGGCATTGGTGGTAGTCGTATTGTATTTACCAAGTTCTCTGTTCAGCTTGGGACCCACATAGAAGCGGTAGACATCTTCCACTCTGGCGCTTCTGGTAGAAGGTCTGACATAGAACATTCTGGAGCTTTCATTGACACCGTTGGTGATCTCGTTGGACCAGACTACCTTGGAGGTATCGGATCCGGGAATACCGATCACGGTGAAGTATTTGCCGACAATGGCACTCCACTTAATACGGGTTGTGGATTCTGATGTCCCGTTTCCTCTGATTTTAACCTCGGATCTCTTGTCACCGGCAAGAGAGTAATATCTTCTGAACTCATTTCTGCCGTCCAGTTTTTCAAAACCGGGACCGATCTGGGGTGCTGTGGAAAGTGTATAGGCCGCTCCATTGTAGTTCAGGGGAACAGCAAGATTTTCAGAGTTGATAAGTGAAACTCTGATTTCAAACATATACTCATCGGGAAAGAAAATGTAGCTTTTAACAAGCTGAAAGGGTTCGGACATGGATCCATCGGACTGTCTGACCCTGTAGTTTCTGTAAAACTTGAACTCATTGGACCCGGATTCATGCTCATATCCGAATGATTCACTCTGATAGGGGGCTGTACTGTCACCGAAGGAAATACCGAAAGCTCCAAGTCCGCTCTCCTCACTGATAATCATCTCAACAGGCTCATCACCATCAAGATGTTCCTTCAGCTTAAGGGAAGTTATTACGGCACCTTCCGTATTAAAGGTAACAAGAAACTTGTCAGTTTCCGCTTCAATCGTCTGTGCAACATAATCTTCATCGTCAAGATCAAACTCAATCTGATCAGCGCTCTGAGCAGTTTCTGTAGTGACAGGTGATGATGTCTGTGCTTCGGGAAGTTCGCTGACGCTCTCATCAGCTGCGGAAGCTTCGGCAACAGGAACATCCTCCATAAAGAAGGTTGTTTGAATTACGAAACCGGCAGAAATAACAATAACTGACAGGATAATAGCCAGAAAGGTATTCTTATCCATTATGACTCCAAAAAATTATGGTACAGGATCATATCCGCCGGGATGCCGGGGATGACACTTAAGGATCCTTTTTACAGAAAGATACAGCCCTTTCCAGGGCCCGTGTTTCAGCAAAGCCTCCTTGGCATAGGAAGAACATGTAGGATAGAACCTGCAGGAACGGGGAAGCCAGGGAGAAATAAGCTTTTTATAGATGACAATCAAGAATACCAGAATTCTACTGATTATCAAATTAATAATTCTAAACAATGTCGGCTCTTTTTACCAAATAACTGAACTGATCCAGTCTATTCTGATAGGAATAATCTCCAGGATAAAGGACAAATACGATATCGTATGACTGATCCATCTCCTTTTTCTGTTTTCTGAAAAACTCCCTGAAGATTCGTTTTGTATAATTCCGTTCAACGGCAGTTCCGAATTTCCGGACTATGGTCACTGCGAAACGGCTGTACGGTAAAGAGCTCTTTAAAAATAAAATCTTTGCCCCGCGGCATTTAAATACTCTACCGCTAGCAAAGATTCTATTAAGATCAGATTTTTTTCCTAAACGCTCTTTTTTAGTAAGGCTTTCTTTCATCGGCAACAGAAAGTTTCTTTCTACCTTTCCGTCTTCTTCTGGCAAGAACAGCTCTACCGGCTTTTGTTGCCATTCTGGCACGGAAACCGAATTTTCTATTTCTTTTAGTCTTGCTAGGCTGATATGTTCTTTTCATATATTTAAACTCCTCAAATAGTAGTCAGATCTTTTAGTGTGCATAATATACGGGGAACTTATAACTATGTCAACTCTCATCAATTATCTCCCTGAAGCTTTTTCTTCAAATTTTCAAGCCTCAGTTTGAGTTCATCATCCTTGATGGATTCCATATTTGCCTTATAGTCTTTTTTTTCACTCTTCGGAACCGGAGATTCCGGAGCAGATTCCTTCCGTTCGGGTATCTTCTGATCCTTTAAAAACATAGAGACCGAATGGATATTCAGATTTGCATATTTCTGATTCAGCCGCCTGAGAATCCTGGACTGATTCATCTTGAAAACCTGAATCCATCCGGGATGGTCAAAGGAGACTTTAATAGCCCCGTTTTCTATATCCTCAAGACGGCAGTGATCGGCAAGCCTGGAATCCTGAAGGATTTCCGCCCATTTGTTGTTGATATTAACAAAGGAACGAGATTCTTTTTGAATATTTTTATCAAAGAGGAGAGAAATTATCTCTTCAGCTTTTTCCATCAAATTTCTCCAGATATCCGTCTTCAACTCTCAAGTATAGGGAATCATCACTCCCTCTGCCCAGATATCCGGGAAGAAAGGTATAGAAAATCTGCTCATACCGGGGAAAGAGATCCATCATACGTTTCCGTTTCTCTCCGTCCAGCTCCAGAAGAACATCATCTACAAGAAGAATCGGATTTCTTCCGCTGAGATCCTGATAGTACTGGGACTGAAGAATTCGCAGGAGGAGTGAAATAATTCTCAGCTGTCCCGTTGAGGCATAATCATTGAAATTTCTATCTTCATGCATCACCGTAAATGAATCTCTGTGGGGACCGGACATGGTCAGACCGTACTGGAGTTCTTTTTCAAATTTACCGGACATGGTCTCCAGAATTTCCTTTTTGTCGTCCAGCTTCCATGATCTGTTATATACAAGGGTCAATTCCGTATCGGATCCGGTCACATCCCGGAAATACCTTCCGAATGAGAGATTCAGAAAATCTATCAGCTCCTTCCGTTTCTCCATCAGAACAAAACCCTTCTCAATTAACTGCTCCGTATAGACGGGAAGCATGGAGGAGTCCTTCTTTTTCAGAAGAAAATTTCTCTCTTTCAGAATTTTTCTGTACTGACGCAGATGATTGATATAGAAGGGGTCATGAAGACTGAGACACTGATCCAGGTAGATCCGTTTTTTCTCAGGGCTACCGTTTACAAAGTAGATATCGTTATGACAGAAAACTATGCAGGGCATATTGGAAAGAATATCCTTCCGGTCGGTCACATTTTTTCCATTGAGCCTGATCTTTTTACTCTGGCTGTCCATAAATACATCCAGTCTGTTGGATAACAGATCAGAAGAGTGGTGGAACCTGCCGGAAATAAGAAAGTCATCGGATCCCTCCCGGATCAGGGTTTTGTCATTTCTGATCCTGAAGGAGGAGGCATAGCAGAGAAAGTAGAGCATTTCCAGGAAGTTTGTCTTTCCCTGCCCGTTTTTTCCCACAAGGAAAATTTCCCTGCGGGAGAGATCGATCTCCTGCTCAGCTAAATTTCTGAAATTCTTAAACTTTACAGAAGTAAAACCCAATGTCAGTCCATCTGCATGGGCATGATTATATGGAAATAATCAGCTTCGGGTTCGCATTTCAGGGTAACAGCCCTGTTAGCTTCAGAAAATTCCAGTTTCAAAGAGTCCTCCTTGATAACCTTGAGGGGATCCTGAAGATAGATATAGTTCACAGCCAGTCTTATCTCTTCACCCCCATAGTTACAGGGAATATCCTCATCGGCCATACCGATCTCGCTCTCTTCGGACTTCAGATTGAGGATTCCCTCACTGAAAGTAAGGTAGATTCTCTTGGATTTCTGCTCCGCAAGAAGAGAAACACGTTTCAGAGCCTCGTTGAATGCATTTCTGTCGATTGTTACCTGATACTCCTGACTGTCGGGAATAACCCTTGAAAAGTTGGGAAACTGTCCCTCAATCAGTGTAGAGGTAATCTTCTGGTTATCGAATTTAACATAGATGGTCTTCTCAGTTACCGCCAGAGAGAGATTTCCCTCTCCGGAAGAGAGCTTCTTGATCAGGTTCAGAATTTTGGGAGGAATAATAACTCCGCTGAAATCACTGAACTCGGACTCGGGATCCGCAGAGATATAGGAGAGCCTGCGTCCGTCTGTGGCAACCATCAGCAGGGAGTTGTCGTTTTTCTCCATATATACACCGTTCATAAAGTATCGGGCCTCATCCACAGAGATGGAGAAAATTGTCTGAGAGATCATATTGTTGAAGAGTTCCTGAGAAATCTCGAAGTAGCTGCTCTCTTCAATACTCTGAAGCTCGGGAAATTTTTCTGCTGAGATGCAGTTCAGTTCAAAAACAATCTTTTTGTCCATGGGTTTGATGGAAAGACGCTCGTTTTCATTCTGTTCAAAGGTAATCTCTCCTTCGGGGAGAGAGCGGATGATTCCAAGGAACTTGTCACAGAAGACAGTGGTGCTTCCGGGAATTTCAACAACTGCAGGAATAGCTGTTTCAAATCCAACCTTCAGATCAGTTGCTTTAATGATTAGGGTATCGTCTTTAGCTTCCAGAAGAACATTGGAAAGTATGGAAAGGGCATTTCTGGAGGAAATGATTTCCTGGGCAATAGATATTTCTTTTAAGATTACGCTTTTATCACAGATAAATTTCATTTGGATCCCCTATTAAGCATTATATGAAGAATAATAAAAAATAAATTCTCTCTTGTATAGAATAAATATTGATGATTTCTCATCGAATTATGCACAGAAAAAAGTTCTCTCTCCTATTATTTTATTACAAATTTAAAGAGTAATAGTAATAATAGGGCCTGTGAATTTGTGAATTCAGGATATAAATCCTTAATTAGAAGAATTTTAAGCCTGTTTAAAAGCTGTATATAAACTGATCACAGTATCCACAATATTCATTAATAAATCCTGATAACCCATATCGGGATGAAAAAGTCCCGGATTATCAGAATGAATTCACAGACTTATCAACAATCAGGTTTCCTTTATGGAACGTATCAGTTCCTGAAGTGTCGGTTCGATGGTTGAGTCTGTCTTGATCCTGTCTTCGATTCTCTGGCAGGAGTGCATTACAGTCGTATGATCCCTTCCTCCGAATTCAAGGCCGATCTCTGTTGTGGAGAAGTCGGTTATCTCCCTTATAATGTACATGGCAATCTGTCGGGGAAAGGTAATCTGTTTGGTTCTCTTCTTTCCCTTGAGATCACTTAAAGTGACATTAAAGTACTCGGCTACCTGCTTCTGAATCTTGTCGATGGTGATATTTGTCTGGATGGGTGAGGAGAAGAACTGCTTCAGCTGCTGTTTTGCAATTTCCGGAGTAATCTCCTTCTGAACCAGTTCCGCATAGGCTACGATACTGGTCAGGGCGGCTTCCAGGTCTCTGATATTTGTATTTATGTTTTCACTAATCAGTTCGAGAATATCATCGGAGATAATTACGTTTCTGTCCTCAAGCTTTTTTCTCAGGATAGCATACCGGGTTTCATAGTTTGGCGGATGGAGGTCTACGTTCAGACCCCTGACAAAGCGGTTTTTCAGACGGTCAGCAAAGTTCTTCAGTTCTGAAGGCGGACGGTCACAGGTAAAGACCATCTGTTTATTAGCATCATAGAGGGCATTAAAGGTATGAAAGAGCTCCTCCTGGGTACCTTTCTTGTCCTGAAGATCGTGAATATCGTCTATCAGGAGGATATCAGCAGTCCTGTACTTGTTCTTAAAGTGTGTCTGCTTTTTTGTATTAATTGACTCTATAAAGTCATTAATAAAGGTTTCTGCCGGAATATAGACAATTTTCATCTCGGGATTACTCTTATGTATAGCATTTCCGATGGACTGCATAAGGTGGGTTTTTCCCAGACCGACTCCCCCATAAATAAGACAGGGGTTGTACTTTGATCCGGGATTCTCCGCAATAGCCTTGGAAGCATTGGCCGCAAAGGAGTTGTTGTTGCCTACAACAAAGTTTTCAAATGTATAGTCCTCCCTCAGCTGGGGGTGGGGTTCAAAATTCTGTTTTACTTCGGGTACAGGTTCATCAGTCACATCACTGACGGGATTCTGGGTATCCTGATCCCTACTTCTGTTCTCAATTTCAAAATCCAGAGTCAGTTCAATTCCGGAAATTTCAAGGAGTCTGTTCTCAATTAGGGATATATAACGCTGTTTGAGCTGGGACTGGATAAAACGGGAGGGGATGCTGAGAATGATTTTGTCTCTGGTTGATTCAATATAGCGGGTGTTCTGGAAATACATATTGTATTCCTGATCAGAAATCTCTTTTTCCTCTCTCAGCTGCTTGATTGTCTCATCCCAGAAGATGCTGTAGTCAAATTCGTTCATACGACCCCATTAACAGTTTTTCCACAGATAGATTTTTTATTTTAATAGATAATTAAAAAAAATGTAAAAAATTATCAACTATTTACTTAATGTGCGGAAAAATTATCTAAATCATTATATAGAAATAAAATAACTTATGGATCCACAGCTCTGTGGATAAAATTCAAATTCATACACGGATGTGAGAATTCAATTAATCTATATAATGCAAAATTTTAAATATACTTATCCACAAATTATCAACAGGTGGATCGAGGCCTATATTATGGGAATTTATCTCTTCTGACAAGGCGTGTGCTCATCTTTACTTTTTTATTAGCTAGATATATACTTATTTATCTTTTCAAATAACTTTTTTAGGTAAAACTATGCAGGAAAATTACGATGCTCAACACATCCAGATTCTAAAAGGTCTGGAGGCTGTGCGCAAAAGACCTGGTATGTACATCGGTTCTACGGGACCGGAGGGTTTACATCACCTTGTATATGAAATTGTTGATAACAGTATTGATGAGGCCCTGGCCGGTCACTGTAAGAAGATCAGCGTTTATATAGAAGAGGGGAATATTATCCGTGTTGTCGATGACGGACGCGGGATTCCTGTAGATATGCATCCTGTCGAGAAAGTCAGCGCCCTTGAAGTGGTCATGACCAAGCTCCACGCGGGAGGAAAATTCGACAAGGATACCTATAAAGTTTCCGGCGGTCTTCACGGTGTGGGTGTTTCTGTTGTAAACGCTCTCTCCTCATGGTGTGAGGTTTCCGTACACAGAGATGAAAAAATCCACTATCAGAAGTATAAGATAGGTGTTCCCGAAGAAGCCGTAAAGACAATAGGTGAAACTACAAAGACCGGTACCATCGTCCGCTTCCAGGCGGATGGAGATATCTTTGAGGAGCTGGAGTACAGCTATGATGTTCTCTCCAACAGACTCAGGGAACTGGCCTTTCTGAATAAGGGAATCGAGATAAACCTGATCGACGAGAGAATCACTCCCGAAAAGGAGAGATCCTTTATGTTCGAAGGCGGAGTAATGTCATTTGTTCAGTATCTGAACAAATCAAAGACTCCGATTTTCGAGACTCCCATCTACTTTGAATTTGAAAAAGACAATGTGGTTGTTGAAGTTTCTCTTCAGTATAACGAAGGGTATGCGGAAACCATATTTTCTTATGTGAACAATATTAATACCAAAGAGGGCGGTACCCATCTCTCGGGTTTCAAGGCAGCCCTGACCAGAACTCTTAATGAGTTTCTGAAGAACTCAAAGCTTGCCAAGAAGATGGATGAAAATCTTACCGGTGATGATGTCCGTGAGGGACTGACCTGTGTAATATCGGTCAAGGTTCCCGAACCTCAGTTTGAGGGACAGACTAAGACCAAGCTCGGTAACTCCGAGGTGAGAGGAATTGTAGAGTCCATAGTAAACGAGAGGCTCACAACCTACCTGGAAGAAAATCCCGGTGTAATTGATATTATTCTTGATAAGTCAATTACAGCTTCCAAGGCGAGAGCCGCGGCAAGACGGGCCAGAGACCTGACAAGACGGAAGGGATTTCTCGAGAGCAGCGGTCTTCCCGGTAAGCTGGCGGACTGTGCCGACAAGGATCCCCGTAACTGTGAAGTCTACATTGTTGAGGGAGACTCGGCGGGGGGATCCGCCAAAATGGGACGTGACAGAAAGTTCCAGGCCATTCTTCCTCTCTGGGGAAAGATGATCAATGTCGAGAAGACCAGACTGGAAAAGGTTCTCTCCAATGAGAAGATGCTTCCCGTTATTACGGCCCTGGGTGCAAATGTGGGGGATGAGTTCAATCTTGAGAAGCTCAGATATCACAAGATCATCATTATGGCGGATGCCGACGTGGACGGTTCTCATATCAGAACCCTCCTTCTTACTTTCTTCTTCCGTTATATGCAGCCTCTTATTGAGAACGGTCATGTCTATCTTGCCATGCCCCCTCTCTATAAAATTACTGTAAACAGTAAGGCTCATTATGTTTATGATGATGCTGAGAAAGATAAATATATGGCAACTCTGGATGTGCCTGAAGAAAAAATCGGCATACAGAGATACAAGGGTCTTGGTGAAATGAACCCCGAACAGCTCTGGGAGACCACCATGAACCCCGAAACCAGATTGATGAAACAGGTCAAACTTGAGGATTTTGTAGCTGCAGATGAAATTTTTACGACCCTGATGGGTGAGGATGTACCTCCCAGAAGGCAGTTCATCGAAGATAATGCATTGGCCGTATCAAATCTTGATATCTAAAAGCCTCATAGGAGTACATTGTGCAGGATAATACCGGAAAGGTTTTACCAATAGCCATAGAAGATGAAGTAAAAGAGTCATACCTGAACTATGCCATGTCTGTTATCGTCAGCCGTGCGCTGCCCGATGTCAGAGACGGCCTGAAACCAGTTCATAGAAGAATTCTCTACTCAATGAGTGAGATGGGACTGAGAAACGACAGACCTTACAAAAAGTGCGGTCGTATCGTCGGAGATGTTCTTGGTAAGTTCCATCCCCACGGAGACCAGTCAATCTATGACGCGTTGGTTCGTCTGGCCCAGGACTTTTCCCTACGGACCCCTGTTGTTCAGGGACAGGGAAACTTTGGATCCGTTGACGGCGACCCCCCTGCGGCGATGAGATATACCGAGGCCCGTATGGCCAAGGTAGCCGACGCCATTCTGATGGATATCAAGAAGGATACCATCGATTTCGGCCCCAACTACGACGACTCTATGAAGGAGCCACTGATCCTTCCCACAGCCTTCCCAATGCTTCTTGTAAATGGAGCCAGCGGAATTGCCGTAGGTATGGCCACAAATATGGCTCCCCACAACCTTAAAGAGATCTGCAGCGCCATCTGCGCGGTAATTGATAACAATGAAATCGATATTGAGGATCTCCTTAACATTGTTAAGGGACCTGACTTCCCCACGGCCGGTGTAGTTTACGGCAGAGCCGGTTTCAGACAGGCGGCCATGACAGGCCGCGGAAAGATCGCTGTCCGCGCAAGATACCATCTGGAAGAGATGACAGCTGAAAAAGACGCCATTATCGTGACCGAAATTCCCTATATGGTGAATAAGGCCAACCTGGTTGTCAGAATCGCGGAACTGGTAAGAGAGAAGAAGATTGAGGGAATTTCCGATCTGAGAGACGAATCAGACAGAAACGGTATGAGAATCGTTATGGAGCTGAAACGGAATGTCTCTCCCAAGGTCGTTCTCAACCTCCTTTTCTCCCATACAAACCTTCAGGTCAACTTTAATGTAAATAACCTGGCCCTTGTAGACGGAATGCCCAAGGTCTGTACGCTGAGAAATCTTCTGGATTACTTTATCCATCACAGACAGATTGTTATCAGAAGAAGATCAGAATATGAACTGAAAAAGGCGAAAGCCAGAGCCCACATCCTTCAGGGACTGAAAATTGCTCTGGAAAATATTGATGAAGTTGTTGAGATTATCAAGAAGTCATCCAATGTTAATATGGCCCGGGCCAACCTGATGGAGAGATTTGACTTCTCCGAGGTGCAGGCACAGGCTATTCTGGATATGAGACTCCAGAAGCTTACCAGCCTTGAAACCCAGAAGATCCTGGATGAACTGGCAGAAATTCTGAAATATATTGACTATCTTGAAGATCTTTTGGCGCATGAAGAGAAAATCCTCGGCGTTGTAAAAGACGAAACCATGGAAGTGGCCGAAAAGTACGGTGACGAGAGACGTACAGAGATCCGCCCCGAAGAGATCGGCTCCATGAATATGGAAGACTTTATTGAGAAAGAGGACATGGTTGTTCTTATCTCAAACAGAGGATTTATCAAGAGAATTCCCTTTACTGCCTATAAAGAGCAGGGAAGGGGCGGAAAAGGCTCCAACTCTGCCATTCTGAAGGACGGGGACTTTATTGAGCATATCTTCCTGGCCAATACCCACAGTTATATTCTCTTCGTAACCAGTGCCGGTAAGGCCTACTGGCTGAAGGTTTATGAGATTCCCGAGGGATCCAGAGCCTCCAGAGGAAAACATCTGAAAACGATGTTTGAGTTTGAGGGTGAGGAAGAGATAACAACAATGGTTCCTCTTGAAGACTTTTCAGAGGACTCATTCCTTTTTATGGCTACCCAGAAGGGTGTTGTAAAGAGAGTTTCTACATATGACTTCAGAAATGCCAAAACCAGAGGTATTATCGCCATAAACCTGGATGAGGATGATCACCTTGTTTCCGCCGAACTGACAGACGGAACAAAGGATGTGATGATTATTACCAGAAACGGTAAGGGTCTCCGGTTTCCTGAGGAATCTGTCCGCTGTATGGGAAGAAACTCCCACGGTGTACGAGGTATCAGACTCAACGGTGATGATATTCTTATCGGAGTAGCCGTAGTTTCCGAAGAGAACCAGCTCTTCCTGATCTCCGAAAACGGATATGGAAAGAGAACAGAGTTCTCCGATTTTAATCCTCACGGAAGAGGAACCCAGGGTCAGAAGGCTTACAATGTAAATGAAAAGTCCGGAAAACTTGTTTCAGCCCTGTCTGCCTGCGGAAGTGATACCCTGATCTGTATAACCAGTCTTGGTAAGGCGATCCGCCTTAACCTGGATACCATATCGGTAATCGGAAGAAATGCATTCGGTGTAAGAATTGTTAATATTGCCGACAGCGATACTCTTGTGGGAGTGGCTGTACAGCAGAAGGAAGATGATGAAGAGGAAAGTTCTGATGAAGTAAATGAAGCTTCAGAATCCTCTGAAACACCTGCTGCTGATGTTTCACGTGAAACAGAAGAGTAGGTAGTAAAACAAAAAAAACAGTGGCCGCACCATATGGTGCGGCCTTTTTGATTCACTTGAAACAGCAGTAACAAGATTTTAACTGTGGTTTCTTAATCTTCTGGAAGCTTATCAAACTCCATCCTTTTACTGTTTATCCATTCCTGCATCTTTTGAGGGTCCTCCATAATCTCCCTCATTCTGTTCATGGCTTCCAGATGTGGCCTATCCTGTATTTTCAGCATTTCCATTCCATGGTTTCTGCTTATCTCTGCCATCTCTTCAAATGTCGGAGCATTAAACTCCCTTTCGCATGCCCCGCCGAGATCTTTACACTTCATAGTTTTCATTTCTGACTCCTGTTCTTAATACTTTAGTTCGAGAGAATTGATTTTTCAAAGATGGGAAATATTTCTGAAGAGTTTAATTCAAGGGAAATGTTTCACGTGAAACAGTGAGGGAGGATGGAGGGAATCAGGCATATCTGTCCTGTGTATAAATTGGGGATAAAAAAAGGAATGCCCGAGGGGATTCCTTTAAATCACTGGTATTAATACATTTAGTGCAAGTCCAATGGGACTGCTGGGGTAAAACCGGCTGTGGAAAAGATGTTAAGAGTTTTCTCTGACGAAGAGATTAACAGCTGCGGAATAGGATTCCTTCATCCTGATTTTCTGATCCTCTGACAGGAAGGAAGCCTCTATGGTATTCATGTTTATTTTGACCAGTTCTTTAAAGGTAAAGTCAAAGTTCTTGATTATAGTAAAGTAATCGTCCACAAGATTGGCGTTCTGTATGGTGGGATCGTCGGAACTGATCGATACGGGTACATTTTTTCTGAAAAGCCGGGGCAGGGGATGGCTGGGGGTATCGGACCAGGCGGCTGTCTGAAAATTAGAGATTACACACTGACAGAGATAGATCTGTCTCTCAATCAGCTGAAGCTGGAGTTTTTCATCATGAATTGCAGAAACTCCGTGGCCGATACGGTCTGCATGGAGCTTATCGATGGCAGTCCATATCTGACTTGAATCAGTGACCTCACCGGCATGTATATCAATCTTGTGGATTCCTATGCTCTTAACAAAGTCAAAAAACTTCACGAAAGCCTCGGGAGGATAGTTCGTCTCATCCCCTGCCAGATCAACACCGACAATACTGTCGATATTCAGATCAAGCATCTTCTTGTAGAGATCGATCATCTCTTCAGCAGTCTGCTTCCCCCTGTTGAAGGTCAGCAGATATTTGATATTAAGTCCGGTCTGTCTTGCAGCCGCATCGGAGGCTTCAATAACGAGTTTGGTAATATCTATCCTGTCAAAATCATTTACCAGGGCGTAGTGTTCGGGGGAGAATCGGAGTTCAATATAGTGATGCCCCTCTTTTTTAATGTTCTGTACTGAGTTGAAGACGACTCTGGAAACATCATCCAGGGATTTATACCAGTTGTTATGAAACTTGCCCAGAAAGAGAAGAAAATCTGAATCATGGTCCTTTGGAAACTGACAGTATTCTTTAAATTTGACTTTATCTCTGGGAGTATCCAGATCATTTTTGATAGAAAGGTCATAGAGGGTATCCAGATCAAAGGTACCCTCTAAATGTCTGTGAAGTTCTATTTTTGGAAACTTATATAATAAATCTTTATCTAGTAAAGATTTACTGAAATCATTCTTTAATGAAGCACTCATTCTTGGTTCCTTAATATAGATAATGCTATGAAAGACCGTATCTAGAAATTTAAAGCATAAAATGAAAAAATCAAGCTTTATAAATTATCGGAACAAAGTGCCAAAAAAAGAACCTAAACTGATTCTACTGATTTAACTTCGGGGATCTGTTTTTTCAGGTATGCTTCTACACCCTGTTTCAGTGTCATCTGAGACATGGGACAACCTGCACAGGCTCCCTGAAGCTTGACCATTACCGTTCCGTCTTCTTTAACTTCTATAAGTTCAATATCTCCACCGTCTGCCTGCAGAGAGGGTCTTACATCATCCAGAGCTTTCTGTACCTGTTCTGTAATCATTCTTTAAATCTCCTGTTATAGAGGAATAACTGAATTATCCTTAATAAATCAAAGGTAGTAAATATAAAGTTATTGGTCAACATTGAATGATTGAAGTGACAAGAAATAACTGTTCGGATATAATTCTGCCTATGGCAAAAGTTGTAGTATTTGCAAATCAGAAAGGCGGTGTGGGAAAGACCACTACCACCGTTAATATCGGTGCCTATATGGCAGAAGCGGGAAAGAAAGTTCTTCTTGTTGATTTTGATCCCCAGGGAAACCTTTCCAGCAGCCTTGGAATAACCAATACAGAAAAGAGTGTATATGAAGTGCTTTTGGGAGAGGTTGCTGCCAGGGATGCTGTTCAGAGTACTCCTCAGGAGAATCTCTTTATACTGCCCTCGAATCTGAACCTTTCAGGAGCGACCATTGAGCTCAGCAAGTCGGACAAGAAGGATTCTCTGCAGTATCTGAAAAACGGACTTAATCCTTTAAAGAGTTCATATGACTATATTCTTATAGACTGTCCCCCCTCACTGGGCGTACTGACGGTGAACGGTTTTGTTGCGGCGGACACCGTACTGATTCCACTTCAGTGTGAATACTTTGCTCTGGAGGGATTGAAGTATATGTACTCCATGACCATCAAAAGAATTCAGAAGTCTGTAAATCCGAATCTTAAAATTGCCGGAATAATTTTTACCATGTATGATTCAAGAACCAATCTTGGAAAGGAAGTTATCAAGAGTGTTCAGGATACATTCAAGCAGCATCCTGAAATGGTTTTCCATACAGTCATTCCAAGAAATATCCGTCTCTCCGAGGCTCCCTCCCATGGTGTTCCTATCAATCACTATGACAGGAACTGTATCGGAGCAAAATGCTATGAGAAACTAACCAAAGAGGTTTTAAAACGTGTCTAAGAAAAAAGCCCTCGGGGGCATGGGGCTTGATGCTCTGCTGAGTCTCGATGAGAACAGTGAACAGGAGAACATCTCCCTTCCCGAGGATATTCAGTCTGCCGTACAGGAGCTTGAAATAAGTTCCATCAAGGCCAATCCCGATCAGCCCAGAAAGATCTTTTCAGAGGAGTCCCTCCAGGAGCTTGCAGACTCTATATCCTCCAGGGGAGTAATTCAGCCCATCCTCGTAGAGAGAAGTGGAGAAGAGTATCTTATTATTGCCGGTGAACGAAGGTTCAGAGCCTCCCAGATAGCCGGTAAATCGGAAATTCCCGCCATTGTCAGGGATTTTACAGAAGAAGAGAAACTTGAAATCGCTCTTATCGAGAATATTCAGAGAGAGGATCTGACAGCCATAGAGGAGGCCAGGGCCTATAAGAACATTATGGATCATCTTGATCTGAACCAGCAGCAGGTGGCCGAGAAGGTCGGCAAGAAAAGGTCCACCATTGCCAACAGCCTTCGTCTTCTTAATCTGCCCGAGGATATTCAGGAGTCCCTGAATCAGGGGAATATCACAGCCGGTCATGCCAGAGCCATTCTTGCGGTGATCAATCCTGCAGACCAGAAAATACTGCACTCCAGAATCAGGGATGAGGGTCTCTCAGTCAGGGCAACAGAGGGTATGGTTGAGGATCTGAACCAGGGTAAACGTCTCCAATCAAAGGAGAAGAAGAGTCTTCCCAAGAACAAAATTCCCGAGATACTGGGGATTGAGCAAAAATTTATCGATCATTTTGGTACAAGGGTTCAGGTGAAGGGAAATCTCAAGAAGGGAAAAATTGAGATTTCCTATTTTTCAGAAGAGGATCTGGAGCGGATCTTCGATCTTATCTCCTGATCCCCTTCTTATTATTAAGTATTAATCAGCATAGAAATGTGCTGATTTTTTTTTCAAGAATTTCAGCGTCCTCGGCAGCCTTCTTGATAAAGCTGTTTTCATCAAGGGATCCGAGAACTGCATCCCGTTCCTCCTCTGATTCGTACATCATATTCCGGAAGGGGTTGCTGTAGTCCTTGGCCCTGGACTGATAACAGCCTTCGGTCAGCCTGCGGCTGATTTTTTCCGCATCCTCAAAAAGCCTGTTCAGTGCATCTGAGCCGGGACTAATGGATTCCAGTACCATAACCTCCTTAAGGGAAGACAGAGCATGTCCCAGGAGCTCCCCCTGATAGTCTGCAGCCTCATTCTTGTAGAACTGGTGGATCTTTTCCCAGCTGTCCACCCGGCTCTCTTCAATGTCATTAAGAAGAGCCTCAACTCGGGAGCCTGGAATCAGTTGTCCGCCGACATTTTCCCACTCACCTCTTGCTCCTGCAGTGGTGAATTTCTCTGCAATAGTTGAAGAATCAGCGGATTCTTCAACTATTGTCTTTACAGCATAGTAGATCAGCATATCCCTGTAGTCTCTATAGGACTCACAGGGCTTGAGAATTCTAACCTCACGTCTGCCGCTCTCTATCTCATCCATATTTATCCAGTGAATACTTTCACTGCAGAGGTAGTCATGGGGTGACGACGCACCGGAGGCCTTGTACTCATCAGAGACGCTGACCGCATTTCTCAGAAGCTCCATGGCGGTGAATATCTCGTTGACCGTGTCGGGAGCAAGGTAGTCGAAGGTAATAAGGTGACTCTTCTCTATCCTCATGTCCCGTGCGCCGTACTTCCAGGCATTACGTGCAAGGGCATACATATTGTACCTGAACCAGTAGGCCGGACGGATCAGCAGACAGTTATAACTCTCACTGTTGGAGATCAGGGAGAAGGGAAGGGGGTTATCTATCTCAGCAGGATAGGCTCCCTTGACCAGAAGGTTGAATGAAGCAAAGCGGCAGTTGTGTTTCAGGCTGGTACTAAGTCCCGGCCAGAAACCGCGGCCCGCCAGAATTTCACCGTCATTTCCCCTTGAGTTATGGTTGGACCCGATAGTGGCTCCGGAAGCCATATTACTCTGGCCCAGTATTGTGGAGGCGCAGAGAAAGGAGCTGTTATGGTGCTGTTCGTGACCGGGATAGATCAGAGCATTGAGGACCTCACAGCAGGATATAGTTGAGTTATTGCCCAGAAATGAGTTGATCAGCCTGGCGCCGTACTTCAGATTGGTATGGTCATCCATAATAAAACGGACCGCCTTGGAGCCGTAAAATATATGACATCCGTATCCGACGATACCATTGACCATCTCAACACCCTCTCCGATCTGGGACTTGGCCTCGGGAGAACTTTTGATAGAAAGGTTCTTCAGTTTATTGGCACCCTTGATATAGGCATCGCTTCCGATGCTTACATCCTTCAGGATACGGCAGTGCTTCAGAACAGAGCGCTTGCCGATATGACCGTAGTATCCGCGGCTTTTATCGAAGCGGTTCTGGGTCATATCTTTGAGACGTTTCATAAGATCGGGTCTGTTTCTGTATCGGGACCAGATCCAGGCATCACCGGCAGTCATGCCGTCAAAGGGTATGATTCCTCGGCCGCCGTTTTCATTGGCGACCTCAACCCATATCCTGATATCCTCTTTTTCCCCATCCTTGATAATACCGTTACCGAACTTTGCGTAGTTTGTGGTCACCAGCTCATTTATGTTCTGCAGAATGACCTCGTCATCGATGATGTAGTGAGAGAGAAGATCTACATTATGAATGGAAATATTTGCACCCAGATCACAGGAAATAATTTTGGAGTTGTAGATTCCAACGGGAAAGGGAACATCGTGGAACTCAAGGTAGATGTTTTCAAGGTCTCCGATCCGGATAAATCCGTGAAACTGATTGTTCTGCACAAGGGCCGGATTGAAGGCATCGGTCACCAGAATATCATTCCAGTTATCAGCAGTGTTGTGGTTCTTGACCAGTACTTCTATTTCATGGGCCGACAACTGGCGGTAAGCGGTTCTTTCGCCGAACTGACGGTTCCGTATATAAAATTCATCCTTCCCTGCGGGCAGATATTCGGAAGGGATGAAATTATAACCTATCTCTTTTAGTGGACGCTTTTTAATTTCATTCATAGCCCCATTATATTTAAAAAAAACACCATGGCAAGAACAAAAAAAACAGCCATTTAAATCATTTTCATTTCAAGGCTTGACAAAGATTAGGTCTTAAGATATTTTTACCTACGGTTTTTGGAGAGGTGTCCGAGCGGTCGAAGGATCTGGTCTTGAAAACCAGCGTAGGGAGACCTACCGTGGGTTCGAATCCCACCCTCTCCGTAGTTTTTTAGACCGCTATAGAGTAAAATAGTTTTTCTGGTTTGAAAGACAAACTGGAGAGGTGACCGAGTTGGCCGAAGGTGGCACCCTGCTAAGGTGTTGTGCGGGTAACCGCACCGAGGGTTCGAATCCCTCCCTCTCCGTACTTGTGCCCATAGCTCAGCTGGATAGAGCGTCAGTTTGCGGAACTGAAGGTCAGAGGTTCGAACCCTCTTGGGCATATGAAATAGACGGCGGCGCCCGCTGCTGTTGATTAATATATATTGGAGAGGTGTCCGAGTGGCCGAAGGAGTGCGCTTGGAAAGCGTATGTACAGCAATGTACCGGGGGTTCGAATCCCCCCCTCTCCGTTTTTCCCCCCAGTGTTGAGATTCAGGCTCCATGCAATTGAACATCGCCCAACCCGGTCAGGACCGGAAGGTAGCAGCCGTAAGTGATTGTTTGATGTGTATGGTTGGCTTGGGTGGAGCTGAGGGGTTTTTTTTGCCCGTTTTTTACCGCTCTTTTGCTGCCGGTCCAAGCTTGATGGCAGAACCCCTTTGAGATATACTGTCCCCAATATGGAATTTGAAGTAACCGCCTCACGGAAAAGACCCCAGTCCCTGGTAGAACTGTCAGGACAGGATTTTGTTGTAGCAACACTGAAGAACTCAATTGAGTCGGGCAGAATTGCCCATGCCTATCTCTTTTCCGGACCCAGAGGAGTCGGAAAGACTTCCTCCGCCCGTATTCTTGCCCGGTCTCTCAACTGCGAGGAGGGAGCCAGCATAACACCCTGCGGTGTCTGCTCCAACTGCAAGGAGATTGCCCGTGGCAATTCCATGGATGTTATCGAGATCGATGGTGCCTCAAACACCGGTGTCAACGATATCAGGGAGATAAAGGACGAGGTTCTCTTCGGCCCCGGAAGCTCCCGGTACAAGATCTACATCATCGATGAGGTTCACATGCTCTCCAACAGTGCCTTCAATGCCCTGCTGAAGACCATTGAGGAACCGCCACCCTATATAATCTTTATCTTTGCCACAACCGAAATTCATAAGGTCCCCGCGACCATTCGCTCCCGGTGTCAGCAGTTCAACTTCCGCCTTGTTGAACTGGGTGAGATCAAGAGACTCCTTTCCAATGTATGTGAAGAACTTTCGGTAAAGTATGATGAGGACGCCCTCTTCTGGATTGCCAGAGAGTCTACCGGATCCGTCCGTGATGCCTACACCCTCTTTGACCAGATTGTCTCCTTCTCCGAGGGACACATAACCCTGGACAAGATTCGTGAGAAGCTGGGACTGATCGGAATGGACCAGCTAAACGAGCTGATGAGCTTCCTGGTGGAGGAGAAGCAGGACGAGTCCCTGGAATTGCTGGATGGAATTCTCTCCGGCGGAGTTTCTGTGGAACAGTTTATTATTGATATGGCCGAGTATCTCAGAAATATTCTCTTTATTTTTCACGGTGTGAAGAAGGAGTCCCTCTTGGGGTATACCGAGGACCGTTTCTCATCCTCTGTTTTTGAAAACCTTAATTCAAGACAGATCGAGTGGGCTCTGGAAGAGGTAATCACCCTGTTCCGCAATATCCGGTACTCCCTGAACCCCAGGTTTGAACTGGAACTTCTGATCAGCCGGCTTTCCAGCATACGCTATCATATCGATCCCAAGGCCCTTCTGGAGGAGCTTGGACGGATGAAGGCCCAGCTAGGGACTGCTCCGATGCAGGCCATTCCCGGTGAGGATCTAAAAAAAAAAAACTGAAAATTCCTGAGACCGCCCTTTCCGACGCTTTTGACAAGAAACTGAAGGAACGGCAGGTCTCACAGCCCCTAAGTCCGGCTGTACCCGCGGCTCCGGCAACTCCGAAGCCTGCTGAGGAACCGCCGTCCTTAAAAGCCCCTCCCATACCCGAATCAAAGCCTGTCCCGGTGACTCCTCCTCCCCTGGAGGAAGAGGAAAACTACATAGAAGAGGCTCCCTTTGTACCTCCCACGGCATCTGAACTGCCTCCTCTGGATGAGCTGAAACCGAAGATTCTCAAGGCACTCAGGGACGAACGGCACTCCCTGGCTGCGGCCATGGAGAAGTCGGGCAACTGGTCAGTGGAAGGTTCAGTTATAACTCTCAGCTTCAACTCACCCTTTGAGTCCACCTTTATAGAGAAAGAGAGCCGAGAGATCGAGAATATGCTGA
This sequence comes from Spirochaeta sp. UBA5339, assembly GCA_002408085.1. Lineage (GTDB taxonomy): Bacteria > Spirochaetota > Spirochaetia > DSM-2461 > DSM-2461 > Oceanispirochaeta. The sequence goes on from DHQL01000025.1 coordinate 194,480, forward strand.
AAAAAAGCCTCGGTCTGAATCTGCAAATTAAAACTGTCGTTAAACAGATAAAGAAGGAAGCCCTGAAAGAGAATGTGGATGATCAGGTAAAACTGGTACAGAATATTTTCAGGGGAACCTTGATAAACAGGAGTAAATAATGAGTTTCAACCCTATGGATTTGATGAAGAATCTTCAGGAGATACAGGGCAAGATGGGTGATGTTCAGGAAAAACTGAAGGATGTCCATGCCGAAGGATCCTCCGGAGGGGGACTGGTTACCGCCAGGATGAACGGTCAGATGGAGATTACGGGAATCACCATCGATCCCGTGGCGGTGGATCCGAGAGATGTAAAGATGCTTGAGGAGCTGATTGTCTCTGCCTGCTCCGCTGCGAATGTAAAGATCAAGGAGAAAATCAAAGACGAAATGTCCGATCTGGCGGGCATTCCACTTCCTCCCGGATTCCCCGGAGTCTGATCCGTGAATACCCTGGAGAACCTGATCACCCTGCTGTCCCGTCTACCGGGAGTGGGCAAGAAATCGGCGGTCCGTATGGCCTATGCCCTCCTCAAGGGTGATGACGAGTACAACAAGCTTCTGGGAGAGTCCATCTCCGAACTGAAGGACAGGATCCACAAGTGTACAGAGTGCGGTAACTATACCGAGGAGGAGCTCTGCGGTATCTGCAGCTCTCCGGACAGAGACAGCTCACAGCTCTGTGTGGTTGAGGCCTCACAGGATATAATGATGATAGAGAGCACCGGCGACTTCAAGGGGCTCTACTTTGTTCTCCATGGAGTTCTCTCTCCCCTGGACGGTGTGGGGCCCAGTGAGCTTGGCTTCGACAGGCTTATGGAACGGATCGACACCCTTGGCTGCGAGGAGATCATTCTGGCCACCAATCCGACCCTTGAGGGGGACTCTACGGCCCTCTATATCAAACATCTGCTGAAGGAGAGGGATCTGAAGGTTTCCAGAATCGCCTCCGGCCTTCCAGTGGGCGGTGATATGGAGTATGCCGACAAGATGAGCATCTCCCGGGCGCTGAAGGGAAGGCTGGAGTACTGATTCCGGCCGTCAGCAGCTACATACATAAAAAAAGGGCCGACTCATAATGAGCGGCCCTTATTGAATTCAGATCCGAATGATTCTACAGCTTGTCGATGAGCATGGAGCACTTACCTGAAGGTATGGGCAGAGTCTTCTTCTTCTCACCGAGAATATCGATGGTAAAGTAGTAGAGCTTCTCCGACTCCAGGCGGATCTCCCAGCCGCGGCCGCTCTTATTGCTCAATATGGTAATCATGTTTCTCTTCAGGCAGAGATCCTCGATACCCATAAGCTCCAGTGTCGGAACGATCCAGTCTACTGTCTTACGGGGCAGACTGATATAGAGGCCCACAATGTTTTCGATCATCAGGGTGATAGTGGAGAGGGCGGTATAGCTCAGGAAGAGCTGCTTGTTCTCCATGGACTCATCCTGCATCTGTGCGGGGCCCTCGCTCAAGGGTGAGTAGGCTTCCCAGAGGGTTCCCTTCTTGTTTCCGTCGGGGTGGAAGGTATCCAGAATGTAGTACATATGGCGTATGGAGCACTCTCTTGCAAAGTCGTAGCGTCCGAACTTTTCCAGGCCCTTGATGATCATAAAGGTCAGGTAGGGATAGACGGAACCGCAGTAGCCGTTACCCTTCTTGTCAAATGCGGGCTCATCAGCTGCCAGTGAGGGGAAGGGGTTGTCGGTACCGAAAACATCGGGATCCTTAAGCAGCTCAATCATATCCTCTGCACGGGCTTCATTGGGAATCTCTGCCAGCAGGGGCCAGAAGGAGGCAGCTGTTTTTACCTTAACCTGCTCCAGGTCTGCATCCAGATCGTAGTAGATCTTGTCGTCCTGGTTCCACATCAGGGAGTTTATTCTGGTTTTCAGAGAGAAGTACTGCTTCTTGTACTTAAAGCTCAGCTCTTTATCATTGAGGATATCTCCGAGGGCGGACATATATAGTGAGTTCAATGCCTGCTGGGAGTTGAAATCGATGGCGAATTTCATCTTCTCTCTGGGAGAGTTTGTCATCATTGTGGCTTCAAGGGGTACACAGTAGAGTCCTGAATCCTCGTCCTTGAAGTTATCATCAAGCCAGGCATAATACTTTTCAAGAGCCGGCATGACATCTTTTATTCTTTTCTTCTGGCCGACTTTGTGGTAGAGGTTGTACTCAACCCATGCCAGAAGGGGAGGACAAACACCTTCGGGATTGTTGTCAGTGAATACAGGTTCACCGCTTTCAAGGTCGTATCTGTGACGAATTGCGCCGTTTTCGTCCTGCAGCTTGTAAAAATTATCAAGCATGGGGGCGACGGGATATTTCATATTATGATAAACAAGAAAGAAGGTGGACATGCATGTTTCAAAGAGATCCAGATAGGTATTTTCCTTGTGGTTGAAAAAGGCGTTCTTGTAGGTTGAACCGCCCTTGAACCAGTAATCCTGTACCCAAGCCCAGGACCTGTTGTAGATATCTACAAAATCCTGGTCATAATAGTGTACTTTGGGAAAATCTTTCTTTATCACTACAGCTCCTCGATAGCTTACATCTATATAAATCAAATATTGTGAATTCCGTATAATACTACAAAGTCGTAAATTACACAATGTTCAGTAGACCAAATTGGGGCTCGGAAAGCGGAATAAAGTGGGGAAAAACCTTTATTTTCTTTAAAAAATTATAGTACATTTTTAAATTGCAGGATAAAAAAAATGAAAAAAGTTATGGTTCCCTCGGAAAAAGGCACATCAGAATTCACAATTAAGAAATCGCGGTTTATTTCACACCTTTATAAGGTGGCCGATGACGGAGAGGTAAAGCAGCTTCTAAAGACTCTCAGAGCGGAGCATCCTCAGTCCCGGCATGTGGTCTGGGCCTATGTTCTGGGAGACGCGGGAACCCTCTACGGTCTGAGTGATGACGGGGAACCCCATGGAACGGCGGGACGTCCGGTCCTGGAAGTACTGAAGGGATCGGGAATGACCTATGCAGCGGTATTTGTAATCCGTTACTTCGGAGGAATCAAGCTGGGTACGGGCGGACTGGTTCAGGCCTATACCCAGGCTGCTCAGGAGGCAGTGGCAGAGGTTGAAGCTGTTGAAAAAATTGATTATACATCTGTACTCCTTGAGTGCAGCTACAGTCAGTATGAAAGAATCAAAGGGCTGCTTCAGGGTCACGAAGCCCGTGAGATCTCCGAGGATTTTGCCGAAAATGTGACCATCTCTGCGGAAATCCCCGACAGGAATATTGAAGCCTGCGGCAGTGATATATTTGATTTCAGTCAGGGAAGCGTTGAGATAATGACAGCCGATGAGTGAAGATCCGCAAACTCAATGTTGAGATTTCCGGGTAATCAATTTAAAATACAACGATTTTGATACATATGCCGGAGTGTCTGAAGGGACCGCCGGATTTAAGGAGATAAGATGGGACACAGTATTATTCCCGAGGCGGAAGCCGTACTTGATAAGGAATTCCCTGTCCTGGACAAGGGCTTTGTTAGACTGGTTGACTATATGGGGAGTGACGAAAGAATTGTACAGTCCGCCCGGGTCTCCTACGGCAGCGGTACAAAATCTTTCAGAGAGGATAAGGGACTGATCAACTATCTGCTGAGAAATGATCATACCTCCCCCTTTGAACAGGTGGTTTTTACCTTTCACACCAAGATGCCAATCTTTGTGGCCCGGCAATGGGTCCGCCACAGAACCGCCAGAGTCAATGAGATCTCCGGACGCTACAGCGTTATGAAGAACGAGTTCTATGTTCCCGCCGCAGAGGACATCGCCTTTCAGAGCACCGACAACAAACAGGGGCGTTCCGAGGAGGAGATTCCCGCCGAACTGAAGGTAAAGGTAAGAGAACTGCTGGAAGCCGAACAGAACAGAGTCTATGACAACTATACCTCCCTGCTGGAGGAGAATGTTGCCAGGGAACTGGCCAGAATCAATCTGCCCCTGAGTCTCTACACCGAGTGGTACTGGCAGATGGATTTGAAAAATATGTTCCACTTTCTGAAACTGAGAATGGATGAACATGCCCAGATGGAGATCAGGGTCTATGCCGATGAGATACACAAACTGGTTTCAAAGGTCTGCCCTATTGCCATGGAAGCCTTTGATAATCACATTAAGGGATCAGTCAGATTTTCCGCCGCCGAGCTGGATGCCCTGAACAAGGTTATGGCCGGTGAGGCCAATCCTCTGAAGGGCCGGGACCTTGAACGATTTGAAAGCAAACTGAAGGATCATAAACAGCTCTAGACCCTTTTTTTCACTGGCAGTTTAAAGATAGGGTTTAATCTTAGTCATCAGTTCATCCATCTTTTTCTTGAAGGCTGAACTGATCAGGTTGTCCGGATGCTGATCCGTAAGGTTACGGAAGGCGGAGAGAGAGTTTTTCATGGCATCTTCGCTGATATTGTAGTTGTTCTTCCTCCGGTGTCTCCGCCTGTCATAGCGGGATACCTTCTCCTTAAAGTGCCTTCCGCCGGAGAGTCTTTTTATAATAGAAGCCATCTTCAGAGGGATCGCCTTGTCGATCAGGACCTGTCTCTTCTCATCGGGAAGATCATGGGAGAGGCTGAAGAGGTAGTTCATCATCCCTGCTATATCAAGTCGCTCCTCTTCATCTCTTTTTTTCAGAGGATCTTCATAATCAGAATCGGTTTCCTGGGGGGCAGGTTTTTCATTTCCTGAGGCTTCGGGTTCATTATAATTTTCAGGAAGAGGCTCCGGAACAGCCTGTGGCTCTTCCGGATAGGCCGGATAGGAAGCCTCGGGATAGACTTCAACTGGAGGTGCTTCCACGGGAGGATAGGCCTCGGGAGGCGGATATCCCTGGGAAGGGTAGCCGGGAGCCGGCTCTGACTGTGCAGGAGTTTCTTCTTCAGTGGGAATGATTCCCTCATCAACCAGTTCCTCATAGATATCAGAAAGGTCCTCGCTGTCCTCTTCAAGGAAGAGAGTCTCTTCCTCTTCATTAATATTTATAACCGGCTCCATGGCATTGATATCCAGGAGACTGATGGCATCCTCTTCCTCAAGGGGGATCTGGGGCATACCGGGTCCGGTTGAATAGCTTTCTGATTGATTGGTATCCATATCCCGCATTGTGATCTGCCGCATTTTTTCAAGATTGTTATGCCAGTTTTCGGAGCCCTCCTGAAAGGAGGAGACTGTTTTTTCATAGAGCTCCAGGGTCTTGGTCATGTTGTCTATATCATCTGCAGAAGCCGAGGCACCCTGAATATTCAGAAGGGATTCCAGTTTTTCCACGGCCTTCTCTCTGTTCCCTGAGTGAAAGTAAGCTTCCGCCATATCCGTAAGGGCTGCGGGACTTGAGGAGAGCTCTGGATCATCATCAAGCTGACTGTAGAGAGCTGCTGCCTCCTCCTGACGATCGCAGTTCTGGAGAATCCTGGCTTTGATCTGCATGGCTTTTTTATCTGCGGGAAAGGCCTCAAGATAGTCCTCAATATACTGCAGGGCCTCTTCATAACGTTTCCCGTGGAGGTATGTTTCCGCCAGGGTCAGAAGAATAGACTTGTTTTTGGGGTCCAGTTTGGAAATTTCAATAACACAGGAACGGACCAGATCGGGACGCTTTTCGATGGCATAGAGTTCCGCCAGGTTCTGATAGGCTTCCAGGTTTTCAGGCTGCCTCTCAATGACATGGTTGAATACCTTCTCTGCCTCCTTAAAACGCTCCTGTTTGATTAGAATCCTGCCGATCTGCAGGCGGATATTCATATCTGAAGGATGGAAGTTGGCCTGCTTATTCAGTTCTTCAAGAGCTTCCTGCAGGGCATTCTCTTTAAGATAGAGCTGCTGCAGATTCATGGTGGCCGTCTTATAGGTGGGATCCTGTTTCAGGGCCTTTCTGAAAAACTGCTGCGCCTTCTCGCTGTCCCCCTTCTCGGCATGGATTGTTCCCATACTGTTGATGGCCCTGACATTATCAGGTTCCTTGCTCAGAAGGGTGGCAAATTTTTTCTCAGCCTCATCCAGGGCACCCTGATTTTTCAGTACTTCCCCCAGGTTACCAAGACTGGGGGTCCAGCCGGGACGGTACTTCAGAGACTCTTCATACTGACTCCTGGCTTCCTCCAGCTTACCCCTATCCTGATAGGTAATTCCCAGATTGTAGTGGAGGGTGGCATTGTTTCTATCCATGGACAGACCCTGCCGGTAGACCTCTTCGGCCTTTTCATAGTCCTTGCCCTGTTCATAGATGGTTCCCAGGTTGTTATAGGCCTTGATATAGGAGGGATCCTGTTCAATGGACTTCTTATAGGCCTTCTCGGCCTGCTCGAGATTACCGTTCTTCTTGTAGAGATTCCCCAGGTTGTAGCTGATATCAGGCCGTTCCGGTGCCAGACGGAGGGCCTGGCGGAAGGCAGTCTCGGCCTTAGTGAAGTCACCCTTGTTCTTGTAGGAGACACCCATATTGTTAAAGGCTTCCGGATTATCAGGAGTCAGGCGGATGGCCTTCTGGTAGGAACGGATTGCCCTGTCCGACTGGCCCATGGCTTCATAGATATTCCCCGATAGAATAAGCAGAAGAGCCGTATTTCCCATCTCTTTCAGAAGTTTGTCTGTCATCTCTCTGGCCAGCACAAAATCTTCCAGCAGATAGGCGGAAACGGCCTGGTTGTATTTACTCTGGTAACTGCTCATCTATTATCCTTCAGGGGCGTATGGATATCTCTTCTGAAAAATCACTGTAACGGGGACTCTCTGAGTCCGTATAGGATTTAACAGCAAAAAAGTACTGTTTAAAGGGGGATAGTCCTTCTATAAGAGTATAATTCTCTTTCTCAATTTTCAAAGGGCTTCCAGGATAAATATACTCCCCCGGGTTCTCACCGAAAAAGAGAAGATATCCGGCAACATCGGGGGAGGCCGATGGGTTCCATTCCACACGGACCTCTCCTCTCTCGTTGGTCTCGGCGAAGATATAAGCCGGAGGAAGGGGCGGCAGGGAGGGAGTGTAATCCACTTCAAGAAAGGAGAGACCCGGAGAGAGATCCTCTTTCATATCGGGATACATCAGAAAAGCCAGGAGCAGATAGCGGCCACGGCTCTCCTCGTTGAGATTGTCAAAGGACTTCCACCGGGTATCGGCACTGAGAACTGTTTCCTCTCCTGAAAAATCCATTTTGATCCGCTCAGCTTCCAGCAGGCTGTTTGTGGTGAAGTAGTAGGGAAATACAGCTGAGTTTCCCCTGCTGTTTTCCAGGGCTGTAAGGGAGTTTATCCTGGAATCTGTAAATTTCAGATCAAGAACAGGACTTATACCGTATCCTGGAAGTTTGTACTGTTTTGTAGAGAGGTCTTCCAGGAACATCCGTTCAATACGGAACTCATCAAGAAAACCGGTCATTCCCTCACCTATAACAAGTTCCCCCGGTTCATCACCGACCCTGGGTGTATAGACTGTGTTGGATTCGTTTCCGTCATCGGTTGTATAGATTATTGCCGAAGGCTGCCCATTAATCAGATACTCCAGCATTCCCGTATGACTGTCATAGCGGAGCATATGGTGGTTCCACTGCCTGGGCAGTATGGGATCACCGGATATCTCATAGTATGATTCAGGACTGTCAGGCATCTGGAAAATATTACTGAAACTCCATACCAGACGGCGGTTGGTGAAGTGGCAGAGAATGGACTGGGAGTAGATATCCTCACCCTTGCGGCCGAGTCCCTTCCACTGAATTATACTCTCTCCCTCTTTGGGATTGGCAGGGTAGAGCCAGAACTCTATTGTGAAATCCTCCCAGTTAGTGTGGGGAGAGAAGAGACTTCCCTTTCTGTCTGCCTCAAGAACGACTCTGTGTTCCCTGTCGAAGGTGGCACTGCCTCCACCGGATTTAAAGTAGGTACTGCTGAATTCGGGATGTTCCTTTACGGCATAGTTTCCCGATTGATCTCTCTGTTTCGGTTCATTGAAGGTCAGAAGGAGATCGGTTGTTCCCGGAGTCGATGCAAGCTCGCTTCTGTTGAGAACAAGATCGGTGAAACCTCCCTTGCCGGCACTTGTTTTGAGGTTGTACAGCACCGTTCCCTGCCAGTTGTCATCGGCACCCAGAACAAGGGTTTCCGGATGCAGGCTGTGTGAGAAAATCAGGGTTTGTAAAATCATAAGATAGAGAGTATGTTTTATTTTCATAGCACTATTAAATTCTTATCGGTAAATTATGGAAAGTAATAAAGAAAGAGTCGAGACTCTCCTGAAACAAATAAAAGAGTTCCCCCTGCAGCCCGGGGTTTATCTGATGAAAGATGAACAGAAGAAGATTATCTACATCGGGAAGGCTGTAAAACTGAGAAACCGGGTGCGCTCTTATTTCTCGGGTGAAAAGGATATAAAGACCAGAACCCTTGTCAGGCAGATCCATTACATCGATCATATTGTTACCAAAAGCGAGTATGAGGCCCTGCTTCTGGAAAACAATCTGATCAAAAAGTGGAATCCCCGGTACAACATCAACCTGAAAGACGGCAAAAGTTACCCGGTGATCAGGATCACCTCCGAGGAATTTCCCCGGGTCTACCGGACCAGAAACGTTGTGAGCGACAAGTCCCAGTACTACGGTCCCTATCCCGATGTGAAGATGCTGGACGACACCCTTAATCTTATAAAAAAAATGCTTCCCCTGCGCCGCTGCCGGACCCTGAAGAAAAGGGAGAGCCCCTGTCTCTACTACCATATGGGCAAGTGTTCCGGTCCCTGCGCCGGTCTGATCAGCAAAGAGGATTACAGGGGCCTTGTAAATAAGGCCAGGGCCGTTCTTACGGGAAGGACAGCCGGTCTGGAAAAGGAGCTGATGAAGGAGATAAAAGCCCTTTCCGAGAACCTGGAATTTGAGAAGGCGGCTGAAATCAGAGATCAGCTTATAGCTATGCAGCTGCTGCAGACGGAGCAGAAGGTGGAGGACTTTGAGGAAGAGAGCCGGGACTATATCGGTGTGGACACATCGGGGAACTACTACTCCTTTGCAGTAATTCAGATGAGGAAGGGCAAGCTTCTGGGCAAGGAGTCCTACCGCTCCGAGTACTACGGCTCCGAGCAGGATGCGATCCAGGAATTTCTCCTCCGCTACTACGGCAGCCCTGACAGGGATTTTCCCGCCAGGGTCTATATTCCCCTCAGGGACAGGGAACTGATTCAGAACTATCTGAGCCGCGAGGTAGACGGTGCCGAGGGCATGATGCTGGAACTCCCCGAAAGCAAGAGGGACCAGGCCGTTCTGAACATGGCCGTTGAGAATGCCCGAAGCGATCTGGCCAGAAAGCTGCAGGACCTGGGAAATACACCGGCTCTGGAAGACCTTCAGAATGTTCTGAATCTGAGGAAGCTTCCGAAGAGAATTGAGGGCTTCGATATAGCTCAACTGGACGGTCACTTCACTGTGGCTTCCCTGATCTCGTTCAAGGACGGGAATCCCGACCGCAAGAACTACCGGCACTTCAATATCCGCTCTCTGGACGGAGGCATCGATGACTTCAAGGCCATTAGCGAGGCGGTGGCCCGGCGCTACTCCCGGCTGATGAATGAGAAGAAGGAGATGCCCGATCTTATTCTTATTGACGGTGGAAAAGGGCAGGTCAGTGCTGCCCAGTCGGTTCTGGATGCCCTGGGGCTGAATATTCCCCTGATTGGACTGGCCAAGAAAGAGGAGCTGATCTTCCTGCCGGGAGAAAAGGAGCCCATTGATCTTCCCGAGGGAGACAGAGCCCTCAGGGTGCTGCAGCATGTAAGGGACGAAACCCACCGCTTTGCAACCTCTCACAACCAGAAACTGAGAAAGAAGCAGATCAGTCTGAACTCACTAGAGAATATTCCGGGAATAGGACCGGCAAGGAGCAAGAAGCTGCTCACGGGGTTCGGATCCATGGAAAACCTTTATGCCGCCGGGGCCGATGAGATTTCAAAAACTGCGGGGATCAGCCTGGAAGCCGCTGAAATGATACGGGAGTATCTGACCCGCAAAGAGAGAGCTGAGGAGCCATAAAGCGGACCTTGTCCTGGATATAGCTCAGTTTTTCACTGTTCAGGGTAATTCTGGTGAGTGATGAACCGGGCAGGGGCATTCTATTGTATCCAAAAAAATTATTGTACTGACTCTGTTTCTCGCTGTCGTACCAGTAGACCAGGGATATGCTGCTGTCATCTACCTCAATGGCGGTGAATCCGCGCTTTCCGATGGTACATCCCGAGTTGAAGAGACAGGGAACCAGACCGTCGCTGCTGTAGAGTTCGGAGATCTGAGTCTCATTGCTGTTGCGCAGGAGTTTCAGATCCCGCTGGAGGAGTTTTATCTCCCTCTCAATACCTTTCCTCTCCAGTTCGCTGGTCTGCCGGTAGCTGCGGATCAGTGAGTCCAGTCTGTATTTCAGGGAGTCCGATTTGGAGAGGGATTCAAAGAGGGGTCTGTGAGTATGTCCGATAATGGAGATCATTCCCGAGAGGCTGGATGCCTGATAGGCGTGAATTTCTGTCTTGATCTTCTTTCGGTTCGCCGGGGATTTGCTGTAGTTCATTATGCCCAGGGGATAGGCGATATACTTCAGAACATAGCTGCAGAGTTTTTCATATCGGAGAATAAAGCTTGAGAACTGATGACCGTGGTAAACCAGAAGGGAGCCCCGGTCGTTATGGATCTCAAGGGATTCGTGTACCGGGTAGGGGTAGTCTTCGGGGGGATCCGACAGAGTCAGGTCGTGGTTGCCGTAGAGTTTTGTGAGTCTCTTATCAGAGTGATAGGCGTCGAAGATTTTATAGAGATCGCTCCAGCTCTCCTGAATCCGGGGTAGCTGAAATTTCTGCAGCTCCTCAATATCTCCGTTCAGAACGAGATGATAGCCCTGGTCATAGTAGTAGTTCCAGAGAACTTCGGAAACGGTCTGCCCGTTTTTACGGAAATCATCCCGGCTTCCTCCGTTTCCCATATGAAGGTCGCTGAGAATAACGAATCTCCGGTGTCCCATTGGAACTCTGATGCTTTTATTCCTGATACCCTTCAGGGTACTGCAGGAGGAATAAAACTGATTCATAGACAGGAATTATGACTATATTAGACTAGGATTATGTATGATTTTCATTAGATTTCTGTTCAGTCTCTTCTATCCGATTCTATTAAGAGCCTCACTGTATGGGATGGAGACTTTCTGATAGAATGGGCCCATGAAAGTCATTCTGGCAACCATCCATCTGGAGGAATCGACCCGGGCCATTCCTCTGGCCGCCGCCTGTCTGAAGGCCGCATCATCCCGGCACGACATTTTACTCAGGGACTACACCCTGGACCAGAGCGCTGCAGAAATAGCGGAGGGGCTCCTTTACGAGCCGTCTACAGGCTGTGTCGGTTTTCCCGTTTACCTTTGGAACAGATCCCTTGTGCTGGAAATCATCAAAATCCTGAAGGCCGCCCGGCCGGAGCTTCCCCTGATTGCGGGAGGACCCGAGGTAACAGCCGCGGCGGACTCCTTTCTGAAAGAGAGCGGCATTGCCGCGGCCATGGTCGGCGAGGGAGAGGTTATTATCGATCCTCTTCTGGATGCCCTTGAAGCGGGTGAGACAGTACCCTCCATACCCGGCATTGTCACGGCGAACAGCGGCCCCTCGTCTCCCGTATTCTGCCTGGACATAAATGGACTGAACTCACCCATACTTTCGGGAGCCCTGGATCTCAGCCATAACAGAGGACTTCTCTGGGAGCTTTCCAGGGGATGTCCCTTTGCCTGTGAGTTCTGTTTTGAGTCCAAGGGAAGCGGCAAGGTCAGGACTTTTGCCCTGGAACGGATAAGGGCGGAGCTGGAGATGATCCGTGATGCCGGGATACAGCAGGTCTTTGTTCTGGATCCCACCTTTAATGTCAATAAAAAGAGGGTTCTGACCATTCTGGAATGGATCCGCGAACTGACCCCCGAGACATACTACTACTTTGAGGTACGGACCGAATTCCTGGATGAGGAGACGGCACTGGCCTTTGCCACAGTGCCCTGTACCCTGCAGATCGGGCTCCAGAGCGCGTCCACCGAGGTCCTGAAGAATATCAACCGCCGCTTTGATCCCGATGAGTTCCGCAGTAAAACAGCTCTCCTGGGAGAGGCGGGGGTCTCCTTCGGCCTGGACCTGATTTACGGTCTTCCAGGGGACAGTCTTGAGGGATTCCGGAACTCCATGGACTACGCCCTCTCCCTTGAGCCCAATCATCTGGACCTCTTTCCCCTGGCGGTGCTTCCCGGCACCGCCCTTTATGACCGTCGGGAAGAGCTGGATATGGATGCGGACTGTGATGATCCCTACATTGTCCGGGAGACTCCCGGCTTCCCGGCGGCGGATATGAAAAAGGCTGGCAAATTGAGTACGGTTTGTGATCGGCTCTACAATCAGAACCGGGGAATCAGCTGGCTGAGCCGGGTCTGTTATGATCTGGATCTCTCTCCTGTCGGGCTGATGGATCTGGCGGAAAGCCCTGTGGATGAAGAATTCAGTCTCCCTGTCTTTCTCGAGTCAGCCTATAAGAAGTGCGGAAGAGAGAGTCTTTTTCCGGTGATTGAGGATATGCTCGGCTATCTGGATCTTCTTGAGGAGATTGAGCAGTGCGAGAGCAGTTATTCACCGGAGGGGCAGATTGTCCTTGATGATGATTTGGAGCTTCATCTTCACGGCAGCTGCCGTATCGGAAAATTCCACCTTCATCCCTCGGTGGTGACCGCAGGATTTCCCGGAGCTTCCGAGGATCTTATGGCTGAGGCGGGATCCTTCAGAACCCTCTTCTGGCTCAGGGACTATGAACTCTGTGTAGATCTTCTCAGTAAAGAGGAGGAAGAAATTCTTATGCTTCTGAAGAAGGGAGTAAGCCTTGGAGTCCTGAAGAACCGTTTTCCTGATATGGAGGAATTTCTTTTAAGCGGAATTCTGGAATCCTATATTGAGATCGGATGACAGGTTCAGATTCCTTTGGACAGCCGGTCTATCAGAAATTCTGAAAACCCCGCCGCTTCCATCTTCTCCTGGGTTTTCCGGAAGTTGTAGGGGGTTCTGTAGAAGGTAAATTCCTTCTTCCTTGTGTCCAGAATTCCCCAGGCAGCATCGGGATTTCCGTCCCGGGGCTGGCCTATACTGCCGGGATTGATCAGAACCCGTGATCCTTTCAGGGAGAGGGTTTGTCCCGTTTCGGCCCGGCCGCTGCTCAGATTCCGGCGGCTGAGGCTGTAGTACTCCTGAATATGGGAGTGGCCGAAGAGAACCCACTTCTTTGTGGCGGCCTTGAAATTCCTCAGAGCATCGGGTTCTCCCAGAATATAGTCCCTTGTGGGATCCTCCACAGAGCCGTGAACCATAAGAACACCCTTGCGCTCCTGAAAAACCGGCAGCTCCTTCATATGGTTCAGGAAGTCTCCAGAGACCAGGGAGTGGCTCATTATCAGGGCCTTCCGGGACTCGTTGCTGAAAAAGCTGCCCGACATCCGGCCGCAGAGATAGAGGTCGTGATTACCGGGAATAAAAAGGGTTTTTTCCTTCAGGAGCAGTCTGTAGCAGGCCTCGGGCTCGGGGCCGTAACCGGCCAGGTCTCCCAGAAACCAGATCTCCTCCCAGTTTTGTGAGGCAGAATCTTCCAGTACCGCTTCCAGGGCTTCCAGGTTACCGTGAATGTCCGAAAGTACCAGAATCTTCAAAAAAATCCTCCAAAATAATCATAGTTTTATTATTCTCTATTGATTATAGTATAAAGGTAATGCAAAGGAATCTTTTCAACAAAGCCATAGGCAATATCAGCGAGTATTTCGCCTCGGTCTGGACCCTGATGTCCGATACCACTATCTTCCTTTCCAACAATACCAAAATATTCCATCAGTATGAAGCTCAGCTGAGGGAGTTGCGGCACAGGCTGGAAAAGAACAGAACCGATACGGAGGTGATGCAGGAGGTCCGGCAGGAGCTTGTGGTCATCCGGAAGTCTCTCCGTATGCAGGGATACAACCTGCGACTGGGGTCTCTTGATCTGCGGCTGGAGGGATTCCGTAACGACGATGCCATTTCAGACGGTTTTACCCGGTGCGTTCTTTTTTTGGCTGAGGATGGAGATGTCCTCTATATCAGCGGTATGGCAAACCATATCGAACTGGACAGTGCCCTGGAGAGCCGCATGGCCGCCACGGGATACAGGTCCATCAGTTCAAAGCACTATCTCTGGTTCAAATGGGAGAACCGCGTGCTTATCCTTTCGGGAGCCGCCTCGGAAACCAAAGAGGATTTTGAAGATTTCCGTGAGTATGTTGCCGAGAACAAGGGCTTTCTGATACGGCGTCTGGCCAAACTGGGCTGACCTTCCTTCAGTTAACCAATACAGGAACAGCAATGCAGGTAAATTATAGAAAAGCAGAACTCAAGGACATTGATCATATGGTACGCCTTCTGGGTGTGCTCTTTTCGGTGGAGGAGGACTTCGATTTCAGACCCGAGGTTCACAGCCGTGCTCTGGAACGGATCATAACTTCAGCAGGTGGGGAGCAGCTGGTCCTGGTGGCGGAGGACCTGTCAACGGGAGAAGTCGTTGCCATGCTGACGGTGCAGACGGTTGTTTCTACGGCCACCGGAGAGCTTTCGGGCTGGGTGGAGGATGTGGTTGTGGATCCCCGGTGTCAGGGAGAAGGCCTCGGTACGGGCATGCTGGCAAGGACTGAGGAGTGGGCGCGCAGTGCAGGGATCAACCGGCTGCAGCTTCTGGCAGACAGGGACAATGACCCGGCTCTCGGGTTCTACAAGTCCCGGGGCTGGACCGGATCCAATATGATTCACAGAAAAAAAATGATCCCGTCTCAATAGAGAGGGATCATATTCCAGTCTTCTCAGATAAAAGGAGATCAGTAGTCGTTCATGGCGTCTCTGTAACCCTGACTGTAGGCTTCCCTGTAGGCATCTCTGAAACCGTCACGGTAGCCCTGCTCGTAATCGGCTCCGTAGTCTGAATAGTCATCGGAGTAGTCATAATCGTCAGAGTAGTAATCATCATATGAATCACCGCCGGAGCTCATATTGTCGCTGGTGATTGTGAAAGAATCACTCTCGAGAAAGTTGAAATCCATCAGTTCGTAGGTTGCACCGCTGTAACCCTCCGCAAGAATATCATTTTCCGGATAGCTTTCATCCACGGGGACGCTGATTGTATAGCTGGAGCCCTCATCAAGAATATCATCTCCCAGAAGGTCCTCTCCCCAGTACATTGAGTCTCTGGATGAGACATAGAGGTAGTAGATATCCTCACCGGTTTCATTGATAAAGGTGATGTCCCGGTAAACTGGATTTCTTCCCCCGAAGGGCAGGAAGTCATCGGCCGTTACGGTAATGGTATCGACTTCATCGAGGTTGATGGATTCGATTCTGTAGGCCTTTTCCATCTCGTCCTCGGCCATAAGATCATAGTAGGGATCTGCCTCATCATATGTTATTTCGAAGCTGTAAGTACTTCCAGCATCAAAAAGGTCATCTCCCAGTCTGTCGACTCCCCAGTCTCTCTCATCCCCATGGGAGAGGTAGAGGTAGTAGATTGTTTCGTCCAGTGAGTTGACCACAGTGACAGTTTTTGTTGTTTCCGCAAACAGGAGTCCGGAAAGCATTAGAAGCAGGATCGGATAGATAACAATTTTTTTCATTGGATTACCTTTGTTTATGTCTATTACGGGGATACTGTTTTATTATGGTATTGTGACAGCCTGCTGTAGAAACACGGCACGACACCCCGTTGAGGATGAGTATAATGCCTTTAAAAAGATTTTTCCAAGTCTCCCTCCTTCTTCTTGTCCTTCAATCTCCTCTATGGGCCCAGTATGCGCCCGGGGTGGACTGGAAGAAGATTGAAACAGAGCACTTTCAACTGATTTTTCCCGCAGAGATTACGGAGAGGGCCCTGGAACTGGCTCCCCGTGTTGAAGCGGTCTACCGGCTGGAGCAGCAGGATTTTACGGGGGGACATGAGAAAAAGTGGCCCCTGATTCTGACAACATCGGGGATGATCAGCAACGGCTATGTCTCTCTGGCCCCCCGTAAATCGGTCTGGTACGGGACTCCTGCTTCAGAGGGGCTCTCATCTCTTGACTGGTATGATCTTCTGAATCTTCATGAAACAAGGCATATGGTTCAGATGGACAGCCTGAACCGGAACTTTATCCGCTTTCTCTACTTCCTCGGGGGAGAGCTGGGACAGGCCGGAGGAATCTATCTCTCCGTTCCCCGGTGGTTTCTGGAAGGGGATGCTGTTCATGCGGAAACTGTATACTCCGAGTCTGGTCGGGGCCGGGATCCTCTTTTTTATACCCAGATGAAGGTGCTGACCCTGGAGGGAGGCCGTTCATACCAGAACTTTGTAAACGGCTCCTACAGGGATCACTATCCCAACTACTACAGCTACGGCTACTTTATGACCTCCTATATCCGAAAGGTCTATGGTGATGATGCCTGGAACAGGATTCTCGATTCCGCAACCACCCTGCCGCTGCCTGCCCTTGGCCTCTATCTTGGCGCCCAAGAGGTGACCGGAAAGTCCTGGACCCGTCTCTTTCAGGATATGCTTGATGATCTGAAGACCTCCTGGGAGGAGGAGATGGAAGGCATGGATCTGAGGGAGGATGAAGTCCTGCTGGATATCCTGCCTGATGAGTATACCCGTTATGAGGTCCTATACGCCGATGAAGAGTCTTTAATTGCCAGAAAGAGTTCTGTGGCGGAACCGGCCTCCCTTATCCGGATTGAGAATGGCAGGGAGGAGAAGATCCGCAGGGTTCCCGCTGGGGAGGGAATTACCAGCAGCGGCAGCTGTTTTATCTGGACCTGGAACAGACCCTCCCTCCTCTACGAGGACAGAAGCTGGTCAGATCTTATCCTGTATGAATCCGGCGGAAATAACGGTACAGACGGAAGCAGCGACGGCAAGAGATATATAACCGGAAAAGAGAGACTCTATGATCCCGCCTTCTCTCCGGACGGGAAGAGAGTTGCGGTGATGCACTGGAGTGAGGAAATGACCGGGGAGCTGAGGATTCTGGATCCCCGAAATGGTGAAGTCCTGAACTCCTATGATATTAAAGAGAAAGGCTTCCCCTCCTCCCCGGCCTGGTCCGATGACGGAAAGAGGGTCTACCTTATTTTTCAGACTGAATCGGGACGCTCACTGAAATCCATTGATCTTTCATCAGGCATCCATACCACCGTAAAAGAGGCTGTTCAGGAAAATATCAAGGACCTGCAGGTCTGGAACTCCTGGCTGATCTACGGCTCCAATGCCGGAGGATATGAGAATATTATGGCCTGGGATAGCACCGAAGGAAGGGAGTACAGGATTACCTCCAGGGCTCTGGCGGCGGAGAATCCCCTGGTGGCCGGTGATGTTCTCTACTATTCGGACACAAGAAACAGCCTTGGAAATATACCTGTCAGAGTTCCATTGGATCCCGACTACTGGATACCCGTCGATCCGGATCGGGGGCTGCCGGGGGCACCTTTTTCAACGGAGGCTGATTGGTCGATTCATAATCTCCCTGACTGGGAGTCAGCAGGCATGGAAAATCTGGAGGTTGATGACTACTCTGTGGGGACATCGGGGCTGAATCTTCACAGCTGGGGTATCTCCCCCAACCTTGAAACTCTGACGGGGCTGAGGCTGCAGCTGCAGTCCGCCAATGTGATGAATACCCTGAACCTGGCCCTGGGGGCGGAATTCGATATCAACGAGAGAACATGGGGGGGATTTCTGGATCTTGACTGGACCCGGTTTTATCCGGTGATCAGCCTTAGAAATTCCGCAGATTACAGGGTTGTCGGCGGCACCGAGATGATGGATCTATCCAACAGGGTGATGCTGTCCTTTCCCATGAACCTGAGCCGTGACCTCTGGCACTTCTATCTGACGCCGGCGGTCAGTACGGGCCTGCGCTCCTTTCTGCCTCTGAACGGAGAGGATTCGGAGTACTATGTTCCCGTAGAGGGACAGCTGATTGCCGCCGCCCTGCTGCCGGGAAGCTCCCGGTCCATTGTGCCCGCCTGGGGTTTTATCGAGCGGGCCGGGGCAAGCGTCTATCCGGAGGATCCCTCAGAGCTCTACCGCATCTACACCCGGACCTCGGTATACACCCCGGGACCCTTCAGAAATACAGGGCTGACCTGGGGGCTCGCCCTTGAAGAGCAGAGCGGACGCTACTCCCTCTCCTTTCCCTTTACCCGGGGCTACTCCTCTTCTGTGGACTACAGGACATTGAAGGCGTCGGCGGACTATGATTTTCCCATTGCCTATCCCGACTTTGCCGCCGGGTCGTTCTTCTATCTGAAGCGGATTCGCGGAAATCTCTTCTATGACTATCTTGTTCAGGGAGATCTTCCGGTTTCGGGAGAGCGCTACCAGTCGGTGGGTGCGGCTCTTGTTCTGGATATGACCGCCGCCAATATGGAGTATGGAGAGTTTGACCTGGCCTTCCGCTTCTGCTGGCTTGTGGAAGAGGAGAGGCCTGTCTTTCAGCTGCTCTTTATGAATGCGGCTCTCTGGTAGATCCCTTCGGAAAGGAACTTAAAGAGAGAATTCTTTCAGATACTCTCTGATCTCGTCCCGGACCCGTCTGTAGGGTTCCAGCTTTTTTTCGGGATCCTCAATATCCGCAGCAAGACGGGGGGGATCGTCAAAACCGTGGTGAATCCTGTTTGTCTTCCCCAGCCATACGGGACAGTTCTCATCGGCATGGCCGCATACAGTGATAACAGCATCGAAATCAATATCTCTGTAGTCTGATGCCAGAGTACTCTTATGGCCGCTGATATCCACACCGGCCTCGGCCATAACCCTGACGGCATTGGGGTTCAGACCGTGGGTCTCTATTCCGGCGGAGTAAACATTGTACTCATCGCCGTGGAGCTCTCTCATCCATCCTTCGGCCATCTGGCTGCGGCAGGAATTTCCCGTACAGAGAAACAGAATATTCTTTTTCATAGGGTCTCCCGGAATTATTTCGGATTGCTGATAAATCTTAATTTCAAAAGATTCTCGTGCATATAGTTCTCTCCTGCAAGGAGAATGTGTTCATTCTCCGTTAAAAAAAGATCCTTGAACAGAAAGATCGGAGTGGAAGGGTTGATCTTCAGATGGGAGGAGACCTCTTCTTCGGGAAGAACCGGAAGGAGATCGGTAAGGCTGTTCTCCGCCATATCGCTGAAATACTCCTTGAACAGCTCGTAGGCGGTACACTGATAGTTCATAAGTACAGGATCCGCTCCCTTCCTCAACGCCCCCCGGGGAAAAACATTTCTTGAGTAGATCACCGGTGTGTCGTCGGCCAGATAGAGTCTCTTCACCTCAACAATTTCGGTGCTGCTGCTTACGTTGAGAAAATGGGCATCATCGGAACCGGCCGGGCGCTGATGTATACCCAGCAGCTCTATTCTGACCTTTCGTCCGTTCTCTTCCAGCATGGGAATAAAATCCCATTTTTCGGTGAGGGAGGTTTCCAGGTTCAGGGTCTTCTCTCTTACAAAGGTTCCCTTGCCGTGAACCCGGACAATAAGCCCGTCGTACTCGAGCCGGGCCAGGGCGGTCCGTACGGTGGCGCGGCTTACGTTCAGCTGGGTAGAGAGTATGTTTTCGGAGGGGAGCTGTCCCGAGGGATCAACCTCACCCCTCTCAATGATTTCTTTAATATCTTCGTAGGTTTTCTGTACCAGTATAGGCAGTTTTCCTGTTGCCATGGTGGACTCCTAAAGGTTCAATGATTCTTCGAGGAAGAAGCGGAAAACTGTTTTTCCCAGAACCAGCCTGTCGCTGTAGAAGATCTGCGTCGGTTTTTTAACAAGTTTTTTGTTGAGGAAGGTACCATTTGTTGATTCAAGATCTTCAAGTATAAAGACTCTGTTATCGGGAACCATAATGCGGCAGTGTCTGGAACTGACTTCGGCATCATCCAGCTGAATGGTACAGGAGGAATCCCTGCCGATGGTGATCTCGTCCCTGTCCAGTACAAATGACTTTCCAAGCTCCTTTGACGATAGAATGAGTAGAACGGCTTTTTCCTTCAGAAATGTCTCTTTTTTCTTTTTTTTACTCTGAATAAGCGTCTGGTCTTCCATCGAATTCTCCTCTTAGGAAATTAAGTATACCATATTACTTCAGCCGGCGCCCTTTCTCAATAGGATAGAGCCTCTCGCTGCACTCGGGACAGGAGTTTTTCTGAAAGTGTTAAAGTTTTGTGAGTATAAACTTTAGCTTGTAAGAAACTTGTACTTTGATTTATGATTTTAGTAATCACTTGATATTTGTTAGGAGCCCTGTATGGTGAGAGAACTGAATGTTCTTGACGAATTGGTGCGTGCCAGCAGCCTTATGGCTGATGAAGGGGATTTCAGAAGCCTTGTTTCAGTGCTGGTTGAGCAGTCTCTGGATATTACCAGATCTGAGATTGCCGCACTCTATCTCTTTACAGATCCCGGTCATAAAGACTCTTCCCTGACCCTTATGTACAAGAGGGGCGCCTACGATATCCCCGACTCCCTTGATGGAAAATCAGAGCTGATAGAGTTTCTTAACGAGTGTTCCAAGGCAGTGGTCCTGCAGGAGAGGGGCGAATACTTTTCCGATCTCTTTCTGACCTCCCGGATGAAAAGCGGCATTGCCCTGCCTATCAACACGGTAAAGTCCAGAATCGGCGTTCTTATTCTGAATTCCAAAAAAGAGCTTCACTATAACAGAGACAGTTTTAATTTTCTTGACTCCTATACCAGACAGGCCTGCGGCATGCTCCAGAGTTCAAAGCTCTACAGGGAACTTCAGGAGTATGTGAAACAGGTTGAGGATCTTGAGCAGTATCAGGAAAGCATCTTCGAGTCCATGACCAATATTCTGATTACCACAGACGAGAAGGACAGAATCCGCTATTTCAACAATATGGCAGAGGAATCCATGGGGATGGATGAGAGCGTTATCGGCATGGACCTGGATAAGTTCTTTAAGAGGTCACTGAGCCGGAAGGTTCTTAATGCCATCCATAATGCCAGGGAGAAGGGGGTTGAAGTTCCCGGAATGGAGGGAATCTACAAGGGGCCTCACGGGGATATGGATTTCTCCCTCAATGTGGCTCCCCTCCGAGGGCAGCGGGGAAAGCATAAGGGCCTCACCCTTCTTTTCACCGACCAGACCAGGGAGCAGGAGCTGAAGGCCTCCATAGAGGTGGCCACCGAGGACAGAAGGGTTATCAAGGATATGTTCGCCCGGTATCTCTCCAATGATATTGTACAGAATCTTATGAATACTCCGGATATGGTTAAGCCCGGAGGGGGAACCAAACATGCCACCGTCTTCTTTGCGGATATCAGAGGATACACCTCTTTCTCCGAGGACAAGTCTCCCGAGTATATTATCGAGGTTCTGAATGAGTACTTCTCGGAAGCCGTGGAGATTGTGATCAAATACGGCGGCTATATTGATAAGTTTATCGGCGACTGCATTATGGCAGCCTGGGGCGTTCCCATGGTGAATGAAACCGAGGATGCCATCAGGGCTGTCTCCTGTGCCGTTGAAATTCAGAACCTGGTTAAGGCAAAGGACAGAAAATTCTTTACCGGACGGGCTTCTAAGCTGCAGGTGGGATTCGGCATGCATACGGGAGATCTAGTTGCCGGGAACCTTGGCAGTTCGAGACGTATGGACTACACCGTAATCGGAGATACTGTAAACCTGGCCGCCCGGCTGGAGGGTGTTTCCGAGGCTGGGGAGATAATTATTACAGAAAATACCAGAAAGCAGCTGGATGACCGCTTTATAATCGAACCCCGCAAGGCGGTCAGGGTTAAGGGGAAAGTTAAACCAATACAGATTTTCAATGTTGCCGGCATGGCCTGAAAGGAGCTCAGCTAATGGATCAGTTTTTGAAGTTTTTGAATTCACTGCCACTCTATGAAATAATTGCAGCCGCCGTCGGGCTGGCTGTCATTCTTGCGATTGTAATTATCATCCTTGTCAGGAAGAAAAGATTCAGAAAAGCAATGAATGAGCTTGCCGCAGAGCCGGACCTGATGAAGGATGAGGTTCTGAAGCACTACCGCAGGGAGCAGCTGCAGAAGAAGTCCTCCTATCTGGTGGATCTTTCCAGAAAGACAAAGGTCAATCTTCCCGAGATTCTGGAGCTGACAGATGATTGGGTCAGAAGCTATAAAGAGCATCACAAAGGAAGCCATATCAGCTGGATTCTTGAATTCTCACCAGACAAGGGGCTCTTCGCCCTGTTCCAGAGGGCTTTGGGCCACTCCGCCGCGGCCAAAACCCTTGAGACCTTTCTGGATGGAAGCGGAGACTTTCTGAAACTCAGAAGAATCGCTCTTTCCGGAAGAGGTGAGGTCTTTGACGGGACAAAGGGGCTGGTTCTCCTTCAGTCCCGAATTGATGAGATAAGGGAGATGACCGGGGATCCCGAGTGGGCTGTCCGCTATTTTGCTATAAATATTCTGCTTCATGATGATGACAGCCGTTCAGACCGGGCGGTGTGGGAGTCTTTTGATGACCCTCATGCCCTGATCCGGAGTACTGTAATCAGGGAGATTCCCTCCGATGCCAAACCCTATAGTTCTCATGAGACGGAAGAGGGAAAGGAACTCTTTGCCGAACTCTATACCATCCTGCTGAATGATCCCGTATTCGAGGTAAGGCAGGAGGCGAAGAAGAGAATCATGAAGGACTTTGCCACCTCTTATTCCATTGATCTGCCATCCATGAACAACGAGCAGATCCTCCATGTGATTCAGCTTCTCTCACACGAATCCCAGGAGGACCAGGATCTGGCGGTCAGGATTCTCTCGGGGGATGATCTGGAACTGCGGCAGAGTGCGGCACGGTATCTCCAGGAGTGCGGTGTTCTGGACCGGCTGTTCCGTGAAAGCTATATGAACGACAGCGAAGAGCTTGAGAGAAACTACGGTCTTCTGAAAAATTCCCTGGAGGTCAATGTTTCCGAGTTTCTTAACGGCATACAGTCCAACAACAACAGGGGCTCCCTCCTTCTTGCCTCAAGGCTTCTGAAAACTGCCGGACCTCAGGACTCCATCAGCTTTCTGGCGGATCGTGTCTTTACACAGGATGTGGATAAGAAAGAGGACTCCGAACTCAACGAGCTCTATAAAAATACACTGGAGTGTGTCCATCGCAGAGGAAATGATTCGGCCCTGGCCATGATGGCCCGTGAAGTCATCGACATAAGGAGCAGAAAAAGGCTTCTCAAGGATGTACTGGGAGCCCTGCCGGCGAGAGGCGCCTTTCTCTTTATGCCTATCCTGGAGGATTTTCTCAAGGATCCGGACTTCCCTCTGAAGGATGAACTCCGTGAGACTCTGCGGATTATGCCCGAGGCGGAAGTACAGACGGTTGCCATGGATATTATCCGCAAGGGCCGGGACTTCTACCCCCATGCCGTACGTATTCAAGCCCTGAAGATTCTGGGAGAGATGAAGAAGGAGAGCTGTTTGCAGATCATTCTGGAGAACCTCTCCATTCTGCCCCTGGACGAGGCAAGGGAGTTTGCCGAAATGCTCAGCTCCTATGCGGAGAAGCTCTTCAACGAAAGGGTCAAGTCAATTCTGGACTCTGTGGATGCCCAGAGCCGGGCAACCATTATTGTCTCCCTGCCGGCAACGGGGAAGAAGACCTTTCTCAAGGAGATCAAGGCCGCCCTGGGAGACGCCAATCCCGATGTAAGGATTGCCAGTATCTGGGCACTTGTGGAGTACGGGGAGACAAAGGAACTGACCCGAAGCATCGATATGCTCCGTGACCCCGTTCCCGAGGTGAGAAAGGAGGTTGCCCGGGCCCTGGGTACAAGCGGTACGGCCTCTGTGCTGAAGGCGATGGAAGAGGTCCTGAATGACGAGAATGAGGTTGCCCCGGTTATCAGGGGCATCATTGATGGATTGGGAGCCTCAGAGGCACCCGAATCGGTAGCCATTCTGGGGCGGAAAATTGCCGTTGAGGATGAGTATAAAATGGACTGCATCCGCAGTCTCAGCCGGAAGAAGGACAAAAAGAGTCTGGCCGCAGCCATAGAATTGCTCAAGGATGCCGGGCCCCAGCTCCGGGAAGACCTTACCCTGGTATTCAGGATGATGGGTTATGAGGGTGAGGTCACAATGGTTGAACTTCTGAAGGAGGACATCCCCTCACTCCAGAAGTATATTGCCGAGGTACTGGAGTCTACAGGTTTTGTTGAGAACCATATCAGAAAGCTGAAGCACAGGGATCCTGCGGTAAGACAGGAGTCGGCCTCCTTCCTTTCGGCCATCAGAACAAAAGCCGCCTTCCGGGGAATCGTACTGGCTGCAAGGGATCCAAATCCCGAGGTAAGGGTTGAGGTAACCAAGGCTCTTGAAATTCTGAATACCGACGAGGGAAAGGAGATTCTGAAGGATCTTGAACAGGATCCCGATAAAAAGGTCCGAAAGTACACCTTCTGGGCGCTGGAGAGAATCAGGACCAAATCTCTGGTCTGATCCCTTCGGGGGACTGGACGTGCCGGGTTGGTTCAGACCTTTCTGAGAATGTCCAGAATTCTGACCATGGCAAGGGTGTCCAGACGGCAGTACTCCAGCAGTCCCCTTCTGATCTCCTCTACTTCAGCGGGATCGGTAACAGAGGGGAGGTTCTGCCATACGGAGGAGGCTTCGCCCCCGTTATGGACTCCCGGCAGATCTCCATAGGCCTGCTCCATCTCAGGAACCAGGGCGGGAAGAACCTTTTTGATGGAGTAACTGCCCTCCATTTCGGGGTGATAGTACCACCTCTTCTGAAAGGGCTCCATCAGATCATAGAGGCGTTCCGAGAGGGATGTTAGTTTCGGCTGCAGATCGGGAAACCGGGCCGCCAGTCTGTTGATTACACTCTTTTCAAAGGTCTTGTTGTAGGCCAGGATGGTACCCTCCTCGGGGATATCCTCAATCAGCCGCTCTGCCAGAACACGTCTGGGATCCGATTCCCGGTCCGCAAGAAACTCTTTGTGAACCAGTCTGTCTCCCTCTTCGATATGAAGGGAGTACTGAAAGGGAATCTGCTGAAATGGTTTTATTCCCGGATACTCGGGCAGGGCCTGCTGAAAACTCTCAAAGTCCAGATGGATTACGGGAGTTTCAATCTTTGCTAGAAAATTTCTGATATTCTCCTCTTCAATATGGAGCTTTCCCTCCACCTGAAGGAGCTGCGCCTTGCCCAGACCCTCCTTCGGCAGATCCATTAAGCTGACATATCCCTTGTTGAAGAGTTCGAATTTCTCATCCATTCTGGTGGTTGTCAGGGTAAAGACCGACTCCACGGGCACTCCGGCCAGGGTCCGCCAGCAGTAGTCATGACAGGGACACTCTGAGGGAGAGAGACAGTGCATTCCGATCTCCCTTTCGGGTTCAGTGTTCTCCAGAAGGACCTTCATCCTCTCTATATTTTCCTCTATGGGAATCAGGTGGGGACGGATTCGCAGTGAGAGGTCTGTAATTTTGAAGAGTTCGCCCAGGTCCAGCTCCTCCTCTCTTGTATATCCCCTGTTCAGATTGATCAGGTTTACGGATTTCAGGCTCACTCCGTTTTTTTCAATGACCCAGGACTGCAGGGCCATATCGAGAACATAGCTGTCCTTAAGACTCATGGAGCTCTTCACCTCGTAGAGTTTCCAGCTTCCCTCGTCCCAGTGAAGAATATCCGCCGCCGCAAACATGCCCTCATGGATAAAGGCGGCCTCGTAGATTGTGGTGCAACCTGATTCGATCAGATACCGGGTCCTCCGGGCCATCTCTCCGGGATTTTCAGGAAGGAAGGGAATTTCAGAACCCCCGGGAAAGAGATCTCTTGCTCTGGCGCCCACGGTATGACCGGTCTGCATAATGGACTGCTGATGGGCAGATGGTTCGGAGATCAGTTCCGGTCTTTTCCGGAAGAGCCAGAATGCCTTGGGACAGTGGAGGTACGCCATGTACTGGGATTTGGACAGCATGCCCTTATTATAGGGGTTGCCTCGGGTTTGTTCCATTCGGAATAGATTTGAAATCCTGCTTTACCAGCGGCCGGGACCGGGAGATAATAACCGGCATGGAAAACAAGGATAGAGAGCAGACAACAGTATGGGGAGAGAATCTGGACAGGACTCTTCCATTGAATGAATACCCCCGACCCAATCTGGTCCGGGAGAGATGGATAAACCTTAATGGTCTCTGGGAGTATGCTGTGACCGGATCAGGAGAGAACTTTCCCGACCGGCCCGATGGGGATATTCTGGTTCCCTTCAGCATTGAAACCCCTCTCTCCGGTGCGGCAAGAGCGCTGCAGCCGGAAAAGGTTCTCCGGTACAGACGAACCTTTACGATCCCCGGGGAGTGGGAGGGCAGCGCGGTACGTCTGAATTTTGAGGCAGTGGACTGGAAATGCCGCTGCTTTATCAACGGCAGGGCTGCCGGTGAGCACCGGGGAGGATATATACCATTCGGCTTTGATATCTCATCTCTTCTGGAACCCGGTGAGAACTCCCTGGAAGTAATGGTAGAGGACCCCACTGACAGCGGCCTTCAGCAGAGGGGGAAACAGGTCCTCGATCCCGGCTATATCTACTATACCGCCACAAGCGGTATCTGGCAGACGGTATGGTTGGAGCCTGTTCCCGGGGAGAATTCTATCGAGAACTTTATCTGCCTCCCCGGTAAGGAGGGCTTCTCCGTAAAGGTCGAGGCCCTGAAGAGGGGGATTGCGGAGGTGGAGGTTCTGGAAGAGGGGAAATCTGCGGGCAGAGTAAGTGGCGCTGCGGGGGAGTCCCTTCTCCTGCCTCTCGAATCTCCCCGGTTCTGGTCGCCGGAGGATCCCTTTCTCTACGAGGTCAGGGTCAGACTCATCACTTCTTCGGGAGAGCTGGTGGAGGAGATCTCCTCCTATACGGCCTATAGACATATAACCCGGAAAGCGGGGAGAGACGGTCATGAACGGTTCTGTCTGAACGGGAAGGCAGTCTTTCTTCACGGTCCCCTTGATCAGGGGTACTGGCCTGAATCGGGCATGACCGCCCCCTCGGACGATGCCCTTGTCTTTGATATTCAGAGAATGAAAGAACTGGGATTCAATATGATCCGGAAGCATATCAAGATCGAGTCCCGCCGCTGGTATTACCATGCCGACAGGCTGGGGATGATGGTTATTCAGGATATGGTTTCCGGCGGGAAGAACAGGGCCGTGCCGGCGTCCCTCTATGTGGCAGGAGTTCTGGGACGAGGTGAGACCGATACGAAACCCCGGGATCACCGCAAGTCAGGGAGGGAGAGCCTTGAGAACCGTGAAGAGTACGCAGATGAGCTGACCCGGATGATCAGGCTCCTTATTAATCACCCCTCCATAGTCTGCTGGGTTCCCTTCAATGAGTCCTGGGGGCAGTTTGACTCCCTAAAGATGACAGAGCTTGTCCGAAGTCTCGATCCGACCCGTCTTGTGGACCATGCCTCTGGATGGATAGATCAGGGGGGAGGGGACTTCTACTCACAGCACCGCGACAAACTGAAGCTGAACAGAAAGAGCAGAAGGGAGAAGAGAATCCATATGCTCTCGGAGTACGGCGGGTACAATCTGAATGCTCCCGGGCATATGTGGGATGAAAAGAAGAAGTTCGGATACAGGGTATTAGAGAGCAGATGTGACTATGAAGCAGCTCTGGAAAGTCTGATTCTCCGGCAGTTGATTCCTCTTATTCCCAAAGGGCTTTCCGCCGCCGTCTACACTCAGCTCAGCGATGTTGAGATTGAGTCCAACGGTTTTTTTACCTATGACAGAAGGGTTCTGAAATGCGGAGAAGAGTTTCTGCTTGAATTGAACAATAGCATTTACAGGTCTTTTGAGGAGTTCTGTCTCTAAGTCAGCTACTCCAGGGTGTTAATGGTCTGAAGCATCTGATCGATGTGGTCCATCAGTCCCTTTATCCTTGTGGTATGGCTGGACATCTCGTTTTCAATAGTCCTTGAAGAGCTGGTCAGCTGATTTATGGAACTGTTGATTTCGCTGCTCAGGGAGTTGGCATTTATCTGGTTCTCATTAATCTGCCCCACCTTAAATTTTAGGGTATCCATCCGCTTGATAACATCACTTACTGCTTCCTTGCTTATTTTGACATGCTCCTGGGTTTTATCGGCCAGTTTCTTTACTTCCTTGGCAATAACTGAGAATCCGCCGCGGGACTTCCCGGCCCTTGCGGCCTCAATGGAGGCATTAAAACCAAGGATGTTTGTCTGACCCGCTATATCCACAATATCATAGAGGACGGTTTCGACACTGTTTGCACTTCTGCCCAGATGTTCCAGCTCCCTTGAAATGTTGAGTCCTTCATCCTTGGACTGATTTATCCTTGAGTATAGATTTTCAAAGTCCCGGTTGATCAGTTCAATGATCCTGTCGCTCTCAATGGCCTTCTGCTTTGACTCTTCAATAAAGTCGGACATCATATCGATGCTCTTCCGGCTGGTCTCCCAGACCCTGTCCTTTATCAGAACAATGTTATTCATCTGGTTCAGTCTGCGCTGCAGGAAGAACTCCTTGAAACCAGAGTATTTGATAATGAAGTTATCTATGTATTCGTCATGGAATTCCTCTCCCTCCTGAATCCGGTATAGAAAGAGGGCTGTAAGGGTCTGATTGATATTGACCCCCAGGAGTTCTCCGAAGGTTGAAAAACCGGCAACCGGTACGTCCTGAAAGCAGTCTACTCCTGACAGTTTTTCACCGTTGAACAACCTTCGCAGGATGCAGTCATTAAAGACGGCTCCAAGAGGCGCTGTGTCTTTATTTCTGCTGAATCTGCGGTAATCTTCATTAACCGATTGGATAAAGTCCGTATGTTTGACCAGGTAGAGTTCATCACCGAATGCCAGGTCACAATAAAAGTGTATGCGCCTCTCCTTGAAGTCGATCATGGAGATGGAACGGACATAGATGTCGTCATGGATCTTTATGGCAAAACTGAAATTCTGCAGATAGTTCTCCAGCTCTGATTCACTGCAGTTGAAGTGGCTGCAAAGGTAGGAAATCACATCTTTCAGATCACCGGTCTGGGGATCGATAATACTCTTTATATAGCGCTTGGCTGGATTTGCCTGGGCAATGGTCATGGAGAAGGGTGTCATTTCAAAATTCTGGGATTTGAAAATTCCCATACCGATATCATTTCGGAATCGAATCAGAGTGACAACGGCTTTGTTCTGCACGACCTCTTTGTTGTTATAAAGATATGTATTTTGAAAGTCCAGTTTCCCCCCTGCGGAACCGCCTATGGTCAGACAGGGCAGTTTCCCTGATTCATAAAGGGCCTCCATGTAGAAGCTTTCACTCCTGGAGAGACCGTCAATCAGGGTGAATGCGATGCAGTGTTTATGGTCGATCTTGAAGGAGGGAGTCATGGTATCGAGTTCTTTTTTTATCCTGCTGGTTCTCTCATTCGCCTCCATGTCGGGATCATGAAGTTCAATTGTTTTGACATCGATTTTATCTATTATTTGCTCCGAAAAACCCTGAAGGACAATAGAGCCCCGGGACTCATCTGCTTCCTGATAGAGAGGGAGAGTCCGGTCAAGGTCTCTGGAACAGAGTTCTCCTGCCGTGGAGGTGCAGATTAATACGGAACTTCTGCATTTCTGCCTCAGCTTGGTTACTGTTGACTGAAAATCCAGGTCAGGAGATATATAACCCAGTATAAGGGAGGGGATGCCGCTGAAATTCTCTTCAAGATTGATAGAATCCAATTCTCTGCTACGAAACATGATCTGCCGGATATCTTCTTGCACAGGAACCTCCAAGGATAATACTGATAAATGGGTTTTGTGTTTATTTATGCACCAATATAATATCGAAATAGAAATCTTACAACAAAAAAACGATTGCTTCAGATGAGGATATCTTTATTATGAAAGAGTTTAGGTAACGGGGGATGTCAGATCAGCTTCGAAGACTACTACAGGATTTGCAAAACCCTTGATTTTAATACAGTCAGTAGTGAATTTATAATTTCCTTCGGGCATATGCTCCTTCACTGCCGAACTGAACATCAGCTTCCCGGGACTGCAGGCTCTTTCAAGACGGCTGGCCAGATTTACTGTTCTGCCTATGGCTGTGTATTCCATCCGGTGTCTGTTGCCGAAGCTGCCTATAATAGCCTCTCCGTAGTGCATCCCTGAGCGAACCTCAAGGTCATGATTCAGAAAACCTCTTTCTCTCCAGGCAATATTCAACTCTTTCAGAGCCCTGCTCATGGCAAAGGCCATCTGCATACAGTGCCGTACCTGGTCTTTCGGGTTTGTCTCCAGGGGGGCTCCGAAAAACACCATTACAGAATCACCTATAAACTTGTCCAGTGTTCCTTCATATTTGAATACAAGATCCGACATAGCAGAAAGATAATCATTCAGAATTTCCGAAAATATTGTCGGATCAGCTGTATCAGACAATTCCGTAAAGCCCACAATATCCGTAAAGAACACGGTGATAGGAATCCTGCGTTTTCTGTCTATGCCTTCCAGGCCTTCATTGAGAATCCCCTCTACTATCTGAGGAGGAAGATACCGGTCTAGATCATGTCTTCTTTCAAGTTCATTGCGGTTCAGAAGAGATAACAGGGTAAAACTGAAGATTCCGCCCATCTTTTCAACGGCTGACCGGTAGGCACTGTCCAGCCGGCGTTTTCCATCAATTCGGCCCAGGAGAAGAAGACCTTTCAGTTCCGAACCAGGGGAAACAGGAACAATCAGTTCCGCTTCTTCCAGACCGGACGGGATGATTTCCCGCCGGGAGGAGAATTCTTCATAATCAATGATTCTGCCCTCTTCTGTTAGTTGCTGAATATCGGACTTAATATCTGAGGGGATGGCCTCCACTAA
The DNA here is from genome assembly GCA_002408085.1 of Spirochaeta sp. UBA5339. GTDB lineage: Bacteria > Spirochaetota > Spirochaetia > DSM-2461 > DSM-2461 > Oceanispirochaeta. The sequence goes on from DHQL01000025.1 coordinate 225,419, forward strand.
ATCCATCCATCCTGCAAGACGATTATCAAAAAGCATCTCCCGGGTATACTCTATCAGTTCGCTGCTGCTGGAGAGATTCCGTACGCGGTTTGAATACAGGGCAATTATGCCGCTGTAATCAGGCCTTTGAAGGATCAATCCACGAACATAGGACGGAATATAACGCTGGCCCAGATAGAAGCAGGCAAGGACCGGAATAAGCCTTCCAAGACTGCCCAACTCATTGTTTGCTATATCCAGGGAATTGAAAAGATGGCTTATTCCTCTATAAGTCAGCCAGGTCAGTACAAGAATCATGCTCCAGGTAAAGAGTAATCCTGTAAATTCCAGAAACCGGGTAAGCCTGACATGCATGGAAGCATAGGAGAACACCAGCAGGAATGCGATGAGTGAGACTGAACCGATGGGACCGGAGAAAATAACAATTCCGAAGTGAGGAAGAAAATCCAGAAAGGAAAGTGCAAGGAATAAAAATGAGAGAAGGATGTAGTACACACGGTTTTTATCAAGGGGAGGACTGCACCGGTACTGTCTTATCAGAAGAATCAGCGAGAAAGCGGCCAATGAAATCAGAAGCAGGGGTGTGATAATAAAGCGGCTGTCTGCCTCGACATAGCTTCCCCAGCCTGTATCCAGTATTCGTCCTGTAAAATAGAGATCTGTCAGCCAGACAGTGGAAACGTTCAGCAGAGCCAGAACTGTGATTATTATATAGACTCCGGGATGCAGGGAGATCTGAAAAAGTTCTTTTATTGCCATCATGGCTGATATGACTAAAAGCAGGGCAAAGCTCATATTCAACCGGGCAGCTGTGAAGGGTACAACCCTCATCCAGATATGATCTGCCTCAGAATTTCCAGAGGCAAAAAGACCGGGAGCATATATTTCCATCCATAGACCGGCAGCCAGGGCCGCACATGACAAAATAACCAGAACCAGCCATCTTCGAGCCCGGTTAAAATCGCATTTGAGTAGAAAAAATATTAGTGAAACAATTGCTGCAAATGATGCTGCCGGCAAGAGAATCACGGTTCCTCCGCTGATGAAAAATCTCATCCAGGATTTTTTTCACTTCCAATACTAAATGATAGAAAGAGATGCTTTCTCTGTCAAAAAAACCTGTTTTTCCTGATTTCAAGAGAGAACTGAAAAAGAGTCCGGCAATGTCTGAAATTCCTTGAAAAAAAGAAATCTCATTGGAATCGGCAATCTAAATCTGTCTATTCTAGTAATAGAGAATTTCTGGAATATATATGAAAGGATCCGGTAACCCGGAATCACGGTGGAATATGGCTGATGCAGTTTGCCCGGAAAGGCATCTGAGTTCAGGACCACAGGAGAGATCACATGAAGAAGATAGCGAAATACTCAATCGGCACAGGGGACCGCTTTGCATTTTCAGCGCCTGCCCAACTGGCAGCTGTCGCAGAATCGGGAGCTGCTATTGTCTGGAACAAGTCAAACCGGGAACATCAGACCATACATTCAAGCCCTGATGATACCCGCCGGGCAGGAGAGGATGCTGTTGCTGCTCTGGGATATAAAGGGGAGTATCATTTTGATGCGGACCATATCAAAAAAGATACAGTACAGGCTTTTATCGATCACTGTGATTTTTTCACACTGGATGTGGCCGACTTTATCGGCAAACCCGTAGATCCTTCAGTAAAAAAGTCTTTTCTTGATCATATTGGGAAATATCTTGACCGGGATCTTTCTGTTGCCGGATTTAACAGTCCTGTTCACCTCAGCCGGGGATTTGCAGAAGATGTAGCAGATACATTTCTGGCGGCCGTTGTAGAAGCAGAGGGAATCTATAAAAAGATTCTTGCATCAGGCCACACTGATGATGAATGCATTATTGAAATCTCCATGGATGAAACAGAGAAGCCCCAGTCTCCCAGCGAGCTCCTTATCATATTAATGGCTGTCGCCTGGATGGGAATCCCTGTTCAGACCATTGCTCCCAAATTCAGCGGACGCTTCAATAAGGGGGTCGATTATGTGGGAAACCCGGAAGAATTTGCCCGGGAATTTGAAGATGATGTTCTTGTCATTGCCTATGGTGTAAAAGAATTTGATCTGCCGGCTAATCTGAAGCTCAGTGTCCATTCGGGAAGTGACAAGTTTGTCATCTATCCCCATATCCGCAGGGTCATTGAAAAATATAATACGGGTCTCCATATCAAAACTGCCGGGACCAGCTGGCTGGCAGAGGTTATCGGTCTGGCTCGCAGTGGCGGGGAGGCTCTGGATTTTGTAAAGAAACTCTATGAGGGCTGTCTGGGACGGATCGATGAACTCTGCGCTCCCTATGCCGATGTTATCGATATTGATACAGCTGCCCTGCCTTCCACAGAAATAACCAATCTATGGACAGGTGAAGAGTTTGCCAGGGCTCTGGACCACAATCAGGCCGATGAAAAATACAACCCCAATATGCGTCAGCTTGTTCATGTGGGCTATAAACTGGCAGCGGAGCAGAAGGACATCTACATGAAACTTCTGAAGGCCAACAGGGACAATGTATTTTCTGAAGTTAAGATGAATCTGCTGGACAGGCATATTGCACCACTTTTTCTCTGAGCTGGTACCGGTCGCGCCGGCTGTACAATGCTGCACGTCTCGCGTTGTGTACTTCGAGTCACTTGCGTAGAATAAAAAAAGACCCAGCAGCCTGACGGCTACCGGGTCTTTTTTATGCCTGGAAGAGGACTCGCCTTTCATTCCTCGGCGTCCTGCCTCGTCATTACAGGCCGTCTCCATCCCTAAATCAGCATCCTGCTGATTTGCCCTCCAAGTATTCGGGCCGGGATTCCGCTTCGAGTCACTTGGGTAGAATAAAAAAAGACCCAGCAGCCTAACGGCTACCGGGTCTTTTTTATGCCTGGAAGAGGACTCGAACCTCCACGCCCTTGCGAGCACTAGTCCCTGAAACTAGCGTGTCTACCAATTTCACCATCCAGGCAATTGGTACTCAGGGATATTACTTAAAAGAAAAAAAACTGTCAATATCACTTTGAAGGAAGTTTTCCCGAATCTATTTCATTTTTTCTATCAGTTCTCCAAGCCTGATAACCGCCTCTCTTGTATCGTCGGTGATGGGGGAGGCATAGCTGATGCGGAGGCAGTTTCTGTATCGGTCGCCCACAGAAAAAGCCTGTCCCGGGACGGTACTGATTCCCTCCTCCAGGGCCTCCTCAAAGAGCCTGAGACAGTCAGGCTTCCCGGGAAGCTCCACCCAGAAGTAGAAGCCTCCTGCCGGGTCGGTAATGGCGGTTCCCTCAGGGAGGGCGGATATCAGAAGCTGACGCATCTCCGCCGCCTGTCTGCTGATCATCTTCTGCAGCATCTGCAGGTTCTTACTGTACCGGGGAGAGGCAAGGTAACCGGCGACAGCACTCTGCACCATGGCATTACCTCCCAGAGAGAGGGCCATCTTCAATTTGCGGCACAGCTCATGTTTTCTTCCTCCCGCCAGCCAGCCGATCCTGACTCCAGGACTGAGGGTTTTGGAGAGAGAGGAGCAGTAGATAACATTGTCCCCTGTATCAAAGCTTTTCAGGGGACGTTCCTGTCTGCCCTCAAAAGAACAGCTGCTGTAAACGTCATCCTCAATAAGAGGCACCCCAAAACGTGCTGTCAGATCAACTGCTCGTTGTCTGTTTTCTTCGCTCATTGTAAATCCCAGGGGATTCTGATGAATTGCAGTCATAATTACGGCTTTTACATCTTCCTTTTTCAGGACTGATTCCAGATGGTTCAGGTTCATTCCCCCCACTGTATCTGTCGGGATGGTAATAACACGCCGCTTCAACTGATCCAGAATCTGAATGATTCCAAGAAAAACGGGGCTTTCGGTTACAATAATATCCCCCGGAGAAGAGCAACTTTCGATGGCTAGTGTCAGAGCCTCACTGCATCCGTTGGTAATCAGAATATCCCTGTAGGAGAGAGAAGTTCCCCTGTCCAGCATCACCGATGTAAGAGCCCTTCTCAGCTCCCTGTTTCCTCCCTCATCACAGTACTCTGTCAGAAGTCGGGATTCCTCCTTCAGAACCGTCAGCAGACTCTGCTTCAAGTGCTTTACCGGGAGGAGGCTCTCATGGGGATTGCCCGCACCCAGAGGAATGACGGAACTGTCATTTCCCGCCTCTACTATTCTACCTATGATACTCAGGGGGACGGCGTCTTCCGTGTTGAGGTAATATTTCTCCTTTTGCGGTTCCGGCAGAGGAGTGGAAAGAGGATTTCTGGCAAAAAAACCGGACTTCTCTACTGCATAGGCAAGTCCCTGTCTTTCCAGAAGCTCATAGGCCTGCATTACAACAGACAAGGCACAGCTGTAGCGGCTGCTCATGGTCCTGAGTGAGGGGAGCCTGCTGCCGTATCCGATGGTTCCTTCATTAATTGCCTGGGAGATCTGTGAGGCGATCTCTTCATATCTGTATAGGGGCTTCTCTGTTCCGGTACTCATAGTCGAATTGTAGATCTGTTATGGTTGTAAAGTCAATAAATTGTATCTGTTTAGGTTTTCTGTTTTCCTCTACCTTTGATTCAGAATAGATTCAGGAGGCAAAAAATGGATAGTGTCCTTATTCCGGCAGTGGTTTTTATTATCACCATGACGGCTACACCGGGGCCCAACAATATGCTGCTTACAGTATCGGGGGCCAAGTTCGGCTACAGGAGATCCCTGCCCTTTATTTTGGGGATTGTGATCGGAGAGGTGAGTCAGCTGATTCTTTCAGCCCTCGGTCTGGGAGTGCTGTTTATCCACTTTCCCCTTGCTCAGCTTTTATTGAAGATGGCAGGCAGTCTCTATCTCATATATCTGGCGGCGAAGATTGCCTTTGGTGGAAAGGGGGGGAAGGATTCCGGTGATGACATAGAAAAACCGATGACCCTGATCCACGGGATCTTTTTTCAGTATCTGAATCCCAAGGCATATGTATTTGCCCTGACGGTGATGTCGGTCTATCCGCTGCAGGGAGAGCTCTACCTCAGGTCGGCCCTTCTGATTATTATCAGTTTTGTTCTTATCTGCCCCATGTCAGTCTCTTTATGGGCGGGCTTCGGGACTCTTCTGAAGAAGATGATGGCTGGCAGACATGCCAGGAATCTGAATTTTGTTCTGGGAGCTATGACGGCACTGTCAGTGGTTTTTATTCTTATGTAGCGGGGATAAAAAACCGGGAAATGATAAGAGCAGATTCTGAAGTCACTCCAGATGGTAATAAAAAAGGGGCTGCCGCTAAAGCCTTCTTAGGCTTTTGCAACGTCCCCTTCTTTATTTTTGCTATCATGTAGCCTTATGGCTGTTATACTACAAAACAGGCTAAGTCGGTGATAGGATATTGAGCATGAGATCTATTGAACTTGTCCTGTATGCTGTAATTGCTGCTGCCATCTTTATCCCTATGTTTCTTGAGCTGGCTATCTTTGGAAAAATCTCCAAAGCAAATAAGAAGAACTTGTTTAACGAAAATCTATATAAACCAGGAGAAAGAGTCCTGATTGTGGGAGAACTCGTCTTTTACCTTAAGCACTCAGAGAACAAACTATTCAACTGGGGGATATTGTTTCTGATCACTATACTTGTCCACTTCGGTGGAATACTTACCTTTATAATCAAAGGCTTCCAGTGATGAGGGATGTAATGAACCCTGGGGATTTGTCCCTGAAATTACTACTGCAGCTGCAGGCCGGCGGTACGCCCCGTCTTCCGTTGCTCTGAAAGTGAAGGCCATTAAGAGCTTGATCCGCCAGGTGGTCGCTGACAATCCGAATGTGGACCAGGGCGCAGCCTACCGGATCGAGCGGGAGCTGGGGAAAATAAAGTGTCCCACCGTGCCGGTGGGAGCTTCCAGGATAAAGACGCTCAGCCGGCAGCAGATCTACAGGCTACTCCATGAGTGCCGGGACCTGAAGGTACTTCCACTCATGAAAACAATACTCCTGAACGGCTGCCGGCTCAATGAGGCCCTGCAGATCACCTGGCGAGGATTAGAAGCCTCAGGAGACGGCATATTCGTCCACATAGGGATTATTGCCAAAGGTGGTAAAGGAGATTCATCTAAGAGTCACTGAATCGATCCTGGAGGATCTACGGAGGCTGGAATCGGGCGGGGGTTATACAAAATCAGCGCTCTTTCCTTGGACAAGGAAAGCCGCGACGATCAGGGTGAAGCGGGCGATTGAAAGGACTCTGGGCGTGAAGGCCTCGGCCCATATGCTGCGCCACAGCTTTGCCACCCTGGCCCTCGAGGAAGGACTGCCCCTGTCGGAGGTGTCAGAGTGGCTGAATCATGCATCGCCGAAGACGACGGCCCAGTATTATCTCCACGGGAAGAGGTACGAAGCCGGCACCAGGTTCTCCCGGGGGCTGGTGGAATAATAATTAGTAATTCTGAATGGCTGTTACTTTGCCACCACTTACATAGATATATACTGCACCACCATTTCTCTTGCGATAGATATGTTGGTATTGATTGCCACTTCCATAGTTAGATGTGTTTGTTTTAGAAGGCCTTCCAATAATTGAGAACATCTCCTCTTCTGTCATACCTACATGGACAGAACCAATTTTTGAGATATTTGGTGCTTCAACATTCCTGTGGATATCAGCACGAACATAAGCGTCTCTGACTTTCTCAAGGTCTTCATCAGTTAATACTCTTCCATCCAACAGGTCTTTAGGACCTTTAAAATATTCCCAAAGATTTGTTTCTGTTAGCAAAGAATAATACCCTTCCACTTCTGCAATGCGTTCTTCTTGTGTTGATGGATTTGGTATCTGATTTGCTATCTGAGGTGCTGTAGTAGTAACGCATCCCATTACTGAGATAGAAAGCACAGAGATAATTAAGAAATATTTCACGTGTTCCTCCAGTTTCATAATGAACACTGTACACCGAAATCAGAAGGATGTCATTTTTCAATAATCGACAGAATGGCGATTATGAGAAGCGGCTATTCTCACTGGAGAAAAAAACAGACGGGCACTAGAGCCGTCTTTCGGTCTGGATGCTTCTACTATTTTACGTGGGGTGCTCCTACCGCCACAAAATGCTATATGAGCATTATCTTCCAAATAGCTGAAAAAATCAAATTGGGTAGAGAGATAATTTCTTGAGGAGTCTAAAAAAGGAAGAACCCCTAAATGTAAATGAATAAATATCTTGGAAGGTCACTTCGGATCAATAAGATATAACCGAATGTTTTTTATCTTGATATGAGAACGTTATGTAGAGGGATATGAACTATAGGTCGCTTTGGTAGGAGGAGGCTCATGGCTTCCAGATATTGATGTTTTGAAAGTAAATGAATCGGATTTTGACAGTCTGCAGGGGTAATATCATCAATCCTTTTATTGCCTAGAGCTGGAAGGATATGGTTTCTGCATGAGCTTTCAGCAAGGATGCAATAGCTCTTGGTAATCTCTGGCTTATTCTTTGGTGATTGTGTAAGTATTCGTTTTATGTAGGGGGAATGGTACCAGTCCCAGAAACGATTCTGATCATACCATTCTTTTTGAGGGTGGGTTCTTTTGAATTATTAAGAGCTTTCGATTCAAGGAGCTGCTCACAATAAGACTCTGCTTGTCTTCTTGTTTTTGCTCAATCCTTTTTGTTGGTGTAGCCGATTCCTGTAGATTTCTTGACTCTCTTACCAAGTGTAGTAATACCAGACAGCGGCTCCGTCATTGTCTCGTGTGAAAAGCTGAAATTCTCTTGTTCTATAATTGGCCATTTTTCTCACCAAGGGGTAAATCGGGAACATGCTGTTCCCTTATCTGTTCTCATGGCTAATTCGAGGATATTAATTGTTATATTGATGGGGTTTGAAGTTACCGGCGATCGGACTCGAACCGATACAGGATTGCTCCCAGCAGATTTTGAGTCTGCCGTGTCTACCAATTTCACCACGCCGGCGGATATGTGGAAAGATAGCCTGTGTTCCAAGCCTCTGTCAAGAAGGAGTTTCAGAGACCCTGGGAAATGAATCTTGACATTATTGCTAATATATATTTACTTAAATATACTGAAATTTATTATTTTAATTTCCGGAGGTAATAGAATGAAAAGACTCACAGTTTTTCTTATTCTTTTTGCTCTCGCAGCGGGTTCAGCTGCTGCGAAGGACTACACTAAATTTTCTGATTTGAAGGAACTTCTCGATTCAGACGCAGATGACTATATTTTTCTGGATGTCAGAACAGATCAAGAGTACCGGGCCGGTCATATTCCCGGTTCTGTCAATATTCCCTATGAACAGCTGCCCGATGCTCTTCCTGAAGGGACTGCCCTGGATAAGACCATTATCCTCTACTGCCGAAGCGGCAACCGTTCAGGTCAGGCCGCACGGGCGTTGAAGAGAGCCGGTTACACGGATGTTTATAACTTTGGGGGGATAAACCAGTGGAAGGGTGATCTTCAAAAATAATATTGAGCAAGGGGCCTCTGTAGGACTAATATAGGACAACGGAGGCTGCCTGATGAATTATATCGGAACTGTTCTTTTCTGGATCTTCTTTGCCTTAACAATGGCTCTGATGTTTGTACCCGCCGCGCTGATCTGGCTGGTCACTCTTCCCTTTGACAAAAATAAACGGATTCTTCATATCTACTCCTGCTTCTGGGGCTCCCTGTATACCTGGTTCAATCCCTTTCTAAAGGTAACTATCAAGGGGAAGGAGAAGCTGAAGAAGGGGCAGTCCTATGTCTACTGTCCCAACCACTCTTCCATGATGGATATCGTGATTCTCTACCGCCTTTTTACCCACTTCAAATGGGTATCCAAAAAGGTGATGATGAAGGTTCCCTTTCTGGGATGGAACATGTTTCTCAACGGATATCTCTCCATCGACAGGAACAGCCCGAAGTCACAGATTCAGATGATGAAGAAGGCTCAGGTTCTGCTGAAGAGGGGGAGTTCCATTATGATCTTTCCCGAGGGGACAAGATCAAAGGATGGAAATCTCGGAAAGTTCAGGGATGGAGCTTTTGTTCTATCACAGAAGACAGGCTCCCCGGTTGTTCCCATTGCCATCGAAGGGTCAAGTGAACCCTTCGGCGACGGTTCCATCTGGTACCGCAGGGTCTATCCGATGACCATCAATATTCTTGACCCAATCCAACCCGATGCCGCCGAAACACCCAAGGCACTGGGGCGGGAGACCCGCCGGGTTATTGCTGTAGAGCTGGGTCAGGATATAACCGGATAGTTCCCGTAATATATTTGACATTCAATTACGGTACAGAGATGCTTATTGCCTCTCTATACCGTATTGTCAGTTCCATAAAAACTGATTATCAGCCATTCTCGTTAAGGGGTGCTTCAAAGGATAAATAGGGAACAACAGCTTTTTTCAATTCCGGCTCATTAGGATCCCAACCATCATAATACATCTCTACATTTTCAAGATGTCCTTTTATTACATCACCATTCATGGACTCAATTACCAGCTTTCCTCTATCCGTGTAGACTCCTGTTCCTCCACTGGTTTCAGGCCCCCAGTAAGAATAGGCATTTGCCCTATAATACATTCTAGCCCAGGCAATTTTATTATGTTTCACACCCCACTGACCCCCAATGGGATATTCTTCTGGAGCTGAAAACCCATCGTACTTCATCCAAATCTGGACCCAGAATTTCGGGTTATTACCCTCTTTCTTAAAAACAAATACAATAAGTTTCTGTCCGTCCCGCTCAGTGAAGGTATAATAATGATCCCCCAATTCAAACTTCATGGTTTCGCTTGAATTAAATACAAAATCAAAATCTGAATCTGCAAAAACTGCACTGCTGCTAACAAACATTACCAATAGAACCATAAACACTTTTTTGTGAACATTTCTCATTTTACCCTCCAAAAAATTAATGAATTAAAAAGTCTAAATTTTCTCTAATAACTCTTCTTTCTTTTGATTGTACTCATTTTCTGTCAGTATCCCTGATTTAAAAAGTTCATCCAGTTTTCTTAAGTCTTCATAAACATCTCCATCTGTATGATTCGCTGTTTCTGTCGGTACTGAAGCTGAAGTCGCATTTTTGGGATTCTCCACTCTATAGTTGAAATCAATACTGTCTCTCCAAAAGTATTCGGAATCTTTATCCTGTCCGACAAAATCCTTCGTTCCAAATCCATAGACAAGTCTCATGGGAATTTCGTAATACTCGAAACCGTCTACTGGAGCAGCAGGGCCTATACGGATAACATTCCAGCCCCACCAGTAGAACCTGTTTGATCCGTCATGATCCCATTCTTTACCGGCCCAGTTTTTAAAATTTGAATCTGAAAAGATTCTGGATCCATAATCATCTGAAGCATTGTAGGTTAGCAGTCCGCCTGTATAATGCCACTTGTAGCCTTCTTTCCAACCTAATTTAAAAAGTACAGAGTTTTCATTATGTCCGCGGGTAATATCAATATCAGTTTCCCTGTTCCACATTGAAAACATTTTGCGGATATAGGAAACATATCCTTTTGAAATCTCTTCTTCATCGTAATAAAACTTGTCAGCATAGGGATCGTAAGTCGTAAATTGAATCACAGTTTCATAGAATTCTTTCTCATACTCGGGATTCAGCTTTAATTCTGGCAGATCGACTCTATTTACTGTCTGGCAGCTGAAAAACAGTAATAAGAATGGAAATAAGAGTAGAACGGTTTTTTTCACTTTCAACACCTCATAGATTTTTTCTTTCAATCAAATTTCATTACAGATAAAGATTCTATGGGGCTGTATCCTTTTCATGTGTCAGGGGCGGTGTCTTTCAAATAAGGATCTCTGGCTAAAGCTGTCTACATATATGTAATGTATTGATCTTCAAATATGAGACTATCTTTTGATCAGGGCTGCTTCAATAGAACTAAAGTTCTATAAGCTTGTATAAAATTTAATAAAAAAATACAATTTACTAATCATATGCTGCTCAGAGACGATCAAACTTATAATATCCATAGACTTGTGACATCTCTCTACAGTCATACGCTGACAGCAGATCGATTGCTCCAGCTTTCACCCTTGATTTGTTCCATTACCGACAGTCAGTACTTTGCATTGATTCTTTTCCCGGGAGTGAATGTTCCCGAATATCTTTACATTTCCAATAATCCTGAAGATTTTAATACGATTTATCAGGAAGTCCAGGGATTGGATTTTTTGCTTCATCTTATGGTTGAAAAAGCCCAACCAATTCAGTTTTCCCTTGCTAACCGGGAATCGATTCCAAACAAAGAAGATTTTCTTGTCGATTTGAATAAGGTTCGTCCAACCTCTGATTGTGTATATGTTCCAATACTTCTACAGGATCGGATTTCCGGCTTTATTGGCATCGCAAAGGGAGGAAAATCTCCCTATAATAACAACGAAGTAGAAATCATCAAATTTGTTTCATCATTTATCACGGAGTCTATTTCCAGTACTCTTATGCTTCCCGAAATAGAGCATATGGAAGTGTTATTGGATCGAAACGGATGTGTTTTGAAATATGATGACTATGCAAAGGAGCTTTTCATCAGTTTATTTGGTGACCATTACTGGGAATCTCCTTTGTGGGGAGAGTCTGAATTTGCATTGGATTTCAAGAAAGCATGGGAACGGTTCATGTCTCCTATTCATATTCCAGGGGATAGTACTATGGAGTTTGAACAGCAGAATAAAAGCTTCAGGCTTGAATTCAAATATGAGAATAATATCTTCCTCGAACCATATGTGAAAGATGCACCATACGTTAAAATTAAGATAAAGGAAGGAAGGCCGCCCTTTATTATTCATAAGACCCGTTTTGATCTTTCTCCGCGGGAACAAGAGGTGGTCGACTGTATCTACAGAGGCTTTTCAAGTAAAGAAATATCAGAACTGCTAGGTATTTCAATCTCCACTGTAAAGAAGCATATCTGGAATATCTTCAATAAAGTTGGTGTTGATAATAGAACCAGTCTGATTTTTGCTCTTTCACAATAATATCTGAAATAGGTTAGGAGTTGAGATACTGCTCCTATTCTTCATAAAGTTAAAAAAAACCCGCCATTCAAAAGGCGGGTTTGATTCAAACCTCATACTGGAGGGTATATATGCTCTTCTGTCTAGATCAGGAAACCGGTGTCTTCGGTCTCCTTCAGCATTGCAATGACCTTTGGCCTTTTGATCTTCTTGGTGGTGGTCATCTCCATGGGTTCGTCGAGAATACGGACCTTTGAAATTCTCTTGTAGGCGAGGATCTCCCGGTTCACTTCTTTCACGGCATGAATCATATCCTCTTTAATCTGCTCATCACTGGTGATGCTCAGTGAGTCGTAGTGCTCCCTGCTGGGGTAGATCAGGGCTTCGATTCCCTCGCCGTGGGTCTCGGCATTGGCCAGGTAGCCGACGATCAGGATCTGCTCGATTTGCTGGTAGAGCTGGAAGTGGTCTTCAATCTCCTCGGGGAAGACGTTTTTACCACCCTCGGTAACGATCAGGGACTTGGCCCGTCCCGTCAGGTAGAGGTAGTTGTCCTTGTCCAGGTATCCCAGGTCACCGGTCTTAAGGTAGCCGTCCTCAGTAAAGAGCTCTTCCGTGGCTTCCTCATTCTTATAGTAACCCTTACAGCAGATAGGACCTTTGAGAATGATCTCACCAATGCCGTCGCTGTCGGGGTTGAGGATCTTCATGTCCACCAGGGGGAAGACCTTTCCTACAGACTTCAGCTTAAAAGCGTGGGCGGGGTTGAGTGTGGAGATCGGGGCGGTTTCGGTCATGCCGTAGCCCTGAACAAAGTCCAGTCCCAGCTCCTGGTAGCGGCGGAAGGTTTCGGGGGCCAGGGGGCCTCCTCCGCAGATCATATACTTGATGGTGTAGAGGTTTGCCTTCTTCAGAAGGATATTTCCGAAGATCTTCTTTCCAACATTTACTCCGAAGATACTCTTGATGATGCCGCTGACCCTCATCAGACAGCCCACCAGCAGGTGGGTGGCCAGCCCCTTGGAGCGGACCTGCTTCATCATCCCTTTGAGGATCTTGTTGTAGAGGAGGGGGATTCCCATGATAACGGTGATGCCGCCCTTTTTCAGGTCATTCATCATCTGGGTAACCGAAAGTCCTCCCGCAAAGACCAGCTCACAGCCGATGGCCAGGGCCTCCAGGAATACAGCTGTCATACAGTAGCTGTGGTGGAGGGGGAGGAGGGCATAGAGAATATCCTCGGGTTCAACATTGAGGAAGGGTTTGTTTGCCTGAAGTGTATCGGAGGAGAAGTTTTTATGGGTGAGCATAACACCCTTCTCATTTCCTGTGGTTCCAGAGGTAAAGAGGATGGCTGCCAGATCATCCTCGGTCGGTCCTGCGGGCAGTTCCGCATCCACAGCGGGAAGGTCCAGGATATAGTTCTCTTTGGAAGGGGCCAGGGAGATCTTTTCTTTTACAGAAGATCCGACCTCGTCAAAGCGTTCCTTGTCCACAAAGAGGATGGAGGCTTCCACAAAGTCAAGAATCCGCTCGATGGTCTCCTTTTCCATCTGGTAGTCCAGGGGAACAATGACCGCCCCGATCTCAATAACAGCAAGATAGGCCATGGCCCAGTTGGGTGAGTTTTTGCCGGTCAGGGCAACACGGTCGCCTTTTTTAACTCCCTTGCTGACAAGGTAAGCTGCGGTTTTCTCTATTATTGCCCGGGCCTCGGTAAAGGTCAGGCTGACTTCCATGGGTGAGAATGAGCGGAAGCAGACCTTATCCGGAAAACGGTGGAGGGATATTTTAAACATCTCGGGGATGGTGGGCCATTCTCCCTGAAAATGAGTTCCTCTATACTGATCCAGAAAGGACCATCCTTTTTCTTCCATTGAAAAACTCCTGTATATGAATGTGTAAGGACTATTGAAATAGTATAATCCCCGATTCCTTTTTGTATATAATAATTAGGTGTAAACTGTGTGGACATTGCTCCTTTTTTCACTTTCTGATATCTCTGAATAATGAAAAAAATCGGTGCCGGACTGGATTTCGGCAATTCCAATACAACCCTGGCCCTTTATGACGGGGTGAACATCAAGTATCTGAAGATCGATACAGCCCTGGAAAAAGGGGCTGTCATGCCCTCAGCCCTCTACCTGGATAGAACAAGGGACTTTGTGACCGGCAGCCGGGCCCTGCTGCGTTATCTTGAGGACAATACCAACAGGAAGATCCGCCTCTCGGAAGTGGAGGTGGGAACCATCGAGGTCCATATGGGTGAGATGGACAGGGACTACTTTATCGAGCGGGACAGGAGTTTTACAGCCCGCCTCCATGCACGGGTAGACAGGGACCAGCCCGGCCGACTCTTCCGGGGCCTGAAGATGTATCTGGGAGAGAGCCGGGACAAACGATTCAAGGTCTTTCACAAATCCTTCCGCCTGGAGGCTCTGCTGAATATGCTTCTCCGCCCCTTAAGGGAGACCTGGGAGAGGGAAGGGCTGAACCTGAGTTCAATCCATATCGGACGTCCTGTCCGGTATCAGGGAAGTTCGGACCGGAAGAGCAGCCATGCGGTTTCCCGTATGACTCACGCCCTGGATCTGGCGGGATTCCCGGAAGCGAAATTTCTTGAGGAACCGGTGGCCGCTGCCTGGAGTTACCTGGATGATCACCGGCTGAAACAGGATCAGACCATGCTGGTATTCGACTTCGGTGGAGGAACCCTGGACCTGGCCCTTCTTCAGAAAGAGGGAACCGGCGGGTTTAAAGTCCTGGGATGTGACGGCATGACCGACGCCGGTGACTGGATTGACAGGGAGATTTACAAGAAGCTGGTATTTCCCGAACTGGGAGCGGGAGAGGAGATCCCCTACAGAAAGGATGACGGAACCCTTTCATCCTATCCCTTTCCCTTTGCGGAGTATGAGGAGCTTCTGTTGAACTGGCAGAGCACCCATCTGCTGAATCAGGCAAAGTATCTGGAAGTTCTGGGACGGGCCCTTCTCTGTGAGGGGGAGGCCGGAGTCAAGGCTGACCGTCTGAACCGGCTGATACGCTGCAACGGCAGCTTTACGGTGCTGAAGCTGATTGAGCAGGCCAAGAAGGAACTCAGTGAGCAGGAGGAGACCAGACTTGTCTATCCTGAGATTAATCTGGATATCACGCTGACACGGGCTGATCTCAGAGAGGTGCTGGAGCCCTTTCTGACGGGAATTCCTGAGCTGATTGATCGTCTTTTGAAGAGTCACGGACTGAAAAGTGTGGACCGGGTTGTATCCACGGGAGGTTCATCCCTTATTCCCGATATCAGGGGGATTCTGGAAGATCGTTTTCCGGGTGTGGTGGAGGAGTGGGATCCCTTCAGGAGTATTGCCGCCGGACTGGCCATGGCGGACTATCACTCCTGATACTCTGCAGAGATTGCAGGAAGTTGTTCCGGATGGGAGAGAGCCTATTTTTTCCGCAGCAGGAAGCTGTCGTCCGCCGGATAGAGGCCTGCTGCCTTCAGTTCCTTAACAAAGCGCTGGCCGTCTGTGTAGTAACCGGCGGTGGGTTTCAGATCCGGAGACTTCTTCTGCCAGTAGGCATTGAAGGCATTCATTGAGAGTTCCCGGGCATACTTTGCGAACATCGAAGCCAGGGCTGTTTCAAAATTCAGGGCATCCGCCTTGATCTGAAAGTCGACGCGGCAATCCTCCACGGTGTATCGTGAGAGGTCCTTCAGCTCCTGAACCGCAACCAGTCTGTGTCCGGGAAAGAGGTTGATCAGCCAGTCTCCATAGTAGCGCCTTCCCCCCTGCCGGTCCACAATAACACAGTCGCTGGCGGTGACTGCATTTTCCAGAAAGGGACTCAGGATCTCCTGACAGACTGAGGCCTTATTCTTCAGTTTTTTCAAGAGTTCGTTGAATTCACCGGCACTCCGGACTGTAAGGCGGATCTCCGAGAGAGAGAGGCCTGCAGAAGCGAATTCCTTCAGAAGCTCTCCAGCGGACTTCCTGCTCTCATCGGCACTGCCTTCCAGAGGGAGTTTTATCTCCTTCAGCTCCTCAGCCCAGAAAGGCCGGTTTTCACCATTCCAGCCCGTGTAGTGTGACAGAAAGGCATAGGCGTTTTCAGGAAAATCCAGGCTCTCTGGACCGCGGACCGCAAGGTGAAAGGCCAGAACCGTTTTTTCCAGCTCAGCGATTCTTCCGGAAAAGAAAATCTTCTTGCTGTCTCCCACAGCCAGCAGACCCTCGGCGGGTTCGGAACTCAGTATTCCGGAACAGAGGCTGACAGGATTCCCCTCGGTCATAGTATACTCGATACTAACGGAGCCGGCGCAGTAGGGGCCCAGGATCGGACCCAGCCCGGCCTCATCAATGCCGCTGATTCTCAAAATTTAAATATCCTTGATCCCAGGGCAGGCAGGATTAGCTCAAGCTCACCGGTTTTCATGCCGGTTCTGCCCTCCTGAATGGAGGAGTCTCCGCCTCTGTTGTAAAACTCAATCTTGACGCTTTCCATGTTCAGATTGAGTTTCTGTTTTCTTCCCTGCAGGTTAAAGGCACCAAGATATCCTCTGCTGTTAAAGAGGACAAGGGGTTCCTTACTGACGGGGCAGCTGCGCTGCTGCAGGTTCCCCTGGCTGAACTTTTTATATGATGATATCAGCTGCTTCAGCTCCTCCTTCTGTTCCTCTGAGATGGAGGTGAAGCTCTGGTTTAAAGAGAGTATTCCGCCGCTGAGAAGAATCATCTGTCTGAGTGATTCCTCTGCCTGAGGGCATTTGAATTTAGGATCCGATAAAAGAGGGTAACAGCCTGTATCCATAATCCAGGGATAGTTGGTCAGAGACCGGGTTTCAAGAAGCCGGAACATTCTCTTTGCCATCTCTTTACCCGACTTCTTCTTTGATTCATCAGGTGGCGGAGCTACCATATTCAGCAGTTTATCCTCTGTTAATAGAGGAATCCCTTCTGCCGAGAGAAAACAGTTCTGTCCCACAAGGGAACGTATAAACTTCAAGGCCTGGAAAAAAACGGCGCCACCTTCAGTCCGGTTGTCACTCCTGTATCCGGGAAGGAGAAGTTCCTTCATGCCAAGAAGATGGAAGCCCCGGAATCCCCACTGCTTTGTAAAGAGGTTGAAGGTCTGCTCAATGAAGTTGCGTACCGGTTCCTGTGTAAAGTCCAGAATATGGACCTTCCTTTGACGGGAGAGGGTGACCGTAAGGGGCCCCTCCTTAAAGTCCCTGACCAGCCACTCCGGATGAAGGCGGACAAGATCGGAGTTGATTTCTGCATAGAAGGGTTCAAAGGACAGAGCGGGAATCATCCCGTTGTGTTCGATCCGGCGGTTTATAAAACCGATCTTTCCCCGGTAGTCCGTATGAAGGGTGTCCCAGTCTCCCGCTTTGATATGAATCCTTTCCAGTCTGATAATGCTGAAGAAAATCCTTTCCAGCTCCATCCAGCTTAGATTATCCTCAAGGTCTTTAACCCGTATTCCTCTGGAAGCCTCCGATGGAGTAATCCAAAGGGTCTCCGGGTTTCCGGGAGTGGTAATGTCACTTTTCCGGGGCCCCGGCTGAAGGCCTGCGGCGGCGGGATAGATCTTAATCGGGTCGAGAGATATGGATTCAGCTTCCGGCAGGAAGCAGTTGAACTCCCAGCGGATTATGACAGATTTTCCCTTCTTAATAAATTGTATGTACTGCTTGATTTTTTTATTTCGTTTGAGCTTTATTACCGATGATCCGTTTGATAAACTGACTCCGGGACTTCCCGGGAAGGCTCCGTTTATCTGAAGATTTTCCAGGCTCTGTGAGCCGGCAAAAATCCTCATCTCAATAGTCCGCAGATAGAGCTCTTCAGAGGACTGGAAGAAACCGGAGAAGATCTCTTTGGAAGAGGACATCTCCAGGGTGCCGACGGACAGATCGTAACGGCTGCTCTGTCCTGAACCGGGCCATCGGCCTCGGATGCTGTTTATTTTCCTCGTATCGGAACCGTAGGTAATTTTGAGGCGTATCTGACCTCTATCCAGTTTTAGAGATGAAACCACAGTCTAGTCTCCTTGGGGTATACCTTCCCGTTCTATTATTGAATCGAGAACTCCTGCTGCGGCAATTATAACGGGTCTGCATTTTTCCTCTTCGGTCCTGTAATTCTCTTTCAGAGGACCGCAGAGTTCACTGCCCATAAGGGTCTTATAGCTTTCTATCAGCTCCAGAACAAGATCCGCATTGTAGGAAGATTCATGGGCTCTGTCTCTGATATAGAGGCGGCTGAGGACCATGGCCGATGCGGAAAGAGCTCCGCAGATATTGCCGGTGTACAGCCCTCCGGATAAGCCGGCGGCCATTTTCAAGGCCTTCTTGTCAAGTCCAAGGTTCCAGACCTTGTTGGCTCCGTACAGAATCGTTTCTGAACAGCTCAAGTCCTCATCTATACCGAAACCATTTTCTATAAAATCCTTAAGCATGATTCATCCTTATTTTAATTGATTATGACGGTAAATACGATTTAAATTATTTTTTTTACTCTCAACAATAATATTCAGTTACTATCTATATACAATATGAAAGTTGATTCGTCTGCCCCCAGAGAAAAACTATCAACCCTTTTTAATGAATCCTCCGGAAAAAACAAGACTTCTGCTAAGAGACTGTCGGCTCAGAAAGCAGTTCCCGGATTCAAGAGCCTGGAGCAGCTGCGGATCAGTCTCGATCGTCTGATCCGGGTCAGGCTGAGGGGCGGGGCAGGAAGCGGGAACGAGCATCTTCAAGGACTTCTGCGGCAGCTGGCCGCCTCGGTCCGGCGGCTTCCGGCTGGATTCAAGGGGGCTCCGGAATACACACAGGAGACAGAGCTGCTTTTGAAGATTGTAAAGGTTCTGGCAGAGAAAGACCTTCCCCGCAGGGCGGTCAGAGATTTGAGGGTCCTGGAACGTGTACTGGAGCAGGAGAAACGGGATCTCCCGGTTCTCCTGTATCCCCCGGACGTGGAGTCGGGGCGTCCCGAGATAAGGATGGAAGGGGAGAGTGCCCCTCTTGAGGGAGAACAGGGAGAGACGAGCACTCTTCAGATGACCCTTGACTGTCCCCGTCTGGGCAGGATCACTGTCTCTCTGGAGAGCATCCGAAGGGACAATGAGAAGAAGTGCTTCTGCCGGATTGTCCCCTCTGAGAAAGAAACTGTGGAAGTTGTCAGGAAGAGCAGGGAGAGATTGAGGCAGAGGCTTCTGGATCGTGGTCTTCTGCCGGACCGGATTAAAATATCCCCTTCGGGCAGAGAGGGGGGGCCGGAGAGCAAAGAAGGGGCTCCTGAAGAAAAGAGAAGGGAAGGAGTCGATCTATGGGGCTAAGGAAGTCACTAGCCCTGAAGTGGAACAGGGAGAAGGATAACGCCCCCCGGATGATAGCCGCAGGGAAGGGGCCCATGGCCGAGAGGATTATTACTCTGGCCCGGGAAGCGGGAGTGCCAGTGGAGGAGAACAGCCTGCTGACAGAGGCTCTGATAGATACAGCCCCGGGATCGGAAATTCCGCCCGAGCTCTATCAGCTGGCGGCGGAACTCTATATCTTTCTGATGGAACTGGATTCCGAAGCGGCAGAGCGAACTGAAGCGGCAGAGCGATCCGAAGCCCCGGAAGCCTGACAGTTTATTTTACCTCGGCGGTTCTGAGCATTCTGGCCAGTATTCCCGGGAAGTTTCTGCTCAGGAAGAGGGCCAGTCTGACCTTGGGAGCTATCCCCATGGTAATTTCCAGCTTGTTTTTCTCAATTCCCTTCATGATTATAAGGGCCGCATTTTCCGGAGAAATACCGGACTCCTGATTGGGGTCCATCTCTCCGTGTTTACCGCCCTTGCCGTCCATGGCATTGATGGAGATATTGGTCCGGACAAAACCGGGAACGATGAAATTTACCTGAATTCCCTTGTCATGGACCTCGGCGCGAAGACCGTCGTAAAAGCCCTGAAGGGCCATCTTGGAAGCACTGTAGGTGGTTCGCAGGGGGGTGGAGAACTTTCCAGCCACAGAGCTGACCGGAGCGATAATCCCTGAGCCCTGTTCAATCATAGAGGGGAGGACCTCTCTGGCAAGGCCGGCGGAACCGAGATAGTTGATATCCATAATATTTTTCATTACAGAAAAGTCTGTATCTGCAGCAAGACTTCTCTGGCTGACTCCCGCATTATTGATCAGGGCGTCGATTCTGCCCCAGTGTTTCAGGGCATCCGCCGCCGCAGAGGCAAGATTGTCATGATCGGCTACATCCAGGGGGAGAATATACCACCTCTCCCGGTCTTCCCAGGAGGAGCAGAGAGATTTCAGCTTATTTTCGGACCTGGCAGAGACAATGACCCTGGCCCCCGCGTCATAGAGTTTTTGTGCCAGAGCCTCTCCTATACCTGAAGAGGCACCGGTTATCCAGCATATTTTATTTTTCCAGAACATGGCTCAAAGTCTATCATGGAGAGACTGGGGGAGCAATCTTGGAAAATAAAGATAAAAAATTATTGAAATAGATGAAAAGTTCATTGGCAACTGGAAATCTCTGACTTATAATGGATCTATGAAACTGAATTCCTATATCAACATACCTCTGCCGACACTTAAGCGCTTTCCTGTTTATCTTGCTCTGTTAAAAGAGTGCGGTGAGCAGGGTGAAGAGTGGATTTCAGCAAGTTATATCGCCGGCAGACTGAATTTGAAGTCTATTCAGGTCCGAAAGGATCTGAGCTGTACCGGTGTTGTGGGAAAGCCTAAAAAGGGTTTTCTTATCAGCGAAGCCATTGATGCCATCTCTTTCTACCTGGGAGAGGGAAACCTTTCGGATGTTCTTCTGGTGGGAGTGGGCAATCTGGGCAAGGCCCTGTTGGCTGACAAGAGGCTGACAAGGCATGGATTTAAGATCGTTGCCGCCTTTGATGTTGATAAGGATGTCATCGGCACAAAGATTGCCGGGCACATGGTCTACCCCATGGAGAAGCTTCCCGACCTGATCAAGAGGATGGGCATAAAAATTGCCATTCTGACGGTCCCTGAGAAGGAAGCCCAGCCCATTGCGGACAAGCTTGTGGATGCGGGGGTTCAGGGAATCTGGAACTTTTCGTCCCTCTTTCTGGATGTAGACTGTTCGGTAACTGTGATTAATGAAGATCTGGGCGCCCGCCTTGCCCTGCTGGCAGGACGGGTCACTCATGGTGCGGGCTGCGATGATGCTTCCGCGTCAAAACTGGGAAGCCTCTCCTTCAGCAAATAGCCCGCCTGTCGGGCTGGTCTATTTTACCAGTTTCAGTGAGGGGCCCGAGGGCTGAGGTCTGTCCAGGGCGAATACGATGGTTTTGCCGTCTTCTTCATGCTGGCTGATGCGGATGGTTCCGCCTCCCTCTTCAGACTCTACATGAACGAGCATTCTGTCATCCTCATCTTTTGTTATTGTCAGTATAAGGTCAGCTCCGTGTACCTCTATAAGTTCTGTTTTGTCGATGTTCAGTGATCTTGCCATTTCATTTTCCTAATTTATTTGTTCTATTTCATCCGCCAGAACGGCGGCCCATTCACGACTCTCTTCCTCGCTCCGTCTCTCCAGATCATTTACCATAAGGGAGGGGAGCATTATCCGGCAGCCCAGGCTTCTGAGCTTGGCCTCGAGAATGCGGACGGCTTCACAGAAAAAGCGGAACCGGGAGCTTCCCGAACCGAATGCGGCACCGAAGCGGCCCTTGAGATCCAGATCGTCCATCTCCCTTTCAAAATCGATAAAGTCCGACTGCAGATCCCCGTCGCTCCAGGTTGAGCTGCCCAGAAGAATAAACTTGTACTCTTTCAGTTCTTCGGGTTTTGCTTCGAAGACGTTCTTGCTGACTACCGGAATATTTCTGGATTCCAGCACATCGGCAATATAACCGGCCATCGCAGCGGTGCTACCCTGCTTGCTTCCGTAGATTATGAGAACTTTTTCCATGGAAATATCCTACAGTATTCTCCCCGGTGTGAAAAGTTCCAGGGAAGAGACTGCAGGAAATGATCAAAGAGGGGTCAGAGGATGGTCTTGAGAACCGCCGAACGCTGTTCCGCAAGTTTTTTAAGATTGACCCGGTCAACAATCAGGCGTTCATTGAGGCCGTGGGAGATGACACCCGTCTCATCCACCGCCTTCAGGGCAATGAAGATTTTGTTTTCCTCTACCTTTTTGACTGTCGCCTCAACTGTCACTGTTTCACCTGCAACAGTGGGTTCCTCGTGGTTCACCTGAACCATGGAGCAGACAGAGGTGACACCGTCATGGAGTTCCTTGTCCAGAAGGGCCCAGGCCGTATCCAG
The DNA here is from genome assembly GCA_002408085.1 of Spirochaeta sp. UBA5339. Classification (GTDB taxonomy): domain Bacteria; phylum Spirochaetota; class Spirochaetia; order DSM-2461; family DSM-2461; genus Oceanispirochaeta. Next base: position 247,678 of record DHQL01000025.1, read on the forward strand.
CATCAGTTTGGTAAGGGCGGCGGTTGAAAGGAGTCCGTCGTAAGTGTCTTTACTTGATACATCTTTCTGAAGGGTCAGAGACTTGTTCATCAACTCATTAAAGTTTTTTACCATGATCGAGTCCTCCTTATTTGAATTCTCGCACCACAGTGGGGGTATTTCCAGAAATTCATTAATTTATTACCGGTTGGCGGGGGAGATCGGAAAGATCGGGGAGCAGGGAAGCCGGGAAGAGCAAAAAATATTATACTTTGACCATGATACTCCGAGAAGAAGAAGATTTTCTGGTCTGCCTGAAAGAGGCGGGGCTGGATTTCCATAACTCCCAGGAAGGACCCGGTTTTTTTACCAGAATCAAGGAGCTGCGTGCCCTGAGCCATCCCGGGGAGACTCTCTATCCCCTTCACAGGCTGGACAAGCTGACCTCCGGTCTGATTCTGGTGGCCCGTAATAAAAAGGCCGCCGCCGGAATGGGTGCCCTTATTGCCGGAGGAGGTGTGGAAAAGACCTATCTGGCGGTGTCCGATAAAAAGCCTTTGAAAAAGCAGGGCTGGGTAGTGGGTGATATGGAACGTTCCCGGAGGGGGCAGTGGATCTTAAAAAGAACTAAGGAGAATCCCGCCAGAACCTACTTCTTCAGCCGTTCCCTTGAACCGGGATACAGGCTTTTTCTGGTCAGGATCTATACGGGAAAGACCCATCAGGTCAGGGTTGCCCTGAAGAGTCTGGGATCCCCCATTCTGGGAGATCCCCTCTACTATGGCTCAGGTCCCGTGGCAGAACGCTGCTACCTCCATGCCTGGAGGCTGAAGTTCAGCTGGAAGGATCAGAACTTCGATCTGGAGTCTCTTCCCCGGGGCGGACGGCTGTTTGACGGGTTGAAGGGGCGTGACCGTCTTCTGGACTTGCCCTCTTTTCCGGTGTATCCCTGAAAGTAACCCGTCAGTGACCAGCAGCGGTGGGCAGGCTTGCCCTTGAAGTCCTCGTCGGTGGTCTCCCTTGTAATCTCCTCGATCTTTACCCCCGAGGGGAAGTCTCTCTTGTCAAAGCGGAAGTCCGACTGGTTGTTGGAGAAGTAGATATGGCCCTCACCCTTGAGGACCTTGTAGCAGGCTTCAATCAGCTCGATGTAATCCTTCTGGATTTTCAGGGTCCGGTCCATCTTGCGGCTGTTGGAGAAGGTGGGAGGGTCGAGGATGATCAGGTCCCACTTGTCCTTCTTTGCGGCGGCCTCTTCGAGAAATTTAAAAACATCCGACTGAAGGAACTCGAAGGCTCCGGGAAGAAAGTCATTGTTCCGGAAGTTATCCTTCGCCCAGTCCAGGTAAGTGGCCGACAGGTCTACTGTAGTGATCCTTGAGGCTCCTCCTGAGGCGGCGTAGAGGGAGAAGGAGCCGGTGTAGCTGAAGAGGTTCAGGACGCTCTTGCCGAAGGCTTCCTCCCTGACCATCTCTCTGGTTTTTCTGTGGTCCAGAAAGAGACCTGTATCGATATAGTCCTTAAGGTTTACCTGGAATTTCAGCTCGTTCTCCTGAACGAGGATCTTCTCCTGCTGCTCATCCAGAGCCTTGTACTGTTCGTGATCCGACAGGGATTGTCTGGATTTAATTATCATCCGCTCCCGGGGACAGTAGAGGGCGCCGGCGATTTTTACAATCTCCTCTTCAGAGAGTTCAAACTCCTCCTTTCCCTCAAGAATGGTCAGGTGCATATAGGCGCCGTAACGGTCGATCAGCAGGGGGAGGTCCGCAAAGTTGCGGTTAAAGACTCTGTAGCAGTCCGTTCCCAGTTCGGTAAAGTGTGTTCTCAGCTCTTTCTGGCGTGTTTTCAGCAGGGACAAAAGTTTGTCCAGGTATTCCTCTTTCATGATAACTCCTGTCCTTCAGAATATCCTGCCAGAGACAGGGCATGCAAGCTCCGGCAGGTGGAGTTTAAAGGGAATTAAATTGATTCATATATGGAAGAGCCTCTGCGGTGGCCCTTGCCTTGTCCAGTCTTGAGAGAAGGAGGGCCGTGCTGTCCCAGGTTCCTTCAACAAGGGCTTTGCGCCGTGATTCGGGAATTTCTATACCGTACTCCCTGCCCCCGCAGCTGACCTTTTTCGTTTTCAGATCCAGGGTCAGTTCCAGACTGCTGTCATCGTCGACGGCCTTCTGAATCTCATGGATGTCTCCGGGGCTGAGGGTGACCGCCGCCAGTCCGATCATGGCGCAGTTACCGGCGAAGATCTCCGCCAGAGACTCGGCGAGGACCACCTTGATACCCCAGCGGAAGAGGGCCTGGGGGGCGTGTTCCCGGCTGGAGCCGCAGCCGAAGTTGTCATTGGCAATCAGAAATGAGGCGTTCTGCCGCTCCGGGGCGTTAAAGGGATGGTCCTTTTTTCCGCCCTCCTGGGTAAAGCGCTCGTCGAAGAAGGGGTACTCTCCCATCCGGGCAAAGGTGATCTCCTTCAGAAACCGGGCCGGGATGATCCGGTCGGTGTCTATGTCATTACCGGGAACAGAGACTCCTGTTCCTTTAAGGGTTGTAATTGATTTATCATTCATGAGTTTATCTCCCTGATGTCCTGAACATGTCCCGCAATCGCCGCCGCTGCCACCATGGCCGGTGACATCAGCAGGGTCCGTCCTGTGGGGCTCCCCTGACGGCCGATAAAGTTCCGGTTGCTTGAACTTGCGGAGATCTCGTCTCCCTGCAGCTTGTCGGGGTTCATGGCCAGACACATGGAACAGCCCGCCTGACGCCACTCAAATCCGGCGTCCTCGAAGATCCGGTCCAGTCCCTCCTTCATGGCCTGTATCCTTACTGGGATGGAACCGGGAACGACGATGCCCCTGACAGAGGGGTGTATCTTCTTTCCCTTGAGGACCCTGGCCGCGGCCCTGAGGTCGGAGATCCGGCCGTTGGTGCAGCTTCCGATAAAGGCCACCTGTACCGGCAGATCAACCGCCTTCTGCCCCGGGGTCAGTTTCATATGGGCATAGGCCTCTTCGTAGGACTTCTTCAGATCTCCCTCGGCCTCATCAAGGCGGGGAAGGTTCTCGTCCACCGCAACAGACTGTGCCGGGGTGATTCCCCAGGTAACCATGGGTGAGATGTCGGCGGCATTGAATACCACCACATCATCATAGACGGCGTCCTCTCCCGAGGGGAGGGTCTTCCACCATGCAAGGGCCTTCTCCCATTCGTCTTCCGGGGGCGCGTACTCTCGTCCCTTGATATATTCATAGGTGGTTTCATCGGGGTTTACATATCCGATCCGGGCGCCGCCTTCGATGGACATGTTGCAAACCGTCATCCGGCCCTCCATGGTCATCTCATCGAAGACCTCTCCCGCATACTCGTAGGCATAGCCCAGACCGCCGCGGACACCGAGGCGGTTGATAATATAGAGAATCACGTCCTTGGGGGTAACTTCATCAGCAAGGGTTCCGTTCACCTCAATCCGCCGGACCTTAAGTTCATCCATGGTGAGGCAGCCGGTGGCCAGGACGTCACGTACCTGACTGGTTCCGATTCCAAAGGCCAGGGTTCCGAAGGCCCCGTGGGTGGAGGTGTGGGAGTCGCCGCAGGCAACGGTCATACCCGGCTGGGTCAGTCCCAGCTCCGGACCCACCATATGGACGATTCCCTGCTTTCCTGTGGGGGGATCGTAGAGGGGAACTCCGAAGTCCTCTGTATTCTTCTCCAGAGCCTCCATCATCTGCTCCGCCTGGGAGTCCGCAAAGGGGCGCTCAAGACTGGCGGTGGGGATTATATGGTCACAGGTAGCGAAGGTTCTGTCGGGGAAGGCCACCTTCAGTCCGGTTTCCCTGAGAGCATCAAAGGCCTGGGGACTGGTCACCTCATGGACCAGATGAAGACCGATCAGGATCTGGTTCTGTCCAGTGGGCAGGGTGCCTACATTATGGGCGTTCCAAACCTTGTTATAGAGTGTGTTTTCAGCCACGTTATTATCCTTTAACTTTGGTTTAACTAATTTTAAGAGTGTTTCAGGCATATTTCCAGAAATCCCGACTTCTTTTTTTCGGCATTCCGGGATCTTGATTAATCCCGTGTGCGAGTGCATCTTGTGGGCATGAAAGATAAAGAGGGCGAGATCTTTAACTCTCTCGACCGGGTATATATGGACAGGGCCATCCGTGAGGCCTATGCATTCCTTAACAGAGAGGACAGGGAGTCCAGTCCCTACCTCCCTTCCGGCTACCATGGATTCAATTCGGAGATTCTCAATCCCGTAACAAGGGGAGTCATCAACTATGAGCGCCTCTCCCATCCCGATTACTTTAACAGGACCGACCGTTCCCTGGATGCCCTGAACTCTCTGGCCCTGAATTTTCAGTTTGATCTGAACAAGACCAGACTCCTGATGGCCGTTGTGCGGGAGGCGGTGAAGAGCAAGAACGATCCAGAGGCCTGTCTCTCCTATCTCTCCCTCTACGGCAAGGTCCTGAGGGGAACCCCGGCGCAGGTAAGAAATATCCTGGTTCAGAAATTTCACCTGACGGTCATGCCCGACCGGCCCCTGAACTCCATTGATGCCGGCTTTGACGACAGGGTCTATGACAGTTTCAGCCTGGGCAAGAGAACGGCCCTGCAGGTTGTGGTGGATGCCTATATCAAAGGCCTCTCCCGGGTGACCATTGTTCATATCAATGAGATCCAGATGAAGATCATCCCCCTTGTTCTCGAGGCGGGGAGGATGCTCAATGTGGATGTGGAGTTCGCCCTCGAATTTACACACGGAAGGGGCTCAGGGAAACAGAACTTTATCCTCTACTTTCCCGACTGCACCACTTTAGAGGAGTATCGGGAGGCCATGGCCTCTCCCTCTATGGAGTCCTTTCAGAAGGAGCTCCTAAAGGCGGCAGAGGCCAGGGAGAAAGCTGTTTCAAAGGAGATCAGCCGCTTCAACCGCAAGGTTCTGCCGGGACTGAACAAGGGCTTTGAAAAGTATCCCGACCTGCTGATGCCGAAGATCGCCCTGGAGGATCTGCTGGGAACCATCAAAGTAAACCAGCTCTCCATTCCCTCCCTGGGTCACTACATATACGAGATCTACGGACAGGTTCTGAAACAGCGGATGGAGGCCTTCGATCTGGATGAGTTTGCCCCTCTCCTGGGAAAACTGAAAAAGATGAAGAACCGTGAGATCTGCGCCCTTGTGGAGAAGGTGGAGCGTCTTGATCAGGAGTATAACAAGATGGATCATGAGGCCTTTACGGCCCGCTATCTCTCCGAGGAATTCGAGATATCCCTCACAATTCCTGATTTTACCGGGCATCTGATCCGTCTCAGGGAGGCTGGAATCGATGTGGTTCTGGCCCTGGCCCAGAAGACCGGTGTTCCCGGAATGCTGGAAAATCTTCTCCGCTACTCCGGCGGAGTCAACGGGATTGAGCTCTTCAACACCAAGTACTTCTTCTCCCACAGAGAGAAGGAGGCCGAGATTCCCCAGCTTATGGAGCTGATCAATATCTACAATGACGGCGCCGTAAAGGCCCTCTTCCGCAAGGCCCAGAGTCTGGGACTGGTCAGGGACAGGGGGGATAAATTCAAGGTTCTCCTCTCGGATGCGGCCATGAGGATGATCGGCTCCGATGACCAGAGTTTCAAGATCAAGCTGGGAAGCGGGTCCAATGACTACAGCACCCTCAGCCCCGGAATGGGATTCCTTGTTCCACGGATCGGTCTATTGGGTATCCGCAGCTCCATCAAGGGCCTGGCCTGGCACTACACTCTTCCCTTCAGAATGGGTGAGAAACTGGAGGCCCTCTCTTTTTCAATTGAACGGAGCGGACCCTTTGCCATTCTGAAGCGTCTTTCCAGAGGGGCCGTGATTCTCCTGGGAAACCCGACGGCCTTTGACCCGAAACGGAAGAGGGAGAAAAAAATCTCCCTGATCAAGAGGCTGAAAAGTGCCAACCCGGCCATCAGATACACAATCCTTATCTTTTTCGGAGTGCTCTTCTCTCTTATGCCGGTCAAGGGAAGCCTGGCTCCTCATTTTATCGCCCTCTGGTTCCTGATCAGTCTTGTTCAGTCGGTGCTGTCGGACCTCCTGTCCCATGGAGGAAGAAAGATTAAGTTCTACAGGAAGGAGTTGATCAATGTAAGAGACCTCTCCTCCTATCTGTTTTTTACGGGACTGGCCATTCCTGTCCTCGGTTCGGCCTCCTACCATATCACCGTATATCTGGAGACCATAAATTTGAGTCCCGGCCTTGAGAGTACGGTGCTCTTTGTCCTTCTGGGTATTGTCTCCTGGATCTATACGGGAGGCACGACTCTGCTGAGGGGGTACAAGCCACTGACGGCCCTGGTGAACGGTGCCAGAACCTTCTACAGCTTTCCCCTTGCCGCCGTATCGGCCCTCTTCCTTCCTCTGCCGCCCATTGTGCAGCAGAAGATCTGGTCCGCCGTGGCCGGAGCCTTTGTTGAGGGAATTGCCAAGTACAGGGAGGATCTTCGTCTCAGGAAGGCCGACTTTATCAGGCTCTTCAGGGAGATGGCCAACCCCCGTACCGCGCAGGACAGACGGCAGTGCCTCTGTTACGACCTCCTCTATATCCGCGGCAGAATGCCCCGGGGTCGGGATGTTCTCAGTGCTGTTCTCGGCACTCTGTCCGCCGGGGAGAGGGAGGCTCTGGTCAGGGAGCTGGAAGATGGTAACCTCTATACAACCCTGAACCGGAGAGGCCTTGATTCCTCTTATAAAAAGCTGCAGACCCCCATGGAGAAGGAGCGCCTGGAACTGCTTCAGGAGCTGGCGGGAACAGAAGTAGCCGTCAGCTCCTGAACGCTGACTGAGGCTCTCAGAAAATAGTTGTACAACACCAGATTTAATAGTTTAATCTTATTGAGGTTCATCTAAATTATATAATAGACTCACAAATCTTATGTATCCATGTACTATGGTTGTGCAGCATAAGGAATAATCTTGGATAAATAAATCATAAACAGTCGTTGGGAACCCTCGGGAACCGGCAGGGGAGGAATATATTATGACACAGTATAGAATTCTGCCTGAATCTGTGCTTCAGATAATTGAAGACAGAGAGTGGAGCAAGCTCAAGAAGGTCGAATGGCCGGACTATGAGTTGTGTTCCTCAGAGCTTGCCGAACATTTTGAAGACCTGAAGGGTGAAGACTGTCAGGAACTGTTTTCCCGGCTCCCTGAAAAACTGAAGATCCGCGTTTTTGCGGATATGACCGCTCACAACCGGCTGCCTGTTTTTGAAACCCTTAAAAGAAACGAGAAGGTCAGGCTCCTGAACAACCTGGACCCCGACGACCTCTCCGAATTTATTCAGGAGTACGACGAGGCAGACGCTCAGGATATTATGACTCTCCTCAGACCCGAGGAGAAGGAAGAGACCGAGGACCTACTCCAGTATCCCCCCGAGTCCGTCGGCCGTATGATGACCCCCGACTATATGAGTATCCAGAAAGACTGGACAGTGGAAGAGGTTTTTGACCATCTACGGAAGAAGGGTGAGGATAGAGAGACCCTTTCCACCCTCTATGTCTGTGATGAGAAAGGGGCCCTTATGGATGCCCTCTCTCTTAATAAAATTGTTCTCGCCCCCCTCAAAACCAGAGTCAGTGATCTGATGGATGAGACTGTGCTGACCATCACCCCTGAAGAGGACCGGGAGGTTGCCGTAGAGCTTATGCAGCAGTACGACAGACTGGTTCTTCCCGTTGTGGATGAAGGAAAACACCTTCTCGGTATCGTTACCATCGATGATATTATGGACATCGCCCAGGACGAGGCCACCGAGGACTTCCAGCTCCAGGCGGCGGTTTCCCCCCTGGGTAAGGGATACTGGGATACAAGACTCAGCGGTCTGCTGAAAAGCCGTCTCCCCTGGCTGGGTGTTCTGATTGTTGTGAACCTTCTCTCTTCGGGCATTATCGCCGCCTTTGAGGAGTCTCTGGCCATCTATGTGGGACTGGCCTTCTTTATTCCTCTTCTGATTGATGCGGGAGGCAACTCGGGCAGCCAATCTGCCATGATGATGATCCGTGCCCTCAGCACAGGTGACGTCAAAGCCGATCAGTGGGCCCGCATCTTTTTCCGGGAACTGATCTGCGGCGCCATGATCGGTCTGACCCTGGGCCTTATGGGTGCTGCCCTGGGATACTTCCGGGGAGGTCCGGAGCTGGCGGTGGTTCTTTTTCTCTCCCTCTTTCTGATTCTGATTGTGACCAATCTTACGGGAGTGGTTCTGCCCTTTATACTTACGGTTGTAAAAGTTGACCCTGCGGTTGCCAGCGGTCCCCTTATTACAACTGTTTCCGATGCCCTGGGGCTGCTTATCTACTTCAATGTTGCTGTGATGGTTCTTGGGATCTGAGCTTGCTCAAGATCCCTGATGAAAGATATACAGGCCGGATTTTTTGATGTATATTAGGTTTCCGGGGGAGACTATTCTCCCGAAGACCGGAACACTTTTTTAAAGGGGCAAGTTTTGCCGCATCTGTTTTTTCTTTTTTTTGTAATAACCATTGCCGTAATGACAGGAGCCTTTCTGCTGGGGCTCCTCTACTATCAGAAGGACAAGGCTCTGTGGAAATTCAAGGGCTGTTTCTTTCTGGGGTATATTCTCTTTCTCTTCTTTACCGTCGGTATCCGCTTCTATTTTTCAGAGATCGCCGGAATTGCGGATAATCCCTTAAGACAGGTGCTGCAGTTTCTTTATGTCACTGTCTACTCCCTGCTGATCTACTATCTGCCGGCTACGGTCAACTATATTCTCAAAAGGCCCTGGTCCAGGGGACGTCTTCTCTGGATTCTGATTGCTTCAGGCTCCTATTTTATTGCCGGGATAACCCTGCTTATCAAGGGGATCTCTCCGGTCTGGAACGTTCCTCTGGGGGCATTCTTCTTTCTCTCATTCGCCTTTATTCTGATGGATGCCTTTCAGTCCCTTCCACTTATAAGGGACAAGAGGGGCAGGCTTTCGGTGACCCTCCTGTTTCTGGGGACCTTTCTCTTTCTGCCCATACTTCTGATTGTGAGAATGGTGGGAGCCATATTCTTTCCGGAAATGAACAATGACATTCTGATTTTCCCCCTTCAGACTGTCTACTTTCTCTGGCTGGCCCTGGTAATGATACAGTTCCTTATGAACCGGATTCTTGTTTCCGATTCTATCCCCCTTCCCCTGAGTGAGAAGCCCCTCTCTTTTTTCGAGGAAAAGGGAATCACATCAAGGGAGAGGGAGATTATTCTCTTTCTTGAGAAGGGGCTGACCTACAAGGAGATAGGCCGGGAGCTCTTTATCTCCGCCAACACCGTAAGCAATCATGTGGCCAGCATTTACAAGAAGACCGGACAGCGCTCACGGGTGGAGATGCTGAACTCCCTGCGGGGAGAGGCCTAGTCAAAAAAGACTAGTCAATCTTAATAGGAGCAGAGCCCTCTCTTTTCATGGAAAATTAATAATTTTTTATTATAATCCTCTTCATGAAGAGGAGGTGCGTCATGCAGGAGTCTCTGCCAAGGTACAGAAAAACCATTCAGATCGGCTACAGATCGGTTATTCAAGACGGCCGAATCTCTCCGGCCCTCCTCTGGGAGGAGTTGGAAGAGGCTGCGGAAGAGCACTGCCGCATGGTCGGAATGGATATTTTCACCCTGCTGAACAGAGGGGAAGCCTGGATACTGAAGGCTGGAGACTCCCGGATTAAACGATATCCGGTTTACGATGAAAAAATCACCATAGAGACCTGGATCTCATCACTGGACAGATACAAGGGGCAGAGGGAGTATCTGTTACGGGATAAAAAGGGAGAGGTTCTCGGTGAGATATCAACTCTTTGGGTCTATCTGGATCTGAAGAGAAGAACCCTGAAGGCCATACCCGAAGAGTTCCATATCGGATGGGGCAGCCAGGGACATCCTCTCCACAGGGGCTTCGGCAGAAAAAGCAAGTTTATCCCGGCGGAAAATTACGGAACCGCCTCATTCCGGATCCGACGAAGGGATATTGACAGCAGCGCCCATGTTCATAATATCCGCTACCTTGAGTGGCTCTGTGAATCCATACCCGAGGAGATCTACCATAAGTGCCAGATCAGTGGTTTTACCGTCTTCTACAGAAAGGAGATGAGAACAGCCGGTACTGTGGATATACGCAGTGAAAACCTTGGTGGTGGGCAGTTCCGGCATGACTACTATGACAGGGGGAGCAGCAAACTGCTCTGTTCGGCCCGCTCTTTCTGGACAGAAAAGATCTATCCCGAAAATCACAGCTTTCCGGTTTCAATTCCCGCAGCTATCTAGTCAGTATTCAGATCTTAAAATCCCGGCAGTTTGATCTTCGATGCCTCTTCCTTCAGCTTCTCTTCGGCTTCCGCCTTTGCGGCATCCGCCTCGGCCTGGGCCTTCGCTTCGGCTTCGGCCTTTGCGGCTTCCGCTTCGGCTCTGGCTTTCTCCTCAGCCTCGTTCAGAATGGCATCGCCCCTGTCCTCAGCCTGATTTTTCAGTTCATCAACTTTGGCCTGAAGCTCTTCCATGGAGTTGATCTGATCCAGAGATTCAATGCCCAGGGCATCCAGAGAGGATGCGAGCTTTTCGCTGGTCAGCAGATCATCGCTGATCATATTCCTGATGTAGCTTTCCAGAGCATCGGCACCCTGAGAGGGGAGTTCATCTATAAGATCACCCAGTCTATCCTGCAGCACTCTGTCAATATCGGTACTGACAGCGATGGACTGTATACCCTTCCCGTCCATAAGGATCTCAGCGGAGACCAGAAAGCTCTGGAGATCCTCCAGGGTGTCACTGATCAGGGTTGCTATCATGTCCGGGTCATCGGGCATTTCAAATTCAGCATTATTGAAGTTCATATCCAGGCTGACCAGTACACCCTCTCCGTCGGGATTGGACATACCGGTACCGCTGTATGTGAGATCGGCTCTGGCCGACTCAATGCCCAGGGCCGACATTCCGTCGTTCAGTTCCGCGCTTCCCCCGGGAGAGGAGAAGTTCAGAAGGAACATCTCTTCGGCGTCCTCTCTCATATCAAGAAATCCGTCCAGGGCGACTGTACTGGTATCCTTGATCCAGTTCGCATCCAGGGTAATGGGCTGATCCAGTTTATCCGGTTCCGAACTGATTCCCTCGATAAGTCCCTCAAAGGTACCGGAGCTGCCGTCTCCGCCGTCAAGGTTGATCCTGCTGATCAGAAAACGGGGTATGGTGGCCGACTCTAGGGGGATGTAACTTCCCTGAAGACGGCTTATTTTCTTTTTCTTCTCTTCCGTTGCCTGCCTGTCTCTCAGCTTTTCCAGGTAGGGCAGAAAGGGTTCGGCCATGGCATAGTAGTCGGAGAACTGCTCCATAAGGATCTTTTTGATTTTGTCGGAGACAATGTTCTTCAGGTCTCCTATGCCCGGCAGCTCAATCAGGGAGGAGAGGTACTCCACATCCTCATCTATCAGGGTGCTGACCTCGCTCTTTATGGACTGAAACTGCTGTGTCTCTTCTTTGAACCGGCTGTTCAGATCCTCAAGTTCCGACTTTGTACTCTCCAGAGAGTCATAGGCCGATTTATACTCAGCTGCCGCCTCTGCGGCTTCCTGTACGGAACTAATGGAAGGGGTCCCCTGGTCCGTCAGGGCCTTTACCTGCTCTGCCGACTCTTTTACCTTTTCCGCGGACTCATCAAAGAGCTCTTCCCACCTGTCAGTCATGGTGCTCAGTTCTTCGTTTGCATTTTCCAGATACTTAAGGGTCTGCAGGTTGTCAATCTGCTCCTCAATAAGTGATTCAATCTCTGCAGCCGCGTCGGATCCAAGGGCTTCAAGATCAATCAGAGAGTCTCCGGACTCTCCGCTCTCTGAGACAGAACTCTCGGGGAGTTCATCTGAATCCCGGGAGCTGTTGAATTTCAGTCCCTGAAGGGTTATTTCATCTATATGGTAGCGGTTGCGGCTCAGCTGTCCCATATTGACCGCAAAGGCCGTATTGCCGAATTCAAAGAGGTTTCTAGAGGGCCTGTCTTTGTTCTGTACTGTCAGTCCATCCATGGTGAAGCTGCCGCGAAAAAGAGAGATCTTCGGTTCTCTGGCATCGCTGTAGGCCTCAAAGAGAGTTTCCAGGCCAGTCTCAATGCCCCTTTCCAGAAGCATGTTCTTGAAAAATATGGTAAACACCGCCACTGCTGCTGCAATGGTGAGAAGAATTGCAGCCTTCCAGCGTGTTACGGTTCCCTTGTTTTTTTTGATCGCCTTGCCCAGAACCTTCAGTTTCTTCAGGTCTTTTTTGGGGAGGTCCTTTTTCAGAACCATCCGGTTATCAACAGGTTCAAAACGCTCTTCAAGCCACTTCCTGTCAGCGGGGATATGGATGTTTCTGATGATTTTTTTATTCCATTTCTTCTGATTGAGTTTTTTTCTGAAAGGCTTCGGGGCTTTCTTAATCTTTTTCTCGGCTTTGCTCATGGTGATCTCCTTAATGCAAAAAACTCAGTTTGCTGTAGGCCTTCAGCAGTTTGGATACGATGGGAATTTTTTTCAGGCCTTTGATAAATTTTGATTCAGAAAGTTTAGAAGCAACTTTATTTCGGTAGAGCACAATCAAAATCTGAAAGAGGATGAATACCGGAAGCCAGAGAATCAGACTCCATATAAAGGATCCCATAACCATTGTGTTGTTGAATTTCAGCCAGGGAAGAACAGGCATATTGTAGAGCCCTGCAAGAGTATTCTGCAGGACCGGCAGGGTGAGGATCAGATATCCGGTTTTATGGAGGAGCGGATCCAGCAGCGGTGCCAGGGGTGAGAGAAGCAGCAGGCTCAGAAGCATTGCCGCCAGATTGTGTTTCAGTAGAAATGCTATGCAGAATATCATTACCCAAAGAAGGTTACCCCCCGGTATCAGAGCCAGACAGAATCCGAAGGCGACTCCCGAACTCAGTTCTGCCGAACGGCTGTTGCTGTTTAGTGCTACCAGAATTTTGGCAAAGAATGAAATCATAGAACTACTCCCTTGTTCAGAACCGAACTGAACAATCTATCTGCAATTTTAAACAAGAGAACAAATGTTTGCAATTTATCACAATAATCTTCTGTACAGTTTGAAAGTTCAGTCAACCGTGGTATACATTTATTATTACATATATGAGGATTGCGATGTTTAATAGAAAGGTTTTTTTACTCGGTTGGTCGGTTTTTATTCTTCCCCATCTAATGACAGGGGTCGTAATCAATTATCTTGAAATTCTTGATTCTGCCGGGAGAAAGGACCTTTACTCATCTCCCTTTACATGGCTGTTCGTCGTACTCCTGCAGGTTGTCTTTTTCATTTTCTGGTTCACCTTCAGAAAGCTGATATGCAGCTGGAGGGAACAGGATAGTCCCGACCGGGATTTCACCACGCTGATGACCAGAAAGGTTGTGATTTTTCCGAAAAAGATCCTCTATGTGGGACTGCTTCAGTCCTTTGTTCTGCCTCAGCTGGTTTACCTCTTTCAGCCGGCAGTGCCTTTCTCTGTCCGTATCCACATCTCCCTTGTGACCTTTGCCTGCACAATGTTCTTCGCCATGCCCTTCTATATTCTTTTCCTTCAATCCTTTGAGGAGGATACAAAAGACGTTCCCTTTAACAGTGAGGTTATGTCCATGAAACTCACACTGAGAACCAACCTGGTTGTTTTTATGCTGATGACCTCGGTTCTCATCGTCCTGCAGATGGGTATCACATATTCCCTTTCAGCGGCTACTGTACTGGAAACAGTCAGAGCCTCTCTATCACAAAAGCTTCTTCCTCTTGAGCTGGTAGCCATTGTTATGAGTGTTGTAAATATCTACCTCCTTATGCGGGGTATCAATCACCGAATCCAGAGCTGTGAGAGCTTTGCTGGTGAACTTGCTGAAGGTGACTTCTCAGCAAGAGTGGCTTACTGCCTTTCCAGAGATGAGCTTGGCGCCCTGAACTACCAGCTCTTCAGGGTCTACAGAAACAATGCGGAGCTTCTGAAAAATCTCGGCAGCGCCGTTGACCAGACAGTGGAGTCCAAGGACGAGATGATTCAGATTTCCGGAGAGACATCGGCGGCAATGGAGCAGATTTCCGGCAGGATCGAAACGGTCTACTCCCATATGGAGGAGCTTAACGGAAGTATTCAGGTCACAACCTACTCAACCCGCTCTCTGAAGGGCCATATAGAAGAACTCAACGTGGATGTGGAAAAGCAGAATGAGATTGTAGAGAGTTCCTCGGGAGCCATTACAGAGATAACTGCATCCATCGACAGCATCACCTCCGTAGCGGAGGGCAAGATCAATTCGGCAGAGGGACTGGTTGAGGTCTCCCGTGAGGGAGAGGAGAAGCTCAACCATACCATGGAGAGCATAAGCCGGATGAATGACAGCGTCGAAAAGATAAAGGCCATGCTCTCACTGATTCAGAACATCGCCTCTCAGACCAACCTGCTGGCCATGAATGCGGCCATCGAGGCAGCCCATGCGGGTGATGCGGGAAAGGGATTTGCCGTAGTTGCCGATGAGATCAGAAAGCTGGCCGAGTCCTCCTCTTCCAGTTCAAGAGAGATTCACAACAACATCAATACCATAATTGAAACAATACAGGAGACCTCTGCAGCGGGAACCGAAGCCATCGACAGCTTTCATCAGATTACCGACGGCATTGATGATATGATCAACTCATACAGGGAGATCGGCAGCGGTCTGTCGGAACTGAAGGAGGGAAGCGGCCTGATTCTTGATTCTGTAAGCAGCCTGAAGGACAACAGCGCCCGGGTTAAATCCAGTTCAACTGGAATGGAGGAGCTGACCAGCGGTGTAGATTCTGCTATGGGCGAAATTGAAGAGGTTTCTACAGATACCAGCCGTGCCGCCGAAGAGATGAGATCCGGTGCCGCAAGCGTTAAATCCATAAGCTCAAAGATGATAGAACGCAGTCATGCCCTGGAAGAGGCTTCCGATGCCATTGTAAAAGGACTGAACAGGTTCAAGTTCTGAGTTTCAGGAGAAATTGGCTTCTCTGGATGAATTTCTTCGGATTCTGTCGGTAGCTTCAATAAAAATCTGCCACAGAGAATCTTTTTCTGATTCGGTTATATACTCTTTTTCAGCCAGAAAGTGAAGAAAGCCTATGTCCTCTACATCGTTCAGTGATTGAGCCAGATTTCTGAGCAGTTCCGCCTCGTCCAGAGAGAGCAGATATCCGTGACCGTGTTTGTTCTTGAAAAACTGCTGTATGTCAGGGAATGCAGGGTACATGTCCTTTCTCCTTCCCGTTGATTCAATCAGTTGATAAAGCTCAGTTGTAAATGATTCCCTGGGATATATAAGGGAATAACCCAGTATTTTAAATACACGTGGGTTTACTAATATAAGCCTTTTAAATGAGAAAATCCATAGCAAGGTTCTCCAGTATGAAAAGAATCGGATCAGATTCAATTATCAGTAAAAAAATTATAGACGTATTGTAAATAAAGGTTACAATTCATGTAGTATTAAAATTAGAGATTAAAATATGAAAATCAAATTCAAGCTTTTCCTGATTATTACGGTTTTTATTCTGGCTTTTGGTATACAGTTCTCCTTCAGGTCCGCCTCCCGGTTGAGGAATTCGGCCATACAGCATGAGCTTCAGTATCTTGGCGAACTGGAAAGAACAATTCTGCAGGCCAGGTTTTCTCTCTCTCATCTGATCATTCATGATTACATTTTAACCCTGGATGGTTTTAATGAGGAAAGTGGGCATCTGATCTCACTTCTGGGAGAACTTGATAACCAGGTACAGATCCCCTCTCTGGGTCAGGAAATGGAAGACTTCTTTTTGAGAATGGGAAGTATGAATAACCTGATAGGTACCCGTCTTCTGGAGTTCAGTCAAATTACTGCAGAGTTTGATGAAATAGCAACTGGTTATCTCGGCACCTTGAGGGATCTCAAAATAAGCAATATGTTTGCCACAACCGCCAGGCCCACAGACGGCAACTATGATCTATTTGCCTTCGGTCTGGAAAGGCTTGTCAGATCTATTCGCAAGGTTGATGAGGCTCTGGAAATAGCGGCAGGACTTATCGTAGATAACAGAAATGAGGTAAGTACCATAACCGATGCCGTTGAATCAAGGTCCGAGCTTATCGGAAACTCGCTGACGGCAGTTCTTATTCTTCTTGCTTTCGGATTCTCCTATTTTCTGACCAGAGGGATAGGACTTGATCTGAAAGCCATCGGACGGAGTATCGGGACTCTCTCCCAGGGGGATCTTACGGTAAGTTTCAATACTGCAAGGAAGGATGAAATAGCCGTCCTTAACAGAGACCTCCAGTCCTTTGCTGATAACCTGAGCCGCTCTATCCGGGATATACAGACAATTTCCGAAGAGAACAGCCAGACAAGAAAAATCCTTCTGCAGACAACGCAGCGCTCTGAAGAGTCAATCAAAAAAGTACTCACCTCTATCAACTCCATAGAACAGGAAATGGCGTCTCTGGAACTGATGAGTGAGAACTCCTTTCAGTCCAACAGGGATTTAAGCGGAGAGCTGGAATCACTTAATGAACGGATTCATGAGCAGAAGAGTGTTATCGATTCCACCTCTGCATCGGTAAAATCAATTATTGAGTCCATAACAGAAATGTCCCGGCTCAGTGAGATGAACAAGTCCGCCAATAAGGATCTGGTGCAGACAGTGCAGGAGGGAGCAGAGTCGGTAGCTACGGCAAACGAGGCAGTTCAAAATCTTGCAGGCTTTATTGAAGATATCAACTCCATTGCCCGGATGATTCAGGGAATTGCCTCCCGGACCAATCTTCTATCCATGAATGCCGCTATTGAGGCCGCTCATGCGGGGGATGCCGGGAAGGGGTTCAGTGTTGTTGCAGAGGAAATCAGAAAGCTGGCGGAGGCATCGGCTGTGAACTCCAAGGACATTTCGGCCAAGCTGGCCTCCATGACCGAAGGTGTACAGACTGCCGTGGATGCCGGAGCCATTACGAATCAGTCTTTTGAAGAGATCAATAGTAGAGTAAGGGATGTTACTCTCTCTTTTCATCAGATCTCCAGCGCTGCCTCTAGTATGGATGATGGAAGTCAGTTGGTTCTGGAGACTCTCAATGAGCTGAGTGTTCAGTCCTTTCAGGTGGAGGGTAGCGCCGGTAATATGATCAGGGGAGCTGCCGAAGTTCTTGAATCCGCCCAGAAGTATTCAACTGCCACAATGACAGTTCAAAAGGATGTTTCCAGCATCAGCGGGGAGATGGAGGGGATTGCCACAGCAGTGGAGAACACTGTTGATATTGCCAGATCAATCGACCGGATCAGCCAGAAACTTAATGAGTCCGTATCCCGGTATAATACAGAAGAATATGCTTCAGATATGATTATTGACAATACTGTTGGTTTAGAATAATATAAGCGCTCATTGGATGGCCATGAAGTTTAATTTATGGCCCATGCATCCAGGGCCTATAGCTCAGTTGGTTAGAGCCCCTGACTCATAATCAGGTTGTCCTAGGTTCAAGTCCTAGTGGGCCCACTAAGCACTCCATTTTCGGAGTGCTTTTTTTGTGACTAAACGCTTATAATGCATGGGTTTATGGTGTTTGGGATAAATCGGGTGTCTGATTTTGAAAGGGCACTGACGCCTTTATCGACGCCTTTTGGCAAATTCTTATGGTCCTGGAATGGTGAAGGATTTCTATATTCAGAGAACATAAATCGTATCACTCTGATACTGCATAAGTGTGAATAGTATTTGACTTATTGTAAATTACTCCCCTAGTGTAAACCTTTCTTGACAAATAGAATTCTTTTCCCTCTGATACCAATCATTAAATACTAATTCAAGAGAATTGACCTCGAAAGAACCAAAGTCGTGATTCCTGTAAGAATCAAGTTGTTTCAGGTATTCCTGAGTATTCGTCAGCTTATTCTTAAACCTGATTACTGTTGAATGGGCAATTTGCAATTTATACCTTGTATCAATTGAGTTGCTGAGATTTGAACCTTTAAAAGATGATCTTATACTCTCTCTTAATTGGTTCAGGTTATCATTCTCAGGAAATCCCTGGATCATTACACATGAAGGGGAGGCTGTTATCCCTTTAAATCTTATAGAGAACCTGCCTGTTTGGGAGATTACTTTACGAATCAGTTCTGAATAGTCCGGGATGCAAATGCTTGAGATATCAAATCCGTCGTAACATGAAATTATTGAAAGAAGAGTAATATGCATATCTGATTCCGGGTAATAATACTGAGCTGGGTCAATCAGAAGCATTTCTTCAAGAAAGGATGTAATTCTTTGTTTTACGTCCAGGGATGGTCTGATCAGCAGAGTTATTCCGCGTCTTCTGTCGTTATCAGAATCTATTAGAGTATCGAAGATGGCTTTACCTGATGCAATTTGACTTATGGAAGATGTATATAATTCGTTGTAATGCTGATTGAGATTCATACCCATATTATCTATGACATTACGATTGATGTAAAACATCGATAAGAGTAACCAACAAATTCTGCTCAATTCCACCCAGTCCCATAATCGGAACTGAATGCGGAGAAGCTATGATATACAATCCCTGTGGTTAAAGGAGCTTATATACCTCTCAGCCTTAGCAACCCTTGTCTCCAAGTCGCCAGAAAGTTCTATCACCGGAGTGTTCCCTGCAAGGTCGCCGATGATTCCTTGAATCATTATGTCGACTTCTCCTTGAAGTTCGGAATACTCATCCGAAGGGGAATTCTGAGTTACGATGTCTTCTACAGGAAGATAAAAAAGAGCATCCAGAGACTCAATACTTTTCTTAACTTCTTCAAAATACTCATCTTCGTCAATTTCTCCATAATTATCAGTAACAAGAGTATATGCAAGAAGATCTATGGGAGATCTATCGAAGAACACATCTTCACTTTGCTCCTCTTCTATCAATTCGAGTGATTTTTCAAGCATGGCCCGATACTCATCGAGAGATGGTGGGTCGGGAATTTCATATCCCTCTTCCAGTAATAGATGGTAAGGTTCGTCGTATATAATATAATTGGGGAAACTCTCTAAAAGGAGCTCAATAATTGTTGATTTTCCACTGTTGTGTGAACCAGTAACTGCTATACGCATTGATAATCTCCAATAAATAATTTCGAGGACAGTAGTTGATAGATCTAAGTATTTCACTTTTTTTTTGATTCTATTAAACTTAATTTGATTGGTTAATCTGTATTATATTCAATATCGAGTTAAAAGTGAGAAAAACATGAAAAAGATCAAAATGAAGTCAGGTTGGAATATTACTATAGATTTAAGTTTAATAATCTTTGCAGGAATCCTCTACGCATTTGCTCTAAAATACTTTATTCTACCATCAAAAATAATTCTTACTGGTACTGAAGGGATTGCCTCATCGTTATCCTATTTTTATGACAGTGAGAGATTATTCTTGTATTTATATATCAGTTTTCAGTTTCTAATTCTGACATTTGGTTTTTTCAAAGTAAGCAAGCAGTTTGCAGTAAGGTCTTTCATCACAGTTTTAATCGTTGTGCTGTTCCTACGTTTTCTGCCTGAGTTCCAGTTCGCACAACCAGAATCTCAAAACGAAAGAATTATTCTTGTTATATTTGGAGGATTGTTAGCTGGTGTTGCAAAAGCTTTAGCTTTTAAACATCGGGGTTCTACAGGAGATGAAGATGTTATTGGTGCATATTTTGCAATGAAGCTTTTAAAACCTGTGGGATTTGTATCAGTGATAGCCGCTATTATTTCTACTACATTTGGAATTGTACTGGATGTTATCAAGACGGATACATTTGAAGTTGCCATCAATACTCTCATGTATACAAGTATTTATATCTTTATTGCAGCAGAAACTCTGAATAATTTGTATAAAAAGTTTCAAATCACTCTGTTGACAATCATGACTGATGATCCAGAAAAGATCGGTGAGCTAATTAAAAGGACACTTGATTATAGGACATATACAGGTCAGACGGCTTCTGGGGGGCATAGTAAAATAGAATATCAAATGATAAAAACGATAATTACAAGAGAGGAGCTTCCCGAATTGCTGAGAATCATTGATTCTGTTTACCCAGAGTGTTTTTACTATTATCATGATGTAGAAGGGACTTCAAGAAAATACTTTATTAGACCAATAGGATAATTATATGATGAGAAAGTGGAACAAGATAATTCAAATCAATTTAATTCTTATAGTATCAGCTTTTTCTTCCTGCACTCAAGAATCAAGTTTTCCAAAATTATCAAGAACATCATGGAATAGCAGACGTGTGGATAATATTGAATATTCTTCATTAGCACAAGGAATGACTTATTTACCACTGTATTCACATATTTATTATATACAAGAAAATAAACCCTTTTATTTAACTTCAACGGTAAGTATCAGAAATGTTTCAAAAGATGATAAGGCATATCTTTTATCAGCAGATTATTTTGATACTGATGGTAATCTGGTTAGAAGCTATCTTCAAGAACCAATCTATTTAAATCCATTAGAGACTGTTGAAGTCGTAATTGCTGAATCTGATATAAAAGGTGGATCGGGCGCTAATTTTCTGTTTAAATGGGCAGTAGGAAATGAACTGAACCCAATTTTATTTGAAGCTGTGATGATATCTACTTCTGGTCAACAAGGTTTATCTTTTACATCTAGAGGTGTTAGAGTTTATTAACCGTCTTTCTATCTTCAACCTGTCCCATCATCGGAACTGAATGTAGGAATATCTCCAGGAAAATCCGGATGGATTAAAATACACGCAATTCTGCTATCACTTTCAGCAGTGGAAACAGGATGAAAGGTAGTGTCAAATATCTTTCGCAAATTTCAAAGTCCTCAATCTGCAGATCCAGTTACTACGATACATTCTCCTCCATGTTATAGCCTATAAGAAGATCCATATTCAGATATTTCCTCTCCGCCTGAAAGACTTTTTCAGTAAGCCCTATTCAGGTAAATCGTGGAGGATCTCTTCCCGTGGGATGCTCTCAGGAATGGGTTTTCTACCGACATTCTTCCCATTTCTGGTTTTCTTTACGCGGGGGTTCTTCCATCACCTGTTCAGAAGACTCATCAATATTCAGTTCAATCTCATTGAACAGATCCATTTGCTTCCTGATATAACAATTTGTGGTAAAATCATTATCTCTTCTGGAGTTGAGATAGCCTCCTCAAATTTCCAGCCAACTGTCAGGTGAATACCGTCACTGTAAAGTAATGATTTCATTTCTGTTGCTAAAATACCTTGCTGATACATGGACTCAGAGTTGGTCAGTCGTGTACTTGATGGGCATAACCCCTATCATCCTTTTCTTGAAAAGGGATATGTGGCTTTGGCTGGCTTAACAAGCCAAAACTAGAACCAGATCGCATGAATTATTCAGACCTTCAAATGGAGCTTTTTTTATGAGTCAATTTTACTTTGGACAGGTGTGAAATGGGGTATTTAAGGACAGCATAGAAGTTGACATTACCATATTGAAACAATGGCATGCCGTCTTTCTCATCCGGCATACCATGCATTTCAACCAAACAATGTTTCAATTAGGGATTTATTAGATCTATTTAGCAGATTTTGCTGCCTTAATTATCATTCCCAAATAACCTTTAGTGTCAGCAAGTGTAGCACCAGAAACAGCATCAGTTACTTTTTTTGCATCTTGATTCGCAACTCTTTCGACTTCAGAGATTGTTTTACCAACAACATAGTCTTCAATAGCTGCATAGTTGTCGGCAATAGCTACTGTTGCACCGGCTTTTTCTGCCATGTTCTTACTATAGGTTGAACTGTCTGCTTTTTTGGAAATCAGGATTTGTCCATCTGCATAACCTTTACCA
This sequence comes from Spirochaeta sp. UBA5339, assembly GCA_002408085.1. Classification (GTDB taxonomy): domain Bacteria; phylum Spirochaetota; class Spirochaetia; order DSM-2461; family DSM-2461; genus Oceanispirochaeta. Next base: position 269,520 of record DHQL01000025.1, read on the forward strand.
AAATAATTATCTGCACCCTCAATATAGGAATTAGGTACGCCGGTTAAATTATTACTAATATCCTGAAATTGGAACTCATCCAAATTCGCAGAGATTATTGTATCTCCTGCCAGAACAACTACTGCTGTACCAAAAGCATAATGACCATGTGGTGCATCGATTACATAACCGGTTTTGATATCAGAAGTATCAATATCACCACTACAAGACATAATAACCATTGAAGAAACAACAAATAACAATGAAATAATTTTTTTCATAATGTTTACTCCTATTATAATATGTGAATAAATTAGTATCAAAAAAAAATCAAGAGTTTGGACATAAAAGGTTACAGATATTTATTTAATTAATAATCCTTATTACAGAGCGTTATAAATAATTATTTGTTGTCGTGTCCAATGTGCTCTTAGAGGCTGAGAAAAAGCATCAATGAGGAGATCCTTTTAGAGTCTCTTCTGACAAGCCCGGCCGTTTCTTATTATAAGTCAAGTAATTTCGTAATCTCCGCTATAGCTACTGGTTTTGAGCAAAAATATCCTTGATACTCATGGCAACCGAGATCCATTATGAACTGTCGCTGTATCTCTGTTTCCACACCTTCTACGATTATTTTCATATTTAGTTCGTGAGCAAGTTTAGCTATGGCTTTCAAGATTGAACCATCATCATTTTCAGGATAGTCTTTAATAAAAATACGATCTACCTTGAGTTTATCGGTGTTTAATTTCTTCAAATATCCCAAAGACGAATATCCCGTACCGAAATCATCAATAGCTACTGTTATGTTATTATGATGAAGTATTTCAATGATACTATTGGTAAAATCTAAATTATCAGACAAAACAGTTTCTGTAATTTCAAAAGAGATATTTTGCAAAGGGAATTCTTCCGTTTGTATTTGAGAGACTAACTCCTTGATGATACTTATATCAACAAATTCCTGAGATGAAAGGTTAATAGAGATTCTGAAGTCTGATGAAACATTTGATATCAAATGTTTACATTCTCGAACAACTTTTTTTAAAATATACTTCCCCAATTTCTTAATCTGAGTGCTGTCTTCTTCCATTATGGGAACAAAAGTTGAAGGATATACAGGCCCTAGTGTAGAGCTTGTCCATCTTACGAGCGCTTCTAGCCCAATAATAGCGTTTGTTTTCGTGTTGTTTTGAGGTTGGTATACCACATAAAATTCTTTATTAATAAATGCATTATCTATTTGATTTTTGATTTTGTAATACTGATTGACCTCCTCAAAAACATTATGGTCAAAAAGAAGGTACTTACTGTTTTTAACCCTTGAAATGGCTTCAAGGGCAATATTGGCCTTTTGAATCAGATCATTAACATCATCCCCGTGTTCCGGGGCCATTGAAACTCCTGAGACATAATCAATCGAATACATTTTGTCTGTAAACTTAATGGAGTTCACAGCTCGGTCGATCCTCTCCATAACACGATCTATGGGCTCATCGTCGGTTTTCAAGGCAATAAAAAGCATATGAGATGAAGGAGCAATAATGGCACTGTTCTGACTCAGCTCTTTTTTTACACGTAAAGAAATATTGCTTATAAGGGTATTCTCCTCCTCTTCGGTTAATGCGCTTCTCAAAACAGAGAACTCTTTTATTCTCAAGGCAATGACAATTTTTCTTTCATTTTCGCCCAAATCTACTTTTGCAAGAAGAGGCTTCACGGATTCGTGAATGAAAGGAGAATAATCCATATTCAGTTCTCTTTTCTCATATATATCTTCTATGACAGGTATATTGCGGGGTTCCGAGTAAATACCGATATAATAGGCAATCTGTTTACTGGTGGAGGTACTTACTGTTCTGATTCTTAGGTATTTCTGTATATGAACATTTTCGGATGTTACGTCCCAAATATTCCCTTCCCAGATCACATCACCGCTTTTTGCGTATGATAAAAAGGGATTAATGTCGCCCTTCAAAAAGGAACTTGGTGCTTTTCCTTTTATATCTGAAAGTTTGAAACCAAAAATCGATTCAAATATGGGATTGCAATAGATGACCTTTCGGTTGCTATTGGTAATCAGAACTCCATCATGCGTGAAGTCAGATATAATCCCTGAAGCCAGCAATAGAAGGTGCTCTGTTTCTTTTTGTGTCGCAAATATAACGAAAAGAAGCAAAAGAAATGACTCAATAAGAAGTATAATATATTGTATTCCCTTATACTGGATGAAATAATCACCGTAGCGCTTTATCATCTCTGATTCGCTGAAACTGCTGATTAAAAACCAGGTTCCACTTATTTGATCAAAAAAGGGTGTGAAATTCTCATTCGTTGTACTTAAATTACTGTATAAATAGTGAAGGTCATCTCGAATAAAACTGATATCATCTTTATTATTTTCATTTAATTGTTTGTATAGTGGATTTCCTCCACCTCTGTTAAGAAAGAAAGAAGACTCCAAGAGCGCATCTTCGTCAAAAGAACTTAGACTCAAATAGTTTGTGGCATCCAATATCCCAATTTCAATATCCTGTGAAGTCTTACTGGCAATGTCTTTCAGTAAATCCAGTATCGTAAATCCATCCAAATTAATAAGTAAGAATCCTTGTTTATCCCCTCTGTCATAGACTGGAATTCCAAATCGTATGGTGGGTGTGTAGGGTCTCTGGATAACGCCGTTTTCGACATTTAAGTCGAAGTCAGAAATATAAAGATCCCCAGAACTTAGATTCTCTAGACTTTTAAAGTAGTATCGGTTTCTTTTGTTCTGAAGATTCTTTCTTTCGTAAAGCTCTCTGCTTTCAACATTTCTATCAACTCTAATAACTTCATCCCCATCCAAGCTTAGGAATCGTAGCTGCAAATAAAGCTCTTTGCTGTTTAAAAAGCGAAAGAACATATCCTTTGCTTCCGAGTAGTTTTGGTCAGAACTCTCTGTGATAAATCTTGTAAGTTCATCCGAATTAGCCAGGACATTGAGATCATCAAAGGAGGTTTGAAAAAGTTTCAAGAATTGATACTGATGAAGCGAGACAAGGTTGTTCTGGTTTATTTCTATCTGTATCAGAAAATCAGATTTTTTTTTATTATATACTGTGTTTAATAGAAAAAAAGAAAAAAATATTATAGGAAGACCAATGAGTAAATATCTAGCCAGTATTACTTTTAGTGCGCGTCTGTCGAACTCAAATAAAACCATAAAACCTCTACTTGTATTCTTATCGTGAATTACCTACATTTAAATAAAATACTCAGTTGTATACGAAAGAACTAATTCTAACTAATAATATAAAATAATCCCATGTTCAATTCAATGAAAAATCATGTTTTATCCTATGGTTTTTATATAGTACTTTCTGGCCGACCCCTCCAGATCCTGATAGTAATAAAAACACTCAGGACAGGACTCTGATATATTGAGCAATAGGAATGGGAGCTCTTCCCGTGTGATAATGGTTTTTACCACCCAGAACTCCATACTGCTGTGACCGCCTTTTGCTGCTTGTACCGTATATGTCCTGTAGTCAAGAGTTTTTTGATTGTGTTCCCGATTTTTTTCGGAGTCTCGGTAATGATAGTCAACAGAGTGATTTGAAACTTTTTATACAAATTATTCAGAGTTTCAGCTGAAACAAAGATATAAATGCAGGTATATATCAGTGAGTTGATGGTCCCTTCCAGGGAATGAGATTCAAAAACTCCATACTAAACCCGAAGGAGGTGGATATAACTGCCGCCAGTATGGAGATAGCTCCCACGGGTTTTAACAACTTCATCGCAAAATAGGCTCCGAGAATATCTTCGTCACCTGTTGATCCCCTGTTTTTAAACGCAACAGCTTTCGCTATTCCTGATAGCAAGCCTCCGAAAAGAACCAGTATGATCCGCTTATTTTGTGGTTCCGGCTGTGCGACTTTCAGTTCCGGCAGAACGGCTAACCCAAGCACAACAGTGGTTACAACTACAAATGATCGAAGGGCAAAAAATTAACTTACTTTTATAAAGCCAAATGTAATAAGGAGGGACTGAAATATCAGGTAGAGGGAAATGAAAATATTATAATTATCAAGATAATAGGAAAGGGATAACGCTATTCCTTCAGTACCTGTCAGGATGATTTTAGAGGGGAGAACAAAATACTTCAGAGAAATGGAGTAAAGAAGACCGGCAATGATGATGAGGCCATATTCTATGATACGGTTCAGTTGTTTCTTCATAATCTGCTAACTTCCTGACGCCCTTAGCGTTAGATTCTCCTGCAAGTTGAGCAGTTCCTGAATTATTTTTTCAGACATTTCTAATAGATCCCTGTATTTAGCTTCCAGTTCCTCCAGCTCTGTCGTTCCTTTCAGGTTGAAAATTTCCTTAACCAGAGAGTGAAGGGTTTCGTGGTTTTTGTACAATTCTTTATATTTTGAAGTCTGCATTAAAAGATCATCACAATCCGCATCCAGCCACTTCCCAAGCTCGCAGGCATGGTGATCTATGATTTGGGATTCCTTCATCTCAAGCGTTCCATCCATAATCCCGCGTGCCCTCAAAACCCAGATCAAATGTTGAATAATGATGATCGCTGGTGAGAATTCTTCTTTCTGCTGTGTCATCCTGTCAAAGGACTGAAAGTCCCTGATCTGTTTCATATAACTTTCATAGTTCAGGAATACATTACACAGTGAAAAAAACATAGTATTCATATTTGAAGTTATCTCTGAAATATTCCCTATCTCATTTTCACTCTCACGACTGTGTTCTACTATCAGGGCTATGGCAATCTGAATCTCTTTTGACCTTATACTGATCTCGGAAGAGCCGTCTCGAATGGAGGCTGTAATCTGGTTAAGCATCTGTATCGCATTGACAATTTCAAGGCTCCCTGTATTCAATTCTGAGGTAGCTTGCTTTATTTCCAGAAAAGCATTCACCTGATTTCTCATTTCGTTCTCTATCGTTTCAAATCTAATCAGAGACTCTTTGCCAGCTTCTTTTACTGTCCGTACACTTCTAATAATCTGTTTAAGAGTTTCTGAAATCAGTTTGGAGTTAGACGCGGTTGATTCCGCAAGTTTTCGAATCTCATCAGCCACAACCGCAAACCCTTTCCCCGCGGTTCCCGCATGAGCAGCTTCTATGGCTGCATTCATAGACAGCAGGTTGGTCTGGGATGCGATTGTATTTATAACATTGATTATGTTCTGGATCGAATCTACATTGTCATTGACCTGTTCAATCACTTCGTTCATATCCTGCATTTGGGTATGACTGCTTTGGGTCATTTTCAAAAGATTGGTGGATATTTCCTGTCGTCTGGATGTTGTGTCGCTTACATTGTGTATGGACGAGTCCATCTGCTCAATAGCCGCTGATGTTTGAATAATTGAAGAGGATTGATCCTCGATCTGTTGTGTGAAATCACCTAGCGTGTTTGAAATATCTTCAATGGCTATGGAGGAGCCCTGGAGAGAGCTGTTAAGCTCCTTTATTTTTTTATATATAGTCTGCACACTGCCGTTTATAGAGGTTGTCAGGTAGACTGAGTTCTTCATCTCTCTGGTAAATGTTTCCGATTGGGACCGATTGTCATCAAGGACCTTTACAACCTTTTGACGTGAAGCCTGACAAGCATTCATATGACGACTTAATACTTCTGCTGTATCGCTGTTCTTCTCTTTCTTTAGATGACCGGTAATCACTGAATCTACTGTTGTCGTATGCTTTCTGTTTGAAAAGAAGATAAATATGATATATGCCGAAATTCCAATTGACAAGAGAAGAGACAAGACACTTGGTATGGTATAACTAGGATATAAATATCCTCCCATTAGGGCAGTCAGTATGATAGTAATCTGATAAACAGTTATCGCAATGGGAAAATAAGACATATTGAGCATAACCTAATTCCTAATTGTATATGAAATTATTTTATTATTCATGGTAAAGAGTCTTTATCTTCAATTACTTTAAATCTAAGGCTTGTCTATATAATAATATACATAAATAGTAGTAAACATAGCCTGTGTGGAAACAGTGAGTGTATCCAGGAGACCCTTCTTCTCCTCCCTAAAAAACAAGGAGGAGTGGAAAACGCATTCTAAAGCGATTTTAACACCTCTATAATGTCTTGCGGTTCCGCTCTATTACGGTAATCTGCATCTAGGAACGCAAAAACTATCTTGCCTTTCTGATTGATAACATATGTAGCTGCTAAAGGAAGTTCATTAGACTTATCGCCATTATGATCTTCCAGACCGAATTTGATGCTGTATATTTCGGCAACCTGCTCTGTAAGTTTATAAACAAGGTCATATTTTCTTCCAACGATGTTTTGAACATCACTGAGAACTTCAAATTCTAAATTATGCTTCTCCGTTGTACTGATGGAACTATCCGGAAGTTCGGGAGTCAGAGCTATTAGGTTTGCTCCAAGCGCTTTTATTTGATAGATCTCATCCTGAAGTGCCTTAAGGGTAATATTGCAATAGGGGCACCAACCACCTCTATACCAAGTCAGGACAACAGCTCCTTTCTCTAAATAGTCGTAAAGTCTAACTGTATCTCCTATTGCATTCTTTAGGGAAAAGTCGGGAGACATGTCACCAACATTCAGAGCTCTTTTTGTAATGCCACTCTTTTCAACAGCTTCAATCCCATCTCTGTAAGTTTTTTTTACTTTATCAGTTGCTACAAGAGAAAATTCTTGTTTCCTCTTTTCCAGCAGTATTTTTAATTTCGTTGTATTGTCTTTCATAATAGAAACCTCATTGTCTTATTTATACACTATAAAAACAGTAGTAATAACGGGCTATTTGGCACGTCTAATACGTCCTGCCCTGTTAGCCGGACTCAAATAAAAAAATCTCAGGAATACTCGGTGTGGTTTAACCTGTGGAAAAATAACTCTTATAGGCCAACTAAGCCCATTACAGATGGTTGCCCAAAGGGTTAAATACTTCACAAAGAAACCTATCTTATTTTTCAGACATTATGTTTTCATATTGGCAATTTGGCAAAAAAGCCAAGCATGGTCAAGATGATTATTGATGGAAAGGAGAAAATTCACCACATTCATGGCATTAATTATGAAAAGGAAACAAAAGCTTGCTGAAGAAAAAACCAAAGTAATGAAGGCATTGGCTCACCCAATACGCATCTTCTGGGTTGATCTTATAGCAATAAATTATCTTTCAGTAAGCGGTGAACGAAGCAGTAGTAACGGATGTCTCTACTGTTTCAAGGCATTTAACCCAGCTGAAACAGGCTTGAATATTGATAGACCAGAAGATGGTATAAGAGTCCTATACTCTTTGATTTGTCCTTGTATTTGGAATTTATCCACTGTATTGATGATGAAATCTAACAGGATGCTGAGAAGGGGATTACTTGTGTTTTGCCTGGTGCAAAAAAATCTTGGGAAGTTTCATAACCCCAACTGTTTTCTTCTATTGGCTAATACAGTTCCTTCTGCACAAGCTGCCAATTCTAGAACACAGGGAGCAGTAAGAGTGTACTCCACCTTTGTTCCTGACTTAGAATCATCAACGAGTCCTGCTATCTTCAATTGGGATAAGTGCTTTGATGCTGCCGATTTTGGAATACCAGCTTCTTCAGCCAGTTCACAAACACACCATGGCTTTTGTTTTAATTTCTCAAGGAATAAAATCCTTATAGGATGAGCCAGAGCTTTGAACATGTGAGATCGTCTCTCTGCTCTGTTTCTCTCTTCTTCTGTAATCATAGTTTAAATTTTTCAAGATAAGGAAACTTTGTCAAGGAGTCTCTTGATTCTTATGTTTCTATGTTTCATAATATAGAAACATAGAACGATTGTGGAGGAATTTTTTGAAAATCCAGATTCTGGGATCAGGTTGTCCTAAATGTAAATTGCTTGAAGAAAAAGTCCGTGAATCGGTAGATGAACTTGGAATTAAAGCAGAAGTTGTGAAAGTAACTGACATGGAAGAGATTCTGGACATGGGAGTTATGATGACACCTGCTTTGGCTATTGATGGAGATGTTAAATCTGTTGGGAAAGTTCTTTCTATAGATCAGGTAATCGAAAAGATCAAGGAGACAATGTAATGTCTTGCCGCTGTGATAGTGATAAGGGTGTCACAATAGTTTATTCTTGTTCCGGCACTGCCAATACGGGAAATCTAGCTGATCAGGTTTTTAGAAAACTTAAAGCCGAGAGGTTCGCTTCAGGTTCCTGTTTATCTGCGATTGGTGCCGATTTATCTGGTTATGTGGCCTCTGCAGAAGAAGCGGATGAAAATATAGTCTTTGATGGCTGTCCTGTAAGCTGCGGAAAAAAAAACTTTGAAAATAAAGGGATTCCATGTACACAGCATTTTGTTACTAAATACGGAGTTGAGAAAGGGAAGACGGATATTACACCCGGTGTTATAGATCGAGTAATCAATGAGATCAATGCAAGGCTAGGAGCTTGTAATGGCTAAGAAGGAACTATCTCCCAATAAAGCTCTGGGATTAGTTTTTCTTATCTTTCTCGGAGCGTACTTTATACCCTTTGATTCACCACGTATTGAAGAAGCCCTACATGAAGCCTTCCTTATGCTCTCCGATTATGCCAGACAGCATGTGCTCCTTTGTCTGGTTCCCGCTATGTTTATTGCCGGAGCATTAACTATTTTCCTTAACCAACAGGCGGTTATTCGCTATCTAGGACCAAAAGCCCCAAAAGTAGTTTCCTATGGGGTAGCTTCCGTATCAGGTGCTATATTGGCTGTTTGCTCGTGTACAGTACTGCCTCTTTTCAAAGGGATTTACAAGAAAGGTGCCGGACTCGGTCCTGCCATTAGTTTTCTGTATTCAGGCCCGGCAATAAACATCCTGGCAATTGTACTATCCTATAAGATTTTTGGGTGGCAATTAGGACTTGCAAGAATGATAGGTGCTATCGTATTTGCCATTTTCATCGGATTACTCATGCATTTTTTTTTCAGAAAAGAGGATGTGGCCAGATTGTCAGAAGAAAGGATGTTCAAATATCAGGCATTGGATGATGAAAAATCTCTGGGACAGATGGTTGTATATATGTTCTCAATGATTGGCATTCTCGTTTTTGTTAACTGGGCTAATTCCAAAGGGGGCGGCGAAGTCTGGGATATCATTTACAGAAGTAAATATTGGATCACCGGAGTATTTGTTATAGCTCTTATCTATTCTCTGATAAGATGGTTTTCCAAAGATGAAATGAAGGCCTGGCTGACTGAAACCAGAGATTTTTCCCTTCAGATATTTCCCCACCTGTTCTTTGGCGTTCTCGTTGCCGGATTCCTGCTTGGAAGACCTGGTTATGATGCGTTGATTCCAATGAAATGGGTTGCTTCATTGGTAGGAGGAAATTCTGTGACTTCAAATTTTATCGCATCCATTTCCGGTGCTTTCATGTATTTTGCCACTCTGACAGAAGTTCCGATACTTCAGGGTCTGATCGGTGCAGGTATGGGAAAGGGACCAGCGTTGGCTCTTTTGTTGGCTGGACCTTCTTTATCTCTCCCTTCAATGCTGGTTATTGGTAAAGAACTAGGAATTAAAAAGACAGCCCTCTATGTCTCCTTGGTTGTTGTGCTATCTACAATTGCTGGTTTGATTTTCGGAGGAATTGTTGTATGAGATGAATATACATAGTCTTCGACTTCTAATCTTATTATTTCTTTTTTCATGTTAAGGAAAGGCGAATGCAGAGGTAATCTCAAGTTCTGAGGGTGCTTCTGATTCAGCTGATAAAGTCACCTTTATTGAATTTTCAATATTTATAATAGGAATGATTATATCGTGAGATTGATGTACATCTATTAGTTAGAACTTTAGAATGAACATAAGAGTACTTGGACAACAGTAACTCGTTGATAATATTTTAAATGGATTAATTTATGAATAAATAAATATGTTGATCGCATCATATTCAATGGGAAGAGAAAGAGTACTAAAAAAGGATCAACACAACCACCACTATCGTCACCCAGAACAAGTATTCAAGATCATTCTATTCTCTTATCTGAATCAACTGGCAATCAGCCATCCAATAGGCTCTTAACAATCCACCGGAAAACAATCCCCCATAAAAAAACATCTAGAGACCTTACTAGAGACAGTCAAGAAAACCCTATCAGAATATTTTTAGAGATCTGATCCATTTTCCAAAGTGGCGATAGTGGTGATGGTACTGATAGTTTTCCCATTCTATTTCAGGCAGATAATAATCTGCCTATTTTGAAAGTCATGAGAAATACTTCATGTCTTTATTACCATACCCACCTCTGGTGAATGACAGCCAGAGAGTGGATTTTTATAAACAAGGACACAGCAATATGAAAAAGGTCAATTCAAACATGATCTAGAGAATCTATACAGAAGAAAAATATCTGCTGATTTGATATTGAAATCAATGGTGATATTAAAAATCCTGGGTTTCCACTATGGAGAAGACAGGTCTTCTGATGAGGCGGGATATATCCTTATTCTTGAGTCCTGTCAGGATCAAGAACACCTATTAAAACATACCGGCTACAAAGGCTTGAAAGAACATATCTTTGAATTTATAGACAAATACTCTTGGGGATATCATGCCTTGGTTCCCAAATCAGCTGAGTTCCGCGCTCAGTGTCATATTTGACTTTAACTTTCGTTGATATTTCTGATCTGTGTATATCATTTGATAAGACGTATCACCTATACCCGTGATGCTTGTTTGGCTTCTTCATTGTGTAAAGTAGTATATACCGGCCCATTGGATACGCTCCTATGTAGCACTCTATAACTAGCTATGCTTTCTGAGAGCGGTAGTTAATACCTTCCCTCTCATCGATAGTATCCATTTTTAATACCAGGGCAGTGCTTGAATTAACGATTTGACATTAAAAAATCTACAAAACAGGAATATATCTTAGGTTGACAACGAATATATTCCACTATACTATAAGCATGCATGCGCATGTGTGCATATGTCATGGAGGTAATAGTAAATGACAAATGAGAAGTTATTAATTGCACTAGAAGAATTTTGGCATGTTACATGGGTGTTAGTTGTTATTATTTTAGGGATCTCCCTATTTACAGGATTTGTTAAAGAATTCATTCCTCAGAAAAGATTCCAAAAAAAACTAAAGAATCAGAATCTTTTTATTGGGGCTATTATGGGGGCAGCACTAGGTATGCTAACACCTTTCTGTAGTGCATCCATGGTGCCTATTGCTATGGGTATTATACAAATAGGAGCTCCTTTTTCCACAGTTCTACCTTTTTTAATTTCTGCCCCACTCTGCAACTTTGTTGTTGTTGGTATTATTTGGGCTACCTTTGGATGGAAGATTGCAATTCTTTACTTACTATGGACATTTCTGGGATCAGTAGTTGCTGGTCTAACAATTGGAAGAAGTAGGATTCAATTCCAAGTAAAAAATATTTCAGAATCGAAATCATCGAATAAATCTTGTAAAATGATTCAAGTAAATGAAACAAAGGAATGCTCCAATAATCGAGCAACAGAAAAATCAATAGAAACGGAACAGAAAATTAGAAATGCTATTCGATTTGCCGGCGCACTAAGCAAACAGATAATTCCATATGCAGTAATTGGGGCAGCAATAAGCGGTATAGCCCTAGCATATTTACCGAGCACTATAGTTGAGAGATATGTTGGAAATGATTCATGGTATGCAATTCCACTAGCTTCAGCAATCGGAGTACCTTTATACCTTCGTATAGAGATGGCAATACCCTTATTAAAAACTTTACTGATGAAAGGAATGAGTATGGGTGCTGCAATTGCACTTCTCATTGGAGGAACAGGAGCTAGCTTACCAGAACTGGCGATATTATCTTCGATGCTTAAACCTAAAGGTGTAATAACCTTTGGGTTGACAGTAGTTTTACTTGCAATGATGGGAGGATTTTTATTTATGTTTATTTAAGGTGTTGTTCAATTACAGATATGGGAGAGAAAAGATATTACTTTTTTCTATAAAAAAGTAATATCAAAAAAATTGAAATAATAAACAATTCACATTAAAATTTTAGAAGTATATGTTATCTCATTGGGCAGATGTACTTTAAAAATAGATTTTAATATAAAAAGAGACAACTTTTTCATCCGTGATAAAGGAACTTTAAATCATTATTGGAGAGGGTTAAGGGATATATTTAACTCCAATATATGTAACTAGAGACTGGTGAAAGAATACGAATTCATTAACGGATATAGCTCGAAAGTAGACTTTAAAAAAAACCTGAACTAGTAGCAGTAAAATGCCTAGCAGAACGCGGCCTGCAAAGAAAGCTACCATGACGAGGGCTCATACATTGTTAAACTTCGGTAGATTTATCCTGTGATCAATCCAGAGGGTAAACAAAAATCGACATAATTAAGCGGCGTAGTAGCACACCTTTTGATATAGAATACACGTACTGCTGATTAGCCATCAAAGATTTATCCCAGTTTCAGAGTTTTACATAGATGTGTTAATAAAAGAATAAGGAGCGAATAAGATTCCAAACAGGTTTGATATACTACAGTCCTTGTTTCGGGAAAAACCAACTGATGCAAAGTTGATTCTTACATACTATAGTAAGATTCTCTAATTTTTATTATAGAAAAAGGGGAATACTCGGTTTTACTTTTAGGAGATTTTATTATGCAAAACCCGTTTTGTAGTCACAATTTAATGAATTATATGGAAGTATATTAACAAAAGTTTTTATTGAGTTGAACTTTTAAACTGATTATTACTAAGATTAACCTATAATTCGCTTCAAAGAGTATAGTATTATCTATACATTAAACTGGATAGGATACTTAATATAATCTACAAGGCTAGGTATTGAATTTGAACACTGATGAAAATAAACAATGGGATGCTTATACTGTTGTATTCAAAGCATTATCAGATAGAACTAGGCTCAAAATAATGTGGCTTTTGATGTTTATTGATTCAAAAATTAGTGCATCTGAAATCATTGATGTTCTTGAAGAAAACCAATATAACGTTTCTAAACATTTAAAAGTTCTCAAGAACGCCGGATTGATATATGAAAAAAGAGAGGGTCGGTGGACATTCTACCATTATGAAAATTGTAATAATGAATTTCATAAATCAATTAAATCAACAGTTTCCACAATTAGTGCGGGGTTGATGAATGATGAAATTGAAAGATGCCAGAAACGTCTTTCTATGAGAGTGAATGGAGTCTGTATAGTTGGAGCAGATAGTAAAGAGTGGAATAGTATAAAAAAATAGTTTTTCATGATAAATGAAACGTAGGACGACATGGACCCTATAAGAATTGTAGTTAATGAAGAGAATGTTTTGAAAAGGTATGCAGGTACTCTTTTTTTAGAAAAAACTCAGAAAAGTTGAACAGACAAGTTATGATTTTTGGGGTTGGGTAGTCGTGCCTTTTTAAAAGTAACTTTTATTACTTTTAAAAAAACATTTATGAAAAAAATGATTTCTTGATTTTGATTCTAATGAAATAAAAATCTTGTTTCAGTTCTTCTGTTTCTATTTTAAAAAATTCCCAAGTATCATTGCCAATGACAATGAAGAACACTACAATGATGCAAATGAAATATTGATCCTGCCTCAGGTGTCAACTATGGTATTTTACGTCTATTTTCTAATTCTACATTTCGTGTTTTTCAACAGACCCTAGTTAATGTAGTTAGATTTCAATATTTTATTCTTGCAATAAGGGTTGATAAAGATAGAAAGACTATTAGTAAACTCTAACACCTCTAGATGTAAAAGACAAACCTTGTTGACCAGAAGTAGATATCATAACCGCTTCAAATAAAATGGGATTCAGTTTGTTCTCTCCACTACATAGTTA
>DHQL01000024.1:0-319 GCA_002408085.1 Spirochaeta sp. UBA5339
TATCGTTGATAATGTCCATGGGGTCATCACCCCTGGGGTCCTCGTTGCTCAGGACAATGATGTCTGCATAGTCGTCGGCAATCTCTCCCTGCTCCGAGCGTTTTTCGGTGTCCCTCTCTCCGGCAGAGCCGAACAGAACGATCAGCCGTCCCTTTACATCGCTTTTAACAAGGGGCAGAAGCTTCTCAAAGGAACCGGGAGTGTGAGCGTAGTCCACCAGAACACTGAAAGGCATGTTTCCAGAGATGGGAGACATTCTTCCTGTTACTCCGGTCAGTTTGGGCAGCAGCTCCACCAGTTCCAGAACATCCTCTTCCAG
>DHQL01000024.1:575-2040 GCA_002408085.1 Spirochaeta sp. UBA5339
AAGAGACCGGGCATATTCAGGCGTGACTCTTCCTCACCGTTGGGAACATGGAGCTTGAAGGAGATGCCGTCATCATCGCTCTCATAGTCGCTGCACCAGAGATCGGCATCTTTGTCCTTGAGGCTGTAGGTGAAAACAGGTTTCTCTCCCACCGCATCCATATAGATTTCCGACCACTGATCATCACCGTTGACAACTCCGAAGGCGTCCTCGTTGGGGGAGTCGGCAATCATTTTGAAGAGGTTGGCCTTGTCCAGGCGGTACTGTTCAATGGAGCCGTGGAACTCAAGGTGTTCATGAGTCACATTGGTAAGAACTGCTACATCGAAGGCAACATCACTCAGGCGGGAGTTCTTCTCGGACAGCCCGTGGCTGGTGGCTTCCAGAACCGCATACTCCATCCCGCTGTCAGCCATCTCCTTCAGAAGCATCTGAATCTGGGGAGCTTCCGGAGTGGACTGTCTGTAGGGGTTCGATTTGGTTATGTCTCCGGTCTTGTAGTTAACGGTGGAGAGAAATCCCGCCTTCTTACCACTGGCTTCAAGAAGCTGGTGGATAAAGGAGACGGTGGTGCTCTTTCCATCTGTACCGGTTACGCCGATGACCTTCATCTTCTGTGAGGGATTGTCATAATATGCGGCTGATGCAGGCGACAGGGCCTGGCGTGTATTCTTTACCTTGATATAGCAGATGCCATCGGTATAGATATCAATCTCTTTGGAGTGGACTATGCCTCTGGCCCCCTGATGGATGGCCTGTGAGATATACTCATGTCCGTCTGTGTGGACGCCTTCCAGAGCAAAGAAAAGGGTTCCTTCCTTTACATTCCGTGAATCATACTCGAGGGAGGAGATCTCCTGCTTCTGATCTCCTTTGATCTCAAGGGTGTCCATATTTTTAAAGATACTTTGAATGGTTTTCATAGTTTCATCGTATCAGCAGGAATGAGGCTTTTCAAGTAAAAGATCATATATAGAGCTTATGACTTGTGTGAGCAGAGACTCATGGCCGTTTTCAGCCCGTCTGAGGCGGAACTGATGATCCCTCCGCTCCATCCCGAGGCTTCACCGCAGATAAAAAGGTTCGAAAAACCCTCGGCCAGGCCGTTGTCACTGTTCCGCAGAACCTGTACGGGGCTGGATGTTTTGCTCTCAAGTCCCATCAGCTGTCCCTCGTCCCAGCCGGGCATCCGGCGGCAGATGTCCTCAAGTCCCAGGCGGAGTGCCTCGGTCACGGGTTCGGGAAGGAGGGCTCCCAGATTTGCAGGAACAAGCCCCGGGCGGTAGGACGTGGGCAGCAGGCTGCCGCCGGACTCACCTTTCAGGAAGTCCTTTATTGTCATGGCCGGAGCGTGGTACATCCCCAACCCGGCAGTCCTGGTGGAGGCCTCCCCCGCGGTACTACCAGCCATCGCGGCACCGGCTGTTACATTAAAAAAGCTCTGCTCCAGATTTTCCAGCCAGCC
>DHQL01000024.1:2319-120513 GCA_002408085.1 Spirochaeta sp. UBA5339
GGACTCGGCAATCAGCCGGGGCGGTACTCCCGCCACAAAGGCGGCATTGGCAAAGGGGCCGCTTCTGTCATAATAACTCATACCGTTGACAATGTTGGTGTCACCGAAGGAGGCCGCAGGAACCACCTTGCCCCCCGGGCACATGCAGAAGCTGTAGACCGGAAGTTCCGCCTTTCCCGATGTCAGGCGGTACTCTGCCGCCTTGACTCCCTTCAGGGAGGGGCATCCCCACTGGATACGGTTGATCCTCTCCTGCTTGTGCTCCATCCGGAAGCCCAGGGCGAAGTTCTTGGGACGGTAGGGTACACCCCGGTCAATAAGCATCCTGAAGGTATCCAGGGCCGAGTGCCCCGTGGCCAGGATAAAGAAGTCGGCCTCATATTCCACACTGCCGGAGCCGCCGGAAGCGCCGGATGCGCCGGATGCAGGGCCGGAGACCACCGCCGCCCGGACTCTGCCGTCTCTGATCTCAAGGTCCTTCAGTTCAGCAGAAAATTCCAATCGGCCCCCGAGACTTTCAAACTCACCCCTCATGCTCCGGGCAATGTTCATCAGCTTGTCGCTGCCGATATGAGGGTGGGCCAGGTATAGGATCTCTTCGGGAGCGCCGTGACGGACAAACTCCTGCAGGATGTACTGCCTCTCCATTTTAATATGTTTGCTACGGGAGGTCAGTTTTCCGTCGGAAAAGGTACCTGCACCTCCCTCGCCGAAGCTGTAGTTGCTGTTTTCTGTAAAAACACCCTCGGACTCCAGCTTCTCTATATCCGCAGCCCGGCTGTTCACATCCTTTCCCCTCTCCAGAAGGGTGACCGCAAAGCCGGCCTTCTGGAGAAAGAGGGCGGAAAAAATACCGGCGGGTCCCGTTCCGGCAATCATTACCCGGCCGCCTCCGGTAATCCGGGGGATCTCCAGCATCGGGGGGAAGGGGGAGGGGCAGGTCTCACTGATCTCATCGGATCTGACGAGTATTCTCATCTGCCAGTGGATGCTGTTTTTCTTCCGGCTGTCCAGGCTCTTCTTTATAATGGTATATGTAAAACTCTTAAGCCTCAGTTTTCGGCGGATCTGATCTTCCAGTTCCGCGTGGTTATAGTCCGAGGCTGTCTTGATACTAACTTCAATTTGTCCCATTTTTTTATCTTAGTTTGCCCTTTTGTGAGGAGCAAGAGGGAGATGTGTTTATTATAAGAACTTGACAATATGCCTTTCCTTGATTATCTATTTATCCAAAGATCACAGGTTTTAACCCGTTTTGGAGGCCCTTTTGGCAGCGACAAAGAAGCTTTTGATTGTGGAAAGTCCCGCGAAAGCAAAAACAATTAAGAAAATTCTCGGTAAAAATTTTACTGTCAAAGCATCGGTGGGGCATATCCGGGATTTAAAGAGTTCAGGACGGGGCAAGAAAGCCCTGGGTATTGATGTTGACCACGGATACAAGCCCGATTACACCATTATAAAGGGCAAAGAGAAGACCGTTAAGGAGCTGCAGGACGCGGCTGCCAAGGCGGACGAAGTCTATCTGGCTCCCGACCCCGACCGTGAGGGAGAGGCCATCGCATGGCACCTTAAGGAAGCTCTGAATCTCAGTGATGAAGAGGCCCACCGGGTCACCTACTCAGCAATTACCAAGAGCGCCGTTCTCAAGGCCCTCGAAAACCCCCATAAAATTGATATGGACCGTGTGAATGCCCAGCAGGGACGCCGTGTCCTCGATAGACTTGTGGGTTTCAGCCTCTCTCCCTTCCTCTGGAAGAAGGTTGCCAAAAATCTCAGTGCCGGACGGGTTCAGTCTGTGGCCGTAAGGATCGTTGTTGAGAGAGAACGGGAGATCAAGGCCTTTGTTCCCGAAGAGTTCTGGAAAATCAAGGCCCTTGTCTCTCCTCCCGCATCCAAAAAGGATGAGTTCGAGGCGGCCCTTGTGCGCTGGCAGGGAAAGAAATTCGAGCTTGGTAATCCCGCAGCCTCAAACGAAGAGGGCTCCGCGGTTGTAGCCGAACATGTCAGAAACAACGATCTCAAGATCCTTAAGATAGAGACCAGGGAGGCCAAGGGCCGTCCCAGTCCTCCCTTTATTACATCCACCCTTCAGCAGGGAGCCAGTACTCACCTCGGTTTCGGTACCACCAAGACAATGAGTGTGGCCCAGAAGCTCTACGAAGGTATGGAGATAGACGGAACCACTCAGGGTCTTATCACCTACATGAGAACCGACTCAACAAGAATCGCCCCTGAGGCCCTGGATGAGGTGAGGGAGTATATTTCAGAGAATTACGATGCAGAGTATCTACCCGAAAAACCCCAGGTTTATGCCACTAAGAGCAAGAACGCCCAGGATGCCCACGAGGCGATCCGTCCCAGTTCCGTAAAACTGACCCCCGATGTGGTTAAACCCTATCTGACCCGGGATCAGTACCGTCTCTACGAACTGATCTGGCGCCGTTTTGTGGCCTCACAGATGCCCCCCGCACGCTACGATATTACAACAATGACCATCGTCGCCGGCGAGGCGGAACTGGAAGCCAAAGGCCGGATCGTCCGATTCCCCGGACATACCGTGCTTATCCCTGAGGATAAAAAGAAAGAAGATGCCAAGTATCAGAATCTTCCCGATGTAAAGCAGGATGATCCCCTTGATCTGAACAAGCTTGATGTAACACAGAACTTCACCAAGCCCCCCTCAAGATACTCCGAGGCCTCCCTTGTAAAGGCGTTGGAGAAGGAGGGCATCGGACGTCCTTCCACATATGCTCCCATCATCAAGACCATCAACGACAGAGGCTATGTTCGTCTCGAGAACCGCTCCTTCCATGCCACCGAGCTGGGAATGGCTGTAAACGATATCCTGATCGGAAACTTCGATGATATTATGGATCTGAAGTTCACCGCCAATATGGAGAACAGCCTCGATGAGGTGGAGCAGGGTAAGGTCGACTGGGTGGCCCTGGTGGACAACTTCTACAAGCCCTTTGACGAGAAGCTTGAGAAGGCCCTCAAGGACGCCGAACCCCTTAAGGGACGCCCCTGGGACGGCGACGAGAAGTGCCCCCTCTGCGGAGGCGACCTGGTTGTCCGCTACTCTGTGAACGGCGCATTCCTCGGCTGCGGAAACTACCCAGAGTGCAAGGGCCTGATCCCCATGCCCGGTGAACTCTCTGAGGATGAAAATGCCGAACCCGCAGAGGTTGTTCCCTGTCCCGAGTGCGGCAGCAATATGGTTCTGAAAAAGTCCCGGTACGGCAAGGAGTTCCTGGCCTGTTCCAAGTACCCCGAGTGCAAGACAACAATGAGTGTGGACAAGGACGGCAAACCTGTCGAGCTTCCCAAGATTCAGCGGGACTGCGACGAGTGCGGTAAACCCATGGAAGTGAAGATGGGCCGGCGCGGACCCTTTCTGGCCTGTTCCGGATACCCCGACTGCAAGAACACCATGCCCATCGATAAGGACGGCAATGTGATAGTTCTGCCCAAGGTTGAGGGAGAGGTCTGTGAGAAGTGCGGAAGTCCCATGGAAGTGAAGATGGGCCGCCGAGGACCCTTCCTGGCCTGTACGGGATTCCCCAAGTGCCGGAATGCCAAACCCCTGCCGGGTGAGGAGAAGCCGGCCTCCAAAAAAGCAAAGAAATCTGAGGAAAGTGATTCCGAAGAGAAGTAAAACATCCGCTGCCGCGGCCTTCGGGCCGGGTATACGAAGATGGTAAGAAAAGCAGGCAGCCTTCCGTCCGGGGGGCTGCTGTTTTTTTAGCTTTACTTCTCAGCCCGTAATCCTTATCTTATTTATATCGGTTTTTTATCTGCTCTTCTCCGGTATTCCGGACGAGTAGAGAGTCGCCCGTTTTTTGAAACTTACCATATTGGTCTGACAAAGCGAGGGCAGGAGTAATTAATGGATAATGATGACAAAAAGATGAATGCCAAAGGCAGTAATAATAACGATGACTGGAAGAAGAAACTCCAGGAAGAGTTCAAGCCTGAGAATATGGAAAAAAGATTCAAGAATATGAAGAATGGAAAAGGGGGCAAGTATCGCTTCAGTTTCTGGTACTTTCTTCTTGTAATCGTTGTTCTTGCGGTTCTGAACTTTATGTTTATGAGAACCCCTGACGAGGTAATCGAGTTTTCTGTATTCAAGGAGAAAGTTGATACCGGTGAGATCAAGAGGGTCAGAATGACGCCGTCCTTCTATTACGGAATGACCTATACTTCGGACCAGTATCTTGCCCAGACAATGGACTCTATTACCCAGAGACTGGGAGGAAACTCTTCAGGCACATCCACCGGTAATGTATATAAGACCGTTCCTGTCAACGACCCCAACTTCCTTACCCTTCTTGAGAGCAGGGGAGTGGAGTACTATGCTGAGCAGGAGAAGAGAAACTATTTCCTTGAAATCCTCTTAAGCTGGATAATCCCCCTGGCCTTTCTCTTTTTTATCTGGCGCATGATCTTCAAGCGTATGGGCGGCGGCATGGGCGGCTCCAATGTTATGAGCTTCGGCCAGAACAACTCCAAGATCGTTGCCGAAGAGGACCTGAATACCAGATTTAAAGACGTAGCGGGATGTGAAGAGTCGAAAGACGAGCTTGTGGAGGTGGTAGACTTCCTCAAGACTCCCGAAAAATACACCTCCATCGGTGGTAAGATTCCCAAGGGTGTTCTTCTTGTAGGACCTCCGGGAACCGGTAAGACCCTGATGGCCAGAGCCGTTGCCGGCGAGGCGGGAGTTACTTTCTTCCGCATGAGTGGTGCCGACTTTGTTGAGATGTTCGTCGGTGTGGGTGCAGCCCGTGTAAGGGATCTCTTCAAGCAGGCCCGGGAAAAGGCCCCCTGTATCATCTTTATCGATGAGCTTGACGCCATCGGTAAGAGCCGTGCAGGAAATATCAGCACCAACGACGAAAGAGAACAGACCCTGAACCAGCTGCTGGTTGAGATGGACGGATTTGATTCCACCTCCGGTGTTATCATCCTGGCCGCCACCAACAGACCCGAGGTCCTCGACCCCGCCCTCCTCAGGCCCGGCCGTTTTGACCGCCAGGTTCTGGTGGACAAACCCGACCTACTTGGACGGGAAGCAATCCTCAAGATCCACTCGGCCAATGTGAAACTGGCTCCCGAGGTGGACCTGAAAGAGGTGGCCAAGGCCACTCCCGGATTTGTGGGTGCCGACCTGGCCAATATCGTCAATGAGGCGGCCTTGCTGGCTGTAAGAGGCGGCAGAGACACCGTTTCCCACAGAGACCTGGACGAGGCCATCGAGAAGACCATTGCGGGTCTTGAGAAGAAAAACAGACTGATCAATCCCCGGGAGAGAGAGATCGTTGCCTACCACGAGACGGGACATGCCCTGGTGGCGGCCTTCACCCCTGATGCGGACCCTGTTCAGAAGATTTCCATTGTTCCCAGAGGTATGGGTGCTCTGGGTTATACCCTGCAGACACCCACTGAGGACCGCTTTCTGATGACCCAGGAGGAGCTTATCGGACGGATCGACATTCTTCTGGGCGGACGTGCCGCCGAAGAGATCGTCTTCAGCAAGATCTCAACCGGTGCGTCCAACGATATTATGAAGAGCACCGATATCGCCCGGAACATGATTACAGAGTACGGTATGAGCGGTAAGTTCAAGAATATGGCCCTTACCAAACGGAACGGCGGATATCTTGAGGGCGGCGGCTCCATCAAGGAGTACTCCGAGCAGACCCAGCAGTATATCGACGAGGAGATCTCCCGTCTGATGGATGAGAGATACACCCATGTGAAGGACCTGCTGACAAAGCACCGTGACCTTCTGGAGCGGATTACCGATCACCTTATGGATGAGGAGATCGTCTCCACCGAGGAGTTCCTTGCCATGATTGACGAGGATGAGAAGGGCGCCGCCGAAATGGTCAGCCGCAAGGAGAGGGACATGAAGATCTCCAAGCGGGCTGCCGAGAAGGGGCAGAAGAGAAACGATGCCATTATTGCCCGGAATAAGGCAAGGGAACTGGCTGAGAAGAACGAACCACCCAAGGTGAACAGTGAGCACAAGACGGAAAACCCCTTTACCAGGGAAGTGCCCCTGTCCATGGAAGGTGATGAGGAGAAGTAGTCTACCCCGTCTCTGAATAGTTATATTTGAAAATGAATGGAGCGGAGATCCTGTAAGGGTTTCCGCTCTTTTTTTATTTCATTTTCAATTTTCCTGATTCCCATAGCTTCCCAAAGACAAGGTTTTTGACAAAAATCCGAAAGCTGTTGTAGATTAAGAGGGTAGTCACCCTTGGTGACAGGAGGCATTACTTGAATTTTGACTGGAAATTTATCGTCGATATGGGAATCATCTCAGTAGCCCTTCTTCTGGGAACCCTGATCCGCTCCAAGGGCAGGTTTTTTCAGAAATACCTGATACCCAACTCCCTCACTGCCGGATTTATCCTGCTGGTATTCTATAACTGGATCGGACCCCTTTGGGGATGGACCACCGTTTCCCTTGAGAATATGGTCTTTCACTTTCTGAACCTCTCTTTTATTGCCATGATCCTCAGGGTCGGCAAAAAACAGGAATCCAATAAAAAGGCCGTCTTCTCCATGGCCACCACCCTGGTCACCCAGTATGCCCTGCAGTGTTTTGTGGGAACCATTCTGACCCTTATTATGATCAAGACAATCTTTCCGGGGCTCTTCCCCGGATTCGGTCTCTTCGCCACCCTCGGTTTCTCCCTGGGCCCCGGACAGGCCTTTGCCATCGGAACCGGCTGGGAGCAGCTCGGCTTTGACGGCCTGGGTTCTGTAGGTCTTACCTTCGGTGCCATCGGATTTCTTCTGGCCTGCTTCGGAGGAATCTTTCTGATCAACTTCGGCCTCAGAAAGGGGTGGATCTACCCCGAGCATGTATCGGGCCTTGAGAAGGCCACCGTCCGTGCAGGTGTTGTGAAAAGAGGGGAGACCGCTCCCGACGGAACTGTTGAGAACAAGACATCCGCCGAAGCCATCGACCCCCTCTCCTTCAATGCAGCCCTGATCCTGGGAACCTACCTCTTAAGCTATCTGCTTCTGCGGGTTCTAAACTGGCTCCTGGCCTTTGCAGGTCCTCTGGGAACAGAACTGGCGGTCAACCTCTGGGGTGTAATGTTTATCTTCTGCGCTGTAGTGGCGATGTTTGTGAAATTTATTCTCAAGAGTCTGAATCTGGAGTACATTGTGGATGACCAGAGAATGACCCGGGTCGCCGGATTCTCCGTGGACTTTATGGTGGCTGCCTCTGTGGGCGCCATCTCCGTGGCGGTGCTGATGGAGTACTGGTTCCCCATTCTGATTATCGCTGCGGTCAGCGGTACCGTGACCATTATCACTCATATCTGGCTCTCCAGCCGGATCTTCGAGGACCACAGCTTCTACCGGGCCATCCTGATCTACGGCGCTGTAACGGGAACCCTGCCCACCGGCCTGGCCCTCCTGAGGATCATCGATCCCGAGTTTGAGACTCCCGCATCCAAGGACTATATGTACGCCTCGGGTATTGTCTTTATGATTGTTATTCCCATACTGGTCACAGCCAATATGCCCGCCTACGGCGCCCTGAGAGACTCTCTTGTGCCCACCTGGATTGTCTTCGGCATCTACGCCGCCTATGTGGCCCTCTGCTTTGTGCTCTACCTCTTCCTCTCCGGAAAGGACAGATTCAACAGACCCGCAGACCTCTGGCTCAAGCAGAAGGATCTTAAGGTTAAAAGGGAAGTCTGATCTCCCGCATCGATAAAAAACCGGAGCCGTCCATGGGATGCTCCGGTTTTTATTTGCCCGGTTAAACTGCCCGGGCTGCAGGTGTAAAAATCAGATAAGGATTATCTACCCTCAGTATCGTAAAGATAGCGGAAGTAGTCCATATCTGTAGTCAGGGTCTTGTTCAGTCCCGGCAGCTGAGTCTTGTAGGACTCCATGGCCCGCCAGAAGTTGTAGAAGTCCGCATCGGCGCCGTACACATCACCATAGATTCTGGTGGCTTCGGCATCGGCCTTACCCTTGATCTCTTCGGACTCCGCATAGGCTCCGGAAAGAATTGACTTCTTCTCCCTGTCCAGTTTACCCATCCACTCGGCCTTCTGACCCTCTCCGTAGGAGCGGTAGGCCTGGGCAATCTGGTTACGCTCTGTAATCATTCTGGCGTATACGGACTGGGTCAGGTCGTCAGAGTAGCGGATCTGGCGGATAACAATATCCTGCAGCTCAATTCCGTACTGGGGAACGGTCTGACGCGCCCGTACAAGTATCTGGTCGGAAATCTTCTCACGTCCCATTCTGATCCGGGGAAAGGTTGTTCCCGTTGTCAGAGAGAAGCTGGGTCCGTCGCCCTCGGCATCGGTCAGCTGCTGTGCTTCCTGGTCCGCCGCAGTGGAGTTGATGATCTGGTCGGAGCTTCTGACAGACTCGGCCAGGGGGTTCTGGGCGATGATTGTACGTACCGCAGAGTCGATAACATCATCAAGACGGGCGTAGGCCTGGTTCATGGAGGTCACTGACTCGTAGAACTTGGCGGGATCGCTGATCTGCCATCTGGCAGTGGTATCCACCCAGATAAACTGGTTTTCCGAAGTGGGGAGTCTCTGGGGATCTCCGTCCCAGCTCAGAATTCTTGCCGAGTATCTGGAAACATTGTCCACAAAGGGCATCTTGAACTTCAGACCTGCCTCGGTTTCCACCTTAACGATGGCTCCAAAGCGGGTTACAACGGCCTGCTCACCCTCGGGAACGATGTAGAGGGGACCCAGAAAGGCGATGATGATAACCAGAAGAAGAATTCCGGTCAGAAATTTCATTGTTTTGTTCACTGTGTGCCTCCTGCAGATCCACCGATGGATTTAAAGGGAATGAAATTCTCCAGGTTCTTGTCCACAATGTCCACGGAGCCGCCGGTCTTGAATACCTCGTCGATCATTTCGTAGTAGAGACGGTCTCGGGTAATGGCGGGATTCTTGGAGTACTCTTCCAGTACCGCAGCAAAACGGGCAGTGTCACCCACGGCCTTGTTAACACGCTCTGTAGCATAACCCTCAGCAACCTGAATCAGCTGCTGTGCCTCTCCGGTGGCTCTGGGAATTTCCTTGTTGTAGGCTTCCTTACCCTCGTTGATCAGACGGTTCATATCCTGAATCGCCTTGTTGACGTCTTCAAAGGCGTCCTGAACCTCACCCTTGGGGGGAACGATGTTCTGGAGTTTGACTGTAGTCAGCTGGATACCCATGCCGTAGTTGTCCAGAGTTTTCTGGATCATCTGTGTGGCGGCATCCTCAATATTGGTTCTCTCGGAACCGATTACATTCAGAATGGCTCTGTCTCCAACCAGCTGGTTTACAACGGACTGGGAAACGTCACGGATGGTCTTTTCCTTGTTGTTCACATTGAAAAGCCAGGCTTTGGGGTCCACGATCCTGTACTGGATAATCCAGGACACGTCTACGATGTTGAGGTCTCCAGTGAGCATGATGGACTCATTGGAGTAGTCTTTCTGCGAGTAAATTGTCGTGATTCCTGCACTGTCTGTTCTGAAACCGAACTGCATTGTCTGAACGACTCTGGTGGGTACTTTATAGACACGCTCGATTCCCAGGGGAATCTTATACTGCAGACCGGGACCTGTTGTCCGGCTGTATCTGCCAAGAGTCAGCACAACGGCTTCCTCTGTCTGGTCTACCACATATACACCGCTCATAATACTGAAAGCAGCGATTACTACAATCAATATGATCCAGATGAACTTGGGTTTCATAGGAAGATTCATCTTTCCTCTTTCGGGAGAGACATCTCTTTCAGGCATGGCTCACCTCCTTGATAAGCTTGAATGGAGCCCCGGGATGATTTTCCCGAATTCCTACCTTAAAAGGTAAAGAACCCTGTGCCGTAGGTCAAGAATATTCTCTTTTTCGAACTGTGTTCTTTTATGGGAGCATCCCCGGTCCTGCGGTCCGGGACCGGGCTCTCCGTTTCAATGCCCTTTACGGCTGCTTTTTTGCGGCTTGGTCCCCGCCGCCGCAGCAGCCTTGGGCATTTCCTCTTCGATCCCTATGCCCTTCGGCTGTCCAGTGATTTTTCAAGCAGCCACGGTTTTCCAGAAATATGTATTTCAGTCTTCTATAATTAATATCTCATACCATATAAGGAAGGATTGGCTATGAAGAAAATAACACTGGATATAATGATAAAAGGCTCGGCCGCAGACATCTGGAAGGTCATCAGCGACATTGACGGATCGGTGAATGTGATTTCCGGTATAGAGAAAGTTGAGGTCCTGGAGCGCCCCGAATCGGGACTGACCGGTCTTAAGTGGCGGGAGACCCGGACCATGTTCGGCCAGAGTGCCACCGAGGTGATGTGGATTACTGATTCCCAGGAGAACAAGGGCTACTCCACCCGGGCAGAGAGCCATGGTGCCATCTATACTACCCGCTTTGATATCAGGGAAGATGATGGTGTCTGCCTGCTGACAATGACCTTTGGTGCTGAGCTTGTTAAGTTCAGTACCAGGATAGTAACACTCCTCACCGGATGGATCTTTGCTTCAGCCACCCGCAAGGCTCTTATGGAGGACCTGGAGGATATAAAGAAGGCCGTGGAAGCCGGCTGATTTAGAAGGGAACCTCAGGACCCTACATTGACAATTCCCCCATAGCTCCGTATCATATTCCGATTGATTGTAAATACATCGGAATTCTCTGGTGAATTTTTCCGAATAACTATATGTCCAAGCGAGGTTTGCTCCATGAAAAGAAGACTTATCACATCTGCTCTTCCCTACGTTAATAACATCCCCCATCTGGGAAATCTTATACAGGTTCTGTCTGCCGACGTTTTTGCCCGTTTCTGCCGCCAGTACGGCTATGAAACAATGTATGTCTGCGGTACCGACGAGTACGGTACAGCCACAGAAACCAAAGCACTGGAAGAGGGAGTAACCCCCAGAGAGCTCTGCGACCGCTTTCACAAGGTCCACAGAGATATCTACGAGTGGTTCAACATCGACTTCGACTACTTCGGAAGAACCTCCACACCCCAGCAGACCGAAATCGTTCAGGGCCTCTTCAAGAAGCTCGATGACGCGGGACTGATCAGCGAAAAGACCATCGAGCAGCTCTACTGTAATGACTGCAACCGCTTCCTCGCCGACCGCTATGTCCACGGTATCTGTCCCCACTGTGAGTCCGTTCATGCCAGAGGGGATCAGTGTGAGGACTGCGGTAAGCTTCTGGAACCCACCGAGCTGATCGCGCCCCGCTGCGGTACCTGCGGCGCCACACCCGAGGTGAAGAGCACCGACCATCTCTACATCGACCTTCCCGCGGTTCTTCCCAAGCTGGAAGCCTGGATGGAGAAGACCTCTGTAGAGGGATTCTGGGCGCGCAATGCAGTGCAGATGACAAAGAGCTGGATCAGAGACGGTCTTAAAGAGCGGGCCATTACCCGTGACCTGAAGTGGGGTATCCCCGTTCCCAAAGAGGGATTCGAGGACAAGGTATTCTACGTATGGTTTGACGCCCCCATCGGCTACATCTCCATCTCCGCCTGTCACACTCCCGAGTGGAAGGACTGGTGGCAGAATCCCGAGAATGTAAAGCTCTTCCAGTTTATCGGAAAGGACAACATCCCCTTCCACACCGTAATCTTCCCTTCAACCCTCCTGGGATCAGGGGAGAACTGGACCATGCTCCACCATATGTCATCCAGTGAGTACCTGAACTATGAAAACACAAAATTCTCCAAGAGCAAGGGCATCGGCGTCTTCGGAACCGACTGTCAGGACACCGGAATTCCCGCCGACGTCTGGAGATTCTATATCTTCTACAACAGACCCGAAAAGTCTGACACCCAGTTCACATGGGCCGACTTCCAGGAGAAGGTCAACTCCGAACTCATCGGAAACCTGGGTAACCTGGTGAACAGAACACTGACCTTTACAAACCGCTTCTTCGACGGAAAGATCCCCGAAGGCAAGGTTGACGAAGAGTTCTGGGCGGAAGTGAAGAAGAGAGAGGCGGTGATCACAGAGAAGCTGAACAGAGCCGAGCTCCGTGACGCCTTCAAGGAGATCCTTCAGCTCTCCAGCCTGGGTAACAAGGCCTTTCAGGAGGGTGAACCCTGGAGAACCCGTAACGAGGACCCCGAGGCGGCGGCAAGCCTGCTGATGAACCTCCTCTATCTGGTTCGTGACCTGGCAATCCTGGTTCACCCCTACATTCCCGAAACATCCGACCGCATCGCCGCACAGCTGGGTCTTTCCGACCTGCAGTGGGATCACCTCTGCGAGATGAGGGGTATCGGCACCATCGGCAAGCCCGAAATCCTCTTTCAGAAGCTGGAAGACGACTTTATCGAAGAGCAGAGAGTCCGTTTCTCAGGAAGCCAGGCCGACAGAGCCGCCGCGGCCGCACAGGAAGGCCCCGAGGCTGATTTCAGATCCACCATCGACCTGAGGGTGGCCAAGATCGTAAAGGCCGAGCAGCACCCCGATGCGGAAAAACTCTTCGTCATCACACTTGATGCCGGTGAGGCTGAGAACAGAACCATCTGTTCCGGTCTTGTGGGTCACTACACCATCGAAGAGCTGGAAGGCCGGAACATCATCCTCGCCTTCAACCTGAAGCCTGCCAAACTCCGTGGAATCAAGTCCAACGGAATGCTGCTGGCCGCCGAGAACAAGGAGCATATGGAAGTTCTCTTTCCTGCCAACGGTGTTCCCGGCGACAGAGTTCTTCTGGAAGGTGACACCGAGTCCCTGGAGGCTCCCGGCAAGAAGATCAAGATTGACAGGTTTTTCGAGATTCCCATCACCGTAAAGGATCACGGTGTGGGAGTAGGAGAGACCGCCCTCTGCATCAAGGGACAGCCCGTTAAGGCCGAAAAGGTCGCAGACGGCGAGGTCGGCTGATCCTTGGCCGGCAGAGTCATTGCAGAACGTATAGCTCCGGAGGAACTGACCCCCGGAGCCTTGAATAACGGCTTTCTCCAGACTGGGTTCTGGGGAGAGCAGAAAGCCGCCTTCGGCTGGAAGGCGGAAGCCGTCAAATGGAGATGCGGAGAGGAGTCGGGAACCCTTCTGGTTCTGATCCGCTCCCTGGCAAAGGGAGTTCTCTCACTGGCCTATGTTCCCGGCGGCCCCGACGCTGCTTCCGGAACCGATGACCGTGAGGGCTTTCTGATTGAGCTGGCCCGGGAACTCCGGGGCATCCTCCCCCTGAACTGCTTTTTTATCCGCTTCGACCTGCCCGAGTTTTCTGTGGGCGATGAGGCGGCCCCCTCATATATAGAGCTGAAAAAGGCACCCATGGACATTCAGCCCCCGGACACGGCGGTGGTGGACCTTTCTGAGGGATATGAAGCCATTCTGCCTGGTATGCACAAGAAGACCCGGTACAATATCAAGCTTGCTGCCAAAAAGGGCGTTGTTGTTGAGGCCTGCGGCCGTGACAGGCTTAGGGACTGGTACGAACTCTACAGGGTTACCGCCGAGCGGGACAGAATCGCCATTCATCCCTTTGCCTACTATGACAGGCTCTTCGAGATCCTCGAAGGAGAAAAGGACAGGGAGCTGGTTCTCTATCTGGCAAGTCACGAAGAGGATCTTCTGGCAGGGATTATCGTTCTCTTTAACGGAGATGAGGCTGTCTACCTCTATGGCGCCTCATCCAATGTAAAGCGGAATCTGATGCCTGCCTACGCCCTTCAGGCTGCGGCCATGGAAGAGGCCTGCAGACGGGGAGCAAAGGAGTACGATATGTTCGGTACTCCTCCCAACGGAGATGATCCGGAACACCCCATGGCGGGGCTCTACCGCTTCAAGACAGGTTTCGGAGGCGAACTCCGCCACCGTCCCGGCTGTTATGACTATCCCTACAGCCGTCTGCTCTACCTGGCCTACGGCCTGATGGAGAGGGCACGGAAGTACTACTACAAGGTCTGGAAGAAGAGATAACCTACTTCAGGGGGCTTTCAAAGTCCTCTGTGTAGACGGTGACTCTGTTTTTACCTGTTTTCTTTGAACTGTACATCGCCAGATCGGCTCTTTCTATTGTGTCCCTGACTCTGTCCGTCCAGCGGCTGCTGTCAATAATCCCTATGCTGAGGGAGAGTTCTACGCAGCCTCCCCAATCCTCCATTAGAGGGCAGATCTTTTTCTCAAAATCCTTCTGGATTTTAACGACAAAAGACTTTGCATCTTCAATGCCGCAGTTTTCA
This sequence comes from Spirochaeta sp. UBA5339, assembly GCA_002408085.1. Classification (GTDB taxonomy): domain Bacteria; phylum Spirochaetota; class Spirochaetia; order DSM-2461; family DSM-2461; genus Oceanispirochaeta. Next base: position 16,531 of record DHQL01000024.1, read on the forward strand.
AGAAGCAATAGAAACTCGTCTCCGCCGTATCTGGCGCAGATGTCGCTTGCTCTGGAGTGTTCATTCAGAATATCACCCATTAGGGCAATCAGCTCGTCTCCCTTCTGGTGACCCAGTTCATCATTTACAGACTTGAAGTTGTCCATATCCAGAAAGATCAGACAGTCCCAAACGGGATTACGCTTGTGGTGAGAGAGTCTCTGTTCCATAAATTCAAGAAAATACTGACGGGAGTAGAGTCCCGATAGCTGGTCGTAGATCAGCTGCTGTACGATCTGCCTGTTTTCATCTTTCGTACTGGCAAGTTCTTTGTTCTTCATGGCCGTATACCGGGCGCTGTAGAGGGCAAGGCAGATCATCATGACAATGGGGCCAACAATTAATTGAACTTCAATCAGCGAGAGGATGGCGCCGAGTATTCCATTGAATATCGCTTCGGCCAGCCAGAAGGCAAACCCGAAAATCAGGGGAGAGATAAGATGGATGTTTCTGTTGCCTCTCAGGCCCCTGATAAAACGGACGAGCAGGATGCTGTCCATGATAAGTATGGATAGCAGAAAACCGGGGAAGATGGGACCTTTGATAAGGGAACTATGATATTTTTCCGGATTCAGAGTTTCTGTAAAGAGGTGGCCTCCCGGAAAAAAAATCAGAACTATGGCGGCACTTACATAGATCAGGAAGACCATATGGAGTACATGAGATTCCCTCTCTATGAGCCGTGAGCTCAGATGGTAGCTGTAATAGGCGACAAGAGCTCCACCAGCGTAGCAGACTCTTGTCCATAACAGAACGTTTCTTACCTTTGTTGCTGAGGAGTAGAGGGAGTATCCCATAAAAAAGATAAACATGCTGAATAGAAACAGTGCCAGAAGCAGTTTGACCCTGTTTCTCTCGACAACACGGTAGTGAATCAAAAAATAGAGTGCATATGTTAATGAAACGATCGCTCCCAGTATACTTCCGAGAGAATCGATGTTTATTTGAATTGTCATTATCCATCCTTACATGAGATTATAGTTTTCTCTTCAAAGCAAGGCAAATCCGTAACCCTGAGTCTATGAGCAGGTTCAGAGGGTTTATGGAGACCTGTCGACTGGATTCGGGTTTATTTAAGATTTATTACTGACTTGATTTTTGCATGAATGACCATATTCCGGTTCTCTTTTTTATTAAATAGAAAGAAATTGAATCATATACTGTATTTTTCTGCACTTTATGATAAGGTCAGACAACTCAAAAACCTAAAATAATTCAGGGCAGAAATGCGGGTACAGAACCTATAATTGTACTAGAGCCCATATACAGGAGTTTTATATGTCAGTTGAGCGCAAGTCCCCGGTTGCATCGGACCTAGAGATCGCCCAGTCTGCCGAAATCAGACCGATTCAGGAGATTGCCGGCAAGTTCGGAGTGCGGGAGGATCTGCTTATTCCCTATGGTAGCGACAAGGCCAAGATTAAACTTGATGCCCTTTCTGAGCTTGAGAAGAAGCCCAGGGGAAGGTATATCGATGTCACTGCCATTACTCCCACACCTCTGGGTGAGGGTAAGACTACAACAACCATCGGTTTGACTGAAGGACTGGCATTTCTGGGACATAAGGCCCTCTGCGCCATCCGTCAGCCATCCATGGGCCCGACTTTCGGAATCAAGGGAGGAGCCGCTGGAGGCGGTTATTCTCAGATTGTACCCATGGAAGAGTTCAACCTTCATCTGACAGGAGATATTCATGCTGTGACTGCCGCCCATAACCTGGGAGCTGCGGCGCTGGATGCACGGATCTATCATGAAAGCCGCTGGAGCGATGCCTACTTTGAAAAACTGGGTATGAAGAGGCTGAATGTGGATGTTCACAACATCCTCTGGCGCCGTGTGATGGATATAAATGACCGTGCCCTGCGGAATGTTATGACCGGTATGGGAGAGAAGGGTGACGGTCCCTTAAGAGAGGGCGGTTTTGATATTACCGTTGCCTCGGAACTGATGGCCATACTTTCCCTCTCAAGCTCTCTGAAGGATATGAGGCAGAGAATCGGCCGAATGGTAATGGCACTGGACAAGCAGGGTAAACCCCTTACCGCCGAGGATTTCGGTGTGGCAGGGGCCATGGCGGTACTCCTGAAGGACGCCCTGATGCCCAACCTGATGCAGACCATGGAGGAGCAGGCGGCTCTGGTACATACAGGTCCCTTTGCCAATATCGCCCATGGAAACTCCTCGGTTATCGCCGACAGAATGGGTCTTCATATGGCCGACTACCTTGTTACCGAGTCGGGCTTCGGCGCCGATGTGGGTATGGAGAAGTTCTTCCATATCAAGTGCGGCAGCAGCGGAATGGCTCCCGATACGGTGGTTCTTGTTGCTACCGTAAGGGCTCTCAAGATGCACGGCGGAGGACCGAAGGTTACACCCGGCAAGCCCCTGGACGCGGTGTACAAGGAGAAGAATATCGACCTTCTCAAGGCGGGATGCGGCAATATGAAGGCTCATATTGAAACGGCCCGTAAGTTCGGTGTTCCCGTTGTTGTGGCCATCAACGCCTTTCCCACTGATGATGCCGAAGAGTGGAAAATTGTCCGGGAAGAGGCCCTTGCTGCCGGTGCCGAAGACGCCGTGGTTTCCCGTCACTGGGAGCTGGGTGGCGAGGGTGCTGCAGATCTTGCCAAGGCCGTTGCCGCCGCCTGCGAAATGCCCTCTGATTTCAAGCCCCTCTATGATGCAAAACAGAGTGTGAAAGAGAAGATCGAGACTCTTGCCAGAGAGGTCTACCGGGCCGGTAAGGTGGAGTACTCTGCCGAGGCGGAGAGAAAGATCGCGACCTATGAAGAGATGGGATATGGTGATCTGCCGATCTGCATGGCCAAGACCCAGTACTCCCTGTCACACAATCCCGAGTGGAAGAATGTTCCTCCTGAAGACTACATCTTCCCCGTTGAAGATATCCGCCTCTCTGCGGGAGCGGGTTTTCTCTATCCACTGGCAGGAGATATTCGTACCATGCCCGGACTGGGCAGCAAGCCCGCCTATATGGGAATCGATATAGATACAGAGACGGGAAAGATTAAAGGACTCTTTTAAGATAATCAGTCGAAAAGATGTTTTGGAGCTTCACTCCAGCTGTGGTTGTGAAGCTCTCCTTTCGTCTCCATCCCTTTAAAATCCTGCTGCTTCAGGGCTTCGTAAGCCACAACGGCCACGGCGTTGGAGAGGTTCAGGGAGCGCATTTCGGGCTTCATGGGAATCCTGATGGTGTTTTCCGGATGTTTTAACAGAAGCTCTTCGGGAATCCCCGAGGACTCCTTTCCGAAGATCAGATAGCTTCCCGAGGGGTAGCTGACATCAGCATAGGTTTTTTTCGCCTTGGTGCTGCAGAAAAAGTAGGGACCTGTATGGTTCTGCTCAAAGAAGTCTTCGATGCTTCCATAGACAAAGAGGGAAAGCTTGGACCAGTAGTCCAGTCCCGCACGGCGTACGGCTTTTTCGTCAATTGAAAAGCCCAGTGGTTCAATCAGGTGGAGTGCGGCGCCGCTGGCAGCGCAGGTACGGGCGATATTACCTGTGTTCTGGGGAATCTCGGGCTCAAGGAGTACGATATTCAGACTCATGTTACTAATCCTTATATAAATTAAGAGTCCTTTCCAGTCAAATTGTTACCGGAAAGGCTCAGGTTTTTCTAAAACTGATTCATCTTCTGTATGTTCAGTACAGAGGGGATGGTTCTGATGCTCTTCGCAATTTTCTTGTAATCATCCGGGCGGTTCATCTCGACGGTGAAGAAGCCTTCCAGGTCACCCCGGTCGGTTTCGTTGATGCTGCCGGAGATCAGATGGCCGCTGTACTTGCGGATGGCTCCCTCAATCTCGCTGAACAGGTCAGCCACATACCGGGCATTTACCTTGAAGCGCTGGGTGGCCTTGTCAGAGTAGTTCTCCCACTCCACATCAATCTTGCGCTCGTCAAAGTCATTGATCCCTTTCAGATTGCTGCAGTCATCCCTGTGGACAATAATCCCGCGTCCCCGGGAGATAAAACCGATTATCCTGTCCCCGGGAGTCGGGTTGCAGCAGCCCGCCAGATGAATCATTATGTTCCTTTCCTTGTCGATGCTGACACCAATCTTGGATGTGTCCATCATCTTGTTCTGGACAGGTTTTTCCTCACTCTCCTGCTTCTGCTGCTGTGGGGGAGGAGGCGCAGATGTCTTTTTGGCAACAATATGACGGTCGATGACCACATCGTTGTCATGCTTGTTCAGCCAGGCCCTTACCTTGGAACGGGCTCTGTTGGTTTTGACAAAGCGCAGCCAGTTCAGATGGGGATGGGCATTGGCCGAGGTCTGGATGGAGACGGTCTGGGTGTTCCTCAGGGGCTTGTTCAGGGGGATGATCATATCATCGGCCTTGGCGCTGAGGCAGTGATCTCCGATATCCGAGTGAATATGATAGGCAAAATCGATTGCCGTGGAGCCCCGGGGCAGCTCAAAGGTATCGCCGTTGGGGGTAAACACAAAGATAGTATCCGTCAGGACATCGTCCTTCAGGCTGTTCATAAAGTCAGTGGACTCTTCGCTGTTGATGTCCCGCAGTTTCTTAAGAAGGTTGGCGTTGAAGCTGTCCAGCTCGTTCTTCCCCTCCTTGTAGGCCCAGTGGGCGGCAACACCGAACTCGGCGGTGTTGTCCATCTTATGGGTCCGGATCTGCACTTCAAGGGGTTTGCCCGAGGGCGTCATCACAGTGGTGTGAAGACTCATATAGCCGTTCTCCTTGGGCATGGCAATATAGTCCTTGAAACGGCCTCTTAAGGGTTTGTAGAGGTGGTGGACCAGGCCGAGGAGGGTGTAGCACTGGGTCTGGGTCTTGCAGAGTATGCGGATTCCCAGGAAGTCGTAGATCTCGTTCAGTTCCTTGCCCTTGTTCTTCATCTTCTGATAGATGGAGTAGAAGTGCTTGGCCCTGGTCTTTACCTTGACCTTGATCTCTTCCTTCAGGGCGGCAGAGGTGATCTCCTCCTGCACCTTCTCCAGGAACTCCGCCCTCTCCGCCTTCTTCTGGCTCAGAAAGAACTTGATTTCATCATAGACTTCAGGTTTCAGGAATTTGAGGGAGAGATCCTCCAGCTCCGTTTTGACCGAGTAGATTCCCAGTTTTCCCGCCAGGGGGGCGTAGATTTCAAGGCACTCCCGGGCGATGCGCTTCTGCTTTTCCACAGGCATAAACTGAAGGGTGTGCATATTGTGGCGTTTATCCGCCAGCTTGATCAGGATTACACGGATATCCTTGTCCATGGCCAGGATCATCTTCCGGATGGTTTCCCGTTCCTGTACTGTCTTGTTCTTTACATTAACGATATTGATCTTGGTAACGCCGTTGACCAGATGGAGAACATCCGGTCCGAAACGGTCTTTAAGCTCCTGACGGCTGACATCCGTGTCCTCCAGAATGTCGTGGAGGAGGCCGGCGGTTACCGCCTTGGCATCCAGCTGCATCTCAATAAGGATTCTGGCTACATGGAGGGGGTGGATGATGTAGGGCTCACCGCTGGCCCGTTTCTGATGGGAGTGAAGATCCTGTGCCCAGCGGAAGGCGCTTATGATCTGCTCCTGCTCCTCCTCGGAGAAGTGAGTCAGCTCCTTCTTGAACTGATTGATGAGATACTCCAGCTGATCAGGTTTGATCAGTGGAGTGGACATGGTTATTATTAAATCTCGCTCCATATTCCCAGTATAACCCTTTCATCTCCCGCCAGATCACAAATCCGGCGGATTTCATTAAATCCGTTATCCTTCATCAGGCTCTCCATGGCGTCCATCTGCCTGGGGTCCGCCTCTATCATCAGCATTCCTTCCTCTTTAAGGAGGCGGGCCGCATCGGGGATGATAATTCTGATCAGATCAAGGCCGTCGTCTCCACCGTCCAGAGCCAGTGCTGGCTCCTTCCAGGAGTCCTCCATCCGCTCGTCTGTCTCACCGGTGGTCAGGTAGGGAGGGTTGGTGGCAATCAGGTCCAGGGGGCCCTCAATGTTCTCAAGAAGGTTTCCCAGGCTGAAGCCGACTCTGTCCGCTTCAAGGGCCTTTCTGTTGATGGCGAACACCGTCTCCACTGTGGGGGAGATATCCGAAGCCGATACTTCAAGGTCCGGGCGTTCCAGGGCCAGGGTCAGGGCTATGCAGCCGCTGCCGGTGCAAAGGTCGTGAACCCGTCTGTATTCCCTTCTGTCAATCTCTGCCAGGGCCTCTTCAATAAGAACCTCTGTGTCAGGGCGGGGACAGAGGATACCTTCGCGGACATGAAAATCCCGTCCGAAAAACTCCTTGGTACCGGTGATATAGGCAACAGGGTATCCCTGACTCCGCTTCTTAATCAGCTCCATATAGGAGTTGTAGTCATCGCTGCTTAAGGGGTCGGGGTATGAGGCCAGGATCTTCTCCCGGCTCAGACCCGTTACCTCTGAAAGCAGCAGAGAGGCGTCCAGCCAGGGAGATTCTGATTCTCCCAGCCTGCCTGAGCCTGATATCAGGGCCTGTCTTATGGTCATTTCCGGGGCTGCCGTCACTGGTCCTCGTTTTTAAGCGCCTCTTCCTGGGCGCTCATCTTCAGGGCGTTGAAGGTTTCTGTAAAGTCTCCCTGCATTACCGCGTCCAGCTTGTAGAGGGTCAGGTTGATCCTGTGGTCAGTCAGACGGTTCTGGGGGAAGTTGTAGGTTCTGATCCGCTCGGAGCGGTCTCCCGAACCGACCTGGCTCTTTCTTGCTTCGGAGCGTTCGGCGTTCCGTTTTGCCTCTTCTGCTTCCAGCAGACGGGACCGGAGAACTCTCAGGGCCTTGGCCTTGTTCTTGATCTGGGACTTCTCGTCCTGACAGGTAACAACAACTCCTGTGGGAAGGTGTGTGATTCTAACGGCGGAGTCGGTGGTGTTAACACTCTGACCTCCGGGACCGGAAGAGCGGAAAACATCGATCTTCAGATCTTCTGTTCTGATATCGATATCGGTCTCTTCCGCTTCGGGCAGTACCGCTACGGTGATGGCAGAGGTATGGATTCTTCCTCCCGACTCGGTGGCGGGGACTCTCTGTACTCTGTGCACACCGGACTCGTAGCGGAGGTCTGCATAGACGCTTTTTCCGCTGATGGAACAGACAATCTCCTTGAATCCTCCCAGCTCAATCTCGTTGGCAGACATGATCTCAACCTTCCAGCCCTTGCCTTCGGCATAGCGGGAGTAGGCTCTGAAGAGGTCAGCCGCAAAGAGGGCCGCCTCGTCACCGCCGGTTCCGGCTCGGATCTCCATAATGATGTTCTTGCCGTCCATGGGGTCCTTGGGAACCATGAGGAGGGTGATCTTCTTCTCCATCTCCTCGATGTCCGTTTCCAGGGTATCCACCTCTTCCCTGGCCATCTCCTTCATCTCGGGATCGCTCTCTTCTGCCAGCATTTCTTTCGCGTCGGCCAGGGAGGATACAAGCTCCTCGTACTCCTTGCCGGTTTCCATGATTTCAGACAGATGGGTGTAGTCCTGCATGACGGTTTTATATTTTTTCTGATCCTTAACCAGATCGGGATCCGAGATCAGTTTGGTCAATTCATTGTAGCGGCCCTTAAGGCCTTCCAGTTTCTTCAGCATTTCCTATTAACTCCTGACAGTGTAACCATCTTTTATATCAGATTTAGACTTCGTGGGCAAGGTAGACACAGACCCTGTTGCGTCCCAGGGCCTTGGCTCTGTAAAGGGCTATATCGGACTTTTTAATCAGCTCGTCGGGATGTTCTTCACCGGCATATCCTGCCAGGCCTATACTTATGGTCAGATGGATCTTTTCAGGCCAGTCTGTAAACTCCTCAACCCTTTTTCTCATTCTCTCGGCGGCCTCAAGTGCGGCCTCAGGAGGGAGATCGTCCATGGAGCAGATAAACTCCTCCCCCCCGTAACGGGCAAAGACATCACTTCCCCTGATCAGGCTTCCGCATAATTCTGTCAGTTTAATCAGGACTCTGTCACCCACGTCATGTCCCCAGGTGTCATTGATATCCTTGAAATGGTCCAGGTCGATCATAAGCAGCCAGACGGTCTCTTCCGGGTGCCGCTTAAGCCTGGCAAAGCGGCGTGTTACATCTTCTGTAAAGTAGAGCCTGTTCGGTATGGATGTAAGGGGATCATGGCGTGCTTCTTTATAGGCGTTCTCTCTTGAGCGGATAAGTCTGGATTCAAGCTTTCTTGCCTCACTCACATCTCTGATTGTGACGGAGATCCCCCTGATAAAGGGATCTTTCTGCAGATTTTCCATTGTAAGGCTGTAGTATCGGGTTTCTCCTCCAGGGCTGTACATCTGCAGGCCGATGCTCTTGCCCGATGGCATGCGGCTGACCGTTCTCAGGGCCTGGCCGATCTCCCAGCGGTTGGTCCGGGGGAATATATCAAAAAGGCTCCTGCCGCAGTACTCCCCGGTCAGACACTCTTTTATTCGCCCGTTTCTATCACAGCTGAGTATTATTTCACTGGTATTTCGGATCAGAATTCTGTAGCGCTCTCTCTGTTTTACAAGAGAGCAGATATGAAAGATACCCAGCACCGATACCGCCAGAATTACGGCAGGAAGCTGAGCAGTCCTGTTTGCTTTTCCCGGTACCATTAAAAACGCGGTAAAGATCAGAACAAGCAGGAGAAATGTTATTTGTACTATCCGGCAAGATTTCATAAATCCTCCGGATCAGATTCAGGGGAGTGTCTCCCGGATTATTTCAAAGCTGTCGGTCTCTTCACTAACCTCAAGATACCTGATCCTACCACTATCATTATAGATGAAACTTGATTCACCTTCCCAGAAAAGATCAAGAAAATCTCCCGTCAGACAGGCAGTAATGCCGTAGGGCACCTCAGTATTACCCAGACGGGCGGGGAGGGCCCTTGTAAAAAGCTCCTCCTGGTCCTCTGTGTACTCAACGCCGTTGGCCTTTATATCGATCCACAGATCCCCCTCATCAAGAACCTCTTCCCACTCATTCAGGAAGGTGTCCCGGCAAATGGTCAGGTTGATATGGTAATCCTTGATATCAAACCCCGTGGCGCTGGTCATGCTGCCGCTGTTCAGTCCCAGGATCTGGAGTTCGAACTCTGTAAGAAAGTGTTTATCCTGGCGGTAGATGACCCGTCCTTTCGGGTTGTAGACCACAGCCTGATTATAGAGCCTGTTTCTCCGGCCGTTAAACCGGGAGCCGCTGAGGATGTAGCAGTCATACTTTACCGCCAGCTCTCCCCATATCTTATCCAGCCAGGCATCGGTTCTCTTCGCCTCCCGGATAAAGAGATCTCTGATATACCTGAGGTCCGGATGATCTTTCCTGACTCCCGCCCATACACTCTCGAAGGACTTCTGGTTTCTCAGGTAGGGATACCAGGGGATCAGAGAGGCAAAGACGCCTATGTACTCAGGGAAGACCACAAGGTCCGCAGGTCCGTCTTTCAGGGCTTCCGCCATGGCCCTGTCCAGGGCATCATAGTAGACCTCTTCAGACCGGATTATTTCCGATGATACCTGAAACTGGACCACTGCCACCTCAAGCTCGTCACCGGGGGTGAGGGCGGGCAGAGAAATAACAGCTGTAAAAAGAAGAAGAGAAAGAAAAACCCTCCTCCCGAAGGAGGAAGGTTTGATGTTTAGTGATTCAAAACAGTTCATTCAGTGATTATAGAGAATATTCCAAAATTTTGTCCACTGTTACGGTTTTGTTGTACTTGGTGTTGATACTGGATCTACCTTTGCTCTTTTTATCAGTACGGCTAGAGTCGATACCTTCACGTGTTATTGTTTCTGCGAGTACAGTTGCACCTGCAATATCACCAAAGATATAATCATAGAGATCAGGGGAGGTAGATGTATCGAGAGTCGCGTCTTCTCTGGACAGGACTTTCTCAAATACCAGTGTTGAAGAGCTGCCATCGGCTAATTCTGTATAATATCTGACACCGAAGATCTCAATGTTATTGTCATCAAAGTAACCTAGAGAAGTTTCTACTTTCTGATAGTAATATACTTTGGAACTCCAAGACTGGTCATTTGCTGTTGAAGTAATAAAGCTCTCATCATCGGGGATTGCCATCTCATCATCAATATCAAAGGCATCATATCTGTCTGCAGCATCTGGAATCTCTGCAATCCACTCTTTTCTGACACTTCCGTCCTGGAAAACGACTTCCATTGTTTCCCTGAAGTAATCTCCTTCAGATCCAGCCAGATCATCGGGATCTACCACAGCATCATCGCCGTCCCAGAATTCGTCACCTTCATCCTGTATATAATACTCCTCAAGGTAGTAGTCCAGAATCTCTTCCTTTTTGGGATACTCGGTTTTGGATGAGATAAAGTAGACATCAGTATCATACTGAGATACGGTTACATAGGTCTTCTGACCCTGTTCGGGATAGTTATTGATTTTACGTGTTGTTCCGACCCAGTAGTCAGGAAAGGATAAATCGCTGAAGTCTCCCTCAAATACTGGGGCTGTCGCCTTTGAATCATCGGTCAGAGCAGTCTCTTCTCCGGCAAGCATATAGTAACCGGCCATCAGGTAGTCTTCTCCGCTGGTATCTTCTGCGTCTGAGGAACATCCGGCAAAAATAAGAGCTGTCAGTGCAAGTAGAATAACTATATAATTCGTTCTGTTTTTCATACAACACCTCCATGTGCTTTTATAAAACGATTATTAAATATAGATTCCCATATATTGGGGATACACCTTTATTATACGTTTAATAAATATAGAATACAAAAAGATCTATGTGTTTTTTAGGTGATTAAAGAAAAACATGGTTTTAAGAAATAAAAAAACCTTCCCCTGGAGTGAGGAAGGTTTAATATCCGAAAAGTTGTTTAATTTTAGTCCAACAAATCGTATGAGATGCTTTTATCAATGGTCAGGGTCATATCATATTTGGTGTTGATCTCGGAGTGTACAACAGCTTCTTTTTTACCGTTTGTACCAATACGTTCACGGATAACAGTTTCAGCAAGTTCTACTCCATCGCTACTGTCTACACCAAAAATGTAGTTCAGAAGATCAGCCCAGTAGGAACTATCCCAGATTGTGCTGGTTCTGGAAAGAGTCTGCTCCAGGATCAAAGTGGAAGATTCATACTTTGAATCCAGGTCAGCGTATGTTTCCGGTATCTGTGTATAGTATCTGACTCCGAAGGTTTCCTTGTTCTCATAGGAGAAATAACTGATTCTGGACTTGATGTTCTGGTAGTAGTAGACCTTTGAACTCCACCAGGATTCTTCGTCAGAATCTACAAGAGTAACAATGTCTGATTCGTCATCGGGAATTGACATATCACCATCAATGGAAAATGCCTTGTATCTGTCTCCGGCTGCAGGAATATCAGCAATCCACTCCTGTCTGACACTTCCGTCCTGAAAATGGACTTCCATTGTTTCTCTGTACTTGGGATCACTATTTCCGTCAGGATCAACAACAGGATCTGCGTTGTTCCAAATTCCATCTGTTCCATCAGTATCAACATTCTTTACATAGTACTCTTCCAGATAGTAGTCGATAATATCCTCTTTGTTGGGGTATTCGGTTCTGGATGAGATAAAGTAGACATCGTCCACACCGGTTTCAGATACTGTGATGTAGGTCTTCTGCTGGCGTTCGGGGTAGTTTACGATTTTTGTTGTTCCGGCGCTGATCCAGTTTGCAAAAGATGTTGAGTTATAATTTGTCTGATGAACCGGTGCAGTGGCTTTAGAATCGTCGACCAGCTCGGTTTCTCCGCCGGCAATCATATAGTAACCGGCCAGGAGGTAATCCTCACCGCTTGTATCTTCAACGTCCGAAGAGCATCCTGCAAATATTAAAGCTGACAAGGCAAGTAAAATTAATATTGTATTTTTCATTTTACACCTCTGTGTATATGTTTTTAAACATTTATTAAATAATCTCTATATTGAGTTTGTATGAATATTATACAACTGATAATTATAAAAACCGGAAAAGTCCATTATTAAATCCCTGTTTTTCAGGAATTTATCTGATTTTTTTGCTTCCTGGACAGAATTCGGCGGTGTGTTTCCTTGATTTCACGAATTTTACCCTTGGTGATGGCTGTGTAGATAATTCTGTCCAGGTTGTTCAGACTGTGATAGAGGAAGACTCCTGTGGCAACGGCAGCCAGGGCTGCGGCCAGGTAAGTTGATACACCGGGAGTAATTAGTGAGCATTGTTCACCAAGTGCTGCAATGCCCAGATTGGCGAAAAGGAAGATACAGCAGCTGATAAAAACGGAGAGATACTGCTCAACATAGAAGAGGAAGTTCATCATGCAGACAAAGGCTCCCAGAGCAGTAATACTAAGGGTTGTGGGGATTACGATCCGGAGCATCGTATTCATATGGGGATGATTTATGGACCAGACAAGAAAGATAATCGCAGTAACAAGCTGTATGGCAATCTGCTCCTTGATTACCTTGCGGTTTGTCTTTACAAGTATTCGCCGGTTAGCTCTTATTTCGTGGTAGGGCTTGCGGGACAGACTGTCCAGAAACTTTCTTAAGGCCATGTAGAATTCGGTTTCCGAGTAGATAACAAAAAGAACCATTCCCGGAATCATGGTAAGGTTGGTCAGGTAGACGATAATGTCGTATTCGGGATAGAGGCGCATGGCTGTATTGCCGATTACACTGCCCCGGGTATACCAGTAGTAGATCTTATCTCCCCAGAGGGCTCCGTAGTAGACAAATCCTGTCAGGAAGAGAAGAAAGTACTTTTTTATGTATTTAAAGAAATCACCTTTAATTTTGATCCTTCTGCATCCCATATCCCCCCATAGAAAGATCAGGATAATCAGGAAGAGGGTAACCTGACCCAGGGCATAGGCCATCATCAGGGCATCGGTCCCGAAGTACTGGACACTGAGCTTCATATAGACAAGAGATGATACCATACCTACTGTAAATCCCAGCAGAAGCTGGTTGAACCTCTTCATTGCGCTGGCGGTGAGCATCAGAATCCAGATATGGTTGATAAAGACAAAGAGAAGTATGAATCCCTTCCGGTGAAGACCGTGAACATTCTGAAGAAGCAGCTCTGACATTCCCAGGGATAATAGAAAGAGTACCGGTGTGGTTAGAATCATGTATCTCAGGGTGTAGTAGAAAGCTTCGGCCTTTTCATTCCTGTAGAGAAAGTCAGAGAGAATCCTGGTAAAGATGTAATGGAATCCCCCGCTTAGAATCAGGGATGAGGCATAGATATAGACCGTGGAGGCCACGAAGAGCTCTCTGAAGTCCGAAGGGATGCCCATTACGGGCTGCTGAAACATCAGAATGGTCAGGATGGAGATCAGCCAGGGGCCGGCAACTATCATAATTCCCGATATGGAGGCCTGGAAAAAGCCCCGGGCATTTCCAAGGGCAGCTACTTTCCGCAGTTCAAATCCTATTCCGGCCATCTTTAATCCCCTATCTCCATTTCACTTATCTCTTTGTACATTTCCCTGTACCGGCGGTGGAGATCCTTCTTGTCATAGAAATTAAGTACCTTTTCATAGTTTCTTACCCGGAGTTTTTCCACCTCTTCGGGGTTGTTGTAGAGGTAGAGAACCCCCTCGGCCAGTTTGCTGGCATCCTTTGAGGGGGCGAGAAAGCGCTCATCGAAGTTCAGAAGCTCCGGAACATTTCCTACAATTGTCGATACCGCGGGCACACCGCCGCAGTAGCCCTCAAGGAAGACCAGGGGCTGGGCCTCCCTGACGCTGGTAAGCATCAGGACATCCAGGAATTTGTAGTAGTCCAGAACATTCTGCCGTCCAGTGAACTCAAAGACCTCCTGAAGCTTCAGGTTCTCCACAAGAAGTTTGCACTCCTCGTAGTAACCCTCATCCTCATCGGTGGGACCGATGCAGTAGAACCGGGCTTCGGGGACACGGTCGGCCACAATCTTGCAGGTGGCGATAAAGGTTTTGATGTCCTTGATGGGGACGACCCGTCCCACAAGGCCTACATGGAATCCGGGCCTGGGGTCCCGTTCAATGGTAAAGCGCTCCACATCGATGCCGTTGGGTATTACCTCTGTTTTGTCGGCGGGAGCTCCCAGGTCCAGCTGTTTCTGCCGGTTTTCCTCAAAGAGGGCGGTGATATGGTCCGCATGGCCGTAGCAGATCCGGCTGATCTTGTTGTATATCTTGGTCCACATGTCCCTCTGATATCCCTTGACGATATTGGTCTTGCGGATCTCCATCTCCCTCTCCTTGTGGTAGAGGCCGTGCTCTGTCAGAAGGAAGGGCTTTTTGTGGCGCAGTCGGGCTGCCAGGGCGGCAATTCCGGCAAATCCCGTGGATACAGCGTGATAGATGTCTGCCTCGGGGGCCTCGGCGCCCAGTACGGAAAAGAGCATATCGTGGGAGGACTTCCAGGCCCAGTAGTAGTCTGAAAACGGGTAGAGGGGGTTGTTGTTCCGGTTCCCCTGTACGATCATCTTCCATCCGATCTTCGATTTGACTGCAAGATTGTAGAGAAAGCGGTTCTCGGGCATCAGGGAGATCATCTTTTTGACATCGGGATCCTTGTTTGCCTCCATAAGACGGTGGAACTTGTAGATCTCCTTCATCAGGGTCCTGCCCTTTTTAGGCCCCTTGATGACAGTACCGGCAGGTTCTCCAATAAGAATATCTCTGTTTTCGATCACATTGGGGGGGAGCTCATAGCGCAGGGGCTGGTTCGCTTCCGGGGAGATGCTGAAGATTTTAAAGTCCACCTCCGGAAGGTTGACAATGAGGTCGTGAACCCAGGCTGAGACACCGCCGGTGATATAGGGATAGGAGCCCTCCAGAACGATACAGACGCAGAGCCTCCGTTCCGGACTATCTGTTTTTTCAGTCATGTCCGCCCGTCCAGAAATCAAGAATCTGTTTTTCCATGGTACTCCTGTCTTCGTCATCCCCGATCTCTTCGATAATCCCGGTCACCTTTTCCATATCCTTCCGGGCATAGGCTATCTCCATACGCAGCAGGCGGCTCTCCTTGTGGTCGGGCAGAAGCTGTTCTGCCTGATCAAATAGTTTCAGGTGCAAAAGAACCCTTATCATAAGGAGCCGGTCACTATCCAGTGAGACATTTTCATTCTCCATGGCTGTCAGAAGCAGGTAGGCCTCCCTCATGTAGAAGTTGCTCAGGGTACTCTCATCCTCATTAAGCCGTGCCATCTGGTAGTACATTTCCGCCGCTTTGGAACGGTCTTCCGGGTTTCCGGTCTCTTTGATCCTGTCTTTCAGTGAGATAAGCCTGTTGTTGTACTCCTTTTCAAGGGCATTCAGGCTCTCGGCGGCAAAGAGGGCCACCTCCTTGTCCTCGTATCTCGATATCTCCGAAAGCACGGTCTTCAGAATCAGATCGGTCTCCAGGTCCCTGTCCTTCTTTGCCAGTAGCCACTCGATCTCATCCAGGTTGTAAGGTTTCTTCAGGATAGGATTGAGGGCAGTGGACTTGTAGGTAAAGGCCTCAATGGGAAGAATGTCCGCACTGGCTGCCTGGAGGGCGGCGCTGGGGGTCCTGGGAATATAGAGGGAGCGGAGTTTGTAGATGTAACCGTAGGCGTCTGATGAAGCCCTCATATTTTCTGGATCTCCAGTAGATACTCGGCTTTTTTCAGCAGATCATCTGGGTCCATTTTTTCCCCGGTACCGCTGGAGGAGTAGCCGATATTCACCTCAAAGTAGGTATCCTTGCCCTCCAGGGTCCAGAATCTGGAATTAATATACTCAAGAGTCTCCAGGCAGAAGAGGGAGCATCCGTCATAGTCCATATGGGGAATGTAGAGGGCCATGCGGTTGTCCTCCCTGTAGTGAAAAACCTCCGGCGAGTGGGTATCCCTCTCGGCAATTCCTCTGGCAAGCTCTGCCTGAAGGGTGATGATCTTTTCCAGTCCGTATTTCTCTGTCAGCTCCGAAAACCCCTGGATTTCCAGTATTACCAGGCTGGAGGAGTTGAAGGTTCCCGATTCATCGTAGCGGTTTTTATCCAGTTCTCTATAGAGCTGGGTAAACTGTGGAAGACCGGTTATGCTGTTCTGCTCCTCTCCCAGAAGGAGGGATTCGAACTCAAGTGCCTTTTTCAGAGCCGGCTGTGCCAGGTTGACGATGATCTGAATAATATTTTCAGTGTATTCACTGTATTTGATAAAGGGAAGGGATTCTATATTGATGACTCCCCAGGTCTTGTTGTCCAGAACAACCGGGCAGCTGATGATATTCTGCCTGTGGTTCAATTCACTCAGGTTCTCATAGTCCAGACTCATTCTTATGGAGAAGAGCTGGTTGTTTCTGAATACCCATCCTTCGATTGTATCCTTCAGATTAAGGGTATCCTCTCTGCCTGTCTGCTCCTCTCCCTTGCTCATACGGAGCTTCAGTTTATTTGTGTTCTTGTCAAAGACCCAGAGGGAGAGGCTTTCGGCGCTTGAGAAGTGAACGATTGTGTCCAGAAGTTTGGAGATGCTCATATTTGTATCCAGGCAGTCGATCTCCTTGATCCTCTCATGCAGGAGGTTCAGGGAATCCCTCTGCCGGGTCACACGCTCTTCCAGTTCACCTATTATGTCCTGCTGCGCCCGGGAGATTTTCAAATATCGGTTCTTATCATCCGCATTCTTTCGGAACCGGTACATGATCTTTTTGTCCCGGGTTTTCCTTATCTCATTAAGGGAGCCGCCAAGGTAGGATAAAACCAGTCCCAGAGAGAAAATATTGATATATACAAGAGGGTGGGGTACTTCTCCTCTCAGATAAAAAACTCCGATCATATGGAGAGAAAGGGCAAAGAGCAGGTTGATTAAACCGGCCAGCCTTCCGTGCCAGAAGGAGAGGAGGAGGGTCACTGCAATAATAATCATTATCCCGAAGTCGATATCAATATCAAGAAATGGGAGTACCGACAAAATGCCGATGATGATTGCTATAATTATTGTTTCCAGTAGTATTTTTGGTTTTTTAAGCTGCATATATGTAAAATGATTATACTGTATATTGAACGGGAGTTAAAGAAAATATGATATTGCAGTGCTTTAATAAGAGACAATTGATTCTTTTTTTGCTTATATTATCAGCAAGTCTTCTCGGAGCCCAGGAGGAGCCGGAGGGATCAGCTCTTCCCGAAGAAGCTGCCTCAGAAGAATCCGCCTCCGAAGAGGACGTGTTAGAAGAGGTCAAGCTGGAACCGGTATTTCCGGTTATTCAGGAGGGGCTTGTATTTGTAGAGGGCGAGTCAGCGGTTTCCACAAACTTTGCAACTTCGGCTGTCTATAACTATGGAGCATCAGGATTAAAATCCCTGCAGCTGATTCAGCAGAATGCCCCCTTCGGCGGTCAGGCTTATTTTGCGGAATATGCCTTTTATGTTGAAGAGGACGGGGAGTACGCCTTCTGGTACGGCGGTACCCCCCCCGGGCCTCAGGATACGGTATTCCCCTCCTTTGCCAGCTCCTTCCGTTATATTCTGGACGGGGGAGAGCCCGTACAGGTTTTCAGGGAGGATGTGGCGGTTGTCGAGGCCTACACCCCCTCCTACTACTGGATGGAGGTGGAGAAGATTACTCTGACAAAGGGTGTTCACCGCATCCGTTTCGAGGTTCCAGAAAAACGCCGCTATGACGGCAGGTACTATTTCTTTATTGATGCCTTCTTTTTCCTGAGAACTGATTTGATGGAGGCTGATCTGCCCCTGGCTCCAAATGTCTTTCCCCTGGACCGGACGGACCGATCCATCGATAATCCATTTCAGTCCATCTCCTACTATGAGGGAGTTATAAAGGAAAACCCCGGAAACAAGAATGCCTACATCGTTCTCTCAATGGTCTACTCCCTTCTCGGGGACTATATCAATGCAATCAAAAACCTGAACAAGGCTGTGAGCCTTGATCCCGAAGATCCCTATCCCCTGCTTCTGACAGCAAAAAACAGGGTCTGGAACGGTGAGGTCGGAGAGGGCCTGACCGTATACAGGCAGCTTCTGACTCTGGCTCCCGATAATCCATCCTACTGGGCTGAAGCCGGTAAAATGGCCGCCTGGACCGGAAATTACCGGGAATCCATAGAGTTTTTTACAGGAGGACTGGAACTCTTTCCGGATAATCTGAACCTCAAGGTGAATCTGGGGCTGACCTATCTCTGGATGGCCCGGAATGATGATGCGGACACTATGTTCAAGGAGGCGGTCGAGTCTGCTGCAGGCTCCCACGACAGGGCCATGGAACTGGGTAGTATTCACTCTCTGAACGGATATCCCCAGTATGCTGAGGACATCTATAAGAAGGAGATAGAGGAGTCTCCGGAGTATCTTGAAACCTACCTCGCCCTTGAGGACTCCTACAGGCAGATGGGTGAGTCGGGGAAGGCTGAGTCCGTAATCGATCAGATCTACACCACCTTTGATGCAACAGATGCTCTTGCCGAATATATGCGGGTTTACGAAGAGAAAATCAATATGAAGGACGGCATTCTTCAGGATTATATCGATGCCCTGGCTGAGCAGCCCGACAACATCCCCTTAAGGCAGATCCTTTCCCAGACATACTTCTGGAACGGTATGAAGGATGAGGCTGTTGATCAGTCCCTGAAGATTCTGATCAACAAACTCTATGTGTATATAAAGGATATGGATACAAAATCAGCGGATCTACTCTCCCTGATGGACCGCTACTCCAGGTTCCGGGAGAAACGGACCCTGGCCGAAGAGGCCTATCAGACAGGTGCATCGGAGCTGGATGATGCCAGAAGTGACTATGAAAAAGCCCAGGCCGATCTTGAAAAGAAGCCTGATGATGACGCCCTTTATGAAGCAGCCGATCAGGCTTCTCTGGCCTATACCGAAGCCTTTGATACCTATAGCACCTGGGTCGTCAGAATGGCCGAACTGGATGCAGAAAAAGAGGCTCTTCTGGATGAGTGGGCCTCTCTGGAGAGCAAAGAAGTCTCGGATGAAGAACTTTTCCGCCAGCTTCTGGGCGAGTCCGAGTGGTCCTGGGACCGTATTTTTACACGCAAGGAGCTGCAGCAGGTTCAGAGAGACGAACCCTTCCTGGCAGGCTATGTCCTTTCAAGGCTGGCCCTCTTTGCCGGCAGAGACGGTGAAGCCGTCCGTTATCTGGATTCCGATATTTTTCAGGATGATCCTCCGGCAAGCTATGGACTCTATGAGGCCTGGCTCTGGTCCAGGAACAGCGAAAAGCGTTCCGGGTTCTGGGAGGCCGAATCCGATGTGCTGACCCTCTACAAACAACACCTCTTTGATATGGAGGCCGCCCTATGGACCGATGGCGGATCGGGTGGATTTATGATTCCTCTGGCCGAGGATACCGATGCCCTTGTCAGTGAGATGGAGGAGCGGAGCAGCGGTTTCAGGGAGGAGGGCGAGGCCCTGGATGAGGCCTTCTATGCCATGAGGGCTGCCCTGGATCAGCAGCTGGAGCGTCAGTTCTACTACTACGAACAGGAGACCTATCTCTTGCGCTACTCCCTTGGTGAGTACTATCTTGATATGGAGGAAAACCTGAAGGCCGTTGATCAGTTTGAACGGGTTCTGGCCATGGATCCCTGGAATATCTCTGCCAACTACAAACTGGGGATTGTCAGCCAGAGGG
Source organism: Spirochaeta sp. UBA5339 (assembly GCA_002408085.1). Taxonomy (GTDB): domain Bacteria; phylum Spirochaetota; class Spirochaetia; order DSM-2461; family DSM-2461; genus Oceanispirochaeta. Next base: position 36,158 of record DHQL01000024.1, read on the forward strand.
CAGGGGACTGGTCGCGGGCGATGAACCAGTACAAGAAGGTTTACTACCAGAATCCTGGCTATGAGAACGCCGCCTACTACTACAATCAGCTGGCAAGGCAGAATGCGGATGTCTTCCGCTTTTCCGCCCAGAATATCACCGACAGCTCCAGAATCAACTACAGGGCAAAGGCTTCCTATGACGCGAAGATCAATACCCGTCTGGGATGGGGTTTCGAGTACAATCTGGATATTGACCGCAAGTACAGAAGTATTAATGAAAAAAGTCCGGGCCAGTTCAAGATGCACTCCTTTGAGTTCAGTCTGCCCGTGACCTTTCCTGACTGGAACCTGGTTCTCACACCAATGGGAGGTCTCTATCTGGGAAACGATCTTTTTGGTGAAGACAGCAGCTCCACAGATCCGGGTGATGCCATGGAGGACCTTCTCTCGGGAGGCTTTGTGGAACCCCTGTTCGGTCTCAGCGCGGGGTGGAAATGGTCTTTTCTGGATACCGAGGCGGTCTACCGCTATCAGCTTGAGAGGGAGTCCATGTTTTCCGATACCGAGCTGACCCGGAGCCACTTTGTCAGTCTGAATACCACCACCTACTTCCCCCTGGAAAAATCCTATGACTGGGGACCGGTTATCACCCGCAGCTATGGTCAGTTCGAGTTTCTGACCAACAGCGATGACAGCAACCTCAAGGGACAATTTGTACAGGAGGGCAGTATCGGAGTGGTTGTGGCCAGGAAGCCCATGATCCGTCTTACGGGTAATGCTCTGTTCAACTTTGAGGACGGCAGCAACTCTTCTGTCCGGGACTACTACCTTCCCGACGGCGTTATGGAATTCAAAGGGGGCCTTCGGGGAACCGTCAACTTCCATAAGCCTGACTACTCCGAGAGTCTGGAGATGAGCCTCTATGGAGCCGTTGGAGGCTACTGGGTGGATGTTCTTGATCAGCAGAGTCCCACAAGCTCCCTCAAGGCGGAGAGTTACTTCTCTGTCTACTATGTAAAGGAGATCATGATGCTCTACCTCAATGTGGGGGGCAGCTCCACATTTTTGAATGCGGAGGATCTGAACTTCTGGGAGTTCTCGGCGGAGCTGGGAGCAAGGATATCTGTCCCCTCACTGCTGACAGACTGACCGAAGACTGATATCCCCGAACTTCAACTGCATAGAAAAGCCCCCGACGCCGGGGGCTTTCTTTATATAATTCGTCTGTGAAAGCTGTGAAGGCCGGGGACCGGAAGGGTCAGACTCTGAAGAGTATCTTGCACTCCTGAAAAAGTTTATTGTCCTTGAGTTCGATCATAAAGCTGTCCTGAAAGTACTTCAGCTGTTCCAGACGGATTCCCGAGTACTTCAGGAAGGGTGTCAGCTGCTGCTGTACCTCGGGAGAGAAGTCAAATTCGTGGAGCACGGTGGTCAGAATATCCGCAATGGTCACATAGGTAATCAGTTCCTTGTGGGGAGACTGAATATTCACCGAGCCGTGCTCTCCGGCTGCATCGCAGTAGATGGAGGGAAAGTTCCAGCTCTCCATAATCTTCCGTCCGAGAAACCTGTGGTCTGTGCCGAAGAGTTCTCTCTCCATTTCACAGGTTCTGTCCTCTTTCTGGTTGATGATTTCCATCATGCCGTCATAGGCCTTGTTTCCCTCTTCGATCAGACTCATCTGTCCGATGTCGTGAAGCAGGCCCGCCAGAAAACACTCCTCCCGGATTCTTGTATTTCCGGATATATCACAGAGCTTCTGAGCTATAAAGGCGGTTACCAGGGAGTGCTGCCAGAAGTATTTGTAGAAGGGAGATACCTTTTTGGTTGAGAACATGTTGGACGCTGTGAGAAGCATCACCAGGCTCTTGATTGCCTTGAATCCCATCAGGGATATGGCTGTCTGGAGACGGGTGATCTGCTGCTGCCGTGCGTAGAGGGCCGAATTGGCAACTTTGAGTATTTTAGCAGTAAGGCCGGGGTCCATACTAATAAGAGATTCCAGTTCGCTGAAGCTGACTTCATCCAGGTCTTCGGCAAAGGTGAGAATCTTTGTAGCTACATCCGGCATAACCGGAACTGATTTTAAAAACTTTTCAAATTGGTCCATTGTTATTATAATCGATGCATTTTGGGGATCGGTTGACTATTATTATAGATAAAACAACTGCTGATCAACAAATCAGGGAGGAAAATAGTGAAGAAAGTGAAGTGGGGCGTCCTCAGTACAGCAAATATCGGTGTGGCAAAGGTTCTGCCCGCCATACAGAAATCAAATAATGGCGAGGTCTATGCCATTGCATCAAGAAATGCGGAGAGTGCAGCGGCAGCCGCCGGGAAGCTTGGTATACCCGTATCCTACGGCTCCTATCAGGATCTTCTGGATGATCCCGAGGTAGAGGCAATTTATAATCCTCTTCCCAATAATATGCACATCCAGTGGACACGCAGGGCTCTGGAGGCGGGGAAACATGTTCTATGTGAAAAACCCCTGGCTCTGGATTCCTCTGAGATCGTGGAGCTGATAAAACTTCGTGACAAAACAGGACTGACTGTAAGCGAGGCCTTTATGGTCCGTTACCATCCACAGTGGCTCAAGGCCAGGGATATGGTCAGAGAAGGGGCTTTGGGAAAGGTCACTGCTGTTCAGGGATTCTTCAGCTACTACAATGTGGACAAGGGGAATATCAGAAATATCAAAGAGGCCGGAGGAGGGGCTATTCTGGATATCGGCTGCTACCCTGTGACCACCTCACGTTTTATTTTTGATGAAGAGCCTCTTCGTGTCGCCTCGGTTCTGGAACATGATCCCGAAAGCGGTGTGGACCGTCTTGCCTCTGTTCTGATGGACTTCCCTTCGGGGCAGGCCTCCTTTACCGTGGGAACACAGCTGGTACCCCATCAGAGGATGAATATCTTCGGGAGTGAAGGACGCCTCGAAGTGGAGATCCCCTTTAATGCGCCTCCCGACAAGGGATGCCGTCTCTTCAAAGGGGAGGGAGGCTTCTATCCGGGAGATCAGGAGATTTTTGAGCTTGATGTCTGCGACCAGTATACCCTGCAGGCAGAGTCTTTTGTCAGAACCATCAGGGGTGAACAGGAGAACCATGTCCCCCTGGAGGATGCATTGCGGAATATGAAAGTCCTGGAAGCAATTTTCAGGGCGGGAGAAAGCGGCCGCTGGGAAGATGTTGAATAGTAGTATAATTATCATAATGGATTGATAATTACAGGGTTTACAGTTAAGTTTGTAATAATTAAAAAAGGAATTAACATATATAGGAGAGAGATTATGGTTAAACATATTGTAATGTGGAGTCTGAAAGACAAGGCGATCGCCCCTGAGCTGAAGGCGGCTGTGGATGCCATGAAGGGAAAGGTTCCCTCAATGGTGGATGTTGAGTGCGGTATCAACTACAACCCCTCCGATGCGGCCTGTGACCTTGTTCTTGTTTCAACACATAAGTCTAAAGAGGAGCTGGATGTTTATCAGGAAGATCCTGTTCACGGGGAAGTGAAGAAACTGATCGGACCGAATGTTGTATCCAGACATGTCGTCGACTTTGAGTTCTGAAAACTGTAATCCGGGACTATCGGTAATACTATGACCAACCAGATGAAAAAAATACTGCAGATAGACAAGGATCTGAATAAGATACAGGATCTGGATATTCTGCTTGAGCGAATTCTCTTTTATGCGAGAGAGGCTGTAAATGCCGATGCAGGTTCAATCTATATAAAAACCGGCGATGAGCTTGAGATCAAATACGCCCAGAACGATACTCTCCAGAAGAAACTGGACGAAGGGCAGAAACTGCCCTTTGCCATCTTCAGCATACCCATTAATGAAAAGACCATCTCCGGTTATGTGGCGGCTCACTCCTCCCATCTCAATATACCGGATATGTACAGTATTCCCGAGGACAGGCCCTACAGCTTTAATACTCATTTCGATGAGGTTTCGGGTTATAAAACAGTGTCGTCCCTGACTTTTCCCCTTGTTACAAATCAGGGGGATCTTCTGGGAGTGCTGCAGCTGTTGAATGCACGGGGACCCAAAGGTGTAGCGACCTTCAAGAAGTCCGATGAACCCTTTGTCCTTCACTTTGCCAGTACAGCTACAGTGGCCCTGCAGCGGGCCCGTATGACCCGTACCCTGCTGCTTCGGATGATTCAGATGGCTGAGCTCCGGGACCCCAAGGAGACAGGTGCCCATGTAAACCGTGTCGGTTCCTACTCCTGTGAAATCTACGAGGCCTGGGCACGCCGGAGACATATAGATGAGGATACTCTTCAGAAACAGAAGGATACCCTGAGAATGGCAGCCATGCTCCACGATGTGGGTAAGGTCGGAATCTCGGATATTATTCTGAAAAAACCGGGCCGCTTCAGTGATGAAGAGTATGAGATTATGAAATCCCATACCTATGTGGGAGCCAGGCTCTTTGCTGACAAGGAGTCTGATCTGGACAGCATTGCCCGGGAGATCGCCATAAGTCACCATGAAAACTGGGACGGAACAGGCTATCCCGGAAAGGTTGACTGGGAAGGAGCCAAACCCGAGGAAATCCTCGGTTCCGGCAGGGGACTCAAGGGAAAGGAAATTCCCCTCTATGCCAGGATTGTCTCTCTGGCGGATGTGTTCGACGCTCTCAGTTCCAGGCGGGTCTACAAGGAAGCCTGGACGGAAGAGGATGTTCTTAACGAAATCAGAAGCTGTTCAGGGACCAAGTTTGATCCCGAACTGGTGGAAATCTTCTTCGAGATTCTGCCGGTTCTCAAACAGGTCCAACGTAAATACCCCGATCAGGAAGAGTAGTGAAGATCATACTGGCTCCTCTGGAGGGTGTTGCCGACAGGACCTTCCGGAGCTGCTATTATGATCACTTCCGGGGCCTTGACGAAGCGCTGACTCCCTTTCTGCCCATACCTGACAGAGTCAAGCGGGTGCCCCTGCGCACCTTTGCCGAAGTCGCTTTGCCGGGTGAATCAAAAGTAAGAGAAATACCTCAGCTCCTCCTGTCCGATGAAAGCGCCTTTCTTACCGCCCTGGGCTCACTGGAACGAGCCGGTTTTGATGAGGTGAACTGGAATCTTGGCTGTCCCAGCCGGGGAGTCATCAGAAAGGGGAAGGGCTCCGGACTTCTTCCGGAAACCGGTAAAATCCTGAGAATCCTGGATTCAGTCTGTTCCAGGGCAAGAATCGGTATATCCCTGAAGATACGTCTGGGGCTGGAAAAGAGGGAGGAGAGTTTCAGGCTCATCCCTGAACTGAAGGGTTATCCTCTGAAATCACTAACCCTCCATCCCCGCCTGGGAGTTCAGATGTACAGCGGCCGGGTTGATCTTGACGGCTTTGAACGGGCCATGGACCTCTACGGCAGACCTATCTGCTACAACGGGGATATCAACTCCCTGGACGACTTTCTTGCTCTGAAAAAACGCTTCCCCGATGTAGATCGGTGGATGCTGGGCAGGGGAGTGCTGGCAGATCCCTTTCTGCCCTCCCGTATTGTCGATGATCGTGTGCTGGGGCTGGATGATTCTCAGGCTGCGGATCATCCCCTGAAGCAGAGGGAGTTCAGATACTTTCTGGATGATCTTCTCTTAAGGATGGAGAGCCGGTTTCACCGGGAGATTGCTCTGGTAAATTACCTGAAGGGGATTCTTATCTACACCTGCAATCTGAACTCTATGGCTGAAGGGTTCCGGGAGAGACTTTTAAGAATTAAAACAATTAATGAGTGGAACAGTCTGAAGGCTGAACTATACGATACACTGGATCAATAGACCGAAACGATTCCTGCCTGGTAGAGAACACCGCAGACCCAGAACATGGTGTGTTTTGTTCTCAGGAGGGTTATATCACTCTCCTCTGCAAGACGGATCATGTTGGGGGGGATCTCTTTGTCTCTGACAAAGAGGATACAGCTGATATCGGCCATCTCCGCGGTACGGATGGCCTGAACATTGACAAGACCGGTAATTAGAAATGCTTCATCCGCCTCGTTAGTCAGCACGTCGCTCATAAGGTCGGAACTGAAGGCGTTTTTATAATCCTGTGATTCCGCATCGCCGCACAGCAGTTCGGCTTCTGTCAATTTCATTATCTCTGTTAATTTCATTCCCTCTCCTGATACAGATATTATTTTATAGATAAAGTGCGAAGGTTTCAATCTCGAATAATACAATTCTGGTCAGGCCTGTGCAAAAAAATTGAAAAGCCTATGGGTGAGCCGAAAAAGATTTTTTTTGCATGTCCTTGATCAATGAAAAAAGATAATGTAATATTTTTTGTATAAATATCGATATGTACCAGCACATATATCGGTTCTTCATATCTTGACTGAGTATCGGCAGCTGTTGCACCGCAAAAAGCTGAAATGATAACAGCCTCTGCCGACAGATAAACTGTATAGGGATTTATCCCGTCTTATATTATGTTTCCATTTCCTTGTGAGGATCAAAGGAGACTTCCCGACGTCCGAAAAGGAATTTGCGGCTTTGTTATGGATTACTGCCTTTATCGGCATAATTAATATGTATTAATTAAATTTGGAGGAAAGATAAATGAAAAAGTTACTTACCGTTTCAATGCTTCTTCTTGTCTCTGCAGGTCTTGTATTTGCAAACGGACAGGGTGAAGAGTCCGGTCCCAAGAGAACCTTTGTAACCATCGGTACAGGTGGTGTTACTGGTGTTTACTACCCTACAGGTGGTGCCATCAGTAAAATGGTCAATCAGAAGTACGATGAGTACGGTATCAAGGCCACTGTAGAGTCTACAGGGGGATCTGTATTCAACGTTAACGCTATCATGTCTGGAGACCTGGAATTCGGTGTTGTTCAGTCTGACAGACAGTATCAGGCTTACAACGGAACAGCTGACTGGGAAGACGTTGGACCCCAGGAGAAACTGAGAGCCGTTTTCGCCATCCACCCCGAGTCTGTAACTCTTCTTGCTGCCGATGATTCCGGTATCGAGACTTTCGAAGATATCAAGGGTAAAATCATCAACATCGGTAACCCCGGTTCCGGTCAGAGAGGAAACGCCATCGATATCATGGAAGCCTATGGAATCGACTATGAAACAGACATCAAGGCTCAGAGCCTGAAGGCTTCCGAGTCTGCAAAAATGCTGCAGGACGGAAGAATTGATGCCTACTTCTACACAGTTGGACACCCCAACGGATCTTTCAAGGAAGCTACTTCCGGTTCCAGAAAGACTCACTTTGTTCCCATCACTGAAGTTGATGAGCTTCTCGCTCAGTACCCCTACTATGCCAAGTCCTTCATTCCCGTTGCCGAGTACCCCGGTGCTTCCAACACAGGAAATGTTGATACATTCGGTGTAAAAGCTACTTTCTGTACTTCTGCCGATGTTCCCGATGACGTTGTTTACGCCATCACAAAGGAAATCTTCGAAAACCTGGATGAGTTCAAAACTCTCCACCCCGCTTTTGCGGTTCTGACTAAAGAGAACATGCTTGAAGGTCTTTCCGCACCCCTCCACGACGGTGCTATGAAGTACTTCCAGGAAGTTGGTCTGAAATAAGATCATCTTTTTAAGAAAAAACTTAATTTAAAATTGTTACCCCCGGCGCAAGCCGGGGTTTTCCCCGGTTATCTTGCGGGGAATGTCTTAAGGAGCCTTTAATAAAATGTTAAAAGAATTAGACCACCAGCCGAGCGATGCGGATCTCGACAAGGCTCAAAGGATTGTAGATGAAGCAGAGGGGGGAACCCGTAATATCGAAAGCGGTATCGGCCGCTGGATTGTTCCCGTAATTGCAGCTTCATGGTCTCTCTTTCAGCTGGCGATCTCGTCCTTTATTCTTCTGGAGAGCACTCTGGTAAGGGCGATTCACCTGGGCTTTGCCATCTGTCTTGTATTTCTGAGCCATCCTTTGTTCAAAAAGCCCAAAAAGAACCGTTTTCTCAATTACTTTGCCAAAACCGACCGCTTTACTGTTGTCGATATACTTATAGCTGTAGTTGCAACACTGCTGGCCCTCTATCTGGCCATTGACTACATCGGAATCAGCAGCCGTCAGGGTATTCCCCTTCCCAGGGATATTATCTTCGGCTTTACACTGGTAATCCTTCTTCTGGAAGCAGCCAGACGGTCTCTCGGACCCGCTCTTCCCATTGTTGCGATTATCTTTATCCTCTATAGCTTCTTCGGCCCTTATATGCCCGCAGTTCTGGCATTCAAGGGTGTTTCCATCAACAGATTCGTGGGACAGATCACCATGAGTACCGAGGGTATTTACGGTGTTCCCCTGGATGTTTCGGCAACCATTGTATTCCTCTTCGTTCTCTTCGGCGCCATGCTGGACAAGGCCGGTGCGGGTAAGTACTTTGTTGATCTTGCCTTCAGTCTTCTGGGGCGCTACAAAGGCGGACCTGCCAAGGCGGCGGTTCTGGCCAGCGGTCTGACCGGTATGGTTTCCGGTTCCAGTATCGCCAACACCGTAACTACCGGTACCTTTACAATCCCTTTGATGAAGAGCGTCGGATATCCCGCCCACAAGGCCGGAGCCGTTGAGGTGGCCTGTTCCACAAACGGTCAGCTTATGCCTCCCATTATGGGTGCCGCGGCCTTCATCATTGCCGAATACTGTAACCTTCAGTATCTGGATGTTATAAAGGCGGCCTTTATCCCCGCGGTTGTGTCCTACATAGCCCTGATGTACATCACTCACCTGGAAGCTTCAAAGCTGGGTCTGGAAGGAATCCCCAAGGCGGACCTTCCCCGGTTCTGGGACACTTTTATCAGGGGTATTCACTTCCTGATTCCCCTGTTCTTCCTGATCATGGAACTGGTTGTTTTCAGACGTTCTCCTCAGCTTGCCGCTTTCAAGGCGATTCTTGCTCTGACAGCTCTGATTTTTATACAGAATATATACATGGCAAAGAAGAAGGATGAGTCCATTGGAAAGGCTCTGAAACACGCCTGCTGGCAGGTGGGAACCTCACTGGTTGCCGGTGGTAAGAATATGATGGGAATCGGTGTGGCTGTTGCTTCTGCCGGTATTATCGTAGGTGTTGTAACATTGGGACTCGGCGGAATCATTACCGAGGTTATCGAAGTCCTTTCCGGAGGAAACTTCATCCTGATCCTGATTATCACAGCCATCGCCAGCCTTATTCTGGGAATGGGACTGCCCACTACGGCCAACTACATTGTAATGGCCTCACTGACAGCTCCCGTTATTCTGACTCTGGGTGCCAAGAACGGAATCGTGATTCCCCTTATCGCGGCTCACCTCTTCGTATTCTTCTTCGGAATCCTGGCAGACGATACGCCTCCCGTAGGTCTTGCAGCCTTTGCGGCAGCGGCCATTGCCAAGTCGGACCCCATCAAGACCGGGGTACAGGGTTTTACCTACGATATCAGAACGGCGATTCTGCCCTTTATGTTTATCTTCAACACAGAACTTCTTCTGGTTGGTGTAGACTCCTTCAGCTATGCGGTGTGGATCTTCCTCTCCGCTCTGATGGCCATGTTTGCCTTTGCGGCTCTGACCCAGGGGTACTTCTTTATCAGGAACAAGTGGTTTGAGGGAATTGCTCTGGGCATAGCCGCCTTTACCATGCTGAGACCCGACTTTGTGGGTGATCTTATTGGCCTGGGCGAGGCTCCCAAGCAGATCATTATGATACTTGGTATGGCTCTGATGGCCTTTATCTACGGCGAGCAGAGATTCAGAGCCAAAAAGGCAGCCGCCTGATTTGTTCCCTTGAATCTTAATGATTCTTTAACTTGATTTTTAAGCCCCGGTTAAGCCGGGGCTTTTTTGGGTCTTCCGGCACTGTCTCCCGTTACCTCCCGCCCGCACCAGATGAATCCCGCCGGCTCCCGATTGCTCCGGGAAGTCAGTCCGGGGAATGCCGGAAAAAAACGGCGGTACTTGCGTGGCCGGGAGCAGTCCTTTAATATGAAGCTATGTCTTCAAAAAACGGATTCGACAAACGCTTCAGTCTCTACTACAGAAACGGATGGGCCGTCCTCAGGGTCTATCCTCCTGAAAACTCCGGGGAAAGGGTCTTTGCCGAGGAGATCGTCAACCGCATGAAGATCCTCGAGATTCCAATGGTCAGGATGATGAAGATTCAGGAGATCATCGATCATGCTGACGGCTCGGTTCAGAAGCTTGTGGAGTGGTCCGCGGGGGCGCATCTCTCCCCGGTGATACAGACCAGAATCAGCGAAGACAGAATGAAGGCGGAACTCTATATCGAGCCTCCCAAGATCGGCGGGGGAGGGGTGACCGAGGAGGAGTTTCAGCACATCCTCCGGGACAACAATATCTGTCACGGCGTTAAACAGGAGACCATCGAGAACTGCATCAGCAGTGAGTGCTACAACAGATGGATCACCATAGCCGAGGGAACTCCCGCTGTCCACGGCCGGGGAGGCCGGGTTGAGTACAGCTTCAGCCTGGAAACGGGAAAGCCCTTCCGGGAACTCCCCTTCGGCAGAATCGATCTGAAGGAGCTCAACTTCATCCAGCACAAGGAGGCCGGGGATCTTCTGGCTGAGCTGATGCCTCCCGTGCCCCCTCAAAACGGCCGAGATATCAATGGTGAGATTGTTGAGGCAAATCCCGCCGGAGAGGGGCAGACCCTCAACGCCGGTGAGAACACCGAACTCCGGGGCAACCGGATTGTCGCTACCGCGTCCGGCAATGTCAGGCTCGACAGGGGTGCCGTGATTATAGAACCCGTTGTGACCGTCAACAATGTGGACTATGAAACGGGAAATATCAGCTTTGAAGGCTCCATCATTATCAAGGGCCATGTGGCAGACGGCTTTACCGTTAAAGCCTCCGGTGATATTCAGATTACAAAGAGTGTAGGCCGGGTCAGCCTGACTGCCGGCAGAAACCTTATCCTCCAGTCGGGAATCAACGGCGACAGGGAGGGGAATATCGAAGTGGGCGGAGATCTCTATGCCCGGTTTATCGAAAGCTCATTTGTCCATGTAAAGGGGTCATCCTTTATTTCAGGTTCCCTGCTTAACAGCACCGTCAAAATCTGCGGAGACCTTCTTCTTGAGGGCGGGCGCTGTGAGATTGTCGGCGGTCTTACTGTGGTAAAGGAGTGGATCAAGTGCCGTAAAATCGGCAGTCTCTATGAGGCTAAGACCAATGTGGTGAGCGGTGTGGAGCCCGAGGAGCTTGATACCTTCTTCGATGCCCTGAAGGAGGTGGAGAAGCTCCGTTCGGTTCAGGATGAACTGGATAAACAGGTAGTCTACTTTACTAAGCAGTGCTCACTTCCCGGGGCAACCGATCTTAGTCACCGCCAGAAGCAGCAGGCTGAGGCCCAGGCCAAAGAGGCTTCCGTCAAGATTGCCTATATGATGAAGAAGATTCAGCATATGAGAAAGGAGCTGGTCCCCTCTCCGGACAGTTTCATCCTTGCAGAGGATATTATCTATGCGGGAAGCAAGATCAGCTTTGGTCTTCTGGAGTTTACCGTAGACCGGAGGGGGGCGAAGAAGACCATCCTCCAGGTCAGAGACGGCAGGATCAAAGAGACCGGCTACAACCCGGCTCAGATTCCCGAGGAGATCAAACAGGCTCTTCCTTCAGGTAACTGAGACCGGTTACAACCCGGCTCAGGTTCCCGGGCTGCCGCACTCAAGCCTTTTTTCTTCCTGAAATCAGTTCCCTGGTCAGTATTCCAATAACAATCACCGCCAGTCCCCCGATGGTGCTCAGCTGAATGGGTTCCTTCAGAATCAGGGAGATCCAGAAGAGTGAGAGAAAGGGGGAGAGGTAGACCAGGTGGCTGATCCGTGCCGGATGGCTTGCGGTCTGCAGGGCCAGTCCCCAGAACACAAAGGTGATCCCCATCTCAAAGAGCCCCACCCAGAGGGTCCACAGTAAGCTCCCCCGGCTCAGCTCGGGCAGTCCAGGCGACAGAAAGGGTTTTAAGACAAGCAGAACCGGCAGGGCCAGGAGGAAGTTCCAGAAAAGGCGCTTCTCCTGGCTTCCCTTCTGTCTGCTGCCTGTCAGCCAATAGAGGGCCCAGAGGATTGAGCTGAAGAGGGCCAGAAAGATCCCCGGACCGCTGAGCTCTCCCAGTTCATTCCCCGAACCGCCCCGGCTTATCAGGATTATTCCGCCGAAACAGATCACAAGAGCCAGTCCGTCCACAGGTGCCGGCCTCTTCTTCAAAATGGGTATGGAGAGAATTACCAGCATCAGGGGCCAGGTGTAGTTCAGGGGCTGGGCAATTTGCGCCGGCAGAAGGTCGTAGCTGTAGAAGAGCACCAGATAGTAGGCCGCCGGGTTCAGCAGGCTGGTAAGAAAGTAGGGGAGGAGTTCTCCCTTTTCCGGCTTCAGTCCCTTCAGACCGCCAGAAACAGAGCGGGCCTTTACCATATTCACCAGAGCCAGAACAATAACCGACCAGATGCAGGAGAGAAGGAGCAGGTCGAAGGCCGAAACCAGTTCCAGGGACTTCTTGAAGGCCGTGGCCACAGTTGACCACAGGAGTATTGCTGAAAGGGCGTAGATCACCGCTTTTCTGTCGTTATTCAATGGTGTTACCTCTTGTTCAGGGATCTGAGTTTCTGAAAGACCTTTTCCAGATGGTCCGCCTCTCTTTTTGTCAGGGAGGCCCGGGCGAAGATGTCCCGGAAGAAGGACCGGGTACGGAAGCGGTCGGGCTTGTCGTAGTATCCCGAATCCTGCAGGGTGGCCTCAACCGTATCAGCAAGACCGTCAACGGTTTTCATATCAACGGCGGTACAGCTGCCTGTCTTCTCTCCGATGCTCTCCCGGTAGAAGGCGTAGCAGAGGATCTGTACGGCATGGGAGAGGTTCAGTGAGGGGTTATCCGGGTGGGTGGGAATGTGGCAGGCCTCGCTGCAGGCTGCCAGTTCTTCATCATTCAGGCCGTTCTGCTCGTTGCCGAATACAAGGGCTATATTTCCGTCGGCAAAGGAGGAGGCATGATCCGCCAGATCCTCGGGGAGGCGGGAGAGGCGCTTCCGGTTCTTCCCCCTCCGTCTGGTAATGCCCGAAGCCAGGACAGTGTCCTTAAGGGCTTCTGACAGGGTTTCAAAGCGTCCGGCCTCTTCATAGATACCGTAGGCGTGGAGGCCCATCATCTTGATCTTGCCCTCATCCAGATGACTCATATCTCCCACCAGGCGGAGCCGGGAGAGGCCCATATTGGCCATGCCCCGGCAGACGGCTCCTATATTCATACTGCCCTCGGGCCGGCAGAGGACGATTATTACGCGGTCAAGTAAATTCATGGGCCTATTATCAACCAAAAAAACCGGCCCGTGAAGGCCGGTATGGAAAAAACACAGTTCAAATGTCAGATCGGTTCGGGTATCAGCTCCGTTCCAGGGCCTTCGCCCTCTGCAGGGCCGCCGGGTACTGCACCCCCGGTGTCGCCGGAGTTACCCTCGGCATCGCCTGACCCGTCAGGCTCGGGTGCATCAATCTTAAAGAAAAGCGCATAGAGGGTGGGGGACACAATCAGTGTCAGGAAGGCCGAGAAGGAGAGGCCGAACATAATGGCCACCGCCATGGACCGGAAGAAGATGTCGGTGATCAGGGGCGCCATACCCATCACCGTGGAGAGGGTCGCCATCATCACCGGTCTGAGCCGGCTCTGTGAGGCGTCCAGCAGGGCCTGGTAGGGCTCTGTGCCGTTTTTGATCAAAAGGTCGATCTCGTCCACCATAACAATGGCGTTCTTGATGGCCATTCCGAAGAGGGCCAGGGAACCGAGGATGGCCATAAATCCCAGGGTCGTATTGGTGATCAGGAGGCCGAAGATGACACCGATCAGACTCAAGGGGATGGAGAGAAGGATAATCACCGGCTGTTTGAACCGGTTCCAGAGAAAGAGGATCGTCAGGGCCATGGCCAGGAAGGCAATTGGCAGGGTCTGACTGATTCCCTCGTTGGCCTTCTGGGAGCTCTCATGCTCACCGCCCCACTCTATGGAGTATCCGGCAGGAAGGTCGATGGCTTCGATCAGGGGCCTTGTCTTGTTGAATATGGTACTGGCCAGTACGCCCTCTCTGGGGTCACACTTCACCTCGATGGACCGGAGCCGGTCCTTCCGCTGTATCCGTGAATCCTCCCAGGTCAGTTCGGGGGCTCCGGCCAGCTGGGAGATGGGAATGTACCGCCCGGCCTGGGAGCTCCAGAGCTGGATCTCATTGACCTGGGCAATATTGCTGCGCTCATCGGCGGGAGGCCGGGCCACAATGGGGATCATCTGATCCTCTTCCCTGTAGATTCCCACCTGTCGGCCCGTAAAGGACTGCTGAAGGGCTCTGTTCACATCCACACGGGACAGACCTGTTCTTCTGACCTGCACGGGATTCACATCCATGGTCGCCGCAGGAGTCATATTGCCCCAGTTGTCGCTGATGGCAATGGCTCCGGCATCATAGTAGATCCTCTTGATCTCTTCGGCGATCTCTCTGACCACCTGAGAGTCGGGACCCTTTACCCTTGTGTTGATAGCACCCTTTCCACCGGGGCCCAGGTTGAAACGCATCAGCTGGGTCATGCCGTCGATCATCGTCCGGTCCAGGTGGTCCTGAATCTCGCCGAAGATAAGGTCAATATCCTTCGAATCATGCACCTCCACAAGGAACATACCGTAGCGGCTGTTGTTCTTTTCGGGACTGAAGGTCAGCTGGAACCTTAAGGGGGCGGCGCCCACAAAAGAGGAGACCGTCTTGATCTCGTCGAAGGACATCAGGTACTCCTCAATCTCCGTCATGTCCTCTTCGGTCCGGCTTATATCGGTCCCTTCGGGAAGCCAGTAGTCGATCATAAACTGGGGCTGTTCGGACTTGGGGAAGAAGCTGATATTGATAAAGGAGAAGAGGGAGCCAGCGGCAACAAGGAGACATGCCAGGACAATCACGATAAAGCCCTTGTTGGCAATGGAGTAGCGGATAATCTTCTTGTAGATACCCATAAGGCGGCCGTCTTTTGAGATCAGCTCGGGATCCTCATCCTTCTGTTTGGGGTTCAGGAACTGAACGGCCAGCAGGGGATTTACCGTTACCGCCAATATCCAGCTTAGAAGCAGGGAGATAACAATAACCTGGAAGAGGCTCTTGGTATACTCTCCGGTGGAGTCGGGAGACATTCCCACCGCGGCAAAGGCGAAGATCGCCACCAGGGTAGCACCGAAGAGGGGCCAGATCTGCTGGTTGACCACCTTGTTGGCGGCGTCCAGCTTCTTCTCTCCCTTCTCAAAGCGGACAAACATTCCCTCGGTGATAACGATGGAGTTGTCCACCAGCATACCCATGGCGATAATCAGGGCTCCCAGGGAGATTCTCTGCAGGGTGATTCCCTGAAGGCTCATCACAAAGAGAGTTCCGGCAATGATCATCAGCAGCATAACACCGATGAGCACACCGCTCTGGATTCCCATAAAAATCATCAGAAGACCTATTACGATAACAACCGACTGGACCAGGTTCATAATAAATCCGGAGATTGCCGTTCTGACCGAGTTGCCCTGCATCATGATGGTTTCCACCTCCATGCCAACAGGGGTGTCCTTGACAATATCCGCCAGGGCTGCGGTGATGGCGTCACCCACGGCGATTACATTGGTCCCGGATTTAACGGAGATTCCCAGTCCGATTCCCTGCTTTCCGTTAAAACGGAGAAGGGTGGAGGGTGGATCTTTGTAGTCCCTGGTAATGGTGGCGATGTCCCTCAGGGTGATCTGGGCATCGGAGCTGCTGCTGATCACAATGTTTCCAAGGTCTTCAGCGCTATGGGCACCGTCTTCGGCCCTGAAAATCAGTCTGGAATCACCCGCCGTGGCGCTTCCTGAAGCAACCACCATGTTCTGATCCTGAAGAAGGCTGTAGATATAATCTTCGGAGATGGCCATGCCCGAGAGCATGGTCCTGGAAATTTCGATGTAGATCACCTCGGTGGGGGCTCCCCAGAGCTGTACTTTGCTGACCCCGGAGACAAGAAGAAGAGACTTCTCCAGGTCCTGGGCATACTCGTAGAGCTCCTGCTGTGTAAAACCCTCGCCGGTTACGGCGTAGAAGATGCCGTATACATCACCGAAGTCATCGTTGACAACAGAGGGACCCGCTCCCAAGGGCAGGCTGGTCTGGGCGTCGTTGACCTTACGTCTGAGTTCGTCATAGAGCTGTCGGTACTCTTCCGATCCGATTCCCTCAAAGTAGGAGACCGTAACGATGGAGAGGCCGTTGGAGGATTCCGAGCTGACCTCTTCAACCTCAGGAATCTGCTGGGCGGCCTGCTCAATCACATCGGAGACCTCCTCCTCCACCTCCGAGGGGGTGGCACCGGGGTAGGCGGTTGTGATCCGGACATCACTGATTGTGAACTCCGGGTCCTCAAGTTTTCCCATATTCTGAAAACCCATAAGTCCACCCGCAAAGAGGATGACAACGGCGATATAGGTTATGACTTTTTTCTCAATGGCTATTTGTGCAATATTCATCTGATTGCCGCCTTACTGGTTGTAGTAGCGGACGGTTTGACCTTCCATAAGCTGGCTGACTCCGGCTGTTACAATTGTTTCACCGCTCTCAATTCCCGAAGTTATGTTGATGTAGTCATCGCTTATGGTTCCGGTTTCCACGGCCCTGCTGCTGACGGTCATATCACTCTCATCGAGAACCCAGACCTGCGACTCTCCCGAGGGGTTGGAAAAGAGGGCGCTTAAGGGAACGATAAATACATCCTCTACGCTTCCATCCTTCAGCCTGGCATTGAGAAGGACCCGGACTGTCATTCCGGGAATAATGGTCATTCCCTGAACCCTCTCCATGGTCAGGGTGACTCTGTAGGTTTTGGTCTGAGGGTCGGCAGAGGTACTGTACTCCTTCACCGTCAGGGGGTACTGGGTCGTATCGTCTCCGTCAAAGAGGCAGAAGGCGTTGATCACATACTTATTGAAGTGCCGGACCGTTGTTTCGGGGATGTTGATGGTGATATCAATACTTCTCAGGTCCTCTAGGGTCATTACGGTCTGCTGGATCTGTACCTGTTCATAGAGATCCACCGAACGGGCGGAGATAAGTCCCGAGAAGGGAGCGTAGATGTAGGTGTCGTCCACCGCCTTCTGGGCAATGTTGTACTCCGCCGTATTGACGTCAAAGGTGGCCTGACGGGTTTCCAGTTCCACCTGGGAGATCATATCCCTCTCATAGAGGCTTTTGGACCGATCCAGATTGCTCAGGGCCGTGTCGTACTGGGCTTTTGCCGCATCCCGGCGGTTTACATAGTCCGTGGGATCCAGGCGGGCGATCAGATCTCCCTCTTCCACCATCTGCCCCTCTGTGACGGGCATTTCGATGATCTGCCCTCCAACCTGAAAGCTCAGGTCGATGGTCTGGGCGGCCTTGACCACTCCGGGGTAGCTGCGGGTATACTCCCCTTCGCTCTGTTCCATCTGCATGGTCTTTACGGGTCTTACAGGCTGTTCAATCTCGGGCTCCATCTTCATGGACTTCACTATCTGGGCTATGACAATGATGGATATGGTCACCGCAAGTACGATAACAATCCTTCTGATTTTATTTTTGGACATGGTGTATCTCCTTTATGCTATTGGATATTCTCGTTTCCGGTGATATAGATCAGATCCATCAGGGCGGAAATGTAGTTGTACTTCTCGGTGAGAACCTGAAGCATGGCCTTGTTCAGCTCATCATTGGCATTCTGTACATCCAGAAACTCCATGATGCCCTCATTGTATGAGCTGTCAATCAGGTTGTAGTTTTCCTGGGCCAGTTCAACATTGAGCTTCAATGTCTCTATGGTGGATGCGGACTTGTTGAGTCTCAAAACCACTGACTGGAGATCAATAATGGTGCCTCTGATCTGATTTTCAAGGTTTAGCTCCGCCTGTTTCATCTGGTCACTCAGGCCCTTCACAATCAGATTCTTTGAGGAGTTCGGGATAAAGCCGTCAAGGGGCAGGGTCAGGGTGATATTCATGGCTCCGTTGTAGTCGAGCCAGTCGGGATCTGATGAGGTATTGTTGAAAATATCATTTTTAAAGGGAAGCCAGGTAAAACCAAGACCCAATACAGGTGTCATGGTCTGGCTCAGAGCCAGTCCTTTCCTGACCTTGAGCTGTTCTACAACCTGGGCCGAGTACTGAACATCAAGACTCTCATAGAGATAATTTGAGATCAGGGAGTCGGGATCAAAGTCCCTTACGGTGCTCTCAATTTCTCCGGAGAGGTTGAGTTCCTCTTCCAGGTCGATTCCCAGAACACGTTTAAACTCCCAGAGGGAGGTTTCATAACTGTTCTGCTGATTCAGGAGTTCTGGCTTCATATTCTCCCAGGCTACCCGGGAGGAGAGAACATCCACCCGGGCGATGTTGCCCAGCTCATAGTTGGCCTGAGCCCGTTCATAACGCTTGTATGCGGTGTCGATGGTGTCTTCAGTCAGTTCAATGGTTCTCTGCTGGAGGATCAGTGAGTAGAAGGCCTTCCGTATATCCCGGGTCAGCTGGCGCTCAGCCATGGTCTGTGATATGAGACCCTTCTGATAGTTCATCAGGGTGTCTTTGATCTGAAATATGGTGGACGAGGAGAGGCTGAGAGAGCTCTGGAATGTGAGGGCCAGGCTCCAGTTGTCCGGGTAGATAACCGCGGATTTATTCTCAAGGGAGTTCAGCCGGTTCAGTCCCACACCCACCGAGGCTTCCGGGAGAAAGTTGTTCCAGGTGGAGTTTTTCTCCCTTTCAAGGGTCCTTTGACCGATATAAACCGACTGGAGGTCCAGATTCTGTTCCAGGGCGATGGAGACAGCCTGATCCACCGTCAGGTCCAGAGCACTCATGGGCAGGGCTGCCGTACTGAGCAGCAAAAGAATAGCAATGTATCTTTGAATCATTTTACCTTCCGTATACTTAATAAATGAATGGGTATATACCCGGTATTTTAGGGTTTTTGACCCCATATATCCAATAAAAATCTACCATTTACTCATGGTTAATTGAAAGTCCCTGCTATTTATTCTAGATTGATTAGAATAAATTCCTGTTTACCGGAGAGGTCAGATGATACCGTCAATTAACCCGCTAGTATTGAATCTGAAGGAATCGGCAACCCTGCTGATTAATAACACCGTAAAAGATATGCGCAAACAGGGCCGCGAAGTGGCTCACTTCGGCTTCGGCCAGGCAGCATTTCCCGTTCCCGAGCTTCTGGTTGACGGGCTCCGGCAGAACGCCGGTGAGAACAGCTACCTCCCCACCCAGGGGCTTCTTCCTTTAAGGGAGGCATTCTGCGGTTTTCTCAAGAGTGAGTTCGGTCTGGATTATGGTGTGGAGGACATCTTTGTGGGGCCAGGAAGCAAGGAGCTGATCTTTCAGATCTCCTACATGGTTGAGGGGGTTCTTCTTGCACCCGCACCCAGCTGGGTCAGCTACGGTCCTCAGGCTACCCTGAGGGGTAAAAAACTGATACCCATCGAAACACAGAGAGAGAACAGCTACAAGCTCACCGCCAGGGAGCTGGACAAGTGCTGTCATGCCAGGGCACAGGAGCAGAAGCTTCTGATCCTCAATAACCCCAACAATCCCACCGGTGCCGTCTATAATGAAGAAGAGCTCAGGGAGATTGCCGATATCTGCCGAGCCTACAACGTTGTTGTCATCTCCGACGAGATCTACGCTATGATCGATTTTACAGGCCGTCCCCATGCCAGCATTGCAAAGTATTATCCCGAAGGGACAATAGTTTCCACGGGACTCTCCAAGTCCTTTGCCGCCGGAGGATACCGTCTGGGAATGATGGTTATTCCTGAAACCCTGAGAGTCCTCAAGGACGCCCTGAAGTCCATTATCAGCGAAACCTTCAGTGCCGTCAGCGCCCCCATGCAGTACTCCGCTCTGACGGCATACTCCCGCTTTGATGAAATCAAAGATGAAATCAAACAGAACACCGAGATATACAAGGCTGCCAGCCGTTATCTCTGGACCCGATTTCTTGAGATGGATCTGAACTGTCCCAAACCCCAGGGAGCCTTTTACCTCTTCCCGGATTTTGACAACTATAGAGAGAAGCTTAGAAAAAAGGGAATTCTTACGGGAATTCAGCTGGCCCACGATATGCTGGATCAGAAGGGAGTCGGTTTTCTTCCCGGTTCGGACTTCTACTTTCCTGCCACCAACCTTGGAGCCAGGGTCGCCTCAGTTGATTTCAACGGTAAGGAAGTCCGGGACAAGTGGCCCGGAGGCAAGCTGACGGATGATCAGATAAATGATCTTTTCCCCAATCTCGTGATGGGCTGCGACAGGATGGAGGAGTATCTGCAGAATCTCTGATCCGATTTGTCTGAAAGTACAAAAAAGGGGGTGCATCCAGGAATTTCCCGGATGCACCCCATTTTATTTATAAGGATTTAATATCTGTTAACCTTTATCTGTTAACCTTTGAGAAATCCATGAAGATCTCCTCTTCAGGCAGATCCTGGAAAACCCAGGGAGCGTAGATATCTACCATCTCAACAAATCCCTTTCCTACAACGGGTCCGTCGGGTCCGCCCTCGCGTATCCGGGCGTAGCCTTCGATAAAGGCCTGACCCTGTCCGCCGGACATTGTTTCCTGCTCCTTTAAGGGGGTGTCGAAGTAGAATGTCCCTAATGGAGTTTCCATCACACCGGTCCAGGGGTACTCCTTGCCCGATGTGGGTGAAGTCCAGATCTCCGAGGGAGTATATACAAAACTGGGACCGAAGGCAAAGTCCACGGAGTTATCGGGGTGGATAACCTGGAACCTTGTCATACCGGGATCGTATTCGTCCCAGCCTGGAGCGGTGTAGTACTGTCTCCATGTGAAGGCGGTTCCGTCATCCATTCTCATATATCCCCAGAAGTAGCTTCCAGACTCAACGTTGCGGAAGTTACCCCACTGGTGCTCGTACCATACGTCACCTTCAATATCATACTCTCTTCCGCCTACGGTGATTGTCCCCTCGGTTACATAGGCTCTGGGAGCCTGGATGTAGCGGGAGAGTCCGGCCATGGTCTGGGGATTGTGACGGTATCCGGCACCTTCTCCGTCCCAGCCGATGTTCTCAAGGCCGTGGTAGGCCGCGGGGATGTAACCGGGAGCCTTAACGGTCCATGTTACATCGAATTCATAGGCGTTCTCGGGATCGAAATCGCTCTTTCCGAAGTATCTCCAGGTCTCTGTAGCGTACTCGTACTGGATGGTCATGTCCCCTGTTGCACCGGAGATGGTGTATTCAAAGGAGAAGTCTTCGCTGTCGGGGTCGCCGGCATATCCGTCATAGTCTCCCTGGAATACTACGGTTGTGCTGTAGAACTCCCCTGTATCGATGTTGGTGAAGGCGAAGTTAAAGGGGTTTGCACGGCCGTCGTGAGCCTCTACCCAACCCTGGTGGAAGGGACAGATAAATACGGAGATCTCATCTCCTGTAATCTTGTCATGACCGAGGATGGTGAAGTACTGCCACTCCTGGTAGTCATTGTGCATATAGGTCTCACCGCGGTGGAAGCGGTGGTCATGGGGCAGCTGATAGAGGGGCTGGGGCTCCATGGAAAAGATTGAGTGCTCTTCAACTTCAGAGCCTGTAGATGCACAGCCTGCAAATGTGAGAGCGAGGAGTGCCAGAAGCACTGTCACTGCGATTTTATGTCTGGAATTCATATCATCTCCTAAAATAAGAATTATCGTTGGGAAGTCTAGTACCATCAGAATGGTTTTGCGATGGTTAAATTTTTTAATTATAATAAGGCATGGGTATGAATCTCTTATCAATCGGTATCAGCATTTCCAAACTCAGGAACTACCATATCAAGATGCTCAATAAGGTTCTCAAGGGGTATCCCATCATTATATCGGCTCCCGAATATATGCTTTTGTGGAGTATTCAGCAGAATCCCGGCTCTACCCAGTACCGCCTATCACAGATCAGCGGCTACAGCATTCAGCGCTGTTCCCAGATGATCGGGAGCCTGGAGAAGAGCCATCTTGTAAGAGTCAATTCCGGGGACGAACATGATAAGGGACGGCATATCTACACCTCGGACCAGGGAGAGACGGCCATCAGGGAGATCTATGATATCTTCGGGAATTTTCTAAGGGAAATCTTTACAGAAGAGGAGGCCAGGATCTTTCTGGATGTGGATGAGCCCCTTCTCAAGGCCGTGCACTCCCTGCAGAACAATGAGAGGCTGAAAAAAGAGCTCCGCAGCTGATATTCCGCCGCCTGCTCTCGATCTGCTCCCTCGGATCAGCTGCCGCCGGCTTCTATCGCGGCTGCTTAAAAGAAAAGGGGTGCAGAATCATCCGCACCCCCTTCAAATCATCTGATTCTTATCTGTTAACCTTTGAGAAATCCATAAAGATCTCTTCCTCGGGCAGATCCCTGAAGGGGAATCTTGCCGCGATGTCGGCCATCTCAACAAATCCTCTTCCCACAACGGGTCCGTCGGGTCCGTCAACACGAACCTGGGCGATTCCCTCGATAAAAGCGGGTCCGGTGTTGCCGGGAGTTTCCTGCTCTTTCAGGGGTGTGTCGAAGTAGAAGGTCCCAAGGGGTGTTTCCATTACACCAGTCCAGGGGTAGACCTGACCGGACTGGGGAGACTCCCAAAGTTCGGTGGGGGTAAATACAAAGCTGGGTCCGAAGGCGTACTCAACGGAGTTGTCGGCGTGGATCACCTGGAAACGGGTCATACCTTCATCGTAGTCGTCCCAGCCCATACCCTTGTAGTACTGTCTCCATGTGAAGGCAGTTCCGTCTTCAAGACGCATATATCCCCAGAAGTACTGTGCGGACTCTACATTCCGGAAGTTACCCCACTGGTGCTCGTACCATACATCACCTTCGATGTCGTACTCACGTCCGCCTACGGTTACTGTTCCCTCTGTTACAACGGCTCTGGGAACCTGGATGTACCGTGTCAGACCCGCCATGGTCTCAGGATTGTGGCGGTATCCGGGACCAACGCTGTCCCAGCCGATGTTTTCAAGGCCATGGTAGGCTGCGGGGATGTATCCGGGAGCCTCAACGGTGTAGGTTACGTCGAAGGAGTAGGGGGTGTTATCCGCGTTGTCTACATCGCTGTGACCGATGTATCTCCATGTCTCAGTGGCATAGTCATACATGATAGTCAGCTCACCTGTGGAACCGGATATATGGTATTCGAAGAAGAAGTCGTCGCTGTCGGGATCTCCCGCAACACCTGTGTAGTCCCCTTCAAAGAGAGTGTTTGCACTGTAGAACTCTCCTGTGTTCAGGTTGGTCAGGGCAAAGTAGAAGGGGTTGGAGCGGCCGTCGTGGTTGGCGTTCCACCCCTGGGTAAAGGGGCAGATAAAGACGGAGATCTCATCCCCGGTCTTCTTGTCAGTTCCCAGAACAGTGAAGTACTGCCACTCATTGTAGTCATTGTGAATGTATGTGGAACCGCGGTGAAAGCGGTGGTCATGGGGCAGCTGGTAGAGGGGCTGGGGCTCCATTGAAAAAATACTATGCTCTTCTGCAGAGCCGGATGTGGATGTACATCCTGTAAAGGCAAGCACAGACAGTGCTATAATCATCACAGTCAGCATTATTCTGAAATTAGATTTCATACAAACTCCTTGGTTAAATAGTTCTGCAATAACCATAAAAGCTATAGTCTATAATTGTAATTCTTAAATTTCTTCAGTAAAAAGGGAGCACCGTAGTGAGCATTGAGTATTTCGGCAGAAGCCTTTCCATCATTCGGAACTATCATTTAAAGATTGTGAACAAGGTCCTCAACGACTATTCGGTTCCTCTCAGCTCCTCCGAGTACTTTCTTCTCGGAAGCATTCAGGAAAATCCGGGGATGACCCAGTACAGGCTGAGTCAGATCAGCGGATACAGTGAACAGCGCTGCTCCCAGCTGATCTCCTCGCTGGAGAGTTCGGGGCTAGCGGTCGTGAAATCAGATGACAGCTACGGCAGAGGACGGAGAATCCTTGTCACCAGGGCCGGTGAGAAGATTCTGGAGGATATTCCTGAAGGAGTGAATAAATATCTGGCAGCAATCCTTTCGGATGAAGAACTGAAAATCTTTGAGAGTCTCGATGAACCTCTCCACAGAGCAAGCGAATCCCTGAAGAACAACAAGCAGATGAAGAGGGAGCTGCGGAGCTGAAGATCTCCGGTGACACTATTTAATAAAAATAGTTAAATTATTTTACCATTGATGCCCTGTTCAGCCGGGGTCTAACTTATTCCCATATATTTTGTATAAAAAAACAGGAATAACCAATGAAGCTGAATACCGGGAGTTCTCTCCCCTCCCTAATGATCCCAGTGGTACGCCCCCTTATTACGGCGGCACTCTTTGCGCTGCTGACAATATCTCTGTCTGCCGATAGTACTGCAGAGTCTCCCGCCGGTCCTGAAACTAGAATCCAGGCTCTTGATACTATCGCCAAACCTGTTACCTTTCTCACCGACGGACTCTATGACCTTACGGGAATCGCAACACGAATGTCCTATCAGTCCCTCTTTCTGGGAGGCTATATGGCCGGGGAAGACTCTGTTTTTGCAGGAAGCGGCTACTTCAAGCTGGACTCCACCTGGCGCAGCGCCCCGGTGACAGAGCGTTACTCCACCTACTTTACCTTCGGCATTGAAGCCCGGCAGGGGTATACTGACATTGCTCCCGGCGGTCTTGGACCCCACTTCGGCTATATGGGAACCGCAGGGGTAACCTTTTCCGCCGCCCCCGGATGGCTGGGCAGGGCGTTCTGGGGGCAGACCTTCGACTACAACCGCCATATGCTGCTCATCGGATATCTGGATGTTCTGGACTATCTTGATTTTACCTCCGCCATGGTGCCCCGTATGGCCAACTTCAACGGTTCCACCATTATCAACCTTACAATGAATATTCCCGGAAGCGGATTCGGTGTTATAGGACGATCCTTTGTCACCGATCAGTTCTACCTGATGGGTGCCCTGATGGACGCCAACGGAGAGACCGCAAATATCGATTTCTTTGAGCGGGGAGCCAAATTCTTCAGCTACGGTGAGATCGGTTGGACCCCCGGTCAGTCTCAGTTCTATAAATCCAAGATCAACCTGGGATTCTGGCACCGTGACGGCTGGGATGCCGGTGAAGACTTCAATTCCCGTGAAAGGGGTTACGGTTTTGTATTCTCCGCCTGCTACACCATCGATAACTGGGCTCCCTACTTCAAGTTCGGTATGGCCCATGGGGGAGAACAGCTCCAGGACTTCTCTGTCTCCGGTGGTTTCATGTACTACCTTCCCCGGTACAATGACCTTTTCGGTCTGGGATTCGCTACAACACGGCCCAAGGGAATGGACTGGATCGATATGCAGACAGCAATCGAAGCAGTCTACCGTTTCCAGCTTTCCGGAAACATGTCACTCAGCGCTGACGGACAGG
Source organism: Spirochaeta sp. UBA5339 (assembly GCA_002408085.1). Classification (GTDB taxonomy): domain Bacteria; phylum Spirochaetota; class Spirochaetia; order DSM-2461; family DSM-2461; genus Oceanispirochaeta. The sequence continues at coordinate 61,572 of DHQL01000024.1, forward strand.
TGATCTTCAATCACAATGGAGACAACCCCCTCTTTGTAACGGGTCTGGGACTCAGATACGCCCTTTAATTTCTCCTGTTTTCCGGTACAATGGTCTTCAGACCAGTATCGGAGACTATTCAGCGCAATTTTATGCAATACCCTCCGGTCTGTTCTCTCCTATGATGGGCGAAAAGCATGGAGGTAGGTATTTTGAAAACCAATTCCAATAAGAGGGCATTTGCCGCCCTTACTCTATCTGTTCTGCTCTGGGGGGGCTCCTTCAGCGCCACCCGGACCCTTCTCAATGACTTTGATCCCATGACAATAATGTGGATCAGAATGACCATGGCATCCCTTGCGGTTCTGCCCTTTATAAAGAGGCTCGCCCCGCCTGCGGGGTGGAGAGGGGAGTGGAAGACCCTTCTGGCCATGGTGCTCTTTCAGCCCTGTCTCTACTTTCTTCTTGAAAACAACGCTCTGCGCTTCACCACATCCTCCCAGGCGGGAGTGATCGCCTCCTTTGTTCCCCTCCTTGTGACCCTGGGAGCCTGGATATTTCTGGGAGAGAGAATCCGCAGGAGGGGGGCCGCCGGCCTTGTCCTCTCCATTGGAGGAATCATCCTTCTGACCATGATGAACAGGGGGCAGGAGTCGGGTTCCAGTATTATTCTGGGGAATATTCTGGAGACCGGGGCCATGGTTATGGCGGCGGCGAATATGCTGATTATCAAGAGACTGTCGGACCGCTACAACCCCTGGACACTTACTATGATGCAGTGCTTTGCGGGAGCTATCTTTTTTCTACCCGGGCTGTACAACTTGCTGGCCTCACCGGTCGAGTTCCGCTCGATTCACATTCTGCTCTTTCTCTATCTGGGAGCTCCGGTCGGGCTGGGGGCCTTCGGTCTGTATAACTGGGGTATGAGTCATACCACAGCCTCGGGAGCCTCTCTGTTTATCAATCTGGTTCCCGTAGTTGCTGTTGTTCTCGGCTGGGCCCTGCTGAATGAAGGACTGACTCTGCTGCAGTGTCTGGCATCGGCCCTGGTTCTGGGGGGAGTCCTTCTCAGTCAGAGCGCCGTGGATGAGATCAGTTCCATAAAGAGGTCCAGCAGTTCGGGATCAAACATTGATCCCCTCTTGTCCAGCAGGAACTGAGTTACCTCTTTCCTGCTGAAGGCTTTCCGGTATGGTCTGTTTTCTGTAAGGGCGTCATAGACATCGGCCAGGGTGAGTATCCGGGCAATCTGCGGAATCTCTTCACCCTTCAGACCGTCGGGATAGCCCGAACCGTCCCACAGTTCGTGGTGGTGACGGACAGCCAGCCTGATATCGGTCATTCCCGGAATGTCCCTGATGATCATATCCCCCTTCTCGGGATGAGTCTTGATCAGGTCATACTCCTCTTCACTGAGCCGGCCCGGCTTATCCAGAATAGATTCGGGGATCCCCAGCTTGCCGATATCATGGAGGAGGGCGGCAATCTTAATGCTGCTCTTTTCTTCTTCATTCATTCCCAGTCTGTCGGCAACTGCAAGGGCTATCCGTGCAACCCGCTCTGAGTGACCGGCAGTCCATTTGGACTTTGCATCCACACTGCGGGTCAGGGCAATCAGAGTTCCAGTGTAGAGTTCCTCCCTCTGGTCCATCTCTATCTTGCTCCGCAGGGCTACTCCAAGCTGGTCGGCCAGCATCTTAAGGGTTTCAAGATCCTGTTCCTCCACCTCATCCAGGGTTATGCAGAAAAGGGCCATGAGTTTTTCATTCTGTCTGATGGGGATCACAAGGATATACTCTTTTCTAAGTTCTTCCGGGAAGGCGGCGTTGAACTGTCCCTTGTATTTTTTCATTTCCTCACGGGTAATGACCATCGGTTCTTCCAGATTGATAATCTCCCAGGGTATCTCTGAGAGAATCAGGAGACGGCCGATAAAAACGGGATTTTCCGGGATGACGGCGCTCATTACCAGCCCTTCCTCTTTACTTTCTAAAAGACAGGCAGGAGTATTGCCGTACTGTTGTGATATCAGATCGGCCACCATCTTGATCAGGTCAATTCTGGATACTGAAGAGAGAACGGCACGATCAATGCTGTTCATTGTCTGCATCGACTTAAGGCGGTGTTTCACATTACTGCTCATCTTGTCCACAGACCGTGAGAGGACCCCGATATCGTCAAGTCTATGGGTCTTGAAGCGCATTGAAATATCACCGTCAGCAAAGGCAAGGGCTTTTTCGCTGAGACTGTGTATGGGCCTGGTTATGGATTTTGCAAAAAGGGAGCCAAGGATCAGTGAGAACAGGATAATCACAGATGAGGTACTGATCAGGGTGTCCCTTCTGTCTATAATGACATCTTTAAGCCCCTCATTGTTCAGATCGACTTCCAGAATGTAGTATCTTGTATCACTCTCTCTTGTTAGGTTCAGGAAGAAGGCTTTGCTGTTGCTTCCTCCAAGATAAACTTCAGGCTTAAACAGATGTGATTTGCCTGATGCTTTTTCCAAATCCGGAACAGGCGGGGTATGCCGGACTCCCGGAGGTGCATCGGGGAAAGATATCAGATCAGACCAGGTCAGACCGTCTTTGCTGCGGGTAAAGAGGGTTGCCCTCAGCCTTCCTTCTGAATCCAGAGGGAAAATGTCCCTCAGCAGTTTATGAATTTCGACTCCCAGAACCGGTTCAGTAATAAAGGCCCTGTAGAAGAAATCCGGTTCACTGCTGACTACATGTTCAATTCTGCTGCTGTATCCGGTCTTGAAACTAGTGTAGATACGAGTTGTTTCGATGACAGTTCCTGCTATATAGGAGGCATAACTGACAATTATTCCAAAGAGAACAAAGAGAAATACCATTTTTATATATAAAAGTTTAGATCCTATTTTTAATTGCATAATTTCAATTTATTGAAAAATAAACATGCCATCAAGGCCGTTTGCTCTTATTGGCAAGAAAATATTCCCCCGGCGTCACTCCTGTATACATCTTAAAGGTTCTCTGCATATGACTCTGATCTGAAAATCCTGCATCCTGAGCAACGGCAGCCAGATCTCTGCCCTCTTTAAGCCAGCGGATGCAGTTATTGATTCTTATATCAAGCTGAAAGGCATGGGGTGAGAGACCGTAAGCCTTTGAAAATGAACGGATAAGACTGTACTTGCTGAAGCTTCGGTTCCGGCAGATTGCCTCAAGTGATTGGCATGGGTCCTTCTCAAGACTCACTTTTATGGATTCCAGGTCCTCTCTGAGAGGTCCCCTTAGATCAAGGGGAAGACGATTCTGTTCTGTAAGTGTTCCTCCCAGAAACTCTATAAACCTCTCCTCCCAGTTCCGGGCCCACTCTTCGGTATTCGGTCCGTCTTCTATAAGGTCTGCAGCAAGAGACTTCACTGTCTCAAGCTCGTGATTGCTCAGGTGTTTAATCGCCGCACTTTCAGATCCTTCAGGAATCATGGAAAAGGTCTCTTCCAGCCATGATCTGTCTATATAGATCATGTAAAATTTAAAGGGTCTTTCGGTATCGGGCCGGCAGAGATGAATCTGCTCTGCCGGAATATAGATGCTGTCGCCCCTGTGCAGTTCGAAGTCTCTGTTCAGAACGGTAATAACCGTCTTTCCTCCCGTAATGACTCCCAGGGAGACCTCTTTATGGCTGTGCCGCCGGACCGCATATTCACCGTCATTCCTGTTTATTTTGATCTCTATCCAGGGCAGCAGGGGGTGCCTCTCAATAGTCATTTAATGTCTCCTCCCTCTTTTGCCAGATAAAATGGCTGTGTTCTCCCAGTCCGGTAAATGGTTCTTTCCTGTACCAGAGCATCTCCTGTGCCAGCCATTGATCTTCCGAGAGAGTTCCCGGATCAAACTGCCTGAAAAAATCATGGAAAATCCGGATTCCCGACTGGAGCAGAACTGTACCTTCGGGTTCCAGAATCTCCCTGATCCTGCGGGGAGAGAGGCCGCCCGGGGGAGTGAGCTTCCGTCTTCTGCCTGGTCTGGTTTCCGGAAGGAGCTGACCGTTGATTCCCTGCTTCAGTATCTGCCTGTCGCTGTTGAAAACAAGGAGAGACAGATAGCTTCCCGGCGCCGCTTCATCAGCTGCCTTTTGTATTGCTGCATCGGAATCGGACATCCATTCGGCAGAGCCATGGAGACAGGTCAGATCCGCAGGGGCTTCGGCCCGGGGCAGGGGAGCGGCAAGATAGTCCAACTGACGGACCTTTAATTTCTCTTTCAGATCCCGGGGGAGTGTTTTCCGTCTCTTTTCGGCAAGATCAGTCATCTTCTTTGATGCATCAAAAAGTCTGACACTGTGACCGGCTTTGACTGCTTCCACTGCGAAGTGGCCTGAGCCTCCTCCGATATCATCAATAAGGCAAGCTCCCTTACTGAAGCCGGGTACAAAATCCTGAAGATCTTTCTTCAGCAGGCTGATACGTATGCGTCCCTTGGGCGTTGTATATACTTTCTCTTCCAGCCGCAGGGCCAGATCATCAAAACTGCACATATATGAGAAAAGAGTAGCAGAATGCAGATGTATTGTGCACCCTGCCGGAGCTTATGTTGTAAATTGTTTATATATATTTTTGAATACGCAAAAAGAATATCAGGTGCCATTAATGTACGCAAAAGGTACATGAAGGTGGATAATAATGTGTAAAACGTAAAATAGTTTGTGTTTCTGCAAAAGGAAATGTACAATTAATACAGGAAGAGAAGCATATTTACCGGACTTCAGGACCTTAAGGAGGATGAGTTATGAAAATCGGGACCGTCAGAGAGATAAAGAACCATGAATACCGTGTGGGGCTGACCCCCTCAAGTGTCAAATCCTACACCGATCACGGCCACAGGGTCTTTGTGGAGAAAGGAGCCGGGATTGAGGCAGGTTATCCTGATGATGATTACAGGTCGGCAGGAGCCGGGATCCTCGGCAGTGCCGCTGAGGTCTTTGAAGTCTGCGATATGATCGTCAAGGTCAAGGAGCCCCAGCCCTCGGAGTTCCCTCTCCTGAGAAAGGGACAGATCCTCTATACATACCTCCATCTGGCTGCCGACAGTGCCCTTACAGAGGCTCTTCTGAAGACCGGCATCAAGGGAGTGGCCTATGAGACCATGGAGCTCCCCGACGGCTCTCTTCCCTGTCTGAAACCCATGAGCGAGATTGCAGGACGCCTCAGCGTACAGGAGGGGGCAAAGTATCTGGAGAAGGCCTTTGGAGGCCGGGGCGTTCTTCTGGGAGGTGTTCCCGGAGTCCGTCGGGGCAAGGTTGCCATACTGGGTGGGGGAGTCGTAGGAACAAATGCCTGCAAGATCGCCGTGGGACTGGGAGCGGATGTTACGATTCTGGACATCTCACCCCGGCGGCTGGAGTATCTTGATGATATCTTCGGCGGCACCATCACCACCCTCTACAGCACACCCCATAATATCGAGCATGTACTGGCTGAAAGTGATGTGGTTATCGGGGCGGTTCTGATACCCGGTGCCAAGGCCCCGAGGCTGGTTAAGCGGGAGCATCTGAAGCTTATGAAGACCGGAGCGGTCCTTGTGGATGTGGCAGTGGATCAGGGGGGGTGTTTCGAGACAACCCGGCCCACAACCCATGATGATCCGACCTTTATTGTGGACGGAGTGGTTCACTACTGTGTCGCCAATATGCCAGGTTCCGTGGCCGTTACCGCCACCGAGGCCCTGAACTCGGTGACTCTTCCCTACGGCCTGAAGATTGCCGACAAGGGACTGGAGGCCGCCTGCCGGGAGAGCGAAACGATCCGTCTGGGACTGAATCTCTATGAGGGGGCCTGCGTCTACAAAGAGGTCTGTGAAGATCTGGATATTGAATTTGTAAATCCCCATAAACTGATAGGGCTCTGAGGGCAGCAGGTTCCGGTAATTGAACCCTCAGGTTAATCCTGTCATAATGCCTCTTACATCCGGGACGCGGGTCCCGGGAACGGAGGTTTAGTGAAAAAAGTTTTCCGCAAAATTGTTGTACTCGGTATTCCACTCCTCTTCGGTCAACTGACCGTCTATTTTCAGCAGATTGCCGACTCTGCCATGATGGGCCACTTCGGTGAAAATAGTCTTGAGCTGGCGGCCATCGGCATCGCGGGGCTCTTTACATGGGTCCTGAACACCTGTCTCTGGCCCATGTCCGTTGGAGTACAGGCCATTGTTTCCCGGCGCTATGGAAAACAGGATCACCATGACCTGGAAAGCCGCCACTTTACCGGTGAGGCCCTGGATAACGGGTTTGTTACCGCCGTCTATGCCGCCGCCGTCGCTCTGGTCCTCAGTTTATCAGCCCCCCTTGTTCTGGACCTTCTTCTTAATGACAAGAGAATTGTGGACCTGGCCCTTCAGTACATCAGGATTATGCGTTTTGCCCTTCTTCCATCGGGTCTCTTTTTCATTCTTCAGGGATTCTTCGGAGCCGTAAACCGGACTAAGTATGTGATGTACTCGGGGCTGATCAGCAACCTTCTGAATATTCTGCTGAACTGGATCTTTATCTTCGGAAAACTCGGTCTACCCGCCATGGGAATCCGGGGTGCGGCTCTGGGCTCGGCTCTCTCCACTGCAGCGGCTCTGATTTATCTGATCTGGAAGGTCTTTGCCGGTGGATACAGAAAGAGCTACCGTATTCTTCATTTTGACCGTTTTCTGCCATCCATACAGGCTGATATTGTAAAGGTTGCCCTGCCTCCGGCGGTTCAGAATGTTATCGCCCTTACTATTTTTATGATCTATCAGACGATGATGGAGAAGTACTCCACCGTCTATCTGGCAGCTACCCACAGTATCTTCGCCTACTTCCGCCTCAACAAGACCCTGATAAGCGGCTTCGCACGGTCCGCTGCCATCCTGGTGGGAAATGCCCTGGGAAGGGGAGACAAGGTCGAGGCACGAAAGATGATTACCGCCAGCGGTCTGATCGCAGGGGCAGTCGCCCTGGTTGTGGCGGTTATTACCTTCTTTTTCCGGGGCTCTATTGCCCGTATCTTTACCTCGGATCCCGCCACATCACAGGCCATTGCCATGGCCCTCAGGTTCTTTATCCCCTTCTTCTTTATGGAGGCCCTGGGATACGCCTTTGAGCTGGTCTTTCAGGGGAACGGGTATGGCAGATGGGTGCTTTTCAGCGAGTCTTTTACCAATTTTACCTTTATTCTGGGAACTTCCCTGCTGGCCCTTCGGTTTTTCCCTGATAATATATATATGATCTGGTTCAGCTTCGGTCTCTACCAGATCTGCCACGCCTCCCTGATGATTGTCGGGTATTTCAGAGGCAGGTGGCTCCATACTGAAGTAGACAGGACGGCAAAGGCATGAAATATCACTATCTTGACAACGACCGGGATCTTACGGCCTGGCTGGACTCCCTGAAAAGCCGGGAGATCAGCAGGGTGGCTGTGGACCTTGAGGGGGAGTTCAATCTTCACTGCTACGGTGAACACCTCTGCCTTGTACAGATTTTTGACGGTACTGAGTTTGCCCTGATCGATCCCCTGAAGGTAAGAATCTCCCTGATCAGGGACTTTTTTGAGGACCCGGGTATTGCAAAGATCATGTACGACTGCTCCGGTGACAGAACCCTTCTGTTCAGAAAGTACGGTATTGCCGTAAAGAATATAGAGGACCTTCTGCCGGCTGTAGAGCTTCTGGATCTGGAAAAGATGAATCTGGGCTTTGTGCTGAGTCATTTTCTGGGTGTGGAACCCAAGGCCAAGAAAAAGTTTCAGAGGTACAACTGGCTCCGCCGTCCCATTCAGAGTGATGCTCTTGAGTATGCCCTGGAGGATGTAAAGTATCTCTTCGATCTGAAGCCGGCCCTTCTTAAGGAGGTCACAGCCCTCAATCTTCTGGATGAGTATGAAAGAAGGAATGAGGAGGTTCAGAACAGGGAGATTCAGCTCAATCCCATACCCGGAATCTTCAGAAAGAACCGCTTTAAAAAACTTCCCAAAGAAGAGCAGACACTCTTCAAAGCCCTCTTTGAATGCCGTGATGAGTTTGCCGAGCGCCTTGACCTGCCTCCCAACTCGGTGGTTTCCAATGAGAACCTTTTTCAGCTCTCGGGAAGAACCCTGAGGCTGAAGAACCTCCGTTTTCAGCCCCGTATTCCCCGCAGGTTACAGGATCAGGTTCTTGAAGAGTTTTCCGCTCTGATGGAGGAAACCCCTTGAAAACCTACTGTATCGCCTGCGGAGTTTTCAGAACCGATCTGCAGGAGATCCTCCCTCTGCTGCCGGAGAAACCGGAGGTTGAGTACCTTGAGGGAGGACTTCATGCAGAACCGAATCTCCTGAGGCGGGAGCTTCAGAATGCCATCGGCAGGGTCCCCGACAGCTTTGAGCGGATCGTTCTTCTCTACGGTGTCTGCGGCAAGGGGATCGTGGGGCTTAAATCTCTGAAGCAGACCATGGTGATTCCGAAGGTTCATGACTGTATCAGCCTCTTTCTCGGCGGCACCCGGGAGTACAGAAAACAGTTCTCCCATCAGCCCGGCACCTACTACATCTCCCCCGGATGGTATGAGGAACAGGTTCAGCCCCGGGGCCGGCAGATGATTAAAAAACAGGCCCATCTTCCCCCTGAATACGCGGATACTCTGGACAAAGAGGTCCTTGAGGAGCGTTTCGGAAGCGAAAACTCTCAGGCTGTAACCGAGTTTTTTGACGCCTGGAAGAAAAACTACACCCGTGCTGTATATATTGATACGGGGAGCGGAGAGGAGAACAAGTACTCCGCCCATGCACGGAAGATGGCCGAGGAGAACGGCTGGGAGTATACCCGCCTTGAGGGCTCCCGGCGGCTTATTGCCGCCTGCTTTGAAACCGTCGAGAACAACGCCCTATCCGGAGAGGAGATCCTTGTGGTTCCCCCTGGCCGGGAGGTTACCTTTGATTCGGCCACCGGTCTAATCAGCTTCGCCTCCTCCCATAAGGACGAGGGGGGCAGACGGACCATTATTCTGGAGGGGGATTCCGGATCTTCCGATGCCCGCAGAACCGCCAGCCTGGGCCTCGGCATTGATGCGGGGGGAACCTACACCGATGCTGTTCTCTTTGACTTCAAAGAGAAAAAGATTCTCGGCCGCTCAAAATCCCTTACAACCAAGTGGAAGTACTCCGAGGGCATTATGGCTGCGGTCAGTCAGCTGCCTGCTGAGATTCTGCAGAAGGTGGACCTTGTCTCTCTCTCCACAACCCTTGTTACCAATGCCATTGTGGAGTCCAATATCTACCCCGTGGGTCTCTTCCTGATGCCCATGGCCACAATGAGCCCTGAAAACATCAGCCATACACCCATGGCCGTGATCAAGGGAAGGATGACCATCGAGGGGATCGCCTCCCAGGATATTGATCCCGATGAGATACGAAAGCACGCGGAGGTTATGGTTAAGAACCACGGGGTCCGGGCCTTCGCTGTTTCCGGATACGGCGGGTCTGTGAACCCCGAACTGGAGCTGAAGGTCAAGAAGGTCCTCCGTGAAGCCACGGGCCTTGATGTCTGCTGCGGTCATGAGCTGTCGGGAACCCTCAACTTCTATGTCAGGGCCCATACGGCGGTGCTGAATGCCGGTGTCATCCCCATTATGGAGGAGTTCCTCAGTCAGATGAAACAGGCCCTCGAGGGCGCCGGAATCACGGCTCCCCGGCTGGTTGTAAAGGGTGACGGCTCTGTTATGACAGGGAGCTACGCATCGGAGTTTCCCGTTCAGACCGCCCTGTCCGGACCCGCCGCAAGCATGGCAGGGGCCAGTTTTCTTACAGGCCGGGAGGATGCCCTTGTGATCGATGTGGGCGGGACTACTTCTGATATCGGATATCTGGACAGGGGGGAGGTCTTTGTCTGCGAGGACGGTGCGTCCATAGGTTCCTGGCGGACCCATGTAAAGGCCGTAGATATGCTGACCACCGGCCTCGGCGGGGACAGCGCCATTGTGTACGGACGCCGGCAGTGGACCATAGGACCCGGGCGGATCACACCCTTCAGCTGGCTTGCCTCCCGGTATGAGCTGGGGCCCTGGCTCGAGGATCAGAGTCTTCTTGACTTTGCCGACGGCAGCTCTGTCAGTCTTCAGTGGCTCTACAGCACAGGGAAAGAGGCTGATTTTGACCTGACAAAACAGGAAACCGAGATTCTGGAGCAGCTGAAGGAGGGACCCCTTCCCGTCTGCGAGCTCAGCCGCAGAATCTCCCAGGGTGTCTGGAAGCTTCTGAAAACAGATCGCCTCGAGAAGTCCTACTGTATTCAGAGGGCGGGACTGACCCCTACAGACCTCTTCCATCTGCAGGGAAAGATGGACCTCTACTCCAAGGAGGGGCTGTCGGGATACTTCGACCTCAATCTCAAGCTCCAGGATGAGAGCTCCTTTGGGGTGATGGATCATCTGATGAAGAAGATCAGTACAACCCTGGCTCACTCGGTTCTGGAGCGGGTTTTTGAAGGTGATCAGAAGGCCGAAGAGCTCTACAAGCCCATTCTTCAGGGAGGGAATGAGCGGCTCACCCTCACACCCACCCTGAAAACTCCGGTTATCGGTCTGGGGGCTCCGGCATCACTCTTTCTTGATGATGCGGTGAGAATGCTGGGAGGAGAGGTGCATATTCCCGAGAACGGGGATGTGGCCAATGCTCTGGGAGCCATTACAAGCCGGGTCTCCGTTGAGACATTTGCTTCGGTAGTACCCACTCCCGAGGGGCTTTACAGGGTTCTCGGAATCAGCGGATCAGAGGGCGAGGATCAGGAGACTCTGGAAGAGGCTGAAAAGCTCTGTCTTGATCTTCTTGCCGCAGCAGCTAGGGAGAAGGCAGTCAGCGCCGGAAGCTCCGAGAAGAGGGTAACTGTGCATATGGAGGACAAGACAGCAGAATCCTCAGGGGGAGATATTCTTTTTCTGGAACGCCGGTACAGGGCTCTTTTGAGGGGAGCGCCGGATCTGATCTGAAGGGGTCCCGGACTGCCGGAGAGGTTGTGATGCTGCCGGTTTAAAAAAGCCGGTTTATGGCCGCAGGATTTACTCCTCTTTTTTGCCTATCCGGCCCAGGTGGGTCTCATGAAAGCCCTCTGTGTGCTTCAGGCCGTAACCGAAAACTCTGTCCAGGGAGGAGTGGGCAAAGAGAATCAGTCCCACAAGGGCCATCAGGTATGTTCCCAGCAGCATTCCTGCGGCATAGAGAATCATTGAGATCCCCCTGTGATGGATAAAGTTGTACAGATAGGCTCCAGTGGTGGAGTTGATCATATAACCCAGAATGCTTATGTCCGGTACAAAGAGGAGCAGAGGGTACAGCCACCAGGGATAGGGCAGCAGGGTAAAGAGGTAGATTGTCAGGATAAAGAACCCCAGCTCTTCGAGTCTGAGTAAAAGGCTCATTGATCTGCTTTTCATCTGCAGGCCTCCTCATTTGAATCACTTCTCCTATAAAGCTTAATGGATCTGTCTGTTTTTTTCCTTCTTCGGGATTGTCCTTTTAACTTAGCTCGGGAAAGATCGTTTTTTTATATAAAAGTCCTTGACCAAATGACCAAGTCATTAAGAAAATAAGGGGCTGTATATTAAATTATCTATTTAAAGGACTATTCATGGGTGAGTGCGAGTTTATTGCCGGATGTCCCTTTTTTAAAGGGGAGATGGCCGGCAAGGATGATCAGATTGAAGCGCTGAAGGATAATTACTGCCGGAGCAACAGTCTTCACTGTTCCCGGTATCTGGTTGCCAGTGCTGTTGGAAAAGAGAATATGCCAGGAGATCTTTTTCCCGATGAAAAAGAACGAGCCTATCTTGTGATTGCCGAACACAGCTGATTTTTACGATGCCCCTCTTTTATGAGGGGGTGTTTCTGAAGCTGATAAAATCCTTTTTATCAATTTCCCGGCCGTGAGCGAAGTAGGCTGTAGTAAAGTCAAGGGTCTTTATCTCTTCCAGTGACTCCATGGCCCTGGCCATGTCTTCATAGAGAATGGGGTAGGAGGGGGATTTTCCGCCCCGGGCTGCATCACCGGCAATCAGGATTTTCTCCTTTTCAAGAAGCAGGCAGATATGGCCGGCCGTATGACCCGGAGTCCAGACTATTCTGATTCCCCCGGCAAGATCCAGAGTCTCACCGTTTTCCAGAAGAACATCAACCCTGGTTCCTGTCTGCCGTTTATCGATACCTTTACCCGCCAGAAGGGGTACTATTATATTCAGGGGGAATTTCGGATGGGCCTTGAAGGACCGTATATACTGTCCCTCCTCCAGGGCTGAGGCCTCTTCCTTATGGGCGTAGACCGCAGCACCTGTCAGCTCCTTCAGTTCCGACAGGGAGCCCGTATGGTCCTGATGGAGGTGGGTTATAATAATATGCTTCAGTTTTGAACTTCCAAGGCCTGCAGTGTCGATGGCATTAAGGATATGCTGCCCCAGCCTCGGAGTTCCCGTATCAATCAGAATCAGTTCATCCCCGCCATCAATTAGATAGGAGTTCACATACCCCATCTTCAGTTCATAGATCATTTCACTCTTCTGAGTCAGTTTTATTTTCATGCAGCTGTTCTCCCTCCTCTACTATAGGGGCCGACGGAGTCATTTTCACTCATTTTTTTACTTTTATCGATTTTCCGGCCCTGTCAGGATTTATTTCCCTCTTCCCGCCCCCGGAAGATATAGAAAAGGGGAGGCCAATAGTTTATTATCCAGACCATGAACGGACAGAACAGAGAAAATATTAAACCCGGAATTACGGTGGATATAGTACTTAAGGCGGATCAGCGCAGCGGAAGGCTTACAAGAGGTGTTGTGAAAGACATTCTGACAAACTCCTCCTACCATCCCCACGGCATCAAGGTCAGACTGGAAGACGGTCAGGTGGGCCGGGTCAAAGAGATTATCTAAAAGAATCCTCTAAATGTATCCTCTGAAAAGATCATCAAGATCTACATCCGGTAAAGGGGCGTATCCCCGCCGGAATTACTACAGGAGTTAACATGAAATTTGAAAAACTGGCCCTCCTGCCTGAGATTCTCAAGGCAGTGGAAGAGAAGGGCTATACCGATACAACCCCCATCCAGTCCAGGGCCGTACCCGCAGCCCTTGCAGGACGGGATATTCTGGGAGGCGCCCAGACAGGAACGGGAAAGACCGCGGCCTTTGCCCTGCCCACTCTTCATCTTCTTGAAAAGAGCCTGGGGGAGGGAGCGTCTCCCAGAGCACTGGTTCTTGCACCCACAAGGGAGCTGGCGGATCAGGTGGCCGAGAGCTTCAAGGAATACGGAAAGTATCTGGACCTGATAGTCCGCAAAGTGACAGGGGGTGCCAAGATGAGCGCCCAGCATAGCAATCTTGCAGCGGGCTGCGATATTCTGATCGCCACCCCGGGACGGCTGATGGATCATATCACCCGGGACTCGGTGGATCTTTCAAAGATTGAGATTCTGATTCTCGATGAGGCGGACCGGATGCTGGATATGGGTTTTATCAACGATATCAAGACCATAATCGGCACCCTGAAGCAGAAGAGCCAGAACCTTCTCTTTTCCGCCACCTACGGTCACGATGTGGAGCAGCTGGCAAGAAAAATACTGGACAATCCCATGGCCGTGGAAGTGGCAAAGCGCAACTCCGCCGCCTCCGATGTGAAGCAGGTTCTTCACTGGGTGGACAGGGGACAGCGCTTCGATCTCCTCCTCCATCTGATTCAGGAGCAGCAGTGGTATCAGGCCCTGGTCTTTGTTAAGACCAAGCACAGCGCCGACAGAGTCGCTTCGGACCTGATGAAAGCAAAGATCCCCGCCGCCGCCATTCACGGCGACAAGAGTCAGGGGGCCAGAAACAGGGCCCTGAAGAACTTCAAGTCCGGGGACCTTCAGATCCTTGTGGCCACCGATGTGGCGGCCAGAGGAATCGACCTCCACGATATGAGTCATGTGGTCAACTTCGAACTGCCCCAGATTCCCGAGGACTACATCCACCGTATCGGACGGACCGGACGGGCGGGAAAATCGGGAGTGGCTATCTCCCTGGTCTCCTTTTCCGAAAAGAACCAGCTTCTGAAGATCGAAAAGATCCTGAAGTCTCAAATTCCCGTGGAGGTTATTCCCGGATTTGAGCCCAAACATGATGTAGAGACTCTGCGGGGGAAGAATGCCAAAGAGAGTGCTGAGAAGAAAAGCACCGGAAAGAAGACCGCCGGAAGGAAAGGGGGGACTAGCCGAGGCGGCGGGAAGAAACCGGCCGACAGAACTCCTTCCAGGGGACCGAAAGCCTCAAAAGTATCGAAAGCCGCAAATGAAAGGAAGAGCGGCGGCAGAAGTAAGGCTGCTCCCAAGGGCCGTTCCGCCGCAAAAGGCAAGAGCGGACGGAGAGCCAGGGGCTGATTCCGCGTCCTGGAAAGCAGCATAAGTTTCTTTTATGGATGCATAAAAATAATTCATTTTAAACGTTAATAAACTATCGATATAATAATATCGAAATGGTGTCCTTTTCTGTTGTAAGGTTCTCAGTTAGAGAATCAGTCCGGCGGAGGGGACGCTTTGGAGGTATTAAGTTGTTCAAATTGAAAAAAATCTTACCCGCCCTTGTTCTGGCCTTTCTTATGGCCTTTACCGGCTGCGGGAGCAAATCCGACCTGGCCGACGGCAGTTACTCCGCCGCCGGCCAGGGCCATGGCGGAGAAGTAACCGTCAATCTTACCATAGCCAAAGGCAAAATCTCTGATATTTCAATTACAGGAGAAAATGAGACTCCCGGTCTTGGATCAAGAGCCATGGAGAACCTTGCACAGGCTATTATCAGGGAACAGAGCGCCGATGTTGACTCTGTAAGCGGTGCAACAGAAACAAGTAAGGCTGTTCTGGATGCAGCAGGCCGCGCTCTGGCGGAAGCCCGTGGTGAGAAGCCCGAAGAGATCGGTGAGGTAGACCTGGCCGACGGAAGCTATAGGGCCACTACCTGGTCTTTCAGCCCCAACTTCCCCATGGAAGTAGAGGTTACTGTAAAAGACAACCGCTTTACATCCATCGAGGTGATTGGCGGAAACGATACAAAGCCCATCCTTCAGTCCGTTCTGGATCTGATGGTTCCCCGTATGATCGAGGCACAGTCTCTCTCTGTCGACTCCATTACCGGTGCAACCTCTTCCAGCGGCGCTATTAAAACAGCCGCAGAAGACTGTCTCGTTCAGGCCATTGCCGCCGCCGGCGGAGCAGCCAGCAGTGTTCGTGCCTTCTATAAAGCCCCTGAAAAGAGCAGTGAAACAGTCCGTCTCGAAACCGATGTACTTGTTGTGGGGATGGGCGGTTCCGGGATTGCTGCGGCAGTCCGTGCAGCCGAAGAGATCTATGCCGCAAAGGGCAATGACCCCACCGCAGTCAATGTTCTGGGTATTGAGAAAGCCGGTAAGTACGGCGGAACAAGTGCCGTTACCTCTTCTCCCATGTCCATCAACCCTCCCAGCTATGTGGCGGAAAACGGTGGAAAGGATTTTGTGGATGTGGATGTTCTCAAGGCCGCCTGGGTTGAGTACACAAAGGGTGATGCCAAAGAGTGGGCCATCGACTATATGATGAATGAGTCCGGCAAGGCTTCTGACTGGCTGATGGACAGAGGCTTTACCTTCGGTGCCCCCATGCAGGGTCTGGCTCAGCCCTATATTGCTGTTGTCGCCTACGGCGGCGGATTCGGCACAAGCAAATCCGAGGTGGCTGGCTACTTCGATGCCATAATGGACTACTACACTGAACTTGGAGGGGAGTACCAGCTGGAGACGGCGGCTACCGGTCTGATTACAGACGATTCAGGTGATGTGATCGGTGTTAAGGCCGAGGGAGATGACGGTACAAGCTATGAGATCTACGCCTCTTCCGTGATTCTGGCAACAGGTGGATTTGCCGGAAGCTACGAGATGACTGAGAAGTACCTCTCCACAGAGTTCTACCCCCTCACAGGTGCACCCTACAATGTCTACGGAATGAGACAGAATGACGGGGCCATGATTGAAGCGGCCATTCAGGAAGGCGCAGCCACCTATAATATCGGTGTACCCCCTGTAAGCCACATCGGTGGTGCCGCGGGAATCATGCATGAGTTTGACGTTACCGTTCTGGAGGGAACCTTCGACATGTGGACCGGACGTGAGATGACCCGCTCTCTTAACGATATCCCCATGATGATGTCCGTTGCCCCCAATGCCATGGCCGTTAACAAGTACGGCGACCGTTTTACCGACGAGACAATGCTCGGTTCCTATGGCAACTGGCAGGCAGGCCCCCGGTACTTCACCATCTGGTCAGCCGAAATGATCGATGAGATCAGAACTCAGGGTCTCCGGTTCGATACAAACGGTCTCTTCGTAAACCAGGGCGGTTGGCCTGTGGATACTCCTGTCGACAATATCGACGAGGTTCTTGCTGCAGCCGGGAAGCACGGTCTCGTGGTCAAGGCCGACTCCCTGTCTGCTCTGGCCGAGGCCCTTGGTATGAGCGGTGATAAGCTGTCAAAGACCGTTGCAGACTACAATGAATACTGCGATACTCGGGAAAATCCCGCCGACGGCGTATTCAAGAACTCTGAGATCTACGATCTTTCCGGCATGCCCCTTCCCAATGATCATGGAACCTTCCAGAAGATTGAAGGGGAGGGACCCTACTACGCCGTAGTCGGATCTCCCTGGGTCTATTCCACAGCCGGAGGACTGGATATCAATGAGGACTTCCAGGTTCTCAGAAATGACGGTTCTGTAATCGGAGGTCTCTATGCGGTGGGTACGGACTCCATCGGTGTCCTTCTGACCGAAGAGGAGGAGTATGTGGGTTACGGCGGAGCCGCTCAGGGCTGGGCCTTCACATCAGGCTATCTGACAGGAGCCGTAGCAGCCGAAGAGGTTCTTAAGTAATCTTTTTCTCATAAATAGATCTTTAAAAGTTCACACAGCCCCCTTCAGGAGACTTAAAGGGGGCTTTTCTGATAATATGCAGGCCATGGATATGACGGGTCTTGAATATTTTATCTCAGCCGCAAGGCATCTGAATTTTACCAGAGCCGCCGAAGAGTGCTGCATCACCCAGACCGCCATGAGTCTGCACATAGCCAAGATAGAGAAGGAGCTGGGTTTCAAGCTCTTCTACCGGGAACACAGGGCCGTCAGGCTTACACCCGGCGGATCTGCCTTCCGTTCAGAAGCGATGAAGATTCTCAGACAGTACAAGGAAGGGGTTCAGAGGAGCGCCAGTGCCGCCGCCGGATATGAGGGCGCTCTCCGCCTGGGCTTTACCAACTTTGTGGAGCGGACCTTTCTGCCCGAGCTGGTCGGAAGCTTCCATACAAACTATCCCCGTATAGAAATTGTACTAAACAAGAACGAACATCTGAATATGGCCGATGATCTGAAGCAGGGGCTCTGTGATCTCTCCGTGGTCTTTCCCTATGAGGTGGAGAATGACAGGGATCTCTCTGTTCATGTCATCAACTCTTATGATATTTGTGCCGTTGTCAACAGCCGAAGCCCTCTGGCTGACAGGAAGGCTATAGAGCTTACTGAATTGGAAGGAGAGCCTGTAATTATCAACAGCGCTCATAAGTCCCCAAGGCTATATCAGAAGGTTCTGGATGACTGGAACCGCAGGTCATTCCACCCCGAGACCATAACCGAGGCCGATAGTGCCGACAGCATGCTCTTTCTTGTGGAAGCGGGATTTGGAGCGGCCCTGATGCCCTCTTATGTCCGGCAGATGCAGAACGATACTGTCCGGATTATTGATCTCGAGGGGTCTCCCATCTCAATCAATATGGCCGTGGCATGGCTGAAGGAGAACAGCAATCCGGCGGTGGATCTTTTTCTCAGAGAGATGGAGATCTATAAAAACTCCAGTAAGTAAAATATCTTTTCTTGTCGGGAAAGAGAGTAGTTCCGGCGTTTTCTCCGGTCTGATCCGTCCTTTTTTTTATATATTATTGAAATAATAATAAATGAGCGTTATTCATTTAGGGAATATTGTGAAAACTCTATATTGGGTGTATATTTATATTGCATCAATGTTTATATACATGTATAAACGTTTGATGTTAATGAACCGTTAATAATAAATATAAAAACATTTAAACAATATGAATAAGAGTTGGACCATATCTACAGTGATTAGTAACAGATTTTTTCTCTCTCAAAATTATAAACAGGCAGGGTTTCTCTGCCTTGCACTTATATTGACGGTCATTTCCGTTAAATCACTTTACTCACAGGATCAGTCTCCTTCCGATGTACAGGCTGAGTCCGCCACGGGAACTTCCGATGATTCTTCTCAGGAATCTTCAAGGGGTGAGAAAAACCCGTTTTTCCCGGTGGAGGGAATGGAGAACTGGTCCCATAAGCTGAATGTTGAGGACCTTGATCCCGGAACATATAACTTTATTGTTGAGGGTACAGATAAGGCCGGGAATAGGGCCTATTCAACCCCCATTGACGTCTATGTGGACCCTGATTCCGACAAGCCGGTTGTGGGGATCTCCAATCCCGAGACAGAAATGGTTGTGTCCGGGGGGCTGAATATTATCGGAACTGCGACTGATGACGACGGAGTAGCATCTGTATTTGTAAAAATCAATGACGGTACATTCACCGCTGCCCGGGGGCAGGAGTTCTGGTCCCTCACACTGGATACTGCAAATCTGGATGACGGCCCCTGTACTCTTACAGTATTTGCCACCGATATTAACGGTGTTCAGGGTGATGAGAAAACTGTCACCTTTATTCTTAACCGCTCAATTCCGGCCAATGAGGTTATTTCTCACAAAAACGGTGATCTTGTCCATGGAAAAATTAAAGTCCAGGGAACTACTTACGACGGCAACGGTATCAAGAGAGTTGAAATGAGCCTGGACGGAGAGTCCTTCCAGGAGATCTCCTGGAAGCGGAACCGGAAGGAGTCCTCGGGAGATTTCTCATTTACTCTGGATACAAAAGACATTGAAGATGGTCCCCGGATTATCTGGATAAAGAGTATTGATGAGATCGGTTCGGTGGGACTCTCATCGTTTCTGCTTTTTATAGATAACAATCCCCCGGAACTTGAGATTCTCTATCCTCTGGAAGAAGACAGTATGGATGGAAATTTCACCGTGGTTGGAACTGCCTGGGATGATATCGGTCTCACCTCACTTTCATACCGGGTTGGCGGTGAAGAGCCGGCAGCAATTCCTCTAATCCCCGGTGATCCCTACTGGTCTGTTACTCTCGACCTGAATGATGAGAAGAAGGCCGACATCCGTTTTACCCTGACCGACCTTACTGGGAACGAGGTGGAGACCAGGCTGCAGCACGATTTTGATATAGAAGGGGACAAGCCGGTTATCGATCCGGTTTATCCTGCGGCGGATACGGCAGCTTCAGAGCCTCTGTTTGCCGGCTTTGTCAGTGATGATGACGGTAAAGTCGATGTTGTCTATTCGGTAGACGGCGGAGAAGAACAGCGTATTACCGCTTCCTACTCATTCAATATTCCCCTTACCGGACTGTCACCGGGAGAGCACAGACTTGAATATTATGGAGTAGACAGCTACGGACGGGAGAGCGATCCCGTAAAAATCAGTTTTTCAGTAACAGACCGGAACCCACAGCTGGGGCTGGAGTACTTCGAACCCCTTGAAGAGGGCGATTTTCTTGATTTTGAACAGGCCCTGGAGGTTAAAACGGAGACCTGGAAGTACCTTTCCGGGCGTGTTTCCTTTTATAATGGCCCGGGAACTGTATCCTACTCCCTGGACGGATCCGAGGAGAAAAAGTTTTCCCTGAAATCCGATCCGTCGGACAAATTCGAAGGAGATCGTGTCTTTAAACTTCCCTTAAAGGATATTCCTGCAGGATACCACAGCCTCCTTATCCGTGCCGTTGACAGGGCGGGGCTGATCCGGGAAGAGACATTTTACTTTGCAGTTGAAGGAGAAGCAGTCAGGGGACTTCGCTATGCCGATGACCGTTTTGACTCTTCCGGAGATGCAGTGGACTCTTTTCTGGTGATGGATGAGAGTGACTCACTTACCTTTTACTGGGAGGGGGATGCTCCCGCTTCGGCGGAGTTCTCTGCAGAGGCTCCCTTTCTGAAAACTGTTGTAAAGGACAGCCGCCTTGTTCTGGAAACGACTGGCCCCGGATTCGCCGGTGATCTGAGTATAACGGTTGCCTTGAAGAGCGGAAAGGAAACCGTTCTCGGACCCTTTGATATTGTTTCCGACAGTTCTGACCCCCAATTGGCCCTGGATATGGCCGACGATGCCGTTCATGGCTCCGGTGAGATGGTTCTGTCGGGAAGTGCCGCTGATAATGAGACTCTTGGGAAGCTTACTGTCCAGGTAAACGGCGGTCCGGAACTGGTACTTGAGACCGAAGACGGCCGTTTTGAGGAGATTCTTGATCTGGATGAGACCGCCGACGGGCCGATTGTCCTGACATTTACCGCTCTGGACCGCTCTGGAAGAGAGAGTGTCAAGTACTACCTCTTCCGGAAGCATACGGCCCTGCCGTCGTTGAGACAACTGGCTCCACTTGCAGACCGTGGAGCCAATGGAGCCGTTACCTTTGCAGGACTTGCAGCCGATCCTTCCATGGTGGAAACTTTTGAATACTCTGCCGACGGGGTTGAGTTTACTCCTCTGACACCAGGATCCTTTGTAAAAACACAGCTGGACCTCACTCCTGTAGATGAAGTTGAAAAAGGCGAGAACAATCTGCCCCCACGCAGCATCCGTTTGACAGACAAAGCCGGAAACATCGCCTTTATTACACCGGAGGTACTGATAGATACCGAAGGGGACAAGCCTGTGGTTGTTATTCAGATACCCGGTGACAATTCCCTTGTTCAGGACGATTTTGTTGTTTCGGGAATGGCCTTCGATGATGATGAGGTGGCCTCCCTTTTTTATAGGATTGACGGGGGAGAGGAGAAGGAGCTCAGCACAGTCAACAGCTTTGATCTGCCCATTACTCTAAGTGATCTGGAAGATAATGAGCACCTTCTTGAAATCAGGGCTGTGGATCTTAATGGAATAGAGGGTGACTGGTCTTCCCTGAATTTCCGGGTCTCCCACAGCGCACCGGTATCCGGTATGAATGAACCGGTAATGGGTGTCTCTGTCCGTGGAGTGGTGGATATTCAGGGAGGATCGGAAGACCCCAACGGTATCGAGGCGGTCTATATCTCCTTTGACAACGGCAGCAGCTATGATCTGATGCAGATTACAGAGGCTGAGGTGGAGGAAGATGCCCCGCCGGAAGATGCCGCCCCGGAAGATGATCCGGAGAACACCCCGGCCGAGGATGGTCCAGAAAACCGGAAGGTCTCCTGGTCCTACTCCTATAATACAAATCAGCTTGACGACGGAAACCACTCCATCCTCTTCAAGGGAGTGGACCGCTATGGTGTTTCCGGCCTCTATACCTCCCTTCTGACCATTGACAACACTCCTCCCTCTCTGGAGATCAGAAAACCCGTAGAGGGATTGGATTTCACCGGTTCTGTCGATCTGGAAGGCTTTATCAATGATAACGGTGAGCTCCTGCGGGTGGCTGTGGAAATACAGCCCCTCTCTGATCCGGCGCTGACAAAAGAGGTTGAGCTGCCTCTGAACAGTCTGGTCCGCGGCTCACTTGATATGAGTGACCTTCCGGCAGGCTGGATCAACCTGAGAATCTCTGCGGAGGATACCACTGGAAATATCTCCTATATCAGTCGGAATATCAGAAAAATGGAAACCCTGGCCGAGCGCCGGGTAACAGTTATCACTCCCTCACCGGGCAGCAGCGTTAACGGCGAAGTCCTGGTTCAGGGAATGGCTGAGAATTTCAATTCAATAGAGTCCGCCAGGCTCTATCTGGACGGGGCTCAGATCTCTGAAATTGAAATAAAGGATTCCGGATTCTTCTCTTTTTCCATAGAAAAGGATGAACTTACAGAGGGAAATCATACCATTTCTGCCGTGGTCAACACCGAAGAGGGAGACAGCATCTCTTCACCAGTCTCCGGGTTCAGTTCTAGTAAAAACGGCCCCTGGATTGTTCTGGACAACTATACCGCCGGTGATTATGCCGCTGACCGTCCCTGGCTGACCGGCAGGGCAGGTTATGACTATATCGTTCCCTCTCTGGAGGAGAAGGAGCTGAAGGCTTTTCATAAAAACAAGGCCGTTGATTATGTAGAGATCAGCCTTGATAACGGAAAAACCTATACAGAGGTCAAAGGACGTGAGGAGTGGGAGTATCGTCTGGAAACCAGGGAGATCCCCAATGGAGAGCTCTGGATACTTCTGCGGGCTCACTTCAAGGACGGGGCCTCGGCTCTTAGCAGAACAGTTGTAGTGGTGGATAAAACACCTCCTGAGGTTGATCTGCTGACCCCCGATGAGGGCGCCATGTTCAACGATACGGCCCTCTTTACCGGAACCGCTTCAGACAACAACGGATTGAAGTCGGTAGAGGCTTCCCTCAGAGAGGGCAGCAAGAACCGCTACCAGGTACCCGAGTTTGTTCAGGGGCTCTTTCTTGATTTTCACTTTATGGGTTCCACCTATGCCGAGGGGGGAGTGGGGCTGACCTTTTTTGATGATAATGTAAAGCTTGAGGCCCTGGCCGGTTATGCCCCTGACGGGCGGTTCAACGGTACCGTCATCGGTGCAAAGCTGATCGCCAATGTGGCTACTCTGCCCTGGGACTTTGTCTTCGGCTATGACTTTGAGAATTTTTCCTCCTCCCTGGCCGTGGGCACCACATTTCAATACTTCACCATGCAGAACAGTTACGATCCCGATGCAACAGGTAAGGTTCTGGGGGCCGTTCTGGCTCAGCTGGAACTTGTTAATTTCAAAAACCCCGACTGGAAGAGGTTCAGTTCCTTCTCCTTTTATGTGGAGGGACAGTTCTGGGTTATTTCATCAGATGTTGAGGCCACCATTGCTCCCAGGGTGGCCTTCGGGATTCGGACAAATGTTTTCTAGAGTATTTTTTGATTTATTTAAAAACAGAGATCAATCTGTCAGACCGCGTGCAGCCATCTACGTTCTCTGCTCATTCAGGAGTTAATTATGAAAAACAGTAAACTTCATAAATCCATAGCCATTATTGCCATCTCAATTGTTCTGGGGGTACTATCCTGCGATATGTTCTCCCCCGGTCTGGGAGATGAACTGGATATTACTTCACCGGTCCTGGATGTGTCTCAGGCCAATGAGAGCTACGTGTCGGGAGATGTGGTACTCAATGGTGTTTACGAGGATGACGGAGTGATCAGCTCCATTGCGGTAACCATCAACTCAGTTGCTGCCGATCTGAATGTTTCAATCAATGAGAGCACCAATACCTGGTCGGTGACCATACCAACAGAGAATTACAGCGACGGC
The DNA here is from genome assembly GCA_002408085.1 of Spirochaeta sp. UBA5339. GTDB lineage: Bacteria > Spirochaetota > Spirochaetia > DSM-2461 > DSM-2461 > Oceanispirochaeta. The sequence goes on from DHQL01000024.1 coordinate 84,924, forward strand.
AGCTATGAAGTGGCCTTTAAGATTACCGACAGTTCCGGTAAGTCTACAACCCAGAAACTGGTTCTCTACTTTGATAATCATCCTCCCGTAGTTCTAATTAAAGAACCTCTAAGTTTCTCTGATATCCTTAATGGTGATATTACCATAAAGGGTGAGGTGGCGGATAAATTCCGTATTGACTCTGTGGAAGTCCTTCTCTTTGACGGCGACGGAAATGAATACCCCTGGAATGAAGGCGGCGTCAGCGAGGATGAAGAGAACCGTAAACTCCTTGAGGATATGACCAACTCCTGGAGCTTCGTCTTTGACAGTAAATCCTACACAGAAACAACCGGCACCTACCGTTTTCAGGTAATTGCCACGGACTATGCGGGAAATTCCAACACCTATTTTTATGAGTACAGTGAACTCTTAAGTGCCAATTCTGACAACTCCTTCTCCGTAGACGAACTTGAGCTTCTGGAGAGGGAAGGAAATGCCGGAGATCTGTCCCTGACAGGAAGCATCATCGAGGCCCTCAGGGAGGAGCAGATTCTGATGGATATTGATCAGGATTACGACCTTCCCTACTATGAGTTTGATACGCCTTCGGAAGATTCCATGACCCTTACCGACAGCCTTCAGGCCTTCGGCCGTGTTCTGGATGATGACGGCGTAAGCATCTCAACCATTGAAATTTCCCTGGACGGCGGCAGCTGGACTGCTGTTGATGAAGCACCCGATTCGGACAGTACCGTTGCCTCCTGGAGCCATGACTTGAGCGCTTTGGGAGAGGGGCAGTATACCCTTCAGATCCGTAGTGAAGACATCTACGGAAAAGCCTCGGAGTCGGAGGAGCTGGTTTTTGTTATCGATTCTTCAGGTCCTTCAATTGCCATAGACTCTCCCGAGTCCGGTTCCTATAAGAACTCCGCATTCTCCGTTAGCGGTACAGCAACGGACAATATCGGAGTACATTATATTCAGATGAGCGTGGACGGAGGGGATTATGAAGCCGTTGTTACATGGGATATTGCAGATCCCATACCCGATGAGTACAGCTGGACCGCTCCGGTTCCCCTTCTTGATGACGGTTCCCATACCATAAATTTCCGGGCCGTTGATTTTAGCAACAGATACTATACTCAGTCCTTTCTGGTGAATATTGATACAGCCGATCCCGTAGTGACCTATCTAAGCCCTCAGGACAGCGACACCGTCAACGGCTGGATCCAGATTCACGGTTCCACCAGCAATCAGAGCTCAATCTCCCAAATGGTTCTGACCGTCAGCGACGGAACCCTCTCAAACAGCTATACCCTGGACGATGATGTCAACGAATTCGATAAAAATGACGACCTTGACAGCATTCTGACCGGTTCGACTCCATCGGGAAGCGACAGTACCCGTTACTTCTGGTACAAGAATATCGATACTACCCTCTATGCTGACAACCAGCCCCTTATTGTTTCCGTTGATGTTCTTGATATTGCGGGGAACAGTGTGACCTCCTCCCTTTCGGTAGATATGGATCAGGATACGGACCTTCCGGTCTTCTACTTTGACAACCTGGATACGGGAGCCGGTGTTACGGCCATGGATAACTCCTTCTCCGGAAGCCCTTCTCTAATCGGCCGTATTCAGGATGATGACGGTGTTGAAACCTCTTCTATTGAAGTTGAGGTGGATGAGTCGGGAACCTGGGTCACTCCGACCATTTCCGGCAGCGGACTTTCTGTTAGCTGGGAGTATCCCATCTACTCACTAAGTCAGGGAGCCCATACCTTCCGTATAAGAGCCCATGATATCTACAGCGATACCCTGACGGTTACCGACCTGATTCCCTATATCTACGATACAGGAGCCCCCACCATATCCCTTAATGAAATCACCTGGGGCAGCAGCTCTCTGACCTCCGGTTTTCAGGGAACCTATGTAAACAGCAATCCCACCATATACGGAACAGCCAGCGACGGAATCGCTGTGGCTTCGGTGGATGTCAATATCAATGGCGAGACCTCTGGTGGCGATGATGTCTATTACAACATCTACACCACCGATGCCGATCTCCATGAAACCGTCGACTGGGACTATGAACTGGATATGGCCTCCCTGAGCGAGGGGACTGTCAATCTGAAATTCCGCACAGAAGACTCCACCGGTAAGATCTCCTACAGCGATCTTACCCTTATCAAGGACACCACTGCACCGGAAATCGAGTTTACCGACCTCTACGGCAGCACCCTGAGAACCAGCGGACTCAACGGTCTTATCCAGATAAAGGGTGTGGCCAGTGATGAGAACCAGGTTGAGAGGGTAGAGTATGCCCTGCTGAGTGATGACGGTTCTGTCACGGTTACCGACGTTTCGGTATGGACTGAGCTTGATCAGACCTACTCATGGTCCTTCTGGGTCGACACGACCCTTGAGAATGACGGGGACTATGTTGTCTATGCCAGGGCCCTGGACAGCTCCGGCAATACTTCCTCAGATGAGGATATTGAAGCAAACCGCTATGAGTTTACCCTGGATCAGGACTCGGACCTTCCGGATTTTACATTCTCCAACCTGGACACCGGAGCCGCAGACAATCTGATGGGTCTGGAAAAGACCACACTGACCGGTAAGGTCAGCGATGATGATGGTCTCAGCAAGGCCTCAATCGAGATCCATTTTAATAACGGAACCTCCCTCTATGATGACACAGTAACGATCACCGAAACCTCCGACGGCCTGACCGAGTATACCTGGTCCTATGATCTGCCAGAAAACGCGACTCTGCCGCAGAGTGCAGATCCCTACGAGATTACCCTGACTGCCACCGATGTGGGTGAAACCGGGGGTGAGTTTACAAAGGCTGCGGTCTCTTCCGAGTCCGATGCGGTTTCGGTCTATCTTGACCGTACGGCTCCAGTGCTGACAGAGACGGCCGTGGGCTCTTCTGATAATCTGATTATCAGCACGGAGCAGTCTCTTACGGGAGAGGCTTCCGATGAAAATGAACTGACATCTCTGACACTCTCCATTAATGGCGAGGCTGCAGAGAACATTACCGTAACAGGGGGAACCTGGAGTCGTGTCTTCAACCAGAGCGGCGACGGTCTGGCAGACGGTCAGTATGCCCTTGTCTTTACCGCAGAGGATGCCGCCGGCAGAGAGACCACCCTGACTCGAAATCTTTATATCGATGCCACCGCACCGACCATCACTCTCACAAGCGCCGTTTCATCTTATGTGGATGAGTCAATCTCCGTAAGCGGTACAGCCGCTGACCCGGGAGCCCTGGCTTCGGGGGTCAGCAAGGTTCAGTACTCTCTGGACCAGGTTGCCGGCGAAAATGCCGGTGCTGTGTGGTATGACCTGAACGGTACAACCGCCTGGTCGGGAACCATCGATACCTCTGCTCTGGCGGAGGAGGACTGGACCCTGCGGTTCAGAGCCGTAGACGGCGGCGGCAGGTACTCTGATCAGATTATTCAGACCATTAGTGCCGACCATGAGTCGCCACGTGCCGAAATGGTAGCAGGCGGAACCTTTATTACTGTTGACAGTGAGGCCTATACAGCAACGGAGTTTACCCTTTCCGGTACGGCGGACGATGATGCCTGGAATACAGCCGACGCAGATGTTCGCGGGGCAAGCTCTGTTGTTCTGAGTTATACCCTGAACGGGGGCAGCGAGACATCCGTTGCTCTGACTCCCTCCGATGGCCTGTGGAGCAGCACATTCCTTCCCGCCGTGGAGGATGACCCTGAGACCACCGATATTGATGAGACTGTTGACGGCCTTTCAGACGGCTATTATGTCTTTACCCTGACTGTTACCGATGAAGCGGGCAAGATCACCACGGATCAGGAAATCCTGAACCTGGATACTACCGAGCCCACACTCTCTGTCTATACTCCCGCAAGCGGTGAGGCTGTGGACAGCGGAACTTATGAAATCTCCGGAACCGCCAAGGATACCGGCGGCGTCGGCTTTGACGCCGCAGATGATATGGAGTATCAGCTGGATGACGGTTCCTGGGTTACCCTGACCCTGGATGGAATTGAGTGGAGCGATACCATTGACCTGAGCAGTGAAGAGGAGGGGGCAAAGGTCCTTCACTTCCGCAGTACCGATGCAGTTGGAAATCAGGTGACCTCGGATATACAGTTCTACTATGACCTGAATGCCCCGGTTCTGACGGAGACCGGAATCTCTTCAACAGACACATTCTATCTGAATGACGATTTTCAGCTGGAAGGAACCTGGACAGAGAGCAATGAACTGGACTCCATTATCATCGAATATGAAAAGGACGGCGGCAGTGCCGTAATCCTGGATACTCTGGGACCCGCAGATTTCAGCGGTACAGATTCGGGTACTGACATTGCCTGGAGCTGTCTGATACCCGTAGATTCCGATGTCAATACTGTTGTACTTGCCGATGGAAGCTATGAGTTCACCATTACCATGACCGACGGGGCTGACAGAACCGCTGTTATCACCAGAAACATCCTGATTGATACAGCTGTTCCGTCAATTGATACCTATACCAATATCGATTCCGTCTGGACCTCTGATCTGAATATCAGTTTCAGCGGTACCGCCACGGATGATACAGGAAGCGGAGTTGCCTCGGTTGAGTACTGCCTTGTGGAGGAGGGCGACTACTCCTATGTGGTTGATGCCTATCAGATTGACAATGACGCCGATGCCGATGAAAACTGGTCCCTCTTTACAAACACTACCAGTTCCGGCACCACAAGCTTCAGTTCCAATATCAGAGTCAACACCGGAACCGCACTTCTGCTTCTCCGCTGTACCGATAAGGCGGGCAATGTATTTACCCAGGACGAGAGCGACTGGCAGCTTCTTATGGTGGATAACCTGATCCCCTCGGCTTCCATCAGCTCTCCCGATGCAGGGGCATTGATCAACGCGGATTCCGATGTCTCAGTAACAGTCAGCTACAGCGATGATGACAGCGGAGTTAAGCAGGTTGAACTGAGTCTGGACAACTTTACAACTTCCCTGGATTCTGTCAGTGACGGTGATACCGATTCGGAAGGGGACCCGATCACCTTCGCCGCTCCTTCAGGATCACAGGACCTGACACTGCCCCAGACAACTCTGGCTGCTCTGAGTGACGGAAGCCATACCCTCTATGTCCGCTCCGTTGACGATGCGGGGAATACATCCTCCGTCTCAACTCAGACCTTTATTCTCGATACGGACATCCCCGAGGGAGTATTTACTTCCCATGAAGCGGACTCTGTAATCAACAAGAGTGTTGATTTTACGGGTACCGCCACCGATGACAGATCTCTGAACCCTATCGGGAGTCTTGAAATAGAAAACAGCTCCGGGGACTGGATCGATATCACATCGGATGTGACCATCAGCGGTATCTACAACTGGACCATCAGCGGCTTCGACAGTACCCTCTATGACAGCGCCGCCTATGACAGTGATTCCGGCACCGATGGGATCCAGAACAGTCTCCGTCTGGAACTGACAGATGCTGCAGGAAATACCGGTTATGCAGCCATTACCCTGACCGCGGATCAGGATACAGACCGTCCCGTGGTCAAAGTGAACAACCTGACTCTGAATGCCATGGCTTCGGACAGCTATATCTGGTTGAAACAGGCTAATGTTATCTACGGAACAGTTACCGATGACGACGGTGTGGGCACACTGGAAGTCTCCACAGATGACGGATCAACCTGGAAGGACGTTACCGTATCCAGCGGCTCCTGGACTCATGAAGTAACCGATGACGGTGCCTATACCATGCTTTTCAGAGTCACAGACTCGGAAGGCACTGTATTTACCGCCTCAGAAACCGATACATACAGCCTGGATACGCCGAAACTGACAGATAACGCTTCCACACCCAATACCTACGGCTATTCGGACTCTTTTAGCGCCGCAACGGCCCTCTATATCACTGTAGACACCCAGAACCCCGATGTCACCTCTGCCGAGTACTATGTGGATGTAGATACATGGTCCACTGCCGTATCCTCCACAACCTTCGGAGGGACAGTGGATTCAGTTATTCTCAGGCAGTTCAGCTATGATGCAAACAGCATCGATACCGTTGAGATTACCCTTGAAGAGAACGTCAGTGATGATGCCGGAGCGGTCTACAGCTACACAGCTGCCGCCGGAAGCGATACGGATACCATAAACGGCAATCTCTACAGGGCCTATGAGGCGGAGATCGATATATCCGCTCTAGCCACAGGTACACGTTCCCTTTCCATAACCGTTACGGATATGGCTGGACTGACAACCAAGTCCACTCTCTCCCTGATCATAGACAATACGGCTCCAACAGTGAGTCTGGACAGCCATGACAACAACGATCAGGTCAGCGGTTCTGTAACCCTCAAGGGCTCATCCTCGGGAAGCGCAGAGGAGCTTCTCTACAAGGTAACCGGTTCTGCGGCTGTTCCCGCTGACTGGACTGTTCCCGTCGACGGCAGTGGAGACCCCGACTATACAACCTACGGGGCTCATGAGGTTCAGAGTGCCCTCTCATCCTGGCGGATCAACTTTGACGACGACATCAACAACTACGACGGCTTTACCCATGACCGTACACTGAAGCGCTACATAGTGGCCCTGAACAGCTCCCTGGAGCTGGATGACACGGGTTCTGTGGTCTATATCAGCGACGGAACTAAATATACGGATATCACAACTCTCTACTTCCACTTCAAGGTAACCGATGAGTACGGCAACAGCGATGATTCCATCTACTACACCCTTAAGGTGGACCCCCAGGGAGACATCCCCATTGTCACCATGACCTATCCTTCGGTCTCCTCCCACGGATGGTATAACGGCACCGAGGGAATGGTTTACACCGCCGATGAAAATCCCTCATCAGGGGACAGCGTTTACAGCGATATCTCCATGAATGCATCTCTGGGAACACTCAGCTCCTACGACAGCTCCGCCCGTACAATAAGCTACGGCGGCAGTGTTTACAGCTCCATGGGCGGTTATGTGATCCAGGGTGGAATCCTGAGAATTCAGGGAAGCGCCGAGGATGACAAGAGCATCTCCGGTATCTACCTGCAGATCGATCCCTCCTATGACCCCGCAGAGGGATTTATCTGGGATAACTCTTCTGAAGCCGCAGCGGGAGCGGAACTCCTTCCCGACGGCACGTCCCTGAGTACTCTCTTCTCCGGTGAAATTATCAAGTTCTTCGGAGAGGACGGTGTGACAGCGGCTTCCGATCAGTGGGGGATTCAGATCGGAGACAGCATCTCCTGGAGCTACACTCTGAACTCGGACGGTGAGTTTAACGGAACAGGGGGCGAGAACAACCAGATCGCCCTGCGCATCTATGCCATAGATGTAGACGGAAATATCAGCTCTGTCGATACGGGCAGCGACTGCATCGTAACCATCGACTCGGCAGCTCCCAGGATCGGCTCCAGCGAACCCCTCTACCTCTATCAGTATGAGAACAACAGCGCCGGAACTGGGGAAGTTACCGCCTCCAAGGAGTACTCCGATGGTATGTGGCTCAAGGGCGAATGGTGGCTCGAAGGCAGTGTGGAAGATGAAAGCGGCATCAGCAGCATTACTATGACAAACTGCAGCGACTTTCAGACAACTGCAGTTGCCGATGACGGAACATGGACCGGAACCTCCGGCTACCGGATCAAAGCTCTTGTGGGCTCCAGTGCCGATACCTTCGGAACCCTCTCCTATACCCTTACCGCCGTTGACAATGACAGCGGAAGCCAGAGAACCACCGACAAGGATATCAGTCTGAACTTTGACAACAAGGCCCCTGAGCTTACAGCCGATACAGACGGTGCCTTCGACATTGACCCGCGTGTTGTACAGAGCAACGGATTTTACACCCTCGGCTCCGAAGTAAACGAGACCAGCAGCGCCTCCGCCAGTCAGAGCGGTTTTGCCCGGGTGGCCTTCTACTTCCTCAGAAGGGGAACAACGACAAAGGCCGTATACGATACCTGGTACCTCAAGGACGACGCAGAAAACAAACTGGCCTATGAATCCCTGACCTATGACTCAGGACTCTACTGGATGACCGAAACAGGAATCACAAGGGAAGATAACCTGATGGTCCTGACCCTGGCTTCGGATAATCCCAATGTTCACCCCGGCGGTCTTGTGAAGATCGGCGGATCTCTCTACACAATCACCTCTGTCAGCGGAACAACTGTTATTATTGACGGTTCACCAGCCATCACCGAAACTACGGCCTACTTTGCGGTCGCCCAGGTGGTGGACCATCAGCTCACAGAATCAAACGGTTCAACCCTCGGTACGAACGGATACTACAGCGATGTTGTCAATGACGATAACGACAGTATGGTTGAGAGTGTCTCCGTACAGGGGGGTACAGCAGCATGGGAAGCAAATATCAACTCACGGAACATCCCTGACGGTCCCATCGAGATCCACTATGTGGCCTTTGATGAGGCGGGGAACTACTCCATTGGAGTCATGGCCAATGTGGTCCAGGGTAGCTATACAGGTGACGATGCCTCTGAAGTGGCTGTCTACACCTATGACACGGATACAAGAGTTGCCAACAACGCGCCCCGTCTGGCAGCGGTCTGGTACGGCAGCGATGATGACGGAAGCGGTACCGTTGAGACTGATGAACTTACCGGAGATCTCTTCGGCGTTGACTACACAAGCAGCTACACCCCCGGTGATACGGGAATAGAATACGATGCGAACCTCCTGACTGACAGCTATACAATGGGTTCTGCTGGAGATCCCCTGATGACCATCAAGGGCAATATTTCCATTATTCCCGAAATCGTCGGCGGAAACGGCGACCTCTTTTATGAATACAGCGTCACCCGATCCGGTGAGACTGCCCCCTACTATGCAGTAAACGTTGATGCCGGATCAGTATGGGCATCGGGAACCGACTACTCAGGCAGCGGTGATAACTCGGAGATCCTCGACACGGCATCCCTTGAACTGACCCTGGAAGACTTCCTTTCTGCCGGTGACACTGGATCGGAGATTGAAGATGGAGAAGATCAGACCTTCAGCTTCACCTTCTGGGACAGCACCGAAGAGTCCGATGTCGGCGTAGACAGTCAGAGCGCCTCCCTCTCTATGGTCATGGATGTGGCCTTGAGAGATACCACAGCTCCTGTTGTAAGCATCGATCCCTTCTTCTGGAACAGTGAAAGCGACAGCTCCACAACAGGGCTTGAGGGACATATTGAACTTGCCGGGTCCGGCGGAAGAACAACACCGGCCGTTTCCGGTACAGTCGAAATGAGCGGTACCGTTACAGACAACCAGCTTGTGAACGCACTCTACCTGACCATCCCCGGCTGGAACGGCGATGCCTCAATACTGGCAGCCAGTTACAACAGCTCGGACAGCAGCTTTACAACCAACGCCTCACTCCCTGCGGGTGTGACCTTTGCAGCAGAAACTATCACCCTTGATAATTCGGAGCATGAGGTCAGCTGGTCAATGATCTGGGATACAAGCTCCATAGACGCCACCGCCGTGACAGATCTTGATGTGACAGTAAGCGCCGAGGACCGGGGTGTACCGGTACTGAGCGGTACAATAAGCTATACACCCAACTCAGCAGGCACCAGCACCACCATGGATGTAGTTCCCTATATTGTTAAAGTTGAAACGGGCCTGGCTTCCCTGAAGTCCAACAACTGGTCCGTCTACAACCGGACTGCCCGGGGACACTATCCTGTAAAGGACGATGAAATTATCAGCGTATACGGCTACAACCTGACCGGAGCGGCGGGAGTGACCGTTACCAATGACGGTACCTACGATGTCGCCACAGTCAATGTGGGAACATACGGCTCCTCTGGCGAACTGACCCTGACCGTAAACGGAGTCTCCACTCTGAACAACAGCAATGACAACACAGAGGAGTACAACCAGCTGCCCAACGGCGACAACAACGAGCTTCTCACAGACGATGTTGTTCTTGATATCTGGGAAATGGACAGCGAGGCCATTCAGCCCATCAGCGGTATGATCGAGCAGCCGGTGATGAAGATCAATCCAAATAACGGAATGATCGGATTTGCCTTTGTAAACGGTCCCCTCTACTTCAGTATGGGTAACGATACAAGATCCGCCCAGTACTGGATGGGAAGCTACGACTTCTTTACCTCCGTCGGATTCCTCTATGACAAGCTGGGATACTCCTACGGCGTTGCCGCCGGTGGTGACATCAACAGCACCTCGGCGGACAAGTTCCAGCTGATGACAAGCCGCTGGGGAATTGCCAGAACTGAACAGAACGGTTCCTATACCAGTCAGAACTCTCTCAGGCTGGAATCCATCGGTCAGTATATATCCGGTATCATTAACTTCAACAAACAGCGCATCAAGTCTCCCAGCCTGGCCTCCGCGGTACATGGAACGGCGACCAATCTCTATCTGGCCTACTACGATGATATAAATCAGGAGATTCGTTTCAAGTACGGATCCACAACAAGCACCAATGAAACAAACTTCGGGAGTTTTACAGACTATGATACCAGAGGGGAACCCTACAACTACCGTAACGGCACGGTCAGTATGATTGCCGGAAGCAATACCGGAAATATTGCCGGGGAGTATGTCTCCATAGCCGTTGTTTCCGACGAGGTCGCTGGGGATGTTGATGATGTGGTTGTGGCCGTCTGGTATGACTCCACAAACAGATGCCTCTGGTATACATACAATGACACTCCCACAACTGACCGTGACGGCGATACAGATGGAACGGGCTGGTCCACTCCGATCAGAGTCTTTGATGCCGCATCGGATCTGGCCAATGCGGGAGAGTACTGTCAGATCATTGCTGACAGGGACGGAGGCATTCATATTGCCGCCTATGACCCCATGAACCTTGATCTGGTTTATGCCCACTTCAACAGCTATACAGATGCCTCAGCCGAAACAGCAGTGGTTGACGGATACGGTGTTGTGGGTTCCAACATCACTCTTGATGTGGCCAAGTCCGCAGCCGGGGACTGGACGCCCTATATCGGCTACTACGCAACAAGCTGTATCCGGCCCAAGTATGCCTACAAAGTTGATACAACTTCCGATGCCCCCACCGGTTCAGCTGATGAAGCCTATACCGGAGCATGGGAGATCACCGTTCTGCCTACGAACAGCACTCTGTCCATGGGCAGCCTCGGCAACAACAAGATCAATATCGGTGTCTGGAAGGATGCGGATACCTGGGTACAGGAAGCCAGTCTGACCGGCACCGATGCATCAGCCCACAGCGGCTCCTCCTATGGAGCAACATGCTGGGACACCATCTATGCCAACGGAACTGAGAACCCGATTCTCGGTTATGCCGTAAAGAGCGGTTCAAACGGTTTTGTAGAAACGGCTCAGATGAAGTAGAATCAGAATATGGCTGAGAAGTGGAGTACCCGTAAAAAGAAGATCCTTGCCCTTGCGGTAGCAGCAGTTCTATTGCTTCTTCCGGCAGGGGGGATTCTGCTGAGCAGAAGCAGGCAGACTACCGTTGCCTTCTTCGGTATTTCTGAGGGGTATGCAAATGCTTTCCAGGACCTGGCGGTACAGGAAGAAGCATATGCCGGTGTTAACTGGCTTACTCTGTCCGAGGAGGACGTGCTTTCTCCCCGGATTCACCGTAAGGTTGATCTTCTTATCACCTATACCGGAGCTCTGACCGATTCTCTGGCTCTGAAGACCCTCCCTCTGCCGGAACAGATAGCCTCCCGCTATCCCCGGTCCATTCAGAGGTCTCCCGTCTTTTCGGCTGCTTCTGAGGGACAAGAGGCCGAGTTCAGGGTTATGCCCATACTCCTTAATCACTATGAAGCCGCCTACTTTGAGGTCTTTCAGAGGAGAACCGGACTCTCATGGCCAAAGACTCTGAAAGAGCTGGAGAGCTATGCCCGGGCCTGCCTTCAGTGGGTGGATACACCCATGATCTGCGCAGGGGAAAATGATGAAAATCTTTATCTCCTGATCTCACTTCTGGCAGAGTCCCTGGCCGGAGCCGACGGCTATCTTCAGCTTGTCAGTGATCTGCGGAGTCTTGAGAACAAGGATAATCTTGATGAAGTTCTGGATATTCCACTTAAGGGGAAGGCTCCCGAAGGAAGCAGTTTCAGAACTCTCCTGGATTTTATAAAGGGATGGCAGCAGGAGGGGCTTCTTCTCCCCGATTGGTATGAGGCCAGTGAGCGCCTTGTTACTGTTTTTATGGAGGACAACCACGCGGCCGTGGTATTTATGTCCCTTGAAGAACACCGCAGCAAACCCTTTCTCACGATCAAGTACTTTCAGGCCAATCCCTTTCCTCCTGAAAAGGGCATAAAAGAAACCACTGTGGAGCCGGCCATATCGGCTCTCTGTTTTGACAAAACGGAACTGACAGATGGACTGCTTAATCTCTTCTCATCGGAGAAGGGACAGGAAGTCCTCTCTGCAGCTACCCGATTGGCTCCCGCGGCCCTGAAGGGGGCGGCTGTTGATATTCAGGCCGATGATGCTCGGTACTTTGCAGCAGCATCCAAGGGCGGGCCTGTTCCCGATCTGGGCAGGGCTGTGTATCTCCGGGAGAGTGAGAGAGCTTTAATGGCTGAGGAAATCAGGGGCTATCTTTCCAGACCCTGATCTGAAGTAGGCTTGTTGACCGGGTGTGACAAATATTGGAGTTGCTCCAGATCAACAGGGAGGCTGATAATTACTGTGTCCTCTACTTTAATGCTAAAGTCATGGATAGATTTGCTTCATCTCCCCGTTGATTTCCATAGCACGGCAGATACTCAAGGCAGAATGGCTGCCCAATGCCAGTCATTTTCCTCCTGCTTAAACCAGTCTTTTGCCCTGTTCATATTTTAGAATAATTCTTTTTGGAATAATCGACCACGTCTGTTATCCTAAAATGCCCTCTTCCATAAAGCTGAAGTATCCCCGGGTACTGAAGATGATATGATCCAGTATTGGTATACCCAGCAGCTCTCCGGCGGCCATCATTCTCTTTGTAATATCCCTGTCTTCACGGCTTGGCTCCAGGGAGCCGGAAGGATGATTATGGGCAAGGCAGAGTGCAGCAGCCCGGTCAGTGATCGGGTCGGCAAAAACTTCCCGGGGATGAACGATGGTACGATTTACAAGACCCTGGCTGATCTGCCTTGTCTTGATATGCTCATGGGCACCGTTAAGGCTGATTGTAAAGAAGTACTCCTGTTTCCGGTCCGCCATATGGCTGATCAGCCTGAAGATCGCTTCAGGGTGGGTGATTCTGGTGTTCTGGGACAGATAGTGGCGGCGGCTGAACTCCAGGGCTGCCAGAATCAGGGAGGAACGGGCCATACCCATGCCCTGAATCTCCATAAGCTCTGCCGGCTCCGGCATTTCCTCATTGAAATCCAGCAGCTTCAGCAGATCCTTTGAAATGGCATCCACATTCCGCCCCTTCTGTCCGCTGCCGATCAGAATTTTCAGCAGCTCCCTGTCGTTCAGTACGGACACGCCGTACTGGAAGGCCTTCTCCCGGGGCTGCAGGGCATCCCGGGAGTGTATATTATAATTGGTCTTGTTCATATACAAAGAAGGGATGAAATCAGTTTGGTGATTTCATCCCCTTTAGCGGATTGAGGAGAATCTTCCTGCTCAGGCACCGATCCTGTCCCTTATGGTCAGCATGGTTCTTCCTTCTTCTTTTTCTTCTTGGGCTTTTTAGCTTTAAAGGGCCTGGTATCCAGTTTCGATTCGGGCAGGGGCGGATCCAGTTTAAATCCTTCTGTTTCAACCCTGGCAATAACCTGTTTTGTAAGGCGCTCAATATCTTTCAGGCTGTCAAACTCCTCAGGGCTGACGAAGGAGAGAGCTTCTCCGGCCTGTCCGGCACGTCCGGTTCTGCCGATCCTGTGAATGTAGTCCTCCTTGAGCTTGGGGAGGTCGAAGTTGATAACCAGGGGAAGCTGGTCGATGTCCAGTCCTCTTGCGGCGAGGTCTGTGGCTACGAGAATGGAAGCCTTGTCCTTTTTGAACTCCGCCAGAGCCCTGGTTCTTGCCCCCTGGCTTTTATCCCCATGGATGGCCTGGGCAATATACCCTGCATGGATAAGCTTCTTTACCAGCCGGTCTGCCCGGTTTTTGGTCTTTACAAATATCAGGAATTTGAGCCAGCCCTTTTCCTTCATCAGCTTCAGAAGGAGTTCGGTCTTTCGTTCATGAGCCACCGGGTAGACATACTGCTTTACCGCATCCAGTGTAATCTCTTCAGGAATAACAGACACTTCCAGGGGATTTTTCAGAATCTCTTTTGCAAGGTGAGTCACCTCTTCAGGAAGGGTCGCCGTAAACATCATGGTCTGTCTGGGGGAGGGAAGGAGGCCCAGAATCTCATTGACCTCGTCCTGAAACCCCAGGTTCAGCATCCTGTCGGCTTCGTCAAAAACCAGGACTTCCAGATCCTGGAACTGCACGGCGTTTTTCCGGTACAGATCCAGGAGTCTGCCGGGTGTGGCAACAAGGATATCCACACCCTTGCTCATACGGATCATCTGGGGATTGATCTTGACCCCGCCATAGGCAACGGTGGATCTGATTTTAAGATAGCGGCTGTAATTTACGGTGTTTTCATAGACCTGAGCAGCAAGTTCCCTGGTGGGAACCAGAATCAGGGCTCTGATCCGGTTGGGGGAGGTCTTTCCATTTCTGCTCAGGATATCCAGAACCGGGAGCATAAAGGCTGCGGTTTTTCCGGTTCCGGTCTGGGCTGTTCCCAGAATATCCCGTCCTGCCAGAACAGGGGAGATGGTCTGATCCTGAATAGGTGTGGGTTCTTTATAGCCTAGAGCCTTCAGGGCCCTGAGAATCGGGTCCGACAGTCCTGTGGATGTAAAGGATCGGGATGCTGTTTTTTCTCTATCTGTCAATGGTTTTGTCTCCATGGTTTTCTTGAATTCTGATGCCTTAATTGTGACGTCTTACTTTAAACTGCCGGCCTTTTATCTGACCCTTTTCAAGCAGCTGCTGTGCCCTGTCGGCTGATGCGGATTCGACAGCAACGAATGTGATAAAATCCTGGCGGTCAATTTTTCCAATGGCCTTACCCGGAACAGTGCCGTCGGCTGTCAGAGCTCCCAGAAGGTCTCCCGGGCTGATCTTGTTTTTCCGTCCTCCATTGATGGAGAGGGTGACCATGGATGCCTGAGAGTAGGAGCAGTCCTGGCTCTCATCTTCGGGGAGTTCTTCCACCATAAACCCGCTTTTCAGGAAATCGTTGATCAGGTCAAGACGAAACTGCTCTTTTGTACTCATAAGGGAGAAAGCCTGACCTTCAAGGCCCGCACGGCCTGTTCTGCCGATGCGGTGGATGTAGTTTTCTGTTTCAAAGGGCATATCGTAGTTGATTACGGCCCCCAGTTCCTTGATATCCAGGCCTCTTGCGGCGACATCCGTGGCAATAAGGATTCTGACACTTCCGTTTGAGAAACGGGTGAGCACCTCTGTCCTCTCTTTCTGCTCCAGATCACCATGCAGTGCCAGGCAGGAGAGTCCTGAATCCTGAAGATCCCGGGAGATCCTCCGGCAGGCATCCTTGGTATTGCAGAATATAATAACCGATTCAGGCTGAAACTTCTGAAGGATCTTACCCACGGCGGTGCTCTTTTCCTTCCATCCGGCTCTGTAGAATATCTGTTTGATGGCGATATCATCACCACGGCTTTCCACTTCTATCTCTTTGGGATTTTCCTGGAATTCTCTGCTCAGTTCTTTGATCTCATCGGGAAAGGTTGCCGAGAAACAGAGGGTCTGGGTCTTTTCAGGTACAAAGTCGAAAATATCGTGGATCTCATCAATAAAACCCATATCAAGCATACGGTCGGCTTCATCCAGCACAACAGATTGCAGCTCATCCAGTACCAGAGAACCTCTTCTAAGAAGTTTGTGCACTCTTCCGGGTGTTCCAACGACAATATGGGCCTGGTGGCTGAGAGAGTGCTCCTGTTTGAAGTGAGGAATCCCCCCGGTGATGGTCACAATCTTGATATTATGACGGAACCGGGCGATGCGGCGCATCTCCTTAGAGACCTGGTCGGCCAGTTCCCTTGTGGGGCAGAGTATCAGGTTCTGGACACGGAAGTGTTTTACATCCAGGTTTTCCAGAAGACCGATACCGAAGGCTGCGGTCTTTCCGCTTCCTGTTTTGGCAAGGGCCAGGATATCTTTCTTTTTGATAATGAGCGGGATACTGATCTCCTGGATGGGAGTCATACTTCTGTATTCTAGTTTCTTAAGGTTCTCCTGCATTTCCGGAGAGAGGGATATGGCGCTGAATGGTTTCATCTCCGGGAAAATATCATGAATGTGTAAAATTAAGCAATGGAAGAAATTATCTTTTGAATAAATATAAGGAATCTGTCTGGAAATCCGGAACAGGATTTTGTATGATTTCTTTTCTGCCGGAGCCGAAGCAGGTAATTTAGCTTTGTCATAGAGAGTATTCCGTAGTAACATGATGCCATGAAAAAAACACGAGTTCTGAGGGGACTGATACTTCTGGTCCTCTCTTACATTGCCTTTATCTCCCTGGGACTGCCCGATGGTCTCCACGGTGTCGCCTGGCCTGGAATCAGGGAGACCTTCGGTCTTCCCATTGATGCCATCGGCCTGGTCCTTATATCCGGTACCATAGGGTACTCCCTTTCCGGGTTCTTCAGCGGTGTCACAGTGAGGATGCTGGGAGTAGGCGGACTGCTTGCTGCAAGCTGTCTGCTGACAGCGTCGGCACAGCTTATCTACGGAATCACTCCGGTATGGCCCTTTTTTGTTGGTTCTGCATTTATCGGCGGGATCGGCGCCGGTGCCATCGATGCCGGTGTAAACAACTATGTTGAGAAACACTACTCCGAACGTCTTATGCAGTGGCTCCATGCCAGCTTCGGGATAGGAATTACCGCCGGCCCCCTGATTATGACCATGGGGATTCAGCTGACCGGTCGCTGGCGGGTTGGATACCTGATCGTCTGCACCTTTCAGGCAGTGATGGCTCTGCTTTTCTTTCTGACGAAGAGCCTCTGGCTTCATAATGAAGAGACCGTCTCCCGGGAAGATGATTCAGCCGATTCTGAGGCCACCATAAAGGAGACCCTGTCCCAGAGCGGTGCCTGGCTGAGTATGGCCCTCTTCTTTCTCTATGTGGGGGCAGAGGTAGGATTCGGTCTGTGGATCTACTCCCTTATGACCGAGTCCCGGGGAGTTGACCAGGCTATTGCCGGTTTTATCACAGGAAGCTACTGGGCCATGTTTACTCTGGGTCGGTTTACCGCAGGCTGGTATACCAGGAAACTGAGCTCCAGGCAGCTTCTGTACCTCAGTATCGGTATGGCTCTGACAGGAACCCTGGTAATGACACTGTTTCGGGGTGCCGCAGGTTCCGTGGCCGGTGTAGCCCTGGTGGGCTTTTCCATCGCCCCCATCTTTCCCGCACTTATGTCCGATACAGGAACGAGGGTAGGCAGAAAGCACGTGGCTAATACAATAGGAATGCAGATCTCCGCCTCGGGAATAGGAGCCGCCGTTGTACCGTCCATGGCAGGGATCTTTGCCCGGCTCTTTGGCCTGGAGGTAATCTCTCCCTATCTGATGACGGCCTTTCTGCTTCTGCTTTTCTGTCTCTTTCTGTCACGAAAGAAGGAGGAAGAAGTCTATTCGTGAGATTCTTCGGCAAGGGATCTTCTATAATTCCTCGGGCTCATGCCGAAGATTTTCCTGAACTGGGCAGAGAAGTATCCCATTTCATTGAATCCGCATCTATAGCCGATCTCTGAGATAAGCCAGTCTGTCTCCTCCAGATACCTTGCAGCAGCCATAAGTCTGTACTGATTTACATATCCAATGGGGGTTGTGTCCAGGGTCTCTCGAAAGAGCCGAAGACAGGAGCTCCGGCTTATCATCGTTACCTGTGCTATATCATCCAGGGTGATCTCTTCCGAATAATGTTCGTGAATATACATCAGTATCTTCTTCAAACGCTCATTGTTCCGAAGATCATTCCCGGTCATTGTTATTCCCGTAACTTCCTGATGCTCTGTAAGGGTCAACAGTACTTCCGAAAGTTCATTTCTGGCTCTCAGCTCGAAGCCGTATCTGTCGAAGGCAATACTCTCCCAGGAGGTGCGGATTCCGGACAGAATCTTTTCCTGCCATGCTGAGTCCTCTGATAACTTCAGTACGGGAATCCGGCTGTTATCTGTCAGAGGTCTGATATATTTGTTCCAGCAGTTCTGATTATTCGGTTCGGCTATCAGTCTGGGATGAAACACAATGGTATGGATCAGAGTGTACTTTCCGTTGGCAGAATCGGTTTTATGGATAATATCGGAATTGATAAACAGACCCTCTCCCTCATTGAGGACAATTCTCTCAGATCCGAACTGGACAAGGAGTTTTCCCTTTACAACATAGAGAAGCTCTATCTCATCATGCCAGTGCAGAGGAATTGCCGTTTCAGGAAATGCAGCAGAGTAGCAGGCTGCCGGGAAATGAATAGATCCATGAGATTTATTCTCTCTTTTATATGTATCCACATAACTTGTGTTAGATGACACTGGCATCAATTATACCTCGTTATGACGATATTCTCATAATATTTCGGGATATTATTCTAATATACAAGGTTGAGTTAGTGATATTGTAGTATTCAATCAGAGATTGTTCCAGTTGGAAGAAGCTGTGAAAAGCTTATTTCAGGGAGGTATTTATGACAGGGCTGATTGCTCATGCTCCAAACCCTTATGACAGCGTAGATATTTTCGGATTGACCGATGGGGGCTGTGATATTGCTCCCGGGAAATTATATGGAGCCCCAACCCTTAAAGGATGCGATTTGAAGGTAACCGGGGACGGTTTTATACTCCTTCCAGATAAAGCTCTGAATATGTTTGATTATGGAGTTGCGGGTTTTCATCCCCGGGGCTACCGGAATCAGGGAATCCAGGAGAATACAGATAATCTGACCAGGTGCATGGAGCATAGAAAGATAAGGATCATCTCTCCTTCATTTAATCTGCCATTGGACTATGAGTGGCTTGTTATCGGGGCAAAGCATCACAATGTTGCCATGGAACTGAGCTGCAGTTCCCTCATAAGGGAGTCTGGTAAGCCTAAACATGAGAAGAACATCATCGAGATGCTTGATAACTGCATGTCCTGCAGAGTTCCCGTAATTATCAGCTCATTGACTGACGGGACTGCTGATAAATTTCCTCTTGTTGCTAAACTCCTGAATGAAGCCGGCTTTGACAAAGAGCTTATTATAAACAGGGATGCCGGGAAACTGTTGAATTTTTTGCTATGCAGATTTAATTGAGCCGGCTGAATAAGAAGGACCGGGGTGACGATCAGGATTTCCCTGTCCTTTACATTCTCCCCTGTTCCAGTTGATTTCAGACCAGATTTTTATTGAAGAAAGTCTTTAAAGAACATAAAATTCCTTATGGGGGATATTATGGATTTTGAATACGCCCTTAAGGTTCTTGAATCGGAATACTCTCTGGAAATGAAAAAGCTGCAGACAGCTTATGATAAACATATAAATGATTCAGAATTTGAATCAGCCGAAAGCCTTCTGAAAGATATTCATATTCTTATCGGTAAAAGGGATGCTCTGAAGGACCTACGAAAAAAAACAGGGCTGAGTAAGTAATTGTAATAATCTCTTTTTCTGATAGCAGGCTGGTGGTCCAGGCTGAAGAGATTCTGAGTACTCTTTTATATCATCTGATATTTTGTTATAAGTTTACTATGAAGCAAGCTCTCATTATCGGTTCCACAGTTCTGGATGTTATTATTCATGTTACCAGTCTGCCCTCCAGTCAGGAGGATCTGCATGTTGAAAAACAGACTCTCTCCCTTGGGGGGTGTGCCTTCAATGTTCACCATACGGTGGATCTTTTTAAGATTCCTACTCTGCTCTGTTCTCCTGTGGGTAAAGGCTTTTACGGGGACTATGTGGCAAAGGAACTGGAGAAGAGGGGGATAACCCCCTTTGTCCGTACCGTAGATATGGATAACGGGTGCTGCTACTGTTATGTAGATCCCCAGGGAGAGAGGAGCTTTCTCTCCTATCACGGCGCGGAGTACAAGTTCTACGAGTCATTTCTGGACTCTGTTGATATCAGCCTCTTCGACTGCATATATGTATGCGGTCTGGAGATCGAGGAGGATACCGGTTCCAATCTCGTCACATTCCTTGAGAAAAACAGCGGTCTGGATATCTATTATGCTCCCGGTCCCCGGATCATGAGCATTGCAGAAGAGAGGATGAACGCCCTTCTGGCCCTCTCTCCGATTCTTCATATGAACCGGAATGAACTCCTTGCCTATACCGGCTCTTCTTCTATCGAAGAGGGGACGGCACTGCTATATCAGAAAAGCTGTAACCTTATTGTTGTTACCGACGGTGATAAAGGCTCCTATGCCTACGACGGGGTGGAACTGGTTTACAGTCCAGCTGTTTCCGCTGAAACCGTCGATACAATCGGAGCCGGGGACAGTCACGTGGGTGCATTTATTGCAGCCAGAAAGCTCGGACATACCACCGGGCAGTCTCTTCAGATAGCCAATCAGATCTCTGCAAAGGTTGTTGCCTCCCGGGGAGCCCTTCTTCCCGAAGAGGATTTTCACTGGGAGCCGGGGGAAGGGTAATTCTCTGCCCCTGTAATAGTTTCAGCATATTCTTCCATCCCCGACCTTATAAAAAAACACCGAAATATCGTTTATAGAACGATGGGTCGGTCCTTTTGTTAACGATATATCGGTTTCTGATAATAGGGAGTTTCTTCGAGTTAATTTTTAAATCTTTATATGGAAAATATATATAGGTTCTGGTGATTTTACTGGCATGGCCTTTGCATTACTGAGGGTATATATCACTAAGGAGAAGTATTATGGAAGAACAATCAATGAACATGCCCCTTTTAGGAGATCGCTTTCCTGAAATGACAGTCACCACAACACATGGGGAGATGAACCTGCCTTCAGATCTCGAAGGGAACTGGTTTGTCCTTTTCAGCCATCCCGCTGACTTTACACCTGTTTGTACAACTGAGTTCGTAGGCTTTCAGAACCGTATAGAAGAGTTTGAAAAGATGGGAGTCAAACTGATCGGGATGTCAGTGGATCAGATCTTCAGCCACATCAAATGGATCCAGTGGATCAAAGAAGAGCTGAATATTGATATCACTTTCCCTGTTATTGCGGCAAATGATTCCATCGCAAATAAGCTGGGGATGCTCCATCCGGGGAAGGGGACCAATACGGTTCGTGCTGTTTTCATTGTAGATCCCAAGGGGCAGGTAAGGCTTACCCTCTATTATCCCCAGGAGATAGGCCGGAATATGGACGAAGTCGTCCGTGCTGTAAAGGCATTGAAGCTTTCCGATGAAAATGGTGTCGCCGTACCGGCCAACTGGCCTGAAAATGATTTGATTCAGGATAAGGTTATTATTCCTCCCCCCAAGACACAGGAAGGAGCAGAAGCCAGACTCAAGGAGTATGAAGGTTATGACTGGTGGTTCTGCTATAAAAAGCTCTAATACCAGATAGAAGATTGATTCTTAATGGGCAGTTCCGGCGGGGACTGTCCTTTTTTTGAATTAATCCGACAAAAAGCTTATTGCAGCTGAATAGCATTTATTCCAGTGATCGGGTTTTTATGGGACTGTTTATAAGGCTTCCGATGGAGATCACCGCATTGAGCCCCTCGCTCACCGTCATGTCCGCTTTTTTCAGCTCTTTCCGGTCCTTGATGATCAGAAAGCCGTTGGTCGGGTTCGGGGTGGTAGGGATAAAGACGCAGACCTTCTCCTGTTCATCAAGCTGTACATGGTCATTTGTAATAAAACCGATGCTCTGAGCCCCCTTTACGGGAAACTCCAGTATAACCACCTTCTGAAAACTTCTGGTTTTATCATCCGATAAGGAGCTGATCATCTTGTGAACAGGTTTGTAGATGGATTTGATCAGAGGGATTCTGAATACTGTATTCTGAAACCATTTCACAACACGGCTTCCGAGCCAGTGGGATGCCAGCATTCCGAACAGCAGTATGGACAGAATGAAGAGGAGCAGTCCGATTCCGGGGATATTTCTTCCAAAGGCCCTGAGGATCAGGGGAGAGAGTAAACCGTCCAGAAGTCCGAAGAGTCTGGTGAATACATAGGCTGTAACCCCGGCGGGAAGAATCACCACTATACCCGAAAGAAACCACTTTTTGACTTTACCCATCATCTTTTCCTCTTTTTGACTGTTCTGATAATTGAGTGCGATACAGGAGGATAAGGGTTCTTTGTAGAGTACTGATGAACGGGAAGGGGGGAGTCTTGTGTATATATGGAGCAGAACGCTATGATGTATTATATGAAAACAATTTCTGAAACTGAAAACAACTGGATTTCTCTGAAGGACAGCACAACCGTCTATCCTCAGTCCCGGGCTATTGAGCCTGTTATTCTGGCTGATGAAGAGGCCGTCGGTCTTGCCATGTTCGGCGAGCTTGAGTCTCTTGCCGAAAGCAGGAGCGGAGATATCAATATAGCCTTGCTGGGGGGCAGGGGAGCCCAGGCCCTTCACAAGCATCTGGGAGAGCTGGCTAAAGGCTCTTCCATCGATTCACTCCTGTCACGGCTGAATGTGTTTACCCAGGATGCTCTGGCTCCCATGAGAATGGATAACGGCCTCAGCTTTGTCCGGGATTTTGAACGCCTTCTGGGCCCCGACTTCTTCAGAAAGATCAAGTCCTTTACTCCCATGAAAACCGAAACCGGTGATCTGCTTCGTGAGATGGACAGCTACCTTGAAAAGATGAACTCCCTGGGGGGGCTGGATATCTTCTTTCTGGGACACGGTCCCGAGGCGGGGGGCGCATCCCATCTGGCCTATATCAAACCGGGCTCCGGCGCCGGCATTAATGATATTGCCGGGATCATTCCCATCTCCTCCACCATTCTGGAACACCATATCAGCAAGTTCAAGGCCGGTGGCAGTGCCGTGAGCCCGGAGGATGAAGAGGAGTGCAGAAATGCAAAGTACATCCTCACCCTGGGACCCGCTGCGATACTGGGAGCAAAGAAGATTGTACAGTCCGTAGTGGATGCCGATTCGGCGCCGGCCAAGAAAATCACCTATAAAAATGTGAAGAGTACGGAGTTAAGCAGTACCCCCGAAGAGCTTGCCCGCCAGCTGGATGATAATCCGGGACTCTGGGTGAGGCTTCACTCCAATGTGATCAGCTATATTCTGCCCAATGTAATGGAATAAACGGGAACTCTATTTTCTACCGGGTTTGAGGGCTGTCTTAAGCCCGGCGGGAAGGATTTTCTTACCGAAGAACTCAAAAAGGATTCCTCCTATAATCAGCGCTGATCCTCCAAGAAAACGGAGAGTCAGCTCCTCTCCCGTCAGATAGCCCATAAGAAGGGAGATGGGAATGGACAGATAGAGGAGGAGGGAGTTCCGGATAGCTGATACGGTCTTCAGTCCCGCGGTCATAAGAACCTGTGCTGTGAAAACGATAAGACCAGCCGCGGCTGCTGCCAGCAGAATGGGGAGGGATATGCTCTCCCAGGGAACAGGTGAGGCGGGATACATAAGAAGTCCCGCCATACAGGCGGCCAGATATACGGTAACCGGATGGTTCTGTGATCCCGTTATTTTTATGATATGTGTGGTGAACCCCCTGATCAGAGCAACAAGCAGTCCCAGCATTGTTCCGGCTGCCGATACAGTGGGGTTGTTGAGGTAGACAAAGGAGATCCCCGCAAAGGCGATTCCCATGCCGATTAAGGTTGTAAGTTCTGTTTTCTGCTTGAACAGGACCCAGCCGATAAGAGCCGCAAAGAAGGATGACATATTCACCAGCAGCGCCGTCCAGGCAATACCGTTCACCTCAATGGTTTTAAAGTAGAGAACCATCGCCGCACTGCCCAGAACTCCTCTTAAAACCCACATCTTCCAGTTGCGCACACGGAACCCGGCTCCCGTGGAGTAGAGCAGAATCAGGCCTGCTGCTATTCCGACGGCAAAGCGGATCATGGAGATGGAAAAACTGCCCATGTGAACAGATATCAGTTTCACCATCAGTGTATTCAGAGAAAAAAAGAGGGTCGAGGTAATAATCAGCAATATGCCGCGGGATTCAGGTTTCATAGGGCCTAGGTTACAGGATATGCCGGACCATGGCCAGTGGCTCTGATGTTTATCTCAGTCGTCGCCGAAGACAAAATCAAAACTGGTGTTCGGGTACTCCCGGCAGACCTTCTGCTTTGTAAAATCCTCGATAAACTCCATTCTCTTGGTAAAAACTTCTGAAGGAGTACCCTCAAAAAGGTTGATCTGAAGGGTGAACAGAAAGTTCAGTTTGGGGTGGCGGGTAACATTGTTTACCGTGTCGAAAATCAGGCGCTGAATATCGTAGACGAGTCTTTTTTCATCATAGTGTCCAATCAGAAAGACAATATGTTTGCCGTCAGTGGAGGACTTGTCGGTTTCCATGGCGTTGCATGAACTCTCCTCACCCTCAGGAGCCTTCAGGGGAAAAAATATATTATCCTCCATATTGCTGAACTGCAGGGTTCCCACAGGAGAGTTATTATCAATACCCTGGTAGAAGACAACACCCTTTTCATTGGCCATGTGGTAAGCCTTGTAAAGGATGTAGTTGAACTCCTTTCCCTTCACATCCATGGATGCCCTGTCTGTGATGATAAAACTTTCGGCAGGACCGCTGCTCTGGAGGGTGGCAACAACAAAGTCATTGGAAAACTCATCCATCTCTATGTTCTGAACACTACCATCGCCTCTCTTCAGCCACATCCGGTTGGGGCAGGACTGGAGCAGATCTGCCTCCTTCAGTAGGGATTCATTTGTCCTTTGGATAAAATCAATCAGGGACAGAGCGTTCTGCAGGTAATTCATTGTAAAAAACTCCTATGTCTGGTGAAACACCAAACTTATATATCTGATTATTTTAATGAAGATTCGAAAAACAGACAAAGCAGGTTTTCCTGAGAATCATTTCAAGCTCACTGAAAACCGGTTACAGAGGCTAAGAGGTTTCTGAAGGGCTCAATTCCGGAGTTTTTCATACATGGATGTTATAAATTGATTCCTGTAAGTCTGATCGCAGGGATAAACCCGGCTTCTCAGGGGGTGAAATCAAACATAAACAGGCATATATAAAACGGTGGAAAACGAAGATTATTTTTTCTTAATAAATAGGCCCATTTTATAGAGGAATTTTCAATTTACTTTCGAAAATTTAAGAAAAACGTGAAAATAGAAAGAAATCAGAAAGTGTACACGAGGGCATATGAAATATACTGATTTGACAGCTGAAACAAACCGTGTTAAAAGGAAAATAAACGGAAATTAAAGGAGTTTAGTTTATGTTGAAGAAGGTATTAACCTTAGCTTTAGTATCAATGGTTTCTTTTTCCCTGTTTGCGGGAGGCCAGCAGGAGGATGTTCAGGAATCGGGTCCTGTAACCCTGACCTACCTTGTTGCCAGCGGCACTGACCAGAATCAGGCATGGGCTGCCTGTGAGTCATTTATGGCTCTCAATCCCGATGTCAATTTTGAACTGGAGCTTCGCCCCGGCGGAACCGATGGGGACAATATTGTAAAGACCCGTCTGGCTACAGGTGAAATGACGGATATCTTCTACTATAACGCCGGATCACTGCTCCAGGCTCTGAATCCCCAGCAGACTCTTGTAGATCTTGCTGATGAGCCCTTTATGAACAATGTGGACGATGCTTTCAAGATGACCGTTTCTCAGGAGGGACATGTTTACGGTGTTCCCAACCAGACAGCCATGGGCGGTGGTATCCTCTATAACAAGAAAGTCTATGCAGACCTCGGACTGAGTATTCCCAAAAGCTGGGCTGAGTTTGCAGCAAACAACGAGAAGATCAAGGCTGCCGGTATAACTCCCGTTATTGCCACCTATGGAGACTCCTGGACAGCTCAGCTCTTTATCCTGGCTGACTACTACAATGTTCAGGCAGCCAATCCCGATTTTGCTGCGGAATATACCGCCAACAAGGCCAAGTATGCTACAACTCCCGCCGCCATGGCCGGTTTTAAATACCTGAAGGAAGGCTTTGACAAGGGATGGTACCAGGACGGCTATGCCACAGCAAAATACAACCAGGGACTCGAACTGCTTGCAACCGGTAAGGGCGCTCACTACCCCATGCTCTCCTTCGCTCTGACAAATATTGTAGAAAACTGGCCCGACAGTGCTTCTGATATAGGATTCTTTGCTCAGCCCGGACCCAGTGCCGATCAGAACGGTGCCACCATCTGGATGCTCTCTGCCAACTACATCCCTGCAACGACAAAGGGAGCCAAGCTTGAAGCGGCCAAGAGATTTATGGAGTACCTTGTCTCTCCCCAGGGAATCGAAGACATGAACAGGAACGTTCCCCCCTCAGGACCCTACCTGGTTAAGGGCGCCGAGCTTCCCGCTGATGTTCTTCCCGCAGTTCTGGACATTGCATCCTATATCGATGCAGGCAACTCCGCACCTGCCCTGGAGTTTCTCTCTCCCGTTAAGGGACCCAGACTCGAGCAGTTCTGCGTAGCCGTCGGAACCGGACAGATGTCTCCCGAAGAAGCTGCAGCCAACTATGACAAGGATGTTGCAAATCAGGCCAAACAGCTTGGTCTTGAGGGCTGGTGATTATCGGGTAATTAGTTTGAAGTAACAGTTTCAGCCCCGTGGATTCATTAGTTCACGGGGTAATTTTTCAGAAATATGAGATTAATTTATGAGTAAAAAACAGAGTAATAAGTCCCTGATCAGTTCTTATCCAAACTGGTTTTATCTTCCGGCCATTATCACTTTCGGTATTTTTTTTATTTTACCCACCATATCATCCTTCTATTACAGTTTGACCCGCTGGACGATTTTTGACGCCACCTTTATAGGCTTTGAGAACTATGAAGCCTTTCTGTCGGACCCGATGCTCTCTATTGGTCTGAAAAACACCTTTATCTATGCGGTTCTGACCAGCGGTCTGAAGACAATCATCGCCCTGCCGGTGGCAGTATTACTCACCTCGGGAATCAGGTTCAAGGGATTCTACAGAAGCGTTGTCTTTTTCCCGGTTCTTATCAGTACCATCGCCATTGGAATTACCTTCTCCATGATGATGCAGCCTCATACCGGTCTGATAAATGTGGCCCTCTCTTCCATCGGACTGCCCATGGTGGACTGGCTGGGGAATCCCAGTTTGGCCCTCTACTCGGTTGTACTTGTGGATGTCTGGCAGGGCCTGGGAATCGCAACAGTGATCTATATGGGGGGTATTCTAGCCATTCCCCAGGACTACTTTGATGCGGTAAAGCTGGACGGCGGATTCTGGATCAAGTTCCGCCATGTTATTATTCCTCTGGTTCAGAACTCAACATTTACGGTTATTATCCTCTCCTTTATCGGCGGACTCAGATCCTTCGACCTGATCTGGGCCATGACGGGAGGGGGACCAGGGTTTGCTTCGGATGTTCTGACCTCCATTATCTACAAACAGTATCAGGCCGGTTTCTACGGCCTCTCAACTGCCGGAAATGTGATCCTCTTTCTGATGGTTACCATACTGGTCTTCCCCTTAAAGGCCTACTTTGACCGAAAGGAGCTGGATGTATGAAAAAGAATGCGATAACCCTCAAACTGGGGAACATCCTTGTCTTTATTGTGATGTTCACCGTATTTATCATACCCTTTATATATATTCTTCTGATGGCTTCAAAGACCAGTCAGGAGGCAGCCCTTCTCAGGTTCAGTCTTCCCGAAGAGTTTCTTTTTTTCAGTAATATGTCTGAGGTGATTGCCTTTGGTGAGTACAGGATGATAAGGGCTCTTATGAACAGTACTGTGCTGACAGTAGGTTCTGTTATCCTGGTTATTATTCTTTCAGCACTCTTTGCCTTTGTGGCTCAGCGGAGAAATGATAAACTGGCTACAATTATGATGGCCGTACTGGTTGCCGGTCTGATGATTCCTCCAGCGGTAGTCCCCACGGTCTTTCTGCTCCGTAGCCTGGGAATCTACAAGACCCTATTCGGTATGATTATGATCGATGCAGCTCTGTTTATGCCCTTTGCGGTTGTTATTTTCAGAACGGCTATGACCGCAATACCAAGAGACCTTGATGAGGCTTCCTTTATGGACGGTGCCTCTCCCTTAAGGATCTTTTTTTCTGTAATTCTGCCTCTTCTGAAACCGGCGATCGTTACGGTTGTTGTGACTACATCGGTCAAGATATTTAATGACTTTGTGGGTCCCCTCTACTTTCTGCCGGGGGCAAAAAATATTACCGCTCCTCTGACGCTGTACTCCTTTATCAGTCAGTTCAGCACTCAGTGGAACCTGCTTTTTGCCAATGTTGTGGTTATTACCATAATTCCCCTGGTGATCTTCATCTTCTTCCAGAGACAGCTTGTCTCGGGAATGATGGGGGGCGCCGTTAAGGGCTGATCAAGCAATAAGACAAAGTAAAAAAATGGAGAATCATTATGTCTGAAATTACCTCACTTAAAATCAATTATCTGGACTCTGCCGTTGGTATCACGGAACCGCCGCAGTTCTCCTGGAGCATCTCCTGCGGCTTCCGCAACTGTGTACAGAAGCAGTATCAGCTTCAGATCGCCGGTGATGAGAGCTTTTCCGCAATCCTGTGGGACTCGGGGCTTGTGGACAGTTCCGCCTCGGCCCATGTAAGGGCGGGAGACTTTGTCCCCGAAGAGGGGCAGATCTGCTATATCCGTGTAAGAGCCGTAACCGAGGCTGAGGTTGAAGGGAGTGTTACCACTTCCTTCAGCAGACCCGTAAAGGTCATGGGCGGGATGAAGAACCCCGATGATCTGAAATCCCGCTTTATCACCGCCGAGGGTGAAGAGGACATTAAAAAGTCAAAGGGAACATATCTTCGCAAGGAGATCTCCCTGGATCGGGATATTGAGTCTGCCGTGGTCTACTCCACGGCCCAGGGACTCTATCAGCTCTTTATTAATGGAGAAAAGGTCTCCGCCGATGAGCTTGCTCCCGGATGGTCCAGCTATGATGAGCGTCTTCTCTATCAATCCTACGATGTGGCTCCCCTTGTTAAGAAGGGCAGGAATGCCCTGGGAGCCCATCTGGGCGCCGGATGGTACAAGGGAACCATGAGTTTTCTTCGTATCCATAACTATTATGGCGACTACGCCTCTCTGGCACTCAGGATGGATGTCAGGTATACAGACGGCAGCAGTGAGTCCATATACAGCGATGAGAGCTGGAAGGGTTTTGAGAGTCCCGTTCTGAATGCCCAGATCTATGACGGCGAGACCTATGACGCCCGGCGGGAGCTGGAGGGATGGAACTCTCCCGGTTTTGACGACTCCTCCTGGACTGCCGCCCGTTCCTGTGACTGCACTTCAAAGAGGATTGAGCCCCAGCAGGGATCACCTGTTACTATTATCCAGAGCATGTCACCGAAACTCACCTTTGTGACCCCCAGGAACGAGAGGGTTATCGACTTCGGTCAGAACATGTCCGCCATCCCCGAGGTCAGAGGCCGGGGCAAGGCGGGAGACTCCATTGTTCTAAGATGTTTTGAGGTTTTGGACAAGGACGGCAATGTCTACACAGACAACCTCAGAAGGGCGGAGCAGAGGGTCACCTACACCCTGAAGGAGGACGGCCCCTTCTGTTACAGGCCTTCCTTTACCTTCTACGGTTTCCGCTTTATCCACGTGGAATCCTTTTGCGGCAGGGCTGATCTGGATAACTTTACCGCCCATGTTATCCACTCGGATATGGAGCAGACCGGCTTTTTCGAGTGCTCCAATCCAGACCTGAATCAGCTGCAGCACAACATCCTCTGGGGGCTGAAGAGCAACTTTGTGGATATCCCCACCGACTGCCCCCAGCGGGACGAGAGGATGGGATGGACCGGTGATGCCCAGATCTTCTGCCGTACAGCCAGTTACAATGTGAACAGCTATACCTTTTTCAGCAAGTGGCTCCGTGACCTGGCCCTGGATCAGACAGAGGAGGGGGGAGTGCCCCATGTGGTTCCCGATATGCTGAATAAGTATCAGTTCGACAACTGGCTCCTCAATAAGGGAACCCACTCCGCCGCCGCCTGGGGTGATGCGGCTGTAATCAATCCCTGGGTCCTCTATCAGACCTTCGGGGACAAAGAGATCCTTGAGAAGCAGTTTGACAGCATCAAGGGATGGATCGACTTTATGAGGACACACTCCAAAGGGAATATCTGGAACTACAAACTCCAGTTCGGTGACTGGGTTGCCCTGGACGCCGAGGAGGGGAGCTATTTCGGAGCCACCCCCAATGATCTGACCTGTACTGCCTACTATGCCTACTCCACAGACCTCTTTGTAAAGATCTGCCGCATTCTGGGCAGAGATAAACTTGCAGACGAGTACGGCTCTCTCTACAGTGATATTGTAGAGACCTTTCAGAAGACCTTCTTCGATGGTGAGGGGAATATGACTGCTCAGACCCAGACCTCCCATATTCTGGCCCTTCACTTCAATCTGGTACCCGCTAAATACAGGGGCCGCACCGTGGAGGGACTGAAGAAGCTTCTTGCCGCCGAGGACGGACACCTTGTCACCGGATTTGTAGGAACTCCCTACTTCTGCCACGCCCTGAGCTCTAACGGCTGTCTGGATGAGGCCTATGACCTGCTTCTGAAGGACGACTTCCCCTCATGGCTCTATCAGGTCAAGAAGGGGGCCACAACAATCTGGGAACACTGGGACGGCATCAAGCCCGATGGCTCCATGTGGAGCCCCGATATGAACTCCTTCAACCACTACGCCTACGGCGCCATTGGAGAATGGCTCTACCGGGTTGCCGCGGGAATTGAGATCGATGATGAGGCTCCGGGATACAAGCGTACCATTATCGCTCCCCGGATAGGCGGAGACCTGAACTATGTCAAAGCCGGATACAGCTCCATTTACGGCGATGTAAAGGTCAGCTGGGAGCTGGAAGGCTCCGGTGGACCCGCATCCCGTCAGGGCGGCAGAAGGGTTCTTCTGACCGTGGATATCCCCGCCAATACCACGGCGGCAGTCCGTCTGATGGACGGTGCTTCCGTTGCTGAGCCCGACGGTCTGGACTTCAGGGATATTGACGGAATCCCTCAGGCGGAAGCCGGTTCGGGCAGATACACTGTCCGTTTCACTCTTCCCTGAATCCCCGGCATTTAAGTTTGAACCCATCCCTGCCGTAGGATTATCCTTATAGAATAAGGAACAATTCTATGACAGGGAAGGGAATTACAGAAACCGTCAACCGGGCCTTTTTGGTTATCGGTTCTCTCTTTATATTCGGAGGCCTCTATCTGGGTGTTCTCACCCTTCTGGATGCTCCTGAGGTCTATGAGATAGAAGGAAAGATTCTCTCAGTCAGGGTTGAGAAGCGGCGGCCCATGGGTTTTGAAGATATCCCTGTGGACTCCACCGATCCCGCCCATAAAGACCTTATTCTCTACACCGACAGTTATGCAGAGGTCGAGTTCACCTGGAACGGCGTGACCTCCACTGCCGAGATCGTTTCCTGGCAGGAGGAACCCGGCTGGGAGGAAGGGGTGACACTGCCTCTCTATCTGGTAGAGGGGGAGGAAGAGTATCCTCTCAACTACTTTCCTTCAGAAGCTGCGGGTGAGAAGAAGGAAGCCCTGATTATCATTCTGGCCATGCCTCTGATGGGAGCCGTACTGGTTCTGGTCTCCCTGTTTACCGGACGGGGGGAGCGTGCCCGTGATCTGGTCCTGCTGGAGAAGGTAAATGAACTGGCGAAACCCTGGTATCCCGGCATGACCTACAACCGCACCCTCTATGAGGCGGTCAATAAGGGCTCCTACTTTCTGGGAGGTATTATGACGGGCATAGGATCAGTGCTGACGGCAGTGATAGCTGTTCTTCTGGCTAAGTCTATCCCTTCGGGTTCTTTTGAAGACTGGAAGATCCTTCCCTTTCCACTGCTTCTGGGCATCGGAATCCTCTATATAGGACTCAGCGAGTTTGTAAGGGTGGACATCCGGGTCACCGACAGGAGGGTCTATCTGAAGCGCTGGTCCCTCTTCGGAAAGAGGGAGGAGGAGAGGAAGATCGGAAGTTTTGGAGGGATAAAGGAGCAGATTCTGCAGAAGGAGGTTCCCGGCTCACTGAAACGTCATATCTACCGGGAGCAGATTCTCCTCCATCAGGACCCCCTCTTTAACGGCATCAGCATCGCCCTTATCCCCGATGACGGCAGGGCGGACGCCGCTGCAAAAGAACTCTCCGCCTCATTGAACCTTCCCCGGATACTGGAGGACGGGGACAGTATTATTCTGGACTATCCCGTCAAAGAGAGTGTCAGGGAGGGGACCGTCGGATCTTCTGATGAGCCTTATGAGTTACCTGGTGATTTTTCTTCAAAATATCTTACCCTGGCTGTAGATGAACCGGATCATCTGCTGGTTACCAGAAGCTTCCGGAAGAGTCTGATATGGGGCTCCTTTATCTTTACCGCAGGGGCGGCTGCGGCGGTCCTTACCGGCGCATATACCATTCTGATTCCCGTCTTTGTGATCTCTCTGATCTTTGACGGCATCGGACTGCGCCGGGACGAGCTTGAGATAAAGGACGGCGTACTGAGGGCAGAGCGCTTTATTGCGGGCAGGACCTACTACAGGGAAACCATTCCCGTTCCGGAGATTGAGGAGGTCCTTTCGGGAAATGATCCCCGGATGACCGTCTCCCTTGAGATCCTCGGAGGAGGAAAGAGGATCTACTTCGGTCAGGCCGCATCGAAGAGAGAGCTTGACTGGCTGAAGGCAAGGATTCGGAGCCTCCTGCTGTGAATCCTCACTTTTTATATCAATAAAAAATAGACTATTCATCCCTTCAGGGTTTATAATATCCTTAAGGGCTGTAAGTCCCTCCTGTCTCCGCTGAGACGCCCGTCTCAAATACCCGCAGCCCCTCAATCACCCCAAAAACACATTGAGGAGCCGATCCATGGATACGAAACAAGACCAGCGGATCCGTCCCGACCAGAGTTCTGACTGTTCTCTGGACCCTTCGGATATCATTCCTCAGCTTGACCGGATCATAGATGAGTATGACGGAACAGAGGGAGCCCTTATTCCGGTGCTCCAGTCGGCCCAGAACCTTCTGGGCTACCTCTCCCGGGAGGTGCTGATCCATATCAGTGAATCCCTGAAGATCCCCTTCAGCGAAGTTACGGGAGTCGTCTCCTTCTACTCATTCTTCTCCACCCATCCCAGGGGCAAGCACATTGTCCGTGTCTGTCTCGGAACAGCATGCTATGTCAGGGGCGGGAAGGAGGTCCTTCAGTCCCTTGAGAAGGTTCTCGGCATCAGGGTCGGTGAGACAACGGAAGACAGGCTCTTCTCTCTTGAGGTAGGACGCTGTTTCGGCGCCTGCGGACTGGCCCCGGTTGTAATGGTGGATGACAGTGTACATCAGCGGGTAAGACCTGCGGCTGTCCGGGATATCCTCGATCAATACAGAGAGGAGGTCTCCGATGCGTCATAAGATAAAATCACCCTCTGACCTGATTACCCTGCGGGAATCACTGATTAAGCAGAGAGATCCCCGTGCCGGTGAAAGGTCTGTCAGGATCTGTACCGGCGGCGGCTGTATCGCCTCGGGTGCCCTTGAACTGCGGGACTCACTGAAGGAGTTACTGGAGAAGGAGGGCCTTGATATCCCTGTTAATGAGACAGGATGCATGGGGCCCTGTGCCCACGGCCCCGTACTCAATATTCAGCCCGATGATATTTACTACAGAGGAGTCACGGCGGCGGATCTTCCCCTGATCGCGACTGAGCACCTCCGGAACGGACGGGTCGTTGACTCCCTTCTTATGGACAGGGGGATTAACAGTATAGAAGAGAAGATCGTTCTTAGAAACTGCGGCCGCATAGACCCCCTTGATATTGAAGATTCCATCCGGGAGGGCGGCTACGGAGCACTGGCAGGAATACTGGAAGAAGGCCGGGACCCGGAGTCCGTTATCGGCGAACTGAAAAAGTCCGGTCTCCGGGGCCGGGGAGGAGCCGGCTTTCCCACATGGATGAAGTGGGACTTTACCGCCCGGGCGGATGGAGAGGAGAAGTATGTGCTCTGCAACGGTGATGAAGGAGATCCCGGGGCCTTTATGGACAGAAGTGTCCTGGAGGGGGACCCCCACACTCTTATAGAGGGCATGTTGATTGCCGCGGTAACCATAGGCGCTGAAAGGGGCTTTATCTATGTCCGGGCCGAGTATCCCCTGGCCGTTTCCCGTCTGCAGAGGGCCCTGGATCAGGCCCGGGAGTACGGCCTTTTGGGATCTCATATCCTGGGTTCCTCCTACTCGGTGGATCTTTCCATCCGTATGGGATCGGGAGCCTTTGTCTGCGGCGAAGAGACGGCCCTGATCAACTCCATTGAAGGAAAAAGGGGAGAACCCCGTCCCAGGCCTCCCTTTCCCGCCCGGAAAGGACTCTGGGGAAAGCCGAGCCTCCTGAACAATGTGGAAACCTATGCCAATATCCCTGCCATATTTTCAAAGGGTGCCGACTGGTACGCCTCTTTCGGTACTGAAAACAGCAAGGGAACAAAGGTCTTTGCCCTGGCGGGAGCCGTCAGAAATACAGGGCTTGTGGAGGTCCCCATCGGAACGCCCCTGGGAGATCTTATCTTTGAAGTGGGCGGCGGCATCAAGGGAGGAAAACCCTACAAGGCCGCCCAGATCGGAGGGCCCTCGGGGGGCTGCATCCCCCTGAAGAATCTTGGTGTTCCTCTGGACTACAATGACCTTAAGGAGCTGGGAGCCATAATGGGTTCCGGCGGTCTGGTTGTAATGGATGATGAGAGCTGCATGGTGGATGTGGCACGGTTTTTCCTGGAATTTGTTCAGGAGGAGTCCTGCGGCAAATGCGTCCCCTGCCGGGTGGGAACAAAGAGGATGCTGGAGATCCTGGAACGGATTGCCGGGGGCGAGGGCAGGGAAGGTGATATCGATACCCTTGTGGACCTGGGAAATATTATAAAAGATACCGCCCTCTGCGGACTGGGACAGACGGCTCCCAATCCGGTGTTGTCGACGATCCGTCACTTCCGCAGGGAGTATGAGGACCATATCCTGCGGGGCCACTGCGAGGCCGGGGTCTGCTCCGGTCTTGTCCGGGCGCCCTGTCAGAGCGCCTGTCCGGCGTCGGTGGATATACCCGGATTTATCTCTCTGGTAGGTGAAGGGCGTTACAGCGAGGCCCTCAGGCTCCACAGGGAGAGAAACCCTTTTGCGGGAGTCTGCGCCAGGGTCTGTTTTCATACCTGTGAGGAGCACTGCCGCCGCTGTTCCCTGGATGATGCTGTCTCCATCCGCGGCATAAAGAGATTTATGGTAGACCAGGAGGTCACCATTCAGGCTCCCTCCACCCTGGAGATTAAGGAGAACGAGGGACGGAAAATTGCCGTAATCGGAGCGGGACCGGCGGGTCTCTCTTGCGCCTGCTTCCTGGCTCGGATGGGTTACCGCCCTGATGTGTTTGAGGCTTCCCC
>DHQL01000024.1:120720-120893 GCA_002408085.1 Spirochaeta sp. UBA5339
GATGTGTTTGAGGCTTCCCCGCGGCCCGGGGGCATGCTGGTTCAGACCATTCCCGCCTATCGTCTGCCAAGGGAAACCCTGGCCAGGGAGATCAGGATGATTGAGCATCTTGGTGTAAATATCATCACCCATAGGGCCCTGGGCCGGGATTTCACCCTGGAGTCACTGAAAGA
>DHQL01000024.1:121203-121958 GCA_002408085.1 Spirochaeta sp. UBA5339
GTGGGTGCATCAGGGAATATGGATATGGGGCTTCCCGGAGAGGATGCTCCCGGAGTCCTGCAGGCCATTCCCTTTCTGAAGGAGTACAACATCAGGGGTGCTGCAAGGGTCGGGCAGCATGTGGCCGTTGTGGGGGGAGGAAATGCCGCCGTCGATGCCGCCAGGACCGCCCTCCGTCTGGGAGCTGAATCGGTCACCATTATCTACAGAAGAAGCCGGGATGCCATGCCCGCCTATGAGGAGGAGATTGAAGACGCCCTGGAAGAGGGGATCATCCTGCACTGCCTTATTCAGCCTGTTGAGTTCCTGAAAAACAGTGACGGAGATGTCTGCGGGGTAAAGTGTCTTCCCATGACTCTGGGGGGGTATGACAGTTCGGGCCGGCGGAGCCCGAAGGCTGCCCACAGCAGGGCCCTGACCATTCCCGCTGACCAGGTTATTCTGGCCGTCGGTCAGCGTCTTGATTCGGCGGAGCTTTTCAAAACTGCCGGCCCGGTGCTTGATGCAAAGGGCTTTATTCAAGCCGATCCTGTCAGCGGGGAGACCGGGGTTCCGGGACTCTTTGCAGGGGGAGATGCCGCCGAGGGGCCCTCCTCGGTTGTCAAAGCCATTGCCGGAGGAGAGCGGGCCGCTGTCGGAATTGACCGTTACCTGAGCGGTGAGGACCATGCCTTCTGGCGCTGGGAAAAACCCCTGGACACGGAATTTGATCCCGATGCCGAGCCGTCCTCAAATCCCCGGGAGAAGATTCCCGT
>DHQL01000024.1:122157-126959 GCA_002408085.1 Spirochaeta sp. UBA5339
ATCCCCGGGAGAAGATTCCCGTCCTCTCCTCGGAGAGGAGAAAAGCCAGTTTTGAAGAGGTGGAACGCTCCTGGAACGAGCACACCGCCCGGAGGCAGGCAGGCCGCTGCCTGCGCTGTGATTATGGAAAGAAGATCCGGATCAGGGAGGAGAGTCATGTTTAGTATCACAATCAATAACAGATCCTTTGAGTATGACTCTCCCTGTACCATTCTGGAGGCCGCCGGCAGGGCCGGTATAAAGATTCCCACCCTCTGTTTTCTGGAAGGCAGGGACCCCCTTGGAGCCTGCCGGGTCTGTCTGGTGGAAGTAGAGGGGGCCAACTCCCTGGTTACGGCCTGTTCCACACCAATACGGGATGGAATGGTTGTCCATACAAACTCAGCGCGGGTCAGAAAAAGCAGGAAAATGGTGGTGGAGCTCCTTCTAAGCGAACATGAGGGGAACTGCTCCTGGTGCGACCGGGCCGAGGACTGCGAACTGAAGACCCTGGCCTATGAGCTGGGAATCACCGCAGCTCCCATGGCCGGAGAGAAGGCGGAAAACCTTAAGGATTTCTCAACCGCCGCTCTGGAGCGGGACTCGGGGAAGTGCATCAAGTGCCGCCGCTGCGTCACGGCCTGCGGAAGCATTCAGGGGGTGGGAGCCCTCTATCCACAGGGAAGGGGATTCTCTACGGTCATTGCCCCTGCCGGAGGGGGAGACCTGGACTCTGTAGCCTGTGTGCAGTGCGGTCAGTGTGCCGCAGTCTGTCCCGTGGGGGCCATTAGAGAGAAGGATCATATAGCTGCAGTTCTGGAGGCCCTGGAAGATCCCCGCCGTCATGTAATTGCTCAGACTGCACCGGCCATCAGGGCGGCCCTGGGAGAGGTCTTCGGCCTTCCTCCGGGAACTCTTGTCACGGGAAAGATGGTTTCGGCTCTCAGGTTGATGGGCTTTGACGCTGTTTTTGATACCAACTTCACCGCTGATCTGACCATTATGGAGGAGGGAATGGAGCTGCTGAAAAGGCTGACCACAGCGGTGAGGGACAAAGGAGAAGCGGTGCTGCCCCAGTTTACAAGCTGTTCTCCCGGCTGGATCAATTTTGCCGAGTACTTCCATCCTGAAATTCTGCCCAATATATCAAGCTGCAAGTCTCCCCAGCAGATGTTCGGGGCCCTGGCCAAAAGCTTCTACGCCGAAAAAGCCGGAATTGATCCATCAGATATGACCGTTGTTTCGGTAATGCCCTGTACGGCAAAGAAGTATGAGGCTTCCCGGGAGGAGATGGCCGACAGCGGTTTCCGGGATGTGGACTATGTGCTTACCACCCGGGAGCTGGGAAGGATGATCCGCCGGTCGGGACTGGATTTTCTCAGCCTCTCCGAGGGGGAGATGGATGCTCCTCTGGGTATCTCTTCGGGGGCGGCGGATATCTTTGCCAACAGCGGCGGTGTTATGGAAGCCGCCCTGAGGACGGTCCATGAGCTGGTTACCGGTAAAGTTCTGCCGGGTGAGAATCTCCATCTCCGGGAGCTGGCCGGTCTTGAGGGAGTGAAGACTCTCTCCCTTGTTCTGGAAGAGACCCTTCCCGAGTGGAATTTTCTGAAGGGAGTGGAGCTGCATCTGGCCGTGGCTCATGGACTGAGCAATGCATCGGCTCTGATTGAAAAAATTAAAAAAGGTGAAGAGAGCTTTCACTTTGTTGAGATTATGACCTGCCCGGGAGGCTGTATCGGAGGAGGAGGGCAGCCGCGGATGACAGATGATTCAGTCCGGGAGGCCAGAATGGATGCCATATTCCGGGAGGATGAGGGGAAGCCGATCAGGAAGTCCCATGAGAATCCGGGTGTTGCGGAACTCTACAGGGAA
This sequence comes from Spirochaeta sp. UBA5339, assembly GCA_002408085.1. Lineage (GTDB taxonomy): Bacteria > Spirochaetota > Spirochaetia > DSM-2461 > DSM-2461 > Oceanispirochaeta. The sequence continues at coordinate 124,012 of DHQL01000024.1, forward strand.
TTCCTCGGTGAGCCTCTGGGTGAGAAGTCCCATCATCTCCTGCATACGGTCTATCACCGGAAGCAGAAAGTTCTCTGACAGAACCTTCTCTGAATTATGATGGGCCGGAGGCGTCAGGCTGAGCCTGATGGGCTGCTTCGGTACTGCTCCCTTTTACCCTGCCCATAATAAGCCAGGCGCTGAACATACAGAGGGAGGCAAACAGAAAGATTCCGTGGAATCCCATAAAGTCGATGAGGGCTCCTGTAATGGGTGGAGCGCTGATGGCGGCGGACTGGGAGAAGGTGTAGTAGAGGCCGGTATAGATCCCGATATTCCCGTAGCTGGCCATCTGCCAGAGCATGGGGAAGGAGTTGGTGATAACCGATACCCAGAAGATCCCGAAGAGAAAGAGCAGACCAAAAAAACTCATCAGCATGGCTGTGCGGGAGAAGCCCAGCATCATTGTCACAGTTGAGTGGGCGCTGAGAGCCAGGGTAATGATGGTCAGCATAACAAGTGAGAAGCGGATGGTCGGTTTTCTACCGATTCTGTGAGCCACAATACCGCTGGGAATGGCGAATATGGCGTAGGCTATGGCCACCATTCCGGCACCCAGTCCGGCGGTCCCGGAGGATACGCCGATTACCTCGATGGAGTAGAGTCCAATAAAGGGGAGAACCCCCTGATAGCCTAGAAACCAGAGAAAGAGGGCGATCAGCACCATCAGAGAGCTCCGGTCGGTCCCTGAGAAGACCAGTTTCAGAGACTCTCCTATGCCGTTTTTCACTTCATCCTCTGCACGGTGTTTCTCCTTCACAAAGAGAAAGAGGATGATAGTGGAAAGGAGAACCAGAACTCCGGCCACAGGAAAGGAGAGGATGCTGTCGGTCTCCCCGAAGCCCGGCAGGGTGACCTTGATATCCATCAGTCTGGCCAGGGCAATGGTGCCGACAATCGCCGCAATGCCGCCCATGGTGTTGATGATGCCGTTGGCCTCGGAGCGGTACTCTCCGGGAATGATGTCCGGCATGAGGGCCACTACGGGGCCCCGGGCGGCCTGTTTAAAGATATTCAGCAGAAAGATGGTTATGATCAGTGCCCAGAGGCTCCAGAGCGCCGAGAAGGGAATCAGGGTGAAGCAGAGGGCCGACAGGGGCAGGGTTACCAGGATGTAGGGCATTCTTCTGCCTATTCTGGTGACTGTTCTGTCGGACATGGCCGATACAACGGGGATAAGGAAGATGGCGAAGATATTATCCAGTGTCATCACAAGGCCGATCAGTCCCTTGGAACCGATAAAGCGGGAGAGATAGATCGGTACATAGGTGTCGTAGAGAGGGTCCATTAGGCCCATGGTAAAAAATCCAAGGCCGATCAGAAAGGTCACTCCGAAGTACTTCTTCATCCCGTCGTTCATTTGCCGCTCCTGTTGATCATCAAAAGAAGATGTCATTTATAGAATCACAGTATATTATTTATCGGTCAACCTTTTACTGTATAAAACGGATTATAAAAAAGTCTCGATAAAGATGGACTGTAGGCACAGCTGAACCCTGTGAACAGGAAGAAAGCCCTTTGCTCTGAAATATCAGATCAGGCTGTCTTCCCGGCAGAGCTGTAAAAGAGAGTGAAGGTCATCGATAATCCGGCATGAGGGATCAGCCGTTTCAAGATCGTACTGTCCCCTGATAAGAAAGTTGGTTCTGACTCCAGCTGTTGAACTGGCCTTAATGTCCGAGGGACGGTCACCCACCATTACTGAGGCTGACATATCAATATCAAAATCATCCCGTGCCTTAAGAAAAGAGCCGGGTTCTGGTTTCCGGCAGGAGCAGCTCTTACGGTACTCTCCCTGTCCGTCGGGATGGTGAAAGCAAGAGTAGACTCCGGCAATCTCAATTCCCCGGGCTCTGAATGCTTCCAGCATATGGGCATTGAGCCTCTCAAAGTCCTCTTCGGTAAAGTATCCCCGGGCCACTCCCGACTGGTTTGTTATAATGACAATAAGATAGCCCGAGTCCCGGAAGGCCCGGCATAGGTCGAAGATTCCCTCCATAAATCGGTAGCCCTCAATTTTATGAACATATCCCGTGTCTTCATTGATTACACCGTCCCGATCAAGAAAGAGGGCTTTTGTCACTGCGCCCCTCCCGAGGCAGCCTCGGCTTCGGCGAAGAAGTAGGCCTCAAGACAGAGGCAGAGACAGTGGTAGAGGGGGAGGTGGCACTCCTGTGCCTTGTGGGTTTCGGTTTCAGGTACATTCAGACAGCAGTCGGATATACCCTTGAGTTTCCCACCCGATTCGGAGGTCATTGAAATTATCTTCATACCCCTGGCTCTGGCGGCTGTGGCGGCATAGAGTATATTGGTGGAGTTTCCCGATGTAGAGAGACACCAGAGGATGTCTCCGGGATTCCCCAGGACAGCAAGCTGCTGGGCAAAGGCCATCTCATAGTTGACGTCGTTGGCAAAGGCGCTGATCAGTGAACCTGTGGCATTGAGGCAGATTGAGGGAATCCCCTGTTCCAGTGAGTCTGCCAGGATTGCACCCCGTTCGGGATCTGCGGCTTCCAGATCTTTGCGGAACTCATCCCCATAGAGTCTTTTCATCACAAAACCCTTCATCAGCTCACCCACGATATGGTCGGCATCGGCGGCGCTGCCTCCATTTCCACAGGTATAGATCACCGCTCCCGCTTCAACAGAGGGGATCAGGATGTCCAGTGCGGGTTCCACCATCTTTCGCCCCATACGGGGGTAACGGGATTCGAAGTCTTCCAGAATGGGATTGATATATTTGTCGGATTTCCAGTTGGTCACAGGCAGCCTCTCCTTATTTATATTCAGATCATAACAGATCCCTTTCAGCCTTGAATAGTCCTGTAAAACAATCACAGGAAAATGAATTGTATTGACTCCACAGAACCTTTGGTCTAGATTCAAAAGGTGTTCCTTTTTATGGAAAA
>DHQL01000024.1:127136-128168 GCA_002408085.1 Spirochaeta sp. UBA5339
TGGTTCCAATGCAAACAGTTCAAATCCTGGTCCTAGGCGACGTAATGATAGATAGTTACTATCACGGAAAAGTCAGCCGCATCAGTCCGGAAGCTCCTGTTCCGGTCGTCAATGTAAGCTCAGTTAAACAGTATCCCGGCGGGGCCGGTAATGTGGTAAGCAACCTCTCCGGTCTGGGGGCATCAACCCACCTGATCGCCATGGTGGGAAGAGATGACGCCGGCCGCTGGCTGGGGTCATATTATAAAGAGAATAAGGTGAATTTTACTCCCCTGGAGGGCGATAAACCCACCATTCAGAAGTCAAGGGTCCTTGGAGGCCGTCAGCAGATGCTGCGCTTTGATACAGAGGATACGACGCCCATATCCGCAGATGAGGAAGAGCAGGTTCTTGCTCTGGCTGCTTCTCTGGATCTTTCGAAGATCAGCGGAATAGTTATCTCCGATTATAACAAGGGTTTCTGTACCCCCGGCCTCTGCCGCGGCGTTCTTGCCCTGGCCGAAAAGAAGGGTATTCCCGTCTTTGTCGATCCCAAGGGAAATGACTGGCAGAAATACGAAGGGGCGGCAATGGTTACCCCTAACCTGAATGAACTCTCTGCGGTATATGGGGAAAAAATAGAGAACAGTGATGATGCAGTAGTTGCCGCAGCAACGGAAATACGGAAACGGTTCAGGCTGAACTCTCTTCTGGTTACCCGCTCGGAAATGGGTATGACCCTTGTTTCTGATGACGGAGTCAAGCACTTTCCCACCGTGGCCCGTGAGGTTTACGATGTTTCCGGTGCCGGTGACACGGTTATGGCCACCGCTTCCTATCTCCTCGCCTCCGGGGCGGCTCCCGAAGAGGCTGTCAAACTGGCCAATCAGGCAGCGGGCATTGCCGTTGGTCATTCCGGAACCTGGGTTATCGACAGGCCTACCTTCGACTCAATGATTCACCGTCACTTTCACGGCAGCAGTGATGCCGCCGGTCTTGCCTCGCAGCTGAGATCCAGGGGAAAGAGGATTGTCTTTACCAACGGCTGTTTTG
>DHQL01000024.1:128361-130471 GCA_002408085.1 Spirochaeta sp. UBA5339
TTACCAACGGCTGTTTTGATATCCTCCATAGAGGACATGTCGACTATCTTCGCCGGACGGCGGAACTGGGAGATATCCTGATTGTGGGCCTTAACAGTGATGAATCAGTGAAACGACTGAAGGGGCCCGAACGGCCGGTGAACGATCAGGAGTCCCGGGCCGAGGTTCTGGGTGCTCTGGACTGTGTTGACCATGTCATTATCTTCGACGAAGACACTCCCTATAATCTGATCAAGGCCATAAAGCCCGATGTACTGACAAAGGGGGGAGACTATACCCCCGAAACCGTTGTGGGACGTGAGTTTGCAGGTGAGACAGTTATCATCTCCCTTGTGGAAGGCCATTCAACAACAGGAATTATCGAAAGGATGAGAGAAGATGGCTGACCGAGGCAACAGGCTCCTGAGAAGAGCGGATTTTATAGCGGGGATACCCCTGACCTTTCTGGCAGGTCTTTTCTCCTATCCCAGGAGACCCCTGCCTCCAAAGGAAAACATAAAGAGAATCGGCATCCTTGCCACCGCCGCCATCGGCGACACCATTCTGATCTCTGCAGTTCTGAAGGACCTGAAGGCCGCCTATCCCGGAGCGGAGATGGTCTTTTTTGCCGGCGGAACCAATGCCTCCATCACTCAGATGATCTGCCCTCAGGACAGGATAATTGTTCTTCCTGTTTCCCGTCCCGACAAGGCCTGCCGGATGATCAGGAAGGAAGGGCGCTTTGATCTGTGGATCGATTTCGGTCCCTGGCCCCGGATTAACTCCCTCCTTTCCTCAGGTGCAAAGAGCTCCTTCAAGCTGGGGTTCCGAACCAAGGGGCAGGGGAGACACTATGTTTATGACAGGTGTGTTCTTCACAGAAGTGATCAGCACGAGATGGACAATCTCAGGGACCTTGTTATGGCTGCGGGAGCCGGGTGCTCTCATATTCCAAGGATAGAACCGCTGTGGACAGAGGAGGGACAGAAGGACTACACCGCTGTCCATATGATTCCCGGGGGATATATGTCCGAGTACAAGGAGTGGAATCCCTCCAACTGGGTCACTCTGATCGATACACTTACAGCCGCAGGTCATAAGGTTGTTCTCACAGGAGCTCCTGCGGACAAGGCAAAGACTGAGGCCGTCGCAGCCTCCTGCGCCGAACCCTCTCTGGTGGAGGATCTGGCCGGTAAGGTTCCCCTGAAGGAACTCCCGGCCCTGCTCTCCGCCTCCCGCCTGGTGATCAGCGTCAATACGGGAATCATGCATATGGCCGCGGCAGTGGATACTCCTCTGATCGCCCTCCACGGCCCCACCTCGGTCCGCCGCTGGGGACCGGTCTCCGACAAGGCAGTGAACTTTGAGGCGACCTCCCCCTCTGCAGGCTGTCTGGATCTTGGGTTTGAGTACGATAAGAACGAACCCGATTCCATGGACACCATTAATCCGAAGGAAGTAGCAGTAGCAGCTCTGGGGATACTGAGATGAGTGAAAAACTGAAGGTCCTGCACCTCTTCCCCGAGTTCCTGAGAGGCGGCTCTCCCGTCAACACCCTGCGCTTTGTAAAGGCGACCCAGGATGAACTGATCCACTATGCTGCCGGGAAGAAGACGGACCCCGAACTCTTTGCAGAGTATCCCCCCTGGGCGGAGCCTCTGGATATCGACCTTACAGGGCCCAAACCCGGAAGTTTTCTGAAGCTCTGGAAAGAGGTCCGCCGCATTAAACCCGATGTCATTCACTGCAACGGCAAGGCGGGAACCTTCTACGGTTGGCTCCTTTCCTTCGTCCTTCCCCGCAGGGTTAAGATGTTTCTGACCCTTCGCGGTTATCATGACAAGTTTTCCGGTCTGAAATCGAAGTTCTACCGCTATCTTGAAGGGGCCATTTCCCGAAGGGTGGGCCGGGTTATCTCGGTCTCTCCCTCGGAAAGAGAGCACTACCTCTCTCATATCAAGGCGGACTCTGCCAAGGTTCAGGTCATACCCAACGGCATTGATGTGCACAGGCAGGAACTTCCCTCAGACATAGCAGATGCCTGCAGCAGATACGCCGTCAATATTGTCTCCCTCTCCAGAATCACTCCTCAAAAGGATCTGGTTACGATGATCGAGGCCTTCTCTCTGGC
>DHQL01000024.1:130658-131612 GCA_002408085.1 Spirochaeta sp. UBA5339
GCCCTTCATATTATGGGAGGCCTCACCCATGGAGAGGAGGAGTATCAGAAAACCGTAGAGGCCGCGAAGGCCGCTTCTCCCGCCTCGGACAGGATCTTCTTCTGGGGGGATGTAAAACAGGCGGGGAATCTGATCAGTCACTTCGATATCTACTTCAGTACGGCCCTCTTTGAAGGGCTGCCCACGGCGGTGGTGGAGGCTTTCCTGAGCTCCGTTCCCGTTGTGGGAACCGACTGCATCGGCAATGTGGATCTGATCAGGGACTGTGAAACAGGGTATCTGACAAAGTGCTCGGATTCAGGGAGCTGCGGATCGGCACTGAAGAGGGCTATAGAAGCTGTAGGCACTGAGGCTCTTATGAGAATGGCTGAACTTGCTCATAAGGAAGCGCTGGAATACAGTGTCGAGAATCAGGCCAGGCGGCTTTTAAGTCTTTATCGAGGCTGAGCTCTGAAAACGCTGAGTCCTGAAAGCAGCAGGCCCCGAAAAATCGAGGCCCGTTAAATAAATTATCTGGCGAGCCATCCGCCGTCAACGGCCACTGTGTATCCGTTGATGTAGTCTGAGGCTGCAGAGGCGAGGAATACCGCGGGACCGGCAACGTCACTGGGGAGTCCCCATCTGTTGGCGGGGATTCTTCCGAGGATCTCAGCAGATCTCTTGGGATCATTTCTCAGCTGCTCTGTGTTGTTGGTATCCATATATCCGGGAGCAATGGCGTTGACATTGATATTGTCCTTGGCCCACTCACAGGCAAGAAGCTTTGTAAGTCCCATTACGGCACTCTTGCTGGCGGTGTAGGAGGGGACACGGATTCCGCCCTGGAAGGAGAGCATGGAAGCAATGTTGATGATCTTACCGCCGTTGCCCTGTTTCATAAACTGCTTGGCCACGGCCTGACAGAAGAAAAAGACTGTCTTGATATTGATGTCCATAACATCGTCCCAGTCCTTC
>DHQL01000024.1:131812-289295 GCA_002408085.1 Spirochaeta sp. UBA5339
CATAACATCGTCCCAGTCCTTCTCACTGAAGTTGATGGAATCTTCCCGGCGGATGATACCGGCATTGTTTACAAGGATATCCACAGAGCCGAATGTCTCAACGGCAGTGTCGATAATTCCCTGGATAGGATCTGTTGTCATCAGGTTCGCCTTGAGGCCCTTGAAGCTGCCTCCAATCTCTTTCATTTTAGCTTCAGTATCCGGTGAGTCTACATAGTCGACACCTACAACATTGGCACCCGCTTCGGCAAGACCGAGGCTGATTCCCTGTCCGAGTCCTGTTGAACATCCGGTTACAATGGCTGTTTTGCCTTTCAGGCTGAAGTTATCAAGAATCATCATATTACTCCTTAAGTCAGTTTAATTATTCAGTTTCAGCAGATTCATATCGGACTGTATCTGTACGATTCAGAAATTACAGCACGAAATATGAAACGATGTTTCAAATTATAAAAAAATAGTACCCCCCATCAAAAAATATGTCAAACAAAGTCATGGATAATTCCTATTTACGGAAAAGAGGAGAGGACAGCACGAAATCCTGCCAGATCAGCTGTACTGTTTCAGCCATGCCCTTGGGGAGAGACCTTCATAGTTCTTGAATGTTCGGCTGAAGTACTGAATATTAGCGAAGCCCGATGCGGCAGCCGACTGGGATATATTGAACCTTCCATTGTAGATGCACTCCTTGGCGTACTCCAGTCTTAACCGGGTCAGGTAGTGGAGGGGAGACTCGTGGGTGTACTGCTTGAAGAGGTAGCTGAAATAGTTGTACGAGAGGTTGCATATCCTGCTGACTTCAGCAATAGATATTCCAGGATCTTTGAAATTATTCTGAATATAGGTGACTCCCTCCTGAATGGATTTCCAGTTTGTAAACTGCTGGTTTGAACTGACCTTTCCTCCCTTTCTGTTCTGGAGGATGAACATTCCTATGATTGTATGAACCAGACCATCTACGGCGAACTGCCTGACAGAGCTCTTCAGGCTCCAATACTCTTCCAGTTGAGTTGATAGGGACTTAACCGTTCCGAACTCCCTGCCTTTAAAATGAAAAACCGGCTCCAGATCGAGGGACTCCAGAGTATTGCTGTGGTCATAAAAGTGAAGTACAGCCATATGGATGTTTTCCGCGTTTTTTACGGCATGAAGATTATTGGGGGGAATCAGGATAAGGTCACCCTGTTCTATGCTGTAGTTTTCATTCTGAATCTGAAAATCAAACCTTCCCTGAAACACAATGTGGAGAACATATTCCGGGTCAATAAATGAGCCGTGAGTGGTCTTTTCTCTGTCAATTCTCAGGAACTTTGTCTGCAGATCCATGGTTATAGAATATCATAAAAATCAATAAGTAATAGATAATTAATTAACTATTAGTGGAATAAATCGTAAAATCAGACAACTATTAGTAATTTTTTCATCGTTGACGCCATAATTTGCCCGGATGATAATGAATTTCAGATAAATAAAAAACGTTTTATTAAACACCTTAGGAGTGCTTAAGTGAAGGCTATACAATTTACCGAGCCATGGAAGGCTGAACTTGTGGAGATGCCCTTTTCTCCCATCGGAGACACCATTATAGATACGGTCTGTTCCGTCATCAGTCCCGGAACAGAAAAAGCGATTCTCTCCGGAGGAGAGGGTTGGGCTCCTCTGCCCTATATACCCGGTTACGGTTCTGTTGGAACTGTTATTGAGGATAAAACAGGCCGGTTTCAGGAGGGAAAACTTGTTTTCTCCTACGGCAGACACTCCGAGATAGCCGAGGCGGAAACAATCTGCCTGCCCCTTCCCGAAGGGATTGACCCGGTACATGCGGTCTTTGCCCGGATGGCTGCGGTTTCCATTACGGCTGTCAGGGTTTCGTCCATTGAGCTGGGGGACCGTGTTGCCGTAGTAGGGGCAGGAATTGTCGGAAATCTCGCTGCTCAGCTGGCGGCGCTGTCCGGGGCTGATGTGACGGTTATCGATCCCAGCGGATTTCGGAGAGAGAGGGCGGAAGCCTGCGGCATATCCGAGACCTGGCCTTCTGCCGCTGACGTACCCGATGGCCGTCTCTTCAGCACTGTGATCGATGCCACGGGCCTGTCCCGGGTGGTCCTTGAATCGGCTGATCTGGTGGATACACAGGGTGAGCTGATCATTCTGGGCAGTCCCCGGGGGGAGTATGTTACCGATGTAACCCCCTTTCTGAACAAGTCTCACCTCTGTCCCTCGGTTGTGACCGTAAAAGGGGCTCATGAGTGGAGATATCCTCTATTAAAGGATCCTTCGGGACTCTATAAACACTCCATCGAGGGGAATCTGGAGCTGTTACTGAAGCTGATCGCCTCCGGGGATCTTAAGATTGATCCTCTTATCACGGAGGTTGTGGAGCCCGAAGAAGCGCCGGCAGTTTATGAAAAGATCAAAGAGGGTGCCGGAAACAGTCTTGGATCAGTCATCAGATGGAAGGAGCTTTGATATGAGCATTAATCTGGCAATATCCGGTGCCGGTTGGATTTCCGACTGGTACTACAAGGCCTATCAGAAACTTACAGAGGATTTTGAACTTAAGGGCTGCTGCGGTAATCCCTCTCCTGAAGGAATCAAAAGACTTTCGGACAAGTGCAGCAGCTGGGGTGTCCGTTCATTCACCTCTTTCAATGAAGTAGTCAATGACCCTGATATAGACGCGGTAGCAGTCTTCTCCCCTACAAGTCTTCACTATGATCAGGCCATGCAGGCCATGGAGAAGGGGAAGCATGTGCTTGTGGAGAAACCCGTCGCCCTGGACAGCAGCGAGCTGAAGAAACTTGAGAACTCCGCCCGGGCAAATGGTGTTGTCCTCTTTCCCGGACATAACTTTGTCTACAGACCGGTGATCCGGAAGGCAAAGGAGATTATCGAATCCGGTGTTCTGGGAAAGATCTCTTATGCCAGCTTCAGGGCCTGTCACTTTATTCCCCCCGAGCATGCCGCCGGCTGGAGAAAAGATTTCAGCAAGGCCGGGGGCGGAGCGATGATGGACAGCGGTACTCACCTTGTCTACCAGATGTTCTATCTGATGGGTTCTCCCGACTATCTGAGCTGCTTTTCCGCAACAAATCACTATACACAGATGGATGGTGAAGATACATGCCTTATCTCTCTTGAGTTTCCCGGAGGTGCCATGGGACAGGTCTTCCAGTCCTGGAGCTCCGCCGACGGTTCGGCTGGGGAGATTAGGGTTCAGGGGGATAAGGGCAATCTGCTTCTGACGGATGTTCTGAGTCTGAATGGTGAGGTGGTTGAGACGGACTCGGGATATGAGGAGTCCTTCTATCACACCCTGAAAGCCTTTGGAGATGCTGTTACTGCCGGAACTGCACCCCTGTCTCCTGTTTCAGAAGCAGAAAAAACATTGAGATTAATCCAGGAGGCGTATCTTTCCGCGGAAAGCAGAAAGACACTCAAATGGAATGATTAAGGAGAATTATACAAATCAAATAGGAGGATTGTGTAATGAAAGTTAAAATCAGAATCTGTCTTGGAATGCTTGCGGTTCTACTGCTGGCTGTTCCGTCGCTTGTTATGGCCGGCGGTTCTCAGGATGAGTCATCGGGATCTAAGGAAGTTACCATGATTCACTTTATGACCCCCGCCGTGGAGCAGGGGGATGCCAACGACAAGGCCTTTGCAGCCTCAATGGCTTCCTACAAGCTGAACCATCCTGATGTTACGGTGTCCGACGAGTTTATTCAGCATGATAACTACCAGGTTAAACTGAAGACAATGATAGCCTCACGGCAGCTTCCCGATGTCTATCTTTCCAAACCCGACCTCTTTCCTCTGCTCAGGGAAAACGGACTGATTATGCCTTTGACCGACGCCATCAACTCTGATTCATCCTTCAAGGACATGTTCAAATCAGGCGCCTTCTCCGACTTTAATGTGGACGGTGATATCTGGGGGCTTCCCTTTCAGCTCCAGTCCAATCATGTGATCTACTATAACAAGGATATGCTGGCCGAGGCCGGTTATGCGGATTTCCCCGACACCATGGATGATTTCAAGGATCTGTGTGTAGAACTGCGGGCTGAAGGTCATATTCCCCTTGTTATGGGAAACAAGGGCCGCTGGCTTAACCCCTCCTGTATATTCAATACCATGGTCTACCGATATACCGATGCATCATGGTTTGACAGCCTTTACAATAACAAGGGAGCTTCTTTTACAGACAAGGTCTTTGTTGATGCCGCCGAGCTGATGGCTGAACTGGTGGTCCTGGGGGCTTTTAACGAGGATATGAACAGCATCGATAACAACCAGCAGAGACAGGTCTTCTACAACGGCGAAGCCGCCATGTTTATCGAAGGTTCCTGGGCAATGGGTCCTGTTATTGAAAACATGGATACCTCAAAGGTCGGCCTGGCCATGCTTCCTCCTGTTAAGGGTCATGAAGAGTATGCCAATATTGTTGCCGGCGGTGCGGGATGGGCTGTCTGTGTTAATCCCAATGCCAAAGACAAGGATCTGGCTCTGAGTTTTGCCAAGGAACTCTATGGACAGGAGTACGGCAATGTGGCTGCCGCCAACGGCGGATTTCCCGCAGTTGTTCCCGAGATCGATGCCTCAAGCCTTGATCCCCTTCAGGTTGCCTATAATGAGATCGACTTTCAGTTTGCGCCGATTTTTGATGTACAGCTTCCCGGAACCATCGTGGATGTATTCTATAACGATATGCAGCAGATGCTGATGGGATTGATCACCCCCGCAGAGTATGCTCAGAATATCGAAGATGTAAGGGAGTAGGCGGCCTTTATATGAAATACCTCTTTGTCTCTGTGCACTCCTGTGCGGGGGCAGGGAGGATAATATTATCAAAAAATAACTGATTAAAGGTAATAGATATGAGCCGCCGAGCACTGAAAACCCCCTCCCGCTTCAATATGTTTCTGGGTCTTTTTCCGACCCTGCTGATTTTTTCTTTTGTCTTTGTTTTTCCACTGTTTTTTTCCATCAGACTCAGCTTTTTTGACTGGAAGGGTGGAAGCAGTCTGAACTTTGTGGGACTTAAAAACTTCTTAACCCTCTTTTCAGACAAGAATTTCTGGAACTCCTTTAAAAACACCTTCTCCATAACTGTACTGGTTGTTATCGGTCAGGTGGGCCTGGGACTGATTATCTCGGTTCTTCTGGTGACAAAGTACATTCGCTGGAGGGGTGTCCATCGAACTCTGATCTTTCTTCCCGTGGTCCTGTCACCGGTTGTAGTCGGTCTGGTCTGGGGGATTATCTATAACAAGAGAAACGGTCTCCTTGACCTCTTTCTCTCATCCCTGGGTATGTCCAATATTCCCCTATGGCTTGATGATCCGAATCTGGTGCTCTACACAGTTTCGGTACCTGTTATCTGGCAGTTTATCGGACTCTATATGATTATGTTTCTCGGGGCACTTGAGAGCATACCCAAGTCTATTCTTGAGAGCGCCGAACTTGACGGAACCAACGGATATCAGAGGACCGTGAAAATTATGCTGCCCATGATTTACCCAACCTTCAAAGCGGCCATGATGATCTGCGTTTCAGGGACCCTGAAAATCTTCGATCAGATCTACGTTCTGACAGAAGGCGGGCCCGGGCAGAGATCCATGACCATGTCTCTTTTCAACTACAGGGTCTCCTTCAATATGATGAGGTTCAGCTACGGGGCGTCCATGTCCATCATTATGATTATTATTACCCTGGCCATTACAGGGATTACAATTAAAATGCTTGGAGGACGCCGCTATGAATAGCTCCAGGACTCTGCCCGCTGCGGCAGCCGCTGTGGAACCACAGAAACCCCTGCGCTCCTCTTCAAGAGTGACCAGGTGGATCATCAATACTCTGGTATTTCTCTTCTCCCTCTCCTGTATCTTTCCTCTGATCTGGATGCTGAGTACATCATTCAAGAGCTCTGTGGAATTTCAGAAGAGTATTATCCGTCTGCCGGAATCCATAAATTTTGACAACTATATCAAGATTATGACCCACGCGAAGTTTTTCCGTTACTTCAGCAACAGCTTTATTATCAGCGTTATCACTCTGGCAACGGTTCTTGTTCTGGCTACGGTAACAGGCTACTTCCTCTCCCGTTTCTCCTTTAAGGGACGGAATTTCATCTATGTCTTGCTGATGCTGGGATTGGTGGTCCCCACCCATGCATGGCTGCTCCCCCTGTTTCTTCAGTTCCGTGAGATAGGCCTGCTGGACAGGAGAATCACCCTGGTCTTCCCCTATGTCACCTTTGCCCTTCCCACAGCAATATTCCTGATTGAGAGTTTTGTCAGAGGCATCCCCGAGGAGATGGAGGAGTCTGCCACAATGGAGGGCTGCGGAGTCTGGCAGAGCCTGTTCAGAATCATTATGCCCCTGTGCAAGCCGATTCTTTCCACGGTGCTGGTACTGACCTTCAATGCCTCATGGAATGAGTTCCCCTTCGGTCTTGTTCTTATAAACAGGGATGCCCTGAAAACAGTACCTGTGGCTCTCACAATGTTCACAGGCGCATACACCACCGACTATCCGAGCCTGGTGTCCGCTCTGATTATCTCTATTATACCTGTCATTCTCTTCTACGGTCTTTTTTCCAGAAAGATCATGGAGGGTATGACCGCCGGAGCCGTTAAGGGCTGAAATCCCTCTGGCAGAAGAAGAGCAGGGGGATCTATAATTGAATCCATAGGAAGATGATATGGATAAGATAAGAGTAGGCGTCAGCAGCTGTCTGCTGGGAAACAGGGTAAGATACGATGGTCAGCACAAGCTGGATCACTTTATTACAGACACCATGATTCAGTGGTGCGACTTTGTCCCTGTCTGCCCGGAGGTGGAGTGCGGGCTGCCTGTTCCAAGAGAGAGCATGAGACTGGTTGGCAGCGTTGAGAATCCAAGTCTTATTACCACACACTCCGGAATTGATCACTCCGGGAAAATGCAGACATGGATCGTGCAGAAGCTTAATCAACTGGAGAAAGAGGATCTTGTAGCCTTTATCTTCAAGACAAAGAGTCCCTCCAGCGGTATGAGAAAGGTGAAGGTCTACAACGAAAAGGGCCAGACCATCAGCTATGCGGGAGTAGGGATGTTTGCCCGGGCCTTTATGGAGCACTTTCCCGATATTCCCGTTGAGGATGAAGGGAGGCTCTGCGACCCCGGACTACGGGAGAACTTTATTGAGACTATCTTTGTTCTTCAGCGATGGAGAGAGGCCGTGAAGAGCAGGCAGCCCAAAGAACTTGTCAATTTTCACAGCAGACACAAGTATACCCTGATGGCCCACAGTACCGAAAAGCTCCGGACTCTGGGTAAACTGATTGCCTCTTCGGGAACCCTGGATTTTGATACCCTCGTCAACAAATATAGATCCATTTTGCTGGAGCTGCTGAGTCTGAAGAAGACTGTTAAGAAAAACTACAATGTACTCCTTCATATAAACGGATACTTCAAAAAGATTCTCAGCAGTGAGGAGAAGGAGGAGCTCCTTAAGGAGGCTGAGAACTACTACAGGGAGCTGACACCTCTTATTGTTCCACTCACCCTGATAAGGCACTACACCATGAAGTATCAGGAGTCCTACCTTAAGGAGCAGTACTATCTCAATCCCCATCCGGTGGAGATGAAGCTGTTGAATCATGTCTGATTTCACTTTGAGACTCTATCCGTGAAGAGCTTAAGGAATTAGTTATAAATAATTGGCAAATTCCTTGTTTACTGATATGAGAATATTGTAATATAGGTAAAATAACGTTTAATTTTCCGCAAGAACGGCAAGAACTTACCGTCATCCTTCTTTTGTAACCCGTCCCCTGTATCTCCCGGAATGACGGTTTTTGGCGTTTGCGGAAAAATAGACCCACACACTATACAAGGGGATTGTATGAAAAAAATCTTAAGACTCAGTATCATTATGCTGCTGGCACTGTCTGCTTCTCTTTTCTTTTCGTGTAAGGAAAAAGAAGCTCCCATGGAAGAGGCTGCAGCCGTTTCTGTCGAAGACAGTAAAATGGGCGGAACTCTGGTTTTTGCCCGCTCCGGTGACTCAGTTGGACTCGACCCCGCCCGGGAAACCGACGGTGAATCCTTTTACGGCTCTACCCAGGTTTACGACACTCTGGTTGAGTTTGTACCCGGAACCACAGAAATACAGCCTGCTCTGGCCGAAAGCTGGAGCTTTTCCGATGACGGTCTGACCGTCACCTTTAATCTGAGAAAGGGCGTCAAGTTCCATGACGGAACCGACTTCACTTCCGAAGCAGTTGTTTTCTCCTTCGAGAGACAGTTCAAGGAGGATCACCCCTTCTACAAGAACGGACCCTGGAAGTACTGGGGATATATGGATATGTCCAATATCGTCGATGATGTTATCGCCGTTGACGACTATACTGTTGAGTTCAAGCTGAAGAAGAAGGAAGCTCCCTTTATCGCCAACCTGGCCATGGACTTTGCCGCCATCGTATCTCCTGCTGCAGCTGAGAAATATGGTGAGGACCTGACATCCAACCCCGTCGGTACAGGACCCTTCAAATTTGTTTCCTGGATCAAGGATGACAATATTGTATACGAACGAAACCCTGACTACTGGGGCGGTGATGTCTACCTGGACCGTCTGATCCTCAAGGTTATTCCTGATGCCACAGCCCGCTGGCTGGCTCTGCAGAAGGGTGAGGTTGATGTTGTCGATTTTCCTTCTCCCGAGGATCTGCCCGAAATGATGGCTACCGACGGGATCAAGGTTATCCAGCAGGAAGGTCTTAATGTAGGCTACCTGGCCCTGAACAACGAGAAGGCTCCCTATGACAATGTTAAGGTAAGACAGGCCATGAACTATGCCATCGACAGGGACGAGATCGTTGCTGCCGTTTACGGCGCCGCCGGTAAACCTGCCAAGAACCCCCTGCCTCCCACAATGTGGTCCTACAACGATGATATTGAGGCCTATCCCTATGATCCCGAGATGGCTAAACAGCTTCTTGCGGAAGCCGGATACGCAGACGGATTCGATACAGAGATCTGGGCCATGCCCGTTGCCAGACCCTACAACCCCAACGGCAAGAAGGTTGCCGAGGTTATGCAGGCACAGCTGGCCAAAGTCGGCATCAATGTAGAGATCGTCTCCTACGAGTGGGGTACCTACCTGGACAAGACCGACATGGGTGAGCATCAGGCCGCCATGCTGGGATGGACCGGTGACAACGGTGACCCCGACAACTTCCTCTGGGTTCTTCTCTCAGCTCCCGCTGCTGAAAAACCCGCAGGAAACATCGCCTTCTGGAAAAACGCTGAGTTCACCGCTCTTGCCGCAGAAGCCAAGGAAGAGATGGATGTTGAAAAGAGAACCGAGCTCTATATGAAGGCTCAGGAGATCTTCCACGAAGAGGCTCCCTGGGTTCCCATTGCCCACTCTGTCGTTTCAGAGCCCATGAAAGAGTCCGTTCAGGACTTCTACCTCTATCCCACCGGCAAGCGTGTCTTTGCCAAGGTCTGGATCAAGAAATAATCTTTAAGTGATTGATATACCCTCCCAACGGTTTACCGGTCGGGAGGGTTTTTAATTCAGGGACAGTTTTTCCGATAAGCCCGCACCGGCAGAGAGGAATGACTGATCCCAATCTGAAGGAACTATGTTTAGATATATTTTAAAACGTCTAGTTATGCTGTTCCCGACCCTCTTCGGAGTTGTAACCCTGGTATTCTTTATGATCGCCCTCTCTCCAGGAGATCCGGCGCGGGTTATGCTCGGCGAACGGGCCAGCAAGGAAAAAATCGAGAAGCTCCGTGCCGATCTGGGGCTTGATAAACCGCTTATTCAGCAGTACGGCCTCTATCTTACACGGATTGTCCGCCTCGACTTCGGTGAGTCCATCAAGTCGGGACAGAAGGTCTGGGACGAGATCAAGGCCCGTTACCCGGCGACCATCGAACTGGCCCTCTGCGCCATGATTTTCGCCTCGGTGCTGGGAGTGTGGATCGGAGTGATCTCCGCCACCAGGAAGAACACCTGGATCGATTACACCTCCATGGTGGGGGCCCTCTTCGGCGTCTCCATGCCGGTCTTCTGGCTGGCTCTGGTTCTGATTATGATCTTTTCGGTCAATCTGAACCTCTTTCCCACCGGGGGAAGGATGAACCTGAGGCTCTTCTTCCAGCCGGAAACCAACTTCTACCTGATTGATACCTTCAAGCTCCTGTTAAAGGGGGAGCCCGAGTATTTTCTATCGGCTCTTCACCACTTGATTCTGCCGTCGGTGGCTCTGGGAACCATTCCCCTGGCCATTATCGCAAGGACCACAAGAAGCAGTATGCTTGAGGTTTTGAAGCAGGACTATGTAAAGACTGTCCGGTCCGCTGGAATCAAGGAGCAGCGGGTCGTCTTCCGCTACGCCCTGCGCAATGCCCTGATGCCGGTTATCACGGTAATAGGTCTTCAGTTCGGTATGCTTCTGGCAGGAGCCCTGCTGACGGAGACGATCTTCGCCTGGCCGGGAATCGGCAAATGGATCTACCAGGCCATCGAGGCCCGGGACTATCCTGCGGTACAGGGAGGAATTATCGTCATCTCCACATCCTTTGTTCTGATCAACCTGGCGGTGGATGTACTCTATTCCGTAATCAATCCGAAAATCAGGCTCCAGTAGAGATATATATATGAACAGTACAGAAACATTAAATACGATCAACGCACCCGCCGCCGAGTCTCCCCTGGCTGAGCACTGGCATCAGCTGAAGCGGAGCAAGACCGCCATGGCGGGCCTTATAATAATCCTGGCATTTATTCTGATTGCCGTGTTTGCGCCACTCCTGGCGCCAATGGACCCGGTGGCCCAGAATATCGAGATGAGAAAGACCGCTCCCTTTGTAAGCGAGTACATACTGGGAACCGATGACCTGGGACGGGATATGCTCTCCCGGCTGATCTACGGCGCCCGGATCTCCATGACAATAGGTGTTATCGCCGTGGGGATTGCCCTCTTTTTCGGCATTCTCATCGGGGTGATCAGCGGCTACTACGGCGGCATGGTGGACAAGGTGATTCAGCGTCTTGTGGACATTATGCTGGCCTTTCCCTACATCCTTCTGACCATCGTTATTGTGGCGGTTCTGGGACCCTCCCTGACCAATGCCATGGTGGCCATCGGTATATCACAGATCCCGCGGTACATCCGTATCGTCAGGGCTTCGGTGATGGCGGAGAAGGAGAGTGACTATGTAATGGCCGAGCGTGCCCTGGGGGCATCGGACTTCGAGCTGATGTTCCTCTCCATCCTTCCCAACTGTCTGGCCCCAATCTCGGTACAGGCCACTCTGGGATTCGGTTCGGCCATTCTTGAATCGGCAGGCCTCTCCTTTCTGGGACTGGGAGCACAGCCTCCCACACCCGAGTGGGGTCTTATGATCGCAAGCTCCAAGGAGTTTGTCACCTCGGCATGGTGGATTGTCACACTCCCGGGTATCGCCACACTTTTGGCGGTTCTCGGATTCAATCTGCTCGGCGACGGACTGCGGGATATTCTTGATCCCAGGCTGAGGGACTGATTATGAGTGACGATACACTGCTGACAATGGAAAATGTGAATGTTCACTTTCACACCAGACGGGGAGTGGTGAAGGCCGTACGGGACCTCTCCCTCCATATTAAAAAAGGGGAGACCCTCGCCCTGGTAGGTGAATCGGGATGCGGCAAGTCCGTAACCGCCCATACCATCAACCAGCTGATCCCCATGCCCCCGGGGGTAATCGAGAGCGGCTCGGTGATCTTCCGGGATCGTGATCTTCTGAAACTTCCTGAAAAGGAGATCAGAAAGCTAAGGGGCACCCAGATCTCCATGATCTTCCAGGAGCCCATGACCAGCCTCAATCCGGTCTTCAAGATCGGCGAGCAGCTGGCAGACGTCTTTCTGACCCATCAGAAGATGACAAAGAAAGAGGCCCATGCCAAAGCAGTGGAGCTGCTGGATCTGGTGAAGATCCCCTCCCCGGAAAAGCGGGCCCACGACTATCCCCATCAGCTCTCGGGAGGGATGCGCCAGAGGGTTATGATCGCCATGGCCCTGGCCTCACCGGAGCCGGGACTTATGATTGCCGACGAGCCCACAACGGCCCTGGATGTGACCATACAGGCACAGATTCTGGACCTTCTGACTGACCTGAAGGACAAGGTTGATATGTCCATTCTGCTGATCACCCATGATATGGGTGTTGTGGCGGAGACCGCCGACCGTGTTGTGGTAATGTACGCCGGGCGCAAGGTGGAGGAGGGGACGGTCTATCAGATCTTCGACAATCCCTCCCACCCCTACACCCTGGGACTGCTGAACTCCCTTCCCTCCAACGAGAAGTATGCGGACCACAGCCGCCTTGAGGCGATTCCCGGCAATGTGCCGGATCTGCTGACCCTGGGGGACGGCTGTCCCTTTGCCAACCGATGCTCCTGGGCCGATGAGGCTTGTGAAAAGAGCTTTCCCGGCATAACGGAGCTGGACGAGGGGCACAGCATCTGGTGCCACAAGTCGGAAGAAGTTAAAAACAGGAGTGTCCGATGAGTGAGTCATTGATGGAGGTCAAAGACCTCAAGAAATACTATAGAATAAGCTCCCGCGAGGGAAATGCGAAACAGACCCTCAAGGCCGTGGACGGCGTATCCTTTGATATTAAAAAGGGAGAGATCCTCGGAATAGTGGGGGAGTCGGGCTGCGGCAAGTCCACCCTGGGCAAGACAGTCCTTCGGCTCCACGAGAAGACAGAAGGGGAGGTTCTCTACGGAGGGCGCGATCTCTTCTCTCTTGATCACAAGGAGATGGTGGACCTGAGAAAGAGTATTCAGATGGTCTTTCAGGACCCCTTCTCCTCACTGAATCCCCGTAAGAAGGTGGGGTCTCTGATCAGTCAGCCCCTGCGCATTCACAAGGCGGGCACTCCCGCCGAGATCGCGGAAAAGGTGGACAGCATTATGGAGGAGGTGGGGATCAATCCGATGTACAAGAACCGCTTCCCCCACCAGTTCTCCGGAGGACAGAGACAGAGGATCGGCATCGCCCGGGCCCTGACACTGAATCCCGAGTTTGTAGTCTGCGATGAGGCGGTATCGGCCCTGGATGTATCGGTCCAGGCCCAGATCCTCAATCTGCTCCAGGATCTTAGGGAGAAGCATGACCTGACCTATATGTTTATCGCCCACGACCTGGCGGTGGTGGAGTATATCTCCACCCGGATTGTGGTGATGTATCTTGGCAAGATTATCGAGATGGCCGACAAGGATGAGCTGGTTAAGAACCATACCCATCCCTACACAAAGGCCCTCTTCAACGCCTTTCCCCTGACGGACCCCCACAAGAGGGATCAGAAGGAGAAGATCGTTATGGGCGATGTACCCAGTCCCATTAATCCCCCGACGGGATGCCACTTTCACCCACGCTGTCCCTATGCGAAGGATATCTGCAAACAGCAATATCCCCCCCTCAAGGAAGTCTCTCCGGGGCATATGTCGGCCTGCTGGCTGAATGAGTAGTCCTGTCTTCCGGTTTTGAGGACCCGGTGAAAAAAGAGTAATAACCGCCTTTCAATTGAAGGGCGGTTTTTATTTGCCCTGTAAATCCGGAATTTATGAAAGAGACAGATCTAGTTTACATTTCATTTACAGCTTGTCCCTATATTGCTAGAAAATCATCAGGAAATGATTGAGAATCAATAGAGGGGTAAGCTGTGAATATAAAGATATTAGTTAGACCCGCGGCGGCTCTGCTGCTGCTTTCGGCCTTAAGCTGCACCGCCGGAGCCCAGTCAGGTTCGTCGATAAACAGTGCCGGCAGCGGAACTGCCGGTCAGAATATACAGCTGGCGGCCATGCCGACTCCCGTATCACAGAGTGTGCTTGTAGCCAGCACAGGCCAGAACTATCAGGACTCTCTGCTGGACACATCGTCCATGTTTACCTACAGGGATCTGAAGCAGACAGTCTCACTGAATAACGCCGAGACCCTCAGCCTGAGAAGCGGAAGCAGCACTGTTATAGAGAGCGAAGGAATCTATCTCCTTCAGGGAAGCTACAGAGACACAATGATTGTGGTGGATGCCGGAGACGATGCCAAGGTGCAGCTGGTTCTTGACGGGCTCACCGTCACCAATGCCGGCAAGCCGGCAATTTTCGTTAATACCGCGGACAAGGTTTTTATTACCACCTTCGGTTCAGGGGGCTCTTTGACCGTATCAGGTGAGTTTGAATCCTATCCAGAAGTCAATCTTGATGCGACGGTCTTTTCCCGCTCCGATCTGGTGCTGAGCGGAACCTCATCTCTTGATGTTGTTTCGGCATCAGGAAACGGCATCACCTCCAAGGATGATCTGAAGATCACCGGCGGCGTGGTGAACATCGAGGCTGCAGAGGACGGTCTTGAAGCCAACGACTCTATCCGTATAGCCGATGGTGATATCACCGTTGTGTCCGGCAAGGACGCCCTGCACAGTGAAAACAGTGATATGACCGGCTACTTTTATATGCAGGGGGGCTCACTGGAGCTTTCCGCAGCCGATGATGCCATTCAGGCAACCACTGTCCTTCAGATAGACGGCGGAAGGGTCAATGTAAAGACCAGCAGCGAGGGACTGGAAGCTACCCAGGTACAGATAAACGGCGGCGACATTACGGTGTACGCCACAGATGACGGCATAAATGCGGCTCAGAAGAGCAATATGAGTCCGGTTATATCCGTAACTGGCGGTAATATAGCGGTGACCATGGCGGCGGGAGACACCGACGCCTTCGATGCCAACGGTGAGATCTATATATACGGCGGAAGCATCGATGTGAATGCCCGCTCTTCCTTTGACGCCGACAGAGGCGCCCGGCTTCTGGGAGGAACTGTTGTCGTAAACGGAGTCGAGGTAACTGAGCTGCCCCAGGGAATGGGCGGCGGAAGAGGCGGCCATGGAAAACACTGGTAAAGACTACCAACCTCGGCAGTATGCTGAGACTGAGCTATTATATCACCATGAAAGATCCAGCCCGGAAAAGGAATTTCTCGATGACATTAGAATCAGGAACGGGAATCTTGAAATTTCTCTTTCAAGGCAGTTCATGGAGAGTTCTGAACTATAGTAAGTCAGGGAACTAAACGGGAAAGGTCAGGATAAAACGGCAGCCGTTGCTGCTGCTCCAGCTGTAGCTCCCTTCCAGGCTTGAGGAGAGGGACTGGATCAGTTTAGTTCCCAGTCCGGGGTGTATTTCATTTTTACTGAATCCCGGCCCGCTGTCTTCAATCACTATAATGTACTGGTCTCCCTTCCTGTTCAAATCCAGGGAGAGAGTTCCCTCGGAGTGTTCGGGAAAGGCATACTTAAAACTGTTGATAATAACTTCCTGAACAATCAGCCCCAGATCCAGCATCCGGGTACTGCTCAGAATCATCGGCTCTACGGGTTTTCTGAAGATGAATTTGATCTGGGTTTCATCATAGCTGTCCAGAAGATTGCCCGTCAGGGTTTCCAGATAGTTCCTGATATCCAGCAGTTCCGGCTGGTTCTCCATATAGAGCTGTTCATGGACTAATGAAATAGACCTGATACGGAGTTTCAGCTTTCTGTACTCCTCTCTGAACTGGGGATTCTCAACCCGGTTCGATTGGAGCTGTATAATGCTGCTGATAATCCCGAGATTGTTTCTCACCCTGTGGTTGATCTCCTTCAGCAGAAGTTCTTTTTCCGCAACAAGCTCTCTCAGTTGTTTCTCGGTCTTCTCCCTTCGTTTTATTTCACTGTTCAGTTTCCGGAAGTAGTCCGACAGATAACCGACAATCATACCCACGCTTATGCCGAATATTTCGGGAATTGTCAGGCTGGCCGGAGCATAATCGGGATGTCCGATAATGTAGAACAGGAGCAGGTTGAAGGGGAGGGCAAGGATACCGGCTATCAGTCCGCCGGGAAGGCCGTAGGCCATACCCGAGACAAAGAGAGGGATCAGGATAAAGTAGTTGGAGGAAATCTTCAGATCATCTGAGAAAAATATGAAAACTGCGCTTACCAGCAGCAGGGACAGGAATATTGCTCTCCACCTCAGATGCTTGTAGATCAGAATATGGAGACGGCTGAACATGCGGTCAAGGGGAGAAAAATAATTTCCAAAGAGCGATTTGTTATGCATTTGAGACCTTCGGTCCGCCGAAAAGACTTTCATAGGGATGTCCGGTAAGGAGCTCGCAAACTTCCCTGGTTTCTTCTGTTACGTCCTTTTTCTGACCTCCCGATTCAAGTCGTTCTATCTCCTTAATCACTATATCATGGTTTCGCGGAGTCAGTTTGAACCTGCTAGCAAAATAGATTCCCGCTCCGCAGAGTATCAGGGGGAAGAGGATAAAGTAGAAGTGGAGGTTCTTCACGGTTCGGGGTTTCTGCATGAGGGTCTGCTGGTCACCGATTCCTGTATAAAGGTAGCCGATATCATCAAGGATGAGTCTGAGGTGATAGGCTTCATCGGAGCTTATTTCTCCTGGAAGGCTGTTTTCCGGACCCGTATAGTTCAGGTAGTAGTTCCCGTCGCTCTCCTGTTTATAGGCCGCTCTTAGAAGAGAGCTGTACTCCTCACGGTCATAGCCCTTTTTCTCCTGCTTCTCATCCACCAGTTGAAAGGCTGCTTCATACTGTGATTCGGTCAGTATAGTGGGAACAGGGCTTTTGTAGCCGATGCCGCTCAACAGGAAGCCGAGGCCCTGTAGTATCACAAATCCCAGGAAGAGTTTTCTTGAAAGGGTCATCACTGCAGAGTAGGTCCCCGCCCGCTCCTGTCCCGACCTCAGACGGTCTACATCCACTACAAAGGGAAGGAGCTGATGGGGTATCAGGCACCCCGCGGACAGCCCCAGCCCCAGAATGATAACAATGGCCACCAGCAGCCAGGGGGGAGGAACAGGGGGAAGGAAGCCCATGGCAATCATCCCTATAAAGAAGATGGCCATTCCAATCATATAGGAGGTGCCGTGTCCCCTGGTGTTTGCGATCTTAACATAGAGGGGCAGCACAAGCATCATGGTAATCAGCAGGGCACCCTGGGCGATAACAAAGAAGGGGCTCATTTTCAGGTAGTCGATAAAGTAGAACATGATCCAGGCCATAAACACATCCATCGTACCGAAGGAGCAGACGTACATGGCCACATGTATCCGGCAGCTTTTGTTTTCAAACATGGAGAGGAAGTTTTTGAAAAAGTGAACCTTCTCCTTTTCTCTGACCGGCTGTGGGAGTTCCCATGTTCCGAAGTAGAGGGTTACCCAGGGAAGGGCAAATATCAGACCGAAGACAATACCCATTATCAGGTAGCCCTTCGCCGTACCTCCGAAGCCGTCGATTATCGGCTTTACCGCAACTCCGGCAATAAGAGTGGCAATAAAGGAGAAGAGGATTCTTACTCCGTTAAGAGTGTTCCTCTCCCCCCTGTCATAGGTCATCTCGGCGCTCAGGGCCGCATAGGGAACATAGGAGACAGTTGCTACTGTAAAAAAGAATATATAGGCGAAAAGATAAAAAACAAATTTACCCACCTGACTGTGGAACCCCGCGGGAAACCAGATCAGTGTAAAAGAGAGGGCTATGGGCAGAATGGATATAAGAAACCATACCCGCCTCCTGCCGAAGCGGTTATCCCTGGTATTGTCTGCAATATATCCCATCAGAGGATCCGAAACGGCGTCCCAGATTTTTCCAAGGGCGGGAATAAGTCCGGCAAGAATCGGGTTCATCCCCACAACATTCACCAGGTAGAACATTGAGAAGGTTGTAACAATGAAAAATGCACCGCCGCCGTAGAGATCACCGGCGCCGTAGGCAATGTAGTTTCTCAGTTTTATTTTACGGACGGGAGTATCGGGCATTTTGGCCTCCATGCAGTTCAGTAATCAAGTATCTCACGATTATATGAAAATAGAAAAAAATTAAAAAGTTCAGGTACAGAAAAATGATCACTTTATAATTTTCCCATCCCCTCTGAAATCAGGGTTACCCTGTAAAACCAGTATATTCATGCAAAAAAATACCGGGAACATCTGTCTGTAAACTTCCTCAGGTGATATAATGTCTCTCACTACTTTTTTGGAGGATTCTTATGAAAACGAAAATTGCTTTTGCACTGATGTTTTGTTTTCTCGCTACCGGACTTTTTGCTGCCGGTCAGCAGGAAGCTGCAAACACATCCGGTGAACCCACAGTTGTACTGCTGACAGATGCTACAGGTATCGATGACAAATCATTCAACGCTGCCGCATGGAGAGGAATCGTAGACTTTTACGGTGATACTGTTGAAAATGCTGCAGGACGCGGATCTCTGTATGACGTTGTAACTGCTGAAACACAGGATATGTACATCCCCAACCTGAGACAGGCTGCTGACGAAGGTTATGACCTGATCATCGTTACAGGTTTTACATGGGCCGATGCACTTTCTGTTGTTGCTCCCCAGTATCCCGAGCAGAAGTTCGTAATTGTTGATGTTGACTGGATCGGTCAGCCCAACGTTATGGAGTTTGTATTCAGTGAAGAGCAGGGCTCCTACCTCGTAGGTGCTGTTGCGGCTCTCCAGTCTATCGAGGACGGAATCGACAATCCCAGATTCGGATTTATCGGTGGTGTTCCCGGTGCTGTAATCACAAAGTTCGAAATGGGTTACATCCAGGGTGTTAAATCCATCATTCCCGATGCACAGTTTATCGACTACTACGCCAATGACTGGGGTAAACCCGAGCTGGCCAAGGCACAGGCGAAAAACTGGTATGACAACGGCGTATACTGTATCTTCAGCGCTGCCGGCGGTACCGGAAACGGAACCATCGCACAGGCTAAAGAGTACCGCCTGAGAGGAATGAACGTATGGGCCATCGGTGTTGACTCCGATCAGTACGAAGACGGAATTTACGAAGGTAAAGAGTCTGCAGTACTGACTTCCATGCTCAAGAGAGTTGAAAGTTCTGCTGTTATCGCTCTTGAAAGCGTTAAGGACGGATCTTTCTCCGGCGGCGTTATGAAGCTCGGAATGGAAGAGGATGGTGTAGGTTACTCCACAGCCAACCCCTCTCTGAGTGCCGATGTAGTCGAAAAAGTAGACGCCATGATGGCTGATATTATCAGCGGCAAAATCACAATTTACCCCACCTATGCTGAAGCTCTGAAGAACGGTGCAGTTCCTGCCGGACTCTCCGCTCTTGATGACTGATCAGCACCGGCTGATTGATGTAAATTAAAAAAGGGGAGGTTTCCGTAAAGGGAATCTCCCCGTTTGCGTATAATTACGTGTATAATTCCTATTAAAATTTAATTGAAAGGGGACATTTCTTTTGGAAGATTATGCAATTGAGATGATCGGCATCTCTAAGGCTTTTCCGGGCATTCTGGCCAACGACAAGGTCAACCTGTCGGTCAGAAAGAACGAAGTCCATGCCCTTTTAGGTGAGAACGGAGCCGGAAAATCGACCCTCATGTCCATACTTTTCGGTTCTTATTCCGCTGATGAGGGGACCATTAAGATTAATGGTCGCGAAGAGAAAATTAAAGATCCGAATGCGGCGACAGCCCTGAAGATCGGTATGGTTCATCAGCATTTCAAGCTTGTTCACAACTACACTGTAACCGAAAACATTGTTCTGGGGCAGGAACCCCGCAACCGTTTCGGTTTTCTTGACCTGAGAGATGCGCGGAAGAGAGTACAGAAACTTTCTGAGCAGTACGGTCTGCAGGTTGATCCTGATGCTAAAATTGAAGATGTTACCGTTGGACAGGAACAGAGGGTGGAAATCCTCAAGACCCTGTACCGGGATGCAGATATAATTATTCTTGATGAGCCCACAGCCGTTCTGACTCCCCAGGAGATTGACGAGCTGATGGACATTATCAAACTCCTTAAGTCCGAGGGAAAGACGGTTGTCCTTATTACCCACAAGCTGAAGGAGATCAAGGCGGTTGCCGACAGATGTACCGTTCTGCGCCGCGGAAAGTCCATCGACACCGTCGATGTGGCCGGGGTTACAGAAAAGGACCTTGCAGAAATGATGGTCGGACGGGCCGTCAATTTCTCCACCGAAAAGAAACCCGCACAGCCCGGTGAGGTTGTTCTCTCTCTGAAGGACCTTGTTATCGAGGACGCTCTGGGCGCCGTAAGGGTCAATAATCTCTCTCTGGATGTCAGAGAAGGTGAGATTATGGGTATTGCCGGTGTTGACGGTAACGGTCAGTCCGAGCTGGTACACGCCATTAATGGTATGTACCCCCTGACCTCAGGAGCCATTGTTCTTGACGGAGAGGATATCACCAGGGCGGGAGTACGCAGAAGAATCCAGCAGGGCGTCGGCTATGTTCCCGAGGACCGCCACAAGTATGGAATCGTAAAGGACTTCTCACTTTCGGAGAATGTTATTCTCAAAACCTACTACCAGGAACCCTTCTCAGGACGCTTCGGTTATATGGATACAAAACCCATGGATGAGCTGACAGACAAGCTTATCGAAGAGTTTGATGTCCGCGCCGGTAAGGGACACGTCACAGAGGCGGGAAGTCTTTCGGGAGGAAACCAGCAGAAGCTGATTATCGCCAGAGAGATCAATCTCTCTCCCAAGGTCCTGGTTATCGCCCAGCCTACAAGAGGTCTGGACGTTGGTGCCATCGAGTACATCCATAAGAGAATCATTGCAGAGCGGGATGCCGGCAAGGCTGTTCTGGTCGTTTCCTACGACCTGGATGAGATTATGAACCTCTGTGACAGAATAGCCACCATAAGCAAGGGACAGATTCTCGACGTTTCCGATGTTAAGGATGTCAATGAACATGAGATCGGTCTGATGATGGCCGGTGAGAAAAAATCCAAGGCGGGAAGCGATGAGTAAAGATTTGACTGAGAAAAAAAGTTTTCTTGAATCAGAAGGAACTGTCTCCCTCCTTGTTGTACTGCTGGGATTTCTCTGCGGTACCATTCTGGTTCTTTTGGTGGGTAGAAACCCCCTTAATATGTACAAGGCCATAGTTCAGGCCATGACCGGTTTCGATATCGACCGGGGCCGGCTCAATGTCCGCTATATCGGTGAGACACTGAACTACTCGGTTCCCTTTATCCTCTGCGGTTTCTCCATGGCCTTTGCGGCCAGGGTAGGACTCTTCAATATCGGGGGGGAGGGACAGTATATCGTCGGTATGACCGTGGCCCAGGCCGTTGCCCTTCTGGGACCCCAGATTCCCGGTGTTCACTGGATGATGGCCGTTGCCGCCGCCGTTGTGGCGGGAGCCTTCTGGGGCGGAATCGTCGGTATTCTCAAGGCCAAGTATGAGGTGTCCGAGGTTGTTTCAACGATTATGCTGAACTATATAGCCCTCTACCTCTCGAGAATGGTGAGTTTCAAGCTGCCCGGAGCCAATACCTTCAGAACCGACAACTTCCCCGAAACAGCAAAGCTGACCAATGACTTCTTCCAGCAGATTACACGGTACTCCAACCTCAACAACGGAGTCTTTCTGGTGGTTATCGCCATTGTTCTCTACTGGTTTATTATGGAGAAAACCAGCCTCGGTTTCGGCCTGAGAGCCACCGGTTACAACAAGGACGCCGCCCTGTGCAGCGGTATTCCTGTTACCAGAAGTATTACAACCTCCATGGCCATTGCCGGAGCATTCGCCGGACTGGCGGGAGCCATTGTTATCCTCGGTTCCTTTGCCCACGGCAGAGTTATCTCGGGAATGGACAACTACGGATTCAACGGAATCGCCGTAGCCCTTGTAGGAAACAGCAAGGCCCTGGGTGTAACCCTTGCGGGTCTGCTTTTCGGTATACTTAAAAACGCTCAGCCTCTGATGCAGAGCCGTCAGATTCCCAAGGAGATCACTCTGATTATCCAGGGACTGATTGTTGTATTTATCGCCCTCCGCTCAGGACTCTATCTCTTCCAGCAGTGGCGGAAAACAAAACAGATTAAAAGCGGAGGAGAAGCTTAATGGAAATTTTAATTAACATGATTCCTTCGGTGCTGATGATCGTGGCGCCCATCCTGATTACGGCCATCGGCGGTATGATCTGTGAGCGTTCGGGAGTCGTCAATATCGCCCTTGAGGGACTGATGTCCATCGGCGCCTTTACGGCGGCGGCAGCCCATGTTCTGATGGAAGCGGCAGGAGCCGGCGGCGGGTCCGTATGGATCGCTCTGGCCCTTGGAGCGGCCATGGGAGCCATCTTCTCCATGATTCACGCCTTTGCGGCGATCAGCCTCAATGCGGACCAGACCATCAGCGGTACCGGTATCAACCTTCTGGCAACAGGAGCGACCATCTTTGCCGCTCAGGTACTCTTTAACGCCGACCGGACCAGAGAGTTCCGTATGGGTATGCAGACAGACGGCCTGGGATTCTATCCCACCGCCTACATCGCCCTTGTGGTTGTAGTTGTGTCCTGGGTACTGCTCTACAAGCTGCCCTTCGGCATGCGTCTTCGGGCCTGCGGTGAGCACCCTAATGCGGCCGAATCAGCCGGTATCAATGTAATCAGGATCAGATACATCGCCGTTGGAATCAGCGGTCTCCTGGCGGGACTCGCCGGAGGAGCTGTTGTTCTGACCCAGACCATCCAGTATACATCCAACACCATCAACGGTAGAGGATTTATCGCCCTGGCGGCGGTTTCCTTCGGACGCTGGACTCCCCTGGGTGTAACGGGCGCGGCCTTTATCTTCGGATTTGCCCAGGCCCTCTCCATTATCGTTGTAAACTTCAGCGCCCTCAGATCCCTCCCCACAGAGGTGTTCAATATCATGCCCTACCTGATCACTCTGGCGGCTCTGGTTATCTTCAGCGGCAAGAACTACGCTCCCAAGGCGGCGGGTGTTGCCTATGAAAAGGGTGCCAGCTGATCTATGAAGACTCTGGTGATCTATACTCACCCCTATGAGAAGAGTTTCAATGCGGCCATTCTGGACAGGGTTCTCTCCTGTCTGGATGAGCCGGATCTGATCGACCTCTATGCGGACAAGTTCAACCCGGTGATGAGCCGGGAGGATCTGTCCGTGTACAGTCACGGGGCTTCAAAAGATCCGAAGGTGGAGAAGTATCAGAAGAGAATCGCCGCGGCGGAACGTCTTGTTTTTATCTTTCCTATCTGGTGGTACGATGCCCCCGCCATGCTCCGGGGCTTCTTTGATAAGGTCTTATTGAAGGATTTCGCCTTTGATGACAGCACCGGTTTTGACGGACTTCTGGACCATGAGGTTCTTCTGTTTACCACTTCCGGAGACAGAACCGCAGGTATAGAGGGCGCCGTCAGGCCTCTCTTTGTGGAGCATCTTTTCAGCAGCATCGGCTGTGAGAGGATTCAGTGGCTGAACTGCGAGGCCGTGCAGGACGACCACCGGCTGAGAAAGGAGTTTCTCGACCGGGTGACCGATGCTCTGAAGCTCTAGAATCAGAATCCCTCTGGTGTGTTTTCGATTACACAGCCGAATCCCTGGAGTCCCTTGAGGGCTGTGTCGTGGTCTTCGGGAGTAAAGGCGGCGCAGCAGTCGTAGTCCACCTTGATCTCGCATCCGGGGAACATATTGGCGCAGAGAATGGCGTTGTTGAATACGCAGATGCTGGTGGAAACGCCGACCAGCTCTATGGTTTTGATCTCCGGGTGGGCTTCTATGTATTCTACAAGGAGTTTCGCACCGAAGGTGCACTTTTCGATATAGTCGTACTTTCCGAAAAACTCTCCCACCTTTCCGTAGAGCTTCCAGCCGTCGGTGGCGGGGTCGCAGTGGATGGGGTAGAGATTGCTCTCTCTTACCTCTTCATATCCTGAAGAGGGGTGGGTGTCCATGGTAAAGACGATCCGGTCACCCTGCTTTTCAGCTTCTTTTATCTTATTATAGATGGGCTCCTCAACGGCAACGGCCAGAGGATTGGTTCCGAATACCCCGTCTACAAAGTCTGTCTGATAGTCCACCACAACAAGAAGACGCTCTGTCTTTACCTTGACGGGACTTTCTGCATAAACGATTTTTGCATCGATTTCCTGATAGGGTTTGCTGCTCATTGGTTTAATTTCCTTTCTTACTTTCTCTGACGAAGGCTTCCAGGGCGGTACGGATCTCATCGGCCTCACCCTTTTTCACAATGGATTCTCCGTCAACATAATCGTTTATATTCTGCTCTAAATCCTCTTCAAATTCTACCACTGTGTTCAGTATTGAGGCGCATTTTACACCTCTCAGGCTTCCGATGGTAAAGAGGGC
Source organism: Spirochaeta sp. UBA5339 (assembly GCA_002408085.1). Lineage (GTDB taxonomy): Bacteria > Spirochaetota > Spirochaetia > DSM-2461 > DSM-2461 > Oceanispirochaeta. The sequence continues at coordinate 156,046 of DHQL01000024.1, forward strand.
GGCTGTCTCCATATCGCAACCGAGGACTCCTTTGCCTGCCCAGTAGGCGTCAATCTCCTCCTCCCGGTCGGTGTAGAAGCTGTCGTGGCTTCTGGCAATCCCCACATGGTAGGAGAGTTTCTGCTCCTGTGCTGCCTGTACGCAGGAGAAAAGAAGGCCGTGGTCGGGAACTGCGGGGAAGACAGGGTCCACATAGGCCTTGGAGGCACCTTCGTCTCTGACGGCGCCGTTGACGATGATCAGGTCTCCCAGTTTAATTCCCCTCTGAAGGGCGCCGCAGCTGCCGATGCGGATCATATACTCCACGCCGATGTTTCTAAGCTCTTCAACGGCTATACCTGTTGAGGCGCCTCCCATACCCGTTGAGACGGCCAGGACCTTTACTCCCTTGTAGGTTCCGCTGACGCTCCGCATTTCACGGTTGAAGACCAGCTCTTCGGGATTGTCGAGAAAGGTTTTTATATGATCGATTCTGCCGGGATCTCCCGGGAGGAGGGCAAATCTGGCGCCGTCCTCTTCTGAAAGTCTGATATGGGCCTGTTTACTGCTCATCTGATACTCCTGTTCTCCCTGATGATAAGACCTGTGTATATGCCGGAAGGCGGGCCTCAGGGATCTCTCTATTTTTACGTTGTTTGGAGGAGTAGTCAACTGTGTACGGGCTGTGTCGGGATGAGTAAATGGATCCCGGGATGGGAAAAAAAAGCCCGCAAAAAAATCTGCGGGCAAATATATAGAAGCTCTATAAGAGACTTACTGCTTTACAGCAGTCATGCTTCCTGAGATTGCGAGGATATCCCCTTCCAGAGTTGTCTGGAGTTCACCGTAGAACTTGTACATGGCGTCATCGGCGGCTCTGTTTCTTACAGTTCCTTCAGACCATACCTTGTCATAGTCTACACCGCTGGGTTCACCATTGGATGAGAAAGCAGCTTCGATTTCCTGGGGAGTACCGATCTTTCTGCTGTCGATATTGCTCCAGGGCAGTTCGATAACACCCTCTGCATCGGTTATGATGCGGTAGGCGGTTCCTCTGTGAACATACTGGATGGTGATTGTACCGTCGTCAGCCTTCACAGCCTGAACATTGTCGTGTTCTGCAGTTGCATGGGCGTTTACACCGAAGAGAAACAGACCTCTTAATCCGCTGGACAGAGTGTTCTTTCCTTCTACGTCGTAAAGGTAGGCGCTAAACAGATGAGTGGAACCGAGCAGAGAAGCACCGCTGACGGCATCGTAGCTGTCTTCGGCTTCCATGTAGCGCATGTTGCCTTTCCAGTGAAAGTGGTTGTCAGCATCATCTTCATTCAGGTTCAACTGAAAGGAGACTGTCAGGTCTTCACTTCCATCAGAAACGGGAGTTGCGCTTGAAACTTCTTCAACAGCTGCGGGTTCAGCAACTTCGGCTGTGCGTTTTGCACATCCTACAGACAGAAGAGATACAGCGATAAGCAGGAACAGAATTTTTTTCTGCATTAGAATCCTCCAATAATTATTTATAGATATGTTAATATAGATAAACTGAAGTTCGACAAGCTTCAAGAGCAGAGATGAACTATTTTTAGAAAAAAAATATAAAAAATGTCATGTATGTTTTCACCGGGTTCCTGAATTGTCAGAAGGGCGCAGGAGTGTGGAGGAACCGTGTTTCATTTGACGGGATTATGAAGATCTGAAGACTTTGATACTGCCGAAATCAGTAGAAAATACCCCGGGTAATTTGACAGCTTTCTGCGCAAAATATATGCTTATGTACAGTAATTCTTCATTTGAAGAATACGGTTCCTACCATTTATTGACCCTAAGGAGAAAATCAATGAAAGAGTACTTTAAAGTGACCACCAGAACAATTGTTGCTACCGGTCTTGGCGCTGCCCTGTTTATGCTGCTGTTTATGTATGTCAAAGTTCCCTCACCCATTCCCGAGACCAGTCTTCAGACAGCCTACGGTCTTGGTGCCTTCTTTGCCGTCCTTTTCGGTCCCATTGCCGGGGCCCTGATCGCCTTTATCGGTCATGCACTGTCTGATGCTCTTCAGTACGGTTCTCCCTGGTGGAGCTGGGTTATTGCCAGTGGAGTCTGCGGATTTTCCTATGGTCTGGCCTACACAAAAACCGGTGTGGAAGATGGAAACTTCAAGGGAAAGTCAATTGTGATATTTAATATTATTCAGATTGTCGGTAATGTCATTGCTTGGGTCATCGTGGCTCCCGTCCTGGATATTATTATCTACAAAGAACCCGTAAATCTCGTATTTACTCAGGGTATTGTGGCTGCCCTTATGAACAGCGTTACCGTTGCCATTATCGGTACTCTGCTCCTTGTAGCCTATTCAGCCACAAAGACTCAGAAAGGAAGCCTGGACAAGGAGTAGATTCCGGCAGGTTTTCCAGTTAAAAATATTAAGTTGAAGAGGTTTCAGGGGTGAGCAGTGAGAGTATTATTGAGTTCAGGGAATTTAGTTTCCAGTATTATACCCAGGCCCGTCCCACTCTTCATAATATAGACCTTACCATCAGGAAAGGAGAGAAAATCCTTATTGTGGGTCCCAGCGGCAGCGGCAAGAGCACCCTGGGACACTGTCTGAACGGACTGATCCCCTTTTCCTATAAGGGCGAGATCAAAGGAAGCCTGAAGATCGCCGGTAAGGAGACAAAGGAGCTGGATATCTTTCAGCTCTCCAAGATGCTCGGGACGGTGCTTCAGGACCCTGACGGCCAGTTTGTTGGTCTTACGGTCTTCGAGGATATCGCCTTTGCTCTTGAGAATGATACCATACCTCTTCCTGAGATGAAGGAACGGGTTCAGAAGGCCGCCGCCATGGTGGACATGGAAAGCTTCGGTTTCTCCTCTCCCTATGAACTGTCGGGGGGGCAGAAACAGCGGACCTCCCTGGCGGGGGTTCTGGTGGACGATGTGGAGATTCTTCTCTTTGATGAGCCCCTGGCCAATCTGGACCCTGCTACCGGTATGGCGGCCATCGAGATTATCGATGAAATACACAGGAAGACCGATAAAACCATTGTCATTATCGAACACCGTCTGGAGGACGTCCTTCACCGGGATATCGACCGTGTTATTCTGATGAATGACGGGCGGATTCTGGCCGATATGGACGCCGATACCCTGATGGCCTCCTCCCTTCTGGCGGAGAACGGCATCCGGGAACCCCTCTATGTGACGGCCATGAAGTATGCCGGTGTCGAGGTGACCGCAGAACACTGCGCCGGTCATATCGATACCCTGAAGACCGACAGGATCAGAGAGGCCCTGAGCGCCTGGAACGATGCGGTGGAGCATCCTCAAGTAAAACCCGCCTCCGAACCCCTTCTGGCGATGGAGAATATCCACTTCTCCTACGACGGTGAGAAGAGAATTATCAACAATGTGAGCTTCTCTCTTGAGAAGGGCGAGCTTATGGCCATTGTGGGACGCAACGGTGCAGGAAAGTCCACCCTCTCACGTCTGATCTCGGGTTTCGAGAAGGAGAGCTCAGGAACCATCAGCTATCTGGGAGAGGACATCAGCGGCCTGACAATCAAGGAGAGGGCCCAGAAGATCGGCGTTGTCATGCAGAACCCCAACCAGATGATCTCCAAACCCATGATCTATGACGAGGTGGCCCTGGGACTGCGCCTCAGGGGAGTGGAGGAGGATGAGATCAAAAAGAGGGTGGAGAAGGTCCTTGAGATCTGCGGCCTTGCCCCTTTTCGGAAGTGGCCCATCGCCGCCCTCAGTTTCGGACAGAGAAAGAGGGTTACCATCGCCTCTATCCTGGCATTGAACCCGGAGGTCATTATTCTGGATGAACCCACCGCGGGGCAGGACTTCAGGCACTACACTCAGATTATGGAGTTTGTGAAACAGATCAACCGACTCGGTGTGGCCATTATTCTTATCACCCACGACATGCACCTGATGCTTGAGTATGCCACTAGGGCCGTTGTTATTTCGGGAGGCGAGAAGATTGCCGATGCCCGTCCCAGTGACGTCCTTACCGATTCCGATGTGATCGAAAGGGCCAACCTGAAGGAGACCTCACTCTACCGGCTCAGCCAGATGACGGGCATCGCCGACGGCACCGGATTCGTTCAGAACTTTATCGATTACGACAAGAAGGTCAGGGTCCATCAGTGAGCACAAAGCTTTTTACCTACAACTTTATTGATACGCCGATCCACAGGCTGTCGGGACTGACCAAGCTGATCGCCTTTCTCTTTCTCACCTTTGCGGTGATGTTCAGCTACGATATCCGGGTTGTTCTCCTTGTTATGGCCTTCTCCCTCTGGGTGATGCGCCTGGCGAAGATCAAATTTTCACAGATCAGACTGATGGTGATCTATGTGGCGGTCTTTCTGATCACCAATACGGTGATTACCTTCTTCTTCAGCCCCGAGGAGGGGGTAAAGATCTACGGCACCCGCCACGAGATCTTTCATATCATCGGGCCCTACACCCTGACTGTGGAGCAGCTCTTCTACCAGACGACCAAGCTCTTCAAGTACGCCTCGGTGATTCCCCTGGGGATCTGTTTTCTTCTGACCACCAATCCCAGCGAGTTCGCATCGGCCCTGAACGGGGTGGGTGTTCATTACAAGGCGGCCTATGCCGTCTCCCTGACCCTCCGCTACTTCCCCGACATTCAGAGGGAGTACCGCAATATCAGCCTCTCACAGCAGGCCAGAGGACTGGATATCTCCCATAAGGCGAAGTTTACCACAAGGGTAAAGAATGCCCTGCTGATTATCATCCCCCTTGTATTCTCGACCCTGGACAGGATCGAACTGATCAGCAATGCCATGGATCTCAGGGGCTTCGGAAAGCACAGGAAGCGGAGCTGGTACAGCCGGAAGAAGTTCACAAAGGGAGATGTTTTCGCCCTGGTTCTCTCTGCCGCAATTTTTGCAGGGACCATCTGTGTCTCTGTTTTTATCAACCATGGACGGTTCTATAACCCCTTTATCTGACAACTGAACATCAAACACCAAGGAGTTTCCAATGGAAAAAGCAATGCTTGTCTTTCAGACCGACTTCACCTACAAGGAGGGGGCAGTCTGCTCCATGTACGGTGTGGTGAAATCGGTTGACCGCTCTCTCGAAATTATCACGGGAACCCACGATCTCCCCCAGTACGACACCTGGAGCGCCTCCTACCGGCTCTACCAGTCCATGAAGTTCTGGCCCGAGGGAACGGTCTTCGTTTCTGTGGTGGACCCCGGCGTCGGAACACCCCGGAAGGCCTCGGTGGCCCTGACCGATAACGGCTACTACATCGTCACTCCTGACAACGGCTCCCTGACCCATGTGGACGCGGTGTTCGGCATCAAAGAGATCCGGGAGATCGACGAGTCGGTGAACCGGCTTAAGGGGAAGGACACCGAGGAGGTGAGCATCTTCCACGGCCGGGACCTCTTCGGCTACTGCGCCGCCCGTCTGGCCTCGGGAATCATCGATTTTGAAGGGGTAGGGCCCGCCTACGGACTGAATGAGATTGTCCGTTTTCCCCTTCTGGAGCCCTCTGCAGAGGACGGCAGCATCAAGGGAATCTTCGAGATCAACGACCCCAACTTCGGCAATCTCTGGACCAATATCCCCCTCTCCCTCTTCAGGGACAAGGGTTTTGAGTTCGGTGACTATCTGAATCTGACCATCCGTCAGAACGGAGAGATCAAGTTTGATAAAAAACTTCTCTTTCACAAGTCCTTCGGCTTTGAAGAGAAGGGGAAGCCCATGATCTACAACAACGAGCTTATGAAGATCTCCCTGGCAGTATCCCAGGGCAGTTTCTGCGACGACTTTAATATCGGCTACGGCTCCGACTGGACCGTGGAGTTTAAAAAGGCCTGAGTTCCGTGGACGACCCGGTGTCATCCGGCGGCTCTGTGTGAACAGGCGGCCCGGGAGTGACGGAAGACAGGACAGACCTGCAAGGAGGACGTGATGAATAAATTGATAGTATTCCAGAGTGATTTCGGTCTGGTGGACGGCGCTGTCTCCGCCATGCACGGTGTTGCCAATGTGGTGGACGACAGCCTGAAGATCTTCGATCTGACCCATGATATCCCCCAGTACTCCATCTGGGAGGCTTCCTACCGCCTCTATCAAACCACCGAGTACTGGCCCCATGGGACGGTGTTTGTCTCGGTGGTGGATCCCGGTGTAGGGTCAGACCGCCTCAGTGTGGTAGCCGAGACCGTTGACGGCCACTACATCGTCACCCCCGACAACGGAACCCTGACCCATATGAAGAAGTATGTGGGCATCCGGGAGGTGAGAGAAATCGATGAGACCAAACACCGCCGGGAGGCCACCGAGTTCTCCCATACCTTTCACGGTCGTGACGTCTATGCCAATACGGGAGCCAAGCTGGCCTCCGGTCAGATCGCCTTCGAGCAGGTTGGCCGGGAAGTGCCGGTGGATGAAGTGGAAGAGCTGGAAGTAGGGGATGTTATCAAGGGCGAGGGCTTTGTAAAGGGAACCATCGATATTCTTGATGTCCGCTTCGGCAGTCTCTGGACCAATATCCCCCGGGATGATTTTGTAGCCACCGGCTTCAGGCACGGTGACAGTGTGGAGGTTCTGATCCGCAATGGAAACAAGGTAGCCTACAACAACCGCATCGTCTACGGACGATCCTTTGCTGATGTCTATCCCAGTGAGCAGGTTATCTATGTGAATTCGGTCTACAATATGGCCATCGCCATCAATCAGGGGAATTTTGCCCGGGCCTACAATATCGGAACCGGTTTGCACTGGAGCGTGGAGTTTAAAAAGATTAATAAATCTTGACGATTTACTTTTCTCTCCCTTAAGGTATACCTAGGGAAAAGGAGCCGCCTTTTGGAATGAAGAGCCGTGATTATTCTGATGCATCTGTTCTTATCTCTTCACTGATTACAGAGACTTCCAGGGGGTATCTGGGTATGCCCGATGCCGCCGGGACAGCGGTATATGCCCTCTGCGGAGGCCTTCATCTTCTTATTGAGGATGTCTCGGGAGTGGGTAAGACTACCCTTGTCAGCTGTCTGGCCAGAGCCTCGGGTATGGATCTTGGCCGTATACAGTTCACACCGGATCTTCTTCCGGGGGATATTACGGGAATGATGGTCTGGGACTCCGGTTCCAGAGAGTTTACCTACCGTCAGGGGCCGGTGCACCATCAGTTTGTGCTGGCCGACGAGCTCAACCGGTCTCCCGCCAGGACTCAGTCCGCTCTTCTGGAAGCAATGCAGGAAGAGACTGTGACCGTGGACGGTGTTGTCCGCCCCCTGCCTGAACCCTTCTTTGTGGCTGCAACCCAGAATCCTGCCTGGTATGCCGGGACCTACAATCTTCCCGAGTCCCAGCTTGACCGCTTCGGTCTCTCCCTCTATCCCGGTTTTCCCTCCTCTGAAACCGAGGCTCAGATTCTCTCGGAATTCAAGGATAAAAAGGCCGTGGACCTTGTGGGCAGGGTCTGCAGCAGCAGTGATATTACCGGTATACGGAAGATGGTACAGTCACTGCATATCGAAAAGAAGGTCCTTGACTTTGCCGTCTCCATTGCCGGCGCCACACGGAGTTCATCGTCCTTCCAGTCGGGATTGAGCATCCGCGGGACCCAGCACCTCCTCAGGGCAGCACAGGTAAGGGGCCTTGCCGAAGGCCGCTCCTTTGTTATCCCTGAGGATCTGCTCTTTATGGCCCCTGCCGTAATGAATCACCGTCTGATTCTCACCCCCGAAGCCGGCAGCCGCGGTATGACTACGGCACAGGTGGTGAAGGAACTCTGCTCGGCCCTGCCGGTTCCTGTCCTGTGACACTTCCTTTCCGTTTTCACAAGGAGACCTTCTTTATTTTTCTTGCGGGATCGGCTCTCTTCTTTCTCAGTTCCCGTTACTTTGGAGGAATCTATATCCGTCTCTCCCGCTTCTGGTTCACCTTCTTCACGGCGGACATCCTCATACTTCTGATCAACAGCCTGACCCTGCGCTTCTCCCTGGATTATTCAAGCGATCATATGAGCAAGGGCGACCGTGTGGAGTACAGGATCAGCATCCAGGGGGGTAGCCTCTTTCCCGCATCCTCACTGCTGCTGGAGCTGGCGCAGGTTCATCACAGCGATACCGGGGGTGGAGAAAAAATCCGGTTTTCACTGAGGCCCGGAGAGACATGGACATACAGGAGGGAGGTTCACGCCAGGCTGAGAGGAGTCTACACCATGGGAATCTCCCGGCTGCGGCTGAAGAGCTTCTCCGGGCTCCTATCCATAGACCTTGCTGTACGGGCACGTAATTTCTATGTATATCCCAGGGTCTTTGAAATCCCCGAACTCCTTCTGAAGCACCCCTCTCCGGGGGGAGTGACCGGCAGTCGCGAGGGGAGCCATGGGGATGAGCACAACTTTCTGGGGCTCAGGGAGTACAGGGAGGGAGAGAGTCTCAAGGACATAAGCTGGTCACGGTTTATGCAGACCGGCAGACCATTGATTAAGATCTGGTCCTCGGCAGGAGGAGACCGCATTCATCTCTATCTGGACCGGCGTCCTTCAAAGGTCTCCCCACTCTGTGACGACACGATACTTGAGGTCTTTCTCTGTCTTGTTCGCTCGGGTCTCTCCACGGGGCAGAGGATGGTCCTTCACGGATTTCCCGGATGGGAGGGGAGGTCGGTTCTGACAATGAAAGACTTTGACAATCTTTACAGAAGTACCCTGCTCCTGGAGTTTGACGCACCGGGGCTGGGTGAGCTTAACTCCCTTGAAAAGCTGGAAAATGTATATGCAGTAAGCGGAATGCCCGATCTCTCTCTGCTGGATGAGAACAGCCGCTATGCCTCTTTGGGGCACCTTGTTGCGGTTACCCTGGACAGGAGTGATGAAGAGCTGGAACGCCTTAAGGTACTTCTTCTTCAGAGGACCGGACGAGGGGGATATGCATCTGAGATCAGATCGGACAGGAATCTGGAGGAGGAACTGCTGTGGCAGCTCTACTCCTGATATCACCTGCTGTATCACTCTTTCTCTATTTTTATCTCAACTCTTCAGGACCCCTCTGGTTTGTCATTCTCCCTGATCTTCCCATTGCCGCGGCCTATATTCTCTACCGGCTGCGCCGGAAAGCAGGTACCTCGGGAGAGACAGCGGGAGAGTTCCTGAAATCAGAGCGTGTGATGGCGGGTATTATTCTACTGCTCTACCTCCTTCTAATTGCCGGGTTTCTGCTCTTTATTCTGATCCTGCCGGAATCCCTCTATCAGGGCTGGCTTCGTCTTCTTGCGGCAGGCCGCCCGGGAGGTACAATTTCCTTCACCTTTGTTTATGCGGGAGGGCTGGTCAGCAGTCTGGGCGTCCTGGCTCTGATTCTCTGGAGAAACAGTCTTCAGGCCCTGCTGACTCTCTTTCTTCTCTGCACACTTGTAGGAATCATTCTCTACCCCCTGTGGCAGGTCTTTCTGATCTTTCTTGCTCTGCTGCTGTTTAAGATCTATCTGGGTGCCCATGGAAAACTGACCCGGGCCGATATTCAGATCTCTCTTCTGGTCCTTCTGCCGGCATTGATGGCATTTATTCTGCCACTGAAGAGCAGCATCCCCAGGGGGAGTACCCTGGTCGACGGTGTTTCGTCAAAGATTCAGGAGTCGGCTGCCCGGATGTTTCCCGGCCTGCCTCTCTTTCTTCAGATTCCCGGATACGGCTACAGCCATGACAAGGGCCGGTTTACCGGGGAAGCTCCCATACTTACGGAACACCCCGTTTTTACCCTGACTGAAAATTACAGAGGAGTTCTTTATTTAAGGAGCGGAGTATTCTACCGCTACTACAACGGGGGCTGGAGCCCCGATCCCCCCGGAGAGGCAAGGGCAGCAGGAAGTATCGACCCCACCCGGTATAGAACTCTGAACTTGACGGTGGAGACAGACCTCTACACCAGAGTCCCTCTGACTCCGGATACGGCATATTTTGTAAGAGACTCCATTCTCTATAACACCGGTGGTGCCGGGAGCCTGGAACCGCCTGGGGAAGTCCCTCTGACAAGGGGGGAGACTATTACTCTTCTGGAAGGTCCACTTCCGGTTAATCGGGCAGAAGATATTGAGTATCAGCTTCAAAGGGCCTCTGCCGTGCCCTCTCTGTCGGATAAGGTTTCGGCACTTGCCGGAAGTCTTAGAGGGGAGAGTTCCGAAGAGAGTCTGGAGAATATCAGGGCTTTCCTGGCAGGCAGCTTTTCCTACACCCTTGAAACGGGGGCATCCGAGAGGATGGTGGATGATTTTCTCTTTACCTCCAGGAAGGGGTATTGTGTGCATTTCTCAACAGCAGCAGCCCTGCTGGCCAGGGCTCTGGAAATACCCGTACGTATGGCCGAGGGATTTCTGGTACAGATTCCTCCTGATCAGATGGGAGAGACCTATGCGGTCAGGGGGCTCAGCGCCCATCAGTGGCCGGAAATCTACAGTGAGGGCAGGGGATGGATTCCCTGGGAGGTGACGCCGCCTTTTATATCACCGGGAGGCAGTGAAACAGAACTCAGTGATACTGCTGCAGAGGGGCAGATGGCGGAGGAAGATGAAGAGACCATGAGTTATTCCCCCCCGGCTGCTCTGGTTGTAATTGCTCTCGGGGCCGCTCTGGTACTGACGGGGGCCGCTGCCGCTTTCAAGGCAAGAGTGCGGGTGGATTTTGCATTACGGGGAGCTGTCCGCAGAGCCCGCAGGAGGGGCGGTATTCCGTCTCCCGAAAGGATCGGCTGGGTCAGCTGGTACCGTCTCTGCCGGGATAATCCGGGGGCTCCTCAGAAAGGAGAGAGAGGACTGGAGCTGCTGCTCCGGTACTCTTACGATGAAGAGGAAATCAAGAGGTCCGAGAAGAAGGAGCTTCTCAGAGCAGTCCGCCGTCTTCGGTTTTAAAGCGGTCCAGTGCCCGTTTCAGTTCCTCACTGTTTTCAGCAAGGCCGTTGGAGAGGTTTTTGACAAGATCCATGGCCGTCACAATCTCCCTGGAGCCGACAACCGCCTCCTGGATACCTGAGAGAACGGTTCTGGATACATCGCCAATGGTCTCCATCTCCCTGTCCAGGTTTCCGGTGCCGGTGCTCATCATACCGGCGCTCTCCTTAATGCTGATTGTAATTTCGTTGAGCCGGCGGCTTGTTGTATCGATCTCCATGCTTCCGGTCATCAGCTCACTGGTGTTTCCGGCAATCTGATTCAGGGCCTCCACAAATTCTCTGACAACCCTGTCCATCTCGGTAAACACTGCCGATGCATCTCGGGTGCTGGTTACCGTTTCGTCTACACCGGCCCTGATCTCCTTGACCGAGGTATCGATTATTTTAACCGAATTTGAGGAGTTTTCTGCCAGTTTACGGATCTCATCGGCAACAACAGCAAATCCTCTTCCCGCATCCCCTGCATGGGCCGCCTCAATTGCCGCATTCATGGACAGAAGGTTGATCTGTCCGGCGATTCCACGGATGATGCCGGTCATATCCTCGATGGAGGCAAGGCGGGTTACAACATTTTCATTAAAGGTCCGGGTCAGCTCCTCAAGCCGGCTGCTTCCCATACGTGAGGTCTCTGTTAGCTGATGGGCCACCTCCATCTTCTCCTGACTGATCCGGGCCACCTGTTTCAGGGAACCTGTCATCTGCAGAATAGATGCGGCTGTCTCCTCAACTATGGCTGCCTGCTCCTCTCTGATCTGGTTGAAATCGGCAACAGACCTGTCAATATTCAGAACTGATTCCGAGGAGCTGCTGATGCTGTCGTTCAGGCGCTGGATCTGCTGTTCTATTGATCTGAGATTTGCACTGATCTGGTTGATTGCCGCCGCCGTCTCCTCGGTGCTGACCAGAAGCTGGTCTTTTGTCTCCAGGGTGGTGTCGGCATTGTGCTTGACCCTGTTGATCATATCTTTGAGGATACGGATAAAGTTGTTGAAATTTTTTGTCAGAAGAGTCAGTTCATCATTTTTACTGACCTCAAGGGTCCGTGTGAGGTCGCCGTCTCCCATGGCAATCTCCTTCAGAGACTGTGAGACACGTCCTATTCTTCCGGCGATCATATGGGATATCCCATAGACAATCACAAGATTGAATACCAGAGTAGCAAGGACAAAGATGATAATCTGAAGTCTGAGGTTCTTCAGGGGGCTGTAGATAAGAGAGTCATCCATAATGGTGACAGCCTTCCATGAGAGAGAAGGAATGGTATTGTAAAAGACATTTGATTCATGTCCATCCAGGATGAACCTGCTGTGTCCGGCCTCATTCGACAGGGCTTCAGACATATAACTGCTGCCCCCGTCATCCATAAGGTTCCGTACATCCTGCCCCACCAGATCAGGATCGCTGTGGGCAACGATGATTCCCTTTTCATCTATCAGGGCATTCCTGGCTCCCTCTATTCTGTAATACTCAAGGAGTTCCAGCAGGTCTGTCAGATAGAGGTCCATGCCGATTACCCCTGCAAAGCGTCCTCTCGAATCATAAAGGGGGGATGCGGCAGATATATTCAGCTCACCGGTCATGGCATCAATATAGTAGTCCGTAAATACCGTCTCTTTTTTCGATTCAGCCAGTGTATACCAGGGCCTGACTCTTGAGTCGAAATCGTCGGGGGCAACCCAGTCTCCACCGTAAATAAAGCTCCCGTCGGGAAGTCCTATATAGAAGGCTTCAACTCCGTATTTCTCCGGATTTCCGGATAGATAACTGTTGCTGCCCGGACCGCCCTGAATGACCAGATTCAGGGTACCGTCTTTTTCAATAATTGTTTTTCTTGACTCAAGGGCCGCAGTCCGATGCTCCATCCAGTCATCGATCGACCCGCTCAGAACCTGGGTATTGAAGTCCATTGTTTGGAAAATATTGTCGTAGAGAGACTTCTTTTCACGGGAGTAAGTCAGCAGTCCGAAGATGGAAATCAGTAAAACAGCTGATACGCTGAAGTAGAAGGACATACTGTGCTTCATACTGAAGTGTTTATCTTTCATTGCCTGTATCCTTTCAGGATGGTTAATTGAATATCCTGCCTGTATTCACTTAATTATATTCATTCTGAAAGGATTGGCAAAGGACGGTTCAGCCTCCTGCAAGGGAGGCTCCCGGAATCATTATGTGCCGGGGACCCGAATAGTTCTCCTTTTCCAGCTTCTCACTGGAGAGGTAGATCTCTTTATGCACATCAAAGAGGGATGCAGAAATTGAAGCTCCCGTCAAAGCTGTCTCTTCCTTGCCGTTAAAGTACCTGGCCAGCCGTACCTCCCCTCCGAAGTTTCCGGTTACAGAGTCCATTTGAAAGTCGGAAAAAGCCAGAATTTCAACGTGGGGCTCCCTCCGCCACTCTTCCACCGACCGGGAGCCGCAGGAAACAATGGTGTTCTCGATGCACCCTACGGGTTCCTCCTTAAGATAGAAGGCATACTGAGCGGGGCCGTGATAGTTCAGAATCTTTCCCTTCTTATAGATCCTTGTCTCTTTCAGAAGGACACCGTCCCTGTCTACGGGAGACGAAGAGGGAGAACCGGCAAGAGAGGGCGTCAGGGTTATGTCGATCAGGTCACCCCGTACTTCAGAGCCCTGGAAGACTTCTCCCTTTTTACCCTTTGCTGTTCCCTCATAGACCCCCTGTATATTGGAGTGGGTCCTGTAGAAGTCCATGATTTCTCTGACAGCCTCTTCGCCCAGGATAATATTGATATTTCTCAACTCCGGGGCTTCCGAGGCGGCGGCCCTGAGACGGCAGTTTTCAATTTGCCGGCGGCATTCACTCTCTATCAGTTCACCCGAATAGTCAGAAAAAGAGAACATGTTATAGAGTTCTACGGATCTGCCGTGTTCGTTCCAGTCGCAGATCAGTTCAATATCTCCTTTATGGTCATCGAAGGTGCAATCGCTGCCTTCTGAGGAGATAAATCGGCTGTAGAAACTGTTAAGGAAGACTTCGCAGGAGTTTATACCTCCTTTGCTGTGAGTATCGGTGACAAAGAGACTTTCACCCATATCCCGAAGCAGAGCTGTTCTGTCACTCTCACTGAGTCTGCTTTCCGGCCCCTTGAACCTCCCGGTTACAGGAGAGGGGAGGGGGTACCAGGGGTTTTTGACATGGGAGGCTGCACCGTAGGCTCCGTTCAGTTTTTCTCTGATCTCATCCCTCTCCATACCTCTGTCCAGGGTAAGGGTTGCAGAGCCCCGGTATTTCCTGTCTTTCTCAAAGTGGTCTCTGTACACCGTAATGGTATATTTTGTGACGTCCTTCGACCGGAACATATCCATGTTTCTACGGATAAAGAACAACTCATCAGACCTGCTCTGCTTCTCAAGAACAGTCCAGTGTTCGATTCCCGCTTCATTAAGCAGTTGTATGATTGTGTCGGTCATTATGCGAGCCTTCCTTTTGTCTTGATATATGGGCCTCCGGTGGATGTCTTTACCAGCTCCTTATACCCCTTGCCGCAGGCGCCTGAACCGGAAAGCTGAAAGTCAGGACTGACCATGGAAATGGCTTTCAGAAGATCCGGTACAAAGCCTGTCAGGTAGACAGGGGAGACGATCCTTCCGGTCAGTTTTCCGCCGATAATCTCTCTTCCCTTTACGGCAACACACTGAATCCCCCAGTTTTTGGGGTCTTCCATGCCGCTGGAGAAGTTTTCAAGGAGATATCCCTTCTCGATGGATGAGATCATCTGTTCCAGGGAGTCGTTTCCGGGGCTGAAGAAGGTGTTGGTCATTCGGGAGTAGGCCTTCCGCTCAAAGGACTCCCGCTTTCCGTTCCCCGTGGGAGCCGTTCCCAGTCTTCCGGCGGAGAGCTGGTCCGAGATTCCTGCCTTGAGGATTCCCCTGTCGATAATCAGAGTATCCGATGCCCTGCTGCCCTCATCATCAAAGAGGTAGGATGAGACCTGTTCGGCCGCTGCGGCACCGTCGTGCATGTTCACCTTGTCGGAGGCCACGGGTTTTTCCATATACTCCTCGGCCAGGGCCCTCTTTTTGACAAACATATCCATCTCAACACCATGACCGAAGGCCTCATGGGCAATAAGGCCCGCCATGGCGGGATCGCAGATAATATCGTACTCTCCTGGGACAAGACGCTCCGAGTCCAGAAGGTCGGCAACCTCATCGACAGCGTCCTTTACACCCTCTTTCATCTCATCAAGGAGTTCACTCCCCTTGAGTCCCGAGAAGGCCCTGTAGGTATACTTCATACCTTTTTCATTCTGTCCGATGGGTACTAGGTATCCCTGTGACCAGAGATAGCTTTGTTCCAGGTTCTTTTCCGGGGAAATAAAGATTTTGGATATATGGGCATATTCAAAGAGGACTCTGAAATCAATCAGGAAACCTGCCAGGGACAGCCCTTTCTGCATCAGAGCATCAAGGGAGTTCAGGACCACCCCGGGATCACTCGGGATCTCTCCGATTTCGGCAAAACGGCTTTCCATCCACTCTTCTTCAACAGGAGTTGGGCAGGGGGCGGCAGGGAAGAGAGCAGACAGCTTTCGGGCTTCTTCGGCGCTCTTTCTGATGTTTGGGGCGGTTTGGCCGTCAAGGGTGTTGAATGAGTATTCACTGCAGCTGCCGCCGTCGATTATTCTGCAGACAAAACCCCGTTCCGCCCAGGATGACTCTCTTACGGAGCTTCCCGACCGGCCATGCTGGAAACGGGTTCCTTTTGTATCGCAGCCAAGGATCGAGACATATTCAAATTCCTGAGAAAGTTCACGGACAAGTTTTTCAACGCCGGCCTTGTGTTTCAGCAGGAAAGAGGACATTTGAAGTTTCATAGTATTTCTCCTGACATCTTTTTAACATCAGGAGAGAACTGTTGTAAAGGAGTAGTTTCCCGGATCAGATAAAGCGGTTGATCAGTTCATCAATAAACAATTTATCATCGGCTCCGTTCTGCATCAGGTGGTCAACCAGAATAATCATTATCCACCGGCAGTTAAGGTCAAGAACCTTATCTGAAGCACCGCTGTTTCTACTGCTGCTTTTAAGGATCATCTTCAGGCGGTCCGAGATATCTGTAAATACACTAAGCTGTGCCTGACTGTAGCTACTGGGCAGGATGTTTGTACCGTAGAGTTTGATACCGAGCCCGTTTCTGGACTTAACCTCTTCTTTAAATAGTTTGATGAAATTCTTCAGATCTTCTTCTGCCCCCACCAGAGGCAGGCTTAACAGTTTATTAAGAGTGCCAGTCCAACTGGCCACAAAAAGCTCTTCCAACAGGGCCTGATGTGAGGGGAAGTAATTGTAAAGAGTTCCTACAGCAATGCCTGTATGATCGGCAAGCCGACGCATTGTACAGGCATCAAGACCTTCCTCTCTGATAAGTGTTTCTGCAGAGTGAAGTATCTCCTCTTTGGTTCTAATTTTGTACCGCATTTATAATCCCGTAATTTAGTTTCTCCTCCCCTTTCAACTTTCTCAGAAGGGGAATAACAAAGGCTATTGAGATTATAAATGTTAAGACATCCGCAGCTGTCTGTGCAAGTAATACACCTGAACTGCCGTAAATTTTACCCATAAAGATGATTAATGGGATCAAAATGAACCCCTGTCTGGCTGTACTGAGTACAAGAGACTCAAAACCGCGGCCCAGAGCCTGGAAAAGCACGGTTATTGTATTTGAGAAACTATATAGAATCAGACCGAAGGCATAGGCCTTGAGGCCCAGTATTCCATAGGCCGTGACCTCTTTGCTGGCCTTGAAGATATCCATTATGGTATTTGCGCCGAAAAGCAGGATCACAGCATTCAGAACCATCATTACAGCACCCGCTTTGAGGGCATAAAAGAAGGACTGACGGGCTCTTGTAATGTTCCCGGCACCCTGGTTGAATCCGATAACCGGTTGTGCTCCCTGTCCAAGACCGAAGATAATATAGGTTGGCAGCATGGTTACCCGCAGCAGAACACCTGTTGTCGCCAGCAGATCGGCTCCGCCGTAGATAATCGCATACTGGTTCATAACAGCCATGGAGAGGCTGAAGAGAAGCTGTTTGAAAAAGGTGGGGATTCCCACGGTGAGAGTGCCCTTCAGAAGCTCCCATTTCATTGTTATGTACCCGAACTTAAGAGTGCAGACTGTTATCTGTCTTAAATAGAAGGTCAGGAGAATGGCTGTTGTTGTTCCCTGGGAGAGGGTCGTTGCAATGGCGGCACCCTGAATTCCCCATCCGAAGGTGAAGATAAAGAGAGGGTCCAGAATAATATTGAGAACGGCTCCCGCTGCCATGCCGTACATGGAGAGAACAGCGCTTCCTTCGGCTCTCATCAGATTGTTCATTACCATATTGGCAATAAGAAACATACCGCCCAGTATTATGTAGAAACCGTACTCTTCGGCCAGGGTATATATATCGGAAGTGGCACCGAAGAACACCAGGACCTCATGGAGAAAAAGAAGGTTCATAATAATAAAAAGAATACCTGTGATGACTCCGATCAGCAGCAGTGTGGAACTCAGGCAGGAGGCTTTCTCAAAGTCTTTCTGTCCAAGCAGTCTGGAGAGCACAGCACCTCCGCCGACACCTATGGCCAGTCCGATTGAGGAGGCCAGCATAATTATGGGCATAACGATCTGTGTCGCTCCGGTTGCTTCTGTACCTATCCAGGCAACAAACATTGTATCGACTATATTGTAAAGGGCCATTATGATCAGTCCGCCAATGGCCGGCATTGATATTGTATTAACAGCCTTGTGAATGAGCGCGCTTTCCATAAGGCTGATTCTTGAATCTTTCACTACTACCTTCTTATCAATATGAACATTGTTCAATTATTGGTAAGCTTCATTTTTAAAGGAATACCCGACAGCTGTCAATGGCAGTTGACGACGGTTTGAAAAAATAAATCGGCAGTTGCCCGAATTATTAAGAATCTGTAAAAAAAATTGAAGAAACAATAGAACCCGAATTTCGGGGGGGAAGGGGATTCAGAAAATTGGAGAATAGGGTTAGAATAGTAAACTATGAACAGTTTTCGTCTTCCCATGGTCATTATGCTCCTTGCCGTTTCCGTTCTTCCCCTGGCCGCTGAACGGATCACATTCAACACGGTCTACAGAGATGATAAGGTCTATGAGAGCCGGGGCTCTGTTCTGATTGAAGGGGACAGAGAGGAACTGAGTTCAATCCTTCTGGATACCTGGAACTATAACAACTGGGTTCTGAAAGGACTTGATGGAACAGGTGAAGGGGCAGAGGCTCTTCCCGCATTTCTTGTAGAAATAATCCCTGATGAACAGGACAGCAGAAATTTCACTATTATCTATAATCTGAACCGTTTCATGAAGCTGAAGGGCCTCAAGGCTCCCTTTCGCACCGAGTGGGATCTTGATGCATCAGGTCTTCTGAACTCCCTGAGTTTTATCTATACCGGTAAAACCGCCTTTCTGAAGGAGGCCAGCTATTCCTTTGTTGTGAGAGAGAGGGAGGACAGTCAGATAAACCTTGAGTTTATCTGTGAGGCAAGACTGGCGGGGATACTGGACATCTTTTTTACTATTCCCAGCTATGATTACAATATGGGCTTTTATATTGAAGGACTTTCAGGAAATCTTGTAAAGAAACTGGAACAGAGTTCCTGACTTCATTAATCCGCGGAAAACTCATCCCTGATATCCCGGATTTTATCCAGATTATCAATAAATACCTCGACCAGGTCCGGATCAAAGTGTTTCCCCTTCTGTTCAGTCAGATAGGTTAGACACTCCTCTTCGGACCATGCCTTCTTGTAGGGGCGGTCACTGCTCAGGGCATCGAAAACATCGGCAATTGCGGTGATTCTGGCTTCGATGGAAATCTCATTGCCCTTCAGGCCGGCGGGGTAGCCGCTGCCGTCCCACTTCTCATGATGGTTCAGGGCTATATTGGCGGCAGTTGCAATAATCTGCTCCTGAAAGGCTGTCTTATCGATACTCTCTTCATGGATAAAACTTTTAAGGAAACGGTTTTCCGACAGAATGCTGAAACCGTAGCTGCAGTGTTGCTGCATCTCGGCCCACTCGGATTGAGTCAGTTTTCCCTCCTTCAGCAGGATATGATCCGGGATTCCGATTTTTCCGATATCATGTACAGGGGCAGCCAGCCGGATCAGGGTGACTCTGCTTTTATCCCATCCGAGACCTTTTGCCAGACATGCGGTGTACTCGGACACCCTGAGAAAGTGATTGCCCGTCTCAAAGTCCTTGAACTCTGCCGCCTGTGAGAGAATTCCGATAATTCTGCGTCTTGAAATATCCAGCAGCCTGTTCCGTACTTCCAGCTCTTCAGTCCTTTCCTGCACCAGTTCCTCAAGGTGCTCTTTGTACCGGCGGTTCTCTTTCAGGAGTATGGACTTTTCCATTACCTTTTTCAGGGTATGCTCAAGAATCTCAAGATCCTGTATGGGTTTGATTAGATAGTCCCAGGCACCAAGGCGCAGGGCTTGAACCGCGTCGTCCATCCTGTTGGCTCCGGAAATAACAATCACCGGGACTTCCGGGTCCATCTCATTCACCGCGGCCAGAACTGCCAGTCCGTCGGCTTCAGGCATTTTCAGGTCTGTCAATACAATATCCGGCCTCTCTTTCAGAGCCGTTTCTATTCCGGCTCTGCCGTTTTCAGCGGTAAGGACATCATAATCGTTATCTTCAAGATAGAACTGAAGAACCTGCCTGAGGACAGGTTCATCGTCTATTACCAGTACCTTATGTTTCATAATCTGACTCTCCAGGGTGATCTTTAAGCGGTAGCCGTATTTTTATGACTGCTCCCGAACCGGGAGGTGATGCAATAGTGATGGAACCCTTCAGATTCTGGGTGATAATAAAGTAGGCCACAGAGAGTCCAAGACCCGTAGCAGAACCGAATTCTTTTGTTGTATAAAAAGGGTCAAAGGCACGGGCTATAACCTTTTTATCCATACCGGAACCGTTGTCCCTGACTTCCAGATTGACCCAGCTGCTGTCCGAATAGAGGTGTATTTCTATACGGGGATTCTCCAGCTGATGTACAGCCTGAGCGGCATTTTTTAGAACATTCAGCATAACCTGCTGGAATTGATCCGGTACGCACAGGATCGAGGGGATATTCTCTTCATAATCCTTGATCAGCTCAATTGAGGTGAATCGGTACTTTATTTTAAGTTCAATGTCGGTTTTGGCCAGTTCCAGTGAGCTATCAATAAGGCGGGCCGGATTGCAGCTGCTGAAGTCAGAATCCCCGGTGCGTGTAAAATCCAGCATGTTCTTCACTATTTCTGCTGCCCTGACTCCGGAATCGTTTATTGCCTGAAGTATCTCTGGAATCCCTCTGGAATTCACATAGCTGATCAGGCCTGTCATGGATATCCCTGATACTTCTGCGGTTTTCAAGTTTGCCGGAAGATGAGGATCTGTAAGTCTTTTCTTCATCAGGTCAGCGCTTTGGATAATACCCGAAAGGGGATTGTTGATCTCATGGGCCAGCCCCGATGCCAGGCTGCCCACAGATCTCATCTTCTCGTTCTTAACTATATCCTCATCGAGCCGGGCCTTTTCGGTAATATCCCTTCCTTCGGCTATAAGCTGTACGATTTCTCCGGTTTCATTGAAAACGGGTTTTACCGTATAGTCCAGAAACAGGGGTCCTCCCCCCTTGCTGTGAAGTTCTACATACTTCCGGCTTGTTTTGCCTCCGGCTGCCTTCTTTACGGCGTCTTTGGTAATTGTGTGGAGCTTATGGTCATCGGGAAATCTGCTGGCTTCCCACAGCTGCAGCCCTCTGTAATCTTTAATATCATCCCTGATCAATGTCCGGGCGGTACTGTTTATCTCAATTATCCCTCCGTCAGGGGCCAGTATGGCGATAAACTGAAAGGAGTTGTTGAAACTTATCTGCAGCATTCGGTTGTATTTTTTCAGTTTATTAATGGTTCTCATCAGCCTTGCCAGGATAATAGTGGCAATAAAGCAGGAGACAGTGAGACAAATAATAAGGAGAAGATTTATATCAGTTTTCACAGCCGTTCTTTCGTCGAGGCTCATCCAGAGGGAGCCGCAGTCTCCTTTTTTTGCAGCAGTTTCTTAATTAATGATATTCTATAGTCAGGTATTTAACAAAAGAAAATGATCGGCGGGGTATTTCCTGAGGGGGTTCTCTGATAACTTATTTTACAAGTACTCAATTATTGGTTAACTTGGAGCAAGACCAACTTCCGGGATGTGTGGCATGAGTTTGGACAATTCTGGGGAAATCCCCATCAAATACTTTGTGAAAACACTGGCCAAACTGGGCATTTTTCTTCATAACTACGCTACCGGTGAGTCCTTTACGAATGATCTGTGGAAATCCTGGGGCTACACCGAAGAGGAAATGGCTGATCAGAACTGGCTGGATCTGCTTCACCCGGAGGATGCGGCAAGAGTCGGTATGTCCATGAAAAAAATCACCAGTGGAGAGACCGATTTCTTTGATGAGATCTACCGTATCCGTACCCGCGGCGGTGAGTACCGCTGGCTCTACAGCTCAGGTGATTTTATCTCCAGGGAGGAGGACGGCAGTCCCGCCCTCTATATGGGTGCCGACCGGGATATCACAGACCTTAAACTCTATGAGATGGAGCTTTCCGAGGCTCTTGAGAAGGCGGAGGAAAAGACTCTGCAGACCAAAGCCCTTATGGAAGCGGGAGCCGCTCTTACCTCCTCACTGGACCTCAATAAAGCCATTGTTATGGTCCTTGAAAAGACCCGTCAGGTCATCTCATACGACAGTGCTTCTGTTCAGCTGCTGGAGGACGACCATCTGAAGATTCTGGGCGCCGAAGGATGGCCAGAGGATTTTCCCATAATGGATCATAAGATCCTTTTAAAAGACAAGACACCCCATAAAGAGATCCTCAAGTCGGGAAGGGCTGCTATAGTAAATGATTTTTCCCACTATGATAAAAAGTATATGGATATGATGAAGGATGGAATCGGCTCCTGGATGGGAATCCCGCTGATTGCCGACGACAGGGTTATGGGATTGCTCTCATGCAACAAAATTCCACCTGAGCGTTTCAGTGAAGAGGATCTGAATCTTGCCACAGGTATAGGGGGATTTATAGCCATCGCTCTCAGAAACGCCCTTCAGCATGAACAGATAAAGAAACTGGCCATAACCGACTCCCTGACAGGATTGAGAACCCGCCGCTGGTTTTATGAGCACGGAGAACAGCTGCTGGACCTTTCTGTCCGGTACGAAAGAAAACTGGCTGTTATGATGCTTGATCTTGATTACTTCAAAAGAGTTAACGACGACTTCGGGCACAAGGCGGGTGACAGGGTTCTTGTGGAAGTCGGTAAAATCCTTTTGCAGAACTCCCGCAAATCCGACCTGATCTGCCGTTACGGTGGAGAGGAGTTCGCTATGATGCTTCCTGAGACAGATAGTGAAGGCGCCGAAACAATTGCCGAGCGGATACGGGAGGGGGTCGAGAAACTGAATGTTTTTGATGTAAGCCGGCCTTTGACAATTTCCATCGGTATCAGCTACAGCGGCAGTTCCGGTGATGAGAGCATCGATCATCTGCTGGACAAGGCTGACAAGGCTCTCTATATGGCGAAAAACCGGGGCAGAAACTGCTGGATCAGTATCTAGATCCTCAGAGTTTTCTACAGGTGGAGATAAAAGCCCATAAAAAAGGCGATGCCTCCGGCCAGAACAAAGAGATGCCAGATTACATGACTCATAGGCAGTTTTTTCCAGAGATAGAAAATAATCCCCACACTGTAGGAAACACCGCCGATTATAATCCATCTGATCAGCTCCCGGGGCATGACGGCCTGCATAGGTTTAAAGGCGATTATCACAAGCCATCCCATTGGCAGGTAGAAGAGGTCTGAAAGGATATGTTTCTCTCTGAAAAACAGGGTTTTTGAAAGAATCCCCAGAAGGGCCATACCCCATATTGTACCGAAGAGACTCCATCCCCAGGCTCCTCCGATGCCCAGAAGGACAGCAGGGGTATAGGTTCCCGCTATAAGCAGATAGATGGCTGCCTGATCCACAATCCGGAAGACCCTGCTTGCCCGCGGCATGTCAGAGAACTGGTGGGTCAGGGCCGAGGATGTATACAAAAGGATCTGAAAGGCTCCGTAAAGGGCAAAGGAGACTACCGTAAGTGGGCCGCTGCCCTCTACCGCCGCCTTCTGAAGCAGAATTACCAGTCCCGCAATACTAAGCCCCGCCCCTATGCCGTGGGTCAGGGAGTTGAGCTTCTCTTCTACACTGTGTTTTTCGATACTGTAAGCTGTCATCGTCATTCCACAATTCTACTGTCCCGAAGAGGACTGACGCTATGGTATAAAAGGACTAAAACGCCAGGTATTGCTTTCATCTGGTTAGAAGAGGGTTAAAAGAGCTCTCTCTGTTCCGGTAGAGTCTGCTCCAGATCCAGAAGCTTCTTCTTTGCCCCAAGTCCTCCCGCATACCCCCCGAGGTTTCCCTGTTTTCCGATTACCCTGTGACAGGGTATAATAATGGAGATGCTATTGGCGCCGTTGGCAGAGGCTGCGGCCCTGACTGCCTCGGATGCGTCCATCCGCTCCGCCAGTTCAATATAGGAGATAGTCTCACCGTAGGCGATATTCTGAAGCTCCCTCCAGACTCTCTTCTGAAACTCAGTACCCGCAGGGAGCAGGGGAATGGTGAACTCTTTTCGGTCTCCCATAAAGTACTCATTGAGCTGCCTTTCAGTCTCCCTGATGACCGGAGTGTCCCCCTCTTCAAAAGAGGCGTCCAGAATACGGCTGATCCGCCTGTCTACGGTCTCTCTCATCTTTCTGTATTTCCAGTCACAGAGGCAGAGTCTCTCATCCATGGAACCAATAAGAAGAACTCCCGCAGGACTCTTGTACTCTCTGTAAAAAATGTTATTCATACCTTTTTGCCTCCCCGTCATTCCTGTTCTGTAATTCTAGCCTGCCGGGACTGATTATTCCTGTGTAGATTGGGTGTCTTTTAACCAATTTACAGACTTTTTTTAAATTCGGGGCTTGTGTAAAGGAGAAAGCTGATTTAATAAGTAGGGATGGCAGAAATCAGTACACACAAGCATAAGAATTCCAGGGGCCTTTTCAGTACCCTTATCCATCTCAAGGGCAATCCGAGGGCCTGCGTCTATACGGAGCCCCTGTGGGGAATCCCCTTCAATCTCTATGCTCCCTTTGTGACGGTCTATATGTATGCCCTGGGTGTACTGGATACCCAGATCGGTCTTCTGTTAAGCATCGGTATGGTCTTTCAGGTGGGCGCCGCCATCCTGGGCGGAATCGTTACGGACAAACTGGGGCGAAGGCTGACAACCATCATCTTCGACACCCTCTCATGGTCCATCCCCGCCCTGATCTGGGCCTTTGCCCAGAATTTCTGGTGGTTCCTTGCGGCCACGATGTTCAACAGTCTCTGGCAGATAACAAACAACTCCTGGAACTGTCTTCTTGTTGAGGACTGTGATGAGTCCATAATGGTCAATGTCTATACTTGGGTCCATATTTCGGGGCTGGTTGCTGTGTTCTTTGCCCCCATTTCTGCCTTCTTTGTGGAGCAGTTTTCCATGGTCAGGACCGTACGGGTTCTCTACCTGTTTACCTTTATCTCCATGACCGCCAAATTCATCATTCTCTTTCTGGCAACCACCGAGACCGAGGTGGGAATACGGAGAAAGAAGGAGACTGCCCATCTGAAGATGAGCTCACTCCTTCTGGAGTACGGCAGTGTGGTAAAAAGAATCCTGAAGGCTCCCCATACCCTGTTTCTGATAGCCTTTCTGGTTCTCTACAATATCGGAAGCATTGTAACAAGCAACTTCTTCGGTCTCTATATCACCATCAACCTGGGAATCGCCGATCACTTCCTTGCCATATTTCCCATGATCCGGGCGGCCATTATTCTGGGCTTTATGCTGCTCCTTCAGGACAGGTTCAACCGCTTTCCCTTTAAGAGAATGCTTGTGCTGGGACTGTTCCTCTTTATCACTGCCAATATTCTGCTGATTACGGCCCCCGAGGCCAATATCCTCTATCTCTTCTCCTATGTTATAGCCGAGGCATTTGCCTTTACCCTGGTCAGTCCCCGCAGGGACTCACTTATGGTCTGGTTTGTGGACAAGGAGGAGCGTGCCCGGGTGAACGGAGTAATCTACGTTCTGATGATCGGCTTCTCCATCCCCTTCGGATGGATCAGCGGCTATCTCTCCTCATTGAACAGAATTCTTCCCTTTGTTCTCAACATCGGTATCTATACCCTCTGTCTGCTCATGGTCTTAAGGACATCCTATCTGGATGAACACAGCGAAACTGCAGAATCTGCCGAAGCGGTTCTGGAGAGCTGATGCTCTTTAAAGCAAATAAATAAGGAAAAAAGCCGGGCCAGCCATTATTATTTATATGATATGTACAGGGTCCGGTTTATTTTTCTGATACACCTACTTATCTCCCCCCTCTGTCTTTATTCCCAGGTCGCTGATGCGGATGATCAGGTGATTCGTATCGGTATTGTACCGGACCACCCTCCCTTTCTGATGCTTAATGAGAGGGGAGAGCCCGACGGTTTCCATGTAGAACTCTATACAAGGATTGTGGAAGAGTTCGGATATAAGCCGGAATTTATCGTAACTGATTTTTATAATATCCAGAGCGGGCTTCTGAACAATGAAATAGATATGTTTCCCGCCCTGATCAGGCAGCCGGAGAGGGAAAATATCTTCTACTGGCCCGAAGAGCCGTCAGCCATCGGCTGGGGTCAGCTTTTTGTCAGAAACAGCACACAGCTTGAGTCCATTCTGGACCTTCAGTACAAGAAAATTGCAATCGTAAAAGATGAGGCTATGGGCCGGTACTTTGGCGGTTATATGGAGAGCCTTGGAATAACAGTTGAAACCGTTGTCTATGACAATGCGGATTCCATGATTGAGGCTGTAGTCAGCGGGGAGGCCTATGGCGGAGTCGCTCATAATACTCTCCTTCTTGGAAACCGGCGTATCAAGGGAACCGAGGTTATCTTTGAACCCTCCAGCGCCTATGCCACCTGTTCGGCTACCAATTTCAGGATGATTCCCCTTGTCGATCAGTTCAGCTCGCGATTGAGTGAACTGAAGAACGATCCCGGCTCCTACTACTGGACCCTTTATACCAGATGGACTTCTCCTGAATACAGTCTTCAGGAGGTTCTTCCCCGCTGGTTCTGGATACCCGTAAGCGCTGTAATTCTTCTTGTGGTTCTGCTTGTCTTCTTCTCCTGGTTCCTTAAGCTGAAGGTCAACAGGGCAACAAGGGAACTTCAGCTTCTGAATGAATCCCTGGAGGAGAAGGTCAGCAGGCGGACGGCAGACCTTGAAAAGGCGGCTGCCAGACTGGCTGACTCGGAAAAGGCTTCCATTACCATGAGGCTGGTGGGAGGCATCGCCCATGAGATAAACACTCCCATAGGTGTGGCGGTAACCGCTGTATCCCATCTCGAGAACGAGGTGGATAAACTGAAAGAGGCCTACAGCCGGGATGAGCTTACCTCAGAAAACTTCGAAACCTTCCTTAATGAGAGTGCCGAGGTCCTGTCCATGACCTCTGGAAACCTGAAACGATCTGTTGAACTGATTACCAACTTCAGAGATGTCAATTCCGACCAGTCTATGAAGCAGAAACGGGAGATAGAGCTGAACACCTATATCAGGGGAATTGTGAAGTCGGTACAGCCCCAGTTCAAGAACACGGGAATCCGGATTCATCTGAATCTTGCAGAAAAAAGCGTCTTGACCTATCCCGATGTACTGATTCATATTCTTCTCAACCTGA
Organism: Spirochaeta sp. UBA5339; assembly: GCA_002408085.1. Lineage (GTDB taxonomy): Bacteria > Spirochaetota > Spirochaetia > DSM-2461 > DSM-2461 > Oceanispirochaeta. The sequence continues at coordinate 182,827 of DHQL01000024.1, forward strand.
TGCTCAACTCCCTGACCCACGGGTTCCGGGGAAGGAAGGACGGAGACATCTATATTACCGCCAGAGAGCAGAAGGGGCATGTGACAATTATTCACAGCGATTCAGGACGGGGAATCGGTAAAGAGGCGGCGGAGCATATCTTCGAACCCTTCTATACCAGTAACCGGGAAGAGGGCAATACGGGACTGGGATTGAGCATTGTCTACAATCTTGTTCAGGATATACTAAAAGGGACTATTGAGATGGACAGTCGGCCCGGAGTCTTTACCAAATTCACCATTGAGTATGATCTGAATCCTAAATGAACCCTTCTCAGATGGATAGTATCTCCTTGGGCCTCAACACCAGGGCATTCTCCAGAGTAAAGCTGTCATCTTTTTTCGACAGCTCCAGAACTGCCGCGGCGCAGGTGGGCATGGAGGTCATCGTATCCATCAGACCGCTGACGGCATAGGACATTCCCGGATTGTGGCCGAAAAGAAAGAGACAGTCCGTACTGTCCAGTTCCCTGAATGCCAGGGTCAGGATCTCCGAGGCAGAGGCCAGGTAGAGGGAACTCTTCTCCTCGGGAGGAGGGCACCCGAAGCTGTCCGCCATAAGCTGTGCCGTAGTCAGGGCTCTCAGGGCGGGACTCGTAATCATTCTACCGGGTACAATTCCGCGTTTTTTAAGTTCCTCGGCCATCATGGGAGCATCCCGGAGGCCGCGTTTGTTCAGGGGCCGCATAAAATCTTCAGTGCCGCTGGTCCAGTCGGATTTACCATGGCGGATCAGTACAAGGGTCATATGGTCTTCCTTTCACTTGTCAGTTCAGTTTATAGAAGTATTTTAAGCCCTAAAAGCCTGTCTTGGAAATAATTAATCATAACTTCCTGCTGTATTGACTCATTCGGGTGAACAATATAATATGTCGGGACGCTCTGTTGGAGCGACTAAAAAATATATCAGGAGATATAGAGTAATGGCAAGAAATACCAAAGCAAAAGGTAAAATTGTCCGCCGCTTAGGTGTCAATATTTACGGTAACAGTAAATATGATAAATTACTTAAGAAAAAACCGCACGGACCCGGTCTTGAAAAAGGCAAAAGAGTCCGCAAAAAAGAAAGCGATTACGGTAGACAGCTTACTGAAAAACAGAAAATCAGATTTGCATACGGACTGAGTGAAAAGCAGTTCTTCAACCTGTTTGTAAAGGCAAAGAAACTGACCGGTCTGACTGGTGACAACATGATGATCCTTCTCGAAAGAAGACTCGACAACGTTGTTTACAGACTGGGAATGGCTAATACAAGAGTACAGGCCAGACAGCTGGTAAGTCACGGACACGTTTACGTGAACGGACGCCGCTGTAACATCCCCTCAAGAACACTGAGAGAGGGTGATGAAGTAACTGTAAAAGACAGCGAAAAGAGCAAGAAGCTCGTTCGCGAATGTCTTGCAAAGAGCAACCAGCCCGTACCTGTATGGCTTACACTTTCTGAAGACAACCTTAACGGTCGTGTAGAAAGAAGCCCCTACCGGACTGATATCTCATCTGTTGCCAACGAGCAGATGGTTGTTGAGTTCTACTCAAGATAATCCATCCGATAATTTTCCGGAGCCTGGCTCCGGGAGAAAAACCGCCGGTACAGCCGGCGGTTTTTTTGTCTCCAGATGTTTTTCAGTTTCCCATCCTTATCCTGCATACTTACTTTGATCTTCAGATACTCTTTAAGCAGAGACCCTTGCCTGACAGGCAGTTTCTTACTTGATGCGTTTCCGAGGCTGCTGGCGGCTGATCCTTTTTCTCCTCACTCTGATATAAAATATTCCCGGTTAAAACCGGCTTTTCCACGGGGCTGCCGGCAGTATATACGGCTGCGCCGGAACTGTTGTTTATGAATCATTGTTGTGAAATGGGAAATGTAATATTCCGATATGGACAACGGTAGTAATAGTTTTTTGATTTTTTATGCTTGCCGGGGATTAAATATGGATAAATAAACAGCCAAACCCCCTAATTTGTGGCTGGTGTGTGAATGAACCTTTGATTATAGTGGTTTTGACGGTTATTCGACATATTTTCCACACCATACTCGATCCAAACTTCACATTCTGCTCAATCAGATCTCATGGACCATAAATATACTGCTGTGTAATTTAATCCGGACAAGTGTCCTGCAAACGAGAGAGTTTTTATGAATGCAAACACAGACGCAATCCGCCCCTCCTGGTCGGACAGAATTTTAAACAGGATCGAGAAGACAGGGAACGCCCTGCCTCATCCGGCTACACTGTTCCTGATCTTTTCAGGTATCGTACTGCTTTTTTCCGCCATCGGAACAATTTTCGGCTGGCAGGTGACAATGGATGTCATCGACCGCAGTACCAACGAGACAGTCAGAAGAACTGTCGCTGTTAACAACCTTCTTAACGGAGAGGGTTTTGCCTACATCCTTACTTCACTGGTAACAAACTTTACCTCTTTTGCTCCCCTGGGAACCGTACTGGTCGCCATGCTGGGAGTTGGAATCGCAGAGAAGGGCGGACTGATCTCCTCCTTCCTGAAGGTTACCGTTCTTAACGCCCCCAGAGCTCTGGTTACGGCCATCGTTGTTTTCCTCGGTGTTCTTTCCAATGTTGCTTCCGATGCGGGTTATGTCGTTCTGGTTCCCCTTGGAGCCATCGTATTTATGAGCTTCGGCAGACACCCCCTGGCCGGTATGGCTGCAGCCTTCGCCGGTGTTTCCGGTGGATACAGCGCCAACCTCCTTCTGGGTACTCTTGACCCCCTCCTCGGTGGTCTGACAACAGAAGCGGCAAAGATCATCGATGACAGCTATGTGGTAACAGCCACAGCCAACTGGTTCTTTATGATTGCCAGTACATTCCTTATTACAATCCTCGGATCTCTTGTTACAGAGAAGATCGTTGAGCCCCGCCTCGGTAAATGGGAAGGTGAGCTGAAAACAGCCGATGGTTTGACAAAGGATGAGAAGAAGGGACTCATCGCGGCCCTTGTAACAATGGTTGCCATGTACACCCTTCTGCTGATCGTTGCTCTTCCCGCAGACTCTGTTATGCGTGATCCTGTAACAGGTTCTCTTGGTGACAACTCACTGATTATCAGAGGAATCGTTCCCCTTCTGGCTCTCTCCTTCTTCCTCCCCGGTCTGGCTTACGCTTTCGCCGCAGGAACAATGAAGAGCGACAAGGAAGTTGTTAACGCTCTCTCCGATACAATGTCCTCCATGGGCGGATACCTGGTTCTCGCCTTTACTGCTGCTCAATTTATCGCCTGGTTCAACTACACAGGTCTGGGAACAATCATCGCCTTCAACGGAGCGAACTTCCTCGAGTCCATCGGATTCACAGGATTCCCTCTGATCGTGAGCTTTATCATCATTGCGGCGTTTATCAACCTCTTTATGGGTTCCGCCTCTGCAAAATGGGCCATTATGGCACCCATCTTTGTTCCCCTGATGATGCGTATGGGTTACAGTCCCGAGCTGACTCAGCTGGCTTACAGAATCGGTGACTCCACAACAAATATCATCAGCCCCCTGATGTCCTACTTCGCGGTAATCGTTGCATTTGCCAGTGAGTACGACAAGAAGGCCGGAATGGGTACAATCATCTCTCTGATGGTTCCCTTCTCAATCGTCTTCCTCATCGGCTGGATTGTTCTTCTGGGTCTCTGGATGCTCCTGGGACTCCCCATCGGACCCGGCGTCCTGATGACACTCTAAAACAACACAGGTATTTTCATTTCTTCCGGGAAAGGGTAGTATAATCTGACTTCAATCCCTATTCCGGAGGAACTCGTGAACCTTACTGTATACAGGGGGGAGGAGACGGTTTTCACAGATAACGGAAACTGGCTTCACCCCCTTTTTGCGCTAGAAGACTTTCTGAAAGATCGGGACATTGATCCCGCCTCTCTGCGTCTTAAGGATAAACTTATCGGCCGGGGCGCCGCCGTTCTGATTCAGAGAATGGGCATCTCTGAGTGCCACGGCACCATCGTCAGCTCCCGGGGCCTCTCCTATCTTGAAAAACACTCCATTCAATGCACTTATGATGAGCTGGTGGACCGCCTGGAGTGTCAGACCGAACTGGTTCTGACCGACGAGATGTCCCCGGAAGACGCCTATAGCGAACTCAGCCGCCGGGCGGGACGGGCATAGCTTGAACTCCGTACTCACCGTCAGCGGCCTGAAGGTCAGCAGACAGGGCCGCCGGGTTCTGCAGGGGATCGACCTGGAACTGAAGGCGGGTGAGGCGGCAGTCCTTTCCGGCCTGAACGGCTGCGGCAAGACTACAATGCTCCGAACTGTTGCGGGACTTCTTGACTATGAGGCCGGCCGGATCACCGTGCACGGGACGGATATCGCCTCTGTCAGCTGGAAGGGCCGGCGTCACTCTCTGGCCTATGTGTCCCAGGAGCAGGAGAGCCGCGCCTTTCCCGTACGGGTCTACGAGATGGCCGCCACAGGCCTTGCCGCCCGGAAGATCACTGCCCGTGAAAGACGGGAGCGTGTTGAGAAGGCCCTTGCGGACACGGGCTGCCTTGAACTGAAGGAGCGCTACTACTTCTCCCTCTCGGGAGGTGAGCGGCAGAGGGTGGCCCTTGCCCGCTGTCTATGTCAGGGAGCCTCCCTGCTGCTTCTGGATGAGCCTCTGACCTATCTGGACAGGGACGGCCGCCGGGCCTTCACCCTCCTTCTGGAGAGAATCAGGAAGGAGTATGCCATCACCATTCTTCTAGTCACCCATACGGACGATGAACTTTCCAATGTGGACTGGAGGCGTCTGCGTCTCTCGGAGGGCAGGCTCTCTGAGGACAGGCTGAAGGGAAATATGCCGAAGGAGGAAGAGCGATGATGGAGCTTCTTCTCTTTCCTCCCGTCCTGAGGGGATTTATCTCTCTTCTGGCGGCGGGACTCTGCCTGCCTGTGACGGGGATCTTTATTCTGCGTCTGAATCTGCTGAACCTCCGCTTTATGTTGATGCACGGGGTTATGCTGGCCGGAGCCATCGCCCTGTCTGCCTCTCTTGATCCGCTCCTCTGTGCCCTTGGAATCAACCTGGTTCTGGTGCTTCTGATAGCCGCCATAAGCCGGCGGTCCGAGATCTCCTCGGGAGGGCTGACAACCTTTTTTATGGTTATCTCCGTGGGAGTGGCCATGCTGTTGATCTACAAGAACAGGGTTCCCGTGCAGGATACGATGAACCTTTTATGGGGCAGTATCTTTGCCCTGAACCGCCGTGAGTTCTATCTCCTTTTGGCCTTCTGTCTGATTATTCTGCTCTTTATCTCTCTCAGATACAGACAGATAACAGCCGTGCTGATCAACCGTGAGGCGGCCTATACCGCCGGGGTCAATGAGCCGGTCATCTTTTATCTGATTATGATAATTACGGGAACGGCCATTGCCTTTGCCATGCGCCTTGTGGGGGCCCTGCTGCTGGATGCTCTGGTTCTTCTGCCGGCGATGACGGCGGTCTCCTTCTCCCGCTCCCTGAAGTCCATGTTCCTGACGGCCATGGTTTCGGGTTTTCTCTACAGTCTGGGGGGCTTCTTTCTGGCTCTCTGGCTCGATATGCCGGTCAGTTCGGGAGTGATTCTGGTTGCCGGCACTGCCTTTGGAATTACCTATTTAGTGAGGATGTTATATGAAAAACAGAGTTAAAATTCTGATTCTGGCTCTTAGTATCAGCCTGGTTCCCACGGCTCTTTCTGCCCAGAGTGTCGTGGCCACAACCGGCTGGACCGCCGCCTTTGCCGAACTTGCCGGGGCCGATGAGGTTCAGATACTGGCTCCCATGGATATGAAGCACCCCCCGGAGTACGAGATCTCCCTGAAGGAGCTTCAGATGGTGGCACAGGCGGACTATCTTGTCTTTGCGGGCTATGAGGCGATGATGGGACGGATCAAGGAGTCCATGGGAAGCAGCAGCTCAGTTCAGATGGTTCAGATAAATACCGGCAACGGTCAGCAGAATATCAGAGCCCAGGTGATGAAGATTGCCGAAGCTCTGGGGACAGAGGCCAAAGCCGAAAAGAACCTTGAGACAATCGATACCTTTTTCGAGTTCTGGAGAAAGGACCTGACCTGGCACGAGGCGGAGCTTGCATCATCGGCGGTACACTTTCATCAGCAGGCCCTGGCGGGAAGCCTGGGATTCCATGACTATCCCGTATTCGGACCAGCCCCCCCGGCACTGGGTGTGATCAGGGAGGTTCTTCAGACAAAACCTCTTCTGATCATAGACAACTACCACAACCCCGTGGCCTCGGCTTTTCTTGAGATGGATGACCAGCCGAAGGTTGTCAGCTGGCTGAACTTTCCCGGCCTTGAGGGGACAGAGTCCCTTCTTGATGTTCTGGAGTACAACCGGAACGCTCTGAACCGGGTTCTGGAGTAGGCATTTCCCGTCTCTCCCTCCTTCTTCCGATCATCAGAAGAACAACCGGCAGTACGGCGAGGGTCAGAAAGGTGCCGAAGAGAAGTCCCCAGGCGATGGAAATTCCGATGGGGACCAGCATCTGGCCGCCGGTGCTCTTCTGAAAGATCAGGGGTGTCAGGCCAATTGAGGTGGTCAGAGTGGTCATCACGATGGGCCTGAAGCGCTGAAGGGCCGCCTCTCTTACCGCCAAATCGGCGGTAAGTCCCGAACGGACCTTGTTGTTGAAGCAGTCTATAAAGACTACCGAGTCATTGACTATAATTCCCGCCAGGGCAACGACTCCCAGAAATGAAATAAAGGACACCTCCTTTCCCATTATCATATGGCCGTAGAGGGCTCCCTGGAAGCCCAGGGGAATCAGGCAGAGGACCAGCAGAGCCTGTCCCCATGACTTCATCTGAAAGAGGAGGAGGGTGAACATCACCAGAAGGGCCATGGCCATGCTGAATACCATGGATTTTATCATTTTGTTCACCATCTGCGCCTGCCCGCCTCTGGAGAGGGAGACTCCCTCGACCCGGGCCAGAACCTCAGGCAGAATAACATCGTTAATTACCTTCATAACCACATTCAGGTCCGCGGCTTCAGAGTCGATACCGGCCATTACTGTGAGGGAGCGGTAGCCGTTCTCCCGCTTGATCTCTCCCTGGCTCCGCTGAATTGTAAAAGTGCTCACAGACTTGAAGGGAACAAGATCTCCCGAGGGAGTCCTGAGGCGGAAGTTCTCTATTATATCAAGGGAGTTCCTCTCGTTCGCCGGATAGCGGATCATCAGGGGAACCTCTTTTCTTCCCTCCTGAAGGACCATTATTTCACTGCCGTAGAATCCGGCCCTTACCTGACGGCTTACATCGGCTGTGGTCAGTCCCAGGGCCTTTCCACGGCTGTTGAGCTCAATCAGAAGCTCCTTCTCTCCCAGAGGGCTGTTGTCCCTGATATCCTTGACTCCGTCGATGGTGCCCAGTTTCTCCTTGAAGAGTTCCGCCGCCTGCCTCAGGCTGTCGCCGTCCCTGCCGAGAAAACGAATATCGATGGGGTCTCCGCCGAACATTGTGTCATTGCCCACAAAGGCCGATTCAAGAACCGGAAGCTCCGGAAGTTCCCTTGCAAGGGCCAGGGAGAACTCATTGATCCTGAAGTCTCTGACATCATTCTCCTGAAGGAGAAGGTAGATAACCAGGCTGGTGCTGTTTCCCCAGGAGAGGTAGTCCACTATGGCGTTATCGTACCCCTCGCCGGCCCAGGTCTTTCCGAAGTCCATGGCGAACTCTTCAAAGTACTCTCTGGTCTCGTCCACCACTGCTGCTGTTGTTCCTGCGGGAAAAGTCAGCTCGGCGTACACATAGGGTGCCTCAATCTCAGGGAAAAAGGCTGCCTTCATATGGTTTCCCCCGATGGCTCCCGCGGTGATCATCAGGCTCCCCGCCAGCACAGAGAGCACCGCCGCCTTATGGGTCAGGGCAAAGTCCAGAAAGGGGGCGTAGAGACGATTGATCAGAAAGTCCTGGGATCTCTGGAGCCTGATCCTGAGAGGGTTGGGCTTTCTGGCCTCGCTGCTCATGGCCCTGGAGTGGGCCAGGTGGGCGGGGAGCAGGATCAGAGCTTCCACAAGGGAGAAGAGCAGGCTGATCACCACCACAACCCCGATCTGGCTGGTGTATTTTCCCATCTCTCCGTAGATAAAGAAGTAGGGGCTGAATGCGGCTATGGTTGTGGCCAGGGAGACAAGTACCGGTGCCAGAACCTCCATGGTGCCGTCCACCGCCGCCCTGGGGGCGGGCTTTCCCAGACGGTGCCAGTGGTCGTAGATGTTTTCGCCGATGACGATACCGTCGTCCACAAGAATTCCGATTATAATGATCATCCCGAAGAGGGACATCTCGTTGATGGTAATTCCCAGAATCCACTCGATAAAGAGAAGTCCCATAAAGGAGATGGGGATTCCCAGGGCTACCCAGAAGGAGATCCTGGTATTCAGAAAGAGGCCGAGGATGACCATTACAAGAAGAAGGCCTCCCAGGCCGCTCTTGATCAGGGTTCCCAGACGGTCGTTGATCTCATCCACATCCCGGATATAGGTCTGGAAGGTCACCTGGTCTCTGTACTTCTCCCTGTACTCCTCCAGCTCTTCATCCACCACCTTGCTGATGGCCACCACGTCTTCGTTTGTACTGTACATAATCTGATAGCCGATGGCATCCTGTCCGTTTGCCCGGGTATATACGGCGTTCTCACTGCGGATGCGCCGGACGGTGCAGAGATCCTTCACCCTCAGGATTCTTCCGTTGTCCAGAACCTTGACGGCGATCTCGCCGATCTCTTCGGCGGTGGTCTTTTTTTCATAGCTTCGGATCTGTATCTCCTCGTCGGGAGTGACCACCGAACCTGCTGATATGTTGAGGCTGGATGCGGACACTGCCAGGTTGAGGTCATCGAGACTGAGACCGTACCGCTCCAGGGTGGAGGGGGAGGGCTCCAGGACAATCTCCTCGGAGGGGAGTCCCCATGTATTGATCTGGGTTACTTCTCCGGTACTGATCAGGTCCTCTCTGAACTCCTCGGCCACCGATTCCAGGAGGCTCAGGTCTTCCGGCCCGTAAAGGAAGAGGAGCATAACCCGGTTCCACTCGGTCTCCTGATAGATCACAGGTTTGTCCGCATCTCGGGGCAGATCTGTTGTCTCTACTGCCTGTTTTACCCTCTCCAGGATCTTATCCATAGGCTGCCGGGGGGAGGTTTCAAGGCCGAACCAGGCACCGCCGTCCCAGGCGCTTGAGTTGAGCTGCAGAACACCCTCAACACCTCTCAGCTTCTCCTCAAGGGGAAGGACCATTCTCTCCTCCACCTCGAAGGCAGAGGCGCCCTGCCAGCTGAGGTTTATGCTGATATAGTCAAACTCGATCTTGGGCCAGATTCTTCTTTGAAGATTCAGCAGTCCGAAGGTTCCGGCGGCAAAGATCAGGATCATAAGCCAGTTTGTGAGAAGGGAGTTGTCTACGAAGTAGCGGATCATCTTTTTCACAGCGCACCTCCAGCCAGCTTCAGCTCCATTCCCTCAAAGGGTTTCTGGATTCTGGTGGTGATGATTTGAACTCCCTCGGGGAGGGTCGGGGCCAGGATAACACTGTCCTTCCGGGAGACAAGAACCTCTACGGGATACTTTTTCAGTCTTCCTGACTCGTAGATATTGATGGTGGAGTCCGGGTTCAGAAGGCTTCGGGGGAGGGTGAGGGTTCTTTCCAGAGTTCTGCCTGAGATCCTGACGGAGCCGTAGTTGCCGGGGAAAAAGAGGGGATTGAGATCGGGGTTTTCGAAGCTGATATGGATATCAATGGTCTGGCTGCTCCGGTCCATAACCCGGTCTATCCGCTCGACCCTGCCGGTCAGAACGGTCGCAGCTCCGGCAGCGGCTCCACGGCCGGCATCGGCACCAGTATCGGCATCGCGTCCGGCATCTGCACCAGATTCGGCATCGGCCTGCATGGCGTTATCAGCTCCGGCGGGACTGATAATCACTTCGGGCTGAATGTCCCCCAGCAGGATAATCTCCTCCCGGGTCAGGGGCAGGGATATTTCCAGATTCCGACTGTCTGTCAGGGTCAGAAGATCCTGCCCCGGAGAAACATAGCTGTACCTTGGAACGCCGTCACCGGAGATATATCCCGTAAAGGGTGCGGTGATTCGGTAGTGGTTCAGGCTCTCTTCCAGCTCCCTGACGCTGTAGTAGGCTTCAAGGACGCCGTAGGTGCTGACAAGGAGTTTTTCCCTCTCCGATGAGATGCCCGGGAGTACGGGGACTCTTCCTCCTGTGGTATTCAGTTGTTTCAGATAGCTCTGCCAGCTCTCATAGAGTCCGCTGTCCTCGGATTTGAATACCGCAAGAAGCCTGGCGGTGGAGCTGATCAGCCCGCTTCTGGCCAGGGCAAGGCTGTTGGCCACGGTTTCGTCGTCAAGCCGAACCAGCAGGGTTCCCTCGGCCGCCTCGATGCCGCTCTTCAGGTCCCTGTAGGTCTCTGTTACCTGTCCTGACACAGCGGATGAGAGGGTCAGGGTGCGCTCGGGTTTGATAAATCCCTGAACCTCAACCCTTATGGTATAGGGGGCATACTTTAGTTCACTGGTCTCCACAAGCCGGAGATTCTTCTCCTGCTCCTTCTCGGTTGCCTCTGCCGAAAAGGCAAAGAGAGAGACCGACAGGGCCGCCGATACGATAAGCACGGCAGCGGCGAGACCGATGCCTGTTCTGTTCTTTCTGATAAAATCCTTAAACATCTTCCTTCTCCTGTTCTACAAGAGTGCAAGAGCTGTACCAAACTGTCCAAATGGCCTGGAAAATGTCCAAGGGTTATGACTGGTGGTCTTTACAGCCTCTTATCGGCGGATAATACCGATTCTGTGTTTACTATTTAACAGAGAGGCTGAACCAATGTGTTACTTATTTAAGAAGATCCTCGATAATCAGCCTTGCGGCATTCCGGGCCCTGTCTCCCTGATTATAGGCCTCTGTAACGGCCCTGACAATAGCGGAACCCACCACAACGGCGTCACAGTGGGGAGCCAGGACTCTGACCTGTTCCGCCTTCTGAATGCCGAAGCCTGCCATAACCTTTGTCTTAAGGGGTTTCAGTCTGTCCAGAAGTCCCAGATTGGACTCGTCCAGGGTGGTCAGGCTTCCGGTTATGCCGCTTCTGAGGGCCGTATAGATCCACTCGGGCTCAAGGCCGATTATCTCATCAAGACGCTCAGCAGGAATGGTCGGGGTGATTACGGGCAGGACAGGAACATCAAGCTCCTTTCCCAGGGCGTAGAGGCCCTCGTCCCGGCCGTAGACCAGGTCGGGGATAATCAGCCCCGAAGCACCCGCATCTTTAGCCTGCTGGACCATGGATTTCATTCCCCGGGCGAAGAGGATATTGCCGTAGCTCATCAGAAAGACGGGGATATTCAGCTCCCCGTGGATCTTCTCCATCAGTTCCAGAGATTTGTCCACGGTGCAGCCCCTCTCCAGGGAGAGGCGGCAGGCATTTTCTATAACAGGACCGTCCGCCGAAGGATCCGAGAAGGGGATCTGCATCTCAAGATAGGAGGCTCCTCCCTCGGCAAGGCCCCTGGCGGTCTCCAGGGAACTCTCCATATCGGGGTAACCGGCGATAAAGTGGGATACTATTTCAGTCGACATACTTCCTCCTGCTCTCCTTCTCCAGGAAATCTCTCCAGTTCTCTCCATCCAGGGCTGCGGCAGAGATAAAGATATCCTTGTCCCCCCGTCCGGACATATTGATAATCAGGTTCTGATCAGGGCTCATGGTCTTTGCAATTCTTATGGCAGCGGCTCCGGCGTGGGCGGACTCCATGGCGAAGATCACTCCCTCGGTGCGGGCAAAGAACTTCAGTGCCTCCAGGGCTTCTCTGTCGCTGGCCTCGGTAAACTCGATGCGTCCCTCCTTTCCAAGGGCCGCCAGCTGTGGGCCTATGCCCGGGTAGTCCAGGCCTGCTGAGATGGAGTGGGTATCCAGTACCTGTCCATCACTGTCGTGGAGAAAGAGGCTCTTATAGCCCTGAATTATGCCGGGGCGTCCGGTATCTGCCATGCGGACGGCGTTGTTTCCGGGGCCCTTGCCACGGCCGCCGGCCTCCACGCCGTACATCTTTATGGATTTCTGGTCCAGGAAGGGGGCCAGAAAGCCGATGGCGTTGGAACCGCCGCCGACGCAGGCTACCATGGCATCTATCTGAAAGTCCGCCTGGTCCTTTATCTCCCGTCCGATAACCGACTGGAACTCACGGACCATATCGGGATAGGGGGAGGGACCCAGTGCGGAGCCCAGAAGGTAGTGGGTGTCGGCGCTGTTGGCAGTCCAGTCCCGAAAGGCTTCATTTACCGCATCCTTCAGGGTCCTGGAGCCCGAGGTTACAGAGCGCACCTCGGCGCCGTACATCTCCATCCAGTAGACATTGGGGTGCTGACGGCGGATATCCTCCTCTCCCATATAGATCACACAGGGAAGGTTCAGACGGGCGCAGGCCGCTGCGGTGGCCACACCGTGCTGACCGGCGCCGGTTTCGGCGATAATCCGTTTCTTGCCCATCCTCTTCGCCAGCAGGGCCTGGCCCGCGGCGTTGTTGATCTTGTGGGCTCCGGTGTTGGCAAGACCCTCCAGTTTGATATAGATCTGTGCCCCGCCGATCTCCCTTGAAGCATTCTTTGCTGGCAGAAGAGGGGTGGGGCGGCCTATAAAGTCCCTGCAGAACTCTTCAAACTCACCGATAAACTCCGGATCACCCAGAGCCTCCTGAAAGGCCAGTTCCAGCTCCTTAAGGGGGGGCTGGAGAATCTCGGGCACATAGCGGCCGCCGAAGGGGCCGAAGTAGTCGTTATACACTGACATAGGACTCAATCTCCTTGAAAAACGCTTCCATTTTTGCGGGATCTTTCTTCCCGGGGGAGGCTTCCAGCCCGCTGGACAGGTCCACCAGCTGGGGCTTGAACTCTCTCAGTACGCTCCCTATATTGTCGGGGTTCAGGCCCCCCGCGAGCCAGAGTTCTCCCTTCTCGGCAGCCCTGTTCACCAGTTCGGGGCTGATCCTCTTTCCTGTGCCTCCGGCCTGTCCTTCGGCAAAGGCATCGATCAGGCAGGGCCGGGGATAGTAGCTGTCCATGGCGTCCAGATCCTCCAAAGAGCGGATTCTCAGGGCCTTGTAGCCGGGATACTTACCTACAGTATAGTCCGATTCTCTGCCGTGAAACTGTATCAGATCCAGATGACCTTCGGCCAGAAGGGAGGCAATATCACCGGGGAGGGGCTCATCCTCACCCAGCACAACAACTCCCACCTTAAGGGCCGATGTATGGGGCAGGGTTCTGATAAACTCCGGGGCCGTCTGACGGGGGGATGGGGCCAGGATAAAACCGCAGAGGTCCGCTCCAAGATGAACCGCCTGGTCAAAGTCCTCTTTGTTGGTCAGGCCGCAGATCTTTACAAGGGGCCTTCCCTCATCCCAGCGCTCGCAGAGCCTTGCCCAGGGGCTGATCTCCCGGCGGATTTCAGGTTCGCTGTACTCTTTCATAAGACCGGTGAGCTCTCCGATCAGTTCGGGGTTGCGGACAACACCTTCTCCAACAAGGAGGCCGGCAAAACCCGCATCCAGGGCAAAGGCGCCGTCATCACTCTTCAGGATTCCCGACTCATAGACAACTTTGCACTCCCATGTGATCAGTCCTCTGATCTTCAGGGGCTGCAGGGGATAGATTTTGAAGTTCCTCAGATTCCGGCAGTTGATTCCGGTCAGGGAGGGCTTAAGATTTAAGGCCTTGTCCACATCCTCTGCAGAGTGGAGTTCCACCAGGGCGGACATTCCAAGCTCCTCGCAGCGTCTGTGCATGGCTTCAAGGAGGGGCTGTTCCAGAAGGGATGCTATCAGCAGGCAGGCATCAGCACCGGCACGGTAGGATATATCAATGTCCTCCACAGAGAGGAGAAAGTCCTTGCGCAGCACCGAAAGCTCGGGGTGGGCTGTTTTCACATCCATCAGGTCCTGCAGGGAGCCGGAAAAGTAGTCGGGCTCTGTCAGAACGCTTATCCGCGCCGCTCCACGGCTCTTGTAGAGGGCCGCCTGGTCTGCTGCGCTGGGGATCTCCCGGATGTCTCCCTTGGAGGGGCTCCGGCGCTTTACCTCGCAGATCAGCATTCTCTCTGCTTCGAAGGGTTTCAGGGGGACTTTTCTTTCAGCAGGTATATCGAAGCCCTCGCCGGGCCCAAGGAGATCGATCCTCTTCTGCCTCTTGTCGGCAATTTCACGTCGGATATCCATTTCAGGCACCTGCTCCGGCTGCTTTCTGGTTGATACGGCGCAGTTTTTTAACAAGGTCCAGAACCTTTCCGCCCTCAAGGCTCTCTTTGGCCATTCTGTATCCCTCTTCGATGGAGCCGGCAGAGCCGTAAACATAGGCCGCCGCACCGGCGTTGAGGCAGCAGGCCTCTATGCAGGCCTTGTTTCCCTTCTCCTTCAGGATGGCCGCGGCCATTTTGGCATTCTCTTCACCGCTGCCGCCGTTCAGATCGTCCGTGGTAAACCCCTTGATTCCCACAGAGGCGGGATCAAAGACAGTGTCCGTCTCAATGCCGTCCTGATCGATATGGAAGATCCTTGTGGGCGCCGCAGGGGAGATCTCGTCCAGACCGTCCCGGGAGTGCACTGTCATCACCCGTCTTATGCCCAGAAGCCGCGCAGCCCGGGCCATAACGGGGCAGAGTTCCTCATCATAGACACCGATCAGCTGACACTCTGCGTCGGCGGGGTTGGAGAGGGGTCCCAGCAGGTTCATTATGGTCTTTATGCCCATTTCCCGTCTCACCGGCGCCGCATGGCGCATGGCGCTGTGAAAGAGGGGAGCCGCAAGGTAGCAGAATCCCGTTTCAGCAACCATCCGTGCCGCCTCGTCGGGGCCGGAGTTTACGGGAATTCCCAGACTGGTGTAGAAGTCGGTGCTGCCGCTCTTGGAGCTGACTGCCCGGTTTCCGTGCTTTGTCACCTTGATTCCCATGGATGCGGCAATCAGGGCGGAGAAGGAGGAGATATTGAAGGTTCCACGGCCGTCGCCGCCGGTTCCGCAGGTGTCTATGGTCTTGCCCGGCACGCTGACGGGTACCTTTTTCCGGCGGAGAACCCTGGCGCACCCGGCAACCTCGTGGGCCTTGATTCCCTTGGCATTGAGGGCCGTCAAAATGGCGGCTATAAAGGCTTCAGAGAGGCTTCCCTCGGTCAGCTCGTCCATAAAGTCCTCGGCTTCCTTCTCTTCCAGATCCTTGCCTTCCAGCAGTTTCTTCAGGAGGCCCTGCTTGTTAAGGGGCTCTCTCTTGTACTTCAGAAAGTTCTTCAGCAGTATCCGTCCGTCCTCGCTTCCGATGGACTCGGGGTGGAACTGGACACCCTCGATTACATGGGTCTTATGACGGATTCCCATAATTTCGCCGTCCTCCGACCGGGCGGAGATCTCAAGGCCCTCGGGAAGAGTTGCTTCCTCGGCGGCCAGTGAGTGGTAACGGGTAAACCTGGCAGGGGCGGGCATATTGCGGAAAATTCCCCGGCCGTCATGGCTCATGGATTCCACCTTGCCGTGAACAATCCTCTTTGCGGAAACGATATTTCCCCCAAGGGCCTGAACAATGGTCTGGTGTCCCAGGCAGATCCCCAGAATGGGAACCTTACCGGCAAAGTGCTTTACCACCTCCAGGGATATTCCCGCATCCTCGGGGCGTCCCGGTCCCGGTGACAGAATGATCTTCGCCGGTTTCATATTGGCCAGGTCCGACAGGCTTATCCTGTCGTTCCGGTAGACCTCAACCTCTTCATCGGTAATCTCCTTGAGATACTGATAGACGTTGAATGTAAAGGAATCATAGTTATCTATAAGGGCAATCATACTTCCACTCCTGCAGCCAGGGCCATGGCCCTCATTTTTTCCTTGGTTTCTTCAAGCTCCCGTTCGGGCTCTGAATCGTAGACTATGCCCCCTCCCGCCTGGAGGTAGAGGAACTCGTCCTTCTTCAGGGCTGAACGTATGGTGATGCAGCTGTCCAGGCTTCCGTCTGCTCCAAAGTAGCCCACAAGGCCTGCGTAGAAGCCGCGGTTGATCTTTTCCAGCTTTGAAATGGTCTTGATGGCCTGGATCTTGGGAGCTCCTGAAACGGTTCCCGCTGGAAAGGTCGCCCGGATCACCTCGCCGGCGCTGACTCCCTCCCTGAGCTTTCCGGTGACTTCCGACACAATATGCATCACCTTGGAGTAACGCTCGATAATCATCATCTCTGTGACCTCAATGGTTCCGGCATTGCAGACCCGTCCAAGATCGTTCCGGGCCAGGTCCACCAGCATCAGATGCTCGGCTCTCTCCTTCTCATCCCCTAAAAGCTCCTTCTCAAGGGCACGGTCTTCCTTCTCGTTCTTTCCTCTGCGTCTTGTTCCGGCAATGGGGCGGATAATCGCCTCGCCGTGTCCGACCTTTACATGGACCTCGGGAGAGGCGCCCAGAAGCTGGTAGCCTCCGAAATCAAGGTAGAACTGGTAGGGGGAGGGGTTGCTTGAACGGAGATTGCGGTAGGCATCCATGGCGCTCTGCTGTGTATGCACCGTGAGCCGTCTGGAGGGAACAGCCTGCAGCAGATTCCCCTTGATTATCTCGTCCCTGAGGGTGGCAACCATCTCCATATACTCCTTTTCGCTTTCAGGGTCCGGGAGGAGGGTGCCCTTCGCGTTCTGGTTCTGCTCCGCCAGATAGTTGAAGTTATAGTCGAAGATCTTTGCCTTTACCGCCTCTACCGCCGCTTTAAGGTCCACCTCAAAGTCGGGGTAGTTCAGACCGATCAGGGTGATCTCATCTGTATAGTGATCAAATACCAGAATTACATGGCCGAAGATAAACTCTCCCAAAGGCAGGTCCAGGGAGTCATCCCTGTCCACAAAGGGGATATCGTCGCAGTACTGGGCAAACTCGAAGGAGAGGAAACCGATTCCTCCGGCGGGAACGGGAAACTCCTCCTCAACCTCACTGTGGTAGGAGGCCAGCTTCTGGAGCACATGGAGGATGTCCTCGCCGCTGTGGCTGATCCGGTCACGTCCCTTTGCGGAGACCCGGTAGACAACATCCTTCTCCTGAATGATTCTGAACGCTTCATCCACAAGAAGCATGGAGTAGCGGGAGTGCCCCCCTGAAAGAGAGGAGGATTCCAGAAGGCACCGGGCATCCAGTTTGATGGCCAGAGCACAGGGAGTGAACTTGTCCCCGGGAACCTTTATTCTGTAATAGTTCATACTCTTCATTACATATCCTTTTCTGTGTGTTTCTTTGTGTAGAAACGTTCTTATCTGTAGAAACAATAAAGGAGTGTTCAGTTTCTGTCAAGTAAAGGGGTGAATATTTTTAAGGGAGGGTTCTCGTACAGGGGGATTATGCTGTAATTCTGAGGACAGACATACATCAGGAAGGTTCATCAATGATCAGGTTCAGCTTAAAGGACTTCATAATCAGCATACTGCTTCTGGGACTGCTGGTTTATATCGCACTGTTTGTGAGGGATCGGTTTATCAGGCCTTTTCTGGGAGATGTGCTGGTTGTGATATGGCTCTATTACACCCTGAAAGCTTTTCTGAATATATCCTGCGGTCGCCTTGCTTTCGGTGTTCTTGTATTCTCATATCTTATTGAGTTTGCCCAGTACTTCAGGGTCATTTCATGGCTGGGGCTGGAAGACGTTGCAATCGTGAGGATTGTCTTTGGAGCTACCTTCGACTTTATGGATCTGCTGGCCTATACACTTGGATGGCTTGTTATTCTGGGAATCGACAGGATCTCTACTCCTCGCTGTTCCGGAAATCCTGAATCCTGAACTGCTGTGCCCCGGTTTTTGGAGACTTCGGGGCTCTCCCCGCCTGGCAGCGGGGCCGGGCTCTTAGGGGGGTGTCCGTCTCAGCTCCGCTTGAGACCCCTTCGTGCCCCTGCGATCCCTGAGCCGGTCCCCAAACAGGCAGTCGAATCGTCTGGAAGGCACAATGCTTCGATAAATCGGGAGTCATATCAAGACAGATGAACTTGTCAGCTGGCGCTGCAAGTTATCTGCGGTGTTATTCAATTAATCGAATCTCATCAATAATGTAATTATTATCAATGTAGCTCCATGTAACTAAGATCTTGTAAATTTTATTTTCTTCAATAATTATTTGATAGCGATATTGTCCTTCCGTGACCCCACTAGGTAAGTTTTTATTCAATCTCCCTTTCCTGTAAAATCGACTCTTTTCAAATTCAATACTCATAAAATTTTCTGGTAAATAATCTGAGCCTAATTCTTTTACAAGATCAATAATTATATTTGCTTCTAGATTTATAAATTCCATATCAACACCTATAAAATGACTATGTAAGAAAAACACAATTATGCTTATTGATGACATCAAAACTATAAAATAAAAATACTTTATAGAACTAAAACTACTTTTACTGCTTAACTTCATCACGACCATCCATTGAAATAGAAAATGGCATTATTAGTGCCCCGAAACAAATTTCAGAAGAAGGAGTTGAATCAGGATCAAATTCACCATTATTAAGAGTTATCGATCCATTAAAACCAGATATTGCATCACTTCCTGAAACTTCTGTAGTTGCATCATAACTTATACCATCAGAATTACTTTCTAGAGATAGAGTAGAATTAAGAGTAGACGTAAAGCTCCCACTAGCTGCTTCTGTTACAGCCTCAACTTTTAGGCTTAGACCGGCTCCATAATCTACTTTTTTTGAAGTAGGATCAAAAGAGCCAATAAAACCCTTTCCTATTCCAATATTCCATTTGAAGTTCTTTATACCATCATTCTTACCAAACTCTACCATTGCTGCAGGTCCTAAAGTAGCTCCAAGTGGTGTAAATGCTCCACCAAATTTAACTGTCCACAATCCCGTGGGGTCAATAAACTTAAGGGGATTATTCGACACATAAATATACCAGTTCTGCCCATCCCGAATGGGATCTTCAGTAATAAACCTGCCAGTATCAGCATCATACCACCTGGCATTAAAGTAATAACAACCCTCTTCCCCTAAGTCCTTATTCTGCCCATAACTGCAGGGCGGTCTGACACAAGGAAATTCCCTTCTCTTAAACTGCAGTAAATCTATCATTTACGATTCTGCCGGGCAAGCAAGTTTTTCTGTTTCTGATTCCGACTGTCTTTGATAAGAGAATCCAGACTGTTCAGGTATGAATCTGAGAGCTCAGTAAAGAGCCTGCACTCCCTGGGGTGATGCTGCCGGAGGCTTCGTAACACATGGCTTAGCTGCAGGCCAACGGCCTGACAGTTACAGCCACATTGTTACGATCAAGGAATCTCATTCCTTCCGGTTCCAGGGAATCCAGAACCAGGGGAATGAATTATGTGGAGTCATAACAAGCTTGTTGCTGCTGTATTCCTTCGGAATCAGCAGAACATGGTGTTATGAATCAAACAGTTGATGCAATATATATTGAGATTCCACTGACTTTATTTTGAATGATTTCAAAAACCAAGTATGTCATTTCTCCTTGAAAATTGATTTCTGGATAATAATTACTGTAGACCATAAGGTTTTTATCAGGAAATAAACTATTGTATCCTGTAATAGGACTACCATACTCTTGTAATACATTGCCTACAGTGCTCCCGATAGCTATCCCACGACTAGTGACCATATTCTCTGAAATTATATCAATTTGATCAATTCTTCTTATGTCTGTTGAAAAGACTATTGTGAAACCCCTATACTCTTCATTAACAAACTGATAAAAAGGTTTTTCATTTTCATATAGTATTTCAGAATTTAATGGTGAACCATATGCTCTCTCTAGGAAATCATGAATGCCACCAAGAATTAAATTAAAGTTTTTATCATTGTCATAAATAACAAAATCATCTGGATAGATCAATGAAAGTTCATTGCTATTTGCTACAGTAATTACAATAAAAAGATAGAAAAAAAATAGAGCCTTCTTATGCATAATAATACACTCCTTAGTCAACAATAAATCGTCCAGTCCAAAGACCTGAATCATCTGGGTTCATTGCATTTCCGTTTTTACGCATCTCAAAATGTAAATGATTCCCTGTTGATTGGCCAGTTTTTCCGACACCGCCTAAAATAGTACCTCTGGGAACTTCGTCTCCTTTATTAACATTTGGTTTTTTATATAAATGTGCATAAAAAGTTGTTAAGGCATTCTCATGTTTAAGTAATACATAATTACCATATATACGGTCATTTTCAACTGCACTTTCAACAGTACCACCAAGAACTGCTAGAACATTTGTTCCTTCTTGTGCTGCTAAATCTAAACCTTTATGATCAGAAACATTTCCTGAAACAGGATTGATTCTTGGTCCAAACCCATCAGTAGTTGTTCCTCCTCCTCGTATAGGATGCAACATAACTCTTGGATCAAGATCTTCAGGAATACCCATTGCAACTAGAAGCCCTTTAACATCCTTTGGCACTTCTTGACCAGGAATTAATGGTTCCTGTTTCCCTTTATCATTCGAATCAACTTTCTCAGGATCAGGGTTAACGTCTTTAGGTTTATCTGATCCATCATTCCTTGATTTCCCTGGATTATCTTTGCTATCACTTCCTACTGATTCGTCTTGAGAGTGTTTGTAATCATCCCCCGAGTTCATTGACTTCTCATGAGTATAAAGACCAGTAGGATCAGTAAATTTCAACGGATTATTACTTACATATCCATACCAATTCTGCCCATCCCGAATGGGGTCTTCAGTGATGAATCTGCCGGTATCAGCATCATACCACCTTGCATTAAAGTAATACAGGCCTTTTGTGAGTGTTGTTCATTTACGTTTTGATTGAAACAGTAGAAAGATCTTTTCCGGCTACTGAATAATTGTCTCTTTCGGTGTTGGACCACCGGCGGAGGGTGGGGGAGCTGTTTTCCCTGTGCCCGAGGAACCGAAGAAATTCAGAAAGAGGCCGTAGATGGCACCGCTGACTCCGCCCACAATATGAGACATCTGGGAGACATCGTCATTGTTGAAGATATTCATAAACTCCTTAACCAGATAGAGGCCCAGAATGGCCAGGAAGGAGACGGGAAGCTCCTTCTGTTTGGAGCCGGCAAAGGAGGTCAGAAGAATCATCATAAAGGCAATTCCGCTGGCACCCAGAAGTTCAGTGGGGAAGAAGAGGGCGTTGAGCAGTCCGTTGATCACGGTGGTAATCAGCATCATAAAGGCCACGCGCCCCGAGCCGTACTTCTCCTCCAGAACAGGTCCCAGAAGAAGGATGTAGGTCAGGTTCTGCACCAGGTGTTCCCAGTTTGCATGACCGAAACTGTGGGTCAGCAGTCTGATATAGGCGGGAAAGTCATCGAGCTGAAAGGTCAGTGCCCCTTCGGCGGTAAAGACGCCCTGTATCATGCCGGGAACCAGATACTGGTCGCAGAGAAGAATAAAGGTACAGACCAGACCAAAGGTCAGTGAAACGGGCGCATTATATTTTAATCTCATTTATTTCGCATACTCCTGTTAGGATTGTCGGCGTCTTAAGAGGATATTTTAGTATTTCCCGCTGAAAGCAGGGTAGGCGGAGCCCTGCAGGTCCAGAACCCGGTGGGTCAGTGACCTGAGCCGGTTCGTCTTATTTAAGAATCAGCTCCACAGGACAGTGGTCGCTTCCCATTACATCCTGATGGATCAGGGAGTCCTGAACCTTCTCAATAAAGGAGTCGTTAACACACCAGTAGTCCAGGCGCCATCCGATATTCTTGGCCCGGGCGTTCATCCTGTAGGACCACCAGCTGTACTGGTCCGGCTCCTTGTGGAAGACCCGGAAGCTGTCAGTCCAGCCGTTTTCGGTAAACTCGTCCATCCAGGCTCTCTCCTCGGGGAGGTAGCCCGGGTTTTTCTCATTGCTCTTGGGGCGGGCCAGGTCTATGGGTTTGTGGGCCACGTTGAAATCGCCGCAGATCAGTATATTTTTCCCCTCTGCCACAAGCTTGTCCGCCTCGGCCTTCAGGGAGTTGTTGAATCCCAGTTTGTAGTCCAGTCTCTTCCCTTCGGACTGTGAGTTGGGAAAGTAGCAGTTAAAGAGGGTAAAATCCTCAAACTCCGCCTTCATAACACGGCCCTCTCCGTCGTACTCAGGGATTCCCAGAGGGGTGACCGACAAGGGCTCAGTCTTTGAGTAGAGAGCCACACCGCTGTAGCCCTTCTTTTCTGCTGATATAAAGTAGGCATGGTAGCCGTTCTGGTCTAGAAAGTGCTCCGCCAGCTGCTCTTCCTGTGCCTTGGTCTCCTGCAGACAGAGGATATCGGGACTGAAGCTCTGCATCCAGTCAAATAGGCCCTTTCCCTCGGCGGCTCTGATTCCGTTCACATTCCATGATACCAGTTTCTTCATATCTACCTCTCTTGAATCATGAGTCTACACAGAGAAATGGGAAATTGAAAGGGAAATGAATAATATATCCTACCTTAAAAGCGGGGTACTGATCCCCTCTCCTTGGGCCAGGTTGTTCAGTCTCTTGTCTAAAGTTAAAAGACCTGCTCCGGTTCTTTTTGCAAGGGTCAGGTAAAGCATATCGTAGGTTGAATGGTTTAGCCTAAGAGCCTCTGACAGGCATTCAATGCTGAATGATTTCATATCGTAGTATTCATCAACCAGTTGATGGGACAATTCTATGGCTGTAACTGCATCCTCTTTGATTAATTGGCCTGCTTTAACATATTTCCAGAACACATTGGTTGTCTCAGCTATATAGAGGTCACTGCTTATAACCTTACTGCAGCCGGTGAGAATCTCTTTTATGAAAGCAGCATCTGTTCTTCCAAGGATCAATTCGACAGCTGCACTGGTATCCAGGACGACATTCATCTGTCACGGTCTTCTCTAATCAGGTCTGCCGGATCAGAGAGAGTGTTATCTGAGGCGGATATATCAAGTCTTTCAATCTCATCAAGCACTTTTTTTCTGTGGTTCAGTCTTTCAGATTTTGTTTTAAGTGCGTTTTTCAGCAGGAAGATAGTCTCCTGGGAAATGGACCGGTTTTCTTCCCTGGCCTGATCAGAAAGGTTCTTATAGAGTTCTTCGGGTACATCTCTAACCTGTAAAATAGCCATATATACCTCTTAATGCAATTTTACTGCATTCTGCATGCACAGTCAATTTTCAGATTTTTCAATTGAAAGAACTATACGAAAATCGTACTTGACGAAACAGCCTCTTAGTCCTAATATGACTCCAATGAACAAAATCTCTGAACTGTTTACAGTATGTAATCTCAGCGCAGCGGCAGCGGCGGCCCCTTCTGAGGGAATCGCAGGCTGACGGGTTCATGAATTGAAATTACCGCCGCGGTTCCTGAAAAGGGACTGCGGCTTTTTTTTACCCTGACAGCAGCAGCCCTAAAGACCCGCAAAATGGAGAGGAAAAGATGAGAAGAAACATCGTTTGGGAGGGAGCCGATCAGCTCCACTACGAAATCAGGGAGATTGTCGGCACCGCCCGGAAACTCGAAGAGATGGGGCTGGATGTGATCTACGAGAATATCGGAGATCCCATACAGAAGGGCGAAGAGGTTGCCCCCTGGATCAGGGATATTATCACATCCCTCACAGCCGACAGCAAATCCTACGGCTACACCGCTACCGAAGGGGACTACGAAACCCGTGACTTCCTGGCAAAGCATGTCAACGACAGAGGCGGCTGTCAGATCACCGGAGATGATATCATATTCTTCAACGGACTGGGGGATGCGGTCTCCACGGTCTTCGCCTTCCTGAAGAGGGAAGCCCGGGTCATCGGCCCGTCACCGGCGTACTCCACTCTCTCCTCCGCCGAGGCGGCCCACTCAGGCTACAATCATACAACCTACAAGCTGGACCCCGAGAACAACTGGATGCCCGATCTGGAGGACCTGGAGAACAAGGTCCGCTATAACGACTCCATTGCGGGAATCCTTCTTATCAATCCTGATAATCCAACTGGGGCGGTCTATCCCCCCGAAGTCCTTGAGCAGATGGTGGACATCGCCCGCCGCCATGATCTTTTTGTTATCTGTGACGAGACCTACGCCCACATAGTCTATAACGGCGGCATACCCTGCCACCTGAGCAAGGTGATCGGTGAGGTCCCGGGAATAGCCATGCGGAGCATCAGCAAGGAGTACCCCTGGCCCGGCGGCCGCTGCGGCTGGCTTGAAGTATTCAACCGACATCGGGATGCCAACTTTGACAGCTTTATCCAGACCCTGGTCAACGCCAAGCGCCTTGAGGTATGCTCCACAACACTGCCTCAGCTCTCCATTCCCCTTGTGATGGGGGACCCCCGGTACCGGGAGCATCTGGATCACCGGGCTTCGGTCTTCGCCGCCCGTGCTGTGGAAGCCGTTGAGAGGCTGAACAAGATTCCCGGTGTCAGGGTCAACCTTCCAAGGGGCGCCTTCTATCTGACGGTTCTGATCGACCCCGACAGAGTGGAGAGCTTTAAGCATCTTCCCATGAAAAAGGATGTGGAAAAGTTCCTGGCAGAGCCCATGAAGAAGGCGGCTCCCGACAAGAAGCTGGTCTATAACCTTCTGGGCTCCACGGGAATCTGTACGGTACCCTTGAGCGGGTTCTGCTCGGATCTTCCGGGATTCCGGGTGACTCTTCTGGAGAATGATGACGAAAAGCGTCTTCAGATCTGGAAGACCCTGGCCGACGCCCTGACCGCCATGCTGGGGTGACAGTGAGAGCAGACAGCAACTAATGCTTGCCCTGAAGAAAAACTGCATTTATCATATGTTCAAGTCTGAAGTTCAAGGGATTAACTATGAATTATGCCTGTCTGCTTCCCAATATTTCTTATCCCATAGGTAAGTCAATCTATGATGGTTTCTGTTCTGCTGCTTCTGACAGTGGGGATACTGTTACCGCCTTACTGGTGAACTCCATTGATAACAAAAACAGCAGCTACGTTTCACAGCTCCTTTCCCTTCTGGAGAAGTTCGATGGCATAGTGGCGTATGGTGGCGGATTGGGGCAGTTTACAGGTGAAGAGAGAACAACCGATTTCCTCGGGCAGCTTTCACTGATTAAACCTCTTGTGAATATAGGGTACAGGATCAATGGCTTCAATAATATAAATATAGATAACTATAACGGCATGAAGCAGCTGATCCTTCACCTTGTGGAGGTTCACGGATATCATAAAATTGCCTTCGTAAAGGGACCGGATGGTCATCCGGAAGCGGAAGAACGCCTGTCTGCCTATCGGGATGTTCTGATCGAGCAGGGGATTGAAGTTGACAACAACCTGATTCTGCCAGGAGATTTTTCAGGAGCTTCCGGCAGGGAGGCAGCAGAGATTCTGGTCGGATTGCAGAGATCCGGACGGATCTCTGCCGCCGCCTTCGGCTGTGACTCCATGGCTGCGGCAGGAATTTCGGTTTTTGAAAGACAGGGGATTTATATTCCCAATGATCTTGCAGTTACCGGATTTGATCATTCCAGTGACTCCATGTCCCGGTTTCCAGGGATATCGACAGTTGACCAGAACCCCGAACGTCTGGGAGTTGAGGCCTGTAAGATGATCCGGAAACTGATCAACGGGAACTCAGGGGAGTTATATGATCTTCGTATTCCGGTTCAGACAGTAATATATGGTTCTTGCGGGTGTCTACCGGAGCTCAATGGGAGATCCGGTCTACCCGAAAGAACCCATGATTATCATCTTATCCCCCTTCCGGATGAAATTATTCGGCACTGTACTGAAGGGCAGTTGGATTCACTGATGTCAGCCCTTCTTCTGGATATAAAAGAGGATGGAGATGACTCCCTATATATAAAAATGCTGCTTTCTTTCGGGATAACAGAGTACCTGGAACGATATCTTTCCGAACTAACATACCGGGATGTGGAAGCTTTTATCTCTGACCACAGAAAGCGTCATATGTCCCTTCTTTCAGAGTCGGAAATACGGAGATTTGAGACTGTCTGGCATCAGATGAGAATCTACATCCACAGTTACTTTGCCAGCAGAGATATGTCGGAACAGGTGTACAGTGACACACTGATGCTGTCTTTAAATATTCTGTCCAATAAACTTATCACTCTGGAGAGTTTTACTCAGATCCGTCCTCTTGTTGATGAAGTTCTCGATAATTCTAAAATTGAAATGTGTGGAATCTTTGTCCAGAAGGGGATGGAGTACAGTTTGGAGTACCTTTATCACAGAGACAGGGAGTTTTCCCTTCCTGTAAAACTCCCAAAGCAATACGAATCTTTCCCCTTTTTAGAGGATATTCCCGAAGAGGATCTCGTTATACTCCGTACAATGGACTCTGGAGAGGTCGGCAGGGGTATTATTCTGTTTACTTACAGAGAAAAACTATCCCTCCATGACGGTGTTTTCATCGACTCCCTCAGCTCTCAGATCGCCTCATCCCTTAAGCAGATTCACCTTATATCGGAAAGGAACAGGGCTCAGGAGAGCTTGAAGGAGGCCTTCCTGAAGTTAAAGAAAACCAACCGGACACTTGAGAACCTAAGTTATAAAGATGAACTCACCGGACTGTACAACAGACGGGGATTCATGGAACTGGCGAAGGATGCAATTGACAGATGCATCAGAGAGGGAAAGGACTTTCTGATTCTCTTCGGCGATCTGGATGGACTGAAGCTGATCAATGACAGTTACGGACACAAGGAAGGAGACTTTGCCATCAAGTCGGTGGGAACCATTATCCACAGGGTGTGCAGGGATACCGACATCATGGCCCGTCTGGGAGGGGATGAGTTTATCGCCTTACTGCCCCATATTCCTGACGACTACAAAGCAAAACTGAAAGAAAGGCTTCTTCATTCTGAAAGAGAAGAAAATAGAATCTGTCAGAAACCATACAGAATCTCCTGCAGTTTCGGAATGGTGAGAGGTTCGGATTTTCCCGGTGAGGATCTGCAAATGCTTATGTCTCATGCGGACAGGGAGCTCTATCTTGAAAAAAGCCGCAGGTACTGTGAAGGCAGCAGGGCGGCAAGTCATCGGGACTCTTTCCCATCATAAGTTCAGTGAATATAATGGAAGCCTATGAGTAAAATGAAAGTAATGTTTGTCTGTCTTGGAAATATCTGCCGTTCCCCTCTGGCCCATGCGGTCTTTGAAGACCTTGTTGAAAAAGAGGGCCTCGATATCCATACCGAATCCTGCGGCATGGGAAGCTGGCATGTGGGTGAACCTTCCGACGCCCGGATGCGTCGCACTGCCAAGGGCCATGGAGTCAATATAACCCACTATGCCCGTGCCTTCCGTCCCTCGGATCTGGATGAGTACGACCTGATTATTCCCATGGATAAGCAGAACCGGAATGATCTGAAGCGCTACGCCGGTCCCGAGCATATGGAAAAGATCCACCTGATGAGGGAGTGGGACCCCCAGGGAGGCACTGAGGTACCCGACCCCTATTACGGGGGAGATCAGGGCTTTGAGAATGTCTTCGACATCGTATCCCGCAGCTGCCGCGCCCTTGTGGACGAGCTGAAAGAGAGGGTGTAGAGATGGCCCTGTCCTGGTACGGTTCCCTGAAAGAAGCTCTGTCCGCGGTTGACGGACCCGGCAGCTCCGTTTCCGGGGAGAGGGGTGTCGGAGGCGGTTGTATTAACAGCTGCGGTGTTCTGACCCTGAGTTCAGGCAGGAAAATCTTTATAAAACGCAACTCCGCCACTGCGGCGGATATGTTCCGGCAGGAGGCGGCAGGCCTGGAAGCCCTTGGCGCCGTATCCGGAGCTCCCCCTGTGCCCGAAGTTCTGGGAGGAGGGGAGGACGGCCGGTTCTCATTCCTTCTTCTGGAATACCTTGAAGCCGGACCAAGAAACCGGAATTTCTGGGAGGATTTCGGCTCCTCCCTGGCTGTTCTGCACAGAGAGGCCAGGAACTCCGCCTGCGGTTTTGACGGGGACAACTATATCGGCTCCGGCCCCCAGCCCAACAGGTCCATGGATAATTGGATCGACTTCTTCCGGATCCGCCGGATAGAGTTTCAGTTGAAAATCGCCGCCGACCACCGCCGTCTGGACTCATCCTCAGTCAAACTGGTGCAGAGGGTCATGGACCGGATGGACACTCTTCTGATCCCCTGTGATCCCGGCGGAGCAAGTCTTCTGCACGGCGACCTCTGGTCGGGGAACTTTATAGTAGGCCCCGGGGGACAGGCCTGCATTCTCGATCCCGCCGCCTACTACGGCCACAGGGAGGCGGATCTGGCCATGACCAGGCTCTTCGGCGGATATGAGCGCAGCTTCTACGAGGCCTACGATAAGACCTGGCCCCTTGAGCAGGGGTTTACTGAACGCTGCGATCTCTATAATCTCTATCATATGCTCAATCATCTGAACCTCTTCGGCGGTTCCTACGCCGGTTCGGTGATCAGCATCGCCCGACAGTACTCCTGATTCCCTCTTTCCGGATCAGGGCGGCCGGGACATCTTTTCGGGAGTCCCTATGTTTGAACTTTTTACTCTCAAAGACTATATCATCCTCGCCCTCTGCGCCCTGACAATCGGAGGCAACAAGGCCGGACTCCGGGGCATCAATATAATCATTATTCCCGTATTCGCCTCCTACTTCGGCGGGAAGACATCAGCCTCGGTGGTACTCCCTCTTCTGATACTGGGGGACATCTTCTCGGTAATCAACTACAGAAAAAGCGTCAAGTGGAGCTATCTGAAGCAACTACTTCCGTCGACCCTTCTGGGACTGACTGCGGGGATGTTTCTGGGCCGGGCTTTGCCGGACCGGACATTTATTCTCTTTATGGCAAGTTTTGTACTGATCTGCCTGATTCTTATGGTCTACAAGGAGTTTGCCAGCCGCCAGATTACCCTGCCCGACCACTGGCTGGCTCACGGGGCCGCCGGATTTACCGGGGGCTTCTCCACCATGGTAGGCAACGCCGCAGGCCCTATCATGTCCCTCTATCTTCTCTCAATGAATCTGCCCAAGGTGGTCTTTATCGGCACCGGGGCAGTCTTCTTCTTTACGGTCAACCTGCTGAAGGTTCCTGTCCACGCCTTTGTCTGGGGCTCAATGACCTGGGAGACTCTGAAGGTATCCCTCTCTCTGGGGCCCTTTGTTCTTCTTGGATTCTTTCTGGGACTGAAACTGGTCAGGATCATGCCAGAGCGTCCTTTTAGAATCTTTATTATCCTGGGAACCCTGGTGGGGACAATCAAGCTTTTTTTCTAGGTTCCTATATACCGGTGCCCATGAGGGGGTACAGATAAAAAATTGTTGAACTGTAAAAAGCTGACGGGTATGATGGGGTAAATGATAAAAAGACAGATCATTATTCTACTCTGGACCCTCCTGGTTCTTCCTCTCGGACTGCTGCTTCCCTCCTTTATTCACGACAGACAGTACAATCTCATAACTTCCGTAAGAGTTCCGATGGATTATCAAAACTATGTATTAAAGAGATTTCCCCTGGAACCTCAGAAACAGTTCAGCGCCCTTGTCCGGAAGGAGATGAGTGACTATCTGCTGACAAAAGAATTTGACAGGTTTCTGATGGATCTGCTGGGAGAGGCGGGCCCGGTACCTGACTACTATCTGAATTTCGGTCAGGGAAACTCAAGGGATACTCCCCCCTGGGGCGTATTTATTGAGTTTGCATCAAATGACTCCCGGTTTACAGAGGAGGCTGTCGCCGCCCTTTTAGCCCATATAATTGAGGAGTTCAACTCCCGATACCAGGGGGAGTGGAGGATCGACGGGAATATCGGTGCCCTGGAGATTGAGCATCCCCGATACGTCTTTCTCTGGGAGGAACTTCTCTATAAATTCGGTTTCTCCCTTCTTCTCTATCTTATTACGCTCCTGATTCTCTTTTTTCTTAGAAAGAAACTCTCCTTTTTTCGCGGGACAATAAAACTGACACTTCTGGAAGTAATTGTGTTTCTCGGAGTTGCCGGGTTGTTTATGGAATCCCGGCTGTTCTCTCCCTCTTACTATCTCTATAAGAGGAGCAACGAGCATTTCCGTATTGAGCAGCATCTGAATATCCGGGAGCTTGACTCCCTGCAGGAGAACGGAGTATACAGATGGGACTCCTATCCCGAAACCCTGGAGTTTATGGAAGCTCTGGAACAGCCCGGTCCCCTGGATAAAGAAAAGTTTTTATGGTGGGTAAACAGAGTCAGCTCATTCAACCGGGAAGAGGGGCTCTTTTCGGTAAACTTCAGTATGGACAGTTTTGATCTGGAAGGCACCTATAAGAAGGAAAACGGCTCCTCTACTGTCTACTCATTGGAACCAATAGTTCCCAGACGGAACTACTATAAACATCTTTCTGAAGACCAGAGGGAGTGGATGGACCGGTACTTTCAGAAATCTCTGAACCTCTATACCGCCTGGCTGGCAGAACAGGGGATTATGGCTGAACCGGCGGAAGAGCCGCGGTTTATAGGGGCCTACCCGGGGAAACCCTGGGCCGATTATTATATTCAGGTCTTTGCAGTTTTCTATCTGATTATTAACTCACTCTTTCTTTTGACTGTTTTCAAAAAAAACAGCCGGAAAAATCCGGCTGCCTCATAAAATTATAATTTAAACTGTTGCGGGACTAGAGCTTCTTCCAGAACCAGGGAGTAAAGAGCACCAGCACAGTGTAGATCTCCAGACGGCCCATCATCATGGCCAGGGAGAGGAACCACTTGATTCCGGGCTGAAAGAAGGCGTAGTTCATCGTGGGGCCTACAAGGTTGAAACCGGGTCCGATATTTCCCACCGTTACAAGGGCAGTGGAGAAGGAGCTCAGGATATCATATCCCCCTGAGGCTACAACTGTGGTTGTTACCAGCAGGCTGAAGATGTAGAGGAAGACGAATCCCGTAATTACCGAGATAATGTCCTTCTTGACCACCATCTTGTTCAGTCTCAGGTGGAAGACGCTTCTGGGATAGATCAGCATCTTCAGCTCCCGGACAGAAAGCTTGAAGAGGGTTACGATTCTGACAACCTTGATTCCCCCTCCGGTGGAGCCGGCGCATCCTCCCACAAACATCATCAGAAAGAGGATGATCTTGCTGAAGGCAGGCCAGAGGTCGTAGTCGGTGGTGGCATACCCTGTTGTTGTCAGAATCGAGGCCACCTGGAAGGCGGCATACTGAAGTCCCTCACCGAATCCGTCAAAGACTCCGTTTCTAAGCAGGGAGACGGTTATCGCCAGGGAGGCCAGGCCGAAGATCAGCAGGTAGGCCTTCATCTCAGTATCTATAAGAACTGATTTGATTCTTCCTGTAAGAAGTTTGAAGTAGAGGGCGAAGTTAAGACCCGCCAGAACCATAAAGATGGTGATGACCCAGTGTATCCAGGGGGAGTCGTAGAAACCGACGCTGGTATTCTTGGGACTGAATCCTCCGGTGGCCATGGTTCCGAAGCTGTGGGTCAGGGCGTCGAAGAGGTTCATTCCTCCGAACATCAGAAGGATTGTTTCCAGCACCGTCAGACCAAGGTAGATAAACCAGAGGTACTTGGCGGTGTGGGCAATCTTGGGGGTTATCTTGTCAACCGAAGGACCCGGTGCTTCCGCCTTGAGTAGCTGAAGACCGCCGATTCCCAGAAGGGGGAAGATCGCTACAGTAAGCACCACAATTCCCATACCGCCAAGCCAGTGGGTCAGACTCCGCCAGAAGAGGATCGAGTAGGGGAGACCCTCTATGGCCGTCAGTATGGAGGCTCCTGTGGTGGTGAAGCCGCTCATGGTTTCAAAATAGGCATCGGTGTAGCTGGGAATGGCTCCTGACAGATAGAAGGGCAGGGCTCCCAGGGCAGAGGCGCAGATCCAGGAGAGACTGACCAGCATAAAGCCGTCCCGGGGACTCATGGTCCGGTTCCGGTTGCTTCTGGTTAACAGATAAATCCCGATACCTACGGGTATAAAACCGAGGACAGGAAGCATAAAGGCCTTGAAACACTCGGTCTCGCCGTAAAAGAGGGCAATTCCCGCGGGGATCAGCATAAAGAGTCCGATTACCGCCAGCAGGATCGCCAGTACATGAAGGATAAGTTTCATTTTCATAGTGTTAACCGGATATTATCTTTTCCATGCGGGCAACTGCTTCCCGCTCCAGGATAACGACAACATAGTCGCCTTTTTTAATGACCGTATCGCCCTTGGGGATGATGTCCTGTCCCTCACGGGATATAAAGATGACCAGAGAGTTCTCTGGAAGCTTCAGGTCGATGATCTTTGTTCCGGCGATGGGGGATGACTCCTCTATCTGGAACTCAACAACCTCCAGCTTGCCCCCCGACAGGGCATGAACGTTCTTGATATTTCCCTTGCGGATGACCTTCAGGATGGAGTTGACCACCGCATCGTTCAGGCAGACCGTTACATCCACATTGAGGTTGTGGGCCATGGTTCGGTAGCTGTTCCGGATAACCAGGGCCATTGCCTTGTCCACACCCAGGGTCTTGGCGTAGATGCCGGTAATGATATTCAGTTCCTGGTTGTTGGTGGCTGTAATAATCAGGTCAGTGTCCTCCAGGAACTCCTCTTCATTGAAGTTGTCCTCGGTCACATCGGCATGGGTGATAAGGGCCTGGGGAAAGTGCTCTGAGAGCTCCTTGCACCGGTCGTAGTCCTTTTCGATAATCTGCAGATTCTTTTTCTGCTTCTTGTTAAGGAGTCGGCTCAGACGGGAGATGCCCAGGGGGGAGCTGTGCTCCTGATCCAGAAGCTCCTCGGCCACATAGGCCGATATATGGCCGCCGCCGATCAGGGTGATCCGGTTGATCTCCTTGCGGCTCTGATCTTCAAGCTTGAAGATGGTTTCAAATCCCTTCTCCGAGGAGATAATGTAGATCTGGTCTCCCTCTTCGATAACCGTCTCCCCTGTGGGAATGATATAGTGGTCATTTCTGAGGATGGCCGCCACAAGAAAGGCAAAATCCATATGCTTTCTGACGTCCTTCAGGCTCTGTCCAATAAAGAGAGAATCCCTTTTGACATTCAGATTCCGCATCTGGAGGCTTGTATTTTCAAATAGCATTATATCGCTGCGGGCACCGTGGCTGATGGCATAGCTCATTATCTTTGCAGCTTCAATTTCGGGGTTGATTACATGATCTATCCCAAGGAATGAGTTGGAGATCATCTTGGTCCGGGAGTAGTCCAGGTTTCGGACCCGGGCGATGGTTTTAACATGTTCGAACTCCGCGGAGACCAGTCCGCAGGAAATCAGGTTTGTTTCGTCGCTTGCTGTAACACTGACAAAGATGTCGGCCTTCTGTATTCCGGCCTTAGTCAGACTTTCCAGGTTGTTTCCCTCGTCATTGATAACGAGACAATCCAGTTTGCTTGCTGCGTCTCTGGCTTTTTCAGAGTCCCTCTCAATAAGAGCGACATCCTTTTTTTCCAGGATCAACTGCCTGGCCAGCTGTGTTCCTACACGGCCGGCGCCTAATATTACAATATACATACTTTAGTGAGGATACCCACATATTCAGGGTCTTGTCAATTTTAATAATGTATTTAAAACGGTGTTTCAAAAAAATATATAACTTTTTACCTTAAGATTTTGCTCTGTTTTCAGGAAAAAAGGAGCGCAGAATTGCCCTGAAATCCGGTGAAATTTCAAAAATGCGTAACATTAATGGGAGATAAAGTGTACTATTAATAAGAGTACAGAATACCTCAAGGATATTTATATGAAGGAACAGCCCCTTAAGACTTTTGTAATTGATACCAATGTCCTGATTCACCGGCCAGATGCCATACTATCATTCAAGGACAGCGAGGTGGTCATTCCAATCTGGGTCCTTGAAGAGCTGGATAAACTGAAGGGCGAACCCGAGGGCAGGGGACGGAGTGCCAGGGCGGCAATCCGCTTTCTGAACGAGGTCAGCAACCATGGAAATCTGCAGCAGGGAGTCAAGCTTGATTCCGGCGGAACCCTGAGAGTTGTTCTGGATTTTGACCGCTCCGTAGAGGATTCCCTCTCTTCAAGCAAGATGGATAACAAGATTATCCTCTGCGCAAAATATCTGCAGAGAAACTCCCTGGAGAGACGGAACCCGGATGTGTTCTTTGTTTCAAAGGACATCAATGCCAGGATAAAGGCCACTTCCATAGGCATCAAGGCGGTGGACTACGAGAAGCACAAAGTCAATATTCAGTATCTTTACGACGGATTCCGGGAACTTCACGGTGAAAAGGCACTTATGGAGACTCTAAAGGCCGAAGAGGAAGCCCCCCTTCCGGATATGAAGGTTTTTCCCAACCAGTATCTTCTTCTAAGAGAGACCCCCGAAGACAAGGCATTTCTTCTGGTCCGGTGTGATGTAACCGCGGGGAAGCTTGTAATGGTTGACTCCTTTCACGATCCCATTCTTGGTATCAGGCCCCTTAACCCGGAGCAGCGGATTGCCTTCGATCTTCTTTTGAATAACGATATCAAACTTGTTACCCTTATCGGAAAGGCGGGAACGGGCAAAACCCTCCTGTCTCTGGCCGCGGGACTGAAGAACACCATGGAGGAGAAAAACTACACCAGAGTCCTTTTAAGCCGTCCGGTGATTCCCATGGGAAAGGATATCGGGTATCTTCCCGGTGCAAAGAATCAGAAGATGAGCCACTGGATGCAGCCCCTCTTTGATAACCTTGAGTATATTATCGAGGTGGCTCACAAGCAGAATCTGAAAAGCATAGACCAGGTCCTCAATAACAAGATTATCGAGATTGAGGCTCTGACCTATATAAGGGGAAGATCCCTTCCCAAGCAGTATATTATTATTGATGAAGCCCAGAACCTGTCACCCCATGAAGTAAAGACCATTGTCAGCCGTGCGGGAGAGGGCACCAAGGTTGTGATAACAGGAGATCCCCATCAGATCGACAATCCCTATCTTGATGCTGAATCAAACGGTCTGACCTGCCTTGTTGAGGCCTTCCGGGACGTGGACATTGCCGGTCATGTTACTCTGGGACACTCCGAAAGGAGTCCTCTGGCAGAACTGGCATCGGAGTTGTTGTAAAATTATGCCTGAATACTCGAAAAAAGTTCAGTTCGAGCTGAACAAGCTGAAAAAAAAGGCCTTTGAACGGGCCCAGGATATGGAACTTGAGATTCTCTATAAGGAATTTGAGCGGTGGAAGAAGAAAAGAATCTCATCGGACACCATGGAGAAGGTCATCGATAAACACAAGGGTTTCCGGAAGGAGGTGCTGGAGAACCAGTACCAGCTGGATGGGGATCCGGGAGTTCCAGTTGCCGATGCCATCAACAGAGGGTATCTCACGAAAAAAGATTTAAGTGCCGAAGCTTATAATTGTATTGAGATTTTGATAGATCTGGTTAATATTTAATATAGAGAGACATCTTAAAAGAGTGAGGAGATGTTATGGATGAAGTGAAATTCTGCTCATACTGCGGTAAACTTACAAGCTCCTGTTACAGCTACTGCCCCTGGTGCGGCAAGAGTCTGGTCCACAAGAGCAGTGTAAGCGATGCCCTGAACAGCTCCCTGAACAAGATGGAAAAAATTCAGATGGAGGACAGACTTCATGAGCTTGAAAAGCTGGAAACCTGTCTTGATAATCTGGAGGAAGAGATTGATGCCTTTCTTTCAAAGGCTTCTTCCTGATTTAACTCTATCCAAAATCGGCCTGCCAGCCGATAAGAACATCATATGCAGCGGAAATTAATAATTCTCACAGTTCTCATTCTGCCTCTTATGCAGGTTTTTTCACAAAACAGACAGATCGAATTTATCGATCCCTCCATTAATAGCTCCAACGAAATTATTACAGCCCTCTCTTTCCCCTCCCTTGCAGGGGATAGCTATAACGCCCTGATCCGGGGACGGGCAGACAGCCTGAGCGCGGAGGTTCTGACCCTCTACCCCGAAAGGTCTTACTATTTTTCCGGAAGGGACGAGCTTCTGGTCACAAACCACTTCGGCAGCTACAGCTATAAGGACGGCATCTGGCAGGAGGAGAGCTACGGCCCGTCCTTCTCCTCGGGAGAAACCCTTTCGCCCCTGCCTCTGAATCCCTCTGATCCGAGTCCCGACGGCAAATATGTTGTTTATATTTCTGAAGACGAGCGGGGAACCGCTTCCCTCATCCTTTTCGACAGGGACCGGAAGGTTAAGACCACCGTTACAGGCAGTCTCAAGGCCGAATATATGCAGGACATGGTTAAATGGTCTCCTGACTCAAAGTATTTTATCTACCGCCGGGGCCGTGAGCTATACTACTTTTCCATTGACCAGTACCTCTCCGGCCGAATACCCGCAGAGTCCTTTCGGAATACCGGCTTCACGGACATACAGTCGGTGCAGTGGAAGAAGGGCAACTATCTCTACATCCTGAAGGGCAGGTATCTCTACAGGGTACACAGCTCCGAGTTCTTTACCAGGTCCTTCTATTCCGACTCCTTCCGCAGGGGGAGCATCCACGGAAGACTCAACCTTCCCTATGATCCTCAGTTTGACAGCTGGGCCCTTGATGAGGGCGGAAGGAATCTTGTTCTTGTAAAAGACGGACGGAATGCCTTTGTACACTCCCTTCTGATTGATGTTTCAGGTGTTGTTCAGAACCCCGTACTCACCGCCGAGTACGGCTCCTTTATCGATCAGACCGAGTGGCTTTCAGACGGCTCTCTTCTGGTAAGAACCAGAAAGATAGCCGGCAGAGAGGGCCGGGTCTACAGATATTCCGGTACCGGGCAGTTTTCTCTTCTTGCTGAAGGCGCTGCGGGTATTTCCGTTGCTCCTGAAAGAGATGAGTTTGCCCTTACAGGTGTTAAAGGTGCCGATTTCTACAGGGTCGGCGGCGCAGAGCCCTTTTACAGCTTTGATCTGGAAGAGGTTCTTGATCTGCACTGGGGCAGGGACGGTTACCTTATTTCTGGCAGACAGACCATAAGGAGTCTGGGTGAGGGCGCCGGAAATTTCCCCATTATAGCTTTGTCGTCCATCGACAGGGCCGGTTTCAGCGCCAGCGGTGATATTATTGCAGAATCGGGAGGGGCACAGTTCAGGTACAATGAGGCCCTCCAGTGGGTTCCCGTCAAGGGTGAGGTTGAGATTGCTCCCTCCCGCCTGGGCAGTACGGACTACAGAATTTATCTGGAAGATCAGAGGGGCGTCTGGTTCGCTTCCTCCCTGAAGGTTCGGAACCTGAAATCCTACTATACTGGAGATCTTATCCCCCTCTATCACTCAGCAAACGAGGTGGTGATACCGAGACAGCTGCGGCCTGTCAGTTCCTCAAATCTCTGGTACTTTGACCACGGTACAGGAACCGACAGAAAGGAGATCGCCCTGGTATTCAATGCCGTGGACTCCGCTGACGGTACCCCAGAGCTTCTGGATCAGCTTTACAGGTACAGAGTACCGGCTACCTTCTTTCTGAACGGCGACTTTATCGGCGGTAATCCCCTTGAGACAAGGATGATAGCCGAAAGCGGTCATACTGTAGGTTCTCTCTTCTATTCCATGGTCGATCTGAGCAGTGCACAGGTGGACAAAAACTTCCTGAAGAAGGGGCTGGCCAGGAATGAGGATGACTACTTTATTGCCACCGGACGGGAAATGGCAATGCTCTGGCACACTCCCGGCTACTTTATAAACTCGGAAATTCTTGAGACTTCCGCTTCCATGCAGTATGTTTTTATTGGTACCGACATTCCTGTAAACGACAGATCCGGCAGCCCTGGAGGGTATGACGCTGTTGCCGAGGCGGAAAAGCTGATCAGTCGGGTCCGTTCCGGTTCTATCCTGACACTGACCATAGGAAGCGGGGAGGGGCAGAATGAGTATCTCTTCAGAGCCCTGCCTATGATTTTTGACCACCTGATCCGTGAGGGTTATACCTTTGTGGATCTGCAGGATATGATGAACGCCAGCAGGTAGTAGGTGTTAGTTGGGGATTTACTTTCGAATAACAGGGAGTTCTGTTCTTGATTATTCTGAAGAGGATCTATAGCGTGTAGCGGATAAAGCGCTCAGGAATTTATTTTTAAAAACGTATTAAAGTATTTATAAAAAGTTGCCGAAAATAAATTGAATAATCAGGGAGGCCATTCCTACATGAATACAAATCCGTTAAATGCCTATCGTCAGACAAAAGTAAAAACAGCCGGTCAGGGACGCCTGATCGTAATGCTTTATGATGAAGCCCTCAAACAGCTGGATATAGCCGTGGAAGAGATGAACAAGTCCCGCAGCAAACTGGACAAGATCCACAACTCCATTGTAAAGACCCAGGAAATTATTACCGAGTTAATGGCATCCCTTGATTTTGAAAAGGGCGGTGATATCGCCCAGAACCTCTACAACCTCTACATGTTCTTCAATCAGAAACTTCTTCAGGCCAATATGGACAAGACTCCCGAGACCCTTCTGGAGATCAGTGCCATGATGAAGGAACTCCGCAGTGCCTGGGCTTCCATTGAGAATCAGGCAACCGCAGGCGGAAGCGCTCCCGTGGGCGTTAATATCGCCGGATAAGCCTGCCGGCTTAAGAGCAGTATGAGCTCTCCCGGTACAATTATTTCCCTTCAGATTAAAACTCTCTCTCACGACTACTTCAGGTATAACTCCCTTTTAAAAAAGCTTCAGAGCATCTGTGACAAGCCGATCCAGGCCGATCTTGCCCCCTTTACAGCGGAAGAGGGACGTCTGGGCCGCAAGATCATCTCCTGTGAGAAAATCCTCGCAAGATGGCTTGAGGATATCCCCTCTCTTGAAAAGGAATTTGAAGAAGAACTGAAGGAACTTCAGGTACTTCGCGGGGAGTGCAGGAAATTGCGGGATAAGGGTAGAAGCTCTCTTAAAACTGGATTAACCTTACTGGATCGGGAGAGGGGGAAAGTGAAGTCTCCCCGGATCCCCAAATCTTTTAAAAAGGAAACAGCTCCCCGGCTGATTGATATTGAATTATGAAAGATCCCCTCTATCTTCTGGACGGCTACTCTCTTATCTACCGCTCCTACTTCGGATTTATCCGTTCTCCCCTGAGAAATCCCGACGGAAAGAACGTTTCCGCCGTATTCGGCTTCTTCAGAGCCCTTTTAAGCATACTGAATAAACGGGACACCCTCCGGTTTGTGGTCACCATGGACTCCAAGACCAAGACATTCCGTCATGAGATGTACCCCGAGTACAAGGCCACCCGGGACAAGTCTCCCGATGACCTCTTCGAGCAGATCCCCGTTATTGAGGATATTCTTGAGAAGATGGGTATACCCGTGGTCCGAGTGGACGGTTTTGAGGCCGACGACCTGATGGGAACCCTGGCCTGCCGGAGCAGGGAGGAAAGACGCCCCTGTTTTATCATCTCGGGCGACAAGGACCTTCTTCAGTTTACCGGCGACGGCGTCAAGATTATGAAGCTGGAGAAAGGAAGCTTTATCGAGATGGACCGGGATGATGTGTTTGAGGACAGAGGTGTCTGGCCCGAGCAGATTGTGGACTACCTCTCCCTGGTGGGGGATACCGCCGACAACGTTCCCGGTGTGGCGGGAATCGGTCCCAAGACCGCGGCGAAGCTTCTTCAGGAGTACGGTACCCTGGACGGCATCTATGAGAATGTTGAGAAGATAAAGAGCAAGAGCCAGAAGCAGAAGCTTATAGACAATAAAGAGAATGCCTACTTCAGCAGGGATCTGGTTGTAATACGCACCGATGTGGCAATGGACATGGCCATCGATGATATGACCGTCAAGAACCTGAACTCCGAGGAGGCCGCCCGCGCCCTGATGGATCAGGGGCTTCAGAGCCTTGCCGACGAGCTGGTTCCCGGCCTGGCCGCTTCGGAAGGTTCCTCTGCCGGAAAAGCCGAGGATAAGCCCGCGGCAGCGAAGGGGGAGTACAGCGCCGTTCTGACCGAATCCGATCTGGATGCCTGGATCGAAGCCATCAAGGCGAAGGGCATGGTCTCTCTGGATACAGAAACCGACAGCATCGACCCCATGAAGGCCAATCCCGTGGGAATCTGCCTCTCTGTTGGTGATGAGAAGGCCTGCTACATCCCCATCAAGGCTGAAGGGGCGGATTGTCTTTCAGAAGATCTGATCCGGGCAAAGCTGAAGCCGGTGCTGGAAGATGAGAATATCAGAATCATCGGACAGAATATCAAGTACGACTACAAGGTCCTGGTTCGCTGGGGCATTGAGCTGGGGAATCTCTATTTTGATACGATGATCGCCGCCTGGATGATCGACGCGGGGTCTCCCCTGAATATGGACTTCCTGGCAGAGCGCTACCTGAACTACCGGACCGTCCACTTCAAGGACGTGGTTCCCAAGGGGAAGCTCTTTTCAGATGTTCCCCTGGAGGAGGCTGTAGACTATGCCGCCGAGGATGCGGACATCACCTGGCGTCTCTATGAGGTCCTGGAAAAGACTCTGGAAGATGACGGACTTAAAGAGCTCTATACCACCCTTGAGATGAAGCTGGTGCGGATTCTGGCGGATATGGAGATCCGCGGGATCGAGCTGAACCGTGAGGACCTTATCGAATACGGAGTGGAGCTCGAGAGCTCCCTGGAAGCTCTGAGGGCCGAGATCTATGAGCTCTGCGGCAGGGAGTTTAATATCAACTCCACCAAACAGCTTCAGGAGGTCCTTTTTGAGGACAGAAAGCTCACTCCCATAAAGAAGACCAAAAGCGGCTACTCCACAGACACTTCGGTGCTCCAGAAACTGGCCGAAGAGGACCCTGTTCCCGAGAAGATTCTGGTTCACCGGGGACTGGCCAAGC
Source organism: Spirochaeta sp. UBA5339 (assembly GCA_002408085.1). GTDB lineage: Bacteria > Spirochaetota > Spirochaetia > DSM-2461 > DSM-2461 > Oceanispirochaeta. The sequence goes on from DHQL01000024.1 coordinate 223,569, forward strand.
TGAAGTCCACCTATGTGGACACCCTGCCCGAGATGGTAAACCCCGCCACAGGCCGTATCCATACCAATCTGATTCAGACCGGTACGGCCACCGGGCGTATTGCCAGCAAGGACCCCAATCTCCAGAATATTCCCGTTAAGGACGAGAACGGCAGACGGATCAGAAAGGCTTTTCATCCCAAACCCGGCTGCGTCTTCCTCTCTGCCGACTACTCACAGATCGAACTGGTTGTGCTGGCCCATCTCTCCCAGGACCCGGGGCTGAAGGACGCCTTTATCTCAGGGGCCGACGTTCATGCAAAGACAGCCTCAACCATCTTCAAGGTGGACCTTGAGGAGGTCACACCCGCCCAGAGACGGATTGCCAAGACGATCAACTTCGGCGTTATGTACGGCATGTCCGCCTTCCGTCTCTCCAATGAGCTGAAGATCTCCCGGGGTGAGGCCGCCGGCTTTATCGACACCTACTTCGAGGAGTATTCGGGAATAAAGCAGTTTGTGGACGATACGGTGGCCCAGGCCGAGAAGGACGGCGGGGTCTATACGATCCTCGGCCGCTTCCGCCCTGTAAGGGAGATTACCAGCAAGAACAAGATAGAAAAGTCCGCCGCCGTCAGGGTGGCCGTAAACACCAGAATACAGGGCTCCGCCGCGGATATCGTAAAGCGTGCCATGCTGGGTATCGACTGGGCCCTTAAGCAGAAGGGTCTTGAGGCTAAGGTTCTGCTGCAGGTACACGATGAGATTATTCTGGAAGTTCCCGAAGCCGAGATAGAGTCCTGTAAGTTCCTTCTCACCAAGGTGATGGAGGGTGCCTGGGATATGGACGTCCCCCTCAGGGTCAATGTGGAAGAGGGGAATAACTGGGGAGATATCCACTAGCCATGATAATCGGTCTGGCAGGAAAAAGCTGTTCCGGAAAGAATGCGGTGGCCGAATATCTGGCCGGGAAGGGGTTTGAGACGGTAGATATGGACCTCATGGCCCACGATGTCCTTAACTCCCTGGGAGCAAGGCTCAGCGCCGAGTTCGGCAGCTCCATCCTTGACTCTGATGATGCGGTGGACCGCAGGGCTCTGGGGTCTATCGTCTTTCCGGACCCGGAAAAACTTAAAAAGCTGGAGGATATTCTCTATCCTGAACTTCATAAGAAGCTTGAGAGTCATATCCAGTCTCTTCCCGAGGGAAAGACTGTAGTGGTTAATGCGGCTGCCCTGGAGAAGGGGGAGTTCTGGAAGAGCTGCGACCGCGTACTCTGGGTACAGGCACCCTTTGCCGTCAGGCTCTTCAGGGCTCTGAAAAGAGACCGCAGAAGTCTGAAAAATATCCTTCAGAGATTCGCCAGTCAAAAGCAACTAAAGTCTCAATATTTTTTTTCCAGGGTCGATACTAGTATTATAAGAAACGGTTCCACCCTGAGGGTTATGCGCCGCCGGGTGGACAAGTGGATTGAACGTCTTCCATCGGAGAGATAAGAAGTATGGATAAACAAGAAAATAACCGTGATAACTATCTGAAAACACTGTGGGTGCTCCTCTCAGCCCTTGGACTGCTGATTATTGTCGGAGCCGCAGGATTTATGTTCTTCTCGCCTGACAAGGTTACCGGAGAGATCAAACCTGCACTGGCGGCAACAACCATTATTCCCGAAGAGCAGAGAGAACCCAGAGAAATAGATCCCATTGCCCTGTCCAGAGGAACCGAGGAGGTCCCCGGACTTCTTGAGACTCCCTCTGATGAAATTGAAATTCAGGTTGTCGGTTCAGAAGAACCCGAACCTGTTGTTGAAGAGCCCGCTCCCGTCGTAGCGGTGGAGCCCGTTAAACCCGCACCCGTTGCCCCTCCGGTACCTGCAAAGCCCGCAGAGCCCGAGTATATGGATGTAACAGTACAGGTTTTCTGGATTCAGGTCGGTTCCTACAGCTCGCTGACCAAGGCGGACTCTGTAAGCTCCTACCTGGGCAGCAAGGGCCTGACAAGCACCGTACAGAGCCGCAATGTTGACGGCAAGCCTGTCTACCGGGTCAGAATCGGTGCATTCAACACCAAGGCGGAAGCCGAAAAGTTTACCTCACAGGTTCAGAGCCTGGACGGCTATGAGGAGAGTTTTGTTGTTCAGTCTCCCATGGTTAAGAAGGTTCCCGTCAATTCCTGATTCACACAGGACTTACCAATAAACTGCCGGCCGTTCCCTCTAAGGGAGCGGCCTTTTTTTTGTTTGAATCAGCACTCATATGTTTTATACTTGAAATTATGAAAACCAAGAAAGAGCTGATTGAATTTATTTACGGCAGTGAACTGGCCCCTTCTGTTGAAAAGAGGGTTGCCCAGCTTCAGGATCAGTGGAAGGCCCTTATTACGGCCCCCGAAGTTCCCGCTGACAGACTGCCCCTGAGTCAGGACGATGTGGTCATGATCTGTTATGGCGATTCTGTCAAAAAACCGGGACTCACACCCCTTCAGGCCCTGAAGGAGTTTTCCGATCTCTGGCTCCGGGAGATGGTTTCGGGTATTCACATTCTTCCCTTTTCTCCCTACACCTCGGATGACGGCTTTTCCGTTGTAGATTACCGGGAGATCAATCCCGATCTGGGAAGCTGGGATGATGTTGAGGATCTGGGTGAGAAGTTCAATCTGATGTTCGACCTTGTACTGAACCACTGCAGTGCTTCCAGTCCCTGGTTCAAGGGCTTTCTGGCAGGGGAGAAGAAGTATGAAAACTACTTTCATACGGTCGATCCCTCAACGGACCTCTCCTCGGTTTTCCGGCCCAGGGCTCTGCCGCTTCTGACAAAGTTTGAAAGAAAGGGCGATGAAGTTCATATCTGGACCACATTCAGTCCCGACCAGGTTGACCTGAACTTTTCCAATCCCGATGTGCTCCTTGAGTTTCTGGATATCTTTCTTCTCTACGCTTCCAAGGGAGCTCAGATTATCAGACTCGATGCCATCGGTTTTCTCTGGAAGGAGATCGGCACAAGCTGCATGCACCATCCCAAGACCCATGCGGTTGTACAGCTCTACAGGGCCGTTCTCAACGAGGTGGCCCCCCATGTAATCCTGCTCACCGAGACCAATGTTCCCCACAAGGAGAACATCTCCTACTTCGGCGATGGTTACAATGAGGCCCATATGGTCTATCAGTTCACCCTTCCTCCCCTTACACTGGACGCCTTTGTCCGTGAGAATGCCTCCTATTTGACAGACTGGGCGTCCTCCCTTCCGGCCGTCAACTCGGACCATACTTACTTTAACTTTATGGCGAGCCATGACGGTATCGGAGTTCTTCCTGCAAGGGGTTATCTCAGCGATCAGGAACTGGATAAACTGATCTCTGTTGTTAAATCCAGAGGGGGAAGGGTCTCTTACAAGTCCACTCCTGATGGTGAAATTCCCTATGAGCTCAATATCAACTACCGGGATGCGGTAAATCATCCCGATCTTCCTGTGGATCTGAAGGCGAAGCAGTTTCTGGCTGCCCAGTCTGTAATGCTCTGTATGGCCGGTGTACCGGGAATCTATGTGCACAGCCTCCTTGGTTCCGGTAACTGGACCAAAGGTGTGGAAGAGTCCGGCATAAACAGACGGATCAACAGGGAGAAACTGCAGTCCGATATCCTGATCAGGGAGCTTGAACAGGAGAACTCTCTCAGAAACCTGATCTACCGCGGGTACAAAGAGCTTCTAAAGGTTCGAAGAAGGTATAAATCCTTTGATCCCTCCTCACCCCAGACAATTCTGAAGCTTGATCCAGAGGTCTTTGCTTTGATCAGAACAGCCTATGACGGCAGCGGTTCGGTGCTCTGTCTGCAGAATACCTCCAGAAGAAGACTGGATATGGTTCTTGACGGCAGAAACTGTCCTGTTCCCCTGCCAGGAGAGTGCTCCAGTCTGACCGACGGCTCCTCTGTGATTGAGACTGAGGAGGGCAGATGGGAGATTATTCTGGAACCCTATGAGGTCTGCTGGGTAGCCTTCTGATTCGAAAGGATCAGTTCAGTTCAAGGCAGTTGTTCAGGTAGTATGCCGCTGCTCCGTCATCGGGGTTTGCCTTAAGAACTCTGTGAAAGAGGACGGCCGCCTCTTCATAACGCATGATTTCATAGTTCATCAGCCCCTCTTCAAAGAGGGGTTTTGTATCTTTTTTCAGTTTATGTTCATCATCAGAAAGGCTGTCAAAAATCTCGATAATGCCGATGGGGTCCCGTTTCCCCTTGACTATGGTAGTACCAAGGTTTCTGCTCTCAAAGGCTTCCGGTTTTTCCAGGGAAACGAATAGGTCGCTGCTCACAATAATGGAGGCACCGTACCGGGAGGTCATCTCCTCCATTGTATGGGCAAGCTTAACAGAGTCGGAGATGATTCCCGTTTCCGCCTGATCCGGTGATCCTATGCTGCCCACCATCAGACCTCCGCTGTGGAGTCCGACTCCCATGGAAAGCCTGGGGGTCCCCTCCTTTCTGCGGTTCCTGTTGAAGATCTTTACGGCCTCCTGCAGCTTTACCGCCGTTTTCAGAGCCTTGTCGGGAGACTCCGGAAAGAGAGCCATAATACCGTCACCGATATACTTGTCCGCAAAGCCGTCTGCCTCTCTGATCAGGGGAAGAACTCCCGAGAGAAAGCTTTTAATGGCGTCAAGACTCTCTTCGGGGCTCAGGGCCTCGGAGAGGGTGGTAAGGGACCGGATATCAGCGTAGAGGATGGTAACCTTTTTCAGGGTCGGATCATCATCCTCCACCTCAACCACACTGTCCTTGTTCAGGTATTCCATAAACTTGAAGGGGAGAAACCGGGAGATGGACCGGTTAAAGTCTTTCAGGTTTACTGTCAGGTCTTCAATGGTTCTGAAGGAGTAGGCATATCGTCTTGAAAGCATGATGGTCTGACTCACCATAAAAAAGATAAATCCGAAGGGGGAGACATAGATGGTATGAATCAGCATATTCGAGTAGAGGATGTCATTGATTACCGAAACAAAGAGGGCAATCATTGAAACCAGGATAATCACAGCGCCGTTCCGTTTTTCCATGCTTGCCTTGACGATGACGCTGAAACTGTAAAGGAGTCCTGCCGCCAGAATGGCTTCCGCAGGTACTATCAGATGGTTGGACAGTCTTACGGGCATCAGAATCAGAACGGCGCCCAGTACCAGAGTCAGGGCTGTGTAGGAGTGAAGGACCTTTTTATTGAACTCCACCGGAAAGAGGTGGTAGAAGTACCACATGGAGAATCCCGCAGAAGCGGAGAAGGGGAGGAACTCCAGACGTCTTGCCAGCTCCCAGGGGAATAAGGGAAAGTAGAAGGTGAGGAGCTGCTCCCCTGTTGTGATAATCCTTATGAAGAAGACCAGACTCAGCAGGGCAAGGTAGTAGGCGGCTCTCTCCTCCCTTCTGAAAATGCTGAAAACAAGAAAGTAGACCGTCACAAAAAACATCATCCCTGCCAGAAGGGAGGAGAAGACAATCTTGGTGGTGTAGAACCGTAATATCTCAGCAGGAGTTCCTATGTAGAAATTTCTCCAGATACCGCTCTTGCGGTAGTGGAAGTTGCTGACCTGGAAGACAATCTCCTCCCTGATTCCTCTGGCTGTGAAGCTGATGCACCGGGGAAGGAACTGAGGCACCGAACTTTCTCTGTCCCTGCCGACAGTCCCGTTGGCAGAGAGCAGATCTCCGTTCAGATAGAGCCTGTAGGCCGAAACCGCCTCGGGAACATAGAGGGTGTAGATCTCTCCCTTTTCCAGCCCCTCCAGAACCAGAGTGTAGCTTGCATATCCCTGGGGAGGATAGTCTCCCGCGGCAGCCCAGTTTCCCGGTGCCTTTACCCATTCCCCCCCGGTGGAGGGGATCTCTGTTAATAATTCATTCCAGTGAAACCCCCATACTCCCTTGACGGGCAGGATATCTTCCCCCCTGCCCAGAACAGAGAGATCGATAATTCCCCTTTTTGCTATGGGGTGGGGCTCTGCGGAAAAAAGCACAAAGAGGCAGGAGAAGAACATTGTCAGGAGAAGCAGTTGTTTTTTCATAGGGTACTTGTTTTACAATATATCACCAGACCAATAGAATAAAAATAAAATTTTATTCAAGCTTACCGTATAGGCCTTTTCGCCCTTCTCAGCCCCGAATCTTTTTAATATAATTAGCAAAATTCAAACATGATACTGACCATGCGATGGTAGAAAATCAATCGGAGTAATAATTACATGACATTTTTTGAAAAACTGGAATCGGTCTGCTTTGAGAAGGACACCCTTCTCTGTGTAGGTCTTGATCCCCGTGTGGACGCTAAGAAAGGAACCGGTCAGGCTCTTAAAGCCATAGTCGAGCAGAACAGACGGATCATTGAGGAAACCCTCCCTTACACAGCCTGTTACAAGCCCAATATCGCTTTTTTCGAGGTTTACGGTCCCGAAGGACTTCAGGCCCTGAGCGAAACCCTTTCACTGATCCCCAGGGAAGTTCCCGTTCTCATTGATGCCAAAAGAAACGATATCGGTTCCACAGCCCAGGCCTATGCCGATGCCCTGATCGACTACTACAAGGCCGACGCGGTAACCCTCAGCCCCTACATGGGACGGGATGCGGTTGATCCCTTCCTGGCCAAGGGCGACAAGCACGGAGCCTTCCTCCTGTGCCGTACAACCAACCCCGGTGCCGGAGCCATTCAGGACCTCCAGGTAAAAACTCCCGGCGGGAATTTTGAAGACCTCTACATCGCCACAGCCCGCGAGTGTATCAGCTGGGGCAGTCAGATCGGTCTGGTTGTTGCCGGAAACGATACAGAAGCCCTTAAGAAAGTAAGAGCAGCCTGTCCCGACACATGGTTCCTGACTCCCGGAATCGGTACACAGGGCGGAGACATGCTGGAAGCAGTATCCGCAGGATGCCGTGCCGACGGACTGGGTATCCTTCCCAATGTTTCCAGGTCAGTAGCAGGGGCTGCGGAGCCCGGCAAGGCGGCCAAAGAGTTCAGAGACAAGCTGAACGATGCCAGAGCAAAGAGAAACACCGTACAGGGTGTAACCCTTGAAGATCTGAGAAAAGACAAGATCATGAAGGGACTGATCAAGAGCGAGTGTTTCCGGGTAGGCGAGTTCACCCTGAAGTCCGGAAAGAAGTCTCCCTTCTATATCGACCTGAGAAGAACATCTTCAGACGCATCCCTTTTAGCGGAAGTCGCCAAAGGATATGCCGAACTGATAAAGGATCTTGACTATGACAGAATCGCCGGTATCCCCGTAGCCGCACTGCCCCTGGCTACAGCGGTATCCCTGGAAGCGGGAATCCCCATGATCTACCCCCGTATGACCATGAAGGAGCATGGAACCGGAAACAGAATCGAAGGTGAATACAAGAAGGGCGAGAAGGTTCTTCTTCTGGATGACCTGATCACTACAGGAAAATCCAAGGTGGAAGCCATTGAGATCTTAAGAGAGGCCGGCCTTGTTGTGGAAGACCTGATTGTTCTTCTGGAAAGAGGAGTACAGGGACGCAAGGACATGGAAGCTGCAGGAATCAACCTTCACAGCTACGCCCATGTTAGCGAACTTTTAAAGCCCTGCCATGAACTCGGTCTGATCGATGAGAAACAGCTTGAAGATATGCTGGAGTATGCTGCGAAGGAGTAATCAATGGAATATTTCAGAACCTTTATCGAGATACTGACCCGTGATATACAGATCGGGACCGTGGCCCTGCCATTCAGTATTCTTGGGCTGATCACCCGGGTGGTACTGCCCTTTGCGGCCATGCTGCTGGGGTACTATCTGCTGCGCTGGGGAATTAAAAAGATCCTCTCTTTGACCAAGCTCAAGGAGGAGACCAGCCTCAAGGTACAGCGCTACACGAAACTGGTTCTGAAAGTTCTTGTTCTGGCAGGCCTTATTGCCTCCATAGGCAGCCTGCTGGAGAAAGAGATCTACTACTGGATCAGCCGCTTTATCGGTGTACTGAACCAGCCCTTCTTTGTTTCAGGCAATACAAGGGTATCGGTGGTTACTCTGCTGATGCTGATCCCCGTCTTCTATGCCGCCTCCTGGGCGGGGAAATACGCCCGGAAGATGCTGGACTCATCCCTCTTCGACCAGTTCGGACTGGATGAGGCCAAGAAGTTCTCCATCGGCAGTCTGACCCGCTACCTGGTTATGAGTCTGGTCTTTCTTTTCGGACTCTCGGTTGTAGGTATCGATCTCTCCGCTCTGAGCGTTATCCTCGGTGTACTCGGTATTGGTCTCGGTTTCGGTCTCCAGGGCATAGTGTCCAACTTCTTTGCCGGCCTGATCATCATCTCCACCCGTCCCATCAAAGAGGGCGACAGGGTCAGCGTCAACGGCTTTGACGGAATCGTACAGAACATCCGCTTTATCTCCACCGATATCAAAACCTTCGAGAATGAAAACGTTATCATTCCCAACTCCCACTTTACCGACAACGCGGTGCATAACTTCTCCTACACCGACCGGAAGGTGGTTATCATCAACGAGATCGGCGTATCATACGATGCGGATCTGGAACAGGTGCAGAGCATCCTTGAAGAGATCAACAGAAGAAACCCCTGGCGCCATGAGGGACCGGAGAACGTGGTCCGTGTCCTGGGATTTGGTGACAGCAGCATCAACCTGGCCCTGCGGACCCTGGTAAAGGACCTCTCCTTCAAGATTGATGCCTTCTCCTGGACAAATATGGAGATCTGGAAGACCTTCAAGACCGAGGGCGTGGAGATTCCCTTTCCCCAGAGGGTGGTACATATTCAGTCACCCGCTCCTGCAGCTCCCGACTTTGATCCCTCCGGTGCCACGGCACAGGCCAACGGTCTGATGGAGTCCACAGGCGATTCCGACGAGGACTGATTCTGTCAGTTGATTGATTCCGGTAACCGGTTCTCAATTACAAGATCGGATACCCGGAATTGAGTACCTTATTGAATTTCCCGATGTAGAAGAGCTTTAGTTCTTCTTGAGAAGAAGCCCGCGGTTTCCCTTGAACCGGTCATCCACAATAACCTTGAATCCCTTAAGCAGTTTCTCCAGCTGTGAGAGGTCGTTGCTTCTGCCCATAATAAAGCAGTACTTTCCCTTCTTTGTCAGGCGAAAGGCAGTGTCCGCCAGCTCCTGGTGCCATTTGACCCTTGTTATGGGGTTGAGATTCATAAAGATAGAATCAAACTCGCCTTCACCGTAGATGTCGTTGAGAAAGGACTCGTCTCCCAGTTCTACAGATGAGAGTTCGCCGTCAAACTGTGTTTTCAGGTTGTGCAGGGTGATTTTGTTCTGCAGGGAGTCCCTGGAGGCCAGAGCGATGGACCTGAAGTGGTTGCTCTTCTTGTTATTCAGCCAGGCCGGGAGATGTCCCTGGCCGGGGTTCCAGAACAGCGCCTTGCCGCCGAAGGAGTTGTGGTTCAGGAGCTCTCCCTCCAGATGGAGAGTGTAGCTCAGCTGATCGAAGTCAGGGAGGTTATACACCGTGGAGAGGGTGTAGGTATCATCTACAAGCTTGAAGCTCCCTGTGCGGCGGATATAGCGGTCAAAATCAAGGTTTACCTCTGCGGTGCCGGCGCCGAAGTGGTAGACCGTGTGCATCTTGGTGGCTTCGGTGTAGAGAAGCTCTGCTCCCGAGTCTTTGATGGCGTCTCCCACAACATCCTTCAGGGTGTCAACGATAACTACGGCGACCCTTCCGGTCTCTGTGACTGTGGCCGAGGCCTTGATCACAAAGTCCCTGATCACATGGTCTCCCGCCTTGGCGGGGATATTGCAGAGGACGAGGTCCAGCGACCGGGGCTCTGTTCCGTCAAGAAGAAGGCCGGTTTCAAGATAAGAGTCCTCAAGGGCAATGCCGTTCAGTGCGGCATTGTGGGCCGTGAACTTCACCGCCAGAGCGTCCCTGTCCTGGAATTTCATATCCAGGGAGGGATACTTTTTTTTAAGGCAGATGCCTAAAACTCCGGTACCGCAGCCAGTGTCCAGAGCATTTTTATAGTCAGCCAGAGGGGCTTCCTTGGCCAGAGTCTTCAACAGGAGCCGGGAACCGGCGTCCACGTCAAAACTGCTGAACAGCCCTAAAGAGAGGTCGAACTTGAGCTTCTCTCCATGAAACTGAAAGGGTACCTGCTTGTTAACAAGCTTGAGTAATCGGGAATCTGCCTTGTATTTCATATATCAGTTATTAACTCTTTCCTGATATTCTTTTGTCTCAACATTGATTCTGATCTTCTCACCCTCTTTGATGAAGATGGGAACCTTTACGGTCAGACCTGTTTCAACTTTTACGTACTTTGTAGCTCCCTGAACGGTGTCGCCCTTAACAGCCTCTTCGGCTTCGGTTACGATCAGGTCCATTTTGGGGGGGAGTTTGATGTCCAGAGACTCTTCGCCCCAGCGTACTACCTTGTAGGATTCTCCCTCTCTGAGGAAGTACTGCATGTCCTCCATGGATGCCATGGGGATCTCGTACTGGTCGTAGGTGTCTGCATTCATAAAGTGGTAGCTCTCGCCGTCGGCGTAAAGGAACTGTGATGCCACATCGATTACATCAATCTCTTCAACGATGTCCTGTGTCTTGTGTGTTACTTTCAGTACGGCGCCTGTTCTGAGGTTCTTCAGCTTGAGTCTGCAGAAGGCGGAACCCTTACCTGGGTTTACGAATTCTCTTTCAACAACGATAAAGGGGATGTCCTTTTCCAGAAGAAAAGTTCCCTTGGCAATTGAGCCTGCTTTAATCTGTCCCATTTTAATTTCCTTTGGTTCTATTCTATGCCTGTTACTCAGGCTGTTTTTTGCTGATCGGGAGTATATCATCAAGAGGAAATAAAATCACCCCCTGAATACTCTTATCCCCTGTAAGAGCTGTAATTAGGCGATCCACCCCGATGGCGACACCCGAGGATTCGGGGAAACCTGCGAGTTTTTCCACCCAGCTGCTGCCGCTTTCCACGGGAACCAGTGCGTGGTCGGTCTTTTCAAGGCTTTCTGATCTGAAGTATTCCCTGATTTTTACGGGGTCGGTCTCTTCGGTGTAGCAGTTGGCAATCTCGGTACCCCTCATATAGAGCTCCCAGCGCTCGGACCAGGGGGTACCGGGAATGTCCTTTGACAGGGTCTTAAGGCGGCTGGGGTAGTTTTTCAGCACCAGGGGACGGTCCTGGGGGAGTTCTGGCTCCACAAGGGTAAGAAAGAGCTTGTGAAAAAGAACCTCCCATCCCTCGGACTCCCCGGCAGGGATCTGATGGGCCCTGAGCTGTGCCGTCAGGGCGGGAAACTCTATGTTTTCTTCCAGAGAGAATCCGGCAAACTCCACAAAGGCCTCCTCCATGGTCATCTGTCTGAAGGGCGGCCTGCAGGCCTCGGGGGTGGACGGGAGGGCCAGATGGGCCGTCAGCTCCTCTGTAAGGGTTATATTCTCTTCGGCTGTAATGCCGGTCTTGTACCACTCGAGCATGGTGAACTCGGGATTGTGGACCGGGCTGATCTGCTCGCTGTTCCGGAAGCTTTTGCATATCTGGAAGATATCACCGGATCCGTCGGCCAGAAGCTGCTTCATCCATATTTCAGGAGAGGGGATCAGGTAGAGTTCATGGCCGTCGTTGTAGGGACTGACCAGGCGGGTCCTGAAATTTTCAATCGAGGGTTCGGGGATCAGTTCGGGGGAGAGCAGGGGAGTATCCACCTCGAGAAAATCCCGGGTGTTGAAGAAGTCCCTGATCCCCCGGATCAACCTTGAGCGTGTTTTCAGCTTATTGTAGTCTATATTCATCCTGTCCCCTGTCCTGCATTAATAAAAAAAAGCCGCCTGGTGAGGACGGCTTTTTTATCAAAAGGTTAAATTAACCTTCTGCAATGCACTCAGTGGGACATACATCCGCACAAGCACCGCAGCTTGTACACAGATCAGCGTCGATAACTCTTGCGTCATCCTTCTCGCTGATTGCATCTACGGGGCACTCACCTTCACAGGCGGCGCAGTTTACACAGTCTTCTGCATTAATAACATAAGCCATGGGATTCCTCCATAACAGTTTTGGTTACTTACAAATTAGCTTATTCGTCGACGAGAATCAATAATTTAGACCGATTTGGCCAGATTTTTTTTCATATGGATGTGTGAAATCCCTGCTTCTTCGAACACATCTCCCTCTTCAGTGTAGCCGAGAGCCTGATAAAAGCCCTTTGCCTGCACCTGGGCATTCAGGTGAATTTCTTTCAAATTTTCTTCGACAGCCAGAGATTCCAGCTCCTTCATAAGCATTACACCTATTCCACGGCCCCTGTAATCCCTGAGGACGGCGACCCTTCCGATATGTCCAGTCTTATCCATCCGGGCCGTCCCGACGGGTCTGTCCAGGTCAGAGGCAAGTACATGAAACATTACGGGATCCCTGCCGTCCTGTTCCAGTTCGGCAGGAACATTCTGCTCTTCAACAAAGACCTTCATCCTGACTTCAATTATACTCTTTGAGTCATCCTGCCACAGGGCTTTTCTTACCATAATTTCATCATTGCTCATGGGAATCAGGATAGACCAAAGGAACTCCGGGCGCAAGGTAGTGATTGACTGATTGAAAATCGGCGTTTAATATGCACATAGTCCATATGTACTAGTATTAAATTTGTAGCGATTAAGCCCTCTGAATGTCAGGAATTACCGGTTTTCAGTGATGCTTACCCTGTCTTTTATGGAGGAATGAAAAAAATGAAAGAAACGATAATGAAGCAGCTTCAGGAGGTGGTGAAAACCTTCCCGAACCAGACTGCGCAGATGAGCAAAGACGAACATGATGTTTACGGGAACACCGATTACAGCACCTTTTATAAAGAAATTCAGTGCTGCGCCGCCGGTTTTCAGTCCATCGGAGTTAAGCGGGGTGAGACGGTTGGTCTGATCTCGGACAATCGAAAGGAGTGGCTGATCTGTGACTTGGGTCTTCTCTCTCTGGGTGCCAATGATGCACCCCGGGGCTGTGATATCACATCAAAGATTCTGGCCCATATCATCAGCATCCCCTCCTGTCGGGTTGCGGTACTGGAGAACAGCCAGCAGCTGGAGAAGGTTCTTGAGGTTCAGGATGAACTGCCCGCTTTGAAGCAGATCATCATGATCGAACCTGCGGATGCAGAGACAGCAGCCAAAGCCGAAAAGTACACAATCCTGAACTATGCAGACCTGATGAAAAAGGGTGAGGAGCTTCTGGCCTCGGATCCCGGGATGATCGAAAAAGAGATCGCTCTTGGTGAGGCTGACGATATAGCCACAATCATATTCACCTCCGGAACAACAGGCATTCCCAAGGGTGTAATGCTTACCAACAGAAACTACGTCTATCAGGTAGAGGCCATGCAGGCCTATATTCCCGTAACAGAGAGTGATACCTGGCTGACCATACTCCCCGTATGGCACTCCTTTGAGCGTGTTATTCAGTATGTTTCCTGTCTCAACGGCGCCGCTCTGGCCTATTCCAAGCCCATCGGCAAGACCCTTCTTATGGACCTTCAGTCCGTTGAACCCACCCTGATGACCGCCGTACCCCGGCTCTGGGAGGCCCTCTATGCCGGTATCAACAGAAATATCAAGGCCAAGGGAGAGAGGGTAGAAAACCTCTTTCGCTTCTTTGTAAAGAAATCCATCAAAGACGAGCACTACAGGTGCATCCTGGAGGACCGTTATCCCGATTACGGCGGTCACAGAGGGAATAAGATGACAGCTGCTCTGGGACGTATCTGCACAGCCCCCATGCGTGGGGCGGGAGACAATATCCTCTTTACCAAGGTCGTCAAGAAGATGTTTCCCCGTCTGAGAGCGGGAATCTCCGGTGGAGGAGCCCTGCAGCGTGACGTGGACAACTTCTTTGCAGCCATCGGTGTTAAAATTCTGGAAGGATACGGTCTGACAGAATCTGGACCCGTTATCTCTGTCCGCAGAGAGGACCATCCCGTTGTCAATACAGTGGGACCCGCCTTCATCGGAACAGAGATCAAGGCCCTGGACAGTGAAGGAAAGCCCGTTAAATATGGTGAGAGGGGAGTCCTTCATGTAAGAGGCCCCCAGGTCATGAAGGGCTACTACAACAATCAGGAGCTGACAGACTCTGTACTGGACTCAGAGGGCTGGCTGAACACCGGTGATATCGCCGTAATCTCCCTGAACAATGAGATCTCTCTTGTGGGACGGGCAAAGGATACCATCGTCCTCCTGGGCGGTGAAAATGTGGAACCCGTTCCCCTTGAGTCCAAGATCAAGGAGTCTCCCTATATTGAGAATGCCGTTGTTCTGGGGCAGGACAAGAAGTACCTCTCCGCCCTGATTATCCCCGATTTCGATACCCTGGAAGAGTATGCGAAGAAGAACAATATCATGTACGAAAACAGAACCCTTATCGGACAGACTCCCGAGATCAGAGAGCTTCTGAATCAGGAGGTGGCTGACCTTGTCTCTCCTGCAAACGGATTCTCCAGCTTTGAGCGTATCTATCAGTTTACAGTTCTTCAGAACCACTTTGAGGTGGGTAGGGAACTCTCTGCAAAGATGGAACTTTTAAGACCTAAGATCTATGATATATACAGTAAAGAGATTGAAGAGCTTCTGAGCAAGTAAGGCGGGATTTTCCTAAGCGGCCGGGTTCCGGCGGCATAGGATGTCCGTAGAAAAATCAGGGGAGCTTCGGCTCCCTTTTTTATTATTTCAAAGGATTTGGTGAAAGGAGATGGTGAAATGAAAACAGCAGCAGTTATTCTGGCAGAGGGCCTTGAAGAAGTCGAGGCAGTCACTCCCATAGATTTTTTAAGACGCGCGGGAATTGCGGTGATTACAGTGTCCCTGGGCGATCTTTTGGTTGAAGGTTCCCATGGACTTATTTTGAAGGCTGACGTCACCCTTGACGATTTTCCCATGGATGCGGATGCGGTGGTCATTCCCGGCGGTATGCCCGGTTCCGCGAATATTGCGGGGAATCAGAGGGTTCTTGATATTATCAGATCCTTTGACAGTGAAAAGAAGCTTGTGGCCGCCATCTGCGCCGCTCCCGCTCTGGCTCTGGGAGCTGCGGGGGTTCTTGAGGGGAAAAAGTTCACCTGCTACCCCGGAATGGAGTCCCGTGCCGGCAGCGGCGGTCTCCACTCCGACGACCGTGTTGTTGAGGACGGTAATCTGATCACATCCCGGGGGGCCGGTACGGCCGCCGAGTTTGCCGCAGCGATTATCTCCCGGCTGGAAAGTGCCTCCGCCGCCGGGGAAGTGATGAAATCCACACTGCAGGCCGGGTACTGATTCCATGAAAGACATATGCATTATTTCTGAAGGACATCTTATCGACTCTGGACTTCTCTCCGAGATCCTCAATCTGATCCTTGAGGACTCCCTGGAGTATATTATTGAAAAAATCAGCATAGGAAAGACTCCCGGTGAGAGCTCCCGGGCGGAGATCAGGATCTTTGCAGAGGATGAGGCTCATATCCGTGAGGTGCTCCCCAAACTGATCCGACTGGGGGCCTATGAGAAGGGAGCCGTCAACGGCCGCTATGTCCCCTCAGGCAGGGATGCCCATGCTCCCGAGGGATTTTATTCCACCACCAACCACCGAACCGAGGTCTATGACAGGGATATCTGGAACCCCGTTGAAGATATGAGAATGGATGCGGTCATCATTCGTAAGGAGGAGCGCTACATCTGCACAAAGATACGGGATGTCCGCAAGGGGGATGAGGTCCTCTGCGGCAGCGATTCGGTCCGTGCCTATCCTCCCGCTGTAGAGAAGAAGGACGACGGATTCGCCTTTATGACAAATGAGGTCTCCTCCGAGCGAAGCTACGATGTGGCCGTTGATATGGTCGCCGAGGAGCTGAAACAGCTGAAGGAGAAGGGAGGCCGGATGGTCGTTGTCTGCGGTCCTGTTGTTATCCATACCGGAGGTGCCGCAGCCCTGGCCGCCCTGATCCGGGCAGGATATGTGCAGGGCTTTCTCGGGGGCAATGCCGTGGCTGTCCATGATATGGAGACCGTCTACTACGGCACCTCTTTAGGGGTGGATATGAAGAACGGCAAACCCACCCACGGAGGCCACAACCACCATATGAGGGCCATCAACAGGATTAACGGCTACGGCTCCATCAGGGCTGCCATTGAGGCGGGAGATCTCTCCGAAGGACTGATGTATCAGGTGATCAAGTCGGACATCCCCTTCTGCCTGGCAGGCTCCATCAGGGACGACGGTCCCCTGCCGGAAACGGTGATGGATATGATTGAGGCACAGGGGCAATACGCCGAGATTATCAGGGGCTGCGATATGATCCTGATGCTCAGCACCATGCTCCACTCCATCGGTACGGGAAATATGACCCCCTCATGGGTGAAGACTGTTTGTATAGACATCAACCCCGCAGTGGTTACCAAGCTCGCCGACAGGGGGAGCGGACAGGCTGTGGGCATTGTCAGCGATGTAGGGCTCTTTCTGAACGCCCTGGCCGGGCGGCTTGGGCTGGAGTACTGATTCTTCCGTCTGCTGATTGGCTGAAAGCAAAAAAAAAGCAGAGTCCCTTTTCAGGAGGCTCTGCTTTTTTATTGCCGCCGGAGAAGTCCGGCGCAGCTCCCCGGGGGGAGTGTGTGAATTATTTAGCTTCGGCAATAATGTCTTTCAGTGCAGGGTTCTTCTCGATGTTGCCGGGGAGAGCTCTCTCTCTGGCCTTGTTCTTGTAGTCCTTGCTCTGGAAGTAGTAGTTGTAGTTGGTGTGAACGTCGTAGGTTCCGTTCATCAGGGCGTATGTGTCCTCTGTCATTACCAGCTCTTCGTCTGTGGGGATGACGAATACCTTGACGGGAGAGTCATCGGCAGAGATGCAGGTTTCGCAGTTTCTGGAAACAGAAGCGGCATTCTTCTTCTCATCAATGATGATTCCCATATTCTCAAGTCCGGAAAGGGATTTTCTTCTGTAGGTGGGGTTCATCTCTCCAACACCGGCAGTGAAGACGATGGCGTCCACGTGACCCAGGGCCGCGTAGTAGGAACCGATGTACTTCTTGATTCTGTAGGCTTCCATGTCCTGTGTCAGAGTACAGATCTCGTCTCCCTTGTCCACACCGGCCTGGATGTCTCTTCTGTCAACGATGGTCTTGCTGACACCGAGAACACCGCTTTTCTTGTTGAGAATGGAGTCCATTTCAGAGGTGGAGAGCTTCTTTTCATTCATCATGTAGGTAACGATGGCGGGATCGATATCGCCGCTTCTTGTTCCCATCATCAGACCTTCCAGGGGAGTCATGCCCATGGATGTGTCATATCCCTTACCGTCTTTAACGGCACACATTGAAGCACCGTTACCGATATGGGCGATAATTACATTGGTCTTTGCGGGGTCTTTACCCAGAAGCACGGAGGCTCTCTTTGCTGTATAGAGGTAGGATGTTCCGTGGAAACCGTAGCGTCGGACGTTGTTCTCTTCATACCACTCGTAGGGAAGGGCGTACATAAAGGAGAGAGAGGGCATGGTCTGGTGCCATGCTGTGTCCATTACGGCACAGTGAGTTACATCGGGGAGAACCTGCATGGCTCCCTGGATTCCCAGAATGTTGGCGGGGTTGTGAAGGGGTGCCAGGTGGTTAAGCTCTTCAATAGTCTTCAGAACTTCATCATCCACAATAACTGACTTCTTGAAGGCTTCTCCTCCGTGAACGACTCTGTGTCCAACGGCCTTGATCTCGGAGATATCGCTGATGCATCCGTGATCCTTGTCGAGGATAGTCTTGAGAACCCACTCAACAGCTTCCTTGTGGGTGGGGCAGGGCTGCTCCTCCTCGTACTCGTCTTTTCCAAGGGGTTTGTGTTCGATGTTGGACATCTCCTGACCGATTCTTTCGATCATACCAACGCCCAGGACCTCTTTATTATCCCAGTCATAGACCTGGAATTTTGCGGAAGAGCTACCGCAGTTCAGTGTTAAAATAACCATATTATCCTCCAGAACAGTTTCTAATTGTGAATTATTTATCTATTAGACCTAATTTAAGGTAAAATTGAGATTTTCATTTTATTGTACCTGTCAGAAAAAAAAATACAATAGAGAAGGGGAAAGAGTCATTGGAAAAGAGATTTTTTTACCCACGGAAAAAATATGAAAATTCTATCATATCACACAGGGACCGGGAGAAATCCGGAATGAGAAGCTTATAAAAAAAGCTTTATTTATCCCTGGTAATGAGTATATAATGATCGGCGTGTCAAACGAAAAAACAGATATTATTGAAGCCAGGCCTTTTACCTTTTCAGGAGAGGGCGGAGATGTAATTCATGCATTGAAGTGGCTTCCTCCCAAAGACAGTATAAGAGCTCTTCTTGTTATCAACCACGGAATGGCGGAGCATATCGCAAGGTATCACGACTTTGCCGAGTATCTGGCGGAAAAGGGATTTGCCGTATACGGTGAAGACCACAGGGGCCACGGAAAGACCGCAGGAAAAGAGGGTACCCTCGGATTCTTCCATGCCGAAAAGGGCTGGATGAAGGTCCTCTCGGATATCCGGACTCTTCATCTTCTGGCTGCCGATGAGAACAAAGATGTCCCGGTTTTTATGCTGGGCCACAGCATGGGTTCCTTTCTGACTCGCCACTATCTGAGCCTCTACGGCAGTGAACTGAAAGGAGCGGTTATCTCCGGAACCGGCTCCCATCCCGCAGGCCTTCTGGCCGCCGCCTCGGTTATTGCGAAGATTGAGTCAGCCCTGAAAGGCAAGACCCATCCAAGCAAGCTCCTGGACACAATGAGTTTCGGAGCCTACAACAAACCCTTTAAATCCGACAGTGCCACAGGTTTTGAGTGGCTGAGCCGCGACAATTCTCAGGTTCGTAAGTATGTGGAAGATCCTTACTGCGGCTTTATCTCTACCAGTTCCATGTATGAAGACCTCTTTGAAGGTCTGAAGATTATCAATAGAGCCAGCTGTTTCAGGGGAACCAGCAGCAAACTTCCTATTCTGATCTATTCTGGTACAGCTGATCCTGTTGGCGGACCGAAGGCAAAGGGTGTGAAGCTGGTGTATGAGTCCTATAAAAGAGCCGGTGTTGAGGATCTGACAATGATTCTCAAGGAAGATCACCGGCATGAATGTCTGAACGAAGAGAACCGGGAAGCGGTTTTTTCGGATATATACAAATGGTTGGAAGCCCACCTTGCGGGCTGAAAAGCAAAAAAGGAGATTATGAATACCCTGATCAGGAATTCATAAAAAAAGGAGACAGGGGCTGCCGCATCAGGGCAGCCCCTTTTATTTGTTTCGGATATTTCCCGGACATTGCACCGGACTTTGCTCCATTCTCTGAGTGATTGAATCAGCCGGCAGGTACGGCTCCTGTCTCTCTCCATGACCCTTGTTCTTCTGCTGTTATTTGTCTTCTCTCTATGTTCAGCCGGCGCGGATTCCGTGCAGCCGGACTGCCGGCAGCTGGTCAGGACCCGCTGGGACTATGGGGAAGACTCCTCGGTTCTCTACAGGCTGGAGGACCGTGAGGCCCTGGCTGAGATCTCCTTCAGACGAACACAGGGCGGGGATGTTCTGCCTGAGCGCTTTATTCTGGAGACAGACTTTATCAGCTTCGGTTCTTTTACTCCTGCGGGTATGTGGAAGTTTATTGACCTTGATACGCTTATTTCCCCTTCAGAGCTCAGGGATACGGCAGGTGTAAGGGCCGACAGAAGCAGTGTCAGCTCTCTCAATCATCCCCTTGCATCATTCAGAAAGCCAGGGTTTGGAGGAGCCTATATTCAGGCTTCGGAAGAACAGCTGAATTGTGCCCTGTGGGGAGATTTTGACCTTGGGGGTTACAGAAACCTGCAGGCCGGGTTATCGGTCAGCAAGCCGGACTCCTCTGTCGATGATCCGGCGGAAGAGGGGTGGTTTGAAGATGTCGGGGACAGTCAGTATTCTCCCGTCTGTCACATAGTCTCGGACTACCGGCAGGAGTTCGGATCATCCCGTTTCTCCCTGACTGTTGCTCTTTCTGCTGCCCGGGACAGGGTTGCCGGATTCTCAATTCTTCCCGCATTTGATCTCTACGGCTCCTTTGTGGACTGGAGTATCAGATTCTGGTACAACTCGCCCTCCTGGATCAACGGCAGCTGTGAGCATCCGGCCTATATGGAGGTCTGGGAGAACAGCTTCCGCTTCTTTCCGGCCCGGGGACTCCGCATTGGACTTGAGTGGGAAGCTGCCCTGGACAGGAATAAGGAGAGCCCAGCCGCTCACACCTTCGATCTGGATAGTGTCTATGGGGCAGGGAAATGGGAGTTTGAGGCGGCGTACTCGGTTTCGCCTCCTTCTGAAGAGGAGTTCCTTTACTTGCATAGATGGAGGGGAGGAGTCAGCCGCAGGGGGCCCGTTATCGTTCTGCAGGCCGAAGGGGGAGCCGAAGCAGACAGAGAGGGGTTCACCGAACTCTTTGCCTCGGCATCAGCCCGGCTGCGTCTGGGAGTGAGCACAACCCGGATCTTACTGGATTACAGCTCTGTTCCGGGAGAGCTTATTCTGAAGCCGGTTCTGGAGGAGACCCTTTCTCTGGGGCAGTTCAGGCTTAAGGGGAGGGCTTCGGTGGAGCTCCGGGCTCCGGGCATCACTGTTATAGATCCGGATACGATTGTTATTACCCTGGCTGCCGAGTGGCGCATCTGGGATTCGGCAGAATAGAGCCTATTCCGGGTGTACGGCGCTTTTCAAGGCCGCTGTCAGGGAACTCTCACCGAAGGAGTCCTGCCCGATCTCCCAGACAAAGAAACCCTTCAATCCCAGATCCATTCCCATTTCCGCCTTCTCACGGACCGTATCGCGGCCGTTGAAGTAGTAGCCGTCTGCCTCGTCATCGCTCTCGGTCAGGTCGTTCTGTAGTGAAATCTCCCTGTAGGACTGGGCTTTCTTCCAATAGTCCGGGGAGTAGCCGTCAAAGATCCGGCCGTAGTAGGGGATTCCCATCAGAATATTCTCGTAGGGGATGTCGTAGCGGGCGGCCATATACTCCAGGGCCTCTTTTGTGCTTTCAGGGGTACTGTGACGGCCGTAGAAGTCATAGCTCATCAGGTTGATCACATCGGGAATAGCGTAGGTTTCGGGCAGAAGGGGACGGAACCGGCTTACGGCGATACTAAGCTTTCTGCCGTCTCTGTCGCAGAGCTCTCTCAGGTCTTTCAGGAAGTCCAGGTAGATCTCCTTCTCCTGATCATTCCGGGGAAACTCCCAGTCAAGGTCGATCCCGGACAGAGAGTAGTCGATCATAATGTCTTCCAGAATACGGTAGAAGAGCTGCTTCTTCCCATCATCCCGCAGTACGGGCATAAAGTCGCTTGAGGAGCCGTTGATGCAGAGTGAGAGCCTGGTATCGGAAAACTGGAAAAGTCTCTGAAGATAGGCGAGATCACCCCTCTGGGAGTCGGTGAGGAGGCTGTCGGGGAAGTTCTTCATCTCCATGGAAAAGTAGATGATCTCATCGTACTGCTGAAGGATCATCTCTCCGCGGCTGAAAGAATAGGACCCGGGGAGCTCCTTTGTATAGGATGCACCGGGTGCTTCACCGTAGGGGTGCATGTTATACCAGGCAGTTTCTCTGTTCAGGTCATGGGGAAAGAGCTGTTTCATGCGGTAGTGGGGAAGGTAGGCCTTCATCTGCGGAGGATCTGCGGCAAAGGCAGGTATCAGGGTTGTCAGAGCAAGCAGCAGACTGCATATTTTTAATCTATTCATTTATAATCCTCCAGACAGGCAGTGGCATTATAGTATGCGCTTCTTTTCGGGTAAAGACGGCCGGCTTCGGGGACGGGGCGATTTACAAAAGCTCCTGTTTTACTCATAATCACTAAAAACAAATTTCAGGAGATTCCACTTGAATATTCAGATTATCGGCATAAAAAAGTGTCAGAATACCAGAAAGGCCGAGCGCTTTTTCAAGGAGCGGGGTGTAAAATTTCAGAAACTGGATCTTGCTGAAAAGGGCTTGAGTCCCGGAGAGTTGAGGAATATCCTGAGCAGGGTTTCAGTGGATGATCTGATAGACAGCGAATCCAAGCTCTACAAGTCCAAATTCGCCTATATGGATTTTGATCCCATGGAGGAGATCCCCGCTCACCCCGAACTGATCAGGACACCCGTTGTCCGCTGTGAGGGCAAGGTCAGCATCGGCTATGATCCGGAGACCTGGAAGAAGTGGATTGAAGGCTGATCAGACAGAATTCGGCATCCTGGGCAGCGGTTCGGCAGCCAACGGCTTTGTGTTCCGGTTCCGGGATTTTTCATTTATCATAGACAACGGCTACAGTCTTTCGGAGTTCAGAAGACGCATGAAGCTACTGGGCTTTGACGAGGGAAAGCTTGAGTTTATCTTTCTCACCCATCACCACAGTGATCACTTCAAGGGAGTGGAACCTCTCTCCTCCTCCCTGGGAATACCTGTTGTAACTCATGCAGAGATGCCTCTGGAGCAGCACTGTAAAAGGGATGAGTCCCTTAAGCGGCTGGACATACTCCCGGGCAGGGACTACAGCTTTGAGGAACTCCGTTTCCGCTGTTTCGAAACCTCCCACGATGCTCACAGTTCCGTGGGGTTTCATTTCTCTCTGGGGGGGACTGTATTTACCATAATTACAGACACCGGCACCGTCAGTCAGGAGATGGAGGAACTGGCACTGAAGTCGGATTACCTCTTTCTGGAGTCCAACTACTCTCCTGAGATGCTTCACAGCGGCCCTTATCCGGCCTTTCTGAAAAAGAGAATCCTCTCGGATCTGGGGCATCTATCCAATCTTGATGCCGCCGTTTTTATGACAAAACTGTCTGGAAAGCCCGAATCGCGCCTTAAAAAGATTTTTCTCTGTCATTTATCAGAAAAAAATAATAGTGTTGAAAGAGTCAGGGAAGAAGTCGGCCGGATCTACAGCGGTAGCATACCCTTCGGGATCTGTCCGAGAAATGACTGTCTGAGTATGGACACCCTTCTGGATTAACGCATCTTACAGCAGTTCCCTGATGTAATGATGATAAATCAAGGAGCAGCCTATGCAGGATCTGAAACCCTTCTGGAGCAAACTGTGGAACTCTCTCCCCGAGGTCAGGGAATTTATTGAGGGGGGCAGTGATAAGCTCTCTCCCTATACCAAAAAAGCAATCCAGTCCTTTTTGAATACCCTTGAAAGCGGAAGCTCCGAAGGCTCCTTTCTGGAAGAGGCGGCCCTCCGTATACGTGAAGAGCTGAGCAGCGGAAATGCCGGAGCTTTTATGGGGGCAATGGAGGAGTTCGCCGCAGGCAGGTCCGATGTTCTGGAGCTCTTTTTTCCAGAGGCCCTTTTCGGAGGGACCTCTCCCGAAGATCAGGAGGAGTTTATCAGAAAGCGGCGGACTGTCAAAGTCTCCGCTCTTAATCCCGATCCGATAACAGATCCCGCTTCCCAGATGGTATTCACATCCAATGTTCTACTGACCCTCCCCCCGGAGCAGTACAAGTCAAGGCTCTCGGAGTCCATACTGGAGCGGGTGAAAGAGGTTGAAGCTGAGGATCAGAAGTACTGGTTCGACCACCCCATACTGATGGGAGTGGAGACCGAAGCCAACGAGATGATCTACGGCCTCAAGGGTCTTGCGGAAACCTTTGCCTGGGAGAAGTCTAAAGGCCATGCGGCTTCTGATGCCAGAATGACCGTGCTTCTCTCCCTTTCGGTGACCCATGACGGTCTGAAGTCCCTTGCTCCCGAGTACCTGGCCTCCGAACTGAAGGGCTACAAGGGCCTTGAGGACCTTGATATCTATATCTTTACTGAGGAGGACACCGAGAGGCTCAGCGAGCTCCTGGAGTCCCTTCTGCCCGCCTCGGATGATGCGGATATTGCCGAGGTTTTCGGTGTGGACGGCCGCTACGGCAGACACTACAGTTTTCTCAAGGCTGTGATTCCCCTCTGGTCCATCGTTATGAATCCTTCGGTAAAGGGAACCTTCAAGATCGACCTGGATCAGGTCTTTCCCCAGGATGTTCTGGAGAAGGTCACCGGAAAGACGGCTTTTCAGCACCTCTCGACACCTCTCTGGGGAGGACAAGGGACGGACTACAAGGGGCGGGATGTGGAACTCGGTATGATTGCCGGAGCCCTAGTCAATGAAAAGGATATCGGAAAGTCCCTTTTTACACCGGATGTACCCCTGCCGCCGGAGGATATGGAGCTCAAGGGTGAGGCAAGGATCTTCCACAAGCAGCTTCCCATGGCCGTATCCACACTGGCCGAGATGATGACCCACTACGGAGAGCCGGGCATGCCCGACGGCAGCAGCTCCTGTCTCGCCAGGGTTCATGTGACCGGAGGAACCAATGGCATCCTCTGCTCTGCCTTGCGGAAAAAACGTCCCTTTACTCCCGCCTTTATCGGCCGGGCCGAGGATCAGGGCTATCTCCTGTCGGTTCTCTTTGACAGCGAGGGCGGACTGATGCGCTATGTTCATGAGCCCGGTATGGTTATGCGTCACGATAAGGAAGCCTTTGCGGGTGAAGCCATTGCGGCGGCAAAGATGGGCACCTGGGTGGCGGACCTCCTCCGCATCCTCTACTTCAGTTACTACGCCTCCTTTCTGGACGGAGGCGCCGCAGCGGTCAAGGAGGAGCTTGATCCCTTTACAGGCTGTTTTATCACGGAAGTTCCCATGACCAAGGTTTTCCTCAGGCTCCTGCTTAAGATGCTCGAGAGTCCTGATGATGCCGGAGACCTTCTTAAGCTTGCGGAGGTGCAGCTCTCACCCTTTGTCTCAGGCGTAGAGAATGCCGCCACTGTAAAGGAGAGCTGGCTCTACGAGAAGAGCGGATGGGGGCGCTACTATGATGCCCTGGATCTTCTTGAAAAAGGTACGGGAGAAAGAGATGCGGATGCCCTGTCTGCAGCTGAAAAAATCAGGGAACGCTTCGAAAGCTGCCGGATCAGCTGACCCGCAGTCTCCGGTGCAGGGACTGTGGGTGTGGATTCGCAGGGGCTGATCAGTAGATCATGGCCTTCAGGGTTTCAAACCATTTCTGAGGCTCCGGGGGAGTATCCGATTCCAGGATACCCCCGGCCATCTCTCTGTGTCCTCCGCCCCTGCCGCGGCCTGAGGTAAAGGTCTTCATGATTCCGGAAGCGTCCTTGTCATTCCAGTTGTTCCGGAAGGAGATGGAGATGTTACCGCTGTTGTTGGCAAAGAGCCCTACAAAGTGAATCTCCTGGAGGGAGAGGATAAAGTCTCCCAGTATTCCCATCAGGTTCTGGGGACAGCCCTCGGGCAGAAAGCAGACCGCCAGCCCCTTGTAGACCATCAGGTTCTCAAGGAGTTTCTTATAATACTCAAGGTCGCTGAGCTGGATATTGTTTCTCAGGATGGAGTTTACCAGATCCTTGTCTGAAAAGGGGTAGAGGAAGCTCAGAGCTCTGAGATCCTTCTCTGTCATCCCTCTGGTGTAGAGGTCTGTATCCCGTGCCAGTCCGATCTGCAGGGCCGATGCCGCAGCCCGTGAGGGCATGACTCCCAGCTCCTGGTAGTACTCGCAGATCATTGTG
Organism: Spirochaeta sp. UBA5339; assembly: GCA_002408085.1. Taxonomy (GTDB): domain Bacteria; phylum Spirochaetota; class Spirochaetia; order DSM-2461; family DSM-2461; genus Oceanispirochaeta. The sequence goes on from DHQL01000024.1 coordinate 249,099, forward strand.
GAGCTGGAGCCGTAGTCGGGACGGATATCGGTGAGTTCCACATCCTCGGTGGTCAGGCTTTTATGATGGTCTATTACGGCTATCTCCCGCCCCACAAGGTCCTCCACGTTGGAGTTTCCCTTGCAGCCGTCCACAATCACAATGCCGTCGTTATCGGTGAGTTCATACTGTTTCCAGTGGTAAATGGGGATGTTGAGCTGGGCAATCATTCTTATCAGGGCATCCCTCTGCAGCTCTCCGTCGTAAATAATCTCCGAGTGGATTCCCTGGGTTTCCAGAAGCTCCTTCAGGCCGAAGGCAGCTGCCACGGCATCGGGATCGGGGAAATTATGGGTCTGTATAAACAGCCTGCCGGTCTCTGATTTAAGACGGCTGACCAGAATTTCCGAAAAGATAAGCCTCTCCTGATAGTACAAATATCCTTTCCTGGTTTATTATCGTACCAGAATCCCAATGGAAGGGGATTTACTCTAGAAGCATAATACAGGAGCCCGGCTATGTCCATTCAATGGTTTCCCGGTCATATGACCAGGACGAAAAAACTGATCAATGAGAACCTCAAGAAAGTGGATATGGTCATCGAGATCCTGGACGCCCGTGCCCCTCTGGCCAGCCGGAATCCCCTTCTGGCGGAACTGACAAAGGACAAGCCCCGTTTGATTCTTCTGAACAAGTCGGATCTGGCAGATCCTGCAAGAACAGAGCAGTGGATCAGGTTCCTTTCCGAGGGAAGCACAGTAAAGGCCGTTTCGGTGAACTCAAAAAACAAGAAGACCCTGAAGCATGTTCCAAAGGAGTGCAAGGCACTCTGCAAGGGGAAAAAGTGGGTGAACCGCCGTCCTGTCAGGGCTATGATTGTGGGAATACCCAATGTGGGCAAGTCCACGGTGATCAACACCCTTGCAGGTAAAAAGAAGGCTGCCGCCTCCAACAAGCCAGGTGTGACAAGGGACGCCCAGCATGTTCCCGTTTCCCGTGAGATTCAGATTCTCGACACCCCCGGGATCCTCTGGCACAAGTTTGATGATCAGCTGGTTGGCCTGAAGCTGGCCGCCCTGGGGTCCATCAAGGATGCTGTACTTCTGGTGGATGAGATTGCCCTTGAGGTACTGAAGTTCTTGAGCAGAACCTATCCGGAAGCCCTTGTCAGACGGTATAAGCTGACAGGCAGAGGGGATGAACCCCTTACAGCAGAGAAGCTGAAGGCCATGGATGTTCACGATCTTATGGATCAGATTGCCGAGAGAAGGGGGCTTCTGGTTGCCGGGGGAACGGCGGATAAAGAAAGAGCCGCCCGGCTGATTATTAAAGAACTCCGTGACGGCATTATTGACAGGATAACCCTGGAAGAACCCGAAGATCCCGCCAGAGGCTGGGACCCTCCCAGGAAGCCCGAGAGGGATGAAACCGCGGAATAGAACCTGAACTGCCGGTCTGAACCGACGGTCTGAGCCCGGGGCTTGTAGCCTGAGCCGGCGGCCTCTCAAGAGGTCCTGTCCCGGCTGCAGAACTGTTCAGATTTATTCAGGAAGGGCTATAATCTTCCAGCTTCCATCTTCAGGGCGGACCATGAAAACAAGGTTCTGGCCCTTCATGAAATCACTCATTCCAGGCTGCACCTCGGTTCCCAGAAAGAGATAACACTCTCTGTCGGGAGACCATCTTCTGCCGGCCTCAAACCACTGTGGAAAGAGTTCGGCATATTCATCATAGCTGTAAATATGATAGCGGTAGTTCTTCTCGTAGTCTGCAATAGAGTAGGCGCTCAGGTCTGTTGAGGGGGGAGCAATCCGGTAGCGGCTCTGGCTCAGCCCCGTTTCAAGAACTCTCAGGTTGTTTGAAAGGGCTTTGTAGAAGGCGGGTAGATTCCCTTCAAGGTTATTTTTAACAAAGTCCAGTGAGAAGTCCCGGGCTTCGTCTCTCTTGCTTACAGTTGAACGGCGACTTGCCGATTCGGGGGAGAGAAGCTGAGCAGGCGAGCTGTAGGCCATCTGAAGAGAGGGGCGTCTGTCTTCAAACTCTGAACCGTCATAGGGGAAGTCCCAGGCTTCCAGTTCAATACGGAAAATTTTTCCGGGGGCCGAAGATCGGGGGGGAGCAATCATTCTGACAGAGAGTCTTGCACTTCCATCAGTAATTACACCGTTGTAGGGAATATACCAGTTGCTGTTTTTCTCCTGCCACCGGGAAGCCTTTTCTGTCCATGGCATGGTGAATACGGCGTCATCGGATTCGATCTGCCCCAGTCTTATCTGAAGGGTACTCTGGCCGATCTGTGTGGACTCATCTATATAACTGGTCTTTACGCGCCATTTCCTTGTAGACCCGGGGAGGGGTGCGGGTATGCTGCTGAGGTCTTCAGGGTATACCTGTTTAATGTCAGTCCATCCGCCGTCACTGTTTACAAGAAAGGGCTGGTAACTGTGACTGTTGAAAAGAACTATGGACCCTGCGAAAGTCCCCTGTTCCTCATCGGCGGCCAGAGACACCAGAGGGCAGAGAGCCATAATCAGGATCAGTAATTTTTTAAGCATTTAAAAACCTCCCATGCTTGGGACCCGGTAAACAGGTCTCACTACATACATCGGAAAATTCCTCTCTCCATTGAAGGGGAAATGATAAAAAAAAGCCGGCGGATCATCCGCCGGCAAGTTGTTTTAAGGCTCTGTCAGTCTCTTGTCTGACATTTTTAAAGGAGGTATATGTTCAGGTTTACCAGGAAGTTTCCTCTTCGCCTCTGGCGATAAGAACCTTACCGGTCCGGACCACTTCAAGGACGCCGAACTTGTCAAGCATCTTTCTGACAGCGTCGATCTTGCTGGACTTACCGGTTACCTGAAAGGTCATTGTCGTATCGCTGATATCCACATTCCGGCACTTGAAGGCGCTGGCGATCTGGAGAATCTCTGTGCGGGTCTCGTTGTCGCAGCGGACCTTGATCAGGGCAAGTTCCTTCTGGATAACGTCCTCGTCGGAGTACTCCCGGGCATGGATTACATCGACCAGGCGGTTCAGCTGCTCCAGCATCAGGTGCAGGGTCCGGGAGTCGCCGGTGGCCTCGATATTAATGCGGGAGTAGTTGGGGTCCTGGGTGGGAGATCCCACAAAGCTTTCGATGTTGTAGCCTCTTCTGGCAAAAACCAGTGCAATCCTGATGGTCACACCGGGTTTGTTTTCAACAAAAAGGCTGATATTGTGTTTCTTCTGAGAATCGCTCATCAGGTTCCTCCCTTCGGCTTGTCCAGTTTCTTCCGGGGCATGGTGAGAAGCATTTTGTCCAGTCCGGCTCCAGAGGGAACCATGGGGAATACGTTGTCGTACTTCTCAACTTCCGCATCGATGATGCAGGGACCGTCATTGTATTCCAGGGCCGCGCTGAGGACCTTGCGGACATCGGCGCTCCGTTTTACCCGGAAACCCTTCATGCCGTAGGCGGTGGCGAGCTTCATAAAGTCGGGGTTACCCACCAGATCTACACCGGACAGGCGGTTTTCGTAGAACATATGCTGCCACTGGCGTACCATTCCAAGATAGTTGTTGTTGATCAGCAGGATCTTGATGGGAAGCTTCTCGTTGACTGCGGTGGAGAGCTCGGGGAGGGTCATCTGGAATCCTCCGTCACCTACAACGGCAACAACAGTCTTGCCGGGGTTGGCCATCTGGGCTCCTATGGCCGCGGGGAAACCGAACCCCATGGTTCCGGCGCCTCCGGAGGAGAGAAAGTTTCGGCTGCTCTCTGTCTTGAAGAACTGAGCCGCCCACATCTGATGCTGTCCGACATCGGTTGTGACAATGGCTTCTCCGCCTGTCAGCCGTGACATCTCTTCAATCACATGCTGTGCTCTGAGCTTTCCCTCTTTCTTGTATTTCAGAGGATACTCTCTCTTGAGGCGCTTGATCAGTTTGACCCAGCGCTGGGTATTGCCCTTTTCAAGGTAGCCGTAGAGGGAGTCAAGAACGGATCTGGCGTCACCCACTATGGCGCAATCAACCTGAACGGTTTTATTTATCTCAACAGGATCAATATCAATATGAATCTTCTTTGCCTGGGGCAGGAAGTCCGAGGGGGAACCGGCAATGCGGTCATCCCAGCGTGCACCGATGGAGACAATCAGATCGCTCTCGCAGAGGGCCATATTGGCATAGGCTGTACCGTGCATGCCGGGCATACCCAGGTTCAGCTCGTGGCTTTCGGGGAAGCATCCCTTGCCAAGGAGGGTGTTGCATACAGGGATCTGCATCTTCTCGACAATGGCCTTAATCTCCGAGGATGCCCCTGAAATAACCGCACCATGGCCAACCATAAGAACAGGCTTTTCCGCCTTTGAGATCATGGCGGCTGCCTCTTTGATGGCATCAGGGCTGCCTTCTTTGCGTATAGTATATCCGGGAAGAGAGAACTCACCGGAAGTATCTTCATCGATATAGGCGCTGGTCACATTCTTGGGCAGGTCGATGATGACAGGGCCGGGACGTCCGGTGCTGGCAATGTGAAAGGCCTGATTGACTATGGAAGGAAGCTCTTCGGGGTCCTTTACAAGGAAGGAGTGTTTGACGATGGGGTAGGACATACCCGATACATCGGCCTCCTGAAAGGTGTCGAGTCCAAGATTGGTGGTCAGCTGTTGACCGCAGAGAACAACCATGGGAACTGAATCCATCATGGCAGTCATAACGCCAGTTAATGTGTTTGTTGCACCCGGTCCGGATGTTACAAGAACCACACCGGGCTTGCCGCTGGAGCGGGCATAGCCGTCGGCCATATGGGTTGCACCCTGTTCATGGCGGGTCAGTACCAGTTTCATATCCGACTGGGCCAAAGCATCAAAAATCGGTATGGCATTGCCTCCGGGGAGTCCGAAGATGCATTCCACACCCTGATTTTTAAGTATCTCTATCAACTTGGCGGCGGCAGTACACTGTTTTTTGTTCATATTGCCTCCTGTTTAATTGGGATGGCTAAATCTTAGTTTAATTTTTTTCAGTGGTCAATATGTGTTTATAAGCAATTTTATCCAAAACAGTGTTGAAAAAGATCTTTAAAAAAAGAGTAATTCTTATTTTTTTATCTTATTTGTTAATTAGGAGCTCATTTAGTCTGTTGTGATGCTCTGTTTTGTCATTTTCTTTCAAAATTTCATGATATTCGCTACCGGGGACAAACATCCCCTTCTCAAATTTCAGGCTGAGTATGCGTTTTACCGAAGAATTGAGACGGTTTATGGTGATCCTACCATCAGTTACGGCCTCTTTGATGGCCAGCTGGGCAGATGGAATATTTTCAGGCATAAGAATTATATCGGTACCAGCGGAAAAGGCCATTACAGCCGCGTCCTCTGGTGAGTAATGACTCTTTATTGCGCCCATATCCATTGCATCAGTAATAATAATACCCTCAAAACCAAGCTCTTCCCGCAGTATCTCCGTCTGTATTTTATAAGAGAGTGAGGCCGGGGTGTTATCTCCAGTCAATGAAGGAGCCGCAATATGGGCCATAAGGACAAAGTCCGCTCCCGCTTCAATTCCCATCCTGAATGATTCAAACTCTCTGTTATAGAAATCATCAAGGCTGCTCAGGGACGCGACAGCGCCGTCATGACTGTCGCCGCTGGCATTGCCGTGGCCGGGAAAGTGCTTGAGAGCAGAGGATATGCCGTACTCCTGAAAGCCTTCCACCGAAGCGGCGGTCATTCTGCCCACAATCCCGGGATCATTTCCGAAGGACCTGGCCCTCATCATATCCCCCCTGCCGTAGGTTCTCAGGTCCGCGACGGGGGCCATGTTCATATTGAAGCCGAGGTCTCTCATATCCATGGCCAGAACCGATGATGCGTAGCGGTTTATTTCGGGATCTCCCGTGGAGGCCAGTTCATAGGCCGAGGGCAGATGGACAACATTCATTCCCGGTGTGCTTCCCAGGCGGCTGACCTGACCTCCCTCCTCGTCTGTTGTTATAAAAAGAGGGTAGGGGCTGTGATCCTGAAGGTCACTGATAAAACGGCGGGTCTGTTCGGGGCTGCTGTAGTTTATGGTAAAGAGAATAAGGCCCCCCGGAATATAGCGGTCCATATAGGCCTTCAGATAGTCGTCCAGCTCAAGGGCGGGACGGCCGTTTGCTGTGTGCCGGATGGCAAGCATAAAGATCTGTCCAATCTTCTCTTCCATGGACATCTGCCCGAGAAGGGAGTCCACCAGGTAATCCTTCTGTCTGGCGCTGAGGGCTCCGAAATCGATATTACTGCTCTTGTACTCATCAAAGGTGTAGAGAATTTCAGTCTTCTCTTCCGGTGGAGGTGACTCCTGTGTTGAAATTTCAGTTGGTATGGATGTTCGGCAGGAAACAGCAAGCAGGGCTGAAAGACCGATATAAAGAAAGTGCCTCTTCAAGGAAATCTCCGTATCTATGTATTGCTATTTTTGATAATTTAGATCATTTTTATTTTTACTACTATAGATTTACTGTGAAAAATACAAGCTCCCGGTCATATCCGGGATTAATTATATGGAGTACTAATGGAAAAACTCAATGATGCCAATATATCTTCGATTATCCCCTTAATGACGCCGGAAAGCCTTAAAAACGAGTTTCCCGTCAGTGATCAGCTGAAAGAGCAGATCATCAGCTACAGAAAGGAAGTCAAAGATATTCTGGAGAAAAAGGATGACCGGATGCTGGCTATTGTGGGTCCCTGTTCAATTCACGATCCCAAGGCCGCCATGGAGTATGCCGAGCGTCTTCTGGAACTGAGAGAGCGTTATAAGGACAGACTCTGCATCATAATGAGAGTTTACTTTGAGAAGCCCAGAACGGCTCTTGGCTGGAGAGGGCTGATCCTGGACCCTGACCTGGACGGCAGCTACAAGCTGGAAAAAGGCCTCAGACAGGCCAGAAAACTCCTTCTGGATATCAACGCCATGGGTCTTCCCGCTGGCTCCGAAATTCTGGACCCCATTGTTCCCCAGTATATATCCGACCTGGTCTCCTGGGCGGCCATCGGTGCCAGAACAACCGAGTCCCAGACTCACCGTGAGCTGACCAGCGGTCTCTCCATGCCGGTAGGCTTCAAGAATGGAACAGACGGCAGCATGGATGTGGCCATCAACGGAATCAAGTCGGCCCTTCATCCCCATAGTTTTATCGGAATCGACAAGCAGGGACAGACCTGTGTACTGAATACAAAGGGCAATAAGACCGGACATCCCATTCTCCGGGGTGGAAAGAACGGTCCCAACTACTACGAGGAAATCATCGAGGATACAGAGGAGCTTCTGATCAAGGAAGGCCTTCAGCCCACGGTTATTATTGACTGCAGCCATGAGAACTCCGGTAAGAAGTACTTCCGTCAGGAGAGAGTCATGAACTCCATCATGGATCAGCGCCGCAGAGGGCGGAGTTCCATTGCAGGATTTATGCTAGAAAGTAATCTTCATGAGGGAAAACAGGCCATTCCCGAGGATAAAAGCCTCCTGGAGTATGGAATTTCCATTACCGACGCCTGCATCTCTTTTAATACCACTTCTGAGCTCCTTTACTCGGCCTACAAGGTCCTTAAAGGGCACTAAAGGCTGAAATACTGAAACGGCATTTCTCTGTAGCTTCTCTTTTTGTAAGGAAATATCCGGAAATCGCCGTTTCTGTTCTTGAAGAAAAATCCAAGAAATTCTAACCTTCTTTTCGCATATTATGAACGTAGAGAAGAGAGGGGAGAAGTCTTTATCAGTCCCCGCATTAGAAACAATTATCAGTAAAATTACTCAGGCCGGAATGGTCCTTCTTGAGGGGAAGAGCAACGCCCTGCTGCGTCTGGACAACCAGCCTCTTATTAATGGGGAGGTATCCAGCTACATCCTTTCGGTAAGCTCCATTGATGATTCCGTGATTGTACTGGACGAACAGATCCGTCCCAATCACGGCCGGCAGATGAGTCATTATCACTGGGTTTTTCAGATTGAAGACCACTGGACTCTGAAAAACTGTACCAAAAACTCCGCTGACCTGAACAGCGAACTGCTCCATCTGGAGCTGATTGATCTCCATGAGCGTCTTGAGGGACTTGTGAAGGGCAAAATGCCTTCCCTTGATGTACCCGCCGCCGGATACAGCCAGGCCGGTTACGGCAGTACCTTCACCGGAGTGCTCAAGAACAAGTCCTCAAGGGTTTTTACTCTCGCTGCAGCAGCCCTTGTTCTGTCCGGTCTATTTCTGACCATCTTTATAAGTACCATGCAGTACGGCCGAATGCTGAAGACTGTCCTTACACTGAGCAGCACTATCAGCGAGAGCTCTCAGGCAAGCAGTACAACCATCACCAGACTCAGCGATGAGATCAGCCTGATCGGCAGTGAGGTCCTGAGCCTGAAAGAGGGAGTGGTAAGAGAACAGGAAGCCTTTGAGTTCAATAAAAAACAGACCAGCATGAATATCCGCTGGCTGGCTTCAAGGTTCCCCTATACAAGCAGCTCCCGGGCCAGGGCCTATAACTATCTGGCAGATCGCATTGATGATGCATCCAGCTATGGTGAGATGGTATTTCAGCTCTCCCGTCTGCCTGAAAGCAACGAACAGGCTGAGACTCTGATTGCCACAGACCGTCAGAATCCCATGTCCCTATCCAATTTTGAGTCGGTATTTCCCGAACTGATTCTTCCGGTCAGCTCCGAGTACGGACTGACCCGGGCCGATGACTTTATGATCTCCAGCGGCTATATTGAGCGGCGTCTCTCGCCCCTCGGCTCCGGCGGTGTACGGCCTCATCTGGCCGTGGATATTATCAATCTGGATAATATTGTAAAGGTTTCCGGCGACAATCGGATCATCCGGGATGATACCAAATCCGGTTATGTACAGGCCGTTTATGACGGAACCGTGCAGTTCAGCGGTTTTGACTGGGTTTATGGATGGAATCTGGAGCTGAAGCATGAGCTTACTCCCTCTGTGAAGGAGATGTATCCCGACGCCGAGTACTGGACCACCTTCTATGCCCATATGAAGGATATGGAACCCTATGACGAGGGAATTTACTTTGCCCAGGGCAGCGCTGTGGGTGAGATCGGAACAACCGGAAAGTCAACGGGTCCCCACCTTCACTATGAGGTAAGGGTTTACCGCCCCGGCGGATCGGACTCCAACAGCTACGGCTCCTTTGACAGGATCAATCCCTTTCTTGAGGATTCAAGACGTCAGTCCTGATCCCGCGGGCTGACTGCAGAAAAAAATGCTGCCTGCCGGTCAAATTGAAAATACAGAGGTCATCTCCTAGAGGGGGATGACCTTTTTCATTTTCTCGAAGAGGAGAAAGAGGGCGGGGCAGATCTTTGTATTGGCCAGCATCTGGCTGCTGTATTTCTTGAAGGAGATGCAGTCGCTGTGGGGGTAGTCCCGGCAGGCACCGGGCCGGTCTTCATAGACCATGCAGCAGTTGTCCTCAAGGATAAAGGGGCAGGGCATGGACTGAAAGACATAGTCTCCTTCTTCGTCCATTCTGAGATACTGAGAGGTAAACTGACCGGGTTTCATCCTCAGGGTCCTTGAGAGACGGCTGATGTCCCTTTCCCTCAGGAGGGGACCTGTACCGCGGCAGCAGTTGCTGCACTTCAGACAGTCGATCTCTTCAAAGACCTCTGTGTGGAGACGGAACATCAGGGTATCCACCTCTCCTGACTTCATTTTTTTCAGCTTTTTGAAGTACTGACGGTTCTCTTTGGTCTTCTGAACGGCCCTGGTCAGGATCTCTCTGTACTCAGGGCAGGTTTTATCACTTTCCATAGACCTCATTAGGGTCAAAAAGGGGTTTATCTGTCTCTTTAAGGGTTTCACCGTCCCAGACTCTGTAGTAGCAGCTCCTGTGACCGGTGTGGCAGGCAGCGCCGCCGATCTGTTCAACAAGAAAGATAACAGAGTCATTGTCGCAGTCTACTCTTACTTCCTTGAGAATCTGTACATTCCCCGAGGACTCTCCCTTTCGCCAGAGTTTCTGACGGCTGCGGGAGTAGTATACGCCTCTGGATGTGGCGATAGACTCGTCCCAGGCCTCTTTGTTGATATAGGCCTGCATCAATATTTCTTTTGTTTCATAGTCCTGAGCAATTACGGGAATCAATCCTCCCGATTTCTCAAAATCCAGGGGACAATCTTTCATTTTACTTTCCTTCGGATTCAGCGGGAATCCATCTGTTGTTCTCGAAAATCAAACCATAGCGGTTTTTCAGGATCTCCTGCAATCCCCTGTGAAGGCGCCCGGCGCTGTCCAGCAGATTTTTATCTCCGAATTTATCCACGAAGTCCGGATCAGAGAGTCTGTAGCCGGAGGTCATCATATTTTCAAGAAGAATCTTGGCCGCCAGAAAGCGCTTGTACTTGTCCACTGCGAAAATCAGGGGATCATCTATCATGGAGATCACCTCCCAGGTGACCTGCTCCGCCTGTGAGTAGAGACCGGCATCCTTGTTTTGATCACTGAAGCGCAAGGGCAGGTCTCTTATGATAGAATCAATATTGCTCAGAAGCCATTGGAGATTGAAGAGCCCTGAGCCGCAGTTGAAAAGAACCTTTTTACCGGATTTTTCCAGGGCCTCAGCATCTTTGACCGAGATACCCACACCCAGGTCAGCGCAGTTGAGCTTTCCTTTGTCGTCGATAACAAGGATACCTCCCTTGGTGTCCACCTGAGTCTTGAAGGACTCATCAAAGCCGGCGGGCCTTCCCTTCAGGGCCAGGAGGGCCAGCTCAAGGGGGTCCGGAGTGTAGCCCAGGTTGTCGATATTTCCCAGGGAGATAAAACGGATACCCCGGTCATAGAGCTTCACCCAGACATCCTTGAGAACCCGGAAACACTGTCCGTGTCCCCCGGGAAGGGCAATAAAGGGGCGATGAATTTTCTTTTCTTCACCCTCCGAACTGTGTGTGTAGGCGGTGACCAGGGGCTGTACTGAGGTTTCACCTGTCCAGGGGTCAAGATCCAGGGAGTTGGCCAGATCCTTCAGCCAGGGGCTGTTTCTATACTCCTTAAGAGCCTCCTGTACCCGGGTGTTATTGGCAACCGATGTCATCTGGAAGAAGGGCATATTGGCAGAGGGCTTCTTGCCCGTCAGCTCACTGTATGCCTTGATCTGAAGAAGGAGGGACCGGAGCTTCAGCTCCATATAGCTGGGGCCTTCCTCTCCGCCGGGCTGCAGAAAGGCCGGTGTGACTCCCTTGGGCTCTCCCTTTACCTTTTCCGACTGTTTAAGAAATTCATCTTCATAAAAACCGTAGAGTTCACTGTGGAATCCTCTGTTTTTCCTGATGTCTCCGTAGGAAGTGGCGGAGCCGCCGTTCAGGAAGCCGTAGGAGAAGCGGGGCATAAGAAGGAGTCCGGTTTTTTTCAGGTTCTCCCTGCTCAGGGTGCCCTCAGATGAGGGCGTCAGATACTCAGAAGCCTCGGGGTAGGCGGAGCGGAAGGCGGTAAGCTCTTCATCTGCAACAGGAAAACTCTCAGAATGGGATATGTCGATGACTCTCTCACCATCAATGAGAGGCACGTCCACCGGAATTATATCGGGGTTCCGGCCCACTATGCCGCTGTTGTAGTCCTTCAGAATGTTTAAGGAGAGATCAATGTCCACACCCTTCGACGCAAGTTCCTGCTGTTCCGTCTCGCTCAGTCTCTCTTCTATACCCAAAATCCTCTCCTCTTTTGTTTATGGATTATATACAGATAAAGATTCTATTCCGGATTTCCATCCCGGTCAGTAAGAGTTCTTTCTACTTCTCTTTTCAGTGCGGAGTACCATACTCCAGGTCCTGAATAGCGGGAGCGAAGAGGCATCCCGTCCTTTATGTCCTTCAGGTTCTCCGGAGTACCCGGGGAGAGCAGTCTGTACATGGCCCTCTCTCTTTCTCCGCATATCATTTTGTAGGCCTGGTGGATCTTATCGCGGTTTCCTCCTCCCGCTGATCTTTTCCGCCAGGCTTCCTCTATCTCTCTGTCGCCGGCATCCCCGGAAACCCCGAGGATCTCCCAGGGATCTATCCTGCTGTCGATTATATCCATTGTATTCATAATATTCTCCAAATAGAAGGCAATCAATTAAAAGGCAAAGAGTTCCAGCTGTACCGCTGCGGTTTTAACCTCTCTCACCTTTCTCTGGGGCTGAGGCTGAACCTGTTCGCCGCAAAGCTGCCTGATGGCTCTGAAGGGGTCCTCAGGGAGGTCTCTTGTCTCCGGGAGTTCCGGATAGATGTGTCCGATGCTCTCGGCAATATCGGAGACGAGACTTCCCGTAAGCTGGATATACTCCTCTGTCAGTTCAAACTCCTGTTCCACAGACTCGGCCATGTCTCTGATTATGGACAGATAGGCCTGGACGCTGTTCCTGTTGGTGTTTCTGCTGTCCAGAAAGGCCTGCAGAGAGTGGAGCCAGTAGAGGAGGGAACGGTCCGGATCAAAGCTGATGGAGGCCAGTGCTGCCAGCCGGTAGCCGTCCCGGTCGCCGAAAAGGCTTCTGCCCTTTGAGACGGCCCTGTCTGAGAGCATGTCTTTTACCTGGAGCTGTTCAAAACACCAGAGCAGAATTTTGCAGGCGCTCTCTCTGTCCTCTTTGATTATATCCCTTACGAGGAGTCCCGCCGTATCCAGCAGAAGATCCTCCATGGATACGGCCTCCTGAATAAGGTCCAGGGAGTCGTCAATGACCCGGGTGTTCTCCAGTATGGACTCTTTGAGCTCTTTCCACTGTTGAGAAAGAGCTTCTGGAGAGGCAGTATCTGGGACAATCGAGCCGGAGGGAATTTTGCCGGAAGAATTCAGAAGAGCCGAGAAAAAGGGTTTGAACAGGGCTGGCGCCGTGTCCTCTTCGATTCCCTCGATATCGTTGAGGCATCCTTCATAATCAGAAGCATAAAATCTGTGTACCCCGGATATCAAGGCACTCCAGGGAGCCAGGAGGCTTGTAGATGAGATTTTTTTCACATCCTGCAGAGCCTCTTCGTTAAACATACCGTTAGTCAGAGCCTCAAAGCCGTCGGACAGGGTAATAGCGTCCTTCATGAGAGGGTGCTCGGGAGGTATAAAATCACAGGAGGCTACAAGGGCCGGGGAGTAAAGGTTCCGGCGGAGCTCGATGAAAAGCTCCTTCCTTTCGGGCTGATCGTCATTCAGCAGACAGTAGCGGTTAATTTTTTTTATCAAGTCTCGGTCTATGGAATTATGATGGGACACTGGTTTTCTCTCTAATCAAATACTCCCGTTCAGTTCGAAGGGATATAAAAAAATAATGAGCTTGTGAAAAGCTGTCAAGAACGGGGGATCAGGACTGAAGCAGTTCCTTGATCTCCTCAATCTCTTTGTTGTTCAGTACAGAAACGATTTTAATATCGCTCTCTTCGCCTGTTTTTACTACGGGCTGATCCTGAAGCAGTTTCCGGCCTTTATCCAGAAGAAGCTTTACAGTGGGGTAACGTGGGTCCTTGTCGTTTGTTTCGGTAACTATGCCCACGTATCCGTTGCCAAGGGTCACATAGCTTCCCAGGGGATAGATGGAGAGCAGAGAGAGAAGAGCCCTCATGACGTCTTCATCGTAGTGTGAGCGCATCTCCTTGAGCATTCCTGTCAGACTTGTATGAGCATCCCGGCCGGAGCGGAAGGGTCGGTTGGATATCTGGGCTTCATAGGAGCAGGCCACGGCGATAATCTTTCCGAACTGGGAAATCCTGCTGCTGTCCAGTCCCTGGGGATAACCGGAACCGTCTGTCCGCTCATGGTGTTCAAGAATACCCAGCAGAATGTCTCTGGGCAGGGAGAGGTCTTTGACCGAACGAAATCCCAGAATCGTGTGGGCATTGATGAGTTTCTTTTCCTGCTCGTCCAGAGCCCCTTCTTTCTCGTATACCTTTTTCGGTATTCTGAGCATACCCACCTCGTGAATCAGGGAGGCTATTCCAAGTTCAATCAGCTTGTGGTTGGGCATCTTGAGACGGTCACCAATGGCCAGGGCAAGAATGGTTGACTTGACTGAGTGGTTGATGACGTATTCACTTTTTTCAGCCGGAGCAATCTCCTGAAACCGGAGAACATATTTGTCGTCCTCCCTGATCATGGCGATGGCTTTCTTGACCTCTTCGGTGAGGGCATTGAGGTTCAGGATATTATCGTCCCTGAAGCGGTCCATTATTTTCCGGGTGAAGGTGTAGAGTTCGGCAAAGAATTTGCGGGCACGGTTCAGTCCTTCCTGTTCCTTGACGTTCTGGTCCAGGGTGGCAGCCTTTACGGAAGCTGGATTCTGGCTGGGGTTTTCCCGTCCCTGAGGAGAGCCGGGAGTTTCAACAGCCTTGAAACCCCAGAGCTGCAGGTTTTTGACCAGTGTTTCACTTACAGGAGTTTCCGGAGACAGAAGAACAAAGTCTTTATCAAGGTATACGGGTGCTTCAAAGTACATACCCTGTTTGAGATTTACCGTCTCAATTTTGTTCATCGTTTCTTCGTTTTCCAACTTAGTTGACCCCACTTTGGATATAATTTACACTAATTTTTATTATAGGAGCAACATTGATGAAATTTAAAACCATTTTTTTCCTGTTTAACGGTATCATCCTATTTTCCTTCCTATTTATAGCCCTGATGCCCCTTTTTGTTCTGGGCGGGGATTATACAAGGATATTCTGGGAGGAAAACTGGTTCCTTGCTCTTATATTTATACTCTTTATATCGGTCCTGGACGGCTATTTCCTTATGAACTGGAGAATGTTTTCCCTTCTGGAGAGGGAAGACTGGCCCGGTTTGACAGCATATCTTGAAAAAGAGATCTATGAAAAGAAGAAAATCACCTCAAGAAATATCAGGATGATGGTAAACACCTCACTGACCATATCCAATCTGGACAAGATCAAACGCCTTGAGAATGAGGTGAGTGACAAGAAGCCTCTTATTCTGGCAAAACACGGTATTCTTCTGGGAATACCCTATCTCTTGGAGCAGAACCTTGAAGAGGGGAAGCTTTTCTTTACCAACTGCATAAACGGTGCCTCGGACAAGGACAAGCCGTGGCTCCAGTGGTGCTACGCCTTTCTGCTGCTTTCGGGAAGAGAGAATGACGAGGCGGTTCCCTATCTTGCGGATCTGAGCAAAACCGGCAAGGACCCGGTTCTGAAGCTTCTCTCCATCTATCTCCTGTCCACCTCATCCCAGGATACGGATGAACTGAAAAAGGAGTTCCTGGAAGAGTATCCGGACAGGGACAAACTCGAAAAGATCATTACCAGAAGCAAGGGGAATAATATAGTTGTTCTGCTTCTTTCCAGCATTCTTGATGACAGCCGGAACTGGCTCTACACCAATTAAAAAAGGAAAAGTAAAGTGTCTGTGAAAAAATCTCAAAAACTGGACAATGTCTGTTACGACATCCGCGGACCCGTTCTGAAGGAGGCCGTCCGCCTGGAAGAGGAGGGGTACAGGATTCTGAAGCTCAACACGGGCAACCCCGCTGTTTTCGGTTTCGATGCTCCCGATGAGATCCGTCATGATATGATTCTCAACCTTCCCCAGGCCCAGGGCTACTCCGACTCCAAGGGTGTGTTCTCGGCGCGTAAGGCTGTTATGCATGAGTGTCAGCGCCTGGGTATCCAGGGTGTCGACACCGAGGATATCTATCTGGGAAATGGTGTAAGCGAGCTGATCACCATCGCCATGCAGGGGCTTCTGAATAATGGAGATGAGATTCTTATCCCCATGCCCGACTATCCCCTGTGGACAGCCTCGGCGGTTCTGGCAGGAGGAAAGGCGGTGCACTACCGCTGCGATGAGGAGTCCGACTGGTATCCCGATCTGGATGATATCCGCAGCAAGGTCACCGACAAGACCAAGGGGATCGTTGTAATCAACCCCAACAACCCCACAGGCGCCGTCTACTCCAGGGAAATTCTGGAGGGAATTGTCGAGGTTGCCAGAGAGCACAGCCTTATCATCTACTCCGATGAGATCTACGATAAGATCCTCTATGAGGACGCCCGGCACATACCCATGGCCACTCTGGCCGATGATGTTCTTGTTATCACATTCAACGGATTGAGCAAGTCCTACAGGGCCGCCGGTTTCAGGGCGGGCTGGATGATCCTCTCGGGTGACAGAAAGAGCGCTGCGGACTATATAGAGGGGCTGGATATACTCTCCAATATGAGACTCTGCAGCAATGTTCCCGCACAGCTGGGAATTCAGACGGCTCTGGGCGGATATCAGAGCATCGGCGATCTGGTTGCTCCAGGGGGACGCCTCAGAAGCCAGCGGGATATTTTTTACGAGAAACTGGTCTCCATCCCCGGTATCAGCTGTGTCAAACCAAAGGGAGCCCTCTATATGTTCCCCAAAGTGGACACCGAACGCTTCAATATCAAAGACGATCAGAAGCTGATATACGATATTCTCACTGAGACAAGAACCCTTCTGGTCCAGGGGACGGGATTCAACTGGGACAGGCCCGACCACTTCAGGATGGTCTTTCTTCCGGATCAGCAGGTCCTGGACAAGGTCGCCCGGAGGCTGGAGACCTTCTTTTCGGGGTACAAACAGAAGTGAAAGGCCTTTTTGATCTTGATTTCCGGGGCGCCCGTTGACTATAATTCCTGAAGTCAAAAATAAATTGATAAAATATTTCAGGAGAATAGCTATAATGCAGAAAAACATTTTAATTCTTGTTTTTATGATTATGATGGGTGGAATGGTCTTTGCTCAGAAGGCACCTGTATCGGTAGACATCCCCACAGCACAGTCTGAGATCAATGATCTTGAAGAACAGAACAACAGAATGGCCGAAGAGAACGATGATCTGGAGTTTGAAATCTCCACTCTTCAGGGTGAGATTGAAGATGTTGAAGCTCTCAAGAGAGACATTCAGCTGACTCAGGGCAAGGTAAGCTCCCAGGCCGGAGAGCTCTACTCTGTAATGCAGACTGTATCTGATGCCGAGATGAGAGTCCGTCTCAATGCACAGATTTCAAACAACAGAGCCCAGAGATACGCCCTCGAGCAGAAGACTGATGAACTCAATAATATTATTGAAGACCACCGCTATATGATCGAGAAGGACAGACGCTGGATCAACAGAAACATCATTCAGACCAAGAGCAACAATGCCCGGATCGCCTACCTGACCTCATGCATCTCTTTTACAGAGACAGAGGGGCTGGGGATGGACGAGGCTATCGAGAAGTCTCAGGTTATCCAGAGCGAGATCGACTCTCTTCTGGGGCAGAATCCCGCACCCAGTGCGGATAGACAGTAGCCCCTGAGAACTGATATCAGGACTGTCTGCTTCAGGCAGAAACAGACCCGCATCGGAGTGAACACCGGAGCGGGTTTTTTAATTTATAAAGAGATTTTTAAAAGGAACGCTCATTTCCTTAAACCAGGGGCAGTTTTTTGAAAACAGTGGATGAAAAGACCTCTGGTCATTGCCTCTGTTTCCCTATATAATTCTTTTCAACTCTTAAGGCTTAAGGAAAATAACACATGTCAGTGCGTGTACGCTATGCACCGTCTCCCACCGGGCTTCAGCACATCGGTGGTGTCAGGACGGCTCTGTTTAACTACTTCTTCGCCAAGGCTAACGGCGGATCATTTATTCTGCGTATTGAAGATACAGACCGGGAACGGTATAATGACGAATCACTTCAGGACCTCTACGACACCCTGAACTGGCTCGGTATCAGCTGGGACGAGGGTCCCGGCAAGGGCAATTTCGGTCCCTATCAGCAATCAGAACGTTTTGATATCTACCAGGAGTATGCTCAGAAGCTCCTTGATGACGGCAAGGCATACTACTGCTTCTGCAGCGCCGAACGTCTTGATGAGGTGAGAGAAGAGCAGAAAAAAAGCAAATCCAAACAGCAGGGCTATGACCGTCACTGCCGAGACCTGGATCCCGCGGAGGCTCTGAAGCGGAAGGAGGCAGGTGAGGCCTGTGTTATCCGTCTCAAGGTTCCCATGGAGGGAAAGACCACCTTCCACGACGAGGTGATGGGGGATATTACAAGAAAGAACTCCGATGTGAGTCCCGATCCGGTTATTGTCAAAACCGACGGATTCCCAACATACCATCTGGCCAACGTCATCGACGACCATATGATGGAGGTTACCCATATAATGAGAGCCCAGGAGTGGATTCCCTCAGGACCTCTCCATGTGATTCTCTATGAGGCATTCGGCTGGACTCCTCCCAAATACTGTCACCTTCCCCTTGTAATGGGTAAGGACGGTTCCAAACTCTCCAAGAGACACGGTTCCACCACACTCAGAGATTTCCGGAACTCAGGATACCTCCCCGAGGCGATTATCAACTATGTGACCCTCCTGGGATGGTCCTTTGACGATTCAAGAGAGTTCTTCGAGAAGGAAGACCTGGAGAAGCTCTTTTCCATGGAGAAGATAAACAAGGCTCCCGCCGTCTTCGACTACAAGAAGCTCGAGTGGTTTAACGGTCAGTACATCAGAAAGAGAAGCAAGGAGTCTCTCCTGGAGCTGCTGATTCCCATTATGCAGAAGGACGGCGTTGTGTCTGATCCCATGACTGCGGAAGAGACAGCGATCCTCGACGGCGCATTCCCCCTGATTCAGGAGCGTCTGAAGTTCACAACCGATGTGTCCGAGACCATCAGCTTCCTCTACAGGGACATCGACAGCTATACTCTGGAAGATGCCCTTCCCAAGAAGATGGAGCTTGCCGACATTCCCGCCGTACTGGATGCGGCCGCAGGGCTTCTGGCTGACTTTGAGAAGAACAGTCAGGAGGAGAACGAGCAGGCCTTCTACAACAAGTCTCAGGAGATGGGACTGAAGATGGGGCAGATCATGCAGCCTGTCAGAGTGGCTGTAACGGGAACCAAGAACTCTCCCCCTCTTTTTGAGTCCATCGGACTGTTAGGAGTGGAGAAGGCTGCAGCCCGGATAGGGGCACTTAAGGCACAGATTGAGGCTTCCCTCTGATCGGAAGCTGATGCAGGTACCGGGCCTGAACTGCCCGGCGCCGATTTTCACCCGCACCGCTGGTCTGCCATCGGGACGGGGCGGAAATAGAATATTGTAAATAACCATAAAGTAAGGATAGATAACATGGCCAAGGAAAAGAAAGCAAATCAGATCAGCAACAAATTCGGCGCGTCCATGGAGAAGATCGTCTCCCTCGCCAAAAGAAGAGGGTTTGTATACCCCTCCAGTGAAATCTACGGCGGACTGTCGGCAACCTGGGACTACGGTCCCCTTGGTGTAGAACTGAAGAAAAATATTCAGGAGATCTGGTGGCGCGAGATGACACGTCTTCAGGATAACATTGTCGGTCTTGATGCTGCGATCATGATGCACCCCCGTACATGGGAGGCTTCCGGTCATGTTGAAAACTTCTCCGACCCCCTTGTTGACTGTAAGCAGTGTAAGACAAGGTTCCGGGAAGACAAGCTGGCTCCCGAGGTAATCGAGTCCAAGAAGTGCCCCGAGTGCGGCGGCGAGCTGACAGAACCCCGTCAGTTCAACCTGATGTTCTCCACACACCTCGGTCCCGTTGCGGACTCCGGTTCCATCGTCTACCTCCGCCCCGAAACCGCACAGGGTATCTTCGTCAACTTCAAGAACGTTGTGGACACAAGCCGTGTTCAGATTCCCTTCGGTATCGCTCAGGTGGGTAAGGCCTTCAGAAACGAGATTACAACCAAAAACTTCATCTTCAGAACCTGTGAGTTTGAGCAGATGGAGATGCAGTTCTTTGTTAAACCCGGTACAGAGGACGAGTGGTTTGAGTACTGGAAAGAAGAGAGAATGAAGTACTACATCGATCAGCTTGGTATTCTCCCCGAGAACCTCCACTTCCACCAGCACGGTCCCGATGAACTGGCTCACTACGCCAAGGATGCCTATGATGTTGAGTATCAGTACCCCTTCGGATGGGAGGAGCAGGAAGGTGTTCACAGCCGTACCGACTTCGACCTGGGCCGTCACGGAGAGTACTGCGGTAAGGAGATCAACTACCTTGATCCCCAGACCAACGAGCGCTACGTTCCCTACGTCATCGAGACATCCGCCGGTCTGACCAGATCCGTACTTGTCTGTCTGATGGACGCCTACCATGAAGAAACAATCGGCGAGGACAAGAACGGTAAACCCGATGTGAGAACCGTTCTCCACCTCCACCCCAATGTGGCCCCTGTAAAGGTTGCCGTACTTCCTCTTGTTAAAAAGGATGGTCTTGCCGAACTGGCAAAGGATATCGAGAAAGAGCTTGCCGAAGACTTCAGCACATTCTACGACCAGTCCGGTGCCATCGGACGCCGTTACCGCCGTCAGGATGAGATTGGTACACCCTTCTGTATCACAGTCGACTACGACAGCAAGGACAACAACGATGTAACCCTCCGTTTCCGTGACTCCATGGAGCAGATCAGGATTCCCAGAGAGGGTCTTGCCGCCAGACTGAGAGAAGAGATCAAGAAATACAAGAGAGCTTAATCTCCTGGTAATTCCCGGGTCTATAAGAAGCCGTTTCCCCTCAGGGAGCGGCTTTTTTTTCTGCCCTGAATCCAGGCTGCCGGGCGGGCGCAAAAAAGCCGTCCTGCAATGGACGGCTGTGGGTTCTTAAAGAATCATTTATGCCAGCTGATTGTCGGCGATATGATAGTCCGGATCTTCTGAGATATTCACTTCAATCAGTTTCTCCGCGTTCTTGAGGAGCTGACGGCAGTCAGCACTCAGATGCCTCAGGTGCAGGGTCTTGCCCAGATCTCTGTATTTCTCTGTTATGCTGTTAATCGCTTCGATAGCAGAGTGATCCATGACCCTGGATTCCATAAAGTCGATGATAATATCCTCAGGATCTTCCTGATAGTTGAACTTCTCCTTGAAGTTGGCCACAGATCCGAAGAATAGAGGACCGTTGATGCTGTAAATGCGGGAACCCTTTTCATCAACACCGGCACTTACGGTGATCTGCTTTCCCTTCTGCCAGGCAAATTCCAGGGCCTGGAGAATGATCCCTACCACAACTGCCATGGCCAGATCATGCCATACGGTAACGACTGTGACCACAATGATAATAAAAAGATCCTTCAGTGGGACCTGCTTTCCGAATCTAAGGGTTTCCCATTCAAAGGTTCCGATGACCACCATAAACATAACACCTACCAGAGCGGCCAGGGGGATGATGTTGATAAGGGTGGAGCCGAACATTACCAGGAGCATTAGTGTAATGGCTGCAACGGCACCGGAAACACGGGTGCGGCCGCCGGACTTGATGTTGATCATGGACTGTCCGATCATGGCACAGCCTCCCATTCCTCCAAAGAGTCCGTTAATCATATTGGCGATCCCCTGTCCAATGCTCTCCTTGTTGCTTCGGCCTCTGGAATCGGTCAGCTCGTCAAGGAGGTTCAGGGTCAGCAGGGACTCAATAAGACCGACCAGCGCGGCAGTCAGGGAGTAGGGGAGAATGATAAACAGGGTTTCCAGGGTGAGGGGGATACGGGGCAGATGAAACATGGGCAGGCCGCCGGATATATCCCCTCTGGCAAAGTCCGACACCGTGCGCAGATGGACACCCTGTTTTCCCAGATAGACCGATGCCAGGGTGACCAGGATGATGGCCACGAGAGTTGACGGGACGGCCTTTGTCAGTTTAGGGAAAAGGATAATTATCGCCATGGTTGCCAGTACAAAGGCGATCATGATGTACATGGCCGGGCCCTGAAGCCAGGAACCGTCTGCCTTGAACTGCCCGAGCTGGGCACGGAATATGACTATCGCCAGGCCGTTAACGAAACCGAGCATTACGGAGTGGGGGATCATTCTTGAGAACTTTCCCAGTTTGAAGACACCGGCCAATATCTGGATCACTCCCATTAGCAGGACCGCTGCAAAGAGATACTCCTGACCATGGCTTTTAACAAGATCTGCCAGAACAACAGCGATCGCCGCCGTGGCTCCGCTGATCATTCCAGGCTTTCCTCCGAATATGGATGTGGCAAGGCCCATCATAAATGCCGCGTGAAGACCGACTATGGGAGATACCCCCGCTACGAAGGCGAAGGCTACGGCCTCTGGAATCAGAGCAAGGGCAACCGTGATGCCCGAAAGAACGTCATCCTTCAGACCGTGCTTGTTTTTATCAAGTAAATCGAACATTTAACCACCATTTTTTTAAAAAGTAAGGATTGATCACTATATAGATAATCTTTCAGGATGGTAAGGAGTAAATCGATATTTTCTAATAAATAAAATTTTATCCTAAAAAGAGATGCAGGCAGGTGTCGATCTTTTTCTGGTTCTAAAGGGTGAGGGTAAACAATTACTCCCTCTCCTTGTAAAAAAGAATTCAATCAGTTACAATCCTCTAGCAAAACTAATATGGAGGTTAAGTGATATGAACGCGGCATTAGCCACCCTGAAAGAACGGGGATTTTTCAAGCAGTGTACTGATGAAGACATGCTCAACAAAAAACTAGATGAAGGACCACTGCGGATTTATGTCGGCGTAGATCCCACCGGTCCCTCCATGCACATCGGTCATATGGTACCGCTCTTCGCCATGCACCACCTGCAGAATGCGGGGCACCTTCCCATTATCCTGGTAGGAGGCGGTACGGCCCGTATCGGCGACCCCTCGGGAAAGAGTGATATGCGGAAGATGCAGACCGTTGATGAGATCAAGGCCAACGCAGAGAAGCTCAAAGGCCAGATCAGCCGTTTTATCAGCTTTGAAGAGGGTGGAGCCAAACTGGTGGACAACGCCGACTGGCTGGCACCCCTGAATTACATCGAATTTCTCCGGGATATCGGACGCCACTTTTCCGTTAACCGGATGCTCACCTTCGAGGCCTATAAAAAGAGAATGGAAAACGGACTCTCCTTTATCGAGTTCAACTACCAGCTCCTCCAGTCCTACGACTTTCTGGAGCTCTTCCGCCGCGAGGACTGTGTTCTCCAGATCGGGGGAGACGACCAGTGGGGCAATATCGTTGCCGGTATGGAACTGATCCGCCGTGTCGAGGGCGGTGAGGCCATGGGTCTGACTTTCCCCCTCGTTACCCGCTCCGACGGAAAGAAGATGGGCAAGACCGAAAAGGGCGCCGTCTTCCTTGACCCGGGTATGACAAGCGTCTACGACTTCTACCAGTACTGGAGAAACGTGGCCGACGCGGACGTTGAGAAGTTCCTCCTGATGTACACCTTCCTCCCTGTAGAGGAGTGTAAGCGTCTGGGAGCCCTGAAGGATCAGGCCATTAACGAGGCCAAGGAGATCCTTGCCTACGAACAGACTAAGATCATCCATGGTAAAGAAGAGGCCGACAAGGCCAGAGAAGCTGCCAAGGCGGCCTTCAGCGCCGGCGGCGGAGCTCAGGATAAATCCGGAATGCCCACTGCCGACCTGGCTGCTTCCGAGCTGGAAGCGGGAATCAACATCATGGACCTCTATGTGAAGTCCGGACTCTGCTCATCCAAGAGCGAGGCAAGACGTCTTGTAAGCCAGAACGGCGCCGCCATCAACGGTGATAAGAACAACGACGTTGACGCCGTGATCGGTGCCGAAGCCATCGTTGAAGAGGACGGTGAGAAGGAAGTGATTCTCAAGGCCGGAAAGAAGAGATTCTTCCGCTTTGTAATAAAATAATTCAGTCTTCCTCAAAAGTTTCCAGGACTTACCATGACTATCAGGGCCTGTCTCCTAAGGGGGGCGGGCCTTTTTTTCGTTCACTTTCCTCTGCAGCAGAGCAAGGGATTCTTCCAGTGGAGTCCCTCCCGCCATCCCCCGATACCGCTCCAGTATCCCTGAAGCTTCGTCATACAAACCGTATCTGCCGTAGAGGGCCGCCAACTCCAGGGGAATTTCCAGCTGCCGGCGCATAAGGAGTTCAGCCGACCTCAGCAGGGCAAGGGCCTCCTCAGTCTTCCCCGTCTCAAGGCGGCAGAGGGCCTTCAGGTAGATCAGTTCCGGAACTTCGGGCCCGTATTCAAGAGCCCTGTCAACGGTCTCCTCCGCCTCTTCAAGCCTCAGCTCATAGAGCAGGCTCCGCACAAGAAGGGCCGATCCTGAAATATTAACCTCCTCTTCCAAAGCCTGTTCCAACAGCCCGGCGGCTTCCGGGAAATGGCCGCTGTAGAACTTCACCCTGCCGAGGAGGAGCTTTGCGGCGGTAAAGTCAGGATAATCGGAACAGAGGTCTTCAAGGAGAAGACCCGCCTCATTCAGTTGTCCACGGGTGTAGAGGTCTGCTGCCCGTGAGTATACATCGGGACCCTTCCCCCTCGAAGACACCGCTGATGAGGCTGCGGGGAAGGCTGACCGGCTGCCGGGACTGCAGCCGGTCAATCCAGTCACACAGGAGAGGATAAGAGCTGAAAGAGCTGCCCGGAAAACAGATAAGGAAATCTTCATGGTCTGTTAAGGGCTGAGTCTGCTGCCCTGATTCAAATGGACCGGCTCAAACAGACCAGCTGGTGCAAGGATCAGAGGCAAGGACTAGAGGCAAGGATTAGAGGTCTATCCCGTCTATCTTCTGCCTGTGGAAGTTCAGGCTCTTTTCAAGTTCATTGTAGAGGCTCAGGGAGTTCTTCAGCACCTCATGGGGAGTGCCCCCCCGACGGTTCATATGCTCCTCCAGGATGGGGGCAAGGATAAACCCGGCAATCTCACGGCTCTCCCTGTCTAAGATGGCCGCATCAATGGCATTAAGGCTGTTCAGGATCGCCGTATGCACCTCTTCGCTGGGGCTCTCCATAAGACGGCGGGTCAGGTCCGCGGCGGAACTGCAGAGGCCTATCAGTTCATCCAGCTCCCCTGTCAGCTCCTCTACGGCACTCTTGAGGCTCTCAGTGTCGGTTTTGCAGGGAATCTGGCGAATCTCCTCCAGAATACTCTCAATCTCCATGCGGCGTTCGGGCAGACGGTCCAGATTTGCGGGGTCAAACCAGCTCATCCCTCTTATGCCGGCTCCCATGTCCGATAGCTGCCGGGTTGTCACATCGGGAAAGAGTCCCATCTGTTCGGCAAACCAGTGGATATAGATCTTCATCCTCTGGTCCGTCAGTACCGGCCGCCCCTTAAGGTCTCTGGTCCAGTAGGGATTGCCCCCCATCAGGGCGTGCCAGCTGGAGGTCTCGATTCCAGAGGTGCGGGTGCTGAAGCTGTGAAGCCTCTCTTCAAAGGTGCTGCCCCTGTAGTGGGTCTCTCCCTCGGGGAAGGCCAGGTCCAGGCCGGCGCAGTAGATCTCATCTATTCCCGACTGCCTGATAAAGTCCCAGGCCGCAGTGGCCACAGAGCCTCCGGACTTCAGCTTTCCCTTCACCTCGGTGCGGGATTCAAAGAACTCACCCAGAGGGAAGGGGCTGGAACAGAAGAAGGCCTTTGACCACTCACCCCGCAGGGCCGAGGGGTAGGTGGAGAGGTCGGTAATCAGAATACTATTCGGGGAGTGGCAGCGGTCCAGGTGCCGTGAGTTCCAGTACTGGGGGTCCGTCAGCACAAGGACGTCCGGTTCAATGCCAGCCCGGAGACAGGCCTTCAGGGCCGTATCCACACAGACAAGAAGCATTTTTTCTCTGAGCTCCTTAAGCCGGGGAAGAATCGCCGTCAGGGTCGGTCCCGCCGCCAGAAGCAGGGCGGGGATGCCCTCGAACCTTCCGGCAAGAGAGCTTACCCCGGGAAAGTCAGCCGACAGAGAAAGATTCCGGCATATATTGCTGACCCAGAGCCGGCTGAAGCGGTTCAGGGTGTGGCTGTTGATCTCCTTCCGGGCAAGATAGTCCCTGACGACCCCTTCAGCCTCATCAAAGTAGGACCTGTTTCTCGTGACGGCGCTTCTGATCATGCAGGTATGGATCTCGGAGGTCCTTAAGTTGTCAAAGAGGGCGGGGAGGGCCTCGGCGGGTGTGGCCAGGGCCAGGGAGAAGTCGGGATTCATAAAAAGGGCACTGAGGTCCCTGCACTCCAGGGCTCCGTTGAAGAGTCCCAGGTCGGGTTCAATCACCGCAAAGGGTACACCGGGATGCCTTTTTACAAACTCATCCAGATGCCAGGCCAGGCCGAAGCCGTAGAAGAGACAGTAGGGGCAGTCTGCGGGGATGCTGCTCTCAATCAGCCGGGAGGCCTCACGCAGGGGGGCTCGGCTCGAGTGAAACCAGCTCCCGCCGCTTTTGAAGCTGACCCCGCCGTCGGGTGTTTCCAGGAACTCAAAGTCCTCAGGCACAGCAGCTTCCGCCGCATCCAGGCGTTTTTCAATCCCCGGAAAGCGCCGCTCCAGGATCTCCCTGTTCTTCGGGTACCAACCGGCCCGGCTGCTGCCGGAGCCCGCACGGCTGCCAGCCCCTTCCTGGGATGAGGCCCCTATCTGGGATGCGGAGCCCGTCATCTTGTCGCCGGCCCCGTTATTATCGGATCTCATTTGAATTCCAGAAACAGTGAGGTTTCATCGTCGATGACCTCTCCCGCAGGGGGAAACTGAAAGACCACCCAGCCCTCGCCCTTGACGGTGAGGGGAATGGTGCTGCCCTCAAGGGCCGCCATCACTTCACGCTTGGAGAGTCCCGTGAAGTCGGGGAGTTCCTCTCCCACCTCAACGGTTTCGGGAGCAGGCAGACGGACACGACCGTCATGCTGGATAACAGTGTTTCCCTCAATGGGGATGCCGTAGTAGGGGCTCAGCCGTTCGGCAAGCTCCTTGACGATGGGCGAGGCAATCCGGCCTCCGTATATGCTCTGTCCCCGGGGGACCTGTAGGATAACGTAGATAATCAGTTTGGGGTCTTCCGTGGGGAACATGGCCAGCACCGAGGACATAAACTCGCTGCTGGAGTAGGTTCCCGTCTCGGGGTCGATCTTCTGTGCCGTACCGGACTTACCGGAGATCCTCAGCCCAGGCACCTGAGCCCGGCGTACGGTACCCACAGGGGAGGCAACAACCTGCTCCATCATCAGAAGCACACTCTCCGCCACCTCGGGAGAGATCACCTCACGAACAGCCTCCCTGGGATACTCCTTTATAATCTCACCCGATGGAGAGACGACCTTGCTCACAATCCTCGGCTTCAAAAGTTCCCCGCTGTTAGCAAAAACCGTGGCTGCCGTAATCATCTGGATCGCTGAAACACCGATCTCCTGACCGATGGCAATGGTGGGCTTGGAACGGGCCGACCAGCGCTCCGGGCGGTTTAAAATACCATTTGACTCACCGGGCAGGGGAATCCCCGTCCGGCTGCCGAAACCGAAGTTCTTCAGCATATTGTAGTAGTCCTGCTGGCTCACCGTGTCCGAGGCCAGGGCGGTCCCCACATTGCTTGAGTTAATTAGAATCCCCGTGGTATCGAGAACGCCGTAGTTACCAAGGTCCGTAATGGGGGGGATATTGAAGTTCTGAAAGATCTCCGGATTGTAGCCGCCCCTTGTGTCAAAGGTATCGTCGGGGCGTATGCCCCCAAGCTCCATAAAGCTGGCTATGGAGAAGATCTTCATTACAGAACCCGGCTCATAGGTCAGGGTCACGGGAAGGTTGTTTCTCTGGGCCGCAGTATACTGGCTGAAGGTGTTGGGGTTGAAAGAGGGGAGGGAGACACAGCTGTAAAGTTCGCCGGTGTCGGCTCCCATAACCATAATCATCAGACCCTCGGGATTGTTCTGCTCCATGGCCTCCCGGGCAACCTGCTCGGTGATATACTGTGTGTTAAGGTCTATGGTCAGAAACACATCGTTCCCGTAGAGGATCTTGTCCCCCCGTGTGCTGATCTCCGGCGGTGCCAGAACCTGGTTGAAGGTGTACTCAATACCGTCTAAGCCGATATTGTCTGTTCCAACATATCCGATAATATGGGAGGCCAGCTCCTTCTCCGGGTAGTTCCGGCCCATCTCGGGCTCCAGGCGTATCCCGGGAAGGGACCCAGCCTGAATCATCTCACGGACAATCCGGCTCTCAGTGGGGCTTATCTGACGCTTTATATACTGAAATCCCTGACGTGAGGGGTTCTCAAGGTTCTCCTGCAGCTGCTCCTTGTCCAGATCCAGGGCGTCGGCCAGAAAGGCCGCAGTCTGCTCACTATCTTTGATCTCGGGAACCCAGGCGGTAACTGAATCCAGCCTGGTCTGAATGGCCATAAGCTTGCCGTTCCTGTCGTATATGGCTCCCCGCTGAAGTTCGGGGAAGCTCGGTGTGCTTGTGGGACTGGATGAGGGAGTAAAGAGCATGATCCTGGCATACTGACCCACCAGAATAAGGGTACAGACCATGAGGATGGCAAAGAAGATGCGAAAGCGCTTGTTCCCGTCGCTCATTTCAGGGGTACTCCCTTCTGGATGACTCTGCCCAGGATGGCCTCAACAGGAATAAAACCGTAGTCCCTGGAATCAACCGAATGGAAGGGATTATCCCCCAGAACCATAATGGAGTTCGCCGGAACCTCTGTTATCCCCTCCAGCATCTCCCTCTGCCTGCCTGTAAGAAAGTATCGTTCTCCACCGGCAATCAGCCAGCCCTCTGAATCAACCACAACGGGATCTCCCGCCGACAGCTTTACCCGTTTGACGACCAGTTTATGGTCAAAGGGATTCTGAAAAACAACAATATCACCAGGGTAGGGATTATCTCGTCCTACAAGGGGAACGCGGTAGGCAAATTTGTTCACCAGTATCGTTTGTCCGTTGTGCAGCGACGGCTCCATGGATATTTCCTGAACCTGCAGAATATCAAAGCTGGAGAACCATAAAACAGCTGCTGTCAGAACAGCCGCTGCTATTCCTCCGTAGTGAACAATTATATTGCGAATCATATCTCAACTTATATTAATATACCCCATCTCTTTTGTCGATATATTCATATAGATAATTATGATAGTCACACCAGCTCGGCAGGAGATTGACAAATCCCTGTTAAGAAAGAAAAAGCAGAAGCAATATAGATCCGCCTCCCAGCCCGTCAGGCTTAGCACCTCCTTCGGTGCATCCCTCCGGAGCACATCACAAAGCTGTGCCCGTATCAGACTCTCCTCCGGAAAGTCCGACCCCTGGCAGAGCAGCATAAGCCCCTTTGCCGCCTCATTCCTGACGGCCCTCTGCTTCTTCTTCCTTATACTGGGAACAGAGCTGCCCTACAGACAGTTATTCCCCAGCCGCGCCCTCCACAGGCTTACCATCCCCGGCGAGATCGCCATGGAGCAGGTGGAGATCAGAGCCCTCAGGGCGGAAACTCCCGTTGTCATGCCCGGCAACAGCTCCATGCGCACCACCCTCTGGGAGGTCCCCCATCAGAACTACAGGATAAAGGACGGGGAGAGACTCTCGGCGGTAAGCCAGAGATACGGCATCACAATGAGTACCCTGATCAGCTACAACCACCTGGAGACCATCAACTCCCTGAACGAGGGAGATGTCCTCTTAATACCCTCAATTGACGGAATTCTTTACTCGGTACAGAAAAACGAGACCCTTGACGATATTATAAGGACCAGGGAGATCGATAAGACCGAGCTGATCCGCTACAACCCCTACATTGCGCTGGAAGACCAGGAGCTGGTGGTCACTCCCGGGCAGGAGGTATTCCTTCCCGGCGCTTCCCTGAGCGAAGAGGAACTAAGAAGCCGCACGGGGCAGCTCTACATCTTCCCCATACAGGGCCGTATTCTCACAGGCTACGGTAATGTAAAGGACAGCGTCACACAGATCGAGTCCTTTCACAACGGCATCGATATCAAGGGGGATACGGGGGACCCCGTGGCCGCCTCATTTGACGGCACGGTCATCTCTGCGGGATACAACAGCTCCTACGGCAAGTTTGTCGTGGTAGATCATAGAAACGGCTATCAGTCTCTCTACGCGCACCTGGATACCATCAATGTGAACAGAAACGATAAAGTATTACAGGGTGAGATGATAGGCCGGGTCGGGAAAAGCGGGTATGCGCCGGTAACGCATCTTCACTTTTCATTATTCAAAGGAAAGAAAAGTGTTGATCCTTTGGACTATCTGCACTAGTATAAAATGTCATTTGTGTATATAGTCCACGAGTTAACTACTTTCGGAGGTTCTTGCTTTATGAGAAAACTGGTTTTTTTTATTATTGCAATGATGGCTCTCTTTAATCTGATTAAAGCGTTTGCCATCTACAATGACCAGACAACAATTCCCGTGGAAAGTCTTGAGATTATTGAAACACCCGAATCCTGATTTCATTTAATTTAAAAAGATTTTCTAACAGAATTACAGTTTGCAAGATGAAGCGTAATGCTTACTGACACATTTTAGACCGCCTTATCTCAAAGCTGTACAATAAAAAAAGTCATAAACAGGGAAGTTCTCATTCCGGTATACCCGGGGAAGCTTCCCTTTTTTTATTCCCTTTTACTTCTACATATTCGGGCACCCCGGCTAAAGCCGGCCGGGCTTTCCAGGGCTCCGCTCGTCGCTCCGGTCCGCCTCGGGCGGTCTGCTCCGCACCCTTCCTATCCCTGGTGCGTACCGAATCAAACTGGGCTGTTTGTTGTATATTAATATGAGAAACTTGCCAGTAAGATGAATTGTCAGGACATATGTTGCATAATAGGAAAGTAGTTATGGGTGAATCATATGCGGAAACACAGAAAAGTATTACAAAAGAGTGTATTCTCACTGCTTTACTCAAACTTTTAAGAACCAGAAGTTTTAATGATATCTCCATTACCCAGATCACAAAGGCCGCCGGTGTATCAAGAATGGCTTTTTACAGGAACTACAAAGCCAAGGAGGATATCCTTACCGTATATCTGGATGAGATGGTCTCCGAATTCTATAGGAGGTTTTCAGATATTGAAGAAGCCACAAAGTTCGACATTCTGTGCAGCTTTTTCTCCTTCTTTAAAGAACGAAAAGCCTTTATCGAGGTTTTGTCGGATTCCGGACTCATATATCTATTTACAGAAAAACTGAATTCCAGTCTGATAGATTTTTTCAAAGGCATCGATAATAAGAACAAACCCGAATACGGTACCTATCTGGCCCGTTTTGATGCTGGGGGACTCTACAGCGTGCTGATTGAGTGGATATCCGGGGGGACAAAAGAGAGTGTTGAAACAATGGCGGAACTGATCTGTGAGTTTACCTGCTGAAATAATCAGTCTTTTTAAGGACAGACCCTCAGCATCAAAGCTGTATACGCCCGGCCAGTTTAAGGACTTTACTTAAACCTGGAAGAATCTCCTTTTTTCCCCTGATAATACTTTTTATCCCTGTCCTGACCACTTTGGACACCTCCATTGTCGGCATTTTATTCTTACTTCCATCTGTTCCAACACGGTCTATCAGAGCTGCGGTAGTTTTAGGCGGTGCAAGCTCGAATACCTGAACCCGGGTATCTTCAAGCTGTACACGCAGGATCTTTGTATAAACATGCAAAGCTGCCTTAGATGCACAATAAACTGGAGTTTCGGGGAAGGGGAGAAAAGCAAGACCTGAAGTAACATTGATAATGGCAGCCTCAGGCTGTTTCTTAAGAAGGGGAAGAAACTGCTGAACCATGTGAATGGGGCCTTTCAGGTTTACCTCTATTTCACTGCAGAGCATACTGTCTTCAGTATTGTTGAAATCCACAGTGCGCATTATCCCCGCATTGTTAATCAGAACATTCATATTCGGGAAATCTGCAGAGATTCTTACTGCAAGCTTTGCAATAGATTGTGGGTCGCTTAGGTCACTCTGATAGAAATAAATACCAGGTAATTCCTTTTGGACACGCTCCAGCTTCTTTAAATCTCTCCCCGTGATTATAACGGTATTTCCCAGTGCGGTAAGCTGCCGGGCCATTTCGAGGCCTATCCCTGACGATCCGCCGGTTATCAACACAGTATCTGATTTTAATTTCATAATTACACCTCTTTGCTGATCCGTTACCTATGTAACTCGTTATGGAATCTATGATTTTACAGAGCAGTAATCAACAGATATTTAACCATCTGTTACACATAGGGGAAAATTGCAATGGATGCATCCACCCTGTCCCTCCCCAGTGCGTATCCATAACCGGCAGTTTCTCTACTAATGGATCCATGAAATAATATGAAAAAATCATGAAGCAGAAATGCTGAAAACGTGTAAACGAAACTCTTAACCCTATAGTGATCACCCAAAACGGTGAGGCCAAATCCGTACTCCTTGATACTGCTGCCTATCAGGATATGAGAAACAGTCTGGGTATCCTGAAACTCCTCTCTGAGAGTGAAAAAGACATACAGACTGGATCAATTCATAAAAATGATGATGTCTTTGATTGACGGCAGACAAAACATCATCCGGTATTCAAGCTGTGTAGCTGGCAGAGCCATGGTTCAACGCCAGGACAGGGGGGAGCAGACGCCTCTTTTCGATCTGTTGAGACCTAAAGACCGGCTTCGCCGCTGCTCCACTCCCTGATGCATGCCCATAAAGTGATTTTCATTAATAATAGATATTAGTCAACTTTTGGTTTCTGATTCAGAAAATTGGTGTAACATGATTAGGAATGATTTTCAGACCGACAAAGCACTTCGGGTAGGGAAAATAGATGTCTATTGAGAATTTTTACAATAATTTTTACATGAGAGCAATGAAAAGTAATGCGCATAGTAAGATGTGCAAAAAAGTATATGGAATAGATTTATGTCAGCATGGGATGGCAGATCAAAATCAAATAGATACAATGATAAAATTGCTTAATATTAGGAACAATTCAAAAGTATTGGATTTGGGTTGCGGCTCTGGATTATGTAACTCAAAAGGCGGAAGATATTTTTACGCAATTAAATATAGCGCGAATAGGCTATGAATGTGTACCAATATTGATGACAATAGATAATTCTAAATGCCATAACAGTTTTTGCATAGCAAAACGGTAAATGCCTGGATATAATAACGCATCGACATGATTTCACCTCAAAAGAGGATTTTAATAATTATTTGGATAGTAGAATTCTTGGTGTTCTAAGAATTAATGAAGGAGATGTTGTATCTTTTATAGAAATTGTAAATAAGGCAGACGAATATTTACAAAATATAGCATATATTTATAGCGGTAATGATACAGTGAATACCAATGAACGAAAGAAGTGTGTAGCAAAAGGTCTATTGAAGCTAAAAGCCTTTAGACCAAATAATAGCAATAATATAATGAATTGAAATCCCGGTGGTACAAAAGAATATATAAGCGTAACTCTGAAGACTTACTAAGTAGATGTGTATAAATATGAAATGGGAACGGTAGTCTTTACGTTGGTGGTAAGTCAGAGTTTATGCAGTCCTGTAATGCTTATTTTTAAAAATAACTTGCTATTATGGATGAAGTATATCAATAATTATCCGTTGATTATTTGTAATTATCGATTCTTGCATTTGAAAAATCGCAGATACCGGTTGAATCAGATGAAAAGAATCTATTTCAAAAGATTATTGGAGCAAGAAATGACTGTATCTTTCAGAAATAACTGCAGTATAAAAGGATTTGGTGAAGACTATTATCTTATTCGTAACTTTCTAGTCTCTATTGAGGATACAAATTACTCTTTTGGCCGTTGGGATTGGATGGTAACACACAGTTATCTGGATGAAACTGGCTTGTCCAAAATAGCGGTTTGGGAAGACTGCAATGAAATTGTCGCTTTAGTAACATATGATCTTTCCTTAGGTATGAGTTTCCTACTGGTAAAAGCAGAGTATGATTATCTCAAGGAAGAAATGCTGACTTATGCCATGGCTGAACTGGCAGAAAATAAAACTTTCAAAGTGCTGATTACTGAGAATGATGCTGATTTTCAAGACATTGCAACTACTATGGGTTTCCTTCCAACTAATGAGAGTGAGGATGTTGCACATTTTCCTGTTGATTCAGATAAACTTAATTATATATTGCCGGAAGGATACAGCATACAGAGTCTGTCAGAAAACCTGGATGTTTATAAGTACGGGAAAGTCCTCTGGAATGGATTTGATCATGAGGCAAATGGAGAGGGAAAATTTAATCCTAGTAATGATGAACTAGAGGCACTGGAAAAAGAGTTGATAAGGCCAAATGTAAATCTTGATATAAAATTAGCAGTAGTCAATTCCAAGGGTGATTTTGTTTCCTATTGCGGAATGTGGCAGGATCCAAAGTCTCAATATTCTATAGTAGAACCAGTCGCAACAGATCCTGCATATCGAAGACTCGGTTTGGGGCGTGCTGCGGTTCTTGAAGGAATTAAGCGGTGTGCAGCACTTGGTTCTAGAACAGCATTAGTAGGCTCTAATCAGGAATTTTACTATAGTATTGGATTTAAACCGTACAGTAAGTCAACCTGGTGGGAACGAAAAAATTAGCAACTATATCTTATTCAAAATAAAAATGTGCACCATATTTATAAACAAGTCGTGGAATAGTCAATATCGATGAATTTCCTAAATTCCCTGATTATTTATGATGCCTGCCATCTCAGATGGCTCTATGCCCTGCTTTGGCTTCTGTTGAATAGACCCATTTCATAAGGAGGCTGAGTGGCGGTCAAGATCAACTTTGACAGCAGTAACCTGGATGCAGTTGGCGGTGATATCAGCTCCAGGGACAGGTCCGAATACCTGCCAGGGATCTCACCTCTTGCTGCTTCATTATTTTCTGCGGGGGTTAAACCATCCATTCTAAATCAGATGGACTATCCTGATCACTGTATTTTTCCAGAATCTTGAGCAGATCTTCCCGTAAGAAGGGTTTGGCTATGCCGTCTGTAAACCCGGCATGAACGGGATCTGAGATGGCATCGTCACTGGAATAGCCGCTGGCGGCAATAATGGGGACCGATTCGGGCAGAAGGGGTTTCAGCTCTTTTGCTGCTTCCTGTCCACCCATACCGTCCGGAATGGTCAGGTCGAGAATTATGGCACTGATCAGCTTCTTTTTAACAAGAAGATCCTTGCACAGGGCAATGGCTTCCTGTCCCTCAGAGGCAATAACCACTTCGAAGCCCTCCTTCTTCAGGATCTTTTCGGCAAAGCCCTGGAGCACCACCTCATCGTCCATAAAGAGAATAGTTCCTCTTGCCTTGTCGGTGCTGCGGTTCTCTTTCGGCGCAGGGGAGGGGGAGGGTTTATGCAATACCGCCGGAAGATAGATCTCGAAGGTTGTTCCTGAACCTACACTGGACTTCACATCAATATAGCCGCCGTGGCGGGTGACTATGGAGTAGGTTGTTGTCAGTCCCAGGCCCGTCCCCATCTCCTTGGTTGTGTAGAAAGGATCGAATATCTTGTGAATCTCTTCAGGAGGAATTCCTTTGCCGTCGTCCCTGATGGAGATCAATACATATCTGCCCGGTACTTTCTTCCGGCCATTTTCAGAAACCTTCAATTCCCGGTTGACTGCTTCAATATAGATACCGCCTTTCTTTTCAAGTGACTGAATCGCATTGAGCATCAGGTTTTCAAGGACCTGCTCGATCTGTGTCTTTGCCACTTCACAAAACCACAGATCCTGTTCAATCGTGACAATGGGGCTTACTTTCTTGCCTGAAAAGACAAAGTTCACACAGTCCTGGATCAGGGAAGAGACCGAGATCAATTCTTTTGAAGGTGTATTTCCTTTTGAAAAGGTAAGCAGCTGTCCTGCCAGTTTCTTTGCCCTGTCAAAAGAAGCCATTGTGCTTTTAAGGTGCTCATCGATCTCCGATCCCGGTTCGCAGATCAGTGAAGCCAGTTCGACATGGCCGTATATGCCGGCAAGGAGATTATTGAAATCATGGGCAATCCCTCCAGCCAGAATGCCTATGGACCTGAGTTTCTCATTCTTTTGGATCTCGTTCATCAATAGGCGGTGCTCTGTATCATCCTGAAAGACAATGACCAGCCCCGAAACCCTGTCGTCACTTGTATGAAGCTCCGCTTTCCGGATTACAAGATCCCGCCGTGTACCGTCCTTCTTCCTGTAGTAGAGCTGTTCCTGTTCCAATGCATCTTCGTATATCTGCCTCTCATAAAAGGGAATGTGTCTTAGGTTATCATCCACAACAGGCAGTATTTCAGCAATGTGCTGTCCCAGAACCTCCTCTCTCTTCCATCCTGTCAGAACCTCTGCATAGCTGTTGTACTCTGTAATCCGAAGTGTATTGTCCGTGGTGATCAAACCCTCTGCCATTCCCTCCAGGGTGACTTTAAGCTGCTCTTTTTCAGAATCCAGGCGGTTATTGGAAATCTGCAGCTCCCTGTTTACTCTGGACTTCTGATACCGGCTGAAAAGAGAGAACACAGCAATTACAAGCAGAGTCATGATGATGGGTCTGGAATATCTGACAATCAGAGGGCGCGGCCTGTTTACAAAGACAGTCTTCTCCGACCGGGGCTCCAGCTGCACTCCGAAGGTCTTCGCCTTGTCCCAGTCGATGAAGGTGCTCTGGGTGGTATAATCGTCCCTGAAACGGCCATCAGTGAAGTAGTCATCCAGGGCTCTGAACATTTCCAGGGCAGATGTGTAGCCGTCGACCATAACACCCCCGACAATGCCTGTTCCGATGAGAGTGGACCAGAATGTATACACCGGTGCCGGAGAGACTTCTATGATTTTGTTGATTACATCTCTCGGGACAAAAACTTCTCCTGTATTGTCCGTTCTTACAAGGAAGTAGAATATGATTTCATCACCTTTCAGCTTCCTGATGCTGTCCTGCAGCTCAGATAGTGTGAAGTTGTTGAGCACGGAAACAGATATTCCGTTTTCATCGGCAATCTTATCAATGGCAGACTTGTGTTTTGTATAAAGAGGGGAATTGTACTCGACGATGACAAACTTTTTCCGTTTCGGGTTATCCCGTACCGCCAGCTGAAATGTTTTCAGAACTGCTTCATCCTGCTCATTGTTGAAATAGCAGGTGAGAGGTTTTTCCGCCTGTTCCCTATGGGTGAATATGACTTTGGGAACATCTCCAAAGAGCTCCTCTCCATAAGTATCGATGAATACACTGGCATGGATCGAATCTGCCAGAACCGCATCAAACTCAATCTCTGAGTACTTTCGGGCAATATACTGCCTCCAGTTATCGGTACTCATTGATTCTCCCAGACGGAGGGTATCCATGGTTTCGGAGTAATAGTTCCAATCTCGGCGTTCCTTCAGGCCTTCCCTTATTGCTGTATTGAACTGAGCTCTCCAGGGGAACTGATCAGAATAGGTATGAAGAAAGAAAATGTTCTTTTCTTCCCCGAATGTCTTTGCAGTGGGGAGGAGTACAGCCGTTAGCAGAAACAGGATCTTGATCTGGCTGATTACCTTTGTGTAAAAGACTTTAAAAGTAAACATAAGGTATTCTAATAATAACCCATTTGTCCCTTAATTTGAATACTCATTATGAGATATGTATGAGTTCTTTATATTATTGGCTTTGAGCGGCATGATGCTGTTTTCAGGATACCTCAACAGTCAGTCTGTCAAACAGGCGGCTGCCTCACAGGAGCAGAGGACGGCAGTCAGCCGGGAATGGATGTGGTTACAGAGTTTCTGGAACAGGTCCATAAATAGATGGTCAGTGCCGGTATCTCTTTATGCAGTATTGACAAAGAATACCGGCGGGACTATATTCTGAACATTAACCTCAGGAGGTTTTGATGACGGCTTTTGTATTGATGGTGTCCCCGTTCTAGGACTCGTTTTATACCTTAGTTATTTTTTTATTAAATTTCTTATCTTTTAAAACAGTCTGACGCACACCTCACATGTCCCGAACGGGTCACCTAAAAATTCCATTACAGTTGAATTGTATTCGCCGGATATCACAGGCGGATTGTCTTTATGTACTAACTTGATTATCAGGAATTTTTTATGTCCAGACATAAAATCCTCAGGGAAAATCCCGGGGAATCTTTTATATGCCTCTCCTGCGGGAAGGCTGTAACACCTCTTACTACCGGTGGGATGCACCGGAATCACTGCCCCCATTGTCTCTGCAGTGTCCATGTGGATCTGCTGCCCGGAGACCGCCGGTCCAGCTGCCGGGGAGTCATGGCTCCCATCAGCCTCTGGGTACGGGAAGACGGAGAGTGCTCTGTCCTTCACAGATGCCGTCAGTGCGGCGTGATTAAATCCAACAGGGTGGCTGCGGACGACAGCGAATCAATGCTTCTGTCCATCGCCGTCACATCTCTAAACCGTCTGCCTTTTCCGGTGGACAACTTGAAAAACACTGTTAACAATAGAAGAACAGGTTGAGGTGCATTATGAATACTAATGAAAACAGGTTGTGCGGCACAGTCGTCGAGCATAACCGGGAACACTATAAAATCCAATACGAGGGCAGCGTTGTCAACGCTGGTCTCTCCGGCAGCTTCCGCTACCGCGCCGCTTCAGCCTCGGATCTCCCCGTTGTGGGAGACCGGGTCTACTGGGCCAGAGAAGGGGAACAGGGTGTGATCCACGAGATTCTCCCCAGAACATCCATGCTGAGCCGAAAGACCGCGGGAGAGGTCACCTCAGAGCAGCCTCTGGCCGCCAATATAGACAAGGTCTGCATCGTTATGGCCCTGGACGGCAGCCGGAACTACTCCCTGCGCAGCCTTGAACGCTATCTGACCATTGCCTGGAACTCAGGGGCCATGCCCCTTGTTATCTTGAACAAGGCGGACCTTTGCGATGATCCTGAAATCTACCGCCTGGAAGCCGAAACCTCCGCCCCAGGGGTGGAGGTGATCACATGCAGCGCCCAGAGTGGTGACGGTGTGGAGCAGCTCAGACAGATGATTCATCCCGGAGAGACAGCCGTTCTGATCGGACCTTCGGGAGTGGGAAAGTCGGCTCTCACCAATATCCTGTTAGGAACGGAAGAGCGGCAAACCGGTTCTATTCGGGAGCATGACAAGCGGGGACGGCATACCACAACCACCTCCAGGCTGCTGATGTTGCCTGACGGGGGAGGGTTGATCGATTCTCCCGGGCTCAGGGAGATCCAGCTCTGGGGAGACCTTTCCTCCCTGGAAGATGCCTTCTCCGATGTCGCCGAGCTGGCTGAACAGTGCCGGTTCCGTGACTGCCGGCATCAGGGCGAGCCCGGGTGCGCCGTTCAGCAGGGCCTTGTGGACGGAGTTCTCGATCCCTCCCGCTTTCAAAGTTATCTTGAACTGCAGAGGGAGCTGCAATATCTGGCTGAAAAACAGCGGCAGAAGGACCAGCCCTACGAAGAGGGCAGGGGCAAGAAGCTTGCAAAATATATAAAGAACTTTGACAAGACCATCTACTGAGACGGCCTCAACAGATCATAATACTAATATAGTGCCGGGGAGGACCATTCCGTTTTCCCCGGACTCTTTAAAATGTATTTTCAAAAATAAAAAGCCGTTCTATAATGATTTTTGAAATTTTTATACGGTAGGCAGAATGATTGAAATTGATTTTGTTCAGAAAGACAGGCTCACAAAATTATTGCTGAGTGAAAAGTGGTATATTGTTCTTTCAGTTGCCCTGGTTGTTCCCTGTATCCCCATTGCCGGTTTCCTGATACAAAGCCTGTTTACTGATTTTCATCCCGAACTGAGAATTCTTGAAGATTTCGGGTATGTTGCCGTTTATTTTCTTTCATTCCCTATCGTTCTCGTCTTTGTTAATCTTTATATTCACGGGTTTAAAGAAGCATGCAGGCTCCTTTTTGAGAACCGGATCGTAACTGAAAAAGAAAGCATAAATGAAAGCTTGAACAAGAGAGTCGCCGATGTTCAGAATAACATTATAAACAGAGTCCTTCCTCATATTCTGGCTTTTGGTTTTGCTCTTATGGAATTTATATTTTTTGTCTGTATGAAGGACTATACCTGGTATTCCATTTCATTGTTCGGCAAATTCAATATCAGCGGACTTCTCATCGTGATTCCCTATTATTGCTTTGATTTTCTGCTGGCTGTTGTTCTGACAAGACTTCTTACAATTTTCAGAATACTGATGAATGTATTCCGAGAAGATGTGAAAATTAATCCCCTCCACCACGATAATTGCGGGGGGCTTTCCATTCTCGGAAATATTTCCCAGAAGCTGTATATCGGTACCTTCCTGATGGGCTTTGTACTTGTCTTTGGAATCTATCAGAATATGATCTTATACGACGTAAGCATATTTCATTTTACCAATATTATTCTGATGTTTGTGTATATGCTGCTGTCTACACTGATCTTCTTTCTGCCTTTGATTGCAACCCATCGTCCCATGCAGAAAAAGAAAGATGAAATCCTGAATTATATAATGTTCTCTCCACTACATAGTTA
>DHQL01000009.1 GCA_002408085.1 Spirochaeta sp. UBA5339
GTCAAAATGCTCCGGTTTCCAAGCTTGGGCTGCCTGTACTCATCAAGCTGCCGGCTCTGCTGCAGGGGGCCTTCACCTGTTTTAAGGCGGCACCGGGGGCTGTCGTAACGGAAGGGGTGTATCTCCTTTCCCGTCAGAAGGGGACTGCCCGGGGCATCGGGGTCGGTGGTCACAAAGCGGCCGTTATCCCCTGTAACCACTCCCAGAAGCCACTGGCTCTGTTTTGGAATTTTCAATCCTCTTTTCTTTCTTATCTTTTCGATCAGCCTGGCCTCGCTGTTGGAGCAGAGGATATTGAATATGAATGCGGGATTCTTTTTGTACCGGGAGAGGGGCTGCGGCTCACCCGGAGGGAGGCTGCACTTTCTTTGACGGCCGCCCTTGATAATCTCACAGCTGAACACCCTGCTGTAGACGCCCTGAAAGAGCCTCTCCCTGTGTTCCATTCTGACGGGGGGGGCCTTCTTCAGGAGATACTCCCTCAAGTCCTTATGAGTCTGCACATAGCAGAGGGACTCGGGCAGAAGAAAGGCTGCCCTCCCCTTTTCGGGCAGCTCCTCAATACACCTTCTGATAAAGAGAGAGGCCGTTTCTCCTGAGCTGATCTCAGGGTAGCGTTTTCTCATCTTTTTTTTGTCCGAAGAGGCCATATGGGCCCCCCAGGGAGGATTGGTGGCTACAAGAATACCGGGCTTCAGAGTCCAGGGCTCCGGACCCAGACTGTTTCCCTCCCAGACGACCGAGAGATCTTCCATGCAGGGAAATCGGACAAAGAGGTTGACCCGGCTCAGAAAAACCGCCATGGGGTCCAGATCCATTCCGCAAATTCCTTCGGCAGAGCCCCTCAATTCGGCAAAGCGGCAGAGAAAAAGTCCCGAACCGCAGCAGGGGTCAAAGAGTCCGGCGGCTTTTTTTCTGTGCTCCCGTATCATTGAGTCAATCACTGCAGGCGGGGTAAACCAGGCTCCCTGTCGGGAGCGCTGTCCCTCTCTCCGGAGGCCCTGATAGATCAGCCCAGGCAGATCTTCTTCCGCATTCAGTCCCGGGGGGAAGAGTCCGGCCGGCAGTGCAGTATCCGGAAACTTGCTGTTTTGATCCTCTTCAGGCAGTCGGCCCAGGCGAAGTTGAAGTTCCTGTATCAGTACGGCCGGGCACTCCAGCCCGGTAATTAAACCGGCAAGAGTCGTCTCAGAAGCCTGCAGGGCGGGGAAGACAGCCAGCCTTTTGAAGGCAAGGAAGTGCAGGACAAAGTAGAGTAACTTTGCTTCTATGGTCAGGGGGAGGGTATCCAGTTTATCGAGAATTCCGGAGACGGCGTTTCTGTTGTCCGCACGGCCCAGAAGTTCCCGGGGGAGCATTCTGCGGGAGGAGTTGAGTTTATTGGCACGGCTGGTCAGGATCTCATCCTGCCTGGATTCCTGCCGTTTCTGCCAGTTCTTCAGAGTATGGACGCTGATGTTCAGTTTTTCAGCTTCTTCCCGGAGTGTCATCTTCCTTCTGCAGTAGAATCCTTATCTTATTCACTTCTGTCTGCCTATCATGCTAAAATGAAGAAAATCGGGCTGGGCAGCAGAGGTCTTTTAGTATAACCTGACAGGCTGCTTCTCTGCATCTGTATACAGCAAAAACTTTAAAATGCCTTTTCGGAGATATTCATTGTCAGAAATCAGTTATTACGAAATAAAATCAATTCTTCCCGCCGAAGGGAAGGGTGTGAGCCTTCAGGCTTCGGTTCACGGGAATCCCCCGGAAGAGGGACGTTTTCATCTTTTCCCCGGAGCTGAGACACTCCGTCTGAAATCCTCCGGAACCGACGGCGCTTCCAGGGTCCTGGGTGTAAAGGGAATCTCCCGCTCCGCCCTCAGGGACGGAGAACTCCTTGTCAGTGAAGAACAGCCTGCATCAGAGGGACGGAAAGCCCTGATCCTCTGGATCAAAAAGCCACGGAGTACAGGTTCCATGACCCTTTGTCTGAGAGACACCCCCGGAATAAAAAGCCCCGCCCGTGTCAGCGCCGGGGAGGGAAGCGGTGCAGTTATTCTGAGCTCCCGTCTTCCCTTTCTCCAGATTCCCGGTCAGATCTACACCGTGTCCAACGGAACCCAGGAGGGGGAATTCCTCCTTCTTATGGCGGAACCCTGGAGCAGTGAAGAGCAGAAGAAGATGAAGGCCCGACTGGCCAAAAACAAGAATTTCCCCGGAGAAGAGGCAGTCTACTCCATGAACCTCAGGGTCAGAGGGGCCGCGGCTCTTCCTCCCGCCCTTATGGACGCCGAGTTCGACGGCGCCGTAAAGCTTGGAAACTGGGCCGTTATGGACCGGATCTACGACAGGGCTCTCTCTCTTATCGAGAAACGATCCCGCTCGGAAGAGGGGCTTTTTATTGACGATCTACCCTCCCTGGTTCACCTTCCCTCCGGCCTCTGCCGGAGGATTGCCGAATCTTTGGTGGAAGAGGGAAAGGTCCTCAGAAGAAAAGGGTATCTTATAAACAGCTGTGAGGATCATCGGGACTTTCTCTCTCCCATGAGCCGAATGTGGCTTGAGGGACTGGAGGCCGCCGGTGAGGAGGGACTTCCCGTCAAGGAGAGCTTTCCTCTGGGCGACCGTCTTCAGGCCATGGAGCGCCGGGGACTGCTGAGAGCCTTTGAATCCTTTATTATCGACGAAGCCTCCTACAGAAGGCAGAGCCGCAGGATACTGGAGGCACTGCCGAAGGACCGGGACTTTGAGATGACCGACATCAAGGGCTTTGACAATCTGAGCCGGAGCAGGCTTCTCGCCTTTCTCCAGGCCATGGAGAATGACGGCGAGATTCTGAAGTCTGAGGGACATCTGCGCCGGGTGGCTCCCGGAGGCGGCCTTTGAAGCTCTCTCTGCCCGTTCTGACAACTCTGATTCTTCTTGCATCCTGCTCGGGCAGTCCCCCCGCCGTTATCAATACGGACTATATCTTCGTCTACTCCAATGACCTTGTCAGGGGTGCGGTCTATGAGGAACTGAACTTCTTTGCCCAGGTTGAGGATGAGGACGGACTGGAGGATATCAGCGAGATCTCCA
This sequence comes from Spirochaeta sp. UBA5339, assembly GCA_002408085.1. Classification (GTDB taxonomy): domain Bacteria; phylum Spirochaetota; class Spirochaetia; order DSM-2461; family DSM-2461; genus Oceanispirochaeta. The sequence goes on from DHQL01000009.1 coordinate 3,061, forward strand.
TTCACAGGGATGATCTGGGCTGGTCCTGGAATCTGGGGCCAGACGAGTGGGTGAGCTTCTCAAAGGACGGTGAGGACTGGATTGGTTCCACCGGGCTGACTACCGGCGGCAGAGTCCCCGGAGGGGATTACAGGCTGATGGTTACAGACCGCAGCGGAAAGAGGGAGGACCATGAGTTCCGCCTGAAAAATCCCGGAGTTCCCCTTAAGGATCTCCGTTTTCCCTCTCTCACCTATCGAGGAGGGTCTCTGAGAGTCCGTACAGTGGGTGGTGCCGGGGCAGCGGCTCTATGGTTCTATAACGATAAGGGAAGCTTTATCACTGAAAAGTACAGCCCTCAGGGCGGCTTCAAAATCAGTGAGTTTCTGAATCCTGAAGAGGTGAAGAGCGCCGCATGGGTCTATCTCTATGTTCAGGATGAAGCGGGGGGATACGGCCTGAGGTCAGGCCCCTGGATGCTTCAGGAGGAGTAGTCTTCCTGCCTGCAGCGGTCCTTTTCTGTCGGCAGGGAATCAGTCTCCTTTGCCGAATTTCTCCTTGAACCATCTTACCGGGTTCTTGAAGAGGCTGTACCCGTACTCCTGGGTGTACTTGGCGGCAGCCGCCTCCAGAGGGTACTCCTGTCCGTACTTCTCCTTCAGATAGTGCCACTGTTTCACAATCCAGATATAGAGGTCGCTCTCGGTTCTTCCGGGAAAACGGGAAACCAGTTTGGCATTTCTGATGGTCTCGATAATGGGGACATAGAGGTTGTCGTACCAGGACCTGGCGGCAATGGGCAGGGGGATCTCCTCCTCATGGTCCATATTGATAAAGTACTTGTGTCCAAGAATATGCTGCAGCATCTCCTCATACCGTCCGGGTGCGGTGAAGAAGATATTTCCCTCTTCAATAATGCCGTCCAGATCGGCCTGATCGATCATCTGCTGCCTTTCATAGGATATAACCGCCTTTTTCAGTTCCAGCATATCCATTCCGGCTTTGACCTCAACTTCGGTGGTGAGTTCCGATACTTCCGCATCAATTGAGTAGACTCCCTGGGCCTTGGCCACCGAGACCCTGTGGTTTCCATCACGGACAAAGTACATGTCGCCGATCTTGTAGAGCTTGATGGGTGGAAGAATCACGTCGGACATATGGGCCTTGTCGATACTCTCCCAGCGCTTCCGAAGGTGCTCCTTCTTGGGAAGAAAGGCCTTGTTGAAGTCGGTGTAGCGGCCTTCACTGCCGGCAATATCATCGATTTTAACGGTCTGCATGCCCTTGTAGCTCTCTGTTTTCGTGTTGATCAGAGACTTGACGTCGTAAAATGAGAGAAGCTCTCTCCGCTCGGGCCTCAGTATATTCATAATGGTATTGAAGAGGGCTTTGTTTCTCGCCTTGTTAAAATCCGCCGACGCCTGGGTATTGGCACTGTTCTTATCCATCTGATTCCTCTATCTCCAAAACATAATGATCGTAGGTGTTTATCACGGTCGTATTCCTGTACTGCGTCACACGCTTGTCATTTAAAGAGTATAGGTGAATATGTCCGTGAAGGAGGTATTTGGGCTGAAATTTATCCATAAACCAGATAAAACTCTTAAATCCCTTGTGACAGGGGTCCTCCCTGTCATGGATTTTCCGGGGAGAGGCATGGGTGAGCAGGATGTCCAGATAGCGTCCGTGGCGCCACTTGTTCCACAGAAGACGGGGAATCTTCCGGAATATCTTCATATACATCTGAAACTCGGTGTACTGGCTCTCATCCTTGTTATAACGGCGGCTCCCGCCGAGACCCATTATAATGAGGTTTTTCTTTTTCAGTCTGATAACCTTATCCCCGATATAGGTCGCCCCGAAACTGGTCTTATATATATTTTCCATTGTCAGGTCGGGATTGGACTCTGTTGTGTAGCTGTTATCCATCTTCCGGAAGGACTTGAAGTGGGTCAGGTTGTGGTTTCCGAAGACAAAGTAGAGGGGTCTGTTCAGGCTGCTGACTATAAATCCGTAGTAGTCCAGATTCAGGTCTCCTGCACCAAGGACAATATCCACATCGCCGAAGCGTTTTTTTATGTTGGGGGAGTACACAAGGGGGTCCTTGTGATCGGCTACTATGAGTATTTTCATTTCCGCTTTGTTGCCTTGTCCACACGGTCCAGAAGTTCCTGGAGCTTGTTTTTGTCAATCAGTTCAATGGGCCGGGATTCTGTGAACTCCTTGGCCGCCCTGGTAAAGAGGGAGCTGGTAATCATTATCCCCCTTGATGCCTTGAGTTTCTGGATTTCCTCATTGAACTCTCTGACCTGAGGCTGATCAATATTGTCTGTGATCCGGTAGAGGTGGATCAGACGGGGCATTTTTTTGGTATTCCGCCACTGTCCGGTGGACTTTTCTGTGGCAATGATCTGGCTTCCCAGTTTCGTCATAGACTGATCGGAAACCGAGAGATTCATCACATCCATTATCTGCTGACAGAGAACCTGAAAGTCCTGATTGGAGAGAGTAAGGAAATCCTTCATCCGGTCATTTTCACGGAGGTCCTGGAACTGGCTGAGCTTCTCAGCCACATCCTTGAAGGACTGTTTTCTGGCGTAGATCTTCTCCCACTGTTCGATGGCCTGGTCGATATTTCTCTTCTTCTCGTGGCACATGGCCAGGTAGTACCGGGCAAAGAGGGTGTTGTCATCAGGCTTTTCAACTGTAAGTTTAACAGCCCGTTCCAGTTCGGTGGCTGCCTTGTCGTAGTTGTTTACGGCAATATAGCAGATTCCACGTTCAATCAGGGCCTTGATCTTGAACTCACTGTCCTTCTGGGCCTGCTCAAAGGACTGGATGGCGGAGGTGTAATTCTGGGTCTCTTTGTACATCCGTCCCAGGAAGAAGTGGGCTTTGTAGTTGTCTGGCCTCAACTTCAGAGCCTTGGCCAGGATAATCTTGGCATCGTTATAGCGCTTTCCACGGTAGAGAAGAGAGCCAAGGCTGAAGTGGGCATCCGAGTTGCGGGGGTCCATATCGATGGTTTTTTTGTAGTACTGGGCGGCCTGTGTATTCTTGTTTCTCTTCTCAAAGAGCTGACCCGCCGCATAGTAGTAGTCGGGGTTGTAGGGTTCCATCTTGATCAGCAGAAGATACTCTTTCAGTGCCTCTTCGGGGAAGTTGAACTGGTCATAGAGCCGGGCGATATTGGGGCGGAAGTCGCTCTCCTTGCAATAACCTCTGAAGTCATTTATATTGCCGACTGTTTTAAACTCCATCAGGGCCAGTTCCGCCTTGCCGTCCTGTTCCAGGGCCTTTCCCAGAAGGTAGTGAGCCTCGGGATTGCGGGGTTCCTTTGTAAGGATCTGTTTGGCCATACGGATGGCCTGGGGATTCTTATTCTGTTTAACAAGGTCAGCCAGTGTGGCGACCTTCTTGGGAGCCAGAATGGATTTCATGAGAAAAAAAGTAAAAACAGCAACACCGGTGCCGAAAATTATAATTAGAATAATGATGATATTCATGAAGTCTCCGAAAAAAGCCGCCCTTTGCAGATGCCTGACCCGCTCTATGGTAAAGGATCGGTTTTTTTTGTATGTTAATAATCTAAACAGTTTAAGCAGATCTGTCAAACCGATAGGAGGTGGGTAAAGCTATGGTAAAAAAGGCACTGCTCCTGCTGGTGTTCTCAATATTTGCTCTCTCTCTGACCGCTGCCGACTCCTATCAGGACGGCCTTCAGGACTATAGAGAGGGGAGGAATGAACAGGCCCTTCTCAATCTCAAAAAGGCCCTGGACACTGACCCCTCCAATGACGGCGCCTGTCTCTATCTCGGAGTTCTATATCAGAAGATGGGTAATGTAAATCAGGCAGAGACCTACTATGTTCAGGGGCGCGGTTTAAGCGGCCTGCACTTTATGGATCTCACCTTCAACCTTGCCAATCTCTATTTTAATCAGAAACGTTATGATGAAGCGGGGGAGCTCTATGAACGGCTCCTTCTCTCTCCCGGTGTACACCGGACCTCATCCCTGTTGAATCTGGCCAATATGTCCGTACAGAAGGGTGATTTTGACAGGGCAGTTGATCTTTATCTTGATTATCTTATAGAAGATCCCGATACTCCCCAGAGACCCCAGATTGAACAGATGGTGGCACTGCTGCAGCAGGGCATTGACCGTGCCGAACAGCAGCGGCTGGCCGAGGAAGAGCGGCTCAGGCAGGCTGAAGAGGCCGCAAAACAGGCTGAAGAGGCCGAAAAGGCCCGTCTTGCCGAAGAGCAGAGACAGCGGGAGATTGAAGAGCAGCAGAGGCTGGAGGAAGAGGCCCGTCAGCGGGAGCTTCTGGACAGTATCTTAAGCAGTCTGGAGTCTTCGGGACAGGAGACAAAGAACTTTACCGCCGACAGCGAGAAGGTTCAGGAAGTATTTGAAGCATCGGATCTGGACGATTAGTCCGGATCACAGTACCGGAAGTGTGTTCCGGCTGATTTAAGGAGATTTAATGTTTGATGATGACAAGAAAAAAATAGCCATAATCGGAGGATCTGTCCTCCTTATACTTCTCCTGGGAGGACTCGGCTGGTTTCTGCTGAAGCCCTCTTCCGGAGGGGGGCAGACGGTCCAGGACCCCGGAGCCGCAAGACGGGACAATATTCTAACCCTGGCCAGGGACTATGCCGACCAGAAGCAGTATCAGAGGGCCCTTGATCTTCTGGACAGTCTGCTTATCGATGATGCTTCCGACGAGGAGGCCCGTGGCCTCAGGGATGAGATTATTCAGGCAAAGAAGGACTATGAGGAGGAGCAGCGTCAGCAGGAGATCCAGCGCCTTGAGGAGCAGAATCAGCAGCTCCGGGACAGTATGGATCAGCTGGGCAATTCCCTCCAGGGCCAGGACGGCTCTGGTGATTCTGAACGCACCGCGGAACTGATGGCTCAGCAGGAGGCCCTCCGACTCCAGAGAGAGCAGGAGGAGGCACGCCGGGCCGAAGAGCTCCGCAAGCAGCAGGAGCTGGAACGCAGGGTTGAAGCCCTGGTTCAGCAGGGAGAGGCGGCTCTTGAAGATGAGGAGTATGACGATGCCATCGACTATGCCCGTCAGGCCCTGCTTCTTGACCCGGGCTCCGTCAGAGCCTCAAGCCTGAGACGCAAGGCGGAGCAGGCCCAGAAGGACGCCGAGTCCGCCGCCGAGCGTGCCGCCCGGGAGGCAAAGGAAAAGGCCATCAGTCAACTCTACTCTGAGGGTATGTCCGCCCTGGACAGGGAGGCCTGGTCCTCGGCCGAGAGCAAGGGAAAAGAAATTATCTCCATGGACAGCGAGGATGCCCGGGGGTACACCCTGGCAGGACGTTCCCAGTACCTGGCGGACCCCGACTCATCTTCAGCACGTCAGCAGGCGAAGAGCAACCTGAAAAAAGCCATTCAGCAGGATCCCTCGGACTGGGAGAACCTGGCCATGCTGGGTGAGATCGCCGTTAAAGACGGAAATCTGAACGAGGCCATTGACTACTACAGGAAGGCCGCCGGCCTGAACAGCCGGGATGCGGACCTCTGGTATGAGCTGGGACGGACCCAGTACCGGGCCGGACAGTTCTCTGAGGCCCTGACCTCCTTCAAGAAGAGTGAAGCCATTGATCCCTCTGTTGTAGGAAACTACTTTGCCATGGGACTCACCCAGCTGCGTCTTGGAAAAAACGAGGATGCCCTCTCGTCAATGAAGCTGAGTATCCGTTACAGACCGGACCACGCTGCATCCTACTGGGAGGCGGGAAAGCTCTCCCTTAACCAGGGAGTTACAACAGGGGCCATAAGCTACTTCCAGAAGGCCTGTGAACTGAGGCCCTCCGACGGGCGCTACTTCAGAAGCCTGGGAGCCGCCTACTATGTGAACAGGAACTACGATGCAGCCGTTGACGCCTATACCAAAGCGGCGGCCCTTGAACCTGATAACGGCGATATCCATCAGAATATCGCCCTGATCCAGATGGCCAAGGGAGACCCCTCGGCGGCTCTCACCGCCGCTGCAAAGGCGATCCAGATCGATCCCTCCAACAGCCGCTACATCTACACTATGGGTGAGATCTCCGAGGCCCTGGGGATGAAGGACCAGGCCATTCTCTCCTATAAGCAGGCCATTGCCGCCGATCCCTCCTATGTGAATCCCCGGATCAACCTGGGAGTTCTCTACGACCAGATGGAGAACTACACCGAGGCCCTGACCTATCTGAAGGAAGCAGAGCGCCTTGATCCCGGTTCCCCCCTGGTCTACAACAACCTGGGGAACGTCTTTACCCATATGGAGGATCACGACAACGCTGTGGACTCCTATCAGAAGGCCCTGAAGCTTGCTCCCCAGGATGCGGAGATCCAGTTTAATCTGGCCAAGGCCTATCTTAATGCAACCCAGAATCAGAAGGCCCTGACGGCACTGAAACAGGTTGTGGCCCTGAGCCCTAACAACTGGGATGCCTGGGACAAGCTGGCCCATGTGCAGTTTACCCTGGGGATGACCGATGATGCGGCGAAGACCGTAGAGACTCTTCTGGATCGGAATCCCAATTATGAGAACAAGGATGAGCTGCTGGAGCTGGTCCGCTAATTTGATTATTATCTAGAGATGAAACCGGGACGGCTGTCCCGGTTTTTTTTCTGTCCCGGCAGGCAGGGCCGGACAGGCCGGAGCTGTCTCAGACCAGACGGCCCACAAGGCCGTAGAGCTCGTCCCGGCTCAGGCGGAACCACATGATCCGTCCGTGGGGACAGCGGGGATTCTCCAGATTCAGAGCCCCCCTGAGAAGTTCCATGGCCGCGTTGCTGTCGATGGAGTCCCCCTCCTTGATGGCATTGCGGCAGCTCATGGTGGCGTAGAGCTCCTTCTGCAGCTCTGCGGGACTTCCCTTGCGGCACTTCAGGAACTCGGCAATATCCTCTTCCATATTCAGGGCCGCCCTGGGCAGTGCGGTGATCTCCCAGACTCCCTCCTCCTGTCCGGGACCGAAGGCGATGCCCAGATCTTCGAAGAGACTGCGGTGGGCCTCCATAAAACGGACCTCCTCCTCACCAGCCTCAAACTCATAGGGAATCAGAAGGTCCTGTCGTGCAGGCGGTTCACTGCGGTAGCGGTTGTAGAGGAGTTTTTCATGGGCCGCGTGCTGGTCGAGGATGTAGAGGGCGTCTCCCACCTCGGCCAGAAGGAAGACTCCCATTATCTGGCCCATATAGCGGATGGATGTTTCAGCTCCGGACTTCTCGGGTTCCGGGGCCGTCTCACCGGTCTGACCGGCAGAGTGATGGTTTTGGGCTGTATGTCCCGGCTGCAGGCTCTGGCGCATGGGGTCGGTCTCACGGACCAGTTCGGTAAAGCGTTTTGTCTGGGCCTCGGGGGTGGCGGGGTAGCTGTTATGCCTGGGGCGGTTTCCTGAGGAAGCTCCGCCGAAGAATCCACCTGCCGATCCAGCTCCCGATCCTGAGTTCCCCGTGGAGGGCTGCCAGTTTATCTTCTCCTTTGCCGCAGCACCGCCGGTCCCGGAAGGCCAGGATGCTGAAGCTCCGGTTGCGGAGGAGCCGTGGATCTGAGGTTTTGAGAAGTCCGATGAGAACTCCTGCTGACTGGCGCCGGGTAGGGTCGCGCCGGGGAAATTGTGGGAAAACTCACGGAGGAAGTCCTTTATCAGAGCCACCAGCTCATGGTGCAGGGCACCCTTGTTCCGGAACCGGGCTTCCCGCTTTGCGGGGTGGATGTTGAAGTCCACCTGGGCCGGATCCACCTGAAGAAAGGTAAAACAGACCGGGAAGACTCCCCCGGGAAGTATCTCGTCATAGCCGTACTGCATGGCCTGCACAAAGGCATACTCGTCAATACGGCGGTTGTTGGCATACACATGCATATAGCGTCGGTCGCTCCGGTTCCACTCGGGCCGTCCGGCCACAATAGTAATCTCCGCTCCGTCGATAAGGGTCTTTCTCTCCTCCATCATCCCCGCAGGGCAGGCGCTGGAATAGGCGGCTACCACACGGTCCTTCAGGCTGGAAGGAGGCAGGACATCCCGTACTTTCCCGTTTACAGAGAGCTGAAAGTGAATATCAGGGAAGGGGAGGGCCTTTTCCAGAAAGGTATTCCGGCACTGGGTACCCTCTGTGGCAGGACGTTTCAGAAACTTCCGCCGAGCGGGGATGGAGTAGAAGAGGTCCCGGGCATCCACAATGGTGCCCCTGTCGCCCCGCCAGGGAACAGGGTCTGTCAGCCTTCCATCCTGTATGGAGAGCTTGCCGGTCTCCCCGTCTTTGGTGGAGATAATCTCAAGGCGGCTGCTGGCGGCGATGCTGCTCAGGGCCTCTCCCCGGAAGCCGAGGCTCTTGATGGTCATCAGGTCGTCTTCTGTTTCTATTTTACTTGTGGCATGGGGCAGGCAGCAGAGCTTCAGGTCATCCATGCTCATGCCCCGGCCGTTATCCACAAGGCGGATACGGTCGATTCCACCGCCCTCCAGGCTCAGGTCGATCCGGGTGGCTCCGGCATCAACGGCATTATCCATCAGCTCCCGGACAATGGAATTGGGACGGTCAATGACCTCACCCGCAGCTATTTTACGGGCTACCGACTCCTTGAGAACTTTGACTTGTGACTGTGCGGGCATGAACGACTCCTGATTCTTAATATTGAGGTATGATGAAGTATATCAAGAAGTGATTTTTTGACTCTTTGCTGCAGGAATCCCTCTAAGAAGTCCTTCCGTACTAAGATCCTCATCGATTTCAGGCCAGTGGATACCATAGCCTCCACCGGATTTTTCCCAGTGATTCCTCTGGTCAATGCCGGCATGCAGCAGCCGGGGGTACCAGGCAAGAGGAACGGTGATTGTACGGCCATCCATCAGGTCAACGCTCATGGTTTCCTCTGTAAATTGGAGATCTTTTACTCGTTCATCAGATTCCGGTGCCAAAATACTCATTCCATGCCTCCATTATTTTATTTTCATTCTCTTGAACAAGTTTTTCCAGGTGATTGAGCTCTTTTGATGTAAAACCGGTATTCCTGGCCAGATGAACAGGGCTGATCCAGAACTTCGCTGTTGAATCGTCCCTGTCAATATGAAATATGAGGTGGTTCATTCGGTTCATGACTGTAGAAGTAAAACCTGTAGGGGCCGATTCGTATGACTGTAGGCATCACATACCTCAATGCTATTCTATCAGAATTTCATCTCCAGCTCCAGACCCAGTTCAAAGCCGCTCCGGAATAGATCCTCTTCCCCGCCCATCCCCAGGGACATCCATCCGGCTATGGAGCCGAGGCCGGTGATGACCAGTTTGGACTGGTGTCTCAGGATGGTATTGAAGCTGGTGTTCTCCGAGTCCTCTTTGTCAAAGTAACCGGTAAATATCAGCTTCTCCTCATGTTCCATATGGTTGGGTTTCATGATCAGGTAGTTTACAAAGGGAAACTGAATATACTCCCTCTCTCCCTCCTGCCAGCGGAGGATCAGCTGAAAGTCGTCCTGGATATAGTCATCCTCCCAGTTCTTTGTATAGCGGTTGTCGACGACAAACTCCCAGTTCTTCTCTCCGGCCAGGGTAATGTAGTTCTGGTATACAAGCTCTTCCATTTCGGGAGTCCACATCTCATCCCCTGTGAGAACAAGCTGAACCGAGCTGGACCACTCATCGGTGGCGTAGAAGTCGAACACCGGATACTGTCCCCAGGCTCCCAGAACATTGACAGCGGACTGTCTGAGCTGAAAGCTCCAGTCATTCTGGATATAGCTGGAGTCCTGCTTCTTGTAGTACTCCCTTCCCATGGAGACATCGATGGCCGAGGGGACAAAGAGGTCCATCAGGCTGGAACCAGTCATCCGGCTGATGCTCAGATACATCTCAGGATTGTACTCCGCCTCATCCACGGAACCCGTTGTTCTGACAAAATCGTCGAGGTTATTATGCCCCACTATCTCATAGAATGGAATGTAGTGGGTCATGGGAAACTGGGTCCCCAGGGTTCCGAAGAGGGTGTTCAGATCATCCCCGAATCCAGTGTAGTTCTCGGGGTAGACAACCTGACTCAGGTCTCTTCTGTAACCCGGGGAGATGGTCAGGGGCATGGAGGTTCCCTTCAGCTCAATGGGGAAGGAGAGGTCCGAATACCAGCGGTTCTCCTGGAACCAGCTCAGTTCCTCGTAGGCCTGATACTCCAGGGTCGTATTCAGCTTCATTCCCACAGGGATGGGGTTCAGAGAGTACTGGAAGCTGCTCAGACCCTCTCTGCTCTGAATCCCCGTATCCAGGGGGACTATATATTTGAAGTCATCACTCCAGTCATTGAAGTAGGATGTGGAGTCGGACTCCCAGGTTGAGGTCTGGTAGAGGTCTCCGGTGGCCGAGATGTTTCCTCCCTTTCCCGCATTTACCTTGATCAGACCACCCCAGCCCTGGGTGATTTCCGAGGTGGAGGCGCTGGCGTTGGTTTCGGCCTCCATTGTAAGAAAGCCAAAGGGAGTCAGATGAAGGACGTTGGCCCGGGTCATATAGTCATCTCCCGGCTGAAAGGAGCGGGAGTAGGAGTCGGAGATCCATCCGTATTTGGATTTCGACGGGATTCTGACAAGGTGTCCACCGGCCATATAGGGTTCCTCTCCCGACCAGATCACCTCAAAGTCCGCCTGGAAGCGGATATTTACAAGGTCTACTCCGGTGGAGAGCTGACTCTCCAGGCGCCCCGTATCGCTGGAAAAGTAGGACTCTGTTGTCTGGGCCTGATAGTTGAAGCGGCTGTAGATATTGAAGTCCGCCACAAGGGGGAAGCCTGCGGCTGTCTCTTTGATGGTTCCGGGTATCTGGTAGTCCACCATGGTTTCCAGGGTGCCTCCGGTGGTGAAGGTGGGCTCCGAGAAGTGGACTTCGTCTATCCAGAAGGTGCCCGAGGCGGTACCTGTGGTTCTGGTAATATTAAACTTTGAAAAGTCGCTGGCACTCTTATCAATGGTCAGGGAATCTACCGTTGAGTTCCCGGAGAATGAGGCAGTACCGTCTTTCAGGTCTACAGTCAGTTTCTCCCATCCCGAGGAACCGGAGGTATAGTCCAGATTGATTCCCCTGTCGCTGCTGTCTGTAACACTGATGGTTCCCGAGACATTGTCCTGTTCGTGCTTTATATATAGAGCCAGCTCGCCGTAGTCTGTAACGGGAACCGAGCTGAACCAGCTTGTTCCGCTGATTTTATCGGTTGTGTCCAGGCTGTCCCAGCTGACCTTGAGAACCTTCTGATCCTCTCCGTCGGGATGGAAGATGGAGGATACCTCTGGGAAAGCGCTGCTCAGTGAAGTGTCAAGGACCTCTCTGGACACAAGACCGTCGGTGTCTCTTTCGATGCCTCCGGCGGTATAAACCTTCATGGCCAGGGGAGATCCTGTTCCGGTGATTCCGCCGATCACCAGATCCCCTTCGGCACCCCCAGCTGCCGCTTCAACAATAAAACGGAGGGACCGGACGCGGGACAGCTTTTGTCTCTGGGCCCTGGTCAGGGGTATGGATATTTTATACCAGTTGTCTTCGGTGGTGGATGAGATATCCATATAGGTATCGTCAAACACTAGAACATAGCGGGAGTCTCCTGAATCCACGGTGCCGTTTTCATCCCAGTCTTCGGCCTCGCCGTTCTCTCCGATCCAGAGCTGAATATCATTTATATTGTCGTTTCCCAGATTCTGCCTGTACACATAGAAGCTGATCTGGGAGTAACCGGAGAGGTCTATGGGACCCGATTCCACTGGAAGAAAGTCTGCCGCTGACCACTGGCCGTTATTAAGACTGTAGCTCATCACCATAACACGGCCTGAGAAGGGGTCATCTTCTCTTGAGGCTGCAATAGAGGGCCCCTCTTCGGAACTGTCCACTGAAGCCCCGCTCCAGGTGTAATCGTTCAGATAGGTCTGTCCGCCGATGGTTGTGGAGTTGAAGTCCCAATAGATCAGATCCTTCCGGTTAACGCTGTCAAAGCCGGTACCCGGCGTCAGGGTCTGCTCCGCAGGCACTGCCAGGTCTTCTGTTATGGCAAAGGTGTAACCGTTCTTCTCCATCCCCATAATCCGCAGGTTTCCTGTGGTATCGGAGGTGGAGACCTCAAGGCCCCCGGAAAACATCATATTCAGATTGGGTGTCTCGTAGAAGACGGTACCTGCAAGATTCACCTGCCCCGGACTCTCTCCGGCTTCTTCAGTCATCTGGCTTTCCGGAAGGCTCCAGCGCAGGGATTCCGCCAGCTCCACGGTGGTGGTGTCGTTGATAAAGAGCCTGTTCCCCTGGGCGATAAAGAGGTCCCCCCCGGTCAGTCCAACGGTTTCGGTGCGGTAAGTCACCACAATCCTGTCTTCTGGAAAGATATAGCGGCTGAAAGTAATGCTGCCCGAATCATAGTCTATACTGGCGGTCTTGTCCTCAACACCGTTCACATAGACCGTTACTGAACCGCTGACAAGATTGGTTCCTATATAGTAGTCGGAGCTGTCTTTTTTTACCGAGATCAGAAGCTCCCGGGATACAAGTTCGCCGTCGGTTTCCCGTCCGGGGCCGTAGACTTCGGGATTCTCCAGGGCAAAGGGGACTCTGTTAATCGGGTCCCTGGCTGCTGTGTTGGAGACCAGGATGGTCAGGGTCCTGTTGTCGTTCTCATCGGTTGAGGTTGAGTAGACATAGCTCTGGTCCTCATCGGCCAGACCATTGGAGTCCACCACGGAGATGGAAGTACGCCAGCTCTCGGAGGGGATGTTGGTGTAGAAGATATACTGATTATAGCGCTGGAAGGAGCTGAAGGCTCCGGGATTGTGGACCAGCAGTGCGTCTTTGCCATCGATGGTCACTTTGGAGGAGTCTTCGAAGTTTCCGCCCTCAGGATCATAGGGGTCCGGGGAGGTCCAGGAAAAGTCCTCAAATCCCCCTGCAGGGTCGGGCCGTCCGTTTGCATCGGGGGTCATAATAAAGTCGGAGACTGTTGTATCTCCCACTCCTGAGTAGTAGATCAGCACCCGTCCGTCGGGCTCATTGACCAGGGTGACAAGACCGTTGGTAAGGTCGGCGCTGTAAAGGATGTTCCTTTTGGTGTAGCGCCTGTTGTCGCTTCCGGTCAACTCTCCCGAGGAGTCTTCCACATAGATGGTCAGTCCGGAGATATTGGTGTCGGGAAGGATGAAGCGGCGGCCGTCCACAAAGTCCGGGAGCTGGAGCTCCTCTTCATTGACCTCATACTGACCCACAAAGGTCTTCTCCTGAAGTTCCGTGGGGTCGTAGCGGACCATGATCTCGTGTTGCGAAGTATCCGTTTCAAAGCGCGCCATCACACCGGGGGTGTTGTACTTGGGGCTGGAAACATCGATTCCCTCATACTCACCGATGCCGATGCCCGCATTTCCTATTCTGAACTCCTTCAGTGCGGTGGTTTCATCTCCCACATATCCCATGGCGTAGGTGTTCCTGTCGTAGCCCTCTGTAAAGGACATCTCCACAAAGTAGTGGTCCATCAGAAGAACCGAGAGAAAGAAGTCCGGTTCCTGGGAAAAGGAGAGTCCCTGCTGAAGGCCGGGGAAGGCAACAGGGAAGACAAAGCCGTCCTCCCCGTTTTCAAAACCTGTGCCGAAAGTAAGGGTGTAGCGCCAGTATCCATCCCAGAATACATCGGCTCCCACACCGCCCAGACTCATATCAAAGATGTGCTCAGGGGCTTCGCCGCTCCCCTGGACGGGGTACTCTTTTTTGGGTGTTTCTTCGGAGAGTTCTTCTCCGGATTCTGTAGATTCTAGGCTTTCAGACTCACTGTTTTCCTGTGAGCGCAGCAGGGGCGGAGTGAGGAAAATAAGAGTATTTATTATCAGAATTGAATAAAGGAATCTTCTGTTTTTCATTTTTACTCTATTTTTAAATCCGCTGCAGAATCAAGATTTAGGATGAAACAGCCGATTATTTATCAAAACCATATCTGGCTGGCATACTATGGAAACTGATAATACAAAGGCTCTCCAATTCTTAAGCAGACTCATGCAGAATCCCAGTTTAAACGGGTTTTCCGCTCTTCAGAGGGAGGAGCAGCTTCTCCAGTTTTTCATCATTAATGAAGATAAACTGAAGCCGACCCTGTCTTCTCCGGCCTATTTTAACGGCTGGTCCTGGCAGGACATTATTAAACTGATGACCGCTACTCTTTATGATATCACAAACAATCAGATTCTTCCTCAGATTGAATCAGAAATTTTTGACCGAACAAACTATGCCTATGTTTCCTTTATGAAACTTCCCCCGGCATCGGATCAGACAAAAAGGCAGCTGATGGCCGTTATGAAGAGGCTTCTGTCCACACCTGCCGGCCGGCAGAGTATGTCCGGAGCCCTGACGGCCCTTCAGACAGGAGTTTTGAAGCGGTATATTATGCTGGGCTTTGAACGGCAGAAGTATATTCACTTTGAGCTGACAAAGGTTCAGCGCCTAAGGATGCCCCAGGAAGAGATCTACAATCTGATGAAGACAACCATACTGATCAGGCCTCTGATCAGCCTTTTTGCCCCCAATATGGGACGTAACGGAGGCAGTCAGTCTCTCAGTCCCAATTATGCAGAAAAGATAACAAAACAGATCTGCAAGGTCATTCCCGCCCTTCCCGATACGATCATCCGGGCCGGGGTCAACAGCGCTATTGCCTTTCAGGACGACCGGAATCTGGAGACCACGGCCAGGCTGAGTTCCATCTTCAGCTCCCGCTGTGCTCAGATGAAGGAGGGGATGAAGATCGACCGGGGAGCCGCCGCCTCGGACCAGAGCTGGTTCAATGTGGCCAGACGCAACTACAAATACTATGGATATGATTTTGATATGCTCACAGAGCTGTACAATATATCCGCAGAGAATGGATGGTGAAGCCCATGAAAAAGAGCAGAGATCTGATTGAAAACTTTATCCTCTTTGTAATTCTCCTTGTCCTGGTTCAGACCTTTGTTGAGGACCTTGCTGTCCTTCTGGGCTGGTCATGGAGTGTCAGAAAGACCCTGGTCATCTCCGGATTCGGCTTCGACCTCTTCTTCTCCATAGAGTTCCTGGCCCGTTACTTCTCGGCCCTCAAAAAGGGACGGGCAAAGCATTACCTTATGAAGGAGAGGGGATGGATAGACCTGATCGCCTCTCTGCCCCTTCTTCTGTTCAGTTCCGGCCCCGGAGTTGTAGCTCTCCTCGAGGGTGCCGCCTATATCAAGGCCGCAAGCATCCTCAATATCCTTAAAGTCGTTAAGACCGTCAGAATCGCAAGAATACTGAGACTCCTCAGGCTTCTGAAGATTTTCAAGAAGATCAAATTCGTCAATGCCGTTATGGCCCAGAGGCATGTGACAAGGATTATTACAACTGTTATATCATCCTTTGTACTCACCTTGACGGCAGTCTCCTTTCTGCTGGCCTTTGTGGATATTGATGATGCGGAAACAGACTTTGTGGAGAAACACGAAATAATGGCCAGAACAGCCGAGAGTCTTCTGGATCAGGGGATGGGTGCGGTAATCAGCGAGTTTGAAGGCTATGAGTCTGTTCTTATCATAAGAACACATGAAGGAACCATCTATACACGCCATGACAACAGCTTTTATGACCGCTGGTTCGGTCCCTCTGATTACGGCTATCTTGAATCAGGAGAGGTGGAGTTCTTCTACTCCCTGAAGCCCCTCTATGCCGCAGAATCCCGGTCCAATATTCTGATCTTTATCTCCATTATTGTGATGCTGATCGTTCTGATGCTGACCTACAGTCCTCACTTCGCCCTGACCATTACCGACCCCATCAACATCATGTTCCGGGGTATGAGCGACAGCTCCTACAATCTTGAGGTCATTGTACTCGATGAGTTTAAAGAGGACGGAGTCTACAAACTGGCCCGGCAGTATAACGAGGAGTACCTCCCCCTGAAGGCCCGATCCAACGATCAGGGACAGGGGGGGAGCGCCTTGAAGATGGATGACTTTGAGGACCTCTTCAAGTAGCCGAATCCACTAGACAAAGGGATCCAGCTCGATCTCCGGAACCTTTGCGGCAACAGTTGAGGGTACAATCACCCTGATATGCCTCAGGGTTTCGGTAAATCCCTGCACAACGGGCCCGCTGAAGACGGTTGGGGAGCCGATAAAGGGTTTCTCTCCCTTCTTGTCCAGGATGGGAACGTCAACTTCAAAAGAGATCTTAGAAGGGATATCAATCACCAGATGGTTCTCAGCCAGAAGTCCGGGATGCCTGTCTTCAATAAATGCCGCCAGCCTTGTTTCATGGCCGTTACGGAAATCAAGGTCCATAAGAGAACGGTGGAGGCTGTTTGCCTCGTCAAAGGGCACCTGACAGATGATCGAATACTTCCGGGGCCGCTCCGCCTCCCTTACAAGAGAGGCCAGCTCTTCCGGGGCGGCGGTCATTCTCTTGTAGAATTCATCATCATCCATTCCGTAGAGCTCATCGGCCTTGAAGTACCTGTCCCTCATACCCAGATAGACAGCCTTTTTAACCAGGGCCGTGGAGATCCGCACATCCGGATGCCAGTAGACGGTCTTGTACATCAGATACTTTGAAAAGAGGATGTTCTCCACAGCGGTCACACCCTTGGTGGTAAGGCCTATGCCGTTTTCTGTGGGCCTTATCTGGGAGATCACAAAGTCGATGTCCTGCATCCCGTAGGGAACACCGCAGAAGTAGGCGTCCCGGTTCAGATAGTCCAGCTTGTCAGGATCAAGGACGCCGCTCAGAATATTGCGGAAGAAGGTGAGCTCCCTGTTGCCGTCATCGGATATGGAGTCATCGATAATGGCGGCGGTCAGCTCGGGATCTCCACCGATTTCATCCCGGATAATATCGGCTATTCCGGAATCGGTGATAATCTGCCCGGAGAGAATCTCATGGTCAGCCAGGGGCATCTCCATAAAGGAGTGGGCATGGGGGAAGTGACCAATATCATGGAGCAGAGAGGCGCATAGAAATGATTTAGCACCCACCAGGGTGAGGTGGTCAGGGCAGTGCTTTGAAAAGAGAATGGTTTTCAGAATCCTTCTGGACAGATAGAAGACCCCAAGGGAGTGGTTTAGTCTGGTATGAGTGGCTCCCGGATAGACCAGACTTGCCGGTCCCAGCTGCCTTATCCGGCCCAGTTTCTGAAACTCGCTCTGATACATTATTTTTCTGAGTCCCGGACTCAGATAGATATGCTTCCACAGGGGATCCCTGACGGGAACCGTGTAGTCTTCACTTAAATGCCTGATTATCTCTTCTCTCATAGTATAAGAGTATACACAATAACGCTCTTTGACGGCAAAGGGGATTTCTGGTAAAAAGGAGTTATATGAACATCCGACTGATTCTGGCCCTTCTGCTCTGTTTTTCTCTTCTCTCCTGTACGCCCAGGGCTCCTTCCCGGGAAGCCTCTGAGAGCCCTGAGTCTCAGAACACAGCCCCCGCATCCGGGGAGGATAGTGTGCTGCGTCTGACAAAAAGCGGTCCGGCTGAAGAGAGCGAAGAAGATCAAAAGACGCAGGAGGAGGAAGCAGAAGAAATCCCTGAATTCACAGGCCCTCTTTATCTTCAGAGGATCAATCCCCATGCCTATCATCTTCCAACCAGTCTGATGATCGGCGATCTGGCAGACCCGTTGTCTGCTGCAGAAGCTGAGAGAGAGGTCTATGATCTTGCCGGAGAGTTCTGGGAGAGCCTTGCAAAGGGATCTGTCCGGACGAGTCTTGTCAGCAGACAGGCCCATCCGCTTTTTGCAGAAGAGGTAGAAGAATTTCTGGATATGGAGCCTGAGATTGTTCATGTCTACAGCGGAAGCATTCGGTTTTCGGGACAGACGGGCAGTATAAAGACCGTGCTGCTGTCGGATTCAGGATATATCAGGGGAGACCTTTACTTCAGAAAAGACGGTGACAGGTGGCTTGTGGAGGACTGGGAGATCCCATTCAGGATATGGCCCGGCAGAGCGATTCCTCTGGAGAAAGACCTGACCCAGATGAGATACTCCTACTAGAAACAGATTTCTTAAGGAACTGCAGCTCTACCGGCTTATCATTCGTTCTGCTTCTAGCCCAGATCAATTCCTGTATTCTTCTTGGGGAAGGTCTTGCCCACGGCTACACAGTTGGCTTTTTCTGTAAAGACAACACCCTCGTTCCAGTACTCCAGGGCTGCAAACATGGCGTTTCCGCCATCGTTATCATCGCTTCGTTCGGTACGGAAGGATACATAGTCCGCCAGAGCTTCGTAGTCTTCGTTGCTCAGGCAGCTGTTCCGTTTCTCGTTAAAAGCGTTCCAATCCTTAATGGCCTGGAATCCCTCTCCCTCGTCTTCAATAATGATACGGGCCTTCTCTTCGCTGAAGGTGTACCAGACCTTTACAAGCTTGCTCTGGTCGCTGCGGTTTCCGTGTTTAACGGCATTTTTAATCAGCTCTGAGATCTGCTGTTCCAGAAGGTTTATCTCCCTGATCTCGGGAGGCGCTTTCTGGACGATCAGCAGGGTGAAGTATCTGATCTGTCTGAAGTCACTGGGGAACTCCTTGTAGAACATTCCCTCTCTATCCATCAGTTCATGGCTGTCATTAATCTGTATCTGTTCCATCATCACCCCTTCATCAGTGCAACAATACCTTCCTTGAGGCTGTCCTCAAGGGGGAAGTATCCTGTGAGTTTTGTCAGTTCAATTACCTTTTTCACGGAACCGTGCACAGAGGTAATGACCAGACGGGCACTCTTCTTTTTAAGGGCTGAGCTGACATAGATCAGTGCTCCGATACCGCTTGAGTCGATGTACTCGACCTTTTCCATATTGATGACAAAGTGGCCTATACCTTTATCCAGCATTTTTGAAACGAGTTCTTTCAGTTTGTAGGCATTGTAGAGATCCATCTCTCCTTCAATGTCCACTATGTAGATATGTTTACTTTTTCTGACTTTAAGTTCCAAGAAGTCTCTCCTTCAGGGGCTCCTATTAAATCATGGGTATCGATATTTTACGGGTAAGCCTGATTATCCGTCAAGCAAAGAAAGATTTCTTATTGTTTAATTTTGTGAGAACCGTTCATTAAGTCGTGCAAACAGCGTTTCACTGTCCTGGTCCGAGTATGAAGATATCTTCACTCCCAGTATTTCATTTCCATTGCTGTCCTGGCGGTTCCATCTGATCTCACCTTCCACTTCAAAGGGGTGGTCTTCCTGATCCGACGGTATAATCCTGCAGCTGATCACTGAGCCCTGGTCATAAGGAAGGGGTACAGGAGAGTAGACCTTGAATCCGTCGGGGCTGAGGTCCCTTATATAGGCCGGGAGGTCTCCATCCAGAATGACCTTGGCATAACTTTGTTTTCTGGGGTTTTTTCTTTCTGTACTCATATGAGTCTGCTCCTTGTCTCTATCACGGTTCCGATGGTTTTTCCCTGTTCATAGATCTCGCTGTACTCTCCTTCGGATCCGAGAAACTGTATTTTGAAGGAGTCGAAGGTCTTTTTGGAAATAAGCAGTCCCATTCCGAACCTCTGGTAGTCATGGGCCTCCCTGTACTTGAGAAAACTCGGGCTGTTCATATCGATGTCATCAACATTCCGGTCAATATCATAGGGGAGAATACCTTTGTCAAAACCTCCGCCCCTGTCTTCCAGGGTAATGATAACTTCATGGTCTGTAAGCTTTATCCTCAGGAGAATAGGACTGTCTTCTTCCTTTTCCTTATGGGCCCTGATGGAGTTGTTCACCAGTTCAAGAAGAGCATGACGCCCGTTTTCCAGTTTATCATCGGCAATTCCGCTTAATGCAATCTGATGAAGCTCTCCGACAAAACTGGAAAAATCCGTATTACGGGATATCCTGAGGAGTATGGAGTTATATTTTTTTCCTTTGTGTTTTAAATATCCCATACTTTATTATATAATGAATCATCAATTTCTTACGACAGGAAAAAATGTTCTACATCTATTACAAGCTGGAAAATAAAAAACAGCTGAGCCAACTGTATCCCAAAAAAATCGCTGCCCTCGAAGCCAGAGTCAACTCTCTTATAAACAGCGCCGGCGGAGCCCTGTTTGATGAGAATCAGGATATTTTCCAGTTTGCGGCCCTCTACAGAGAGACTGCCATCAATGTTCTGAACTGTGCGGAGTCCCTTAAAAGCCTGCTTGATGAGTACCGGCAGTATCTTTCGGGATTCTCCATTATCCTGTCTTCGGGGCATGACAGGGAGGACATCTCCCAGCATTTTCATAATCTCTCTCTTACGGCACCCGAGGAGAACAGGGTCTGGATTGAAGATTCAGTGCGGGACAAGTTTGACGAGTATCTGGAAAAGACAAAGAGGGAAGAGTACTCCCTGCTGTCATCGGTTCAGGTCAAGGTGGACAAGATGCTCTCCATTGAGGACCGCTACCGCCGTTTCCTGAAACGGGAAGACCTGATTCCCTCCATGAAGAAAGAGATGAACCAGTGGCTCTACAGGGAGAATGAATCATCATCTATGATCATTGAGTACCCTGAAATAGAGGAGAGCCTTTTTGTTCTCCGGTCAGTTCTTGATGATACAAACAGACTCATAGAGAACTTTCTTCTTATTGAACCTGCCGATGGTTTCTGGGACCCCTGGTACCCCTTGAGCCGCTTTATCAACAGGGACTTTCTGGATCAGATTTCCCAGTATCTTCCTGCCGATGACTCACAAAAGTGGGATGAGGACTCGGTCTTTCTAAAGAATATCAGCACCAGCGACTGGTACAGTCACTACTATGATCAGGTGGAAACTGATTTCTTCCGGGCCTTTTGTCTCTACTGGAAGGGCTGCCTGAAAAAACTGGATACCTATCCGACTCCCCCTGTCATTATAATCAGGGAGCCTGAACTCTTCAGTGAAGATGCAAAGAATCTTACGGGCCGTTTCCTGGAAATGATCTGCAAGAATTTTCCGGGTCAGAAATTTCTGTTTCTGACAAATGATAAAAAGGTTCAGATGCCCGAGATTCCGGGGAAACCCCGCCGTCTCTTCATCACCTTTCTGAAGGAACAGGATGTGCGCCTCAAGGCGGCGGATGTCTTCCCCGAGCTGAAACCCGACCCTGAGGAGATCCTCAAGATCTACAATAAAAAGAAACACTCCCTGGTGGAGCTTTTCTACTTTCTTCAGAATCGTCTGGAGGGAATCCCCGGAGAAAGGAAGGATCTTGATCCTCCCGGAGCCTATCTCTATGGACGGGACAAAAGCAGTATCGAAGTGCTCTCCCTCTGCAGTCCGGGAAGGTTCTGCTTTACCCGCAGCCAGATCATCCGTTTCTTTCAGTTCCGGGGAAACTCCCGGCCTGAGGTTGAAGAGAGGGTTAAAAGACTGGAACGCCTGGGTTATCTTCGCTTTCAGGGGGCCACCGGAGGCATCTGGAACCGGCCTCTGGATCTTGAGGCTCTTGAATCCACTCCCGGATTCAACAGGAAGGAACTGGATGAGGACTTTACCCGTTTTCTGAGCAGAGAGATGGACGACGGAAAGATCAACTCTCTCAGCGGCCTTCTCTTTTTTCTGAGTCAGAGGGGCAGCATTGATTTCGGTCTTGAAATCCTCAACAGAATCAGCCACCACCTTCTTAAAATACGTCAGAATGAACTTGCAGAGAGCCTTCTGAACTCCAGGCTTTTTGAGGGCCGATCCCTAAGTCATGCTCAGCAGGAAGGTCTTCATAACATCCAGTATGCCGGAAGACTCAGGAGCGCCATGCTTCAGAACTCCCGCAAGGAGGTCTCTGACAAGCTGGATGCCGGCTATCTATCCCTTATGGAAGCCCAGGGCGCCTGCAGTGAGGAGTTCCTTCTGCAGCAGGCCCACTACTATGCCCTGAACGGCGACTCCGAGAGTGCCATGGCCACAGTCAAGGAGAGCCTGTTCGCCTTTCAGAAAAACAGCGACCACTACGGTGAGATCCGTGCGAATACAGCCCTGGCCCTTACCATGCTGAGTCAGAGAAAACTGGCCTCGGCGGTGGACTACTTCGAGATAGCCCTGAGGATCAGTGAGCAGCTGAATGACAGGGAAGCCTCTCTGGTCAGCGGAAAGCTGATGGTCCTCTCATCCTACCTCTTTGGAAACCTCTCAGCGGCCCTTCGGGGTCTTGAAACCAGAGTCTCCCTGGCTGCGGGAGAACGGAACCGGGAGACCCAGATCTTCCTGATCTTCCTGAAAGGACGCATTCTCTTTGAACTGGGACGCTACTCAGATGCCTTTAAGGAGCTGAAGCAGGGAAGGCGTCTGACCAAGAAGTATAATATGACAGCCGAGAGCCGTGTAATCACCAGCTGGATGGCCCGGTCTCTCTGTTTTGGACACAGTGAGAAGGTGGCCGAGGAGCTCCTCTGTCGCCAGCCGCTGTGTCTGGAGACCGCCTATTTCAGGGCCGAAGCCGCCTACTTGTCAGGAGACAGCAAAAAGGGCATCGAACTCCTTGAAGAGGCCTTTGCCTCCTATGATCAGAACCCCCAGTATATTCACGAGATGGACTCCTGGTTTGACGGCTACCGTGTCATTGAGGGACGCCTTTCGGACAGAGACTTCTATGAAGATGTACTTCTTGATCAGGCAAAGGGCTTCTACTACCTTCTGATCGGCTTAGGCGGGGAAACGGAGAAGGCCTGGGAAGGTTTGAAACCCCTGTGCCGGATGGACAAGGCCTACAACCAGCAGCCCTTCGGATACTACTACTTCCTCTATGCAGCCGAGCTGATCGACAAGGCGGGAGCAACCCTGGATGAACCTCATGATGCCCTTGTCTCCCACGCCTTTAAACTGCTGCAGACCAGGGCGGGGCGCTTTGACAGTCAGCAGATGAAGCACCACTACTTCAGGAAGAACTACTGGAACAACGAGATCATCAAAAAAGCCCAGGAGATGAACCTGATCTGATTGTCAGATTTTTTTAAAGACCATGTTGACACTTTTTCCGTCTTCAGGGTATATTACGCAAGCATCACGGCACGCACGGCGGAACACTCCGCAGGGCAAGCCGAAAACAATACGGTGGCGTAACTCAGTTGGTAGAGTAACCGGCTCATATCCGGTCTGTCAGGGGTTCAAGTCCCTTCGCCACTACTAAGCAAAAGCCTGATTGGGTCTTCCTGATCAGGCTTTTTTTATGAAATGCCTTCAGAACTCTCTGATGCCCCTGTGGAAATCCAGATGCAGCTTCTGTCCGCCAAACTCAAAATCCAGGGTTTCCGCCTTCCTTTCAGCCCGGATATAGGGCGAGTCAAAGCGCATGTACTCGGTGTTCTGAACCTCTCCATTTACCTTGAAATCTCCCTTCCAGGTCAGTTCCAGGGTCCTTCCTCTGCTGCTGTAGGTCAGGGTCTTCCCGGAGTAAGCGGTTTCATTGCTGCGGATTCTCTCCCTGAATGCCTCGAATGAGTCTTCCTCTTCTGCAGTCGAAAACTCGGTAATCCAGTAGGTCTCACGCCCCCTCTGGATCAGTTCCCGCCTGCCCGGAGGGTCTCGCTTTGCACCGTCCACGGTGAGCTCAGGGGGATCAATGTACTCCAGGGCAGAGTTGGCAGTCATGGCCACATAGGTTTCGTCCAGACGGCCGAAGGCATGGTTGCCCTCCACAACTGCTTCATCAAAGAGAGCCTCGGGGAACCAGGCATGAGTAAAGGGGAGCATTCTCTTTTCCATAATTCCGGCTCTCCGGGGAAGGCGGTAGAGGCTGATGGCAATATTCCTGTCCTGAACCGCATGGGGAAGCCGGCCGTCTCCGACCCAGTAGGTGGGTGAGTTGCCCGTAGGACCCTTCTCATGGGGGAGGACTGCCGGATGGGTGATCACCAGGCTCAGTTCATTGCTAAGGGTCGCCTGCCAGAGTGCCTGCTGGTCTCCATGGGTTCCGGGATGGTAGGCCTGACTGGTAGACATACTGTATTGAGGGGTTTTGTAGGTGTAGACGTTGCCCCGCTGAATTGCGGTGCCGTTGGTCTGCAGCCCCAGGGTCCGACTGATAAGGGGCAGCAGGCCGAGGCTGCGGAGGAGGGTGTAGTTGATAAGCCGGAAATCCTGAAAGGCCTCCTGGCCGTACATCTTGTTCCGGTTTATGTAGTCCAGGGTGTTGTTGATGGTTTCGGGGTTGGAGAATGATTCCATGGCCCATTGCATCATGATCTGTCTGTCTTCCAGGCCGATCAGCCCTTCCTCTTTCAGTTCACTCAGATTCAGCCCGTTGGAGGCTTTGATAATCCTCTCCTCCTCATCCCTGCCGATCAGGGCCAGGACGCCGGGGAGCTCGTAATTCTCAACAACAAGAAAGTTCTGCTCCATCCCGATACGGTCGTCGGGATTGACGGGGTAAGAGAAAAGTTCCTGGGAGACCGCCCTCATGGATGAGTCCAGGCCTGTTTTCCTCTTGTTTTCATAGGCCCGGCCGCTGGAGGTTACAAAGGTTCCTTTAAAGGACTGAGAGGCAAGATCATAGAGGAGGAGGTCCATGATGATGGTGGCCTTTGTTACAATTTCCGTGTCTTCGCTGAAGTCTATCAGATTGCTCAGGGGAGCTATATCTTCCACATAGTAGACATTGGAGTAGAACTCGGTGAATCCATAGGTCCAGCGCTGTTCCAGCCAGATCAGTATTCTCTCTCTGGCCATATCCCTGTGTTCGGTTCCAGTCAGGCCGGTGCTGGTGAATATCAGGTCCGGATAGAGCTGTCCTGCCAGGTATTCTGCGGATGAAAAAAGAATCTGATGGTTTTCGCTCCAGTAGCACATGGAGTCGTAACCGTCCTGATCCATCCAGTATTTAAAACCCAGCACTGTCTTCTGTATTCGGTCCTTCTGTTCCTCTGTTAATTTCTCCGGATGCCTGTAGAGTATGCGCATAAGGGACACCAGGCGGAAGTCGGCACAGTCGTAGCGACCGTCCACATAGGTACAGGCCTGATTGATGTTCAGATCCTGTTCCTCGGGGGAGACATACAGGTCGTGGTGAAAGGCGTAAAGGAGCCCATCGGTGTCAAAGATCAGGGGTTCTTCCGGCCGGGAGGGCAGGGGAGTCCATACTCTGTTTCTTGCGGTGTCCACCGCCACTGAAGCGGTCAGGAGGATCAATAACAGAAGGAATGCTCCTGACAGGGGCTTTGGGAAGGGTCTTTTCATTTTTAAATAACTCCTTAAGAAAGATTATCACATTCTGACCTAAGGAGACATCTGGAAGTTTTAAATCATCGGCCTTTGTTCTTTTTCCAGGCCCCTTCCCGGGGAGTCAAAAGGGTATCAGAATGGCATCAGGGGGCCCTGAAAATGTCAGAGCCTGTGTTTTCATCGGTTCTTAGAACAAGGTTCCTGGCACCATAATCCTCAGCTTCCAGAAAAATGCCATTTCTTTCGACTGGAATACTCTCATCACTTACCCCCTCGGGCAGATGGTCCATATGTTCTCTGGGGCCTGCGAACAGATTATTTTTAAATACCGGGTCAATCAGTTCAAACTCCCGAGAAGGAGCCCCCTTCACGGCCAGGGTATGATTCTCCCGGGCGAGGATCAGGTTGTTTTCAAAGGTGATGTTCACTCCCGGATAGACCAGTTCAACGGGTGTATCTTCGGTGAGACTGGTCTTGTGGGTCTTGGTGCTGAGCATAAATCCCTGGCGGCAGTCGATGATGGAATTGTTTGCTATGGTGATATTCATGGGTGTCCACTGCTTGTTCAGCTCTTTTCCGGGAGTTCCGTTATCGAGGGGCTCTCCGTTCTGTACATCGTTGACCCCGGTGTTCACCACAAGTCCTCCGCGGGTTTCTCCGGACCCCAGAACCCCCTGGATGTAGTTGTTCTCGATGATATGGCCCTCGTCATAGAAGCGTATCCCTCCGCTGCCGCTCTTACCGTCTCCCAGGATGACATTGTCTCTGATGGTCATATTACTGCCGTGTCTCAGGGAGATCATTGAGCTGCTGTTTCTGAGGGTATTCCCTTCGAAGCTGACCGCCGAGGCCTTGAGGGAGATCATTTCAAGCTCTCCGTCGATGGTGTCGAAAAGATTGTCTTTTATAATGGCCCCAGAATCGCACCGGGAGTACCGGGCATCCCCCAGCCGGATGGCCTGCCTGTCATTGGCATTGGTTCTGAACATTTCCGGACTTCCCTCTCTGATCAGATCCAGGTCCCGGGGGATCAGATTTCTGAATATATTGTTCTGGATCAGGGAGTCGTCCCGGTCTTCTCCGGTCTGGACCACCAGGAATGCACCTCTTTTGTATTTACCGTCCAGGGTGTTGCCGATGACTTTGCTGCCCGTACCGGCCACCGTCACCCAGCGGACATTGGGATACTCACCATTGATGTCCGCCTCATAGGGGTACTGGTTGAACTCTTCAATGATACTGTTGCTGAAGGTATTGCCTTCTCCGTACAGAACAACGGCCCCTCTGATGTCACTGCGGACATCGGTGGGATTCCTCCGGTCGATCACAGGGCCTCCGTCCCGAAATATCAGACTGTCCAGGGTGGAGCCCCGGCCTCTGAGGACAATCTGTACACTTCCCGAGAAAACAACCTGTCCCCTGTTTTCGGGACTCACAAGCACATTGTCGGCCTTGATTTCTATGCGGCCCAGGTCCCGGTAGATGCCGTCTTCTATAAGAATAGTCTCATTGTCCTGAGCTCCGGTGAGCCTCTTCCTGAGAATTTCCGTATCTTCGGGGCTTATTGTTTCCAGTTCCTTCGATTCCACTTCCTTCGCTTCCTGAGCCCTGAGGAGGCTGCCGGAAAAGGCTCCCGTCAGGATAAGGGCCGTGATCAATAAATTCTTTAACTGCATCAGAAACTCCTGTCCGCGTATGGCGGTTCAGGAGTTATACCGGGGGGATGTGAAGGCCGTATGAGGGGGATTTAGGGAGTTGCTGACTTTAAGAAAAGCCTTTGCACGGGATGGGTCTTCTTTATGGTGTTCTCTGATGATTTCATTAGCTTCTGCCTGGTTTCAGTGAGGCTGGGCCACTATACTATCAACATGGAATCGCTTCATATCCTTGGCTTATCGCATATTCTTTTCGGACTGCTCCTTATCGGAACAAAGAAGAAAGAAAGGGCGGACTATCTGCTTCTGATCTGGTTAGTTGTACTAGCAATGCCCTTTCTGCAGGTATTTCTGGATAAGCTGCAGGGAGAGGATATCAGGCAAATCCGTTTGAACAATCCTGCCTTCTCCCTTTTAAATGGTCCTTTTCTTTATCTCTATATAAGAGAGCTTGCAAAAGGAGATGAGATTTCTCATCATTACTGGCCTCATCTGATTCTCTTTTTGCTGTATTACTTCTGTTTTCTTATCAATCCCATAGTTCCGATACCCGGTGGACCTGTGGTAGAACTGGAAAGAGAAAAACCCGGTATTTTAATTCGTTATTTCGGGGCAATCAGTGTTCTTTCTTACGGTGTCTACATTGTTGTTTCCCTTCTGCTGCTGCATAAACATAGAGAATTTGTTAAAGAATGTTATGCATATCGAAAAGGGGAAATAACACTCATCTGGATAATCCTGATTCCACTGCTTTTTGCAATTCTGATCCTGTTTCTTATATTGGGAGAAAAGTTTTTTGCAGTGGATATTCTAAGTCTTCATCTTGCGGTTTATCTGGTACTGTCCCTGTATCTTATCTTTTTCGGTCTGAGGCAGAAAGCTGTCTTTCCCCGGCAGGAAAAGATGATAAAAGAAGAGTCTAAACCGGTAGAAGCGGATATTCTGGAAGAGAATCTCGAGCAAATAATCAAATTGATGGAGGAGGGGAAACTTTACCGGAATCCGACTCTTTCAGTATATGATCTGGCAGTGAAAACGGGAATATCCAGACATAAAATTTCAACTGTCCTGAAGGAAAAGCTGTCTGTGAATTTCTACCAGTTTATTAATGACTACCGCTTGAAAGAGGTTTGCCTGCGGATAAAGGAGGACGGGGAAAATCAGAAAAATATCCTGGAACATGCCTTCGATTCGGGCTTTAATTCCAAATCAAGTTTCAACAGTCTTTTCAAGATGAAGTACGATAAAACCCCCAGCCAGTACAGAAAATCTATTAATTAGTCCAAATAGTGCAGTTTGGACGATGATTTTCTCCTGAATTGCTACATTGCCGCCATAAACCTTTTTTCAACAGGAGTTAATTATGAAAGCAATAGGGAGAACAGTCAGTGTTCTGGCAATCGCGGCTGCTATTCTTCTTGGGTCAACAAGCTGCATATCAGGGGGCAATGTTGATGAAGTTGACAAAGTACCAGCAGTCAAATTTGTTGTGACAGATGCCATGCAGACCAGTTTCTATGATGCCGATGGTAATATTATTGATCAGCCTGAGATCGGCAATCCTCTATACGGACAGGATGCCCAGTATCAGTGCATAATGCCTTCTTATACAGATAATGGAGACGGTACTGTAACTGATGATAATACCGGACTTATGTGGCAGCAGACCCCTCCTCTTGATAAAATGACATACGATGAGGCCATCGAATATGTTGAGAATCTGGAGCTTGGAGGCTATAGCGACTGGAGGCTTCCGACTATTAAGGAATCTTTTTCATTGGCAGATATGGATGGTAAGTTAGTCGCTCAGGATATCAGTCAGTGCATACCATATATCGATACAGAATACTTTGATTTTTTCTATGATGAGGGCCGGCCCTACACAGGTTCCTACTGGACGAGCACTGTAACCAGGTTGCCTGCAGAGAATGAATATGAGGAGATGGAGAAGAACTACGGCTTCAACTGGGCCGATGGTCATTTGAAATCATATGGTGATGGTTATTACCTTGATGGTTCTTCAACAGGATCTTCTATTCCGGCAGGTGTCCGTGCCGTTCGGGGAGAGGAAGGAGTCTATGGCATAAACGATTTTGTTGATAATGGAGACGGTACCGTTACAGACAGGGCTACCGGATTCATGTGGTCTCAGCAGGACAGCGGGGCAGTCAACGATGACGGTACGCTCCGTTCTGAGAACGATGCAGAGTACGGTTATGGACGAACCTGGGTGGATACCTTGTCCTGGGTTCAGAAAATGAATGAAGCTGAATATTTGGGCTATAGCGACTGGCGTCTTCCCGATGCAAAAGAGCTGCAGAGTATTGTTCAATACGGTATTACCGAACTCCCGGCGATTGATCTCGAATACTTTGACTTGAGCAGAGCTGACTGCTATATGTGGAGCAGTACAACCTGTGGCGATTTTCCCGATACTGCCCTGTATTTTGCATTCGGAAAGGCATATGGAATTAATCTGGCATCCGGCGGTGCCGCAGGTATGGGCAGTGGCGGTGAAATGGGACCTCCCCCTGAAAAGGAAGAGT
The DNA here is from genome assembly GCA_002408085.1 of Spirochaeta sp. UBA5339. Classification (GTDB taxonomy): domain Bacteria; phylum Spirochaetota; class Spirochaetia; order DSM-2461; family DSM-2461; genus Oceanispirochaeta. Next base: position 32,367 of record DHQL01000009.1, read on the forward strand.
CCTCTGGCTCTGTTGATGCTACAGTCGACGATTTTGTAGATACCCACGGTCCCGGAGCAATGCGTAACGATTACAAGGATACAACAGGAGCGGCTGTTCAGGCTCCCGCCCTTTCGCGTGAGCTCTGGTCTCAGCTCTATGGTGAAGAATACCCCTATGACTTCGATCCTGGTCTGGATATCTCTATCTTTGATCTGAGTGCATCGGAGAATGCAGCCGATTATATTGTAATATACAACTATGCTTTGCTTGTTCGTAATGCTGATTGAGGCATTAAAGGGTTGAATAGTGCCCTAAAGACTGTTGATTCTCAATCCTCTTGAATCAACAGTCAATTCATCCCCCTATCTCTCTACAATAAAACAAATAGAGAGGTGTGAGCGATGACCCCAACCCATTGCCCAAATTGCAAATGCAAGTACTTTACTCCGGAAAATGATGATAATTGGTATTTTCACTATGGGTACTACGAGACAAAGACCTTCGGACGTGTTCCGCGATTCAAGTGCAGATCCTGCGGAAAGACTTTCTCCTCCCAAACCTTCTCCATAGACTATTACGCCAAGAAAAAAGTCTTTTACCCATACCTGCTCGATCAGCTTTTCAGCTGCTCAGGTAATCGAGATATTGCAAGAAAGTTTGGAATTAGGGACTCTGTTGTTCAAAACAGAATCGAAAGGCTATCCCGTTGGGCTCAGGGCTTTCATAACTTGATGCTGAAACAACTGCCTTTAGATGAATCTCTGGCTGCAGATGGCTTCGAGTCCTTCTCATATTCCCAGTACTACCCCAATAATATAAACATCATTGCAGGGCGTGATTCTCAGTTCCTCTACTCAACAGGACTTTCCATTCTCAGGAGAAAAGGAAAGATGACCAACGCTCAGAAGAAGAGACGGGCAGAGCTGGAACAACAGGGTAAAGCTTCCTCCTCTATGACTTATAGCTCCATGAAAAACCTAGGGGACGGGCTTGCTAATCTTTTGATCAATAAGGAAATAGGGAATGCTTTATTGTGGACAGATGAACACAGATCCTATTCTGGAGCCTTTCGGTCTCAGGGAGTCTTTCAACACTTACGAGTCTCCTCAAAGAAAGCCAGAACTTTTAAAAATCCACTATTTGCAGTTAACTACCTGGACCGGCAATTCAGGAAAGACCTTTCTGATCATACGAGGGAGACAGTTCAGTTTGCTCATCACCCTGCCTGTATGATGAACAGGTTAATTCTCTACCGTCATTTTCATAACTATATCAAGCCCTATCGTATTAAGGAGCAAAAAGAGAACCGAATGCCCAAAAGTACACATGGGGAGGAAGCTGGGCTGGATAAGGATTACCTCTTAGAGATGAAAACACAACTGGAGGGAAAAAGATTCTTTTACAGTAAGCTGGATCTGGATCGAGAAGAGATGCAGACCTGGATGCAGGGATGGAAGAATCCAGGTCTGAATAGTACAAGGTATGTACCCAAATATATTACGGTTTGATGTATCAACAATCTTCTGGGCACTATTTAAACTGTAAGGTTCCCTTGACCGGGCAGGCTGCTATGCACTCCATGCAGTTGATGCATTGTGCACTTCGTACATGCCGGTAACTGGAAACCGGAATCTGTGATGGACAGATTTTGTCACATTTCCCACAGGACACGCATGCTTTTTCATTTCTTGTTATGGTAAATATCCTGGTAAGGCTGAGAATCCCGTACCGGGCTCCTTCAGGACAGAAATAACGGCAGAAGGGTCTGTCGATTATAAGAGAGGCAGTCATAAAGGATGCCAGAAGAATCCATGCTGTCTGAGTGATGAAACTTGTATTGAGGTTGATTACACCCATAAATGAGCCGTAGGGACTTTGAGCCAAAAGAATGACACTGAAGCCTGCAAAGGAAAGACCCAGCAGTATATAACGGGTCAGACGAAGCCATCGATCCGCTTTATCGGGAATGCGCAGCCGGGGAATCCTTAATGCCCTTCCCAGCTTTCCCAGCCACTCCTGGGCAAAGCCGAAAGGGCAGAGCCAGCCGCAGAACCAGGCTCCACCCAGAACAGTAGTTCCCAGAATAATTATCATATATGGAAGACTTTTGCTCATGAATCCCAGTGTGAGAAGGGCTGTGTAAGCTGCGGGAAGGAGGGGCCTTACAAGTTGATACCACCGTATTTTTGTTGAAAATAGTTTCATTGTTCTGCACCTTTGCTGATTTCTGATATTGCAGTTTTTTCGATCATTTTGATTCTCCTTATCTAAACCGGCCAGGTTCCAAAGGGCTGTTTTTCGAGCACCATTTTTCCATCGGTTCCCTGAGAAATATTGATCCAGGCTTCCCAGTTCTTCTCATCCATTTCAGGATAGTCCAGCCGGTAGTGTGAGCAGCGGCTCTCTGTCCTCATAAGTGATGCCTTGAGTTTCATTTCGGCATTCACTATCATATTAGCCGTTTCATGAGCCAGTCTCAGTTCATGAAGGTTGGATGCTTTCAACATGGGGGTGTGGTGGTCTCTCAGCTCTTCCACATAGGAAAGAGCTGCCTTCAAAAGCCCTTCCTTTTTAATATAAAGAATGAAGTTCGGTATCATTATTCCCTGCAGTGTCTGAGTGACCCATGCGGGGCTGTATCCTGCATCTCTATTCAAAGGAGACAGTATCTCTTCTCTTATCTGTTTAATCTTTACGGGTGGTATTTCGGGTAAAGTTACACCTGAGCAGTATTCAGCTGCTGCTTCGGAGGCAATTGCACCCTGTACAGCAGATCCGGCAAGAGAAGACCCTATCTGTGTATAGATTGCTCCTGCCATATATGAGCCCAGGGCATCCCCTGCAGCATAGAGGCCGGGAATATGGGATTCACATTTTTCATTGATCGGAACGATACCCTCTGATTTATGAATTGCCATCCCTGCAGAGGCTCCTCCCGAGGCGCTTGAGCTCATTCCGGGACCTCCGCCCTTCGGGCCTTTACCCCCTGGAGGTGGCCCTCCGGGGCCTCCTCCAGGCCCGCTGTCGGAGTCTGTGGGACGGGGCCCCTTATCATTGTTCATTCCAAATCCTTCCGGTATGTAGGGACCTCCTTCTGCCGGTTCCATACCGGGACCCATGGATACAGGATTGCCTTTCACATATGCTGTATAATTTGCATCAACACCAAGATCGTGATGGATTTCCATTCCATTGGTACCAGGAGTCCTTTCGAACATATCTCCCCAGTTGTCATAACAGGCGGCCGGGTGATCCATTGAACCACCATGTCCGTCATTCCACTCCTTGCCTGTGATTTTGGCTCCGATTCTGTAAGCCATGGCAGAGCCGTCATGGGTCAGATCACATATGGGGAATCCGTTAGGTTTAAACCCTCCGGCTCCGGTGCATAGTACGACCGATTTAGCATTGAAAATATGAATGGTCTCATCGTCTATACTGAAGCCGGCGGCACCGGCTATCCGACACTCTTCTTTGATAAGATGTGTAATCATGACCCTTTCAACTACGGAGATATTCCTTTCAGCTACAGGTTTGCTGAACGCCTTGTGACAGAGGGGAGAATCAAAAAAGCCCCACTCCTTCAGCTCATCTACCCGGGCCTGTGAGTTTACAGTCATCTGTCTTGTAAAGGTCCGGTTGTTTGTATTCAGAGCCGAGGCGGATATCTTTTCCAGATACTCCTCAAGGCCCATTTCCGCAGTGAGCGGGTCATAAGTGAATATCCCCTTTGCAAAGGGGGTCTGGCCGGAAGTTCCCAGGCTGCCTTTTACAACCATGGTGACTTTTGCTCCGGCATCGTGACCCTTTACTGCTGCAAAGAGTCCGGCCATCCCGCCTCCGATAACAAGGATATCTGTCTCCTGATCTTTCAGCTCTATCTTGTCAGGAGAAATCTCTCTCTCATTTCTGACAAGATTGAATCTGATTCCCGCAGAAGCCAGGGCTGCGGCCCCGATAACTCCCCCGGTCAGCCCCAGAAACTGCCGACGTGACATGCCTTTTGAAGATTTCTCTCTCATGCTTTTCTCCTAACCCCAGGACACAACAACGGGTATTGATTTTTCCGGTGTAATTGTTATGGCATCAACAGGGCAGTACATCCTGCAGAGGTGGCAGATCTGACAGTCTGCAGGGTAGGCAATGTAGGCTTTTCCATCTTTTCTTTGCCTTATGACATCGGTTGGACATGCTCTTACGCAGGTTCCACAACCCATGCATCCGTATATGCTTTTTATTGACATTCTATTCTCCTACCTCTCTCTGTTTCCTCCGGGCATTCCATTTCCCTGCATTCTGTCATCATCCATGCCAAGAGCTTCCTTAAGCTCTTCTTCTGAAATACCCAGAGTCTCAGCGGCTTTTGAAAAATCCGGAGGACCCTGTCCCGGTTCTCCAAGTGCTGAAATCAGCTCTTCTTCTGTTATTCCGAGGGTTTCCGCTGCAGAGGACAGATCCGGCATACCTCGGGGTCTGTCCTCTTTCGCGCCGGAAACATTGACCATATAGCAGTTATCCTGACCGTAAAGTGAGTCCTCATTTGATATAAGGTCATTACTGGTTTCAATACCCTGGCAGAGTTTCTGATTCAGAACCTCCGATCTCGGGGAATCAGTCTCCGGCCCGGAAACTGCATAACAGTAGGCTGTACTGCTGAAAAATGAAAAAAGGATCAGCCATGAAAGCATAAAGATACTTTTTCTTACAGTTTCTCTAAATTTAGAATTCATATTTCACTCCATTGAAAGTTTTACTGCCTTTACCATATTCAGCTTATGTGATGACAATGTGATAGTGCGGGGGGAAAATTCTATCACAGAGCCATCACAAAAGAGTGTTATCAGTTATTTATTCAGATAGATATTTCAGGAGAGTCCTATGCCGAAAATCCTTTATGCCGAGGATGAGGTCCGATATCGTAAACTTGTTAAGATATTTCTTGAGCCAGCCGGTTTTATTGTTGAAACAGTAGAGAATGGTGGAGAGGCAGTTGAATATCTGGCAGACAATAACGATGTTGATCTTGTTCTGCTTGATATAATGATGCCTGTAATGAGCGGTAAAGAAGTCTGCACCGAACTGAGAAAAATATCTGATATTCCCATTATTATGATCACAGCACTTGGCAGTACCATGGATGAGGTGGAGGGCCTGAATATGGGAGCCGATGATTATCTGTCCAAACCCTTTGTCAGGGATGCTCTTCTGGCCCGGATCAACAGTCTCCTCAGACGTACTGAATCCAGAAAAGCAAAAGTCTACAGGGAAGAAGATTATGAGTTTCTGGATGATAAGGGAATGGTAGCTGTTGATGGAGAGAAGGTCACCCTGACTCCGAAAGAGTGTTTGCTGCTCCGCTATTTTCTTGAGAACAGAGACTGTATTCTTTCCCGTGAGCAGATACTGGATAATGTCTGGGGCCGTGACTATTTTGGAGATCCCCGAACAGTTGATACTCATGTTAAAAGCCTGCGGGCAAGACTCAGAATGAAGGGTGACATGATAAAAACGGCAAGGGGAAGGGGATATTACTATCAAAGCACCTGATTCGCAAAATAGGGGATTCAAGTCCATAACCTTCAAGTGGACAGTCAATATTGTAGCCATTATCAGTATGGTCATTTTACTCATAATTCTTGCTAACTCATTGCTGCTGGAAAAATATTATGCAGTTAGAAATAAAAAACTGTTCTATATGGAGTATGATGAGCTGAAGACTCAGTTTGAACAGTCAGACAAAAATTTTCTGGATCTTCTTCGGGAGAAAAACAGAAAAACCGGTTTTCTGTTTTATATAGCTGAAATGGAAGATGAACATCTCAGACAGATCGATATTACCGCAATCCCCTTTATCCCCCCTGCTGATAATAATCCTCCCGGGCAGGGTTTCCCGATGGATGCGATCCTGCCTAGAGAGCATATTGATTTTCTTACAGATAAAATCGACTCTCTGACCCGGGGAGAGGTTGTCTATAATAAAATTCAAAGAGAGCATAAGGACAAGATGGAGTTTGATCTTGTTTTTGCAGCAATTCTGGATAATCAGAATCTTCTCATAATTGTCAGACCTGTGGAGCAGCTCAGTGAGCATACTGCAATTTCCAATCAGTTTCTGCTGATCATCGGCCTGATTACTCTGCTGATTTCAATTGCCATTGCCTATCGATCGGCAAAATCTGTTGTGAGACCTGTAAAAGAGATTACTGAAATAAGTGAGCATATAGCCAATCTGGATTTTTCTCACCGTTATACGGGCCGTGACAGGGATGAAATAGGCATTCTTGGGGACAGTATGAACAGGATCTCAACCCAGCTCGATAGTGCCATAGTAAAGCTGCAGGATGAGATGAGCCTCCAGAAGCGCTTTTTTGCAGGTGTTTCCCATGAATTCAAAACCCCTGTCGGGCTTATCCGGGGATATGCTGAGTCACTCAGACTTGGGCTGGCCAACAATCAAAATGAAATCAATGAGTATTCAGACATTATTATTGAAGAAACAGATCGGCTGAACCACCTTGTATCGGATATTATATTTCTGGTGAAATCCGGTTCAGCCGAGTTTCAGTTAAGCAGGAAGAATGTGGATATCATATCTCTTCTCTGTGACTCAATTGAAAAGATTCAACCTGCCTTGAGTGATAAAAGTATAAGACTTGAAAAAGAACTCCCTCCGGATGCTGTACTTCAGGGAGATGGGATCAGAATTAAGCAGATATTTGATAATATCTTAAATAATGCCATCAGGCATACACCGGAAGGAAAACATATTATCGTAACAGCCAGGGCTGATGAAGACGGCATTATTGTCTCAGTAGAGAATGAAGGAGAACCCATACCTGATGAACATCTGAGCCACCTTTTTGATCCTTTCTACACCCTCTATGAATCACGGAGTAAAGTCAGTTCCGGTACGGGACTGGGATTATCGATCGTAAAGAATCTGGTTGAGAAACATGGCGGTTACTGCGGTATTGAAAATCTCCTGCATAATGACTTTCAAGGTGTACGAGTCTGGTTTCAGCTGCCCTTTTTGAAATAGTTCATTCTAATCCGGATTTATAGCAAACCTCATATATCAGGAATCAATCGGCTATATATCCCAGGGTTGCCGAAATCTGAAGCCCTGTCATGCGCAGCTTTGTAAGGAACTCTCCTTCCAGGGTTTCTCTGTTAATTGTGCTTGTCGGGCAGGATACACTGACAGCTGCAACACATTGACTGTGATGATTGAAGATAGGAACCGCTATGCACTGCAGCCCCATTGCATGCTCCTGAAGGTCCAGGGCATACCCTTTTTCCTTAACAGTGTTCAGCTCATTTTTGTAATCATCAAGATTCTTTATGGTGTACTCGGTGAGAGTTCGGATCGGGACATTGTTGAAAATATCCTCCAGTCCGCCTCTTTCAAGGTAGGCAAGATGGATCTTTCCTGCAGCAGTTGAGTATACATCGGTTCTATGACCGATAAAAGAGCTGCATGAAAGAGCTCCCGGCTGATGATTCGCATCAACTTTGTCTACGTAGACGACCTCTCTCTTGTCCAGAACCAGCATATGGACCGTTTCACTGAGATCTCTGCTCAGCTGTTCCAGAAAGTAATGTCCCCTTTCTCTTACATCCAGTCTCTGCAGGTATGACTGTCCGACTCTGACCAGCCCCAGACCGATATCGTACTTGCGGGAATCCTCATCTTTCTGAAGGTAGCCGAACTCTGTAAGGGTTTTCATATGGTGGTGCAGGGAGGATTTGTTTATGTCAAGACGATCTGCAATATCTTTAATACTCATTGGACTGTTTGCCTTTTGAATGGTTTCTATTATGGCAATTGCCTTCCCGATGGTATTCAGCTTTTCTTTTTTTGTGTCCATATATATTTCATAATATGAAACGCCGTTTCTAGTCAAGAAAAATATTGCCTGTTTTTTGCCGAATTCAGTTGACAGAATCGAATTATCAATCTTAATATCTAATTAAGAAACAGTATTTCGTAATACGAAACAAGAGGTGTTATGGATCATAAAGAACTTGCCAGAGAGGCAATTGACCTGCTTTACCCGACTATAAAGGCTCTTCTGGCCGAAAAAGCAAAAAGAAATGATATGCATATTGTTGTTATGGATCCCACCAGAAAACCCTGGGAGTGCACCTTTGAAGAAGCGGTACTCTACGAGTATTCCATGACCGATCCCTCCCTCTGGGAGAATCCCTATGACCAGATGGCCAGGGAGAAGGCTAAGCAGGCATGGCGAGACGGACGGAGCAATATGCACAAGCATCTTACAGCTCCCGCCACCCTGAAACGCGGAGATCTGGCTTTTTACGGTTCCTTTGATTATGAGGGTGTTATTGTTGCATCCAGCGGTGTGGAACCCTGGTTTGATGTTCTGGTCTGCGGATGGGTTGCGGTTGCGGTACAGCAGCTGGCTCAGGCCGACTATCAGGCATTCAAAGCCGCTCAGCCCATGGAGCGTTGGATTCCCTGATCGATCAATTATGGTTTTACATCCCCTGAGGGGGATAAAAAATATTAAGGAGATATCTATGAAAAAAATTACAATGATTCTGCTGGCACTTGTTGTTATCAGCACTTCAGTTTTTGCTGAAGGACAGAAGGATGCTGCAGCATCTTTTCCCAACAAAGATCTTACACTTGTTGTTCCCTGGTCAGCCGGGGGAGGAACTGACACCATCGCCAGAGCCCTTGTAAAAAATGCAAAGGACTACATCGGTGTAAATGTCAATGTAGTCAATAAAACCGGCGGACAGGGGGTTGTCGGTATGGGATCTGTAACATCTGCCAGACCTGACGGATACACAGTGGGTCTGATTACCTTCGGTCTCAGTACCTATAATCTTATGGGTCTTGCCGATCTGAGCTACAGAGACTTTGAACTCCTTCAGCTTTTAAACCAGAGCGCCGCTGTTCTCTATGTCAAGGCTGACTCAGAGTGGGATACCCTGAAGGACCTTGTAGACTATGCCAAGGCTAACCCCGGTCAGGTCTCTCTCGGTCACACCGGAGCCGGTGGTGACAAGCACCTCTCAGCTGCTTCTTTTGCAACAGAGCAGGGTGTTGAGTTCAACTATGTACCCTTTGACGGTGCCGCGCCCTCCCGTTCTGCCATCCTCGGTGGACATGTTGATGTAGCCGTTGCCGGTATTGCGGAAATCAAACAGCTCTACGAAGCAGGTGAGGTTAAGGTGCTCAGTGTAAACAACACTGTCAAGGAAGCTGCTTTCCCTGAGATCCCCACAATTGTTGAAGCAGGATTTGATATTGCCGCTCCCGTACTGGACTGGAGAGGTCTGGCACTGCCCAAGGGTGTAGATCCCGCGATTGTTAAGATTCTTGAAGACGGTTTCAAGCAGATGTTCGATGATCCCGAGTTCAGAGCCTATTGTGATGAAGTCGGTCTGACACTTGTATATGAAGACGCTGCCGGCTTCGAAGATTTTCTTGCCAACATGGAAATGGTTCTTGAGCCCACTCTAGAGTCTGTTGGTCTGCTGAAATAAGTATATACCCCGCTCCCCGGCAATCTGTCGGGGGGTATTAATGACATCCCGGCAGACTGCCGGGATCAATTTGCAGTGGAGACACTGCAGTTATTAGGAGATTTAAAATTATGAACAGTAAACGGATCGATATATCCGTAGGTGCTGCTCTTTCTGTTTTCAGTACGGCAGTTTTTCTCTATGCAAACCAGTACAAGGGAAGAGGTGTCAGTCAGTACGGACCCAACTTTTTTCCGCAGTTTCTATCAGCACTGCTTTTTATTACTTCCATTCTGCTGATTGTTAATGCCGTAAGGGGCAATTACCAGAAAGATTTGGAAGGTATTCATTTTGCCGGTTTGGTCCGGTCGGGAATTACCGTCGGCATTTCCATTGTCTATCTTGTGGCAATGCAGTTTTTGGGGTTCTTTCTTTCAACCCTGATTTTTCTCTATGCAATGATCACCTTTCTTGGGCAGAAGGGAAAGCTGGTTAGAATAATCAGCTGCATCTCAGTGTCCGTTATTGTATATGCCATATTCAAATTCTTTCTGAAGATTCCTCTGCCCGAGGGTTTTCTGCACTTTATTTAAGGGGAATTCAATGGAAAGTTTTATGTATCTAATAACTGCCTTTGAATCAATTCTGACTAATCCGATCAGTCTGGTTTTTATTGCAGTCGGTGTAACAGCCGGTATTATTCTGGGATCTCTTCCCGGTCTCACAGCCACTATGGGTTGTGCTCTTCTTATTCCCTTTACCTTCAGCCTTCCTCCCATTCAGGGGCTGGTAATGCTGATGGGTATCTTTTCAGGTGGAATCTATGGCGGTTCCATCTCAGGTATTCTGATTAGAACTCCTGGTACTCCTGCAGCCGCGGCGACCCTGCTGGACGGCCATCCTCTCTCCCAGAAGGGTGAGGCGGGAAAGGCCATCGGAATTGCAACTATTGCCTCTTTTGTGGGTGGAACAGTCGGGGCTCTGATTATGTCCTTTCTCTCTCCCCAGATCGCCCGTTTCGGGCTTCGCTTCGGACCTCCTGAATTCTTTGCACTGGCTATCTTCGGTCTCTCCATGATCGTTTCCATATCGGGCAAATCCATTCTCAAGGGTTTTATCTCCGCTATATTCGGGCTACTGATAGCAACAATAGGATTTGATCCACTTTCAGGTGTTCCCCGCTTCCACTTTGGGAATCCCAATCTTCTGGGAGGAGTAGAGTTTATCCCCGCTTTGATTGGTCTGTTCGGGTTTGCACAGGTTTTCAGAAATGTAGAGAAGATGGAGATTATTCCCCATATAAAATCAAAGGTCGGTAAAATTCTGCCCGGAAGAAAGGAGACTCTAAAACTTCTGCCCACAATGGTGAAGTCAGGAGCAATGGGTACCTTTATCGGCTCTGTTCCCGGTCTCGGTTGTGATGTTGCCGCATTTATTGCATACGGTGAAGCCAAAAGAACTTCAAAGACTCCCGAGGAGTTTGGAAAAGGGTCTCTTGTCGGTATCGCAGCTCCGGAAGCTGCCAACAACGGCGGTACAGGCGGTGCCATGATTCCTATGCTGACTCTGGGTATTCCCGGTGACGCGGTTACGGCGGTTCTTCTGGGAGCTTTGACCATACATGGTCTTCAGCCGGGACCCCTTCTTTTCAGGGATCATATCGATATTGTTTTCCCGATTTTTGCGGGAATGATTCTCTGTCAGATTGCCCTGCTTATTATCGGTCTCAGCGGAGCTAAGCTCTTTGCCAGACTGATTAACATAGACAGAAGGGTTTTGACTCCGGTCATCTTCCTTCTCTGTATTATGGGCTCATATGCCATGCGTTTCAGTTTCTTTGATGTGGGACTGGCACTGGTAGTCGGTATTGTTGCCTACTTTATGGAGTACGGCGGATTCTCTGTTTCACCCATTCTGCTTGCCCTGATTCTCGGTCCCATGGCGGAACAGAACATGAGACGGTCATTTATGCTCTCCCATGGAGACCCCATGATCTTTGTAACCAGACCTATCTCACTAATTTTCCTCCTTCTCACCGTAGTAATCACAATCACAAGCTACAGAAAAATGAAAAAGATCCAAAAGAGAGAACAGGAGCTTATGGAAGAAGCTGCCACTGCTGCAGCCTCAGATGATGCCTCCGAGTAGACAGTAATAGAATAATTTTAAGGAATAATATAATGATGAATTTTGTATGGAATCTCCCCACCAAGCTGAACTATGCTGAGGGGAATTTGAAAAATGTTGGTGAGATGACCAAAAGCTACGGTAATAAGGCTTTTGTCTGTTCCTATGCTGAACCCGGCGGAGGTGTCTGGGTTGTGGAAGAGGCTGTAAAGTCTCTTGAAGCCGCAGGTGTGGATTACTTTCTTTATGATGCCATTGAACCCAATCCCAGAGTCTCCACAATCGATGCAGGTGTGAAAAAGTTCCTGGAAGAGGGCTGTGACTACCTGATCGCCGTGGGCGGGGGAAGTGTAATTGATGCTGGTAAGTACATCTCTGCCACCGCACACAGCGGCGGGTCCTGCTGGGACTATGTAATTCTCAAGGAGCGAAAGGAGAAGGTCTACACCGGAGCTTTTCCGATCATAGCCGTTCCTACGGTGGCTGCATCAGGTTCTGAGGCAAATGCCGGTGGTGTTATTACCAACTGGGAGACCAACGAGAAAAGTTTCTGCAGGTCTGAGTACCGCATCCCCCAGATGGCTATCATCGATCCCGAAGTCTTTGCCTCTCTGCCCAGACACATTACCATCGACAGCTCTGTGGACATTTTTTCACACCTGATTGAACACTATCTTTCCAGTGATGCTGAGTCTGAAATTGCCGACAGGATGACTGAAGGTATGATCCTTACAGTAAAAGAGATGCTCGACAGGGTTCTTGAGAATCCTGCGGACCTTGAAGCCCGTGGGCAGCTCTCTCTCTGTTCCATCCTTGGATGGTCAGGCCTTCAGGCCCTGGGAAGGACCGGCTCTATTCCCATTCACTTTATCGAGCACCAGCTGAGCGGTCACTTTGACATCAGCCATGGAAAGGGTATCGCTATTATTATCCCCCATTACCTCAGGTACTTTGTGGATGCCAAACCTGAAAGATGGGCCAAGCTTGCAAGGAGAGTCTTCGGTGTAACCGAAACAGACGATGCAAAGGCTGCGGCTCTTCTGGCAGACAGGGTCGAAGAATGGTTCCGCTCTGTTGACAGCTATCATACCTTGACCAGTGTGGGCATCGGTGATTCTCACAACGAGATGCTAGCCGATGACATTATCAGAATGTACGGTACCCTTGAGGGAGAAAAAGTTCCCGGTGCCCGTCCCATGTCCAGGGAAGATATTTTGAATGTTCTAAACGCCTGTATCTAGATATTGGACATAAAACCTATTTGATAAACCTCTGTTTTATAAATTGTCTCTAAAGACCTCTGTATGGCTCTTCTTCAGGCGTGGAAGAGCTGTGCAGGGGCGTTTTTTTGTACTTAGGAGCCGTGCTTTTCATGTCAGGTAAAATTATCAATCTTACAGAGTCTCCTGTAAAAACACTTATTCCCCGCCTTGCCCTGCCTGTTATGCTTGCAGGGCTTCTGAGAACCTCCTACGGTTTTGTGGATATGATCTTCGCCTCCCGTCTGGGAGGACTTCAGGTTGCCTCTGTGGCCTTTATAACCCCTCTTTTCAATGTGATTCAGGCCCTGGGGCTTGGTATTTCCACAGGCGGCATCGGAGTCATCGCAAAGCATCTGGGTGAGGGAAACCGAAAGGAGGCATCAGACAGTGCCTTTCAATTAAGATCTGTCATTCTGATCCTCTCGGTTCTGGTTATCTTTATCGGTTTGTTCCTGACACCGGGCAATCTCTCTCTTCTGGGGCTTGAAGGAGAACTCCTTGAGAACTCCTACAGGTATTCAGCCATCCTACTTTACAGCCTTCCCTTTTTTATGATTATCCAACTCTATATGTCCCTGTTTAAGGCGCAGGGGAAGATGGGAATCGTTTCATGGATAGCCCTGGCCGGTGTTATTCTCAATACTCTGTTTAATTCCCTGTTTGTAATCATTTTTGATTTGGGTATTGAGGGATTGGCTGCAGCTACTCTTCTTACACAAGTCTTACAGGCTGTGTTTATTACAGTTTACTATCATCTATCCTCTCATGATTTTGAACTCACTCTTTCTCCTTTTAGGGGATCTTTTAACCGGGAGAAGTGCAGGGCTGTTCTAAAGGTCGGACTGCCCCTCTCCTTTTCTCATGGAAGTGTTCAGTTCGGGTTTCTGGTTATAAATTCCATTATCGCCCCATACGGTTACCAGGTTGTTGCTGCCTTTGCCATAGGCAATCAGGTCAACTCAATACTGTATTCTCCATCCATGGGGCTGGGACAGGCCATGGTACCCCTGGTTGCGCAGAACTGGGGTGCCGGCAAGATCGAACGTGTCAGAGAGTCTATCAGGACGGGTCTCGGCTTTTCAACAATATATGGATTTATCGGAGCTCTTCTAATTTTAATGCTGCGAACTCCGGTTGGGGGATTTCTGTCAAAAAACGATCCGGTTATCGTTGCACATGTTGAGAACTATTCGGGCCTGATGGCCTGGGCACTGGTCTCCTGGGCTCTTTTCCAGTCCCTGAGCGGAATCTTCAATGGATTTCAGAGGACTGATCTCACCATGGGACTCACAGTTTTCAGACTCTGGGGGCTTCGTATTCCAGGAGTACTTCTCTTCCGTTTCTTTCTGCCCTCATTTGCTGAGTACGGTGTCTGGATAACCATGTTTGCTTCCAATATGATTGCTCTGGCAGGAGCTTTTTTACTGTATTTTCTGAATATCTCAAAGGGAATGAAGCGTGATTTTGAAATTGATAGATGGTAAATGTATTTTGAGTAAGTAATTAAAAAAAATGAATAAAGTATTTGCATATACGTAATAGTTACGGTATTATGTAATGGATGAAAAAAAGCAGAGCAGCAGTCCGTACAGTCAAAGTACTTGAAGTCATTGCAAGGGAACCTAAAGGCCTGTCTCTTTCAGAGATAGCCGGTCTTCTGGATATTCCTATTACCAGTGCAAGTGATATTGTCAAAGCTCTCCTGGATGAGGAGATGATAGAACTCCTTGACGAGAGAAGCAAGATCTACGGGATTGGTGTTAAGGCTTTTTTCATAGGTAACGCGTTTATAGCCAACACATCCATTATTGACAAGGCAAAGGATATTATTGAAGACCTTAGCAACAGGACTCACAGGACTGTTTTTCTGGGGAAAGAGGTGAACGGGAAAATTACCTATATCTATAAACATGAGCCCAAGGATACTCTTGTTGCCACATGTGCCATCGGTAGTCAAACCAGCATACACTGTACTTCTCTGGGAAAGTCATTTCTAGCCCATGAGCCTGAAATGCTTGAAGCTCTGAAGGATGTGGACCTTGTCAGAAAAACGGATCATACAATTACCGATTACAACCGTCTTGTTGAAGAGGTTGTCAGTGTCAGAGAAAAGGGTTATGCCGTTGACTATAGAGAGCAGAATGATCATCTCCTCTGTGTGGGGGCTCCAGTCTTTGACAATCACGGCAAGGTTGTTGCCGCACTGAGTGTGAGCGGGCTCTGGAGAGGTGATGAGGATGTAGAACCTCTGGGGCAGTTGGTCAGGGAATCAGCCCTGGAAGTGTCCCGGTCTCTTGGTTACCGCTGAGTTTTTTTATTTGCTTACAATTGCGTAACGGTTACGCATATACGAAAGAGGGTATTTTGAAAGACTATATTTTTATTGATCAGGATCTGGATGTTCTCAAGGCGGAGTGTAGCGGGAGCAAGTCTGCCGTCTATAAAAGACTGATCAATCACTGTGAAAGCTATTTCGGTCAGATTCTGCCCGAAGAACACCCCGCTGCCAGTACCACCTACATGGGTATCGCCATGGCAAACCTGTCACTGGCCTGGCTCCTCAGCGGAGATGAAAAATATCTGACCGAAGCCAGACGCTGGCTCTTCAGCTGCGTCTCCTATCCTCACTGGGGAAATGCCCACTTGGTTGATGTGGACCTTTCAGCTGCCTGGATTCTTTTCGGCATGGGGATCACCTACAGCTGGGTGAAGGGAGAACTCTCTGATGCTGAAAGGGCTCTTGTGAAAGAGAAGATGCTCCTTCAGGGCAGACGGATGTATGACTTCAAGATCGAGACAGAAGGGGAGGGCTGGTCCACCAACTTCTGGCAGAATCACAACTGGATCAATATGACCGGTCTGGCTTCCACCGCTTATGCCCTTGTTGATGAAGAACCCTCTGTCCAGGACTGGATCGCCGAAGCAAAGAAGAACTTTGATATCGTCTACTCTGTGATGCCCGAAGACGGGAGTGACTATGAGGGTGTTGTCTACTGGCGATACGGTGCCATGTGGCTCTTTATCTATGCTCACCTCCTGAAAGAGCGGGAAGGAATTGACTACTTTAAAACCTGCGGCTTTCTGAAGAACACCTTTTCCTACCGTCTTTATCAGGCGGCTCCCAATCTGGAAGAGCAGATAAACTTCGGTGACGCCCACGACAGGCGGAGCGGTCACTCCACAGCCATCTACTACAAGACCGCTGCAGAATACAGAAACGGTCATGCTCAGAAGATGGGAAATCTGGTAAGGGATGAATTTCTGATAAGTGAAGCTGAAGGATCCAAGGTAAAACCTGGAATCCTGCCTGAGTGTTTCTTCGAGGTCCTGTTTTTCGACAGTACAGTGGAAGAGGAGGAGTTCACCACTCTACCCCTGAACAAGTATTTTGAAGACCTGGGTCTCTTTGTCATCCGCTCCTCATGGGACCGGGATGCCACCCACTTCTCCTTCAAGTGTTCCAGACCCGGCGGCAGAAAACAGTGGGATCTGCTCTGGAAATTTAAAAGAGAGATGAACTACAACTGCTTCGGCCTCTCTCATCAGCACCCCGACAATAACTCCTTTATCCTGAATCACGGGGGTGAATTTTTTGCCATTGATGACGGATACAACCGGAATGTGAAGGCTTCCGACCATAACACAGTTCTTGTAGACGGGCGGGGTTATGTAGATGAGGGCCGGAACAATATATGGAAAAACTATACACCTGAAATGTACGGCGATGTGGTGGCCTGCACCCGGGAGGAAGGATTTACCCATGTCTGCGGTGAAACGGCTTCTGTCTATCAGAAGGATCTGGAGCTGCAGCACTTCTTTCGCCATTTTATCCACACAGGCTCCTCCTGGTACTTTCTGGTGGATGAGCTCAAAAGTGCTCTTCCCCATAAATACACCTGGCAGATGTACGGTGATATTCATCCCGAGGCTTCATCCAGAGGATATCATTACAGAATTAACAGTGCTGCTCTCGGGGTATATCAATTCTCTGAGGTCCCTCTGCTTCCAGAATATACAGAGAACACCGTACGGGCCGTTATGACGACTCAGGAGCCTGATAAATTCACCGAAACCACCATGAAGGGACTGACCTTCACCAACAAAGAGGCCGTTCCCGAGCTCTCCTTTATCACCGTTTTCGCACCCGGAGATCCTGAGAGGATTAAAGAGGGAATAAGAGCTATTGAAATACCCGGGGGGTACGGTGCGGCTCTTCCCGGAGATTCCGGAGGAGCTGAGGAGCATATTCTCTACTCGAGAAGCGGAAATATCACCTATCTGGATAAGAATATTAATGCTGTCCTGCTGCTGTGCCGGGTCAGGGATAATCAAGTAATTTCTTTAAGGAAAATAATATAAAAATGGAAAAAGTAGAAAAAATGACAAAGACATCTGTTGCCCCCTCTTCTGATTCCTCTGATAACAAGCTTGTCGGTTATCTGCAGGCTGTCAGAAAGGACTGGCGCCTTTATGTGCTTCTTCTGCCCATGGTTCTGTGGTTCCTTCTCTGGATGTACAAGCCCATGGCCGGACTCCTGATTGCCTTCAAGAACTACCAGCCCAACCTGGGAGTAATGGGCAGTGACTGGGTAGGCTTTACAAACTTCGAAGCCCTTATAAGCGGACCATTCTCTCTCCAGTTCTGGCGTGCATTCCGGTCCACATTTCTTATCAGCCTTTACGGATTGATATTCGGTTTTCCTGTGCCCATCATCCTCGCCCTCTTCTTCAGTGAAATGGGGAACAAGGTATACAGGAATGTGGCCCAGACCTTCACCTACCTGCCGCACTTTCTTTCGGAAGTAACTATTACAGGGCTGGTACTTACCCTTTTCTACAAAGGTGAGGTCGTTACAGGGGTTCTGGCTAATCTGGTTTACCAGTTGAATCTTGTCCCCGAAGGAACACGGCTCTTCCAGAGCGCCGCCTACTTCCGGCCACTCTTTATTATGACGGGAATCTGGAAGGAGTCGGGATACAGTTCCATCGTATATTTTGCCGCGATAATGGGCATCTCTCCGGTTCTTTATGAGGCGGTTAAGGTCTCCGGCGGAAACAAACTGCAGGAGATTCGCTATGTGACCATCCCCGGAATGGCTCCGACTCTGATCATCATGATCATTCTGAGAATCGGTCAGATGCTCTCCATCGGATATGAGCGTATCATCCTGCTCTACAACGAAAATACCTATGCCACCGCCGACGTCCTATCCAGTTTCGTCTATAGAATCGGACTTCTTGAGAGCGGCAATACGGCCCTGGGGGCCTCGGCCGGTATGTTTAACGCCCTGATCGGGTTTGCCCTGGTAATGGGTGCAAACTTCATTACCCGACAGGTTTCAGAAACCAGTCTGTGGTAGGAGAGAAATAATGGAACGTTTAAGCAGAAGTGAAGTCATTTTCAAGGGAATCTCCTATGCACTGGTAACAATATTCGCCCTGGCTGCCCTCTATCCCGTAATCTATGCCTTTTCCGCATCCATCAGCGGAAAGGTCGAGTATGAGGCGGGGCATGTAATCCTGTGGCCCAGGGGAGTCAATTTTGAAGTATACAAGCTGATCTACAATGACAAGGGATTCTGGATCTCCTATATCAACACCCTGTTCTATACCGTATTCGGTACGATCTGGAGCATGTTTGTTTCCGTAACCGGAGCCTATGTTCTGACCAAGAACCGCCTTCTGTTCAAGAAGCAGTTCAATCTCTTTGTGGTCTTTACCATGTGGTTCAATGCGGGAATCATCCCCATGTACCTGAACTATGTAAATATGAATGTAAACAACCGCTGGGGAATTGTGGTGGCTTTCGGTGTTCAGGCCTACAATATCATCCTCCTTAGAAACTATTTCAGTGCTATTCCAATGGAGATTGAGGAAGCAGGACTGGTTGACGGTGTTAACGAGTTTCAGCTTCTGGCAAAGATCTTTCTTCCAATGTCCAAAGCGGCTCTTGCCACAGTAACCCTCTTTTATGCCACAACGCGGTGGAACGGTTATTTCTGGGCCAGAATTCTGCTTACGGACCCCCTGGAACTGCCTCTGCAGGTCTATATGAGAATCCTTGTTGAGAACTATCAGGCCATGATCGACGATATGGGAGACTTTCTTCCCTATGCCGCCGACTCATACGCCTATGCCATTCTTGTATGTTCAATCATACCCGTACTCATAATCTATCCCTACATCCAGAAGTATTTCTCCAAGGGTGTAAATATGGGCGGAGTAAAGGGTTAAAAATGTTTTTACATCCGGAACCCCCGGGTTCCGGAGAATGAAATGAAGGAGATAAAATGAAAAAGTTACTAAGTATTTCTATGGTTCTGATGACGGCTCTTTTTCTAAGCGGATGCGTCAAGTCTGAATTGCCCTCGGCGGGAGCTGCCGGTTCAAAGAGCACAGGAGATGTCGTTCTGTCTATGGATGAGGTTGCCGACTCCATTGATATTATTTTCGCCATGGGCAACAACGCCCGGACAATGACCTATCAGCAGTCAACACCCCTGACCCTGCCCGACGGCAAGGTTGTCACACAGGGTGAACTGAAACCCACCTGGCAGTATATTTCCAGTGAGCTTGGATTTGCTATCCAGGACAAAACCGTTCAGGATCAGAAGGCTACGGAGATGGTGGATATCTCTGCGGCAACATCCTTCAGCCAGGCCACCATCTTCGGAGGAAACAGCATTGCCAATGACCTGATGGACTACGGTGCCCAGGGTTACTTTATCAACCTGAAGGACTACATGGACCTGATGCCCGATGTAAAGGCCTATCTTGAAGCCAACCCCAATGTGGCCAAGGCGATCACCGCCTATGACGGCGGCATCTACCACCTTCCCTATGTTGCTGAAATCGACAACTATGCCAGAGTCTACTGCGCACGGCCCAGCTGGGTGAAGCTGCTTCTTGACGGCGGGAGCCTGGAACAGGAGACCGAGTCTCTCAGCGTATCCTATCCCGGTTACTGGGACAGATATGACAGCAATGTAATTGATCTGCAGAATGAAGCCGCCGCCGGTGGAGCTCTGGACAGAGACAGCGCCCTGAGCGTTCTTAAGGCGTACATTGCCGAGACCCACCCCGGTCTGGAGAAACCCTCTGACCTCTACCTCGGCAGCAGTGCTGTTTATGATATCGATGAGCTTATTGCCCTGTGGAGGGTTATCAAACTCTCTCCCAACACTCTCTCTAAAGCCGTTACCGGATCTGTTGTACCCAATGCCATCATCTCTCCCTACTTTGTCAGAAAGTCTGACTACCGGGATGATCTGCTTCGCATGATCAACTACTTTGACGGTGAAACTGTACACGCCTCCGACTCCTATGAGGCCCGCCTCTACATCGACGGAAAGGGCGATATGTCCTACTCCTATGCGGATGAAGACTTCCTCTCCAAGCTTGAGTATGTGAGAGACTGGTATGCAGAAGGACTGATTCACAGTGAGTTTGCAGACAAGTCCGTTAAGACAGAATTTCGCAAGACAATGTATTTTTCTGATGATGTACCTGGTCAGAGACAGTTTGGTTTTATGACCTTTGACTGGATTGCCTCCACAACCAAGGGCAATGATGATGTTCTTGTTGTTCTGCCTCCTGTTACAACCATCTCCGATGCGGGGATCAACGACTTTGTTCACTTTGTTGAAAACTCCAGAGTGATCAAGCCCGACGGCTGGTCCATCTCTGCCAGAGCCAGCGAAGGCGAACGGAATGCCGCAATTCTGCTCTTCAACTACATGTTTACAGAAGCTGGAAACCAGGTTCAGAACTACTCCATCCCTCAGATTGTTGAGGAAAATGAGAAGTTTATGGGTCCTGACGGAACAGAGTATGCCAAGTTCAAACCCTGGATCTTTGATGCTGCCGGTGAATACAAGAGCGGTGATGTTTCAGGATTCCTGAGAGACTTTATGGGATCACATCTCCCCCTGGGATACCAGAAGGAGATCGGATTCGAGCTGCAGTACACCTCTGAAAGCGGATTCGAATCCTGGGATATCTATACCCAGGCCGGTGTTATCACCAGATCCTACAACTCTGAATATCCCGCCCTGGTGCTGATGCCCCCTGCCATCTCTCTGAACGATCAGCAGGTTGCCAGAATCGGCAGAACCGCGGTCAGCGATCAGCAGGTTGAGAAAATCTTTGTCTATATTGTCGGCGGAGACACAGCCGTCGGCGGAGCTGCCGAACTGCGCAGGCTCTACGAAGAAGCCGGAATCGAGGACTACATAAGAGTCTATAAGGATGCTTATGACCGGATGATGGCAGACAGCTGAATCTCAGGTAAATAATATGGTCTGCCGGTCTTTCCGGCCGGCAGACTGTAAGGAAATACAACAGGATAAAAAATGAATATATCAACTTTAAAAATACAGATCCTATTCAGCCGCATTGCAGTGGTCTCAGCGGTGATTCTGTCAATTTTTTCACTGGGGTTTATGACAGATTTCTACCATCTTTTTATGGATGGAAACAGTGATATGTACAGCTATTTCAAGGACTTGCAGATCCTGAACAATGCGGTATTCCAGGCAAGTGTGATTTTCCTGGTACTCTCCTTCTTCCTGAAGGGATTCGATATAAACAAGAAAGCAGCCGGTAAATACGGAGTAATCTTTACTCTGATTCTTGCCGTGATAAATATATTCAACTCAGTCAGTATATTCGGCCTGAACGGCTACTTTATCGGAGAGTACAGACTCTTTGATTTTTCTGATCTCGGAGGTTATGAACCTTCAGTTCTTCCCTTTGTGCTGATCTATGTGCTTTTTTCCCTGGCTGCGGCTGTTTCTGTCACTCTTTTTGCACTGACCGGATACAACTTCATAAGCAAACGGAAACAGGAGGCTGACAAATGATAGACGAAAGACTCAGGTTTGAAAAAAACAGAACACCATATCTGCTTATTCTCCTTTTTATTGGTCTGAACACCCTGTATTCCATACTGATACTCAATGCAATGGCTGCTGTAGCGTCACTGGGAGTATTTGTGATTCTGACCATTGTTCTGCTGCTTCTGGGGTTTCTGGTTGCTGTAAAGGTTCATATGTACTCCATTTCCTGGAGCTATGGGGCCATTGTCCTCGGTATTTTTCAGATCAGCCGGATTCTGTTCACAACCAATAATCTGGAGGGTATGACTGCAGTTTTGATGAACGGGGTACTTCTTTCTTCCGGTGTACTCTGTGCTGCAGCAGGTTTGATCTCCCGGAGAATATCCATAAAACGTAAAAAACTCCTTGCAGGACGTGTGTAATGACAGATTTAAGTATAAAGAACATAAACAAGATATATTCCGGCGGTGTCCATGCGGTAAAAAACTTCACCATGGAAATAGAGAAGGGTGAGTTTATTGCCTTTGTCGGCCCCTCGGGATGCGGTAAATCCACCATGCTCCGGATGATCGCCGGGCTCGAAGAGATCTCAGAAGGGGATCTTGTGCTTCAGGGCAAACGGATCAACGATGTGGCTCCCGCCGACCGGGATATAGCCATGGTGTTTCAGAACTATGCCCTCTTCGGAAATATGTCAGTCTATGAGAATATCGGTTTTCCCCTGACTATCCGCCACACCGGCGGGGATGAAATCTATGAAAAGGTCATGGAATCCGCCGAGACCGTAGAGATTCTCAACGAACTGAATAGAAAGCCCAAACAGCTCTCGGGAGGCCAGAGACAGAGGGTCGCCATCGGCCGTTCTCTTGTTCGGCATCCCAAGGTCTTTCTTATGGATGAACCTCTGTCCAACCTGGATGCCAAGCTCAGGACCCAGACAAGGAAGGAGCTTGCCGCTCTTCATGAACGCCTTGGCAGTACCTTTATCTATGTAACCCATGATCAGGTCGAAGCAATGACAATGGCTGACCGCATAGTGATTATGAATCAGGGTGTTGTACAGCAGATAGGTTCACCCAACGAGGTGTATATGAATCCCGCCAATATATTTGTGGGCGGCTTTATCGGAAGCCCCGCCATGAATTTTGTGGATGGTCATCTGGAGGATCGGAATTTCAAAAGTGCTGATTTAAGCATTCCTGTCCCTTCGGATCTGAGAGAGTTTACCGATCCCTATAACAGCAAAAAGCTTGTCCTGGGGGTCCGTCCCGAGAACTTCCGTCTCGAAGGGGATGACGCCTATAAGATGAGATGCCGTGTAGACATCATCGAGTATCTGGGATGTGAATACATCGTTCACTTCACCCATGGGGATCTAAAGTACAGAGCCAGACTGAATGTAGGCTATCTGGATGCAAAAATCGGTGATGATATTGATCTTTTTATAGACCCCAGGGGGGTCCGCTTTTTTGATGCAGACACCGAGTTCAGCATTCTTAAGGACAGAACATGAAAGAAATGATTTTTAAAACTTCCCGGTTTATTGTATTCGCCGTGGCACTGGGACAGCTTGCTCTGTCACAGGTGCATATTGCTGTTATTACCCGGGTATTCGATTCATCCATAGGGTTTTACCTGTTCCTCTTTGTTATTTCGGGACTGGTAATGGGATTCAATACCTCTGCTATTCACAGCGGAAGTAGAATCCCCCTTTTTATTGCCGGCTGCGCCGCTTCTCTGGTGACGGGTCTTCTCTATCTGAGGATGCTGATAGCCGATGTGCTGGCAGGAAACCTTCTGACCTGGCCGGATATCCATCTCTCCCTGATCTACTCCATCGGAGCCATGACTGTGTACCTTGCCGGTACGGTCTCTCTTCTGGCAACAAGGAATTATGATGATTGAAAGAGATGAAATCAGAAAGAAGCAGTACCGCGAAAAAAAGAAGACAGCGGTTTATGTCTTTCTGATCCGCTGGTGGTCCGTGGGAGCCGTCTATTTCTTTATAGGCTGGGGTACTCCTCTGGGGCGGTATCAGTCAATTCTTGATCTGGTCTTTTTTCTGGGACTGGCTATAGGGATTTTTCATACCCTGATTGTCAATCCCGCATTGAAAATGCTTTTTAACTACGGCTGGTATAAACCATATAGCAGCTCCTCCTTCATAGAGAGGCTGGTCTGCAGGGTTAAGGACTTTTCCCTGGCCTTTACCGGGGTCATTGCGGTGAGCCAGATCTATAGAGGAATCAACACACTGGCCGTCAGTTTGTTCGGTCTTTCCCGGGAGACCGTGTTTCTGCCGGGTGAGCCCATTCTCTTCGGATTGTTTTATACAGTAATAATTACAGTCATCCTCTTTACAGGATCACTGATATTCAAAAGGAATAACAGTTGAAATATTTAGATATTGAGTCTCTTGATACATATATAGAAGGTTCTGAACGGTACAGGAGCTTCCTGGCTGAGGCCCGCACCGATGCGGACCGGTATTTTTCATCATTTGATGACTCTCCCTCACGGATCTCCCGCTGGGCTCACCACTATTTCTGCAAGAAAGAGGGCGGACGTCTTATTTACAATCCCGAATCACCCGAGTCCCATGTGTGCAGTATCTGCGGAACCGAATACAGTTCGGATCTTCTGAACGGGGTCTGGTACACCATCTACCGGAACGAAGGTGCCGTCAATGCCTGGAAATCGGCCCTCATTTACAGGACCTCCAGGGAGAAAAAGTTTCTGGATTATCTGATCAGTTACGTCTCCTGGTATGATGAGCACTACCTTGATTTCCGCCTCCACAAGAAAGAGGGGGAGGAGTTCGATACCCTGGAAGAGGCCGGATGGGGCTGTTCCAGAATCATGCCCCAGTCACTGAATGAGTCCATCTTTATTATCCGGATAATCAATGCCCTGGAGATGGTCCGGGAGGATCTTCCGGAAGGATTTATTGAGGGCCTGGAAAAGGGGCTTTTTGCCCATGTTTTTGAACTTTTCCGTCCTCAGGTCAATGAAATCCATAATATTCCCACATGGCTGAACAGCGGAATTGCTGTTATGGGCCTTTTTACTGGTAATAAGGAGATGATTGACTTTGCTTTCAATGGGAAACTCGGCCTGAAGGCACAATTGGAGAAGGGTGTGACAGCAGATGGATTCTGGTATGAAGGATCCATTCACTATAACTTTTTCCTTCTTGAAGGTGTTGTCAATGCACTTCTCTTTGCTGAGCTCAAGGGATATTCCTTTCCCGAGGGAAAAGAGATCCTTGCAAAAATGCTGGAATCCGCCTATGGCTATGCTTTTGATAATCATCAGTTTCCCAACCCCAATGACGGATGGCCGGATCTGAATCTGAAAACCTACTCCTACGTCTACTCAGGGGCAGTGAAGGTGCTGGGAGAGGAAAGCCGGGCCGCCCGCCTGCTGGGAGCCATACTGAATCAGAGAGGTGAGCGGGGTACTATTCCTCTCTCTAAACCCATTTACTTTGACAATGATGTCTCAATGGAAGAGCTTCTGTTTGCCCGTGAAATACGTGACCGCTATCGTGATATTCCCGGTTCCGGTTCCAGTAATTTCCCCAGTTCCAACTGTTCCATTATCAAAAAGAACGGGATGAATCTTTTTATCAAGTACGGACATAACGGTCCCAGTCATGCTCATCCGGACAAGATGGAAATAGAGGTACTTTACAAGGATATCTGTCTGAGCAGGGACCTTTCCAACTCTGGATACGGCAACCCTTTTTGCAATGAGTGGCACAGGGTAAGTGCCTCACATAATACCGTTGTTATTGGCGGTGAGAATCATACAGGACTGGGGACAGGTGAGATTCTGGCATCCGAAGCCGACAGGCTGAAGGTGAGAGCTGATGAAGTGTATAAGGGAGTCACATATACCAGAGAAGTCAGGATTCTGGAATATGGATTTACAGATGTTTTTGAGATTGAGCAGGATGAAGACAATGTCTGTGATTACTTCTTTCATGTGGAAGGCACTCTTAAATCACAGCTTGAGATGAAGAGTGCTGAAACTGGATTCAGCAGTAATGGATACCAGCACCTGAAGGATGTGAAAAAAGTCGAATACGGCTCTGAAAGCCTTACACTCCTCTGGGATGTAAAAGGAACCGTCTTCGGTTCAACAATTGATATGGAGAATAAGGAGCTTTTCATAATGAAAAGCCCTGATAATCCTGTGGTTAACTACAGAACGTCAATGATGCTCCGTCAGAGAGGGAAATCAGTAAATTTCAAACTGAGCTGGTCTGCCAATTCCTGAATCTTGCAGACCTGTTCAGTTTTATATAGGAGAAAATATGGACATTACAAACTACTTCATAGGTAATGAAATCCCCCTGGAAGACCTGGGCGGAGGTGTTAAGCGGAGAATTACCGCATACAACGATAATCTGATGTGTGTTGAAGTTCACTTTGAAAAGGGCGCAATTGGAGCCCTCCACAGCCACCCCCACGAGCAGATTACCTACATCGTATCCGGTGAGTTCGAGTTCAATATCGGAGGAGAAAAGAGGGTCCTGAGGGCAGGAGATTCCACCTTTAAGCAGCCCGATATCGAACATGGTGCAGTGTGCCTGAAAGAGGGAATGCTGCTGGATATCTTCACTCCCTGCAGAGAGGATTTTCTTAAATAAATCACTTTAAAGAGGTAAGTAAATGAGTAAAATTGCAATGATTACAGGCGGAACCGGTGGAATCGGTCTCAAGACCGCACTGGCCCTGGGAAAATCCGGATTTGATATCATCCTGAACGGCATTGATCAGACTCAGGCCGATGCAGCTGTAAAACAGCTGGAAGCCGAAAACATCAAGGTGGATTTCTTTCTCTATGATGTAACCAATGAAGAAGCGGTTCTGGGTGGATTCGAAAGGATCAAGGCAAAGTATGACAAGATCGATGTTCTTGTAAACAATGCCGGAGGTCTTGGCGGAAGAAGCCGTTTTGAAGAGATGGAAACCTCCTTCTACAGAAAGGTGATGGCCCTCAACCTGGACAGCGTGTTCTTCAACAGCAGATCAGCAATTCCCCTTCTTAAAAAGTCTGACTATCCCTCCATCGTCAACTTTACATCCATTGCCGGATGGAATTCAGGGGGGCCC
Organism: Spirochaeta sp. UBA5339; assembly: GCA_002408085.1. Classification (GTDB taxonomy): domain Bacteria; phylum Spirochaetota; class Spirochaetia; order DSM-2461; family DSM-2461; genus Oceanispirochaeta. The sequence goes on from DHQL01000009.1 coordinate 59,190, forward strand.
GGTGCCGGAGTTTACGGTACATCCAAGGCCGCTATTACAACTTTAACAAGAGCCCTTGCAAAGGATCTGGCTGAATACGGCATCAGGGTAAACGCTGTTTCCCCGGGTACAATCGATACAGATTTCCATGCAGCCATCAAAAAGACCAACATTGATCTCTTCAACTCCTGGAAGGAGAACATTCTTCTAAAGAGACTGGGACAGCCCGAAGAGGTGGCCAATGTAATTGAGTTCCTTGTTAGTGAAAAGGCTTCCTTCCTGACCGGCGAGATCATTCAGATCAATGGAGGGCAGGATTTCCTTTAATTCCCGGTTCAAAGAGTAAAGCGCAGGGGAGGGTGCTGCTCAGGCGGTACCTTCCTTTCCGGTAGGAGGTGCACAGGATTTTCTTTCAATAAAGGTGCAGGGCAGAACAACTCTTTCCAGAATCCTTTCATCCGACTGTATCTGTCTGAGAAGAATTCTGGCCGATTCCCTGCCGATATCATAGGGGGACTGACGGATGACGGTCACAGGAACCTTCATCAGTTCCACCAGGGGCAGCTCATGAAAGCTGATAACCGAATGATCCCGGGGGACTTCTTTTCCCGCCTTATCAAGGGCCAGAAGCAGCTCGACTGTGATGTCCTGCTGCATGGTAAAGAAGGCGGTGGGCGGATTCTCGCAGTTGATCAGGGTTTCCGGTGAATTCGGTCTGGCCCTGTCCCAGATCTGAATCAGGTTTTTATCCACGGGGATGCCGTATTTTTCATGGGCTTCACAGTAGCCCAGATACCGGTCATAACGGGACCGGGCTCCGTCGTAGGGCTGGGTCAGGAAGGCAATGCGCCGGTGGCCCATTTTTATCAGGTATTCGGTTGCCTCAAAGGCGCCCTTTCTGTAATCCGAAAGGACGATGCTGGTTTCAAGGTCGTCGTATTCGATGTGGACCTGAACGATGGGGAAGCCATTCTGCTCTTCCTGTGAAATGAGGGCGTTGTTTTCTCCGGATGCGGCGATGATCAGCCCATCCACATGCATCTGTTTCAACTGGGCCAGGGATTTCCTCTCTTCATCGGGTTTGAAATCTGTATTCTCGATAAAGACGTTATACCCCTTCTGTTTGCAGTAATCATCGATTCCCCTGATGACCTGACCTGTGAAGTAACCTGTTACAGCGGTAACAATTACACCGATAGTCTTTGTGTAGTCTGTCTTCAGGCTGCGGGCAATGGGGTTGGGGATGTAGTTCAGCTGTTTTACGGCCTTTTCTATACGTGATTTTGTATCGTCGGACATATAGTTGAACCGGCCGTTCAGGTATTGGGAGACGGTGCTTTTTGATACTCCCGCAGCCTCGGCTACATCAATCATTCTGATTTTTTTCATAGATTTACTTTGTGTACATAAATTAAAAAAAGTAAAGGGAAAATTTAAATTTGACAGACTGGAGATAGGGTGCTAGAGTCGTGATAAACCGATTTAGTAAACCGGTTTAGTTCGCGGATTGAATTGCAAACTGTGAAATATTTGAAAGTGAAGGTGTCGTTTTGAAAATAACAGATGTACGAGTCATTGTTAGCAGCCCCGGCAGAAACTTCGTAACCCTGAAGATCCTTACGGATGAAGGGATCTACGGACTGGGTGATGCCACGGTAAACGGTCGGGAGATGGCGGTTGCCGCCTATCTGGAGGAGCATGTCGCCCCCTGTCTGATCGGCCGTGATCCCCATCAGATCGAAGATATCTGGCAGTATCTCTACAAGGGGGTCTACTGGAGAAAGGGGCCCATTACCATGGCCTCCATCGGTGCAGTGGATATGGCTCTCTGGGATATCAAGGGTAAGGCCGCAGGACTTCCTGTATACCAGCTGCTGGGCGGAAAGAGCCGTGAGGCAGTTACCCTGTACGGCCATGCCAACGGCAGCACCATCGAAGATACCCTGGATAAAATGGGAGATCTTGTTAAACAGGGTTTCAAGGTGGTCCGCCTTCAGTCTGCCATTCCCGGACTTGACGGAACATATGGGGTCCTGGGAGATAAAAAGGACTATTTCGCTCTACAGAGTGACAGGCCTCTTCCCCCCGAGCTCCCCTGGTCCACGGTGAAATACATGAACATGATCGAAGAGCTCTTTGCAAAGGCCCGTGAACGCTTCGGTAATGAGATCGGCCTCTGTCATGATGTTCACAGCCGTCTGACCCCCATTGAGGCAGGCCGCCTGGGTAAGATGCTGGAGAAGTACAACCTCCTTTTTATTGAGGATGCAGTGGCTGCAGAAAATCAGGAGAGCTACAAAATTATCCGCCAGCATACAACCGCTCCCATGGCCATCGGTGAGATCTACAACACAGTCTGGGACTGCAAGGATATGATTGAGAATCAGTGGATCGACTACATCAGAATGGCTGCCACCCATGCGGGAGGAATAACTCCCATGAGACGGATTGCCGATTTCTCTGCCATGTATCATGTGCGCACGGCTCCCCACGGTGCTCCTGATCTCTCACCCATATGCTACGCTGCCCATATGCACCTCAATCTCTGGGCACCCAATTTCGGAATTCAGGAGTTTGTCGGTTTTGGTACCGAAAAGTCCAATGAAGTTTTTAAATATGACCTTCAGCTTCGTGACGGTATGGTTTATGTCGGTGACGCACCCGGCCTGGGTGTGGATTTTGACGAAGATGCGGCAGCCCGTTACCCCTATAAGCGCTCCTATCTGCCTGTAAGCAGACTTGAAGACGGAACCCTCTGGAGCTGGTAGGCAAAAGGAAGAGAAATGAGAAAGAAATTTGGAAAAACAGATCTAATGACCAGCCCCATCGTCTACGGATGCATGGGGGGAGCCGGAGCCTTCGGAGCCCAGGAGGAAAAGGATTCCATTGAGGCCCTCAGAGGAGCCTTTGATGCGGGTCTGAACTTTTTTGATACAGCAGAGGCCTATGGCGCCGGATACTCGGAGCAGCTTCTGGCAAAGGCTTTGGGTGACAGGAGAAAGGATATTGTCATCTCTTCAAAGGTGAACAAGGAGCATCTGGGAGCCTCGGACATTATGGAAGCCTGTGAGAGAAGCCTCAAAAACCTTAAGACCGACTACATAGACATCTACCTTCTCCACTGGCCCAACAGGGAGGTTCCCCTGGCTGAGAGCATGGAAGCTGTGAAAAAACTTCAGGACCAGGGAAAGATCCGCTATTACGGCGTTTCAAACTTCGGAAAGCTTGATCTTCCAGAGGCCCTGGAGCTGGGTGATGTTGTCACCGACCAGCTTCCCTACCACCTGTTCCACAGGGCCATTGAGTTTGATGTACAGCCTGTGTGTGAAGAGAAGAATATTCCCATCATGTGCTACTCCTCCCTGATGCAGGGACTGCTGGCCGGGAAGTACCGCTCCCTGGCTGATTTTCCCGTAAACCGGGCCAGAACAACCCTTTTCGACCATAAAAAATGGGGTGAGTGCGTTCATACAAAGGATGGAGCAGAAGAGGCCGGCCAGAAGGCACTGGATGAGATCTGGAAGATCACTGAAGAGAGCGGATATGCCATGGAAGAACTGGCGGTGGGCTGGCTGAAATCCCGCAGGGCCGTGGGAGGCGTCATTGTGGGAACCAGAAACGCCGAACAGAGCAGAGGCCTCAAGAAGCTGATGGATGTGGACCTGGACTCTTCCATCCTCGATGCCCTGACCAGAGCCACCGATGAGGTGAAGAACCGGCTCGGCAGTGATATTGATATGTGGGGTAAGGGTAGAACCCGCTAAAAGTGTAAATGGACTGCCCGCCCGGGCAGTTTCAAAATAGGAGGAATTTTATGAAGAAAAATCGGATTTTAACCACCGCATTAATCGCAGCGGTACTGACCTTTACAACTGTTTTCAGTGTAAGTGCCAATGGACAGCAGGAGTCCGGTCCCAAACAGACTACTCTTTCATTTATTACATGGCGTGGTGATGACTCTCAGGCCTACGATATGATTATCGAGGCATTTGAAGAGGCCAACCCTGATATCAAGGTCAATGTGGAGTACTTTTCCGGTGGAACAACCTATGACGGAATCGTAACCACAAGAGGTATGGGGGGAGAGCTGGATATGTATGCGGCTCAGCCCGGCGGACAGCTTGCTGCCTATGTACAGTCCAACTTTGCTCTGGATATCAGCGATCAGCCCTTTATCGACCGTGTTATGCCCGGAGCTAAGGCTGCCGCTACCTATGACGGAATCACCTATGGTGTTTCACAGTCTACAAGTACTATGTGTGTTTTCTATAACAAGGAGATTTTCAGAGAGTATAATCTGGAAGTTCCCTCCACCTGGGATGAGTTTATCGCCATCTGCGAAACTCTCAAGTCCAATGGTGTGACTCCCCTTGTTGCCGGTCTCTCCCAGCCCTATATCGCCCAGAATCACTATAAGATGATGGCCGGTCACTGGATGCCCGAAGAGTCTCCCTCTCACTGGCAGGCAATCAACACCGGAGATATGACTCTGGCCGATGAACCCTTTGCCTCCATTATGAAGGATATCGAAATGCTCTTTGACAAGGGCTACTATGTACGTGGTGTTGAAGGAGTTGATAAACACGGTGCCGCTTCTCTCTTTGCCCAGGGCCAGGCCGCCATGGATATCGAAGGAGCCTGGAGAACCAGTACCATTGCCGACATTGAAGGAGCTCCCGAATTCGGTATGTTCGGACTTCCCTACAAGGGCGATCCCGACAGAAAAATCCATATTGTACATCCCAACCAGGCACACCTGATCTTTCCCCAGTCCAAGAATATCGAGGCTGCCCTCAAGTTCTACGACCATATGATGACAAAGGAAATGCAGGCCATCTACGCGGAGTACGCCAATATGGTTCCCACTGTTATCGGTACTCCCGTTGAGTCTCCCGTAACAAGAATGGTGACAGAGTTCCTTGAATCCACAGAAGGTGTTCTGGGACCCAATCTGTCCAATACCAATAACGAAGTTCAGCAGACCCTCTATGAAACCTTCACCAAGGTTGCAGTAGGTCTGGATACAGATACTGTTATTGCAGAAATGCAGACAAGGATTGACGGAATCGAACGCTGATTCTGATTGATCAGATTCCGCTCTCTTCTTCAGGGAGCGGAATCTTCCAAGGAGAAATTTAATGAAACCAGCAATGAAGGCACTATTGAAAAGAAATGCTGCGTACTACTCTTTTCTGCTCCTTCCCCTGACCCTTTATTTTCTTTTCTTTCTCTATCCCAACGCTTCGGCTCTGATCTGGAGTTTCTTTAAATGGGATGGAATGGCTCCTGAGATGGAGTTTGTGGGACTGAAAAACTATATAGACCTTTTTACAAAAAATACAATCTTTTACACGGCTCTGAAGAATACCTTTGCCTATACGATTATTCTGATGATCGGTTCAAACCTGATGGGACTGATCGTGGCACTTCTGATTCACAAGCCCAGTAAGATTAATAATGTTTTCCGAACCGTATTCTATCTTCCCGGTGTACTGGCAACCGTTGCTATAGGTTCCATGTGGACTCTGGGAGTCTATAATCCAAACTTCGGAGTGCTCAATACATTCCTGCGCTCCATCGGTCTTGATGCTCTGACTACCGCCTGGCTGGCTGATCCCAGAACCGCTCTGTTCTGTGTTGCCCTGGTTCATGTGTGGCAGAATATGGGATTCAGTATGATTTTGTATATCGCCGGCCTTCAGGAGATTCCCGAGGAGCTCTATGAAGCCGCTTCCATAGAAGGTGCCGACAGTCTGCAGACCGTATGGCATATCACTCTGCCCCTTCTCAGAAGGGTTGCCTCAATAGTTATGGTTCTGGTCCTGATCTTCGGAATGAGATCCTTTGACCTCATTTTTATCATGACAGAGGGAGGCTCCGCCTTCGGTACAACAGAGGTTTTAACCACACTCCTGTTCCGCCAGGGTTTTACATTCAGAAAGGTCGGCTTCTCAAACGCCATTGCCGTAATCCTGCTGATAGTTGTGGTGCTCACATCGGCCATTCAGAAGATATTCCTGCGTGAAAAGGACGGAGGTCAGTAATGAACTATATTGCATCAAAAAGAGCAAAATATCTGGGCAAATACTCAGCCCTCACCCTTGTAGCCATGGTTTTCCTCTTTCCGGTCTGGCTTGTTTTTATCAACTCCCTGAAGCGGGATACGGAGATCTATGTAAACCTCTTCGGCCTTCCCAAAGCCTTTCAGTTCGTAAACTATGCGGATGCCTGGATCAATGGAAAATTTCATATGTACTATATGAACAGTATTGTTATCACCGCCGCCTCCGTCGGTTTTATCCTGGTCTTTGCCACCCTGTCGGCCTTTGCCCTCAGCCGGAGGGATCTGATAGGAAAGAAGCTGATCAATGTGCTGTTTATCATCGGAATAACCGTTCCCGTACAGGTGAGTCTTATGCCCCTGTTTGTCCTGGTAAAGGATATGGGGCTTTATAACTCTATGATCGGAGTCGTGCTGATCTTTATCGCCTTCCGTATCGCCTTTGCCACCTTTATTGTAACGGGGTTTATCGAGGGAATTCCCGTTGAACTGGAGGAGGCTGCCACCATCGACGGTGCCAACTCCTTCTCCCTGTTTACCAGAATCATACTGCCCTTGTGCAAGTCATCCATATCGGCGGTGGCCATCTTCAACCTTGTATTTGTCTGGAACAACTTCTGGTTTCCCCTTATCTTCCTGAGCTCCCAGAGCAAGAAGACCCTGCCTGTGGGACTTCTCTCCTTTATGGGTGAGGAAACAACCGCTTTCGGTAAGCTCTTTGCGGGAATCATGATTCTGACCCTGCCGGTTATGATCGTGTATCTGCTGCTTCAGAAGCACTTCGTTCAGGGAGTAACCGCCGGGGCCGTAAAGGGCTGATACCAATTTTTAAATAAGGAATTATTAATGTCTGAGAGAAAGAAAGTACTCATACTGGGAACCGGCTTTGCCGGTCAGGGACACGCAAAGGCCTTCCGTGATGCGGGAGCAGAGGTTGTGGGTATCGTGGGCCGAACACCCGAAGTGGTGAAGAAGGTTGCAGCAGAAATGGATATTCCCTGGTACGGCTCCGACTGGAAGGAGGCCCTCAGGGAGTGCCGCCCGGATATTGCTGCCATCGGAACCCCCGGAGGAGCTCATTTTGAAGGCGCCATGGATGCCATGGAGGCAGGGTGTGCCGTCTTCTGCGACAAGCCTCTGGCCGAAAGCGGTGAGAGAGCCAGACTGATGTATGAGAAGTCTATTGAAATGGGTGTTAAGACAGCCTATGCCGCCTCCTACCGCTACATGGCCGATGTGATCCATGCAAAACGGCTTGTTGCATCCGGCGCCATTGGAGAGCCCAGGGAGGCAGAGAGTATCTCCCACTTCAATTTGAACCCGGACATACCCTTCGGCTGGTCCCACAGGATAGACCAGGGCGGGGGAAGGCTGAACAATAACTTCACCCATCTGTTGTCCATCATGACCTATGTATTGGGAGATAAAATTGTCTCCATCGATGGAGAAACCCGTTACGACATGAAAAAGGCTCCCGTTGTGAAGGGTGTCCATAACTTTACAGAGCGCCGGAACTTCATCCCCGATGACCTGAATGATCCCTCCCTGGAGTGGGCCGACGTGGATGCTGAGTGGTCCTATACGGTTATGGCCCGGCTCGAGAGCGACTATCCCGCTGCGGCACCCGTGTCCGTACTGTTCAGGCACGGTGGGCTTGTTCCCCGGTTTACCGATGACCATCTGGTGTTCTACGGCAGCGAAGGGGCCATCTATATTAAGGGTCACTATGGTAAGGGGCCTCTATACCTCTGGGACAGAAAGAAGGGGGAGTGGACTCTTCAGGAGACCCCTGCGGATATTACGGCATCACTTCCGGATATTGAGGATGATACCCAGAGAAACTGGACCCACCTGGCCACACTCTTTGTGAAGGATCTGTCCGGTGAAAAGGTGGAGCCCTATCAAAGCTTTGAAGACGGTGCCAGGTATCAGGAAATTATCGACAGGATCAGGAAAAGCTGAAGATGGTCTATATGATTATGGGGGTCAGCGGCAGCGGTAAGACAACCCTGGGGGAGCTTCTGGCCGCCCGGCTGGACGCCCCCTACCAGGATGCCGACAGTTTTCACCCCGAAGAGAATATTCGGAAGATGAGCATCGGTACGGCCCTGAGCGACGCCGACAGGCTTCCCTGGCTGGAGAATATCCGGCAGGAGGTCCTGTGGACTCAGGGGGCAGGGGAGACGGCAGTTTTCTCCTGTTCCGCCCTGAAGGAATCCTACCGGCGGATTCTGTCGGAAGGGCTGGATCGGGAGCTTTGCTGGATCTATCTGAAAGGGGATTTCGATACCATTCTGGACAGAATGAAGCAGAGAAAAGGACATTTTTTCAAAGAGAATATGCTGAAGAGTCAGTTCGCCCTGCTTGAAGAGCCTGTGGGGGCTCTGGTAGTGGATATCACTCTGAGTCCGGAAGAGAAGGTGGATACCATTCTCCGCAACTTCACCCGAAAATAATACAAAAAAAATCTCATTCACGAGGCACAGAATATGCAAATTGGATTAATAGGAACGGGAAAAATGGGCTTTAATCTTGCCCTTAATATGATGGATCAGGGGATTGAAGTAGCTGTCTATGATCAATCGGAGGAGGCTGTAAAGCGGGCAGCAGGAGAAGGGCTCAGAGGATTCACTTCGATACCTGAACTGCTGAAACACCTGAAAGCTCCAAGGATTGTCTGGATGATGGTTCCCGCCGGTGAGGCTGCGGAGTCTGTTATTGCCGAGTTGATTCCATTGCTGGATGCCGGTGATATTGTTGTGGATGGAGGCAATTCCCGTTATTCAGATACACTCAGACGGGGTAAATTACTGGAAGAAAAAGGAATCTATCTTGTAGACGCCGGTACTTCCGGAGGAACAGAAGGGGCCAGGCACGGCACATGCATGATGGTTGGAGGAGCGAAAACGGCCATTGAAATTCTTGACCCCCTGTTGAAACGGATAAATGTCGAAAGGGGATATCTTCACTGCGGTAGAGTAGGTTCCGGGCACTATATGAAAATGGTGCATAACGGAATTGAATACGGCATGATGCAGGCCATTGCCGAGGGACTCGAAATAATCAATAAGTCTGAATTTGATATTGATTTTGCATCCCTTACTGATGTGTGGAATCATGGCTCAATAATAAGCGGTTATCTGATGCAGATTACAAAACAGGCTTTTGAGAATAATGGAGATAAACTGGAGAGTGTTCTGCCGAGGGTCGATTCCATGGGGGAGGGACAATGGACCGTTGAAGAGGCCTTGAGGCTTCAGGTTTCCACTCCTGTTATCAGCAGCTCTCTATTCGTCAGAAATTCATCCCGGGATTCCGGAAAGTTCTCCGACAGAGTTGTCGCGGCTCAAAGAAATGAATTCGGCGGGCATCAGCTTCACAGAAAACTGTAATGATAAACAGAAGATAGCAAAAGCTTTGGGGAAAGACCTTAAGGTATCACTGATTTAAAATATATTTTCCCCCATTTTCATTTACATTCGGTTTACAAATGGCTTCTAGAGTGTGTTCATAACTGTTTTAGACCCAAGGAGTCATTAAATGAAAATTACACATCAGAAAGCGGCCCGTTACACCCGCTGGGCCGTTCTTGCCATGAGCACGGTCTTCTTCTTATTCTTTTCAGGTTTTATTTCCGTACATGCGGTCTGCCCCATCGGCGGATTCGAGATGTTCTTTGCAGGAATCTTCCGCACCGGTTTCACCATTGCCGGTCTCTTTTCAGGCATGGTTCTGACCTTCCTGATTATGTCCGTGGTTTCAATTATCTTCAGAAGAGCCTACTGTGCCTATATCTGTCCCCTGGGAGCCCTGCAGGAGCTCTCCGAGAACATCGGTAAGAAGGTGCTCCCCGCAAAGATAAGAGATGCAAAGATGCCGGGGAAGCTCGATGCCGTTCTGCGCTGGGGTAAGTATGTTGTTCTGGCTCTTTTTATTATTCTGGGAGGAACCATCGGCGGCCACTGGATGATCAAGGGTGATCCCTTTATCGTTATGATGGGACTCTTTTCAGGTAATCCCATAACCGAGCAGTTTCAGAGAAACCCCTCGTCCTTTCTTTTTCTTATAGGAATCCTTGTGTTCGCATTCTTTATGGGACGGGGATTCTGCAAGTACATCTGTCCCGCCGGAGCCTGGTACGGTCTTCTTTCCAAGATCAGCCCCAATAAGATCAGACGGGATGTGGATACCTGTGTGGGATGCAACCTCTGTTCAAAGGCCTGCCCTGCCGATATCGATGTGGCCAATCTGGAAGTGGTTAACAGTGCCGAGTGCTTCGGATGCCGGGAGTGCGTAAATGTCTGCCCCAAAGAGGGAGCCCTCTCAGCTCCCGTTGCAAAGGTTGATGTTAATCAGGTTGCCGTCCCTGTGGCAGCCGCCATGATCTTTGCGGGAAGTGTCGGCCTTGCCGCTTCGGTAATGCCCTCCAAGGGAGGAAGCTATCACGGAGGCAAGCCCGATTCGGCTCAGGTTGAGGATGCAGATACTGTTTCAGGAGCCGATCAGGCTGACAGCGGAGCCCCGGTATCCGGCGGCTGTGCGGTCTGTATCGCTTGCGGCCTCTGCGGAGCTGTCTGATAATAATAGGGTAGGGGAGTGAAGATGGAAAAAATACTGATTGTAGAAGACGAGAAAGAGATCAATGATATCGTCAGCGATTATCTGAGCTCCCTGGGATATACCACGGTTCAGTGCTTTAACGGCCGGGAGGCCCTTAGGGATCATGATCCCGGAGACTTTAACCTTCTTATACTGGACCTGATGATACCGGGACTGGATGGTGTAGAGGTGGCAAGGCGCCTTCGGGAGAAGAGCGATCTCCCCATTATTATGCTTACCGCAAGAGACTCGGAGGCCGACAAGGTTCTGGGACTTGAAATCGGCGCCGATGCCTATATGACCAAACCCTTCAGCATCCGGGAACTGGGTGCCCAGGTCAGGGCCGTATTAAGGCGCTGCGCCCCGAAGTCTGAGCCCGAGACAGGGGAACTGATATCCCACAAGGAAGTTGAGATGGACCTTTCGAAGCGTAAGGTAATGAAGGACGGGAAGGAGGTCAAGCTAACCACCGCCCAGTTTGACCTCCTTCGTCTTCTTATCTCCACACCGGGAAAGGTGTTCTCCCGGTCCGAACTGATTGAGACTCTCAGCGGTTATGAGTATGAGGGCTATGAGAGAACCATTGATGTTCAGGTCAAGAATCTCAGAAAGGCCCTGGAGAAAGACCCCTCCAAACCGGAGATCCTTCTGACCGTCTGGGGCATCGGATACAAGGTGCAGGAATGAGAGGCAGAAGAAAAATATCCGGAAGTCTCCGGTATGAGCTGATCGCCGGACTGCTGGCTGTAATCCTTTTCAGCGGCGGTATCACCTATCTCTCGGTTCTGATCGGCTCAAAAAGCAGCTTTGACAATCTGGTCAAGGAGAACGACCTGGAGACGGCCCGGACCTATGCCAGGACCCTTGCCTCATATTATGCCGGTGAAGGAAGCTGGGACCATGTTTCAGACAGTGCTGAGCAGCTGAGCCGCATTCCCGTTCCCCGTGATGAGAGGCACCATGACCGTGACGGAATACCTCTTGTTCTGACCGACCCCGATGGGAATGTTGTCTACAGCGGCATTGATCCCACAGGGGAGGATGGGGATTCTCCCAAGTTTCTTGAAACAGAGGATGGAGAGGCAGTTGTCCTTGAAGGGGAGACCGTAGGCTATGTCTTTTTCAAATCCATGATCTTCCGCAGATACAATCCACAGGAAACGGAGTTTCTCTCTTCTTTCAGAATCTCTCTGACCCTCTCGGTACTATCCGGTTTTATTGTCGCCCTGATCCTGGGGTCCATCTTTGCCTCCCGCATTATTAAGCCCTTATCTTCTCTGGACAGGGCGGTTAAGGCCATTGCCGAAGGAGATAGAACAGCACGGGTCAGCATAGACCGCCGGGATGAGATCGGCCGCTTTGCGGGTAATTTCAATCTGATGGCCGATAAACTGAAGGTTACAGAGGAGGCCAGACAGAACCTGCTGGCCGATATCTCCCATGAGCTGCGTACCCCTGTCAGCATTATTCAGGCAAATCTGGAGATGATAATGGAAGGGGTCTATACCCTTGATGAGAGCCGCCTGGAGAGCATGCACAGGGAGACAAAGATACTGACCGGTCTTATTGCAGATCTCCGGTCCATCAGCGATATGGATGCCGGGCTTGTGGAGCATCAGCCTGAACTTATTCCCTTTTCCGATCTGGTGGAGGGGAGCTGTAGTGATATGCAGCCCCTGTTCAGTGATAAAAATATGGCCCTTGATATAAAGTCTCTGGATAAGGTCACTGTTCTTGCGGAAGAGGACAAGCTGAGGCAGGTCCTTCGGAACATACTAGGTAACACCCTGAAGTATGCGGGAGAGGGGACAACTGTAGGCATCGAATCAGAGCTTCTTCCTGCCGCCGGTACACAGCCTCAAATGATCAGGCTGCGAATCACCGATGAGGGCCCCGGTGTCCCTGAAGAGGATCTGAACAGGATCTTTGACCGCTTCTATCGGGTCGACTCCTCCCGGACCAGAAGCACCGGAGGCCGCGGGCTGGGCCTGTCCATATGCAGGAAGATCATTGAACTCTCCGGAGGTGAGATCGGAGCGGAGCAGGGGGCTTCGGGAAAAGGACTCTCTATCTGGTTATCTCTGCCTGTCTGCAATGTCTGACTGCAGGAGACAGCTACTTTCAGTCTGAAGATCTGTCTTTTGACCTGGTTTTCAGATAATGAATAATCATATCTATATGAAGATGATAGAGACTAATATTGGTCCGGGGACGCTCTTTCTCTTTAATACTGATTCGCATCAAAACTGACAGGGTCGTCTGGGTGATATACTCTATATAGTGTTCAATCTCATCAAAATCAATTTTAATTGTGCCGTCGGTTATCCCCTGTGTCAGTGCAAGAGCAAGCATATTGTTCAGCTTAGTAAAAAAAGTAGGCACATACTCTCTGGTATACCGGATAAATACGGGATCTGACTCATCAAGGGCAGCCAGGAAAAAGTCCAGATGAGTAAGAAACCGAAATGAGTCGCTGTCATAATGTTTCCGGTCGGCTGGTATCCCCGGATAATTTCTGAGAATCTCTTCAAGTGACTCTATTCCCGTTTCCCTGAGAGCTGCGGGGATGTGTTCTTGAGACACTACTTCTGTAAAGTAGTAATAGGCAACATCAATGGCAAGCAGTTCCTTGCTGGGGTAGTATCTGTAGAGGTTCCTTACGGTAATCTCCGATTCCTGTGCAATATCCTGCATTGAAGTGTTCGCTATTTCGTTGGCTTTGAACATTTTCAGGGCCGTTTTTAGAATGATCTGTCTTGTGTTCTGCTTGGTTCGGCTCTCATTGTATATTGATGATAGATGATTCATTTCGGCTCCTCTCACTATATTACAGAGTAAAAGATGATTTTGTAAATCATAACCCGGAATAATTTCACGCTAAAGACAATATTATCCACCTGATAATAGCATCAATGCCCCGTTTTATCAGAAACATCTTCCGAAAAAAGTTGGAGAATACGACTAATAGTCTTGAATTCCTCGATTAATTGACCAGGAAATGTCACATAGCATGAAAAAATGTTTGACAGACTGATTTGTTAAGGGTATAAAATGTCATATAAGTGACATAATTGAATCGGAGTTGTAATGAGTATTGATCTAAAGAGCAATCCCTTCTTTCTTGATGATGAAGATATAAAATGGGTTGAAGAAACACGGGAGAAGATGAGCACAGACGAAAAAATCGGTCAGCTTTTCTTTCCCATCGGATATACGACAAATCAGGACTACCTCAGATATGGACTCCTTGGAGTAAAGCCCGGAGGAGTTCTTTTCCGCCCCGGTCCCAAACAGGAAATGTACGATACTCACAAGTTTCTTCAGGAGAACTCTGAGGTCCCCCTTCTTCTGGCGGCCAATCTGGAAGACGGCGGAACCGGTATCTGTACAGATGGAACCTTTTATGGAAAGCAGATGATGCTTGCCGCCTCTGGTGATGAAAAAGAGGCTGGAAAACTCGGCGAGGTCTGCGCAGTGGAGGGGCTCTCAGTTGGATGTAACTACTCCTTTGCTCCTGTAGCGGATATTGATATGGAGTTCCACAATCCCATCACCAATGTCCGGACCTACGGCAGCGATGCCGATGTGGTTCTGTCCTGTGCTTTGGAGTATATGAAGGCCGCACAGAGCAGGGGAATGGCTACCTCAGTAAAACACTTTCCCGGTGACGGCGTGGATGAAACCGACCAGCACCTTCAGATCTCTGTAAACAGTCTGAGCTGCCAGGAGTGGGACAGTACATTCGGCAGGGTTTTCAAGGGGCTCATTGACAAGGGTGCCCTGAGCGTGATGATCGGGCATATTGCCCTTCCTTCCTATCAGAAGAAATTCAATCCCGGTTCTGCTGATAAGCTTGTTCCCGCTTCTATCTCCAAAGAGATCCTGCAGGATCTTCTGAGAGAGCAGATGGGCTTCAATGGAATGGTTATCACCGACTCAACGGCCATGGTCGGATTCTGTGCAGGAATGGAGCGTTCAAAAGCCGTTCCCCTCTCCATCGAATACGGTTGTGATATGTTCCTTTTCAACAAGGTTCTTCAGGAAGATTTTGTCTATATGAAGCAGGGACTCGAGTCAGGCCTTCTTTCGGAAAGGAGACTTAATGAGGCTGTTACCAGAATCCTGGCCATGAAGGCTGCCTTGAAACTTCATATAAAACAGAAAGAAAATACTCTGCTTCCCTCCCCGGACAGTCTGGAGAAGGTAGGCTGTGAAACCCATAAAAATTGGGCAGTCAAAGCCGCCGACAAGGGTGTTACCCTGGTCAAGGATACACAGAACCTTCTTCCCCTGGACAGTGAGAAGCACAAGAGAGTTCTGGTTCAGATTCTCGGTGACTGCCAGTCAAATGAAAGGGTTCTGGATAGTTTCAGCTCCCGCCTGACAGCCGAAGGCTTTGAGGTTCATCTCTATGAGAAGGAAAACTTTGTATTTGACGCGTCCTTCAAGCTCGAAGGTGTAGAGGAGTTCAGGTCCAAATATGATCTGGTTCTCTATATCGGCAATATCGAGAATGCCAGCAACAAGACTACAAACAGAATAAACTGGCATACCTCCTACGGTCTGGGGAACAACCTTCCCTGGTTTGCGGAAGAGGTGGACACCCTTTTTATCAGTGTGGCCAATCCCTACCACCTTCTGGATACCAGTATGGTGAAAACCTATATCAACTGCTACTCAAACAGCGATGCAGTTATTGATGCTGCCCTGAGTAAGGTTCTGGGTCAGAGTGAGTTCAAGGGGACAAGTCCCGTTGACCCCTTCTGCGGTAAAGAGTATCTGCGGTACTGAGAGAGGAGTATGACAATGTTAGCAATTTTCGATCTGGACGGTGTTATCGTAACCACCGATGAGTACCACTATCAGGCATGGAAGTCCATCGCCGAAAAGAATGGAATGACCTTCGACCGGGAGCTTAATCATAAGCTCCGTGGTGTAAGCAGACGGGAGAGCCTTGAGATCATTCTGGCTCACAACTCCCGTTCATTTGCAGAAGAAGAAATTCTCAAGATGCTTGAGGAGAAGAACGGCCGTTATGTTGAGCTCCTTGAGAACCTGACCCCCTCGGATATTCTTCCGGGAGTCAATGAGCTTCTCGGATCTCTAGAGTCTGCCGGCTGGCTTAAAGCCATAGGTTCTTCAAGTAAAAATGCCACAGCAATACTGAAGAAGCTTGGCCTCTTTGACCGTTTTGATACGGTTGTGGACGGGAATCATATCAGCAACAGCAAGCCCGATCCCGAGGTTTTCCTTCTGGGAGCGGAAAAACTGTCACAGAATCCCGACACATGTATTGTTTTTGAGGATGCCCAGGCCGGTATCGAAGCCGCCCTTGCTGCCGGGATGACCGCTGTGGGAGTGGGGGATCTTAAACTGGATAATTGTACCGTTCAATACAGGACACTTGAGGGAGTAACTGTTTCTGATCTCTTAAGGCTGAATCTGAAAGGGGCCATAAACTGATGCTTGATAATCTTCCCTTCAGTATTATTGATGTACATGAGGTTCCAGAGTTGAAAACTCATGACAGCTTTACAATTTATCATGTACTGGAGGGAGATTATCTTCTCTCTGAAAAAACGGAGCACAGGTATTTAAAGAAAGGTGATATGGCTGTGGTGGACCGGTTTGTACCCCATCTCATCACCTCTGCCGGTGGACAGGGTTTTTTGTTTTGCCTTGCCGGAAAAGAGGATGTTCTCGAAGAGCTGAATGTCCGGTTCGGAGAGTATTCCTTTATGATCGATTCAGTAAATGATGATCCCTGTTATCGAATAAAGTACTGTGAAATCAGGGACATTCTGTCAGCCATATATTCTGAATGCCGGAATGTTTCTCCCGATCTGAATAATCTTAAAGGAAATTTCTTCTTACTTGTATATAAATTATGTGAAAACTTTTCAGTAGAATATACACCTTTAAAAAGATTCTACCGAATTCAGAGAAACGATTGTAATTCACTTCATCTGGAAAAATCTCTGATCTATTTAAATCAAAACTATACTCAAAAAAATATCAGAGATGTTTCGGATTATATTGGGGTTAGTCATAGTTATTTATGTAGAATGTTTCACTCGTCATTCGGAATAACTCCAACGGAATATCTGAACTGTTTGAAAGTAGAAAAATCTGTTGAATTACTTATGAATTCGGGGTTGAGGATAATTGATATTGCAATGGAAGTCGGGTTTTCAAATTCACGCTCTTTTATTACTGCCTTTAAATCTCTTCTTAAGATTTCACCTGGAGAGTGGAAAAAGAAATACTGTGAGTCCATTCAGGGGATTGCATGCAGAAGAATATCTGCTTAATGAAAGTGTTTTCCGGGTTAATGTGAAGTGACTTCCAGTTTTAGATCAAATGTTATTGATTTATATATTCATAAAAGACTCGAAAGAGTGTTCTATTTTTCAAAGAATATTGAACTTCTACTTCTAAAAAGTGGTTCTGCTGAAATAGAAGTTTCCGGTGAACGTTTTTATCTTTCTGCAGGATCCGGTATTGCTCTGAATAGCAGGCAGTTCTTCAGGTTTACAAGTCTTTCCAGGGATCATGAATTTCAGTCTATCGTCATTGATATTGAAAGTAAAACATTTACAGGATGTGATATAGGTGATTTCTTTTCTGCAAGCTGCAGGCTTATGGAAATTGAGGGCAGACATTCTTTACTGTCAATTATTGATCGTGTCCTGAAATCAGGTAAACGACAGAATCTCCCATATCTTCTCCTTTCTCTCATCTATAATTCCGGATCTCACTCTCCAGGGAATAAGACAGCACAGATGGTTGATTCGAATAATAAAATATTTAATTTTATTGAGTATGTAGATAACGGTTTTTACAGAAAGATTACAGCTGCAGAAGCAGCAGATTACCTTTGTGTTGTGCCCAATTATCTGTCTCGGTACTTTTTGAGAAATATTGGATTAAGTTTCAGTAAATATTTACAGGAGATACGGCTCCAGAAATCCCTTGTCTCTCTGTCAAGGTATGGCCGTTATACAGAAGATATTGCCATAAATAACGGTTTTTCAGGTTCTCATTATTTTCAGAAAATCTTTAAAGAAAGGTTTGGGGTTAGCCCGGATGAATGGATTCGGAAATATTACTGATAAATGTGTAATTGTGACTGTTATATGATCAAAACATGACATATCTCATAACGACTCAGATCTTAAGATATATGCAAATATAGAAAGAAATCTACAAAGATTTTTATAAGGAGAATGTATGAAAAAATTGTTTGTATCTTTAGTTCTACTTAGTGCTTTCACTTCTGGTCTTTTTGCCGAAGTAACAGTGGGCGGTTGGCTTGAGACAAAGGGTACCTTCTACCAGAAAAACGGTGATAACGATGCGGTAACCGGTTTCGGTTCCAATGATGCAGAGATCACAGTTAAGGCTGACTTTGGAGCCTACGGTGGTGAGATTACTGTTGGAGACTGGAGCTTTGGAGCCTGGGGAGAGGATCAGGGAACTGACAGTGGTACTGTTATTGATGCACTGGCACCCAAGTCTTTCCATCTCTGGACTGATTTCAATACTGAAGGCGCTTTCAAGCTTTATGCCGGTCAGAATATGGAGGTACTCGACTACTCTCCCAACAGTATTACAGGTATTCTCCCCGACAAGTACCTGGGAGACCAGTTCGGTAGAGGTATGGGTAAGTATGACTTCCATGGAGATGTAGGATCTTTCAATGTAGGTTCTACAGTATTCACCAGCGGAGTAAGCGGTCTTATTGCAGAAGGTTCTTATGGTGGACTGACCATGGCTCTCACCTATCAGGTTCCCGGAGCAGACGGTCTTAACTACGGGGATATGAGCGGCAATGATTTCAATGACGCTATGAAAGATGCTTTTATCGTAAATGTAAAGTATGATCTTCCAGAAGTAGCTATGTTCTACGCTGGTGTTGCTCCCAGATATGTTGAGAACTTCTTTGGTTCTGAATACATTTACGATATCGGTATCTGGGCTGCCACATCAATTAAGGCTGTACCCAACCTGATGCTCGATTTCAAATATGAGGCAAACTTTCCAGAGGACACAGACATGCTCTTTCAAGAGCACTGGGTATCAGCCAATGTGGGATACAATGTTGTTGACGTGATCAATATCGAGTCAGAGATCAATCTGATTATGGCCGGTGATACAGCACCTGTCTGGCATGGTATGCTTGGTGATACTCCTCTGCTTGATCCCGGTACAACCACAACTGTCGGTCTGAAACTGTCACCCGCTGTTCCCGTTGTGGGCTTCAGCCTTCAGGGCGGTATTACAAGCAACTCTGAGATTGATGGAATCGGCTACGCGGTTGGTGCAGAAGTAACAAAATCCTTCGGTATGTGGGACCAGTTCACCAACTCTGTATGGGTCAGCTATGATGCTCATACAGACGTTGATGATTCAGGAACTTTCAGCTTTGGATACGGCATAAGCATGTGGTTCTAATCTGAATAATCTGCGGTCTGGTCATTGGGCAGGCCGCAGTTTTCGAGGTTTCTTTTTTTGTCATAAGGAAGTTCGACGGGGGTATTCACCTGATACACTGCTTTTGACAGATTGTTTTGATATTCGAAACAGAGTTAAGTTTTAACATTGTTTCACTCCATCTTGTTTCTGCAGCACCGGTTTGGGGACCGGTGCTCTTTTTTTTATATGGGGTCCAGTATGGTCAGCCTGATTTCCAGAGGTTCCAGCTGCGCCGAATAGACGATTTTCCCCTCCTGAGCATGCATTTCGTACTGATTAAATCCAGGTACTGAATTTTTTTCCAGAATATACATATCTTCGGCAGCCAATTCTGTACCGCCGAAATTCGCCCAGCTGTCAAAGCTGCTGCCCTTACACCGATTGACAAAGTACTCTCTCACCCGGTAGGCAGGAGACTTCATATCCGAGACGGGAAGGGTCAAATCAAGAGGTTCATTCCGGTCAAATGGGGTATACCTGTTGGTGCCGGTCATATCAAAAAGCTCCCCTTCAGAAAAAATATTGTTGAAGTGTTCGTAGTTGTAGCTGATAAGAACCACAGACTCCTCTTTTCTGGTCACAAAGACACCTTTCCCGCTGTACAGGAGTTTATTTCCCAGTCGGTTTGCAAAGTAGAGGGAGTAGAAAACACTTTTTCTTATGCCATTCATTGTATAAATCCCCATACCTCCATGAAAAAGTTCCGAAGGAAAGGAGTTTTCTTCTATTAAATCTGTAAGAGACCAGTAACCGAAACTGTCCAGACGGTCATAGTTTTCAAGGAGGTTTTTCATTATGTAACAGGACTTGAAACATGTGTCGTTCAGAAGGTTCCGGTGAGATACTGTCAAACCCCATTCTGTCAGGTAGAGAGGTATCTTGCCGTATCCTGTCTGTTCGAGGCTGTTTCGGATACTGGATATAAAATTTGAAAAGTTATCCGGGTCTCTGGACAGGCGGTTGTTCATCTCCGTATTGACTATGACCGAGTGATTGTTTTCGGCATAAAAAATATCCGAGTAGTAGTGAATGTCAACAAAGTCGGGAGGGCAGTTTGAGTCTGTGCAGAATTTAAGAAATCTTTCCAGCCAGTTTATGTTGTCATCGGTCAGGGGGAGAAGGGACGGAGTTCCGAAGCGGAGGGAGCTGTTTATTTCTTTAACAGCTTCATAGCTGTTCCTGTAGAACTCGAAAAATAGTTCATCTCTGTCGAATCCGAAAAGAGTCCGTTCCGTATCAGGTTCATTCCACACTGAAAAAGACCAGCTGAGAACCTCATTATGACCATACCTTTTCATAAGGTGGGTTATCAGATTACGGATCAGGAGTTTCCACTCATTTATATCAGCGGGTTCACTGGTGATGAATTTTGATGTAAAAACAGTTTTATTTTTATCCCGCGCCAGCTCTTCGGGCATAAAAGAGAGGTTTATAATCGGTTTGAGCTTTACCGACAGAAGGAAATCAATCACCTCATCGATCAGATTGAAGTGGAAACTGAGTCCCTTTGTGTTTCTGCTGATTATATGCATATCATCGCTTAATATCCCATGGAATTTTATGCTCTCGAATCCGATAGAATTCTGGAGATCCCGGATCATTGCCTGTATGCTGGACTGCAGGATATCCTTTGCTTTTCCCACACCGATAACCCTTTTAAAGTGATGACGGTTCTGTTTTATAACATTGTTGAAGGATACTTCCGGAAATGTGATTACTGATTTTGATCTGCTTTGTTCCCGGGGTGTTGTATTCCTCTCCGAGGGCAGGTGTTTTCCCAGAAGATGGAGGTAGTTATTCAGTTCGACTGAGATATAGTTTACCTTGCTCTCTTCGCCGGTTTTCTTCTTCTCTATTTCATCCTTCTTCTTTTCTCTGTAGGCACTTGGCAGGGTTTTGTATCTTTTCTTGAATGACCGGATAAAGCTGTGGGGATCATTGAACCCGTGACGGGAGGATATGGTACTGATGGGCTCGCTGCTGCTGAGCATATCTTCAACAGCATTCATAAGCTTTACCTCGTTGTTGTACTCTGAAAAGGTGACACCCATACACTTTTTGAAGTAGGTGGAAAGGTAGGGAACAGTAATCCCTTCCATTTCGGCAAGCTCACTGAGTGAGAGATTACTGGTGTAGTGATTATTGATATATTTCAGGATTCTGTTGAGCCTGAGAAGGTCTTTTTTTGACCGTTGATCCGGTTTGGGTTCTGTCTGGAAATGCTCGGTCAGGATGGAGATAATTCCATATATATACGAGAGATTCTTGCTCTGTAAAGAGGGAGTTTCAGATGAATTCGCCTTAACCATCAGAGCAAGAAGCTCCTTGATCCGGTTGAAATGTACCATTTTTTCAGGACACTCTCTGCTGCTGCAGTTGAAAAGATAACGGTCATAATCTGAAAGACTGTCATCCAGGTATGTCATGTCAATCTGAGCAGCCAGCATAATACAGCCATCGGAGTTCAGTTCGTGAATCTGATTGGGGCTGATAACAATAACATCATCGCTTTCCAGTTCGTAGAGACTTCCCTCGGATGAAACGTTGACCCGGCCGTCGAGAACCATAAGAATTTCCAGGTTCTTATGCCAGTGTTTTGTTACATTTCCCAGCTTGTGAATAAACAGTTTCAACGGGCCTGTTGATGAATAATTGATAACTTCCTGACGCTGTATGGCCATTCTGGAATCTCCCCCTATGCAGTAGGATTATAGTATTTAGATAACATTCTGATTTATAATGTATATTATTTAATGTCAATTATTGCAATATACATAAAATGCAGGATTTTGGGTGAATTAAATTAATAAATCGACATGTTCACATTAACTGCATCCCTTGCTGAGCGGCTCTGAATAATCTAAATTTTTGATAATTCAGGATAAGGTCAGCCTATGGAAAATAAAAGTTTACTTAAAATAAATAACATGTATAAATGGTTTGATGCCACCCAGGCATTGAAGGGTGTCGATCTGGAAATCCAGGGAGGCCAGATTCATGGGCTGATCGGTGAAAACGGAAGCGGTAAATCAACAATTACCTCTATTATTGCCGGTGTTAAAATGCCCACAGAGGGACGTATGTTTTTCAAGGGTCAGCCCTGGGAACCCTCTTCAATGGCATCCGCTTTTGACTGCGGTGTCAGCATGATCCTTCAGGAAGCCAATACGATACCCGGATGTACGGTAGCGGAGAATCTTTATGCCGGCCACATTTCAAAATTCAGGAAGTACGGTTTTCTTGACAGCCGTAAAATGGTCCGGAAAGCCTCGGAAAAACTGGCGGATTTCGGTGTCAGTCATATAGACGCCGCCGGTCTTGTGGACCAGTACGGCTTTGAAGACAGAAAGGTTGTTGAGATTGTCAGAAGTCTGAGCAGCAGTACTGAACTTCTTATTATCGATGAAACAACAACGGCTCTCTCCCATGAGGGCAGAAAGATGCTTTACTCCATCATGCATAAGATGAAAGAAGAGGGTAAGGCTGTCATTTTTATCTCCCATGATATTGATGAGATTATTGAACACTGTACAAATCTTACGGTACTCCGGGACGGTGAGATTACCGGTCACCTCTCCTATGAGGATCTTCAAAAGGATGATGCCATCGAACGGATAAGGTTTCTGATGGTCGGCCGTGATATCGGTGATGCCTACTACCGTGAGGACTATGACAGTTCCCACGAAGAGGAAATTGCCCTTGAGTTCAAGGATGTTTCGGTCAGCGGTGTTAAAAACTTCAATCTCCAGCTTCACAAGGGTGAGATTATAGGGTTCGGTGGACTGAGCGGCAGCGGTATGCATGAAATCGGACGGGCCGCCTTCGGTCTGGAAAAGCTTGCTTCCGGAAAAGTCATCAGAAATGAACAGATTATTAAAAGTCCCCATGACGCCATCAGGGGAAGTATCGGTTATATCAGCAAGGACCGGGATGTTGAGGCCCTGATTCTTTCGGGAGATGTCCGGGACAATATAGCCCTTCCCTCTCTGGATGGTCTGAGCAGATTCTCTTTTATTCACCCTTCTAAAGAGAAGGAACTGGTTGAGGCGGAGATAGAGTCTCTGAATATCAAGTGTTACAGCGGTAAACAGCTTGTGGGCACTCTTTCGGGAGGAAACAAGCAGAAGGTCAGCTTTGCCAAATGGACGGCCAATGACAGTGATGTGATCGTCATGGACTGTCCCACAAGGGGTGTGGATGTAGGGGTGAAGCAGTCAATGTACGCCTTTATCGCAGAGATGAAGAAACAGGGTAAGGCCGTTCTTATGATCAGTGAGGAGCTCCCCGAGCTTATCGGGATGTCCGACAGGATTTTTATCATGAAGGATGACAAGGTTCAGAAGATTTTTGAACGGCATCCGGATCTGAAAGAATCAGACCTGATCGAATATATGATTTAATGGAGTAAGTTGAAGTGTCTAAAACATTTAAAATATTTAAAAGTAATTTTTCACCCCTCCTTTGGATTAGACAGAATTCGGGTGATATTGTTTCCTATCTCGGGCTTGTACTCTGTATCTCGGTATTCTCCGTTACCAGCGGAGGCCGTCTCTGGAGTCCCTATAATATCGGATTGATTCTTGAATCGACATCGGTATATGCCATGATTGCCCTGGGTGCCATGTTTATCTATTCCATGGGCTATATGGATGTGAGTGTAGGCCCTCAGCTCGGTGTCTATGCCATTATTATGATTCTGATTATCAACGCCACAGGATCCCTTCTTCTCGGTTTTGCGGTGATTCTTGTTATTGCTCTGATTGCCGGTTTTATGAATGGCTACGTTGCGGTCTGGCTCGGAGTTCCCTCAATCGTTACCTCCCTGTTTCTGATGTTTATTTTTTCAGGTGTACAGATCCTTCTGATGGAGAGAACGGGAGTCAATACGATCTCGGCCAACTTTAATTTTGAAGCCTTTCTCAGACCTGAAGTGATTTTCACTGTACTGGCCGTTGAGATTCTGATTGTCGGTTATCTCTTCAACTACACCAAACTGGGTAAATATGTGAAGGCCATCGGCGCCAATGAGGTAACCGCATCCCACTGTGGTGTCAACACGACCTTCTGGAAGGTTGTCGCCTATCTGGCCTTCGGATTCACAGTAGCTCTCGGAGCGGTTTTCCTTCTGGCCAGAACCGGAAGTGCCGGTAAGGGAACGGGAAGCGGATACGCAATGGATATTATGCTGGCTCTGATCCTGGGAGGAATGCCCCTTTCCGGAGGAATGACATCCAGACTGAGAAGCGCGGTAACAGGTGCCTTTACCTACGTGCTTCTGTCCAACGGACTGACCCTGTCCGGTGTGGATGTAACAGTCATTCACATGATCAAGGCGGTAATCTTTGTGGGAGTAACCCTGCTTACCTGCCGCAAGAAATACGGCGTACTGCCCAGGTAATTATTTAAGAAACTTAAATGACTTTGAGTCATATAAAAATTTGGAGGCAACTTGTATGAAAAAAGGAATAGTTAAGGTCGCGGCAATTCTGCTGACCGGCTTGATTATGGCAGCCGGCTTTACCGGATGTTCGAAAGAGAAGGGTGATTCAGCTTCAGAGCAGTCACGTGCAAAACACCGCATTGGTATCGGACTCTATGAGGATTCCGGTCCCCAGGTAACAGCGGTAAAGGCCTTTCTTGAAAGCATCAAGGATGAACTGAATCTCGACTATGTCTACGTTACCCTCTCTATGACAGATGAGGCTGTAAACAAGACCAGAGCTCAGGAGATGATTTCTGCAGGTTGTGAGGGCATCATCCTGACAATGGACAGTGCTACCGAAGCCATTATGTCCGAAGCACAGAAGGCAAAGGTCTATGTGGCCGGTTATCTGAATGACTACGATGTAAGCTATGAAAGCATCAAGTCTCATCCCAACTTTGTGGGAACTGTTGTTGACGGACGCTACCTCGGACATGGCTGGGGTAAAGAGGTTGCCGACAGAGTTATCGTTGCAGGACACAAGAATATCGGTCTGATAAAGTTTCCCGTCTGGGCCTTCCCCCACCAGGAGGAAATGGATCAGAGTTTCCGTGGAACCATTGCAAAGTTCAATGAAACTGCTTCCGATGCTGACAAAATTGTTCTTCAGGACACAGAAGAACTGATGTTCCAGCCCCTGGCTTCCACATATTTCGAAGCTCATCCCGATGTTGATGCCATCTTCGGAATGGTTAACGGCGCCGAATTTATCTACCCCGTACAGGTTGCAACAGGCAGAACAGATGTAAAACTCTATACTGCCGGCTTCAACCCCTCAAATGATATTCTGGACAACTTCGGTACTGCGGGAACAGGAACCATTCAGGAGCTTGTTTACTCCAATGTTGAAGCCATTGTTTATCCTCTGGTTATGTTACTCAACAAAATCGACGGTGTAGATTTTGAAGATCAGCCTGCCGAGGCAGACCGTGTAGACAGCTCTCAGATCATCATCACAAGCGATGAGAAACTGGATATTGTCAGAGAAAAGTCTCTCTACTACACAGGTGATGCAGCTGATGCATTCCTTGATGGAAAAGATGTTCTGGCTCTCCTCGCATCAGAGGGCGGAACCTATAAGGGTCTTGTAAAGACTGTTCAGACCATGTCTGTTGAAGATCTGGCAGTCGTACTGAAATAATACTTTTAATCAGCGGATTGAACCGGCCGGAGTAATTACCGGCCGGGTCCGCTGATTTATGGCTAAAGGGAAATCTTAATGACTAAGTTGATTCTAAAAATTATTAAAAACACATTTTTATCACTGCTCTTTCCGGCAATGATCTTTCTTGTCATGCTGTTTATCACAAGAGCCAACGGCATCGACTATTTTATCTCCCCAAACCTTGTCAGACAGGTTCTGGTTGATGGTCTTCTTTCATCAATGATTGCTCTGGCAATCTATATTCAGTTCAAGCATGGTCGTTTTGATTTCTCCGGCGGAGCCACCATCCTGCTGACAGCCATATTCGGTGGTAATATCGCACTCCTTCTCGGTCAGAATCCGATTATTTTTATTGTAGTCAGTATTGTCGTGGGTATTGTCCTCTCAATAATAACAGCAACCGTATACATCAAGGGCAAACTTCCCATCATTATCTGTACAATCGGTATGACTCTGATCTATGAAGCCTTTACATATCTGGTCTTTGATGCGGACGGACTGAAAATTCTGACTGTGACAAGCCTTACCAAATTCGGCCGGCTCCCGGGCATCTTTGTCCCTTTTATTCTGGCCTATGCTGTTTTTATTATCTTTTCTTACTATACAAAGTCGGGAAGAGAGGCAAAAATCCTGGCTCACAATCAGGAAGCCGGAGTTAATATCGGAATCAATGAGAAGAGAAATGTTCTTGTAACCTATATCTTCAGCGGAGTCATTATCGGTCTGGCAGCTGTCGTATACGGATCTCAGAATACCATTGCTCCCCAGGCGAACCTCTCCACTGCGGGTATCCTGTTCTCCTTTATTGTCCCTGTTTTTATCGGAATGTTTATCGGAAAGGCGAGCTTCGATGCTCTGGGTATAATCATCGCCGCCATCGGTATGGAGATCTTCAACTACGGCCTCGACTGTCTGGGGCTGGGAGCCGGTGGCTGGCAGCAGATCATAATGGGTATGTTTATGATCGGATTCTACTCATTCTCGGCCAAGGCCGGACAGATCAGGTCTTTTTTTATGAGAAAGGCGGCCTCCCCGGCTGCAGCTTCTGAATCTGTATAATTGCCGTTAGGTTAAGAGTTTATATAGATTTAGGAAGTTTTGAAATAAACAGGGGCCGCTAAGTTCGGTCTCATCGCTGTCCGACGAATCCGGAGGTATGTATGGGCAAGTCTTTCTGGTTCCTGTTAGCTGTGCTTGTTTTCATCATTTTGCTTTTTGCGTCCACTTTTTTTATCGGTCCTGCCAGAGTCAACAGCGAGCCTGATAAAAGTTTCACCACCCTGACAATGCTGATCGACAATCAGCAGGATCTGAGCGGTTATCAGCAGGTCTCAGAAATTTCCAGAGAGACAATCGGTATAGAAATCGAGTTTGAGACAAGACCGGCAGGAGCAGAAGGAGATGACCTTCTGAAATCCCGTCTTTCAAGCCGCAATATGACTGATTTGAACTTCTATAACTCCGGCTCCCTCTTCAGGGCTCTCAACCTGCCGGCTAATTTTCTGGACCTCAGTCATGAACCCTTTATGGACAGAGTTCTGGATTCCTTTAAAGAAACCGTATCCCTTAATGATATGGTTTTTGCCGTTCCCGCATCTACAATGATGGCCGGGGGCTGGTTCTATAACAACAGAGTATACGATCAGCTGGGACTTGAAGTTCCCCGGACATGGGATGAACTGTTAGCCAACTGCAGGGCTGTAAGTGATGCGGGGTTGATTCCTGTTGTTACGCCCTTTGCTGACTCCTGGACCGCACAGATGGTTGTTCTGGGTGACTATTACAATCTGCACAACAGTTATCCCGGTTTTGCAGAGGCTTTTTCTGCAAACAGAATCAGTTTCTCAGAAACCGCTGCAGCTGTTGACGGGTTTCAGAAGCTGCGGGATCTCTACACCGAGGGGTTCTATACTCCTGAGCCGGAAAATATCAGTTTTGAAGAAGGGCTCTCTCTCCTGGCAGGAGGTGATGCCGTTCATTTTCCCATGCTGAGTTTCGGACTTTCTCTTCTGGCGGAGATGAATCCCGAAGCTGAGAGTGAAATCGGTTTTTTCCCGCAGCCCGGCAGGGATGCTGCCGACCAGGGCGCCACTCTATGGATGCCTGTGGGTATCTCTGTCTACAGGGAGAGCCTGAATACTCTGGAGGCCAGGGAGTGGCTGGATTTCTTTCTCTCTTCCAAAGGGATTTCGGCATTGATGATGAATCACTCTCCTCAGGGACCCTTTGCGGTAAAAGATATTGACCTTCCCGAGAACCGTTACCAGGCCGTAAGGGATCTGATGCCCTATATTGAAAGCGGAAGGAGTGTGGCGGCCCTTGAGTTTCTTGCTCCCGTTAAAGGTCCCGGACTGCCTGATATCAGCTTAAGGGTCGGGACGGGGGGGCTGGACCCCCTGGCCGCAGCAAAGGAGTACGATCTGGATGTTGCAAAACAGGCAAAGTATATGAATCTGGCCGGTTGGAGATAGTTTGTCTTCAGCAATCCGGCACAATTACAATATTAGTGCCCCTGAAGAGATTTCTGGATCTCTGTCGGGGTGTATTTTTTGAGGTAGCAATTATTATGAAAGAAAAATATCTGTCCATTGCAGAGACTCTGAAACCGGAGCTTCTTAAGGAAAAAATCAGCCCCCAAAGCAGGGTGACTGTTAGCGCCGATGAAAAGAGCTTGCAGGGCTGGCGTGTGGATACTGAGTCTTCAGAGCTCTTCGGCTCGATTCTGGAAACAGGAAAGCCTGTTATTTATGACTTCGGCGACCACTATGCGGGAAAGCTCACCCTGGATCTTATGAGTCACGGGAAGCCGGTAGATGCTCCTGTAAAGGTGAAGGTGACCCTGGGTGAGATGCCTTGTGAGGTGGGAGGAAATCTGGACGGTTATCAGGGCTGGATCAGTGCCACCTGGTTTCAGGAGGAGATATTTCATATTGATGTTATTCCCGGAGTCTTTGAACTCCCCCGCAGATACGCCTTCCGCTATGTGAAGTTCGAGGTTCTCTGCCAGTCTTCCAATACGACTATCAGCCTGAAGCATATGATCTGTACGGCAGAAACCTCTGCAGACAGCACACAGGTGGAGCCTCTGACAGCAGATGTTCCAGAAATACTGAAACAGATTGATGCCGTATCCATCAATACCCTTAAGAACTGCATGCATGATGTATTTGAAGACGGCCCCAAGAGGGATAGACGTCTCTGGCTGGGTGACCTCAGACTGCAGGCAATCGCCAACTATGAAACCTTTAATAACTGCGATCTGGTCAAACGCTGTCTCTATCTTTTCGGGGGACTGACAAATGAAGAGGGCTGGGTCAGCCCCTGCATCTTTACGGAACCCGTTCTCAGGGCCGATGATTTAGTCCTCTATGATTACTCACTTCTCTTTGTATCCACCCTGATGGACTACTACAAAGCCAGCGGCGACAGGGAAACCCTGGAAGATCTTTGGCCCGTGGCCATAAAACAGCTTGAACTTGGTGTGGCCCGTCTGGATGAAAACAATGTCGTCAAGGATGATCCCGGCCTGTGGTGCTTTATCGACTGGGCCATGGAACTGAACAAACAGACACCCGCCCATGCGGTTCTGATCTATGCTCTTAAGTCGGGTCTGGAGATGGCAGAAACCCTTGATAAGGCGGACAGTGCCCGGTGGATCTCAGAATGGACCGAAAAGACCCGGGAGGCGGCTCTGACTCATCTCTGGGACAGCGGGAAGAAGCTCTTTATCAGTGGAGAGGGGAAGAATGTTTCCTGGCACTCCCAGGTCTGGATGGTGCTGGCAGGAGTTCTCCCTCAGGAGGAAGCCGCAGCCCTTATACAGCGTATTCTGACCACAGAGGGCGCCGTAGGACCCGGTACCCCCTATACCTTTCACCATCTTATTGACGCTCTGGTAACCGCCGGTCTGAAGGATATGGCAAAAGAGCAGATGATCGGATACTGGGGAGAGATGGTCAATGACGGCGCCGACTGTTTCTGGGAGGTGTTCAATCCCTTCGACAAGGCCTTTTCCCCCTACGGAAGCAATCTGCTGAACAGCTACTGCCATGCCTGGAGCTGTACTCCCAGCTACTTTATCCGTAAAAACCTGATCTAGTTGATTTCTGTCCCTCCTATGCCTCCCTCTGAGCCGGCAGGGGGGACTTCTCTGCAGTTTTTAGTCGGCGTTGATTAAGTATTTTCGGGCAGCAGCTTCTCTGCGGCTGCCCGCCCATGGCTGAAAGCCTCTGCCGGTCTGAGCATCAACAGCGAGATTGACGGCCTTGCCTGGGCGGTGGGTACGGAAGTCTCCAAATCCTTCGGAAAGTTTGATCAGTTCTCCAGCTCCGCCTGGGTCAGCTATGATGCTCAGACCGAAGAGAGTGATTCCGGCACATTCAGCTTCGGCTATGGAATGAGTATGTGGTTCTGAAGCAGCAATAAAAAGCCGGTTCCCCCAACCTCAGGGAGAGGGAAACATAGGGAAACCGGCCGGCAGATCAAATCAGATAAAATTATTTACAGATTGAGTTTACCCAGTCGGAAAAAGTTCCGGTGGTCGTCCCTTCACGGGCACCGTGGGGCATATTCCACACCAGGGCATAGTCGATGCTTACACCGGGAACATACTTCTGCAGTGTCAGACCGATATTGTAGTTGACCGAGAAGGATGTATGCTCATCGGCAGTACCGTTTCTCATTCTCCAGTAGGGAGCTGCATCATAGTCCTGATCCTCATTGGCAAGAATCTGCATGGCCGAGTAGAGGTAGACCTGGTTGATGATTTCGGGGCTGTTCGCCTCATCCCATGCTTCAAGGTATGAAGAGTCATATCCGGCAAGTGAAGAAAGCTCGCTGTTGTTCTCAGCCATCACATTGTAGATGGACTGTGAGAAGTGTGAGTGGTAGGCGGGATCGCTGCTGAAGGCATTTCCCTCCTTGCTCCTGTTCAGGTCGTCGAAACCGGGGATCTCCTTGTTTCTGTTCAGGTTTGTTCCCTCAAAGAAGGCGGCCAGGTCTGTTACCCTGTATGTGCTGTCCTCCATAACGAGCCAGCTTGAGTAGTCGCCGTAGGCGGCCTTGAGCCACTCGCTCTCAGTCATCTCCGCATAGGGGTAGGCGGGAGGGGCTCCAAAGGATTCGGAGACACCGTACGTTCTCCAGGCTTCTTCCTCAATATAGGCGTTCAGGGCCTTGCTGATCTCTCCCAGAACTGCATCGTAATAGGAGCCTTCCCGGGCTGATTCCAGTGTCAGGGCGTTTCCGTCGGCATCTGTCAGCTCCAGGGAGTTGAAGTAGTCCACATAGGCCAGGGCCATATCTTCCTCCAGGACTTCCTGGTACTCTGTAAAGCTGTAGGCCCGGTCTCCCTCTCCGTTAACGTTGCTGTCATAGCGTCCCCAGGCGTAGGCCAGGTCGGCGTTCTCAAGGTCGGCGATGGGGCAGTAGAGCTGGGCGGCGTAGACGTCGTCGTTTATGTTGGAGACATAGCTCTCACCCTGTTTTTCAACACCGGCGGCTCCCTGCTCATAGAGGTAGGGATAGTACTCGTCCATATTACCGGTTGCTCCCACAAGTGAGCTCATGGCTCCGCCGCCGGATGTTCCGATGGAGACTATTCTGTCCATGCTTCCGGGGAGGAGGTTGCTGTTGGCTCTCAGGTAGCGGATACCCGCCTTGAGGTCGACGATGGAAGCGGGTGAGGCGGCAATGTCCCGTCCCCTGGAACCGACGCTTACGTAGATAAATCCCTCGCTCAGATAGACTGTATTGTCCTTGAAGTGGTTGGAGATCTCACCGGCCATACCGGTCAGGTATCCGGCATTGCTGTTCTCGTAAATGACAGGCGCCGTATCGGCTGAATAACCGTTCAGATCGTTTGTGCTGATAATCAGAGATCCCCTGTCGTCAAGGCCGTCCACATAGGCTGCCGGAACAAAGATATTCATGGTCTGGATGTACCCGCTGTTCTCCTGGGTGCCCATGCCGCCTGATGTTGTCCACTCATAGTGATTAGCAGCGCCGGCATAGACCGCACCGGAGAGCTTGTAGTAGTCGTTATCTCCGTTGTCTACAAACTCCCATTGGTAATCTCCTGCGGCCAGTGCGGCGGCAAGATCCAGTGAGAAGGGTTCTTCAGGAACGGTGATAACCGTTTCTCCGCTGATATTGTTATCTCCTGTGGCCAGTTCTTCGGTCATATCTTCCGGGGAACCGGTGGTCGTACAGCCGGCAAGAGCCAAAAGCAGTACGGGAAGAAAACTGACTCTGTTTTTTTTCATAATATTTCTCCTGTTTTAATTGTTATATCCGGGAGAGTAGGGTGCAAATGTAAATGGAATGTAATCGGAATAGAGGGAATATGTAATTCTTGTTTTTTGCTTCAGGTGGCATGGGGCAGGAAGAGGCAGATCGGGTCTTTGATGATAAAAAACCTCCGTTTACACAATTAAGGGTACTCATTTATAATTCATTTACATTTTCCCTCTACCTTCCGGTAAAGAGCGTTAGATGCTCTGTTAATAAATCGAACTATACCGGGAGGGTATAAAATGAAATATCTTAAATTATTTGCCGCTGGACTGATTACACTGGCACTGGCTGTATCATGTGCCGGTTCTCCGGAGCAGTCGGAGGATTCAGTGAATAACTTTGAAACCGTAAAAGAGGCTGCGGAAGCAGGAAATACAAGAGAGATGACCAATCTGGGAATCCTCTATCTTAACGGAACCGGTACGGAGCAGGACTACGCCGAGGCTCTTCTCTGGTTTGAAGAGGCCGCCGATGAGGGGGATATGAAGGCTCCCCGCTACCTCGGTCTGATCTATGAGAACGGCTGGGGTGTCGATTCCAGTTATGAAAAAGCCGTCGGTTACTATACCCTGGCTGCAGACAAGGGTGATATCACCGGACAGTATCTTCTGGGACAGCTATATGAGAAGGGACTGGGAGTGGAGCAGGACTATCAGAAGGCCTATGACCTCTATATCAAGTCCGCCGCCCGGGGAGACATTATCTGCCTTCCCGCCATGATGGCCCTGGGTAATATGTATGAACAGGGACTGGGTGTGGATAAAGATACCGATACGGCCCTGGAGTGGTATGCAAAGGGTGCAGCCCTTGGTGATGCCGATGCAATGGCAAAGGTCGCCGCACTTCGTTTTCCCGAGAATCCACTTCTTATGAATATTACCGCCATAGTCAAGGTGATCGGTGACGGCCAGAAGGTTGCCGCCCTGGCAATGGAATACAGTGATACTGTGGATGCCGCATCTGTCTCTCCTGCTGATTTTACAGTGGAGGACAGGACAGTCTCCTCGGCTTATGTGAGCAGTGAAGCCTCTCTTGAGGCGGTGGCCGGAGAGGGCCGCTTTGTCATCGTAACCCTGGAGACCTCCATTGATGCGGAGAGTGCCTCTATGGGCGGTGGTCCCCGGGAAGAGAATGGTGAGGGCCCCGGTGGTCCCGAAGAGGACGGAAAACCCGGTTTTGCCGGTCCCCAGCTTGGACAGGTTTCCGACAAGTCCGCTGATCCTGTGATCCTGACCGCCTCAATCGCCCAGACCGGCAGTGTCGCCACTGCTGAGGGAGATAGTGCTGCAGGCTCTGATACCCTGATGGTCAGCAATATCACCGTCAGCCCCGATATTGAAGATTTTCAGCAGCTCGTTTTCCATGATGACGAGTATGACAGGGACCTGATGTACAACCTCTATGTGCCTGAAAACTACGATCCTGCAAAGAGTTATCCCCTGGTTCTCTTTATCCATGACGCGGGTGTTGTAAGCAACAACCATATAGAGACTCTGACCCAGGGGCTTGGTGCCCTTGTGTGGGCCTCAGACGAGGAGCAGGCGAAGCATGAAAGTTTTGTACTGGCTCCCCAGTACAACGCCATTATGGCCGACGACAACTCAGAAACTTCCGTTGATATGGATGTGACGGTCAATCTGATCGAGTCCCTTATGGATGAGTACAGTATTGACGCCGACCGCCTCTACAACACCGGACAGTCCATGGGCGGAATGACCTCAATTGCCATGGATATAAAGTACCCCGGTTTCTTTGCAGCTTCTCTGCTTGTGGCCTGTCAGTGGGACCCCGCTCTGGTTGCTCCCATGGCGGATATGCCCCTGTGGATCGTTGTTTCCGAGGGGGATATCAAGGCAAATCCCGGTCAGGATGCCATTACGGAGGTTCTGGTTTCCATGGGAGCTACACTTGCCAAATCTACCTGGAACGCCGAGGGTGATGCAGGTACTCTGGAGCAGAATGTTGAGGATATGCTGAGTGAGAATGCTCAGATTAACTATACTGTCTTTGAAGGTGGCAGCCACCGTTATACATGGCAGTATGCCTACTCCATTGAGGGAATCAGAGACTGGCTCTTTGAGCAGTCAAAATAACTGTTAATACTTAAACAAGAAAAGCCTCCTGAATAGGGGGCTTTTTTAATTTTACTGTACCCTGCCGGATGGGGTTCAGCGGAGGTCGGCAACACTCTCCCGGCAGATCAGTTCGGTGGGCAGAAGCTCCGTCTGATTTGAAAAATCACTCTTTTCTATGGCTTGAAGAAGAATTTCTATCCCCCGTTCGGCAATAGCTCCCGACTGGTTCCTGATGGTTGTCAGGGCGGGTGAGGCATACTCAATGGACGGGAAATCACCGAATCCGACAACTGAGAGTTCATCGGGGATGCGGATTTTAAGAGACCTGGCACCGCTGACTACTGCCATAGCAATGGCATCGGAGACGGCGAATACGGCGGTGGGTCTCGGGGAGGCTGACTCCATATACTCGACGAATTTCTTTTCCACTATTTTCCCGTTAAAGCTTCCCTTGAGAACCTGCAGACTCTCATCGGGAAAACCTGCTGCGGTCATGGTATCCCTGAATCCTCTCTGTCTTTCAAAACTGGACATTCTGTCCACGGGGCCGGCAACATGGAGAATCTCCCTGTGGCCTTTTGAGAGCAGGTGCTCCACGGCGGAGCAGGCTCCCAGGTAGTCGTTAAAGTTGACGATATGCTTGTTAACCGCATCTTCCGGCAGATCACCGGGGCTCAGTTTTGTCATAAAAACCAGAGGGTAGGGGGAGGATATAAGTTCTTTTACAGAATCAGTTTCCCTGTCCCCTCCGGTAATAATGGCCCCCCTTATGGATGACTTCTGGAGAAGGGTGAGAATCTTGTCTGTCTCATCGGGAGAGATAATGTCTGTGATAACATTGAATCCCCGGGCACTGGCGGCATAGATCACCTCGGCAATCAGGTCGGATATAAAGGGTCGTTTTCCCTTTACCCCCTTTTTTTTGATTATAAAGTGGCCAAGGACTTCCTGCTTTTTACCGGCAAGGGCCTGAGCCGCCATGTTTGGAGCATATCCGTACTCCTTGATGATGGCCCGGATTCTCTCCTTGGTCTTTTCGGCTATAAAGGGATAGTCGTTGATAACACCGGTAACGGTGCTTCTGGAGACCCCGGCAATCCTGGCAATGTCCGCTGCAGTAATCTTTTTGTTCATCACGGAGATTCTAACTTTTTTAATTTATATGATCAAATATTTATGTCTTAAATCCTGTTGTTTCCCACCAAAGTCCCATAGTTGATCAAAAAACTATTTTTATAGATATAAAATTATTGATATTGACTAAAAAAATAGCACGCGCTATTATGGCGGCGAATAGCACGCGCTATTGGAGTAATCAAAAACTGATTGAAAGGAGTTTACATGGCCCGTAAACCAGAGGAGAAGAACTCTCCGGTTTCTCAGGAGATCCAGGAAAACCGGATTTCCCGTAGAAACTTCCTTAAAGGAACCGGAGCTGCCGGTATTGCCGTAGCTGCCGCCGCTTCAGGACTCACCTCCTGTAAGCCCAGAACAGAAGAGAGCGTAAACGGTACTGCACCCACCGAGGCTGCAGCCAGAGACGCTTCAGAACCACTGATCCCCGTAAAGACCACCGCACCCGAAAAGACAGAGATGGAGTGCGAGGTCCTCGTTATCGGTGGCGGATTCGCCGGTCTCAACGCCGCCGTTTCAGCCAAGAAGAACGGAGCTTCGGTCATCCTCGTAGACAAGGGATACCCCGGATTTTCCGGTCTCTCTCCCTTTGCCAGCTCACACCGCTGGTTCGATAAGGACCTGGGAGACAAGGAAGAAGCCTACAAGCAGGCTGTACAGATGGGTGGTGACTACATTACAAACCTCGGATGGTACCAGAAATGGATCGACCACTCCAAAGAGACCTTTGAGCGTCTTATGGACTGGGAAGTACTGACACAGTTCCCCAGAGCTTCAGACGCCGGTGACTATGTTGAGAACAAAGACTACCAGGGATACTTCCAGAAGTTTATCGGAAACGACAGAAGACTCAAATTCTCCAAGGTTCTGAAAGACAACAATATCGAGTACATTCCCCATACAATGATCAAAGAGGTCGTTACCCAGGAAGGCAAAGTATCCGGTGCTATGGGTTTCCACGTACCCAGCGGTGCCGTAATGACCTTCCACGCCAAGAGTGTAATCATGGCCATGGGCGGCGGTTCTTATAAGCCCACCGGTTACCCCGTCGGCGGTAACACATTCGACGGTGAGTATATCGGTTACAAACTCGGTCTTCCCATTATCGGAAAAGAGTTTGACGACTTCCACCTGACCTGTTCCTATGCGGCAGGTAACGCCTTTGAAAACAACAACTGGACCTACCTGGAGAACATCTGGCTCTGCGGTGGAGACGTCACTCCCGAAACAGCCAAGGGTTACGCCATCGGTAAGGGACGCGGTCTGGTTCTCGGACGTGTAAACTCCGTAATGAAACCCCTCGCCGTCAGCGACGGTTCCAAGGTTGAAGACCTGACCAATGTAGAACCCTCAAGAAGGGGAGCTACTCTGTCGGGCATCGCTTCCGATATCCGTACAGGAAAGAACAACGACCCCATGCCCAAGGGTGACGTATACGGTGCTGCCGTAGGTATGTCCTCTCACCTCAGTGCGGGTATCTTCTGCGGTATTGATGACACAACAGGTTACACCGGTATTCCCGGTCTCTACGTTTCCGGTGACGGAATCTGCGGTTCCGCTGCCGGTGGTGCCGCCTATGCCAACGGTGTAGGTTTTACCTCCAACTTCTGTTCCACACAGGGATGGATCACAGGTAAAGAGGCTGCCGGTTACGCTTCGGGTACCATGATCTCCAGAATTTCTTCCGAGAACAAGAAGAAATACTCCGATGAGATCCTGGCTCCCATGCAGAAGGAAGGCGGACTCTCTCCCGCATGGGCAAGAGACCTCCTCCAGACATACATGGCTCCCTACTGGGTTCACATTGCCAAGGACGAAACATCACTGAAGAGCACTCTGACTCAGATCGAGTACATGCGTGACAATGTTCTTCCCCAGCTGTCTGCCTCCAACACACACGAGCTCAGACTCTGCCATGAGATGGAGTCCAAGATCCTCTGTGCGGAGATGAAGCTCAGAGCCAGCATGGAGCGTAAGGAGAGCCGCGGTTACCACTACAGAACCGACTATCCTGCAAGAGACGACAAGAACTTCCTCTGCTACATGGGTGTTCAGAAGGGCGATAACGGTGAGATGCAGATCTCCAGAATCGAAGTTAAAGACGAGTGGAAGGGTGATGTAAACGCTCCCTACACAGCCCGCTATCTCTGGCAGTTCCCCGGAGATCCCAACGAAAAGAAGTCATCCAGAGGATAAAGGAAGAAAGAA
This sequence comes from Spirochaeta sp. UBA5339, assembly GCA_002408085.1. Taxonomy (GTDB): domain Bacteria; phylum Spirochaetota; class Spirochaetia; order DSM-2461; family DSM-2461; genus Oceanispirochaeta. The sequence goes on from DHQL01000009.1 coordinate 96,662, forward strand.
ATGAGTGTAAGACGTTACGATCTTGATACATGCATCGGGTGCCGGTACTGCTTTATTGTCTGTCCCATGGATGTTTTCAGATTTGATGAAGAAACAAATAAATCTGTTATTGCCTACCCTGACAACTGTCAGAGCTGCGGTCAGTGCTACCTGCACTGTTCAGGCAAGTCACTGCACATTGTAAACGATCAGTTTACCTATGCAATGACCTCTCATAGAGCACCTGTAACTGCCTATGAGCACAAGAAACGATTAATCTGATAGAAGCTTCTAGAAGTTTATAGATTTGAGGCTGTCTCCGCTGCGGGGGCAGCCTCTTTTTTTATCTTTCGATCCGTTATGGGCAATGAGAAATCTCTATAGATTTGTCGTAGAATTATATTCATTCAATGCAGCGGGCCTTTCCTCTCTTGAGTTTTTAAGGCTCTCATGATATGAACAATGTTCATATAAGAAAAGCTCCGCCTTCAGAACCGGTCCATTTTCCGGTTCTTCGGGGAGATCTATAAGGATTTTTTACATGAAAAAGGCACTGTTATTCTTTGCAGCGGCGCTGCTTTTTGCCTCCTGTACCACAGGCGAAGGTACTCCGGCGGACCCGCCGGCTGACACTCGTTCAGAAACTCCGGCAGACAGATCGGCTGACCATGAGGGTCCTGTCTATTCCATAACCGAAGAGTTGTTTCAGAACCCCTACATCGATATTGATGAGTGGAGAGACGCTCCCGTAAGACACCGCTATATTCACGGAGGATTTGAAGGCACTGCGGCCCGGTTCTCCTTCTATCTGCCCGAGAAAGGGGAGTGGAAGGGACGCTTCTTCCAGTATATAACTCCCGTTCCCGACAGCGAGAACCTCTCACAGGGGGCTTCGGGTGCTGAGGACCGGATCTCCTTTGCCATTGAGAGCGGAGCCTATTTTGTTGAAACCAACGGCGGCGGTGTGATCGATCTCCATGACCTGGGTCTGGGGCTGGATCAGTCCTACGGCGCCTACAGAGCCAACGCTGCGGCGGCGGAGTTTTCCAGAATGGTGGCCTCCGATATGTACGGAGGGGGAAGAATCTACGGATACGCCTACGGCGGAAGCGGAGGGGCCTACAGAACTGTCGGCGGCTTCGAGAATACCACCGTATGGGACGGCGCTGTTCCCTATGTAATAGGCTCTCCCATGTCCATTCCCAATGTCTTCTCTGTGAGAATGCACCTGATGCGCGTCCTTAAGGACAGGCTTCCCGATATCGCCGATGCCCTGGACGCCGGGGGCAGCGGTGATGTCTATGGGGGACTGACCGAAGAGGAGGCCGATGCCCTGACCGAGGCGGCTGCCATGGGATTCCCCCTACAGTCCCTCTATAACTATGAGACCATGGGAGTTCATGCCATGGAGGCCCTCTATCCCGGCATTCTGGCGGCAGATCCCTCATACTTTACAGACTTCTGGACCCTTCCCGGATACCTGGGTGCCGATGATCCCGAATCCTTTGAGGCCGACAGAATCCGGCAGACCAGCCGGGTTGCCAGACTTCTCTATACGGAAGAGGCCGTCAGCCTGGGGCTGATCGGAGGAGACTCGGACAGCGAGCGGGGCACCGCCGACCTTGCCTGGAAGAAGCTCAGTGATATGGGCTCCGGTTTCCCCGTGGGTTTTGTTCTGGAGGATGAGCTGAAGGAGGTACAGTTCCTCGGGGGTGACCTGCATATCCGCTCCGGAGAAGCCGAAGGGAAGATGCTGCAGCTCAAGGCTGCTCACGGCACGATTGTCCTTCTCGGCCCCGCCCGTCCCGATGTTCTGGCGGCGGTTCAGCCGGGAGACGAGGTCATGGTGGACAACTCCGGTTTCCTGGCCCTCCAGACCTACCACAGGCACCAGGTGCCCGGTCCCGCCTATAAGGTGTGGGACCAGTTCCGCAATGGCGACGGCACACCCGCCTATCCTCAGCGCCCCATGGTCCTGGGACCGATCTTTACCATGTCCGCCACGGGAGATCTTCCCTCGGGTATCTTTGAGGGCAAAATGATCCTTCTCTCCTCCCTCTGGGACCAGGAGGCCTTCCCCTGGCAGGCCGACTTCTACCGCTCTCAGGTAGAGGCCCATCTGGAAGATAAGACCGATGACAGCTTCCGTCTCTGGTTCACCGACCGCGCCGTACACCGGGATATGCCGGTTCAGGAGAGTCCGACCCATGTTGTCAGCTACCTCGGCGCCGTACAGCAGGCCCTGCGGGACCTCAGCCTCTGGGTAGAGCAGGGTGTGGAGCCTCCTGTAAGCACAGCTTACAGAGTGGAGGATGGACAGGTTGTTGTGCCTCTCTCTGCAGAAGAGCGCAAGGGGATACAGCCGGTTGTCGAACTGACCGCATCGGGTGATAAAAGAGTGGAAGTGGAGGCCGGTGATACGGTTGTTTTCAGGGCTTCTGCTGAGCTTCCCTCAGGTACAGGTTCAGTTGTAGAGGGAGCCTGGGACTTTGACGGGAGCGGCAGATTCGATACTGCAGCGGAGCTTGTCACTGACGGTTCCGGTCAGAGGGTAAGCGCGGAAGGTGAATACCGTTTTGATAAGCCTGGAACCCATTTTGTAACATTCCGGGCGGCAGCCCAGAGAGAAGGTGACGTGGACACTCCCTTCGCCAGAATCTACAACCTCGACAGGGTCAGGGTTGTGGTCTACTAGACTCTTATATTGATGCCGCTTCCTGCGGCTGACCGACATTGGGGCTGGTGCGTGTTTTCTGCATCAGCCCTTTTTTTCAGCATTTAATTCTATTTATTTTTCCCCTTCCATTTCACCGGCTATTGATGAAAAACCGGGAGTTCTATCTTAGGGGAAAAAACAGTAAAAATAATTGAAATTTATTCAAAATACCCTCATGTCACAATCGGTGAATTCTGATTTAATAAAGCAGTTTTTTATTCAGGAGGCCCTAATGGCAAGAGGCAGAGATATCTTCTTATCGGAGGATGAAAAGGACTATCTGGTAGATAAGATCAAGTCCTATTTTGAGGAAGAGAGAGACGAGGATATCGGTAATATAGAAGCACTCCTTCTAATTGATTATTTAATGAAAGAGTTCGGTCCGATAATCTCCTCAAAAGCAATCAAGAGGTTCAAGGAACGGATTGAAATAAGTCTGGAAGACGCTGAAGTGGACGTAGCGTCCAATCTGAATTTTTAAAGATCGGGAGTCAGGCTGTGAAAATGAAGCTCCTCTCTTCAATAAGAAGACAAGGAGCTTCATATTTCACAGGGCAGGGTTTTTTCGGGCATCTGAAATTAAGACTCTTCCTTTTCAGAAGTGGTCTTTTCTTCTTCAGCTCCCTCTTTCAGTCCCTTTTCAAGTTCCTTCTTGGCCTGACCGATAGATCTGGCAAACTTGGGCAGAGCCGATGCTCCGAAAAGCACCATGCCTGTTGCCGCAATAACAACAATTTCTGTGGTTCCTATCATCTGTGGAATCCTCCTGGTATTTATATAAAACAGCTCTGTGGCTTATTTGGTTAAAGTGTCAGATGCTTCCTTGCGGAATCCATTTCGCTTTCCGTTTTTTCTTTATCGGACTGGTCACCGGATTGGTCACCGGACTGGTCACCGGATTGGTCACCGGATTCCTCCGGTTCTTTTCCCGCGGTTTCTTCACTCTCTTTACCCGCAGCTTCTTCAGTCTCTTTTTTTGATTTGTCTTTAGACTCTTTTATATCCAGAGACCCCAGATCCTTTACTGAATCAATCTCTTTGTAAAAGGTATCTCTGTAGCTCTTGATGGTTCCGAGAAATTTCCCGATGGACCTGGCCACTTTCGGGACATCCCCCGGCTTAACTATCAGGAGTGCGACAATAACTATAATAAAAAGTTCAGCGGTTCCAATGTTAAACATCGAATTCCCCCTTTCCGAATTTGAAAATGTACGCAACAAGAAGGGCGATAAAGTAGAGCAGTATCAGAGGCAGCGCAATGGCTGTCTGGGAGATAAAGTCCGGCGGTGTAAACAGTGCCGATACGATAAAAGTACCCAGAATAACAAAACGGCTTGCCTTGAGCAGCTTCTTTCTGCTTACAAGGTCCATAATCAGCAGAACCTCAAGGATAATGGGGGTCTGAAAGAGAAGGATTCCCCCCATAAGAAAACGCAGCACATAGAAGATATTCTTGTCAAAATTGAGGAGCATCCCCACACCCTCGGGGATAAATCCCGATCCCGTGAGAAAGCTGATGGACAGGGGAACGATGTAGATATATCCGTACATAAAGCCGAAGAATGAGAGAGCCACCGCAAAGACAAGGCAGATGGCAATGGTTATCCGTTCCTTCCGTGTCAGGGCGGGGAAGATAAAGGCCAGAATATTGAAAATATGGACCGGAGAGGAGAGTACCAGACCCGCAATCATGGAGAGCTTGATCTTCATCAGAAATCCCTCATAGACATAGCTGATAAAGAGCATCTGTCCCAGTACCTCTTCCAGGGCCTCAAAGGGTCTGAAGAAGAAGGCGAAGATCGAGTCATAGAGGTAGAGGCATGCCGCAGTGGCTGCTGCAAAGAAGAAGAGGGAGACAAAAATCCGCTGTCTCAGCTCTTTAATATGGTCAAACAGGGACATCGCGCCGCTGCTGTCGTTCATGGCTTCACTCCTGGAGAGTTGTGATATCTGAGAAAGAACCGGAACATATATTCTGTCTATTCTCAGAGCAGTTCAATTTGAATTGATTCGCATGCAGATATTATAGGATTCCCGGTGCTTGATCCAGCATGGAATTATGAGAAACAGGAAAAAAATAGCACGGGACATTAATTGGAGTGCAAATCTTTTCACTCTACAGAATGCAGGGGGCTCAGGTTGACTCCCTCTCAATCAGTACCGGCCGGGGAGGTGTCATAAACTCCTCGTCCAGTTCATCCCCTGAGATAAGATTATTCATCAGGGCCACAGCCCTGTAACCCAGGCTTTTCTGGTCCATCTGTATGGTTGTCAGTTTCGGGCAGGAAATGGGGGAGAACTCTGAATTATCGGTGCCCAGGACTGCGATATCCTCAGGAATCCTCAATCCCTTCTCCCGCAGGGCCGTCAGCAGTGGAAGGGCATAGTCGTCATTAAAGGCATAGATGGCTTCCGGTCGATCCTTCCCTTCGGGAATGCGGCTGATAAATTCTCTGGCTGAGTCCAGATCCGCCCTGTATACGCCCTCCTTCCAGTTCTGAACACTTATTTCCAGGGAGCTGCCTGAGGGCCAGTTTTCTGTAAAAGATGTATAACGCAGTTGAAATGACCGCTGCTGTACAGGGTCGGAAGGTTTTAAGAAAAGAACCTTCCTGTAGCCCCTGGACGAAAGGTGTAAAGCAGCCATTGCTGCCAGTTCTTTGACTGGAAGATAGAGGGTTGGAAACTCTTTGTGCTCTTCAATATCCAGAATCAGAAGTTTCCGGACCCCCCGGTTTATCATATAATCCAGATCCTTATCCTTAAGGTCCATAAGACTGCAGAATACGCCGTAGGGTTTCCGCCTGAGCATTGTATCCATGGCCTCATAGAGGCGTTCGCTGTGCTCATAGGAGTTGAAGGAGTACTGAATGGGTGTAAAGTCCTGAATCAGACCGCTTTCGTGAATGGTTCCGATCAGCCGGTTGATCCGGGATGGGTAGGGGGCGGGAAAAAAGATGCTGAACTCCTTGCTGTATCCCCTTCTGAGGGTCTGGGCCGAGGAGTGGGGCTGGTAGCCGAGCTCCCTGGCCGCCTCTAGTATCTTCTGTTTATTGACTTCACTCACATGTTCCAGATGCTTTTTGTTCAGGACATAGGACACCTGGGTTCTGGACACTCCCGCCAGGCGGGCCACATCCGAGGCTGTCGGGTTCGGTCTGCTCTTTTTGTCTGTTGATTTCTCTGCCACAAAGCCTCCGGTAATTTTTCCTTGACAGAATTGTGTACCCGGTTGCATACTGTTGTCAAGTTGAATGTGACACGTGACACGTAAATTGTGTCACATCGAGTTCCAACTATCATTTAAAGGAGTTTTTCATGAGAAAAAAAGCAGTGACAGTCTTACTAATGCTGGTAATGGCCGGCTCAATGGTTTTTGCAAGCGGCGGTCAGGACGGCGGAGGGTCGGCAATTGATATCGGCTACAGTGTTCCCGATACAACCAACCCCTTTCTCGGATGGCTGACCGGTGCGGTAAAGGAGAAAGGAGCCGCAGACGGTCTCAGGGTACAGATTGCCGATGCTGGAAACAGCGCAGTTAAACAGATCGAGCAGATTGAGAACTTCATTGCCATGAGAGTAAAGGTTCTGGCCATTATGCCCATTGACCCCAACAATATGCAGGGAGTTATTGAGAAGGCACAGGCTCAGGGAATCAAGGTCCTTGTGGCCGGTACCGACACAGGTGTCTATGATGTAATGATGAATATGAACCAGTACAACTGCGGTGAACAGATTGCGGAAATGGGTATCGACTGGCTCCTGAACACAGTTTCTGCTGACGGAACAACCGGCGGTTTTGCCAAAAAACCCAAGGTTATCGTCATCAAGCACACCTCCACACTGGATATGGTGAACCGCTCCAATGGAATCATCGACAAGATCTCCGACTGGGGATACGCCGACGTTGTTGTGGCCACCAAGGAAGCACAGACCGCAGAAGACGGATTTGCAGTAATGGAGACCATGTGGCAGCAGAACAGCGACGCCTCTCTGGTCCTCTGCTATAACGCCAGCGCCGCCCTGGGTGTGAATGAGTTCCTTATGGGACAGCCCGGCCTGGACAAGTCAAAGATGGCCGTGTTTGCCGGTGACTGGTCAGACCCCATTCAGGAAGTAATGGACGAGTCAGCCTCTGACAATGCCGTTTTCCGGGGAACAATGCAGATTGTCGGTCCCAAGCTTGAAGGAAAGCAGGTTGATCTTGACCTGGCAACCTACACCCTTCTGAAAGATCTCTATGATGGAAATCTCACATACGGAAGTGTTATCGAAGACACAATCATGAAGGCCTTTGCCAACTAATCATTAAAATGAAGAGGGGGAGTTCTCCTCCTCTTCATCAGGGAATTATTATGTCAAAAACTATATTGTCCCTTAAGGACATCTCCAAGGCCTATCCGGGAGTTCTGGCTCTAGACAGGGTGTCCATGGATTTCACGGAAGGCGAGGTCCATGCCATTGTAGGAGAGAACGGGGCCGGAAAATCAACACTTATCAAGACCATAGCCGGGGCACATCAGCCCGATTCGGGACTGGTCGGCATTGATGGAAAAGAGTACTCCTCCCTTACTCCGAAAGAGTCCCGTGACGCGGGGGTGGAGGTTATCTATCAGGAGTTTAATCTGGTGGACTCCCTCTCGGCGGGTGAGAATATCTTTCTTGGTGAGAGAAAGGGCCGTTTTGTGGACCAGAAACAGATCAAAAAGGACGCCCGGGCTCTCTTCGACCGTTTCAAGGTGGATATTGATCCCTCAACTCTTGTCCGGGATCTGCCCTCATCGATGCAGCAGATTGTAGAGATCCTTAAGGCGGTCTCCAAAAATGCAAGAATCCTGATAATGGATGAGCCCACGGCTCCCCTTACCCTTACTGAGGTGGATACACTCTTCGGGATTATCAAGGAACTGAAAAAACAGAATGTTACGGTGATCTATATCTCCCACAGAATGGAGGAGATCTTCACCATCTCTGACCGTGTTTCGGTGCTCCGGGACGGCCAGTATATCTCCACTCTTCAGACCGAAGAGACCGACAAGGACGAACTGATCGCCCTGATGGTCGGACGGACCCTCTCGGAGGTTTTTCCCGAGAGAGCCCAGCCCTCACAGGATGTTGTTCTTGAACTTGACCGGGTTACGGGCAACGGTGACCATGATATCTCCTTCTCCCTGAACAAGGGCGAGATCCTTGGACTTGCGGGGCTTGTGGGAGCAGGCCGGTCGGAGCTGGCCAAGGTTATCTACGGCGCCGAGAAACTGGAGTCGGGAACCATAAAAATCAACGGAGAGGTGTGCAGCATCACAAGCCCCTCGGAAGCCATCCGTGCCGGAATCGGACTGATTCCGGAGAACAGAAAGGAGGAGGGCTGTTTCCTGGGAATGTCCATCGACTGGAACGTGGTTATCAACTCGGTCCGGAGGATCTCCTCGGGGCTGATTGTCAACAAAAAGCAGGAGAAGAGAATCTCCTTGGACTTTGAAAAACGTCTTCAGATCAAGACTCCCTCCCTGGCTCAGAAGGTGAAAAACCTGAGCGGCGGAAACCAGCAGAAGGTTGTTATCGCCAAGACCCTGGCCGCAGACACCCCCATTCTTATCTTCGATGAACCCACCAGGGGAATCGATGTGGGAGCCAAGCAGGAGATCTACCGGCTGATGAACAGCCTTGTGGAGGACGGACACTCCATTATTATGATCTCATCGGATATGGAGGAGCTCCTGGGAATGTCCGACAGAATCATTGTCCTGTCCGAAGGCCGGATGACCGGTGAGTTAAGTAAAAACGAATTTTCACAGCATCGTGTACTGGAACTGGCTTCAGTCCATGTATCCGGGCAGAAGGAGATAATATGACAGAAGCAGTAGGCAAGACCCCGTCGTTGGATATTTCGGGACTCTTCAGAAAATACGCCATCTTTTTTGTTCTTATAGGGATTATTGCACTCTTTTCAATTCTCTCTCCCTATTTCTTTACCTTTACCAACCTGGTCAATATCTTTGTCCAGCAGTCCTATGTGGTCATCGCGGCCATCGGACTCTCCTTTGTAATGATCTCGGGAGGGATGGACCTCTCCATCGGTTTTCAGATGTCCCTGGTGGGTGTTTCCACCGCCGCCCTGGCGCGCTGGTACAACGTGCCCCTTCCCCTGGCCATGGCTTCGGGACTGGGTATCGGAGTTCTCTGTGGGCTCTTTAACGGCATTGCCAGTATCAAGCTCAAGGTTCACCCCCTTATTATCACTCTGGGTACAATGACGGTCTATCAGGGACTCTCCTACATCGTCTCCAAACAGAGTGTAATTCTGAACCTGCCTCCCGCCTTTAAATTCCTGGGACAGGGCTATGTGTTCGGCGTTATCCCCTTCAGCGTGATTCTGATGATTATCTGTATAGCCATTGCCAGTTTTATTCTGAACTTCACCTACTTCGGCCGCTATGTGTATGCCCTGGGAGGAAACGATGAGGCCACAAGACTGGCGGGGATCAATATCAACAGAGTAAAGCTGATCGTCTTCGGAATCTGCGGTTTCTATGTGGGCCTGGCAGCACTGGTTCTCTTTGGAAGAGCCGGTTCTGCATCCTCCTCAACAGGACCGGGCACCGAGTTCTCCTGTATTACCGCCGCCTTCTTAGGGGGGATCTCCTTCAAGGGAGGAGAGGGTAAGATCTGGGGACTGGTTACGGGAGCCTTTATCCTGGGGGTTCTCGGAAACGGCATGCAGCTGATCGGTATGGGGACCTACTCCCAGTACATCGTCAAGGGTTTTGTTCTTCTGGCGGCGGTCGGATTCGACGAGTTCCAGAAAAGCGGCCTGAAAAAGGCAAAGAAATAAGAGGAGTATTGTAATGCCCGATCCCAACAGCCCCGACGGGCCCAACGGAATATTTGTCGCCCCTCCCTGCGACCTCAGCGGAATAGAGGGGATAAGCAGAATCCTGACAGACCTTCCCTACGCAGGTCAGTCTGAGTTCCAGAAACTGGACCTCTATCTGCCGAAGTCGGTACCCCCTGAAGGGGGATATCCCCTGATCTTCTTTGTCCACGGCGGCGCCTGGATGATGTGCGACAAGAGCGACGTGCAGCTGCAGCCGGCTCTGGAGGGAGTCAAAAAGGGATATGCTGTTGCATCGGTCAACTACAGGCTCTCCAGCGAGGCCCTCTTTCCGGCGCAGATTCACGATGTGAAGGCCGCTTTGAGGTGGCTCCGGGGGAACAGTGGGAAGTATCTGATCAACCCGGAAAAGGTTGCCGCCTGGGGAGACTCGGCGGGGGCCCATCTGGTCTCCCTTCTGGGTACCTCGGCAGGAGTGGAGGAGATGGAGGACCTCTCCATGGGGCATGCCGAAGAGTCGGCTGAGCCCGGCCTTGTGGTCTCCTGGTTCGGGCCCACGGACTTTCTCAAGATGGATTCCTTTCTGGAGGAGAGTGGTACCGGTGAAGCTGACCACTCAACCCCGGAATCTCCCGAGTCCAGACTTCTGGGAGCTCCCATTGCGGAGGTTCCCCAGCTTGTACAGAAGGCCAATCCCGAAACATGGCTGACTGAGAACTGTCCTCCCTTTCTCTTTCAGCACGGGAGCCTTGATCCTCTGGTCCCCTGTCAGCTGTCAGAACTCTTTTACCGGCGGGTCACATCCCTCTGCGGAGAGGATAGAGCGGAGCTGGATATCCTGGAGGGGGCCGTACACGGAGGAGAGCTCTTTGAAACAGAGGAGAACCTGGAGCGGGTGTTCCGCTTTATAGAAAAGCATATCTCCGGGGGTAAAGACTCTTGAACCGCCTGCATTTTACCGATTCCCCTCCGGGAGCGGCTGCCGGGAGAGTGCTGGAAGGAAAGAAAATGGAAATTAATGATCTGAGGTCTGCCATAGACTTCCTGAAAACCATTGACGGTCAGTTTCATGAGACCGACTGCGAGGTTGAGCCCCATGCGGCTCTCTCGGGGGTATACAGACATATAGGCGGGGGAGGCACCATAATGCGTCCCACAAAAACCGGCCCGGCTATGGTATTCAATAATATCAAGGGCTTCCCGGGCTCCCGTGTGGCCATCGGTCTTATGGGCAGCAGGGAACGGGTGGGCTACCTTCTGGACTCTCCCCCCGAAAAGCTTGGCTTCCATCTGAACGAGGCCCTGAATAAAACCATTGATCCCGTTCTGGTGCCCGGTGAGAGCGCTCCCTGCCGGGAGGTCGTCCACAGGGCCGAAGATCCCGATTTTGATATCAGAAAGCTGATTCCCGCACCCACAAACACCCCCGATGACGCGGGCCCCTATATCACCATGGGACTCCTCTATGCCGAGGACCCCGAAACCGGGGAGGCCAATGTCACCATCCACAGGCAGTGCCTCCAGTCCAGGGATGAGGTGACTATGTGGTTTACTCCGGGCAGGCATATCGACGCCTTCCGTCAGAAGGCCGAAGCCAAAGGGGAGGCCCTTCCCCTGACTGTGAATATCGGCCTGGACCCCGCCGTCTACATCGCCTCCTGTTTTGAGCCCCCCACAACGCCCCTGGGGTTCAATGAGCTGGCCGTGGCCGGCGGTCTCAGGGGAAGGGGTGTGGAGCTCTGTCCTGCCCTGACGGTGAACAGCAAGTCCATCGCCCGGGCGGAGATCGTCATTGAGGGGGAGCTGCTCCCTGATAAGAGGCTCCGGGAGGATCTGAACAGCAATACCGGCTTCGCCATGCCCGAGTTTCCCGGGTACAACGGCCCTGCCCATCCGGCCCTGCCGGTGTTCAAGGTCAAGGCCGTCACCCACAGGATCAATCCGATTATGCAGACCACCATAGGCCCCTCCGAGGAACATGTGAATCTGGCTGGTCTCCCCACGGAGGCAAGCATCCTTCAGATGACCGAAAGGGCCATTCCCGGACGGGTCAGAAATGTGTATGCTCCCTCGTCAGGGGGAGGAAAGCTGACGGCGGTTCTCCAGTTCCGCAAGGAGCTCGAGAGCGACGAGGGACGTCAGAGGCAGGCCGCCCTGATCGCCTTTGCCGCCTTCTCGGAGCTTAAGGCGGTCTACCTGGTGGATGAGGATGTGGATATCTTCGACTCCAATGACCTTCTGTGGGCCATGGCCACCCGGTTTCAGGGGGACGTTGATTTTATCAATATCCCCGGTGTCCGCTGCCACCCTTTGGACCCTTCGCAGATGCCCGGAATCAGCCCCGCCATCCCCTACAGGGGAGTCTCCAGCAAGATGATCTTTGACTGCACCGTTCCCTTCAGGGAGAAGGCGCGATTTGTGAGGGCTCCCTTTCTGGATATCGATCCGGCCCCGTATCTGGAGTAGACGATATGTTCAGATCCACATGGTCTGAGGGCCGGGTCAGCCTGACCCTTGAGGTCACATCGGCGGGGGGGGATTTCTGCGCCGTACTCACGGGGGGGGAATCCCCCCATGTTGGAGGAGTGGTAATCTCCACACCCAGACCCAGTCTGAAGGGTGACGGGAGCATAAGCGCCACCAGTTCCGTTATCAACCTCCCCGGACACAAGGACGGGGAGATCCTCCAGTTTCTGGCTGAAAGAATCTGTATTTCCAGAGGAACTGTTGTAACTGCATCGGGGGGTGTTCATATTGATGATATAGGCAGTGCAGAAATTGAGCTTGTGTTTGAGGGGGTCGAACTGCTTTCTGCACAATTTCTAGGCTCCAGTTAATCGCAAATCTGCTGTTGTTGATATAGAATGAGAACATCAGGAGATGGTTATGGATATTGTCAATAAAAGACGGAGTATCAGAAAATACACAGACAAAGCCGTAGGTCAGGATGAAATAAAAGAGATGCTGGCCGCGGCTATGCAGGCCCCTTCGGCCGGGAATCAGCAGCCCTGGCAGTTTCTGGTTATTCAGGACAGGTCTTCTTTAAAAGACCTGAGCAGGGTCAGCCCCTATGCTTCCATGGTTGCCGATGCGGCAGGGGCTGTGGTATTTCTGATAGATCACTCAAATTTAAAATTTCCGGAAATGAGTCAGCAGGACCTGGCCGCATCTGTGGAGAACTTTCTTTTAAAGGCCGTAGACCTGGGACTGGGTGCAGTCTGGCTGGGCATAGCTCCCCTGAAGGAGCGGGAAGAGTTTATACGTGATCTGTTCAAACTGCCAGAAACTGTTCAGCCCTTCTGTATTGTTCCCTTCGGACACCCCCATGATGAAGGGCAGAACAGATATATCGACAGGTATAATCCGGAAAAGGTTTTCTTTGAAGAATATAATTGATTATTTTAGTGGCACTCGGAATCTGTTTTATATTGAGTTTCAATAACGGATAATTTACCGGGATAAGGTTGAACAGGAGTGAACCATGTACAAAGAAATTGATCCCTACGAGTATATGAACGTTATTATGGAAGGGATAAAAAAGGGTGTTCTGCTGACCACTAAAAAAGACGGTGTTGTCAATACCATGACAATCTCATGGGGGCAGATCGGAATAGAGTGGAATAAGCTGATATTCACAACCTATGTCAGAACAGGCCGCTTTACCCATGAACAGCTGGAGAGTGGTGAGTTTTCCATAAATATTCCGATGGACCGGAAAAAGGCCGGTAAAATCCTAGGATACGCAGGAACAAAGAGCGGGCACAATACAGATAAAATCGAGGATCTTGGATTAACCCTCACTGAAGGGAAGAACATTTCTGTTCCGGGAATAAAAGAGTGTCCCCTGACCCTGGAGTGCCGTATCCTCTATAAGCAGCTCCAGGATTCTTCTGCTATTCCGGAGGAATTCATTAAGACTATGTATCCCCAGGATGTAGACTCAACTTACCATAGTGCCAATAAGGATTTCCACACCATGTTTTATGGGGAAATTGTATCTGCCTATATTCTTGAATAGTTTCTTGTTTTTGCATTTATGCGGAATGACTCCGGCGTAACTCTAGAGCATCCTGCCTTTTCTGCCAGCCGGGTGATATCGGACACCGCAAAGGATGTCCGGTTATCCGTTGATTGTGATCCAGTCGTTTCCGGAGAGATCTTCCCCGGCATCCAGTGCTGGACTGACCCCGGACTGAGCTGATGAACAACACCTGGAGACCTTCTGTCATCCTGAAACCGGATCTCCGGGTTAACCTGTGAGTGAGAATCAGATACGATTATCTTATCCTGTCAACATGATAGGTGATCCGGCAGCCGGCGAAGTCCATGACCCTCTTGTCCGGATCATACTCATTGATATGCTTCGGAAGGTCGCAGGGTCTGGGGTGACGGCGTCCGAAGATGATGCGCCCCATCTCATCGGTCTCGTTTTCCAGTGATATGGGGGGCTGTCTTTCAAGGGGGACGCCTTCATTACCCTCGAGAATATGCTTTGCGTTTTCCAGGTAGGACTCCACTTTGGAGCCATCCATTATCCAGGCCCCCGCGCAGAGCCTTAAGTAGTCCCGGGACCGGGAGGCCAGCTTCTCCATATGGGAGGCAAAGCGTTCAACGGTACCGTTGAGCCTGACTCCGGGGTCCATTATCTCGTCTCCCGTAAAGAAGAGCCCCTCCTTTTTGTCCAGCAGGGCAATGCTTCCCACGGCGTGGTCGGGGATCTTGAAAACCTCAAGGGTCCGTCCTCCCAGTTTGAAGAGATATCCGTCATCAACAACCTCTTTGGGGTAGTCCCTGGGGAAGTCTATTCCCTGAAAGCTTGGAAAGGGGAGGGTGGCCAGTTCCACTGTCTCTCTGCCCATATAGGCGCAATCAAAGTAGCTGTTGTTGGCGGTGTGGTCGAAGTGATCGTGGGTGTTGATAATCCGCATAACGGGTTTTGATGTCAAAGTCCCGCAGTACTCCCTGATGTTTCCGGCTCCGTATCCCGAGTCGATAACAACGGCTTCCTTCTCCCCCTCCACCAGGTAGGAGTAGTCTCCGTCGCTCAGGATCTGCCAGGTACCCGGAGCAATCTGCAGGGACTCAAAGTAGGGCTGGTCCATGGGCTGCAGACTTCCGTCTTCATTCCTTATCAGAACATCGTGTTTCGATGAAAAATCAATCATGGGGTCTCCTTTTTCAGTATAAGTTCTCTTCCCTCACCTCTGAGAAACTGTGCGACAACACAGCCCGCCAGAGCGGTGAAGGTAATCATCAGATAGGCAAAGTTGATGCCTCCGGCCAGGGCCTCATGCCCGGGGATGCCGAGGCTCTCCATCAGTGCCTGCTGACGGACTCCCATCAGCCCCACATAGACGGCTCCTCCGATGGAGGCTCCCACCAGGGCAAGGGTGTTCAGCACGGCGGTGCCGTGGGCCATCCAGGGACGGGGCATCTGATTCAGGGCGTGGGTCTGACTGGGAGTCAGAATAACGGCCACACCGGACATCACAAGACAGTAGGCGGCAATGGGAACCCAGGACGCCGTCTCCGGGCTCAGGCGGGAGATAATAAAGTTGGCGGCGGCCAGAATAAGATATCCGGTTCTGACGATCCTGCCGGGTCCCAGACGGTCGTAGAGTATTCCTGAAACCCTGGGGAGGAGGGCCCCGATGGCGCCTCCCGGCAGTACCGCCAGCCCCACCTGAAAGGAGGAGAAGCCGAGTACATTGACCAGATAGAGGGGCATCAGCACAAAGTTGGCAAACATGATGACCTGGGTCAGGGAGTAGAGGGCCGTACTCAGAGAGTAGTGGGTGCTGGTAAAAACCCTTACCTCAAGCATGGGCTCGGGAATTCTCAGCTGTCTGAAGACCAGCAGGCATATGGCCGCTGCTCCGATCAGAAAGGAGACGGGTCCCAGATAGGGGTTGATGCTGACGGAGAAGAGCTTCTGAAGTCCGAATACCAGAGCACCGAACCCTCCCAGAGAGAGCATCAGTGAGGGGATATCCAGTTTTACATCCCTCTTCTCCGAGATATTGGCAAGAAATTTAGCACCGTAGCCCAGAGCCCCCAGGGCCATGGGAACAGAGAGGATAAAGATCCATCTCCAGCTCAGAACCTCAAGAACCATTCCTCCCCAGGTGGGACCGATGGCCGGGGCTATAAGAACAATCAGCATTGCCGCACCCATGGCCCGGCCCCTCTCTCTGGGAGGGTAGAGCATCATAATCGAGTTCATCAGCAGGGGCAGGAGGATGCTTGTTCCGGCACCCTGAATCAGCCTGGCCGTCAGGAGCATGGGGAAGTTCAGGGCAGCTGCCCCCAGAAGGGCTCCCGACAGGTAGACTCCAATGGCCAGGGTAAAGAGCTTTCTTGTTGTCAGCCTGTTCAGCAGAAAGGCGGATACCGGAACCAGCACCGCCATAACCAGCATGTACCCCGCTATCAGCCACTGTACCGTTGACGGGGGAACACTGAAGATTCTGATAAACTCGGGAAGAGCCGAGTTTACATAGGTTTCGCTCAGGAGTCCGATAAAGGCGCCGATCTTTACGGCATTCATTGTTGTCCGTCTCTGTCTGCCGGACAGTCTGTTTTCACTTTCCATTTTTCTTCCTCTGATCAAAGAGCCACTCCCTGAGGGTTTTTACATAAAAGACATGGGGCCAGGTCCACAGATGGTTTTTAAGCATCTCGGGAAAGCCCTCTTTTCCAAGTTCCGCTTCGGGAACAATGGAGCTCCCCTCATAAACTGTGTAGCGGATATCACAGCTCCGCCGGACCTCTTTTTCTGCCAGTTCTTCGGCTTCCGCTCCTCTGAGCCTGCCGTCCCAGCGGGCCCTTCCCACCGAGGCTCCCGCCTCTTCCAGGGCGGCGGTGCAGGCGTTCATACCCGAGAAGGCCTTCTCATCGTTCTCTGCAACTATGACCCAGAGATTTGTGTCCTTCAGGGCCCCTATGGTTTCAGGATTCCACTGTCCCGCTGCCAGAAGAAGTCCTCCGAAGAGGTCCGGATAGCGGATGCCCATCTCCATCAGGGACATGGTTCCCATGGACTGCCCGACTCCGTAGATCCTGTCTCTGTCGATGGAGAAGGAGTTGATCAGGGAGTTCAGGATTTCCGTCATCACCTCGAAGTGGACGGTGGTCCCGAAGCGGTCGTTTACGATGGCCTCGGGAAAGTGGGGAACCAGAACAAAGCACTCATGCCTCTTCTGTTCCTCCTCCCGTGACCAGATAACGCCGCCGACTCCCTGTTCCAGTCCCTTTCTGCCCTCAAGGGTACAGACTCCCCGGTCATGAACAAAGAGCACCAGGGGATAGGATTTTTCCGGGTTATAGTCTTCAGGGGTAAAGAGGCTGTACTCCAGGGACTCTCCGCTTTTGTAGTCATAAAAAACATGGTCGGAGAATCTCCGGGTATCCGGGCAGACCCTTTCAAAAGGCCCGGTGAGCTCTGTTCCGGCGGGGTAGGGCTGACCTGACCTGCTGATGATCTCCTCTCTCTGCAGGATTCTGAGTTTCCCTTCCCGGCGGCGGGCTCCCGAGGGCTCGCTGTAGTCGATAAGGCCCTCGTCCTCCAGGGCTGTCCATTCGATAATGATAAAGGGGCCCTCCCCGGGATTCTCCCCTCTCTCGGGTTTCCGGGATGTATAGACCCTGTCGGGGGATCTTCCGTTTACCTCGAAGAAGCCGGTATCCAGGAGAGAGCTTTCAAAGCTCTCCGGATACTCCAGGGCCGCTGCGGCGGGAAACTCTCCCCGCCATCTGATCTCTGTAATCAATGTGGTCTTTATGGTGCTGGTCAAAATTTCAGGACTCCTTGAGGTTGTAGATTTTCCGGGCATTCCCGGACAGAAGGAGTTCCTTTTCCTCTTTAGAGAGATTCAGGCTCTCTATAAACTCCCTTCCTCCGGTGAGCCACTCCCGCCGAACGGGGTAGGAGCTGCCGAAGATAATATGGTCGGCCCCGGCAATTTGAACGGCGGCCTCCATCTGAACCTTCCCCCAGGGGGCGGCATGGGACATTTCAAAGTAGATATTCTCTTTCAAAGCCCTCTGAAAGGGCTCCACCGATGAATCAAAACGGTCCAGCTCCTCCTTCTTGACCGATTTTTTCGGGAACATCAGGTTCATATAGCTGAAGAATCCGCCTCCCAGCATGGAGTGGACCATCTTCAGACGGGGGAGTTCTTCAAACATGCCGCTGAAGATCTCCCGGGACACCGCTGTAATCTGATCACAGCAGCGGCCGTAGGAGCGCCTTAAGTTGTTGTAGTCCAGAAGGGAGTCAAACTGGACGGGAAGGGAGGTGTGGTGAACATAGGCCGGCAGGTTCCAGTCATTGAGCTGACGGAAGAAGGAACGGAAGGCGGGATCATCCAGATACCTGTCACCATAGTGAGCCGAGAGCTGGACTCCCGTCATGCCCAGTTCCTTTACGCAGCGTTCCAGCTCCTTCAGATTCTCGTCAGTTCCATAGGGAGGAACCACCCCAAGGGCGTGAAAGCGTCCCTTTCCCTTCTCTGCATGCTCTGCCATTCCATCATTAAAGACCCTGCAGAGATCAAGGGGAAGCCACTCCTGGCAGCCCGGGAGCTTGAGAACCGCCCGGTCGATACCCGCCTCATCCATATCCCTGATCTGATACTCTGCATCATACTGACCGTCCACATAGTTCAGATTCTGATAACCTTCGGGTTTGAAGATAACAATCTGCTTCTTTCCTGTTTCCGGAACTTCCGCTTCCTTTGCCTCCATACCCCGGGGGACGGACTCGATAAAGCGCTCCAGCAGCCTGCTGTCCTTAAAGAGGGTGTCTGGCATCCAGTACATATTGGCATCAATTACCATTGGTGTCTCCTTTTTCAGGGGTTTCAAGTTCCTTGAGCATCTCGATAATCTCGTCCCGGTAGAGCTCCGCGGCCCCCATGGCTCCCCGGGAGTTCATGGCGGCATA
Organism: Spirochaeta sp. UBA5339; assembly: GCA_002408085.1. GTDB lineage: Bacteria > Spirochaetota > Spirochaetia > DSM-2461 > DSM-2461 > Oceanispirochaeta. The sequence goes on from DHQL01000009.1 coordinate 115,136, forward strand.
GCAGATCCGCCTGTAGCTTTGTCTGTCCGGGAGATACTTGGCCGCTCCATTGACCATTGTCATAATCAAGGTATCTGTAAAGGGAAAGGCTTCCCTTATCTCCAGTGCCGTGGAGCAGACAATCTCCGGAGCCATTGCGATAAGGGCCGTACCGTTGATCAGCATCATATGGATTTCCAGAATCAGAGGGTCTGAAGCTTCGAAGCGGTACTCCTTTACCGGTTTCATGCTGTGGACATCGGGGAAGATCTTCTGACCCGGAAGGGTCACGGTTGTTTCTGCTGAGCGGATCTCCCCTGATTCGGAAAAATTTTCAATCGAGTCTGTTCCCGAGAGTACAGCCCTGCCCAGGCGTTCTCCCAGCAGCTCTACCAGAAGATATCCCTCATCCTGAAGATCTTTCCGGGAGTACTTACCCTCCCGGTCAATGCAGTGCCGGTTGGCAATGAAAATGGGATCCTGGTCTCCGGCGGCTCCCGTATGCCAGAGAGCAACAGCCTTGTCTCCCCAGGCCTTCTCAACATAGCGGGAGACATATCCCGCCAGATCGGAACTTGCCTTTACCTCTCCTGCCCGTGTTCGGGAGTCCAGAAGGATGTTCGACTGAACAGGATAGTTGATCAGGCAGGCAAGGGGTGAACCCTCAAGGGTCTCCCAGTAGAGAACATAGAGCTCCTTGTCCGAGGGACCCTCCGGATCGGCACCCTTCCACCAGCCTTCGGCGGTCTCCACGTCCCTGTTGATATTGACGTCGCAAAGACCCTTTGACACTCCCATTCTGGCCCCGGTGAGGTTCTCTCGGGCCCGGGTGACGCTGGTGAAAACCGCCTTTAACACAAGCTCCCTGTACAGGTCGCTTTTTCTCTTCTCTTCGGGGCTCATCTTCCGGCCGGGGCCCATCAGATGGGGTGACTGAAAGCTGTGGCTCGCCGAGACCCAGACAATGTCGGACCCGAACTCCTCTTTAACACGCCGGCGTATCTCATCGGCGTCATCCTTCATAAGAGAGGTCAGCTCCAGGCTGATAAATACCGCTGATGTGCTTCCGTTTTCGATAATAAGGCTTCTTGCATGCAGATCATCCCACTGCCCCGTAAAGCCGTCATAGGGGTAGAAGCCCGGGGGGATGTCAAATCTCTCCCTGGCCGCACCTGCTTTAAATTTCCTGTTCATTTAATGTCTCCACTGTCGGGACTCTTCAATTTTCTGACCGACTCCCTCTCTATAAGTTCCGGGTTCAGAACCTTGACTCCCGGCACCGCCGAGTCATCGGTCAGGCTGTCCAGCAGCATGGCTACCGAGTATCTGGCCAGAGAGTCGTCTCCGGCGCTCATGGTTGTCAGGGCCGGCTGGAGCTCCGAGGTTATGGGCATATTGTCAAAACCGATAAGTGAGATATCCTCGGGCACCCTGATTCCCGCCCTGCTGCAGCTGTTCATGACACCGATGGCCGTCATATCGTTGGCTGCAAAAATTGCGGTGGGAAGATCTCCCGATTCCAGACAGGCCGCAAAGAGGGACTCCGTGCGGGACTTGGTGTAGTCCCCCTTGAGAACTCTCTCCTCCCGGACTGTGAGGCCGTAGTCCTCCATGGCCTTCCTGTATCCCAGAAGCCTGTCCTTTGAAGAGAGACGGTCAAGAAGTCCGGTTATATGCATTATGTCTCTGTGTCCCCGGTCAAGGAGATACTTGGTGGCTCTGTACCCGCCCTGAAAGTTGTTTGACTTGACGATGTGCTTGTGTCTGTACTCCTTCAGGGAGAAGGTTTCAGGCAGTTTGTTGACAAACACCGCCGGAAACCCCGACTTCAGAAGGTCATCGATCTCCCGGGTATCGGGCCCTCCTCCGGTGACAATAGCGCCCTGAACAGTCCCGTCCCTCAGGAGTGTCATCACCTGATCGTTGTTGTCCGGTTTGATGATGCATGTCACCACCGAGTATCCCGACTTCTGGGCCTCTTCAATCACATCGATTATGAGTCTGTTGATATAGCTGTTGGTCAGATGAAGCTGCTGGCCGTAGATAAAGTGACCTATGATCATGGCCTTCTTCCCCACCAGTCTTCTGGCGGCGGAGTTGGGCACATAGCCGTACTGGTCGATAACAGCCCGGACCTTCTCCTTTGTCTCCGTCGAGATATAGGAGTAGTTATTCACCACTCCAGCGACTGTACTACGGGAGACTCCGGCGATTCTGGCTATGTCGGCAGCAGTAACATTTCCCTTGTTCATAATATTTTAGAGATTGTTGATCTCTTTAACCCTGCAGCATGAAACGCTGTGTCCCGGAGCGATCTCTACAAGCTTCTGGGCCTGATGACAGTCCTCTTTTACAAACTTGCACCTTGAAGCGAAGCGGCAGCCCGGCTTCGGGTTGATGGGGGATGTGATCTCTCCCTCAAGAATAACCCTCTGCTGCTGTTTATGGATATTCGCCGAGGGCACTGCCGAAAGGAGGGCCTTGGTATAGGGGTGCAGGGGATTCCTGAAGAGCTCTTTTGAAGAGCAGGTCTCCACAAGATGACCGAGATACATGACGCAGATATCGTCGGATATATGGCGGACAACCGAGAGATCGTGGGTTACAAACATATAGGTCAGCTCATTTGAGCTCTGCAGATCCTGCAGCAGATTCAGTATCTGTGCCTGAATGGATACGTCCAGGGCAGACACCGGTTCGTCACAGACTATAAACTTCGGGTTCAGGGCCAGTGCCCGTCCGATGCCCACACGCTGCCGTCTTCCGCCGTCCAGTTCATGGGGGTAGGAGAGGCGCAGGCGTCTGTCGATTCCAACCATATCCATAATCCTGGCGGTTTCCTGTATCCTGTCTCTCTTGTTAAACCTTCCGGATATGGTAAGGGGCTCCATTATGGTCTGTTCAACGGTCATTCTGGGGTTCAGAGAGGAGTAGGGGTCCTGGAAGATAATCTGCATATTCTCCCTGAGTTTTCTCAGCTTTCCTGAGTTTACTCTGGTTACATCCTCACCTTCAAAATGAATGGTTCCTCCGCTGCTCTCCAGAAGATGAATCATGGTCCGGCCCAGGGTGGATTTACCGCATCCCGACTCCCCGACGACGCCCATTGTCTTTCCTCTGTCTATTGAAAAGGAGATGTCGTCCACGGCATGGAGGGTTCCCCTTGGGGTCTCAAAGTACTTTTTCAGGTTTGTCGCTTTTATCAGTTCAGCCATTACTGTTCTCCATTTTTAGAGCTCTGCCGCAGCGGCAGAAGTGTCCGGGTTCAATCTCTACAAGCTGTTTTCTCTCGGTGGAGCAGTTTTCTCCCGGATGAGGACAGCGGGGACCGAAAAAACATCCCTTTGGAAGGTTGGACGGGTCAGGGGGCATTCCGCCGATGGGCTTCAGTCTCTCCGCATCCTCCTCCATTTCGGGAAGGGCCTCAAAGAGCCCCTGTGTATAGGGGTGGAGGGGGTTGTCAAATACGACCTCTTTTGAGCCCATTTCGATAATCTCGCCGCCATAGATAACGGCAACATCATCACAGGCGGAGGCTACAACACCCAGGTCGTGGGTGATCAGGAGCATTGAGGTGTTCAGCTCCTCTTTCAGCTTCTTGATTGTCTCCATCACCTGGGCCTGAATGGTTACATCCAGGGCGGTGGTGGGTTCGTCGGCCAGAAGGAGTTCGGGGTTGCAGGAGAGGGCGATAGCGATCACAACCCTCTGCTTCATTCCTCCCGAGAACTGGTGGGGGTATTCGTGGTATCTGTCTCCGGAAATTCCGACCAGTTCGAGCATCTCTTTTGCCCTGGCCACAGACTCTTTTTTGCTGATGCTGTTGTGCTGGATAATGACCTCGCGGATCTGCTCCCCCACCTTGATAATGGGGTTCAGGGCGGTCATGGGGTCCTGAAAGATCATGGATACCTTTCTGCCCCGGATACGGCGCATCTCTTTCTCGCTTAGACAGAGGATCTCTTTGCCTTCCAGGTAGATCTCTCCGGCGGTGATTCTTGAGGAGATGTCCGGAAGAATTCGCATGATTGACTTGGCTGTAGAGGTCTTTCCGGCCCCTGTTTCACCTACAAGGCCGAGGGTCCTTCCTCTTTTCAGGTCAAAGGATACGCCGTTTACGGCGCTGATAACCTTGCCTTCGGAGGTATATTCAACACTCAGATCTCTGACTGAGAGCATTGTATCGTTTTCTGACATAATTCTTATTCCTACTTTTTAAGCTTGGGGTCCAGTGCGTCCCGCAGACCGTCTCCGAAGAGGTTTATGGAGAGCACCGCAATCATGATGAAGATTCCCGGGAAGGTGACAATATGGGGGCAGGAACGGATCAGGTTTCTGCCGCCTGCAATCATGGAACCCCACTCGGGCATGGGGGGCTGGATTCCCAGGCCGATAAAGCTGAGCATGGCCGCCGAGAGGATCACATGGCCGATCATCATTGTTCCGGACACAAGGATCGGAGCAAAGGTGTTGGGAATAATGTGTCTGAGGATAATCCGGTGGGTCCTGGCGTTGATGGAGGTGGCCGCTTCCAGATACTCCTCACCCCGGATTCCCAGAATAGAGGCCCGCAGGAGGCGCACACTCATGGGGATGGCTCCGATAGAGAGGGCCAGCATGCTGTTGAAGTACCCCGGTCCCAGAACCACCGATACCGTAATGGCCAGCAGGGTTCCGGGAATGGACTGGAGTATATCGATAAAGCGCATAATGATGTTGTCAACGGTTCCGCCGAAGTATCCGGCAATGGCGCCGAAGAACATTCCGATGGACGTACCCAGCAGGACCGACAGGATTCCGATGCTCAGGGAGTAGCGGCTTCCGTAGATCACGCGGCTCATTACATCCCGTCCCAGCTCATCGGTTCCGAAGGGGTTTTCCAGGGAGGGTGCTGACCTGGTGTTCATCAGGTTCTGTTCGGTATAGTCGTAGGGGGCGATATAGGGTGCGAACACCGCCATAAGAACCAAAAGAACAAGGAATATAAAACCGATCAGGGCCGTGGGGTTCTTTGCTATTCTTTTGGCTACAATTCCCAGCTGGCTCTGACGTTTCCAGGTTTCTGCTGTTTCATTTTTATTCATTGATCTGCCCATTTCCAGTACATCATCCATTGTTTTTACTCCTTCTTTTTCCGGCAAACTGCGCCTTGATCCGGGGATCGATCATGGCGTAGACCAGGTCTACAAGCAGCATGATCAGGGCAAATACAATGGCCAGAATAATGACGGAGCTCATGACTACGTTGTAGTCCCGTGCATTGATGGCTCCCACCATATACATTCCCACTCCGGGAATGGAAAAGATCGCTTCAATTACCACGGCTCCTCCGAGAAGCCGGCCCATTCCGTTTCCGATTACTGTGATTACAGGAAGGAGGGCATTGGGCAGAGCATGTCTGAAAAGAGTTCTCATCTGGGAGATCCCCTTGGACCGTGCTGTTGTGATAAAGTCGGAGCGGATAATCTCCAGCATACTGGACCGGGTCTGTCTGGCCTGTGTGGCGATTCCCGCCAGGGAGAGGGCAAAAACCGGGAGTATGTAGTACTGGATACCGCCTATTCCGAAGGGAGGGAGAATGCCCCACTCCACGGAGAAGAGAAGGACCATCATCAGGGCTACCCAGAACTCGGGCATGGATATTCCGATCAGGGCTATAAACATGGCAAGCCGGTCCCAGAAACGGTTCTGATAGACTGCGGCAAAGACCCCTATGGGTATGCCGATAATAATCTGAATTATCATGGATGCCAGGGCAATGGCCAGGGTTCTGGGGAGCCGGTTCAGAAGCTCATGGGTAACGGGGGTGTTGTATACCCAGGAATCACCGAAGTCGAACTCCAGAACAATTCCACCCACATACTTGCCCAGACGGACAACATAGGGATCATTCAGTCCCAGATCGGCCCTTTTCGCCTCAATCTGCTCGGGCGTGGAATCGGGTCCCAGCATCAGCTTTACGGGATCTCCGGGGATGAAGTACATAATGGTGAAGATCAGTATTGTCACACCAAGGACCACGGGGATCATCCACAAAAGTCTTTTTAAAATATATCTAAGCATTCTTCATACCTGTTTACTGAAAAACTGCCTGAGTCCGGGCATTGCCCGGGGGTGAACCCGGACTTCGGCAGTTCTAATTGTGATAAAGAGAGGAGGTCTCTTTACTTGAATTCCGGTGAGAACTCACAGGAACCGGGAACAATCTGGTTTCTCTCGTCCCGGACCAGTTTATCCACTCCCTCAACCGCTACAACAATGTTGTGGAAGGAGAGCAGGCCGTAGGCATAGTTCATATCCTTCTGGTACTTGTGGAAGGCGTCGATGCTCTCGGGAGTGAAGGTGGAGGATGCCTCGGTAAGGAGAGACTGGAGCTTGTTGTCCAGAACAAATCCGCCTGTAAGGCCCTTGTTCTTGGTCTGGTCGAATGCCAGGAGCCAGGGGCTGAAGATAAAGTTACCTCCGGCCACGGTGTCCAGCATAATGTCCCACGCGCTGTCATCATACTTCAGCTCATTGAATACACTGGCCTCAACCTGGTTGATCTCCAGCTGGATACCGATTTCACTGAGCTGATACTGAATGATCTGTGTGATCAGTGAGTACCGGGGCTCGTTCATCTGAAGGAGTCTAATCCTTGTTCCGGGGGTGACTCCGGCGCTGGCTGCCAGGGCTTTGGCTCTGGCAACATCATAGGCGTAGTAGTTTTCGTTCTCCCACTTGGTCTGATATCCGCCGAAGTTGCTGTTTCCGACTGTTACAAGGGGGGTGGATGCACCGGGGGCGACGGCCTGGCACATTGCCTTTGAATCGATGGCATAGGCCATGGCCTGACGGAGCTCTTTGCTGGCAAAGGGGCTTCCGTCCTTGCCGTTAAACTGCAGAATCACAGCCAGGTTGTCCTGGAATGTGAAGATGGAGTAACCGTCTCTACCTTCAAAGTTCTTCACATCATCAGAGGTAACCATGGCGGAAATATCGACTGTCTTTGTCTCCAGGGCGATGGAGTGCTGAGCGGGCTCTGTAATAACCTGCATAACAACTTTTTCAATATTGGCTCTGTTGTACTTGGGACCCAGAGAGAGGTCCTTCTGCCAGTAGTCGTCTCTTCTTTCAAAGACCAGCTTGGAACCGGGGATGTATTGTGACAGTTTATAGGGGCTGGATGTTACGGGATTCTTTGCAAATTTGTCGCTGCTTGCCTCATAGGCTGTTTTGCTTACAATGGGAGCCTCACAGAGAACCTTTTCCAGGTCACCCACCAGGGGCTTTCTTTTCAGGACAAACTCAACGGTGTACTCGTCAACAACTGATACAGACTCGATATCACCCACAGGACGCAGATAGTTCATATCCATGGCTGTCTGATAGGACCAGGCAGCATCTTCGGCTGTTATATGATTTCCAGCGCTGTCATAGATGTTTTCGTAGAGAAAAACATGATAGGTGACATCATCAATTTTCTCCAGATCCTTTGCCAGATAGGGACTTAAGGGATCTCCCGCCTTATCCAGGTAGAACAGGTACTCATAGATGGTATGAAGTACCGTGATTCGTCCGTTGCTCATGCCCACAAAGGGAGCCAGATCTCCGGGATCTGCTCCGATCGCCAGTACAACCTCGGGAGTTGCATCAGCTGCGGCACTCTTCGAATCTCCCTGACCTGCTGCAAATAGCAGTCCTATTGAGAACAGAAAGAGCACGGGTGTAAGAAAGACAATCTTCTTCATTCTTTAACTCCTTTTCAGCTTGAACAGTCCTTCTGTTCATGCTGTTGATTACCTCTTTTTAATCAGGCACCCACTGCCTGATAATTGCTGAATGAAAATATACCTTTTATTTCATGACACGTGTTATGACTCGTGTCACTTCAAACTAACACGTGTCATATTGGTTGTCAAATTTATTTTGAATATTTGTGACAGGGATGGTAAAAGGAGGATTTCAAGAGGAGATCAGGAGATTCAGGACAGGGTTCTGACAGATTCACGCTCTATCAGTGAAGGGGCTTCCGCACCAGCAGGGGTGCAGGTCTCTCCCTCTACGGCGCATGTCATGACTTTGACCGCCGCCGCAGCCAGGGCATCATAGCCGGGATCCACTGTGGTCAGGGAGGGCTGAAGGTCGCCGGATATTGAGAGGTTGTCATATCCAATCAGAGACAGATCTCCGGGGATGGAGAGTCCCTTCCGGCGGCAGGCCCTTATTACGCCCACAGCGGTCATATCGTTTGCCGCAAATACGGCTTTCGGGGCTCTGTGGTTTTCAAGATACTCTGTAAAAAGTCGGTCTGCGGTTTCAGAGGTAAAATCTCCCCGGATAATCCGGTTCTCACCGTCGGATATCCCGTTCTCCGAAAGAACATCCAGAAAGGCCTCTTCTCTTTTTGCCGATGCCACACGATGGGGAAGGCCGGAAATATGAATGATATCCCTGTGTCCCCGGGTAATAAGATAACGGACCGCCATTTCGGCACCCGCATAGTTGTCGGGGGAGATGATATACTTATCTTCAGTTCCGGACAGGTCAAAATCCCGGGGCAGCTTGTCCACAAAAACAATGGGGAATTTCAGGCCGAGAAGGCTCTCTACCTTTTCTCTGGAGGGAGAACCGCCGGAGATGACGGCACCGCGTATGGTACCGTTCTGCAGCAGGTTTCTGATTGTATCGGATTCACTGGATCTGATTGTGCTGGTTACAACGCTGTAACCGGCGTTCTGGGCCGCCTCGATAATATGAACAATGAGTTCTCCGAAGTAGGCGTTTTTTATCTTCTCTTTGTCGCCGAAGATAAAGTGTCCGAATATTTTCGGCTTCTTTCCCACAAGACCCCGGGCGGCGGAGTTCGGAACATATCCGTACTCATCGATAATGGCCCGGACTCTTTTTTTTGTGGAGTCGGCAATATAATCGTAGTCATTGACGACTCCTGCAACTGTGCTTCTTGAGACACCGGCAATTTTGGCAATATCTGCGGCTGTGATGGGTTTCTTCGGCATTAGAAACAATTAGCATGCAAAAATTTAGCTGTCAAGGCAAAACCGCAGAGTTAACAGGCTCTGCCGGCTGCCGGGAAGGCGGAGCCGGTTCGGCTTTAGTCCTTCTCCTGAAAAATAATCCTGCCGGTTTCCCCATGGATAAGAAACTCGTATTTGTCTTTGCCGCTCCGGATTTTTACCTCATAGACGGGATCACTGTCTTTTGTGTTGAGTTTGATCTTTTCAACACTGGCCTGAGAGGAGGTCAAACCCGCCGCATCCAGGGCTATCTTCTGCACCTCTGAAGTCTCAAGAAGATTTTCTGTGGAGATCATCTTATTTGATGGGCCCGTCATGATACGGGAGCTGCGGGTCATTATTTCACCGCTGTTGCCCTGAACCTTGTAAAAGTATCTTTCTTTTGCTGTATAAAACTCAATGGAGTAGAAGGTTCTGTTGATCCCGTTGGTTTCCGATTTTACTTCTATGGTCTCTACCTCTTCCAGGGAGATCCCGGCATCGGCCAGAGCAACATCCCGGGCCTGATCCTGCGTCAGGGTGTCTGCTGAGACCAGGGCTATGGAGAACACCAGAAGCAGTGAAGCTGTAATAATCTTTTTCATAATTAATAATCCTTGCATTCAATTTGGGGATTAAGTTTATCGGGCAGATGTAAACAGAATATGAATGATGGGAATTAATCGGCCTTGAGGGAGTGATTCTGACGGGCCTTTCTGGATACCGAAGGAGAGAATCCGTACTTTGTCCTGTAGAGGCGGGAGAAGTAGTTTACATTGCAGAAACCCGTCAGCTCGGGAATCCGGGTCACTGGAAGGTCTGTCTCCTTAAGCAGCCTGTCCGCCTGCTCCAGACGGTAGTCATTGAGATAGCTGACAAAGGTCTGCCCTGTGTAGTTCTTGAAGGTTCTGCAGAAGTGCTGGCTGCTCATCCCTGTATCCCGGGCCATTTCGGCCTGATGGATCTTGTCTCGGTAGTGACTGGATATAAACTGGATAACCTGTTTCATCTTCACCGTCATCCGGTCCTGCTGATCGACTCTTTCGGGAGCAGGAACCTCTCTCTTGAGAAGGGTGAAGAAGCGGCATAGTTCCGCCTTGATCATCCCCCTGTATCCCTTCTTCTTCCCCTTATACTCATCAATTATGGTTTCTATTATACCGGTCATTCCAGATCTCCCGGCAAGGGATGTATCAATAGGAACAGCATCGCAAGGGGTATCCTCTAGAAAAGGAGAGAGGGCGGCTGAATAGTGGCTATCCTTCAGTTCCGGGAGAAGGAGGGAGTCACCGATCACAAGGGCAAAGTAACGGTAGCTCTCCTGTGAGAGGGTGCTGTGGAGACTGCCTCGGGGAACAAAAACAATATCCCCCTCACAGCAGTCCAGACTGGCCCCGTTTATATAGATGGTGCAGCTGCCTTTTCGTATATAGAGGATCTCCGAGTGGTTGTGCCAGTGGGGGGGAGTGTCCTCATTGGACAGGGCGAAGCATCTGAACCGGAAATCATCGGTTTCAAGAGGGGTCTCTTCGTAATTTTCAATACTCACCCAATCGGTCTGCATAGCATATTTATAGAATAATATGTTCAAATCAGACAAGTAGTGATTAGATTTCTATCTATCGAAATGGTGAAATATCCTCTACTCTGTCTCTAAGAAAACTTCAAAAGAGAGGTTATAGAGATGCTTGAAGCCGTAAAAGGCCCTCAGGGCAGGGTTCTGAAGGTTAAAAAAGGGGACAGTGCGGTCCTCCTTGATACAGACAAGGGGCAGATTCAAATACAGCCCTACAGTGAAAATATTGTAAGAGTCCGGTTTACCAATCAGGAGGATTTCTCCACTCAGGATAAGCCTGGTATCACTGCGGACCCTGAGCCCGTTGAGTGGTCACTGACCGAAGAGGAAGATGTTCTGCGTCTCAAAACTGAGAGGATCGAGCTGATTATCAGCAGGGAGACCAGTGCTTTTTCATGGTTTGATGGTGAGGGCCGGCTTCTGGTGAGTGAGCCCGAGAGGGGAGGGAAGACCCTTATCCCCTACAGAGCCTACAAGACCATCCGTGATGAGAACACCCTTGTGGAGAAGATTGACACTCCCGACGGAATAAAGGAGGTGGTTCTCTCAGCCCGCAAGGAGTTTCTGAAAAACCTGAACCACAGCAGGCTAGAGCTGGAGTGGTCCGACGGCGAGGCCCTCTACGGCCTGGGACAGCAGGAGGAAGGAATCCTCAACCTTCGGGGGACAAGGCAGTTTATCCATCAGGCCAATATGAAGATCGCCAACCCCTTTCTTGTCTCCACCCGGGGTTACGGGATTCTTATGGATACCTACTCCCCCCTGATCTTCAACGACAACGAGTTCGGTTCCTACCTCTACAGTGAGTCCTCGGAGGAAATGGACTTCTACTTTGTCCAGGGGGAGAACCTGGATGAGGTTGTCGGGGGCTACCGTTTTCTTTCGGGACGGGCGGCGATGCTTCCCAAGTGGGCCTACGGCTATATCCAGTCCAAAGAGCGCTATGAGGACCAGGAGGATATTCTTGCCACAGTCCGGGAGTACCGGCGCCGGAATGTTCCTCTGGACTGCATCGTTCTGGACTGGCAGTCCTGGGAGGAGGGCATGTGGGGACAGAAGTCCTTTGACAGGAGCCGCTTCCCGGATACGGTGAAGATGATGGACGATCTACATGATGAGGGGGTTCACTTTATGATCTCCCTCTGGCCCAACATGCATGGGGATACGGAAAACTACAGAGAGATGAAGGAGAAGGGCACCCTCTGTCCCTACTCCGAGATATACAACGCCTTCTCAAAAGAGGCGCGGGAGCTCTACTGGAAGCAGGTGAATGAGGGACTCTTCGGCAGCGGAATCGACTCCTGGTGGTGCGATGCCAGCGAACCCGTCTCCCCGGAGTGGACCAATCCCTTCCGTCAGGAGCCCGATGCGGACTACCACAACTTCCACGACTCCGCCCGGAACTATATGGACGAGGAGTATACCAACGCCTATCCCCTGATGCACGCCATGACCATGTACGAGGGGCAGCGGGGAGTGACTGACAAAAAAAGGGTCACCAACCTTACAAGAAGCGGGTATACCGGTCAGCAGCGCTACGGCGCCATCCTCTGGTCCGGAGATATCAGTGCCAACTGGGAGACTCTGAAGAATCAGATCCCCGCGGGACTGAACCTCTGCGCCTCGGGGCTTCCCTGGTGGACACTGGATATCGGCGCCTTCTTTGTTAAGAAGGGGCATATGTGGTTCTGGAACGGCGACTATGAGAAGGGTAACAAGGACCTGGGGTACAGGGAGCTCTACACCCGCTGGCTTCAGCTGGGAACCTTTCTTCCCGTCTTCCGCTCCCACGGAACCGATACGGCCAGGGAGATCTGGAACTTCGGGGAAGAGGGTGAGATCTTCTACGACACAATCAAAAAGTTTATCGAGCTGCGCTATTCACTGATGCCCTATATCTACTCCATCTCCGCCATGGTAAACCTGGAGCACTACACTGTTCTCCGGCTCCTGGCCTTTGACTTTCCCGGTGATGAAAGGGTTTTTAATATCAGGGATCAGTTTATGTTCGGCCCTTCCATGATGATCTGCCCCGTTACGGAGCCCATGTACTATGAGGCTGACTCAAAGCCCCTGGAGGGAGTTGAGCGGACCAGGACTGTCTACCTTCCTGAGGGGGCGGACTGGCATGACTTCTGGACTGGTGAAGTCTATAAGGGCGGACAGGAGATCAGCGTGGATACTCCCCTTGAGACAATGCCCGTCTTTATTAAAAGCGGTTCAATCCTGCCCAAGGCCGATACGGCACAGCATACGGGAGCTTCCAGCGACAGCAGTATAGAGCTTTATATCTATCCTGGAGCCGATGCTTCCTTCACCCTCTATCAGGATGAGAAGGACGGCTACAACTACGAGAAGGGAGAGTACGGTACCATTGGAATTTTCTGGAATGACAAGGAGAGAACTCTGACCCTGGATGACAGAAGCGGCAGCTATGCCGGTATGGTAGAAGAAATTGCCTTTTCAGTTGTTATTGAGGGAGAAGAGAAGGGGGAAATCCTTTATAGAAACAGGAAGCTTGTCCAGAGCCTGTCCTGATTGATTGCCGGTGTCCGGGGGGAGAATTCCGAGCACCGGCAGTGATTATTACCGCCTCCGGGACCTGCAGTGTCCCGGAGGAAATCCCGTTATCTGTTTAAAGACCTTGCTGAAGTAGTATTCGTCACAGAATCCGAGGATCTCTGCAATCTCCTTCACCGGAACGCTTGTGGCCATCAGATGCTGCCGGGCCGCCTCAATTTTAAGCTGATTGACAAGCTGAATCGGAGTCTGACCGGTTTCGGCTGCTGTAATTCTGATGCACTGGTTGGGTGAGCAGCTCATAATCTTTGAGATTTCACCAATTGTGTATCGCTCGCCCGGATTTCTTTTTACCTCTTCAACAAATCTGTTGACCCTGCTGTCCGGGTAGGGACCGTAGCTTCTGAAGTCCTGTGCATGCAGACGGTATTCACAGAGTGCCGCCTTCAGGAGTGTTACCCCATCCTCCCCGTAGTCATTCCCAAGTTCATAGAGTTTCAGAATCCGGTCCATCAGGCTGGCAAGGAGAGAGTAGTCCGGGCTGAATGTATATTCCGGGAGTGATTCGGCTTCTCTATAATCTGTAAAATTGATCCCGTATATTTCCAGAGGATTTTCCGGATTGTGATCCACACGGTAGTCCTCGTCCATTCTGTAAAGAACGCAGGCTCCCGGTTTCAGTTCATATCCTGCATTTCTCTTTCTGACAGTCCCTTCTCCCCTGATAACAAGCCAGAGATGAAGGCCGGTCCAGTTGTTGTCTCCGGGAACCCAGTACCAGTTTTCCGGGCACTTATATCTATGAGCATAATGTATGGTCATGGTGATAATATACAAGATATATGGGGTAATAGTCCATTTAGAAGTGATTTGTGGTATGTATAATACAAGGAGGAATCGCAATAGAAGGAGAGCCTGATGCAGTCAAAAGAGAGAATCATCAATGCCCTGAATGGAAAGGAGACGGACCGGATTCCCTGGTCTCCCTTTCTGGCCTACTTCTGGGAACACCAGCCTGCTCCCGTCAGGGCAAAGGGACAGCTTAATTTTCTGGAGGAGATCGGTGCGGACCCCATGCTCCGGGGAGCCGATGATGTTCCTCCTGCCACTGTCAGATACAGGAACTGCCGGATTGATGAAAGTGTAAAGGGGAGTGTTAGAACCATCACCTACAGCACTCCCGTGGGAGAGCTGCGTGAGGTATACACATTCTCACAGAACAGCTGGTTTATCACCGAGCATTCCGTGAAAAGCTTTGAGGATCTTCAGACCTTTCTCCGGCTCCAGGAACTGGTTGAGGTTCAGCCGAACATTGAGGCTCTGAATGGCCTGATTGCCCGGTGGGGTGAGCGGGGACTGGTCGTTCCGATACTGGGGCTGCAGCATAAGAGCTCCTTTCAGTCCTTTGTGGAGAAGTGGTTCGGTACAGAAGAGCTGGTCTATAAACTGATGGATCATCCCGAAGAGATAAAAGCCTGTCTGGATCTGATGTATAAGAACTCTGCCCGGATGGCTGAGATTGCCGCGATGAGCGATGGAGAGTTTTTTATCTCTTGGGAGGATACCTCCACAACCAATATCAGCCCCGCCTGGTATGAGGAATTTATTCTGCCTGAGATCAACAGCTGGTGCGATATTCTTCATAGTTCCGGTAAGAAGTATATACAGCATGCATGCGGTCATCTGAAGGATCTTATGCCTCTGATTGGAAAGTCCCGGATCGATGCTCTGGAGTCGGTCTCTCCGCCTCCCACGGGAAATATTGAGTTTGAAGAGGCAGGCCGGCTTCTCCCTGACCATATTGCCCTGATCGGGGGGATTGAACCGGTCTTCTTTGAGCAGTGCAGCCTGGATGAACTTGAGAGCAGGGTTCTTTTCCTCTGTAGTGAGATGAAGGGGCGGCCCTTTGTTCTGGCAAACAGCGACAGCTGTCCTCCGGGAGTCTCACGAGAGAAGATGGAACTGGTTTCCGGTCTCATGCAAAGTAAGTGAAAGTGAATTATGATCATTTTTCTCTGGATTTTCTTTGAATAAAATATTATTGTTTATGTATGAATGGGTGATCATCCTGCTGTGAAAGGCGGGAGTCACTTGAATCTTTTATGAAAAAGTGAGATTTGTCATGGAGAAATGCATTTACTACATTGAAGAGAGTCCAGCATTCAAATTTGAAAATCCCAATGGCCTTGAGATCGAAATGGTTCCCTTCTGCGACAGCCCGAAACTGGGTGTTCCCGGTGATCAGAGTGTCGTTCACCACTGCGGCGGGGATTATACAAAGTGCCCTTTGAAAAAGAATTGATTTCGATTTTCTAAAAACCCATGCCATCATTTGACATACCTATGTGCTACTATTCTCTAAATTAAGGTCATGCCTAAGTTGGTAAATCTGACCGGGAGAGAATAATCAGGTGAAAACTGAGACAATAGAAATAGATCCGGAGGACGGGCTGCGGATCTATGAAGATATATTCGGGATTGATGATGGTATAGAGGGTTTTGGCGACTTTATGCATAAATATTTTCGTCCAATCTATCACCTGTTCATGCATTATATTCCAAATCTTCGATTTAAGGGAAAGGCTTATATTCAGCGCCTGGCAAGAAGAAATCATCTCTCGGATTCCGACAACTGGAACGCCTGTTACTCTATGGCGCCCGGGATACTTAAAAGGCTGAGGGCATTTAGAGATTTCAGCCAGCAGCATGGTCATGGCTATCCTTCCTATTTTTCCGAATGGGGTTATGAAGGGTGTACGGATAAATACGGTGGTCTCGGAATAACCAGAGACAAGTATGAACAGGCCAAGGCCAGGGGTGTTTACGGCGGCGGTGAGATGAAGGGGTGGCATGACGCCCTTAATGAGATGATTTTCGGTTTTGAGTATCATCTTTATTCAGATGGCACAGATAAACAGCGGGATTCCTTTTTCAGGAGATGGAGTCTTTCTGATCCTTACAGGGAGACAGAGGAAAACCTTTCATGGTCATATATCTACGATACTGAGGATAGATCACGAATGTTCTGCGGCCGGGAAAGGCATGATGAGATTCAGAGGGATTCTGAAGGCCTCTACGGGGGCTATCACATCCTGGGTAAATCCCGAACCTATATCAATTCTGAAGAAGTAAGAATTCTTGCAGAGCGGGCTCAGAAGGGGATGGAGCTGTTCGGCAAATTCTACTGGAATATCTGGGATTGAAGCATAGACTGAAAAACTGTGAAATAATATCAACAGAAATCCTCCCCTGTACCATGGGATAACTCCATCAATTGAAATTTCTTGACCAGACCGATTGATCAAAAATTCCATATGTGGTATTTATTCTGAGGCTGGCGTGAACGCGCCGGTTAACCTTTAGAAGGTGGCGTAACTCAGTTGGTAGAGTAACCGGCTCATATCCGGTCTGTCAGGGGTTCAAGTCCCTTCGCCACTATATAAAAAAGCCCCGGTCCCAAGTTGATTTATTCCTTATGACCGGGGCTTTTTCTCTTATAATTCCTTTTCAATCTACATAAAATGCTCAGTGGTAAACTCAGGATAGTTGTAGTCCTTCTTCAGCGTATCCTCGTTATAGACCTTGAGGGCAGTTCCCATAAGTTTGAATACTCTCTTGGTAAAGGCCTTGAGAAAGAGGCCCTTCGGGAGGGTGCCCTTGTAGAGGGTGTGGAGGAAGGGAGTCAGCATGGGAGTGCACCCCTTTACGGCGATGATGTTCCGGTCACCGGGGTTCTTGATCAGCTCCTTGTTTTTCCGGCAGGCGCAGTTTCCGAATAGAAAGACTGTTTCGGAGTCCTCATCGGGCTCGATTTTTGAGGCCGCGCAGATCTCCATCTTCTTACTGATCTGAAGGTCGCTGATATCCGCAGAGTAGCAGAGAAAGGCGGCCTCGATTTTGGTTACACAGCCGGTACAGAGGGTATCACCGGGATCTTTCATCTTCAGGCCGGTGATGTTTTTTCTCTTCAGAATTTCCTCATAGTCCACCTGGTAGTTGTATTTCATCCTGTGGTCTTCGACCTTCTCTCCAATTACCTTGATTCCTGAGGTATCAAGGGTGCGGTCTGTCATTTGGGCATAATCCTTGAAGTACTCAACATCCTCTACAGGAACTCCCATCAGCTCGGTGCCGATCAGGTCTACGCTGAAGATGTCCTTTCCCGCCAGAATCAGGTTGCTTCTGGAAGCAGTACCGTTGGGGCTCGGACCGCATTCAAGAGAGTAGATTCCGTCAATCACCGTCAGCTGGGGTTTGCCCATGTCCCGGAAGGCCACATTCATGGCGGCAATGTTCTTTTTCAGCTTTTTGCTGGTATGAAACCTCTTTTTAGAGGGGACGCTGAGACAGCCTTTCAGGTTCTTCATCCCCAGGGATACTGTGGTCATAAAGTGGGTCTTCAGTACGGGTACATCGATAACAAAGTCCGAGTCAAAAATCGCCTCGGCAATCTGCATTTTGATTCCTTCGGCTTCCACAGTTCTGAACTTTTTGACATTGAAATCAAGGAATTTGACGCCCATTTTTCCAAGGCGTTTCATTCCCGACCATTTGAATCCGTTGGTGGTGGTTGATTTGAGCTCATCGCTGACAACAGAGCCCTCTCCGATGGTGATATTCTCCGCCCTGCAGCCGAACTCCAGGAGGGCCAGGACGATCTCTTCGATAACCTGACAGGTGGTGATAAAACCGTAACGGGGAATGCCGCTCATCAGGCCCCCTCCCCATACAATGTTGGGCTTTATCAGGACCTTGTCATCCTTGTTCAGGCCCTCAAATCCTTTGACAAGATCGATGGCATTTTTGACTGACGAGGCTTTCTCCTCATAGCGGACTAGTGAGACTTCATGCATTTTTAGTTCCTTTCAATTTATGTTTTCAAAGTAGAGCTACAGTTTGAAGAAACTGAGTTTCTCTTCCAGATTCCTGATATTGTCGCTGTTCTCCTGCCCCAGGGACACAAGAAGACGGGTAGATCTGTCTATCTCTCCCGAGCCGCAGGATATCTCTTCGATAAGCTGACGGACTTCGTAATTGATCTCCTTCAGATTCTCGACGGAGCTCAGTATTTCACCGTTAACCTGATTCATCTCATTGGCACCCTGTTTTACCAGACTGGTGATGTTGTCCACCTCTTTCAGGCTGTCTCTGATCTCCTGACTCATCCTGTCCTGCTCTCTCACCGTGTCGTAGAGGGTGGCAACCTGAGACTTTACACCCGCATGGGTACTGGATATATCGGAGAAGGAGTTTCTCGTTCTCTCTCCGGATTCAACGGCCTTTGCGACCATATCAATCTCTACACCCAGATTTCCCTTAATCGCCTTGGACTGCAGGGATGCGGATTCGGCAAGCTTGCGGATCTCATCGGCAACAACGGAAAAACCCCGTCCGGCCTCCCCGGCATGGGCGGCTTCAATGGCGGCATTCATGGCCAGAAGGTTTGTCTGACTGGCTATGCCCGAAATCAGGTTATTGGCGTCCATCAGATTATTGGAGTTCTGTTCTATCTCGGAAATAAGGGATGATATTTCCAGCATATTGTCATGGCCTTCACTGCTGGCCCGTCCCAGATGCTCCACATGGCTGTCGGTCTCTCTGGACATATTAAAGACCGACTGAATACCCTCTATCAGTTCTTCCACAGACTGATTGGACTGGGTCATGTTTGCCGCCTGATGCTCAATGGATGAGTTGAGAGATTCAATATTTCTTGTAATCTCCTCAATGGATACGCTGGTCTGATGGACATTTGTTGATTGATTCTCTATCTGATTGTTGATGTTCTGGATTGAACTGTGGATCTGGCTAATGGCCGATGCGGACTCTTCCATATGTGACAGAAGGGTCCGGTTAGAGCTGTCCAGTGCGCCCAGACTCTTTCTGGTATGGGAAACGGAGTCATGAAGAGTGTTGAAAAAAGTGATAAAGCTGCTGTTCAGAAGTCCTATCTCATCCCTTGTATAGGTCTGCAGAGGAGTCCGGTCAATTTCTCCGGTTTTCGCCCGGTCAAGGCGGTCTACCATATCAAGAATCGGCTTCTGGATCATAATTGTGATTCTGTAATAGAGGATACAGGTAACCCCAAAGGACAGCACTGCAAGGAACGAGAAATTCAGGGCCATAGAACCCAGATGTCCGGCAATATCCTTCCCTTCGATTGTTATTCTCGATATATAGGCTATGGATGAGGAAAAAAATGTTGCTATCAGACAGAGGCTGGGGATCAATATGGTCATCAGGAGTCTGACTCTGAGACTCATAGTCAGGGCGGATCTGTTAATATCTGCTCCTTTGAATGTATCCCTGATCCTGTATTCAAACCAGAAGAGGAAGGGGAGGGCATAGAGGTAGACAACTACAACGCTGGTGGTCAGACCGATGATATATTTACCGGGTATTGATTCAATAAGGAAGGTAAGGACAAAAACAACTTCAAAAAAACCGCTGATCATGATGGGAGGGAGAAACCAGTGAATGATTGACGAAAAAATCCTTCCGGCTCTTTCAGAATCCCCCTCTGCCTGACAGGTCTTGATTTTCTTCAGGGAGCTGCGGATAAAGAATATATACCCCGTCATGGTAGCCAGTGTTACAGGGATAATCAGGGGGTGAAAGATTGACCGTACCACATCCTCCCAGAGGATTAGGCCGTTTAACAGCGAAATCAGAATCCAAACCGCCGTCGGCACCAGGTACCCGCAGATGATACTGGAAAAAATCCGGAAATTCCCTTTTGTAGTAAGGCTCTTGCTGAACATGTAATTTCCCTTATGAAAAGCTTGTGGGTGATAGTTATTTTTTTTCAATTATAGGGAAAATTGTAATATTTGAACAAGTATTTCTTTCTGTTTTAAGCAGGCTGAGACACAAAAAAGAGGATTTCCCCTGATGGAAAATCCTCCCCTCTAAAGTGCTGTTTTTCAATTTAAAAATTAAAAAAGTTACAGCTTGAAAAAACTGAGCTTTTCTTCAAGATTTTTGATATTGTCCAGATTGGTATTTCCCAGGGAGATGAGTTCCTGTGTGGATATCTCAATCTCTCCTGAACCCGCAGATATCTCCTCTATAAGCTGCTGTACCTCTGTATTGATCTCCTTAAGGTTCTGAACGGAACTGAGCATCTCATTATTGACCTGAGTCATCTCTTTTGACCCAGATTTTACCATGCTGGTGATACTGTTTACCTCTTCAAGGCTGCTTCTGATCTCCTGACTCATCCGGTCCTGTTCTTTAACAGTCCTGTAGAGATGCGATACCTGGGATCTGACACCCTTATGAGAGTCTGATATCGCTGAAAATGAGTTCCTTGTCTTTTCCTCCGACTCTACAGCCTTCAGCACCAGATTTATCTCCACATCCAGGTTTTCCCTGATAGCCTTTGACTGCCTGGAGGCGGATTCTGCAAGCTTTCGGATCTCTCCGGCAACTACCGAAAATCCCCGGCCAGCATGTCCGGCATGGGCCGCTTCAATGGCAGCGTTCATTGCCAGCAGGTTTGTCTGACTGGCTATGTTTGAAATCAGGTTGTTGGCTTCCATTAGGTTCTTTGAGTTCTTCTCAATTGCCGAGATCAGAGATGATATTTCAAGAAGATTACTGTTCCCCTCAATACTGGCACGGCCCAGATGCTCCACATTTTCATCGGTTTTACCGGATAGTGAGTAGACCGAGTTTATACCGCTCATCATCTCTTCTACGGCCTGATTGGACTGGATCATATTAGCTGACTGCTGATCTATGGACAGATTAAGGGAATCAATACTTCTGGCAAACTCCTCTACAGAGCTGCTTGTCTGGTGCACATTGACCGACTGGTTGTCTATCTGGCCATTAATGGTCTGAATTGAACTGTGAATCTGTGATACAGCTGATGCGGACTCCTCCATATGAGCCAGGAGAGTCTGGTTCGACAGTTCCAGAGCGGTAAGGCTTCTGCCGGTCAGGGAGAGGGATTCATGGAGGGTATTGAAAAAAGAGAGGTAGCTGTCATTCAGGAGACCGAACTCATCCCTTGTGTAGGTATTCAGAGGGGTCCGGTCGATAATACCGTTTTTTGCCGCTTCAAAGCGCTTGACCATATCGTTTACAGGCCTCTGGATCATAACGATGGTTCTTCTGTAAAGAATCGTCAGGATGCCAAGCAGGAATACCCCGATAATAATCAAATTCATGGTCATGGTGCTTAAGTGGTCTGAAAGAGGAGCTCCCTCCATATCCAGCCTCAGAGCAAAGGCTATGCTGGATGTAATTAAGATAGCCATAAGGCAGATACCGGGAAGATATGTTGTCATAAGAAGCCTTGTTCCAAAACTCAGGGTAAAGGTGGATCTTGTTACCTCGGCTCTGCCGAATGCAATGGATATTCTGTTTTCGAACCAGAGGAAAAAGGGCGTGGCGTAAAGATAGATCAAAGAGACCGAATTGACCAGTCCGATAATATATTTGTAGGGAATTGTCTGGATTCTTACAGCCATAACAAAGATGACCTGCAGAAAACCGATTATCAGAATGGGGGGAATAAAGCTGTGAAGAATCTGAGAAAAGAATCTGTTTGCCCCTTCCGAATCTCCTCTGTTACGGGACAGCTTTATCTTCCTGAGAGCTGATCTGACAAAGAAGATATAAACCGTCATTGTTACCAGAGTGGACGGGATGACCAGGGGATGGAGTAGTGAATCAACAACATCCTGCCATAGAATAAGACCATTTAATAGTGATGTGATTATCCAGACTGTTGTGGGCAGTAGATAACCTGCAAGTAGACAGGCAAACAGCTGACCGTTTACCCTTTTAGAAAAATCGCTGCTGAACATTCGAGTTGCCTCATTGGAAATATTTTTAGATATATTATAAATATACTATTATATACAGAAGAAAATGAAAAGCAGTGCACACAAATACGGCAATAATTGCCTCGCAATTCAATAATTACCCCATGGAAAATTTGGTTTTTCTGTGAAGTTCTCTCACTCTGCTTCCTTAATCCCTATAATTAATATCAGGGGGTAATGGTATGAACGTAATCACCATTTCCAGACTACTGAACAGCGGTGGAAAGACCATAGGAAAACAGGTTGCTGAAGAGCTGGGCTACTCCTTTGTAACCAAGGAAACCATAGAAGAGGTGATGAGTCAGTTCGGAATGGTTGACTTCGACTCTGTCTATGAGTCTGCGCCGGGGCTTCTGGACCGGATGGATCAGTTTCAGGAGGATATGATCCAGTTTATGAAGCGTACGATTGAGGCCTTTGCCGTAAGCGGCAGGGTTGTTATTCTGGGACGGGGCAGTTTCTCTGTATTTCCCCGGTACTCGGATGTTCTGAATGTCAGGCTCTGGGCGCCCCGGGATACCCGGGTCAGACGGCTGATGGATCAGACAAAAAATACATCCTGGCGGCAGTGCGCCGATGATGTGGATGCCCACGACCATATCCGAACGGCCTTTGTGGAACGCTGGCTCCATGGACATCCCGACAAGGCCAATGCCTTTGACCTGACCATAAACACAGCCAAGGTTCCCGCCCGGTCGGCAGTCAGGCTGATTGTGGATAGTGCCAGGGAGTACAAGGCCCTTGAACTGGAGGGCTTCAGCACTCTGGACTCCATCGAGGTGGACCCGATTCTTCTGAAAACCGTAGAGAGTGTTCTGGGCAGATGACTCCAGCTTATATGAGGCTTTTCAGCCTATCCCTTGTCATCCAGTGATGATTCATCAGCAGGTTCTGAGCCTCTGCAGAATCCTTGCGGCGGATGGCAGCGATGATCTGTCGGTGTTCCTGAAGGGTTTCTTCCGGCGGCCTGATCAGACCTTTCTGATAACACCGGATGATAAACTCGAAATTGCGGATAAAGTCCTGGATTATCCTGTTTCCCGACAGTCTCAGTATGGAGGCATGAAATTCCTGATCACTTTTTCTGTATGACTGATACTGATCCTCCGTAAAAGGGAGGGTAAAATCGTCGAAGAGGCTCAGTACCTCTTCCCACTGCTCATCTTCCAGTCTTTCCAGGCAGATTCTGAGAGCCGATCCCTCCAGACCCGCCCGTACCGCAAAGAGTTCGATCAGATCCTCATCGGTAAACACGTGAAGGTAGAGATCCCGGTTCTCTTTCTGGTCGAGAATTCCCTCCTGTGTCAGCCTTGAAAGAGCCTCATTAACAGGGGTCATGCTGACGCCGAGAATATGGGCAAGCTCTTTTCTGTTGATCTTCTGGCCGGGTTCCAGATCAGTATTCAGAATCATCCTGACTATCTGATCATATACCAGATCACTCAGGGCTTCTTTGGAGATCTTTTTCATCGGGAGTGTTCCCTGATTCTGTTCATTCCCTTACGGATATGATCTTCCATTGCTTTTTCTGCCTGCTCTGCATTGCCCTTTATAATGGCTTCAGCTATCTCCTTGTGGTGAACAAGACTGACTGAGCAGTCTATATCATCTTCATGCTGGTTGCTTAGGCTGATAATATTGTATGAGGCAATCATCTTTGTGAGCATAGGGTTCCGGCTCATAATCATAATGCTGCTGTGAAATTTAAAGTCATGATCAAAAAACTTGATTTTTCCGTCAGGACCGTTGAAGTCGGGAGCCTTACTGATGATTTTTTCAAGATCTTTTTTTTCCGACGGGCTTCCCAGTTCTGCGGCCCGCATGGCTCCAAGGGGCTCCAGTCGGAGCCTTATATCAAAAAGATAGAGTTTATCCTCCATGCTGAGCTCATTTACATAGAATCCCCGGCGGGGGATGCTTTCAACAAGATACTCTTTCTCAAGTTTGGAGAAAGCGGCAAGCAGGGGAGTCCGTGAAACACCCAGGCGACCGGCGATTTCCTCCTGTACAAGTTTTTGACCGGGAACAAGTTCCCGCTTGAGGATCATCTCCTTGATTTCAGAATAAACTTTCTCAACAAGGTCTGCTGTTTCTATTTTATAGGATTTCATCTGCTGTTTATTATGGGCGCATCACAGTCAAAGGTCAACGTTTTTGTATACAAAATTAAAAAACCACAATCTTTTGTTGACAGCTCCAGAATAGTGTGCATAAAATAATGTATACAAAATATAGAGGGCGTCAGATGAAGTACGGAGTATCCCCGGCATTTTATGTATCCCGCTGGGGAGATCAGTTTACAATAGATAATATATTGGAGTCCCTGGATGAGGTCTCCGGTCTCGGGTTTGATTCAGTTCAGCTTGAGATTTTCCACAGGGCCCATCTTGATGAATGGACTGTTGAGAACTGTCTCCGGCTCAAAGAGAAGCTGGACAGACTCAATCTAAGGGTCAGTCTCTTTGTGGCTCATTTCCTTCTGGATATCTTCAGTGATGAGGAGAGTATGGCTCCCGGATGGGGAGCAGGGGAGTTTGAAAAGGTAGCAGAAATTGTTTCTGCCCATGGTTTCTGCAGTAACGTAGCGGTTCCTATGGCTCCCTGCAGGGGTGAGATGACATCTGATGTTGTCGAACTCTTTGACGGGAAGATAAAAGAGCTGGTTGATATTGCCTGTAGAAAGGGACTGTGTCTCTCCTTTGAACCCATGCCAGGCAGTGCTGGTGAGGATCTGTCATTTTTAAACAGGATTCCCGAAGCGGGACTGCTGATGGATCCGGGACATATGCTCTGCAGCGGTATCAACCCAGCAGAACTGGACAGTAATATTCTGAAAAGAGTGGCGGCAACCCATCTTTGCGACAATGACGGAGTGAATAACCTCTCCCTTATTCCCGGTTCATACTTCAGGGAATGGGAAAAGCTGCTGACCTCTCTATTGGATGCCGGGTATGAGAACTCACTGGACTGTGAGATTATCTGTCCCCGGGACGAAGTGAAAGCGAGCTATACCGGCGGCAGGTTTTTTTTAAGTGATAAATGTATACAAAATAATACATTCATAATCCGGTAGTGTACTGGAAACAAGGAGAATGAAATGAGCATAAAACCCAAATATGCGGTTATAACGGGATTTCTGGGGCAGACTGCCGACAGGTTCAGAACCTACAATGTCCCGGCCACCCTGGAAGAGAAATTCAAGATGATGAACTCTCTTGAGAACGTTGACGGTGTGGAGCTGGTCTATCCCTATGAGGTCAATGATGCAGAAAAGCTGAAACCCATGCTCAAGAAGTACGATCTCAATATGGCTGCGGTCAATGTGAACATCAAGAAGGATGATGATTTTCTGCACGGCAGCATCTCCCATCCCGACAAGACCGTAAGAGAGAAGGCTGTCCGATTTATCAAGGAAGCAAAGGACTTTGCAGTGGCTGTAGGAGCCGACAAGGTACAGTGCTGTCCCCTGGGTGACGGCTATGAGTACAGCTTTCAGAGCGACTATGCCGCTTCCTGGAAGAGAATGGTGGCCTGTCTGGAAGAAGCAGGGGATTACAAGCCTGAAATCCCTCTTTTTATCGAGTACAAACCCAATGAGATCAGAGGCAACTGCTTTATCGAGAATGCCGCCAAGACCCTCTGCCTTTTAAGTGATGTGGGCAATGAGAGTATCGGTGTAACCCTTGATTACGGACACTCCATGTACAGCGGAGAGACTCCCGCCGAGGCCCTCTGTCTGGTTGCCGAGAGCCGATTTCCCTACTACATCCATATCAATGACAATGACGGCCGCTGGGACTGGGACTATATGGCCGGTACAAGTAATTTTCAGTCCTATGTTGAGTTTGTCTACTATCTGAAGCGTTTCGGCTACAGCGATTACCTTACTTCCGATACATCCCCCACCAGAGTGGATATCAAAGAGTGTTTTGAAGCCAATGCCCGATGGACCCAGAAAATATGGGATCTTCTGGACAGGATGGACCTCCAGGAGCTGACAAAACTTATCAACCAGACTGACTTTGTCAAAAACTGGAAGTTCCTTGAGAAGGAGCTTTTCTTCAGAGGTTGATAATCCAAAATTTTGAATACACAGATCCAAAAGGGTCTGTTAATATATCAAAGGAGAATTTGAAATGAAAAAAATTATGGTGCTACTTTTTTGTCTTCTGGCAGCCGCCGGAATGGTCTTTGCTGAAGGACAGGGTGATTATCCCGAGCGGGATATTACCAATGTTCTGGTATGGGGTGCCGGTGGAGGAACCGATACCTGCAACCGTGTAGTAATGGCAGAGATGGCAAAAGAGCTTGGTGTGAACATCAACGTTGTCAACAAGCCCGGCGGTGTTGCCGGTTCTGTTGGAATGAGCGATGCCTTTGCCAGGGCCGATGACGGATACACCATCTGCGGCCTTTCCGAATCCTGTGTAACATCTGCCGTTATGGGCGGATTCCCCGAAAGAATGAATGTATGGGACTTCTTTATCATCGGCGGATCTCCCGATATCGTATCGGTAACACCCGATGCTCCCTTTGACACAATTGCCGATCTGGTTGAAGCCGCCAAGGCTGCTCCCGGTACTATCCGTGCCGGTGCCGGCGGTGCCGGTTCCATCCACCACCTGAACCTCCTCGCCTTTGAAAACGGAACTGGTGCACAGTTCAACTTTATCCCCTACGATGGTTCCGCGCCCTCTCAGAATGCTGCCATGACCGGTGAGATCACAGTGGTTATCACCTCTGTTGCCGAGCAGGCTCAGCTGATCCGCGGTGGTAAACTGAAACCCCTGGGTATGCTTGTTCCCGATGAGTTTGATCTGGAAGGAACAGTAATCCCCTCAGCCTTTGATGACTATGCCGCTCTTTCAGAGTTTCTGCCCATCTCACAGGCAATCGGTTTTGCCATCCATAAAACTGCTGATGATGCCATCAAAACAAAGCTGAGAAACGCCTTTACCGTAGCCATGAACTCCGACGCCGTTGTTGAGTTTGGAAAGAAGAATTTCTACATCCTCTCCGGAGCTTACGGAGAAGAGGCCAACAAGGTATTTGACAGTCTTGAATCCAACTTTGCATGGACCCTGAAAGAGCTGGGTGCTGCCAAGGTTGATCCTTCATCATTGGGAATTCCCCGTCCCTAAAACCTCCTGGTCTCCCTTTCTCCTGATGGAGAAGGGGAGGCCCTTATCTTAAAAAGGAATAATCAATAATGGAAGAAAAAAAACTTCGCCAATATGACTTTATCACCAGCATCTTTCTCCTCTGTTTTGGAGTCTGGGAACTGGCACAGGCCTTCAAGATGCCGATGAAAGACTCCTACGGCGGTGTTCAGAGTGTATGGTATGTGTCACCCGCTCTTTTGCCTCTCTTTGTAGGAGGCGGAATCCTCCTTCTGGGAACAATTCTTCTGATCAACTCCATCAAAACCGGTGGTGCTGCAGATCTGATCAATGCTTTAAAAAAGGGATGGAACTTCAAAGTCTCCACTCCTGTCAGCAGAATTCTTACGGTGGTTCTGGGACTGTTTACCCTGATCTACCTCTTCATTCCCCGAATCGACTTCTATTTAAGTCTGGCTCTCTTTCTCTTTTATGTGTGTGCTGCCTTCTATCCGGATAATGAGAATTTCAGAGTTAAAATCACAATCCGCTACCTGGCCGGCAGCCTTGTGTTTCTGCTCTTGTTCATAAGCGGTCTCGGCAGGGTTCTGCAGGATCTGCTGAAGTACAACCTCGATATCCTGACTCTGGCTTTTATCATTTACCTGAATGTATCTGCCAGACATGTGGGCAGGATGATGGCCATTGACCACAGGAAGTTTCGAACGGTTACCATTATCTCCCTGGTTGTACCGCTGATTCTCTGCCCCCTTTTCCGGTACTTTCTGCTTGTTCCCCTTCCCTATGAAGGCGGAATTATCAAACTGATGAACCTGGCGTATTACGCCCTGCGCTGATTTCGGAGGATATTATGGGTTTTCTGGAACCTTTACAGATATTTTTTATGAACATTGCCGGTATTCTCTGCAATCCGGTTACCCTGCTGATCCTCTTCGGATCCGTTGTAATGGGTATTATTTTCGGAGCGACTCCGGGGCTCACTGCAACCCTGGGAGTGGCGCTGCTCACAACTCTTACCTATGGAATGAATGCCTCTACAGCCATGGTGGCCCTGATGGGAATCTATGTAGGAGGAGTCTACGGAGGTAGCTATACCTCCATCCTGGTAAATATTCCCGGTACCGCCGCATCAGCCGCTACGGCCCTGGACGGTTATCCCCTTGCCTGCAAGGGACAGGCGGGACGTGCCCTGGGTCTTACGACCACAGCTTCGGCCATCGGAACCTTTATCGGAATGATCTTCGTTGTTCTTCTCTCTCCGGTCATTTCCGCCCTGGCTCTTGAGTTCACCTCCTTTGAGTTCTTCCTTCTGGCCCTCTTCGGTATCGTTATCAGCGGTACCCTTACCAGCCAGGATCTGGTCTACAAGGGGTGGATCGCCGGTTTTATAGGACTCTTTCTGGCTACCATCGGCCGGGACAGCCTGCAGTTCTTTCCCCGTTATACCTTTGGAATGACCGAGCTTGACGGCGGACTGGATCTGGTTCCTGTTCTGATCGGCGCCTTCGGAATTCCCCAGATCATTCAGACCATACGGGACAACTTCAAGATTGAAGAGACCAAGAAGTTCAAGAGAATCCTCCCCGACTTCAAAACTATCGGTCACAATGTCCCCACCATTATCCGTTCCTCCCTGATCGGTGTCGGAATCGGTGCGGTGCCCGGTATCGGTGAAGATATTGCCGGATGGGTCTCCTACGGTACTGCCAAAAAGACCAGTAAACATCCCGAGGAGTTCGGAAAGGGTTCTGTAGAGGCGGTTATCTCCACAGAGACCGCCAACAACTCCTGTATCGGCGGAGCCATGATTCCCCTTTTGAATCTGGGAATCCCCGGAAGCCCCCCCGCGGCCATGCTGCTGGGAGCTCTGATGCTTCACGGTATTCAGCCCGGCCCCATGCTCAACTTTGACAACCCAACATTTATTCTGGAGATCACGGCGATTCTGCTGCTGGCTTCGGTGGCCATGTGGGTCTGCGGAATACTTCTGGCCAAGCAGTTTGTGAAGGTCCTGAGAGTACCCACATCCCTGTTTATGCCGATTATCGCGGTTCTCTGTATCATCGGATCCTATGCCCTGGGTACACGGGTTTTCAACCTCTACCTGATGCTCCCCATCGGAATCATCGCCTACTTTCTGACTGAGATGAAGTACCCCATTGCCCCCCTGATTATCGGAGTGATACTGGGTGATATGTGTGATCAGAATCTGAGACGGGCCCTGATGGTTTCTCAGGGAAGTTTCACACCCATCTTCACAAGACCCGTGTCCCTGGTACTCTTCCTGGTCATCGTGGTGATGGTGCTGAGTCAGATCCCTTTTATCAGGAACTTTCAGGTGAAAATGAAAAACCGGACTCTGAAGCTTCTGAGGAGATAGATCAAAAATTAAAAAAATAGAATCTCACTGATTTAAAAAATCATCGAAAACTTTGAAAACAGGTTTTGCAGGAGAGTTATACCCTTTTGCCGGCTCAAGTCCGGCGAAAGAAGGAGTTTTATTATGAATAAAAATGAAAAAGTCGCCTATCTGAAAGAGAAGGCGAAGGAACTGCGCAAGACAGCATTGACTATGATCCATACAGCTCAGTCAGGACATCCGGGAGGATCTCTCTCGGCAGCAGACTTTATGGCTGCCCTCTACTTTGATGAACTGAACATCAGACCCGAGGAGCCGAAGTGGCCGGAACGGGACCGCTTTGTCCTCTCAAAGGGTCATGTCTGTCCCATTCTGTACTCCTCACTGGCTCTGAGGGAGTACTTTCCCTATGAGACCATCTACACCCTGAGAAAACAGGGCTCAATCCTCCAGGGTCACCCCGATATGAAGGTCTGTCCCGGTGTGGATATCTCAACAGGTTCCCTGGGACAGGGGCTTTCAACTGCCGTGGGAATGGCCCTGGCCGGAAAAAGGGACAGGAAGGACTACCGCGTCTTCTGCGTGGTTGGTGACGGTGAGTGTCAGGAAGGCCAGATCTGGGAGGCTGTGATGTCTGCGGTTAAGTATCAGTTGGACAACCTGACCATCTTTGTGGACAACAACAACCTGCAGAATGACAACAGCTGTGATGTGGTTATGCCCACAGGTGATCTGAAGGCTAAATTTGAGGCCTTCGGATGCAATTCCAGACGGATCAACGGTCATAAGATGGAAGAGATCGTAGAGGCTCTGGATGACCTCAGGGATATGAATGACGGAAGACCAAAGGTTATTGTGGGAAATACCGTAAAGGGCAAGGGAGTCTCCTTTATGGAAAATGTAGTTATGTGGCACGGAGTGGCCCCTGATAAAGAGCAGTTCGCCCAGGCTATGAGCGAAGTGGAGGCAATGTAATGGAAGGAAAAGCGACAAGAGATGCCTACGGTGAGGAGATCCTTGCCCTGGGCCGTGAAAACAAGAGCATCTATGTGGTGGATGCGGATATTGGAAAGTCATGCAAGACTGTACCTTTTTCACAGGAGCTTCCTGAACAGCATGTGAATGTTGGAATTGCCGAGCAGAACGCTGCCGGTGTGGCTGCGGGTCTGGCCACCTGCGGAAAGGTCCCCTTTGTAACCACCTATGCCGTATTCGGCTCCATGAGAATGAGCGAGCAGATCCGTCAGGAAGTTTGCTATCCGAAACTGAACGTCAAGATCGCCTGTTCTCATGGAGGCTTCACCCCTGCCAACGACGGTGCCAGCCACCAGGGAATCGAGGATATGGGAGTAATGCGGAGCATTCCCAATATGACTGTGATCATGCCCGCCGACTACTATGCCGCCCGGAAACTGGTCAGAAAGTCCGCAGAATACACAGGCCCCGTATACCTCAGGTTTACCCGGGACCCCATCCCCTTTGTGTACGATGAGTCTGTTGAGCTGGAGATCGGAAAAGCCCATATGATCAGGGATGGAATTGATGTGGCCATTATAGCCAACGGGGACATCATGAGCCGTGCCGTCAAAGCTGCCGAAGAGCTGGAGAAAAAGGGCATTTCCGTACGTCTTCTTGATATGCACACCATCAAACCCCTTGATGAAGAAGCGGTACTCTCCTGTATCGAAGAGATCGGAAGAATCGTTACTGTTGAAGATCACAGTATCCTGAACGGACTGGGAAGTGCAGTCTGTGAGATGACTGCGGAAAAAGGGAAGGGCCGGGTAACACGGATAGGCATCAGGGACCAGTTCGGTGAGTCCGCTCCCTACGATTATCTCCTTGAAAAGAACGGCATTACTGTTGAGAACATTATCTTTTCGGCAGAGGAACTTCTTAAAAACTGAAAAAGGAATTAAAAATGAAAATTGTTGTACTGGATGGATACACATTGAATCCCGGAGACCTCTCCTGGGAGGGACTGGAATCTCTTGGCAGCTTTACATGTTATGACAGGACTCCTGCTGAAGAGATCGTAGGCAGAATCGGGGATGCGGAAATTGTTATTACCAACAAGACTCCCATTACCTCAGAAACCCTGTCTGCCTGTTCCGGTGTAAAGTACATCGGAGTTCTGGCCACAGGGTACAATGTGGTGGATGTTAAGGCCGCGGCTGAAAAGGGTATTCCTGTCTGCAACATCCCCACATACGGAACCTCTGCTGTATCCCAGTTTGTTTTTGCACTGCTTCTGAATATCTGCCACCATGTGCAGGACCACTCTGATTCTGTATTCCGGGGTGATTGGACAAGTAATCAGGACTGGACCTACTGGAACTTCCCCCTTACAGAACTGGCTGATAAGACCATGGGCATCATCGGTTTCGGCCGGATCGGGCAGGCCACAGCAAAAATTGCACAGGGCTTCGGCATGAAGGTCCTGGCCTTTGACGAGTACCAGAACAAGGATCTTGAAAACGATACCCTCAAGTATGGATCCCTCGATGAGGTTCTTGCCCAGTCAGACGTGATCTCCCTTCACTGTCCCCTCTTTCCCTCCACCGAAGGAATCATCAACAGTGAGAGCATCGCTAAAATGAAGGATGGTGTCATCCTGATCAATACCTCCAGGGGGCCTCTTGTTGTTGAGAAGGATCTGGCGGAGGCTCTGAACAGTGGAAAGATCCGTGCCGCGGGTCTGGATGTTGTGTCTACTGAGCCTATCAGGGAGGACAATGTTCTCCTTAAGGCCAAAAACTGCTTTATCACACCCCATATTGCCTGGGCTCCCAGCGAGTCCCGGTCAAGGCTGATGAATATAGCTGTTGATAATGTGAAGGCATTTCTTGAGGGAAGTGTTCAGAACAGGGTGAACTGATACTCTGGATTATAAATCGCTTCTGGACGGGCGGGATGTATCCTGCCCGTTTTTTTATAGTGATTTTTACTTTTATATGGTACAAATATAAACCCCGGATCTTCAATTGCTCCACCGTGTTTCCTCCCTTTGTCAGAAAGCCCGGGATAAATCAGCTTGAAAGGAAGGTCTGCGGTTTGAGTGACAGTAAGCGCCATGAAAAAGATATCTATATGGATATTGAGGAGTTCGAACGGGAGAGGGAGGAGCTGAAAAAGGTCCTCGGAAAGATCGGAGGAAACAGGTTCTCCAAAAAGGACAACCTGATAAACCTGACCTTCTTTCTGGTTATTATCGGACTCTTTCTGCTGGATCTTTTTACAGAGATTATGCCCTGGAGAATCTCCCTGGAGCTTGGTATCTTTCTGGTCTCCTTTAAAATCGTCTTTATGATCCACTCACAGCAGAAGGTGAATCACTTCCAGTTCTGGATACTCAACTCCATCGAGTTCCGGATGAATGATATGAGCCGTCGGCTCAGGAGTATTGAGAAGAGGCTGGAAGAGGAGTAATTCTGTCAGAACTCTTCGAAATCATCATCATTATGCTCCATATTCTCCTGATAAGAGGGATGGAGCTCTCCCCCTGTATCGTCAATAAAACCGGGAGTCTCTGACTCAGCAGGACGGGCCGGTCTGGCGGTTGCTGCTGAGTCGGCGGATGCTGCCTGTTTTGTGTCTGCTTCGGGTTTCGGCAGAACCTTTTTCGGTGCCGGCAGAGGAGTTGAAGGGCTTGATGTTTTCTTCGGTGCAGATTTAACTCCCCTCAGATCCTCATCCACCTTGAAGTAGGCCATCAGTGATTTAAGTTGTCCCGCCTCGCCGGCCAGGGCCTCCGAGGTGGCAGCCAGCTGTTCCGATGAGGAGGCATTGTTCTGAATGGTGCTGTCCAGCTGTTGTATGGCCGTGGTTATCTGATCCACTCCGGCGTGCTGTTCGCTGCTGGCGGCGCTGATCTCCTTGACCAGGTCTGCTGTCTTTTCGATATCAGGTACAAGTTTCAGAAGCTTCTCCCCCGACTCCCTGGAGAGGGTAGTGGTCCGGGAGGCCAGTTCGGTGATCTCTCCGGCAGCCTTCTGACTCTGTTCGGCCAGCTTTCTTACCTCCGCCGCCACAACGGCAAACCCCTTACCGTGCTCTCCGGCTCTGGCCGCTTCGATGGCGGCGTTCAGGGCCAGAAGATTTGTATTCCGTGATATCTCTTCGATAATACTTATCTTCTCGGCGATAAAGGACATGGCCTCCACAGCCTCTCTTACGGTCTCACCGCTCTCCTTTGCATCCAGGGCGGCCTGTATGGCAATTTTCTCGGTAACATTGGAGTTTTCCGCATTCTGGGTGATGTTGGCATTCATCTCTTCCATGGAGCTTGAAACTTCCTCGGCATTGGCCGCCTGTTCACTGGCACCGCTGGAGAGCATCTGGCTGGAGTCGTTTACCTGAATGCTGCTGGAGGAGATATTGCCGACGGCAGTCAGGACCTGTCCTACAACCCTCTTGAAGTTTACGGTCATCTCCTCCATGGATTTGGCAAGTAGCCCGATCTCATCCCTCCTGTTCATCAGCTTCCTGTCAATATTGACTCTCAGATCTCCAGAAGCCATGGTCTGTAGGTCCCCTGAAAGGAGTTTGATGGGGCGGGAGAAGGTATTGCCGAGGATAACTCCCACAATGAGGGCAATGATTATCCAGAAAATACCTGTAAAAACCATGCTGATCTTCAGGCTGTTAAGAGAAGCCAGAGCCGTCTCTTCGGGGACACTTATTCCGACAACCCAGCCGAAATCTCCGACGGGGGTATAGGCTATATATTTCCCCTCTCCCTGGAATCTGTAATAGCCGATCCCTTCCTCTCCATTTATCATCTTTTGGGTAATATCGGCCAGATCCCTATAGTCGCTGTCAGTCTGTGCCGCTTCGATCACATCCAGCTTTGCAGCTGCAACCTCAGGGTCTGTGTGAGCAATGGGATAACCGAAATCAGAGATTATATAGTTGGATGACCCCTCACCGTTATCAATGGTCTTCAGATATTCACTCAGGAACCCTGCGTTTCTCTGGCCGATCAGAACTCCCTGAAGGCTTCCATTTCTTAAGATAGGCACGGCAATCAGAACGGTCAGAAGATCCTCCTCTCCCTCAACGGCACTGAATACAGGATCAGAGATGGCGGGTTCCAGAGTTCTGAAAACCTTCTGCATATACTCTCTGCCCGAGAGGTCGGGCCTTCCTCCGCTTTCCAGCTGAAGGACTCCCTCTGCGCTTGCGGGATTCATTGAGTTGAAACCGAGCCTCCCGGCTTCCTTCTTGAGGACGGCATACATCTCAGGGGTGTAGTCCAGATTTAAATTCCGGGCGATGCCGCTGAGCTCGATAAACTGAACATTTATCCAGGCTTCATAGCCCTCGGCAAGCTTCTCTGCTTCGGAAATAAGACCATGTTCTACTTCTCCCACCAGGGCTTTTCTGGAGTTGAAAAAGAAAACCGAGCTGAGGGTAATGATAATAATAAATGATGTGGCGATAAAACTGATTATCTGTTTGACCCGTACTGAAACCGTCATCTGTGTCTCCTGTTATTAAGGGTGTGTATTAACTGGGTTGTCTCTATATATTTAAATAGAGAACTGCTGTTCTTGCAAACGTCCCGGCTCTTCAGAATCCTTAACCAGTGCTTTTATGCAGCTGTCAGCAATCAAGGAACAGGTTTATCTCATTGCCTTGGATCGGCACTCCCTCTATAATGGATGCAAATGAATATGAGAATTGAGAAAAACCTCCAGTACAGGAAATTCTGTGCCTACGGATTCCTGAAAAACCTGAAATTTTTTGAAGCCTTTCTTATCCTATTTCTACGGGACAAGGGGCTCTCCTTTACGGCCATCGGCTCCCTCTATGCCCTTCAGGAGATCACCACAAATGTGCTGGAAATCCCCTCGGGGATTACCGCCGATGTCTTTGGACGGAAGAAGGCACTTTCAGGAAGTTTTCTTCTCTATATGATCTCATTCCTTCTGATGTATCTCTCAGAGAGTTACTACCTCTTTCTTGTCGCCTTCTTCTTTTTCGGAGCAGGTGAGGCCTTCCGTTCGGGAACACACAAGGGAATGATCAGCGAGTATCTCCTTCAAAGGGGCATCAAGGATCAGATGGCCGAGTACTACAGCCGCACTCGTTCCTGGTCTCAGCTGGGTCTTGCCGTCTCCTCACTGGCTGCGGGTGTTATCGTGTTCTATGCGGGGACCTATGACTCTGTCTTTCTCTTCACCCTTGTTCCCTATCTGCTGAATCTTCTGCTGATTATCTCCTATCCCGATGATGTGGATAAGAGCGGAGATGATGAGTGTTCAGGCCAAACAGACTCCTGCGGTCCTCTGGCCCGGTTCAGGATGCTGATAGATGAGTTCCTCTTTGTTATGAAGAAGGGAAGAAACATTCGTCTGATTCACAATACAGCCCTCCATACGGCCTATCTGAAAGCCATGAAGGACTATATCCAGCCAATGATGGTCACAATGGTTCTGCTGCTGCCCTTGTTTTCCGGGCGTTCGGTTGAGGAGAGAAGCTCTCTGCTTATAGGTCTGATCTACTTTTTTATCTTTCTTCTGACCTCTCTGGCCTCCTCGCTGTCCTCAAGGCTCAAGAAGTTCTCTCCCGGCAGGGTCATTGTTCTGACTCTCTGGGGAGGGCTGGCGGCAGGACTGATCAGCGGTCTCTTCTATATGGGCGGATTTTCTGCGGCTGCGGTACTCTTTTTCATTCTGATCTATATTATTGAGAATCTGAGAAAACCCGTAATGACAGGGTATCTTGCTGAGGGTGTGGACAACAAGGTTCTGACCTCGGTTCTGTCGGTGCAGAGTCAGTGGAAGACGGTTCTGACAGCCCTGACAGCACTGCTCTGCGGATTCCTTGCAGACATCTGGGGTATCGGAGCGGCCCTGGCTCTGCTCTCGGCAGCCCTTCTTCTGCTGACTCTTTTTGTGGACTCTCTTCCCTTTTTCAGAAAATAGGGAGACAGGAACACATGCAGTCTGGCCGTGCACAAAATGCAATAAGTCATGAGCATTTGATTATAGGTATCAGCCTCTCCCTGCTGGGGGGATATCTTGATGCCTATACCTATGTCCTTAAGGGGGGTGTCTTTGCCAATGCTCAGACAGGAAATTTGGTTCTTCTGGCCATCGCCCTGATAGAGGGATCTCTGACAAAGGCTGCAGGATACCTTGTGCCCATTACAATGTTCGCCCTGGGAATCCTCTTTTCAGAAATTATCAAAAACTATCCCTCCTTTGACAGGGGCAATCTCAGAATCAAGGCGGTTCTTCTTTTTGAAGGGATTCTGATCATAACCATCGGGGCTGCGGGAAACAGAATCAGCGATTCTGCCGTAACCAGTACGATCTCCTTTCTGGCTGCCGTGCAGGTGGCCAACTTCAACAAGGTGAACGGACGGCCTGTGGCCACCACAATGATTACCGGAAACCTCAGGAGCGGTATGACCCATCTGAGCAGCTATATTGTCCACCGCCGTAAAGAGGACCTTGAACACTTTGCCACCTACTTTTCGGTGATCATCGCCTTTGCCGCCGGGGCCAGTCTGGGCTCCGAGATGAGTAAACTGACGGGAGATTCTTCGATTCTTTTCTGTCTGATATTTCTTGTGGGGGCCTGGCTCTTTCTTTTGAAGGAAGATGCTTCCCGCTGACTGCAGCTCTTAACGCCAGACCGTAAAGTCCCACAGACTTAGATCAATAATCCCTTCCAGAAGCTCTTCTTCAAGCTCATCCAGGTAGGGAAAAAAGTTGATGCCGGTGATCTCCTCCAGCTCACTGATAGTGAGGGTATACTCCTGGACGGGTCTGCTTGAACCCTCGTTGGGCATCAGAAAGGCAATGCCCTTAAGCTCCGGTTCCGTATAGTCCAGGATCACCTTGTAGTAAAACCGGGGAATGGATACTTCATTGGGGCCTATAGCGGGAAGGTCGTCCTCAAGAACAGGGCCGGTAACCACATAGACCGCTTCATTATCCACAGCCCAGCGTCTGACCATGCCCTCAAGACGGTTCCAGATTCCCCTGTTGAAGGAAGGGGTCTGGGGACTCATATTGGAGAGGTAGAAGGACTCGCTCATGGCTCTTTCTGAGATCTTCATATCCGCCGCAGGTGCCAGATGTCCCCGGTCATAACCCGATCCTCTGTAGTCCTCCAATGCGGCGGAACCTGTGATCACAAAGGGGTCCTCCCTGAAGTTGTCCCTCCGCCTTGCGGTACCCAGAACCTTCTCTTCGGTGAGCTTGTAGGCCACCCAGTCCGCCTGCTCGTGGTCCTCGTTGTAGGAGAGCCGGTAGTGTTTATGAAAGACAATATGATCATCATCTCTTATCTCGGGGAGAAAGAACCCCTGGGAGTAGACTGAGAACAGGGTAAAAAGAAAGAAAAGGGAAAAGAGTGCTTTTTTCAATTACAGTTCCGCTTTGTAGATTTACCTTGCACGGCATTTCAAATATATAGCAGTTTTATGAAAATATGGGGAGGTTTCTATAAGAAACGGCTGCCCCCTTTGGAGGAGCAGCCGGATTTTCAGGTATAGTCAGAGGTGAGTCAGAGCTATTCGCTCTGGGTAGATATATTCTCGTCGGTAAAGATCTTCTTACCGGTCTCTCTGAGCTGGTCAACATTCTTTACATCCAGACGAACCGCACCCAGGTATCCCTTGTTTGTGGGGATATAGCTGCCGTCCTTTTTGGACTCTACAATTCTTGCCCTGGCTCTTTCCACCTCTTCGGCGTACTGGGGCATCCATTCGGCCAGGGCGATAAGCATCTCGTCTGTCATCTGCCATATCTCGGGGGGATTGCAGACCGCACCTGTGAGGGGGTCCATCATCATGGCCTGGCGGAGAAGGTCTATATTCCCTTCAACAGCGGCCCTGGTGGCGAGTCTCTGTACGGAGATGCTGGTGCTGCAGACTGCGGCGCATCCGTCGGGGAGGTCTCCGTGCTGGGGTACATGGATACCATTGCGGTCCACATAGCAGGGAACCTCTACTACGGCGTCCTCGGGAAGGTTGGTGATGGCGTGTTCGTTGGGAAGGTTGAAGTGTCCCCGGTAGATCCGTCCTGTTTCAAGACCCTCGATAATATAGGAGCCGTGCTCTTCGGAACGGTGCTCATCATCGTACTTGAAGTGATCCTCGGCCAGCCATTTGGGGAAGTCCTCCTTGAACCATGCCTTGTCCTCCAGGTTGACCCTGAGGTAACCGGCGGTCTCACCCTGAATCCAGCTGGATGTGGATATCCACTTGCCCAGCTCTTCGGGGCGCTTTCTGTACCAGGGGAGGTACTCCGAAAGGTGACCGTTTGACTCGGTGGAGAAGTAGCCGAAGCGCTTCATCATATCGATACGGCACTTTTCATCGTCCCTGATCTTCTCATCCGCCTCGAGGGCTGCAAGAATTTCTGACTGGGGAATGCTCTTGCCGTTGTGCCTGTAGTCTGTGTACCAGGTCTGGTGGTTGATTCCCACACAGCTGTAGTCAATCTCTTCAAAGGGGATTTTCAGGGCGTCGGCGATGAGGTGGGCGCCGTGCTGAACTCCGTGGCAGAGACCAAGAGTCTTTACTCCGCCGTAAACCTGTGCTGCCCATGTCATCATGGCGTTGGGGTTGGCGTAGTTCAGAAGAAGGGCGTCGGGGCAGGCGAACTCTTTAATATCCTTACAAAGTCCCAGCATAAAGCTGATTCCTCTCTGGCCGTACATGATTCCGCCGGGGCCGAGGGTGTCGCCGACACACTGATCCACTCCGTACTCAAGGGGGATGGAGATGTCTTTTTCAAAGGCTTCCAGTCCGCCGATCCGGACAACATTGAGAATGTACTTGGCATCCTTCAGGGCCTCTGTTCTGTCCAGGGTGGTGGAGAGTTTTACCTTGTCGCAGCCGTTCCCTTTCAGGTCTTTTTCAATAAGCTGTCTGACCCGGTCCAGGTTGTCCCTGTCTATATCCATCAGGGCGATCTCAATGTCCCTGAGCTCTTTTACTGTGAGTATATCGCTGATAAGGCGGCGGGTGAATCCTACACTTCCGGCGCCGATAAATGCTATTTTAAATGACATAACCGATTCCATCCTTCTTACTTTATCTGAATGTACTTTATCCAATTTTCCTGTACTCCTGTTAGGAGAAAATTATTATTTTTCTGGATTATTGTGCTATGCTTTGTGTGCTATGAGTACAGACCGTTCGGATATCTTTGAAACATACCGCCTGGCAGAGGACAAGCGCTACCATCTTCACTCCATTGTGACAAGCTGCGGTCATGCTGTGGCAACAGAGTCCTATGTTTTTGACGGGCAGACCAGACCGGATCAGAATATTGTTGTCTTCCAGTGGACCCTGAGCGGCAGGGGGGAGCTGAATTATGAGGGAGAGGTCTACTCCCTTGAGCCGGGCACCGCATTCTGTCTGCCCGTACCCCATAATCACTCCTACTGTCTTCCCGAGGGGGCAACCCACTGGGAGTATATCTTTGTCTGTTTTTCCGGCAGGGAGTTCAGGAGGATCTATGAGTCTGTAAGAGAGATCTTTACACCGGTCTTCCGGATGGATGAGAGACTGGAGCTGCAGAATATCGTTCATGATATTCTCCATACTTCCCGTTCCGGAGGAACTTCCAAGCTTCTGAAACTGTCGGCCCAGTCCTACAGTTTTATCCTCCAGGGGCTTCAGTACCGGTACTATCCTGAAAAGGAGATTCCCCATCCGGGTATTCTACGGCTTGAAGCCTTCTGCAGGGATCATTTCAGGCGGTGTCTGACGGTGAGTGAAATCGCCAGGGAGGCTGGTATGAGCCGCTCCCATATGGCAAGAACCTATAAAAAAGTCAGGGGAATCACCGTGGGGGGCTATATTGAACGCCTCAGGATGGAGGAGGCTGCCCGGCTGCTCTCTCCGGGGGAGGGGAAGATCTCGGTTCAGGAGTGCAGTCTGCGCTGCGGTTATGATGATGCCAACTACTTCTGCAGGGTGTTCAGGAAGTTTTACGGCATGCCGCCGATGAGCTACAAACGGCTGAGAGGTAGCCATACACAACAAAGCCCAGAGACAGCATCTGCTGCGCCGCCAGCAGCGGATGTCCCTGCAGAAACATAAGTGTCCCCATGCTTCCGTTCATCAGCATAAAGAAGAGCCACCCCGAGGGCTTTTTTCTGGCAAGGAGCAGGCTGCCCATCAGAAAGCCGATGGTCACTCCAATCTCCAGAATCTGACTTAGCGATCTGATACCGCCGAAATCGATAATACTTACGGCTCCTCCCAGTAAGATAAAAGCATAAGTAAAGAAGGCGGCAATCCGGTCCAGCCTTCTGTCGGGTTCCTCACTGTTCTGAATATCATTTATCAGGCCGAAGACCATGGCCGGCAGTCCTCCCGCTTCAATGGAGGCGGCAATCCAGTTCCGCTTCAGAATCAGGATAACTACCCAGGCGGGAACACCGAGGATATAGACAACCCATCCGATAATCCTCAAGATCCGCTTCAGAGCGGAGCTTCTTCCCTCGGCAATGGAGAATGTTATTTTGTTGGCAAGGTAGGAGAGTCCTCCCCATAACTGCAGAAAAATTATCATATTCAGCTATTTTTCCGTAAACTGGCATTTTGGGCAAGTTGCTCCATTCGGAAAATGGTCTGAGGAGACCGGATATTAATTTCCAGAAAAGTACAAAAAATGTTCTTTTATGTGCATATACAGCTGAATAATTGGGGGTGATAATTGTACCTGATCACACGGCAGTTCTCTTGATGAAATCATCTCGGCACTTATCAGGCTGATCTGGGCTGCCAGGAATAAATGAGGAATTATGTACTGTACATGGAAAGATAACTGGGAAGAGACACAGAAGAATTTTCTGAAGTGGTGGAAGAGAGAGGCCCTGATCGTGGCCAACTGGGGAAGCGGAATTCCCCTGGATGCTCCTTTAAGGGCCGCAGATAATCCCGGCCCTCCGGCGGATCTGAATCAGAAATACCGGGACCCTCAGTGGATTGCCGCAAGCGAGCACTATAAGCAGGCCTGTCTGGCCACACCCCTCGATATGCTGCCCATCGCTTTTCCCGATATCGGAACCGTCTCACTGGCCCCCAT
This sequence comes from Spirochaeta sp. UBA5339, assembly GCA_002408085.1. Lineage (GTDB taxonomy): Bacteria > Spirochaetota > Spirochaetia > DSM-2461 > DSM-2461 > Oceanispirochaeta. The sequence continues at coordinate 156,579 of DHQL01000009.1, forward strand.
GCTGGGAGCCACTCCCTCCTTCGGCGAGGAGAATATCTGGTATGAACATGTTGCTGACTTCGGCCCAGAGAGCGACAGGACCCTGAAGTTTGATCCCGAAAATGAGTGGTGGAAGATTATATCCGGTTCCGCCAGAGCCGTTAAAAAGACCTCCGCAGGGCGGTACTTTACGGGTCTTCCCGCGGTCTGTCCCAACCTGGATGTTCTGGCCGAGGTAAGGGGTGCGGAGAACCTGATGATGGATCTGATCCTGGCACCCGACTGGGTTCACGCCAAGCTGGATGAGATTCAGAATGCCTTTGAAGAGATCTATACAGGCCTCTATGACATCGTCAAAGAGGACGACGGCAGCTCCGTAATGGGCTATTTTATGGTATGGGCCCCGGGGACAGTCTGTCTGGCCCAGTGCGATACCGCCGCTATGATCAGCCCCGATATGTTTTCCGACTTTGTTGTTCCCTACTTAAGACGTCAGTGCGACTATCAGGACTACAGCATCTACCATGTGGACGGTCCCATGGCCCTTCACTCAGTGGACGCCCTTCTGGAGATCGACTCACTGGATGCCCTGGAGTATACCCCGGGACCCAACGTCCCCGGAGGAGGAGACCCGCACTGGTTCGATCTCTATAAGAAGATCAAAAATGCCGGCAAGTGCGTACAGGTCGTAGAGGTGATGCCCGATGAAATCGTTCCCCTTCTGGATGAGATCGGCCCCGAGGGAACCTATGTGCAGGTGAACTGCTACGATATGAAAGAGATGGAGAAGGTCATCAGAGCCGTAGAGCCCTACCGCTCCTGATTTTCAGACTGGTTCTCGGAAAGTTCACCGGGAAAACTGTCCTCATCGGGGTAGAGAAGCTCCTCCGATGAGGTCATTCGTTTCCGCTCGGTCTTCCTGAAGGCTCCGGGACTTGTGCCCGTATACTTTTTGAAGATCCGGCTGAAGTAGCTGACCTCGGTGTAGCCGATCAGCTCTCCGATATTCTGGACCGTCAGTTCCGGATTGTGAATCAGAAGGTGCTGGGCCCTGTGGATACGCAGTGAGATCATATACTTCACCGGACTCAGGCCGTAGATGCCCGAAAAGATCTTGGTCACATAGTCGGCGCTGTAGTTCATCTGTGAGAGGAGTTCTTCAAAGTTGATATTCTTGTTGTAGTTGACCCGGATATACTCTTTAATCGCCTCGGCGGTCTCCTCCTTGGTCGAGAAACTGGGGATAAAGGGAGATGTCGAGATGCTGCTGTTTGCCTGGTTGAGCTGAGTGATGATTTTAAACAGGGCATTCTTGAGTTGTTCCCTGTTAACGGGCTTGAGTAGATACTCGCTGACACCGTATTTCAAGGCTTTCTTGGCATACTCGAACTCCGAATAACCGCTGATAATAATCGACTTAAGGTTGGGGTAGCCCTCGGAAACCTGACGGAGCAATTCCATGCCGTCCACCACGGGCATATGGATATCGGTGATCAGTATGTCAGGTGAGTGAAGCCGTATCTGCTCCAGTGCCTGTTCTCCCGTCTGCGCCGTCCCGGCCACATGAAGCCCCAGGTTGAGAGAGTAGACCTTGTTTACAAGGTTTTTCAGTAGAAGTTCTTCGTCTTCCGCAATAACAACGGAGTAGGTATTACTCAAAAAGTTGTCTCCTTCTTCTTCTGTCCTATGGTCACTGTACTTCCTCCGCGGCCGCTTTTGATATCAAATCTGAATGACTCTCCGCTGAATATCTTCCACCGGTAGTATACATTAATCAGGCCGAGGTTTTCCTCTTCCTGCCGGCCGATTCCTGCACTGTCCCTGTCTTTTGTTCTTTCACCGAATTCCTTCAGAGATTCTTCACTGAATCCGGGCCCCGAATCCTTTACAGAGATGGTCCACCCCTCAGGATTTCCGAAGGCTGATATTTCTATATTCCATGGGGGAGTGCAGTTGGTACCATATTTTGCCGCGTTCTCCACCAGGGGCTGGATGATCAGCTTCGGAATCTGTAAGTTCCTCAGGTCATCATCAATATGGACCGAGTAGTTCAGGCTGGACTGGTAGCGGACCTTCATACAGTAGAGGTACTTTTCAGCATACTCAAGCTCTGTGGAGAGGGAAACAGTTCCGGGCTGATTGTGGGCGCTGTAGCGCATAAACTGACTGAGGGCATCACAGTACTGAAGGACCTCCTCGTTCCTGTTCTCCTCGGTCAGGACCATGATACTGGACAGGGAGTTGTAGTAGAAGTGGGGATTGATCTGGGACTGGAGGGCCAGGAACCGGGATTCAGTCTCCCTCTGCCGGGAGTGGATCAGATCATCCATGGACTTTTTAAGCTTTTCGCTCATCAGGTGGAAGGCGTCGTTCAGATCGTTCAGCTCCCCGTAGGAGGATCGAATCATCTTCCTGTCTCCCGAAAGGGTTTCTATGCTTGTACTGTGAAACTTTCTGTGGAGATCACGGATGGGACGGGTAATACTGCGGGACAGTAAGAGAGATATTATAGTGACCGCAAAGAACAGCACAATTGTAGCGTATATCAGAATCCGTGATGCATTGCGGACGGGCAGAAGTACTCTGTTAATATCCTGGGAGCAGATATAGGTCCAGTCTGTATAGAAGGATGTTTCCCCGTAGATCAGTTCCCTGCTCCCGGTTACCGGGTTTACATACTCCCCGGTACTCCCCCCGGCATCGGCGCTGCCGAAGTAGAATTCCTGGAGATCCGAACCGATGGTTTCATCGTTATAGGGGAAGATCAGATCTCCCTCCCGGCTGAATACATAGACCTTCAGATTCGGATCCACCCGTCTCTGGTAGGTGATGATGCTGGAAAAAATCTTCTTGGCATACTGAGATGTTTCGATATATCCCATATCATCACCATCGATGTCTCTGAGGGATCTGTACAGAGATATGTAAAAGGGCCGTACAGACTGACTGGGAAGCTTGACTTTCTGCTGATAGGGCATGGTTAAAACTTTTTTATATCTGTTCCTGTCGGCCGCAGCAGTCCAGTCCAGTTCAGACATATTAACATACTCAACCCCCGAGTAGGTGGACATCTGAATCTTCTCTCCCTCTGAGCTGTAGAGAGCTATAATGGGAAGGGAGAAGTTGGGGCCGTTTATGGCAACCAGAATGTCCAGCATCCTGGAGAAGTTGCTGACTCTGTTTTCAGACTCTTCAAGAAACCCTGTGAACCTCTCCCTTACAAGGGTGTTGTAGAAAATATCGACAGATACATCGTCCATAACCCTTATCTCGTTTTCTACCTGAGCCAGAAAAGAGGAGGATAGTGCCTGAAAGGAGGCATACTCCTTTTCTACAAGAGTACGGGAGAAGTAGGTGGAGATAAAGAGGGAAAAACTGATAACCGCGGCGGAAGAAAACAGAAATATCATCAAAAAGAATTTAACTGAAATAGTCAGCTTTCGTTTATTTCCTGTTATCCGTTCCATCATCAATGGAGCATTTTAAGAGCATAAACCGGAAGTTGTCAATTTAAAAATAACTGATAAAAAACGAGGGATCGGAAAAGTGCAAATACTGTACTTTTCTGTCCATAGACAGCTGAAATAAAGGGTTTAGAATAAAATACATAGTAATTTTTCATTATTTTTAGGAGGATTTAATGATTAAATCAAAACTGCCCAAGGCATTTCTGCTTTGTGTTTTTACCCTTTCGATTTTTATCGTTCCATCACTGTTTGCTGCAGGAACTCAGGAGGACAGTTCCGGTAACCCCTATGCTGGAAAGGAGCTGAGTATCCTGGTTTCAGCAGGTTGGATGGACAGCCGCTACGATGAAACAATCGCCCGTTTTGAAGAGACATACAATGTTTCTGTAGATCTGCAGACTGTTCCTGCTGATCAGTACGGTGACATTCTTCAGACACGTCTGCTCACCGGTGAGTGTGCAGATGTATTCTGGATTCAGTCCAACCCCTTTGCCATTGAATCAGTAATCGTTGACTATGAAGACTTCTGTATCGACTTTTCCGGTTCCGCCTGGGAAAGCGTTGTACCCGAAGCAAGACTTCTCTCCTGCAAGGTGGGAGACAGTCTCTATGGTCTGCAGCTCTGGCACAACTCACCCGAGTATGTAATGGTCTACAACAAGTCAATGTTTACAGAGATGGGACTTGAGATTCCCACTACTTATGCAGAACTGAAAGATGTCAGCGCTGCCCTCTATGCCCAGGGAATTACTCCCTGGTTTATTCCCGGTGCCGATGGATGGCAGCATCAGCTTGCTTTTTTTCAGATCGGCGGAATCTATGAAGCCAACCATCCCGGACTCTATGAAGGCCTGAATAACAACACAGCCACCTTTAAGGATAACCAGACCATGCTGAAGGTCCTCTCACAAATGAAAGAGCTTTCTGATCTCGGTTACCTCGGTGAGGACTGGATCGGCTCCAACAGCACCAATATGGCCAACATGTTCGGTGACAGAAAGATCGCCATGGCCATGGCAAACTCCAGCTACATTCAGCAGATCAAGGACGAAACAGGAACTACCGATGAGTTCGGTCTCTTCCTCCTTCCCCTGGCAGACAACAGCTTCTTCCCCACAAACCCCGCCGGACCCACAATGTTCGGATTCAAGGGAACCGAGAATGAAGATCTGGTTCGTCTCTTTTTCGACTTCGTATGTGAAACAGAGAGCCTTCAGGAAATCCTGGACAACTCTCCCGCCTACACAAACATCCATGTCAATGATGACGCTGTACAGCAGCACTGGCTGGCTGAAGAGAAGGCCTTTGTCGATTCCATCACTCCCGATCAGATGGTTACTCCCGTTCTTCAGACAGGTACAAAGTACACCAATGACTACTGGATGGATTTCGGGGCAGATATGATGTCCTATTTCATCGGCCGGATAGACGCCAATGATGTTCTGGGGAGAATGGATGCAAACAGAGCCAAGAGCGCAAAGATTGCACAGGACCCCGCCTGGTAAGGTTTCTTAAGTTAATTTGATACTCCGGAGACGGCTCTCACGGGCCGTCTCCCTGTTAAAAAGGTTCACAATGAATAAACGAACAGTATATCCTGTCTGGTTTGTAATTTTACCCCTTGTCTTTTATGTCGTATTTTTTCTGATGCCCAGTATTATGGGTATCTTTTACTCCTTTACGGACTGGAATGTACGTAACAGGGGCGATCTCAGTTTTGTCGGATTTCAAAATTATATTGATATTTTTACTTCGGAAGAAAATTACGCTTCGGGGATCTACAACACCCTGAAATTTACAATAGTCTCCAATATCGTAAAGCTTATTCCCGCTCTCTTTCTGGCCATGCTGCTCCAGAGAGGTCTCCGGGGAAAGAATGTCTACAGAACCATTCTCTATCTTCCCGCCATTCTTCCCTTCCTGATCATCGGACTGATATTCAAGTCCGTTCTCAACTATCAGGACGGAATTCTGAATGTGGGGCTGGAACTGGTTCATCTGGGATTTCTGAAACAGAAGTGGCTTTCTGATCCGGAAGTGGTTTGGAAGACAATCTATATGGTGGATGCATGGAGGGGGATAGGTTATGTAATGACTATCTTCCTGGCAGGACTGAATGCCATTCCCGACTCCTTTTATGAGGCCTCGGAAATAGACGGTGCCAACTTCTTTCACAAGTTTATCCATATCACCCTGCCCATGCTCAGTGGAACGATCATGATCAACCTGGTTTTCGGTATCACCTATGGACTCAAGGTCTTCGATATCATCTATGTCCTGACCAATGGAGGTCCCGGACGTACCACGGAAGTGCTGACCACATATGTGTACAAACTGTACTCCTCGGGCCAGTACGGTATGGCTGTAGCCTTGAACACCATTCTATTCGTAATCACCATGGCCGCGGGAGTTCTTATTGTAAGAGGAATGAGCCGCAAGGAGGTTGAGCTTTAATGAACACTAAAGGAAAACTCTTTCAAACAGTATTGAAGCACGCAGTTCTTCTATTTCTCTGTTTTCTTGTGCTCGCTCCCTTTTCTCTAGTTCTGGTAAACTCCTTCAAGACGAAGAGCGAGGCAGCACGGATCAATCTTTCTCTGCCAACGGAATGGCGCTTTGAAAACTACACCGAAGTAATTCAGAAGGGTAAACTGGTTCAGGGATTTACCAATAGTATGATCTATTCCGCAGGATCATCCTCCATCGCCATCCTTCTGGCATCCATGGCAAGTTTTGTTATTGCCAGAAGAAAGACAAAGGCCATGGAGCTGGTGTACTACTTCTTTATCTGCGGTCTCTTTCTGCCGGTGAACTATGTTACCCTGTCGAAATTTCTGCAGGCAATGAATCTGACCGGGGGCAGGGCTGGGCTTCTTTTGACCTTTCTCAGTTCCATGCTTCCCTTCTGTGTATTTGTGATCAAGAACTTTGTATCCAGCATGCCCTCCGATATCGACGAGGCAGCGATTATTGACGGTTCCGGGCCGATTCAGATGTTTGCGGTGATTGTGCTGCCCCTGCTGCAGCCAATTCTGGTAACGGCTTTTATCCTTCAGTTTATGGGTGTGTGGAGCGACTTTATCACTCCCCTGTATCTGACCAGTAAGAGTTCTCTCTGGCCCATGAACCTGGCGGTTTATAACTTCTTTGGAAAGAATACCTCCCACTGGAATCTGGTATTTGCCGATATCGTTCTGACGGTTCTTCCGGTTATTCTGGTCTACCTTGCAGGACAGAAGTACATCCTCGGCGGAATCACTGCGGGATCTGTAAAAGGATAATCAGTGACAAACCGGTATTTCAGAACGGATACTCCCGCCGGACGATTCGGGGAAGCCTTTCCCCTGGGAAACGGCCGGCTGGGAGCCATGGTCTTCGGCGGCGTATCTGAAGAGAGGATTCTTCTGACGGAGAATACCTTTTTCAGCGGAGACGGCTTCGGGGACAACAACCAGAGCGACGCAGCCGAGGCCTACCGGGAGATGGATGCCCACTGCCGCCGTGGTGATTTTGCAGCAGCGGAAAAGGCGGCTGAGTCCTTTATGGGCGTCCGGCACAACTACGGTACCAGCCTTCCCGTTGGGGACCTGAGTATCCGCTTCGGCGGAGCTTCCGGCGAAGGGCAGGCTTCAGAAGGCTCAAGCCGGAGCTACTGCAGGGTCCTTGATCTCCGTGAGGGTACTGCGGTTGTCAGCTGTACAACCGGCGGGGCACGCCTCGATCGGCATGCCCGGGTCTCAGCGGATCTGAACGCCCTGATCTACACGGTCCGGGCGGCTGAGCCCTTTTCAGCTGACCTTGATTTTTCCCCCTATTCAAATACAGAGAGCAGCGCCAGCTTCTCTGACGGTTTCTCATTTACAACCAGGGCCCTGGAAGAGATGCACAGCGACGGAAAAACCGGGGTCCTCCTCTACGGCCGGGTAAAGGTGCTGACAAACGGAACCTATCACCCTGCACAGAAGAGGGTGGAAGGTGCTGAAGATCTGACCCTGATTGTCGGATTTACCACCGATTTCCAGAAGGACAAAAACAGTTGGGAGAGGGGCATCCGGCTGCTTGAAGACCGCTTAAGCTCCCTGGATCAGAAGATCCTGCTGGCGGATCTGGAGAGTCATAAAAAGACAATGACAGAACTCTTTGACCGCTCCGTCCTGAATCTGGATCTCCCTGATAAGGAAAGCTGGGAGTCTCTGATTCCCCTTCTGTACCAGTACGGACGTTATCTTCTCTACAGCAGCAGCCGGCCCGGATCGGTGCTTCCCGCACATCTGCAGGGAGTCTGGAACGACAATGTGGCCTGCCGGATCGGCTGGACCTGTGATATGCACCTGGATATCAATACCCAGATGAACTACTGGCCTGCAAACCTGACGGGTCTGCCGGAGGTCAACGAACCTCTCTTCCGCTGGATAAAGGAGATTCTGGTTCCCAAAGGCAGAGTCTCAGCCCGTGAGAGCTACGGCTTTGCCGGCTGGTCTGCCGAAATCGTATCAAACGCCTGGGGCTTTGCCTCTCCCTACTGGGCGGTTCCCATTACCGCCTCCCCGGGATGCGGAATCTGGATACTGACCCATATGTATGAGCATTTCCAGTATACGGGAGATCTGGATTTTCTGGTCCGGGATGCCTGGCCACTGATTCAGGAGGCGGTCTGCTTCGCTCTGGAATATCTGTCTGAAGATAAGGACGGCAGTTATATCACGGGCCCCGGTATCTCTCCTGAGAACAGTTTTACCGTGGACGGAGAGATCCGTTTTTTAAGCAGCGGCACGACCTTCGATATACTGATGGTCCGGGAGCTCTTTGATATCTATCTCGAAACTCTGGTTTATCTGGAAAGTCCTGAAAAGGATGCCGAGCTGACGGCAAGGGTCCGAGAGGCACAGGAAAGACTGAAGCCCTACAGAGTTCTGGCCGATGGTACCCTGGCCGAGTGGAGCCATGACTATCCCGCAGCAGACAGCCAGCACCGCCATACAAGCCATCTGCTTGGACTCTATCCCTTTGCCCAGATCACCCCGGACGAGACCCCCGAACTGGCTGCGGCCGCCGCTCAGTCCATACAGAAGAAGCTGGAGTTCCCCGAAAAGTGGGAGGACACCGGATGGGCCCGGTCCATGCTTCTTCTCTACAGCGCCAGACTGGGAGAGGGTGAGGAGTGCCGGAGGCATCTCAATGATATGCTCACCGGGCTCCTTGAACCCAACGGGATGATTATTCACCCTCCCACAAGGGGAGCCCCCTCCTTTGACAATGTTTATGAGATGGACGGGAATACCGGACTGACCACAGGAGTTGCGGAGATGCTGGTCCAGAGCCGCAGGGGCAGAATCAGAATCCTGCCGGCTCTACCTGCTGTCTGGCAGAAGGGGTCTGTGGAAGGGATATGGGCCAGGGGAAATATCAGAGTGTCCATCTTCTGGAAGGACGGGACTCTGGAAAAACTGATTCTTGAACCCGCAGAGCCTGTCACCGTGGTTCTTGTTTATAATGGAGTTGAAAGGTCGGTCACCCTGGATGGCAGCTGCCGTTTTGACGGCCGCCTCCAACTCTTACCCCCGGTTGAGGCCTAATCCAGCCGTCCCCCCAGACCGTATTCAATAATCTTGTTCTGTATGGTCCGCCGGGTTACACCAAGCTCGGCGGCAGCCCTGGTCTTATTGCCCTCCCAGCGGAGAAGGGCATCGGTAATCATTTCCTTCTCCATATTCCGCAGGGTCCCTTTTTTAGGAGAAGTCCCGGGCTGTAAATCGGATTGGGGCAGTTCCAGATGGGATACCTCTATGGCGGTCCCTTCCGCATAGATGCAGGCCCGCTCAAGAATATTTTCCAGCTCCCTGATATTCCCCGGGAAACTGTAGCCTTCAAGGGCTTCCATGGCCTCACTGCTCAGGCCGTTTATGGAGGACCCCATCCTGGCATTGAGAGCCTGAAGCATCATAGTGGTCAGGGGAAGGATATCCTCCCGCCTCTCCCTGAGGGGGGGCAGGGCAATGCGGGCCACATTGAGCCGGTAGAAGAGGTCCTCCCGGAAGTTCCCCTCCTTTACATCCTCCTCAAGGGGACGGTTGGTAGCGGAAATTATCCTTGTATTGACAGGTATCTCCTCCACAGCACCCAGACGGCGGATCTTCTTCTCCTGAAGGACTCTGAGCAGCTTTACCTGCATCTTTTTGGGCATCTCTCCGATCTCATCCAGAAAGAGGGTTCCCTCGGCCGAGGCTTCAATAAGACCGGTCTTTCTCCTGTCTGCTCCCGTAAAAGCCCCCTTTTCGTAACCGAAAAGTTCACTCTCCAGCAGGGATTCCGGAATGCCTCCCACATTTATGCTCATAAAGGGGCCATCCGCCGCCCCGGAGAGGCCGTGAATATAGCGGGCGGTTACCTCCTTGCCGGTACCGCTCTCACCGGTTATCAGCACCGTAGACGGGGTCGGGGCAATCTTGTGAATTTTCTTTTTCAGAGCCGCCATGGAAGGAGACCGGGCAATGTACTCCCCCTGGGGAGTGCGGCTGCGGAGCTCTTTTTTCATAGAGGACGCCTTTGCGGCATTCTTTATTCTGTGAATAAGCACATCGGGATCGAAGGGTTTTACTATGTAGTCGTAGGCACCGAGCTTCAGGGCCTGTACGGCATCATCGGCCTGACCGAAGGCGGAAATCATTATGGCCGGAATGTCCGGGTCTGTCTCCTTGAGACTCCTGAAAAGCTCAAGTCCGTCCATCCCGGGCATCTTCAGATCGCTGACAACAACATCTATCTCATCTTCTTCCAGAACCCTCAGTGCAGCCAGCCCGTTTTCCGCCTGTCTGCACTCAATGCCCTCAAGATCCAGCAGTCTGGCTACAATCTCACGTATATTTCTTTCATCATCAGCTATCAGTACTTTCACTCTTTTCAACCTTCTCTGTAGGGTCCTCGAATAGCAGGAGAGGGAGCCAGAGGGAGACCGATGTCCCGCGGCCCTCGGTGCTTTCCAGTTTGATTATGCCCCTCTTCTCGTCCAGAAATTTCCTGACTATCATAAGCCCCGCACCGCTGCCCCTTATCTTTGTTGTAAAAAAGGGATCGAATATCTTCTTTTGCAGCTCCGGAGAGATCCCCTTGCCCCGGTCTTTGATCTGCAGGTTTACTGTCTTCTTCATGGGCAGGCAGTGAACGTCGATTTCACTGAGGGCAGAGCCGCTTTCCACCGCATTGGTAATCAGGTTTTCGATCACCGAACGGAGTTTGTCTCTGTCAAAGTCCACATATATGTCTCTGTCGGGAATAGTCCAGCTGATCTCCGGGGGAAAGGCGGAGCGGACCTCCTTCAGGACTCTTGTCATGCTGCAGAGGTTCTGCTCTCCTGAACTGCCCTTCATATACTCCCTGACCGTATCCATCAGTCTAGACAGCCGGTCCACCTCGTCAAAGATGATCTGTGTATCTGATTCCGGATTCATGGGATACTTCTTTTTCAGAAAACTTGCCTGAAGATGGATGGCACTAAGGGGATTCTTCATCTCGTGGGTGAGGGTTCTGAGAGCGGTACCAAGTAGAACAAGTTTTTTCTGTTCCTCCAGTTTTCGGCTCAGTTTTTGCCCTCTCTGGTAGAATATCTCGGCAAGAAGGTAGAAGAGGATAATCAGTGACTGTATGAGAGTGAACTGAAGAAAGGAATTATTCGCCTTCTTAAGAAGCTGTTCATCGTAGAATTCAAGATGCAGAAGGAGCCTTCTCTCTTCAAAGGGAATATTGTATTTGAGAAAGTCCCTCTCTTCCGGCCTGATCAGAAGCTCCGGTATGATATTCAATATTATAAGGTCTTCGTCCCTGGATATATGCAGCTGCCTCTCATCATACTCAGAGAAAATACGGGGATCATGAGCAAGGGTACCGAAGTTTGCCAGTGTTTCCCCCTCCTCATCTATGATAACCATACCCATTATCTCCTCACCGTACTGTTCCAGTCTCATATCCTTGAAATCGGGATAGGCCGAAAGAATTTTAAAGGCAATCTTCGTATAGTGATCTTCCACAAGGCGCATCATCTTGTCCTGGGAGTCATTGATCATAAAAAGAGCCAGCAGGGATGACAGTATTAGACTGACGAGGAGGAGAACATGAATAAAGAGGGACTGTCCCCGATTGATCCTTTTCATGAAAAAAATCATATCTGTTTATATGAAAAAGGGATAGTGCGAAAATTTTTCCCGATTTCCCGGTGTATGGCAGAATCTGCACACCCGGGAGAGAACAGGGTAATTCTTTCTATCCTTCCTGTAGGCGGTACTCATTTTTACGTCCAATTTCAATATTCAGGCTCTTTCAGTAAATGTGTATATTTTTTAAATCTATACCATGTATATAGATAGACTGTTGATCTGAGGATGTTGGCATCCTAATTGCAATAAGAGAAAGTACAAGATCAAATATCTGGAGGATACCATGAACGTATCAAAGAAAAGTATTACAACTCTGGCCATCGGCCTTCTCTCTCTTATACTGATTCCCTCAGTATTCGCCTTCGGCTCACTGAAAAGCAGTGGAGAGATCACAGAGATGGAAAAGGAGTTCTCTTCCATCACCGACCTGACCCTCAGGGGAATCAGTGATTTCAGGATTATTCAGTCCGACAGTGCTTCGGTTACTCTGAAGGGGGACAAGACCTTTGTAGAGGCCCTGGAGATGGACGGCAGCGATGGTTATCTCTACATTGAGTCCAATGTGGACTATCCTGTAGAAGTTGTTGTGGCAACACCCGACCTGACCAGCCTTGTTCTCTCTCATGAGTCTAAGGGTACTATTTCAGGAGACTTTCACGCAGAATCTCTCTATATCAGCATGACCAGCAAGAGCAGCCTCAAGGCATCATCTGTGTTAAATGCCGATGAGATTAATGTCTATGCCGGTAACAACACATTCCTTGAAGCAGAAGTTCAGGCAAAGGCTCTGAATGTCAGCTCCCCCGGGAAATCCGCAATTATGCTGTCCGGAGAAGCCGAGAAACTGACCGCTGTCTTTAATCAGGGACAGGCAGATTTTAACGGACTTCATGTTCAGAAAGCCGATCTTTCCGCTTCCGGATCTGCGGTGATCAACGCTTCCTTTCCCGGAAACAGCATAACAAGGGTGGACGCTTCCAGCGACAGCTCCGTTAATCTGAATCTAAATGGAATCCTGAGCGTCGATGCCAGTAATGACAGTACTGTAAAGTACAGCGGAAATATCGAGTGGGCAGGAAAAACCACCAGAGATGACGCAGTCCTTTCAGGTCTCTAAGATACTCTGATTTTATGAAACCAGAGGCAGGTGAATGGTAAATACCGTTCCCCTGCCTTTTTCTGATTCCAGTTCGATAAAGCCGTTATTCTGTTTAACGCAGCCATAGACAGAGGGCAGATCCATTGCCCTGTCTCCCGTTTCAAGTTCCGATGAGAAGAAGGGTTCGAACACATGGGCCTGTTCTTCGCTGTTCAGCTCTCTTCCGCTGTCACTTACGGCAAGGGTAATATATTCACCGGGAGAACACTCCTGCCTTGTACGGCAGTCCTCACTGGTAAGCAATCTCTCTCCGGTCTCAATTGTGACAGTACCGCTCTCCTGTATTGATTCTCTTGCATTAAGACAGAGGTTTACAAGAATCAGATTCAGCTGGTTCGGATCAATATGAACCTTTCCCTGAAGTGTTCCCGGCTTCCAGTACAGGTCAATTTCACTTCCCATCATCTTTTTCAGCATATCCATCATGGTCTCAATATTTTCATTAAGATTGAGGTCTACAGGGTGAACAACCTGTTTCCGGGCAAATGCCAGAAGCTGTCTGGTCAGCTCAGCAGACCTTTCGCTGGCCCTTTTTATCTCGTTCAGATAGCGGGCGCTGCCGCCCTCGGGATTCTGATCCAGAAGCATATCCGTATACCCCAGAATTACGCCAAGCATATTGTTGAAGTCATGGGCAATGCCCCCGGCAAGGCGTCCCACGGACTCCAGCTTCTGTACCTGAAGAAGTTCTTCCTGCAGTGCAGCCTTCTCCTTTTCCGATTCCTTCTGGTCGGTGATATCCCTGAACTCGGTGACCCTGACGGTTCTGCCTCTATAGGGGATATTCCGGGCTTCCAGCCTTATTGGATACTCACTGCCGTCCTTCCGGCATCCCAAAGATTCGTAGGGCCTTTCGTAACCCGATAGTATCCGGCTCATCACCTCGTTCCGGCGGGATGAGGCAATCAGCTGAAGGCCGTCCATACCAATCATCTCCTCATATTTGTAACCGGTAATATCAGACAGTCCCTGGTTGCACTCCAGGATGATTCCCTTGTCATGGATGGCAATACCTCCGAATGAGGCATTGTGAAGGGCTCTGAAACGCTCTTCACTCTGGTAAAGCTTCTGTTCAGCTTCCATTTTGCTGCTTATATCATGATAGTTTATCAATATCCCATTAATATCGGGATTCTCCAGCAGGTTCCGGGCTGTCAGTTCTATGGGGCTGTAGTGACCGTCCTTATGTCTGTACTTCAGAATAATTGACCGGGAAGTTTCGGGTTCATTAAGCAGATTCAGGAAGGTCTCCTTCATCATGGGGAGATCATCCGGATGTACCGCATGCCAGGCTTTCTGTCCGAGCATCTCTGCCGTGTCCCAGCCAAAGTATTTTTTCAGATTGCCGCTCTTGTAGATTATTGTTCCCTCTGCGTCAAGAATACCGAGAATATCGGGAATATTCTCCACCATGGCGCTGTGCAGAGATTCTGAAAGAGAGAGCTTGTCATGGTTATCCTTCAGGTTTCTGAAGATTGTGGTGTAGGGGGACTGGAGGGTTGAGTGTATCAGGGCATTGAAGATTAAAATATAGGAAATAAATTTCAGATAGTGCCCGGCAGTATTGGTTAAACCGTAAACATCTGAGTAGAGGGTGAAAAAGAGCTCTGCAGCAATACTGAACCAGAGGGAAAGTGTCAGCTGACGCCAGACCATTCTATCCATAAGATGGCGCTGTCTTTTAAGAAGAAAAATGGCTGCCAGAAGAATTAAACAGAAAATATACTCTGATATAATTTTAAAGAGAGTCAGTCCTTCACCGTCAATATAGGCATCAGGAAAATTGTTCCAGATAAAGATGGAAGCAATAGATAGAACCGTCACCAGCAGAAAGAATATAAGAAGTCCCTTCCACTTGCTGTACCTTTCGGGGTTCTTAACCACAAAGGGAAAAAACAGCATGGTGACTGCTTCAACAGCTCTCGCGGCTATCCACAGTTGGGTTGCCGAATTCGCCGAATTCGACAATTGGAATACTCCCATTCCTCTGTATGAGAGCATATGGAGAAGGGTTATTACCCCCACAAAGAGATAGGCTGTTCCCAGATATGTATAGGAACCGTTAATATTTGTTTTCCGGACCGAACGGATCAGAAGAAACATGGAAAAGGCAACGGATATTGATACAAGTTCAATTACAGAGTGGAAGAGGAGGTAGCTGGTTCTACTCATAGTATATAAACCGGAAAACACAAGTGTTCCGATAATGAGGCAGGCAATGCTTCCTTTCTTTTTGTCTTTACTGTTTATCACAGATTCTCTCCCGGTTCAGGGGGCTTCAAGGGTTAAGATATTTCAGTCGGCTCCATTTATAATTAAGAGGCCATCCGTGCTGTAAGTAAACCTTTTTGGGGAATGTAACGGTTACACCTTAATCGCTTTGCAGGTGGATGGCGGCAGAGAGTCTGGAGAGAATCTCTTGTTAATGTGTATAATGGAATTATGGCAGCAGATATACTTGTTTTGGTTCTGTCTCTGATCACACTGATCCTGGGGATTATCGGCTGTGTGGTTCCCGTTATTCCAGGGCCTGTTCTGGCCTGGTTTTCACTGATTATTATTTCCCTGCCCCTGAGCTTTTCCGTATACTCACCAGTTCTGCTTGTTCTGACGGCTCTTCTGGCCCTGATCTCCCAGTTTCTGGACAACATCTTTCCAGTACTGGCCTCAAAAAAGGCGGGGGCCGGCCGAGGTGGTATCTGGGGAGCAGTCATCGGTATGATTGGGGGAATCTTCCTCTTTCCCCCATTCGGGGTATTTATCGGCGCATTTGCAGGAGCCTATCTGGGAGAGCTTCTCTTTAATCCCGGAAACAAAGAGCCTCTGAAGGCGGCACTGGGAGTCTTTAAGGGAACTCTCTCCGGCATCCTTGTAAAGCTCCTTGTCTGCGGAATTATCGCCCTCTATCTGACAAGAGGAATCCGGCTGCTTTTTTAAATAGTGCTGTTCTTACGAGAAGAGGTCAAAGTGCATTGTGCTTAAGGCAATTTTCCACTTCTGATTGACCATGGGAGGATGGCAGAAGCACCCTGCATGGTTCAGGGGGACCTCTTCGAGAATTATCTCTTCCAGAGACCTTCCGCAAAAGGAGGCATCACGGGCCAGGGAATCGAAAAATCCACTGGCATCAAGGGATTCTGAACCGGGACAGGTGCACATATGCATTGCTGCAGCGTGCTCCTCGGGAGGGATCTCTATCCATGCCCTGTCTACGGTTCCTTCTGGGGAGATCCGGGCATGAAGGACAGCCTTGAACTCGTCTCCGCCGTTACTGCAGGTTGAACCCTGATAGCTGAAGCTGTAGTGGATGAAACTGTCGGGTTCCACACTCTTATCAAGGTTTGCACCCTGCCATTTTTTCAGTGCTCTTTCGGCAACGGGATATTTCATATCTCCTCCCGGGTTTTATGGTTTTTACAGTTTAAAATGAATATATCAGAAAGTCTATGTGATTTATCAATACTCACCAGGCAGTCTTCTCAGTATTGAATTTGAGAAAAGAAATGAACAGTTTTATAGTTTAATCAGTGCTTTAATAAAAGGGTGGGCTGTAATGAACAAGAAAATACTTCCGCTTCTTGCCTTTTTTGTGATCTTCGGAGGTACACTCTCTGCGGACGGCGCCTTTTACGCATCTCTCGGCTGGTCTCCCCAGATCTCTGACTATATCTGGTTTGCCAGTTCCCCTTCCAACCATACAATAAAGAGTTCAGCCCTCGGGTTTAATCTTACAGCCGAGTATATCTTTGACAATGGTATCGGATTTGGACTGGACTCTCAATGGGGTATGATTGATTCCATCACAATGATTAGCGGCAGTGACAAGTATACAATTACAGACAGTTTCGGACGGGACTTTTACCTCCGTATGTCTCCGCAGTTTGTCTATGCCCCCCTCCGCAATGAAAGGCATATGATCTCCCTGGGGATCGGCCCCTCTGTGACTATGTTCTATCTGCTTTCAGAGTACGGTGACAGTTTTGGAGAGTATACGGCGGGATTCACCCTGAATATGCGTTATCGCTGGCATGCAAATGATTATCTGTTCCTTACAGCCGGCCTGGGTATAACCCTGGAGTTCTTTAGTTTCGGTCAATTCTCAGCCTATGTTTATGGTGATTTTGCTCAGTTTCAGATTTCACCGGTTCTGGGTGCCGGAATCAGACTATAGGTTACTTTTCCTTCAGTATCTGTGTGTAGACCAGGCCGTCGTATGTGGACACAACACGGCAGACAAGATGATCCTCTGAGATCAGAAAACCCGCAAATCCCGGCTTACCCATGGCCAGTACCGTATTATCCGCAATTCCTGTTTCCCGGGAGCCTCCGGCTGCTCCGTTTACGATATAGTGGACCCCCTTGATTGGTTCAATAATCTGAATATCGTGTTCATGGCCGCAGAGATATAGATCAATTCTGTTGTCAAAAAGGGGTCTCAGTCTGGTTATCAGGGTTCCGTTCAGACCGTGTTTGCTGTAGCTGTAGAGGGGGTTGTGACCGCTTACAATAATCCACCGGGCCGTTGAGCTTTTCAGGTTCTCTTCAAGCCATACCATCTGGGCGGCATCTCCGTAGTATAACCGCTCTGTATCCAGAAAATAGAACTCCACCGTTACTCCGGCCTCAATAGTTTCTGTTCTTTTATAGTAGCGCCCCGGCATCTGCCAGCGTATTCCATCTGGTGATTCATACGCCAGCTGGGCGTCGATATTTCCATAATAGTCGTGGTTGCCCAGGATGGAGTAGAAGGGCAGGGCCAGTGAGGGGTAGTCGTAGATGGATTCAAAGTGGCTCTCCCATTTCGGATCATCCACCGAACTTACTCCCTCGGGATAGAAGCTGTCTCCCAGGTTGATAAGAAAATCTATTTCGCTGTCTGATCCTGTGAAGGAACCGCTGTTTCCGGCGTATTCACTCATGACCAGGGCAGTGTCAATCTGATCACTGCCTCCCTTTCCTGCGTCTCCATAAGCGATAAACTCAATATAGCTTACGGCGCCTTTTACATAGGGCTCCGAATCGGGGATCAGCTCTCCTCCCCGCTCATAGCCGGGATCGCAGGAGGGGATCATCAATGAGGTTACCAGGAGTATCAGAAGATTCCGCAGTCGCTTCATTCTGATTAAAATAATAGTCTATCAACTCTGCAGTTTCAAAAATCCAGAGCTACCAGCGGTCATATTTCATGGTGCTGGTATAATGAGCCTAACTTTACTGAGGCGGTGAACCTGTGATACTGTCATCACAATTCAAAGTTCAGAGGGACAGGGTGATGTTTTCTGTATATAGAAGATTTCTCAGGGAAAGACTGCAGCACAGAGTTCTCCGGTTTTCCAGGTACTTCGGAAATCTCCCTCTGCGCAGAAAATACCTCTTTTCCCACATCGCCGTTGTTCTTATATCCATTGTCGTTCTGAGCCCTGCCAGCTACCTGATTGCCAGACATCAGGTGGAGAAGAGGGCGGGGGAGTATTCCTCTATTATTCTGGAGAAGTCCGGATACCTATGGGATGCCAAGGTGGATGAGCTGATTGATTACTTTCTGATGCAGTTCGGTGCCTACTCCATGGGTTCCAGACTGAAGGAGGATGCCGGCAGAGATCCGGCTCTGAAACGGCTGCGTATCGAACGAGCCCTGACTGAGATGATTATCTACCGGGAGGGAATCCGTTTTGTCCTTATAGAGTCCATCGATTCCAACTGTTACTTTGCCCAGCGGGATGATGTGGACTATCAGCCGGAGAGCATTTCATCCCTGATCCCCTTTGAACAGGTTCAGCAGCTCAGGGCAAAACCCTTTATCCGGACAGCACCCGACGGGTCCATACTATTAAGCAAGGTGATCTATGATCTTCAGTCCACAAGGTATATGGGAATCCTCACCGTCGGATTTGACCATGAAACATTCTCCATTGTTTTTCCGGGAGAGGAACATACCACCCTGGGGAGTGTGGTTATCATCGATCAGCGTCTCGGACAGCCGGTCATTGCCTCCCGGGGCAGTCAGGAATTTCTGGGATACTTTATCTATCAGAATCCCGATCCCCGGGCCCGACAGAATTTCGAAGACTCCCTGGAGAAGAACTATCTGGTTGAAGAGGTGTTAAGCAGTAACGGACGCTGGCTGCTCCGCTCCTATACCAGTATCCGTGAAATAGCAGGTCTTTCGATCTATGCGGGGCTGCTGATTGCCCTGGCTACATCCCTGGCCCTGTTTGCGGCAATCTGGTTCTCGGTGAAACTCTCCAACAGGGAGTCCCGGAGGATCGGCGACATCGGAGACTATGCCCGGCAGATTGCCGCCGGTGACTTGAGCGGCCGCTCTCTGGACAATCACAGAGATGAACTGGGACAGCTGTCGGGAACCCTTGAGGATCTGGCCCACAGAATCGCCGGACTGGTGGAGGGACTGGCATCAGAAAGAGCCCGCCTTGATGAGGTCCGGTATAACGCCCTTCAGTTTGAGTACAGTGCCCTGCAGTCCAAGATCAATCCCCACTTCCTCTACAATACCCTGGAGATGATCAACTCCAGGGCCAAGCTGAACGGGGAACATGATATCTCTGAAATCGTACAGCTTATGGGAGAACTGATGCGGGACAGCATAAGGCGGAGCAACTCCCTGATCACCCTTGAGGAGGAGATGGAGTATATCGGCAAGTACCTGAAAATTCAGGATCTTATCAACGAGGACAGCCTGAAGGTTACTCTGGATGTTCCGGAAAAGCTAAGGGGTCTTCTTGTACCCAACTTTATTCTCCAGCCCATTGTGGAAAATGCCATCAGCCACGGCATTGAGTCTCTGAACGGTCCCGGGGAGATATCTATAAAGGCCTATACCGAAGGGGGACATCTTGTTATCTGTGTCCGTGATAACGGCATCGGCATGAGTGAAGAGAAGATCCGGTCCGTTATGAACCGGGAGATAGAGGAGACCAGGGAGCATGCAAAGATGGGACTTGCCAGCGTAGACAGGAGAATCCGTATTGTATACGACCAGAGCTGCGGAGTCCGTATTCAGAGTGTTCCCGGCGAAAGCTGCTCTGTCTTTCTGATTATGGCCCAGCTGCATCAGGAGAAGGAATGACCCGTGTATACCGTTTATATTGTAGATGACAAGAAGCTGATCCGGGAGTCTCTGGCCCGGACGGTGGACTGGGAGGGAAAGGGCTTTCAGGTCGTGGGAATGGCGGGAGATGCCTTTGCCGCCGAGGAGGGGATCAGAAAACTGCGCCCCGATGTGGTAATCAGTGATATCCGTATGCCCGGACGAGACGGATTTGAACTGACCAGAGAGGTCTATAAGATTCTCCCCGATGTAAAGGTGATCATCATCACCGGATATGACAAATTCGAGTATGCCAGAGAATCCCTTAAGCTGGGGGCTGTGGATGTTATTCTGAAACCCATCAGAAATTCGGATCTCGAGAGCACACTGACTCAGATTTATAATCAGCTTGGTGAGAAAAAAACAGTCTCTTCCGAGGCAGTGTCAGGGGTCGGAGCAAACCCTGCTCCCGATAAAACCGGGGAGACCATGGGGCATCTGACCAGAGCGGTTGTCAACTATATAGACCAGAACTACGCCGCCGAAATCTCCCTGGGAGCTCTTGCCGAGATGTACAGGGTCACCCCCAGCCACCTCAGCAAGGTCTTTAAAAAAGAGAAGGGTTTAACATTTCTCCGGTATCTGAACCAGATACGGATGGATCATGCCAGTCAGATGCTTCTTGATCCGAAATACAGAATCTCCGAGATTGCCGAGAGCTGCGGATTTCACTCACCCCTGCAGTTTACAAAGGTGTTTAAAGAGTTCTACGGTAAGACTCCCAGAGACTTCAGAAGACGCTAGTTCAGTGATCAAAAGACAAAAATGGCACAGAAAAGCACAAAAACAGCATACTTTTCCGATCTGTGAATGCGGATTCATACTGTATTTAACAATGAAAAGGAGACGTTAAATGAAAAGATTTTTTGCTTTACTGATGATTACTGTAATTGCAGCATCCGCAGTTTTTGCCGCTGGAGGACAGGACAGTTCCGGTACCACCACTATCTCTGTTATTCACTATATGGGTGAACTCCAGAAGAGGGACGGACTGAAACAGCTGATCGACGGATACAAGGCCCTTCATCCCGAAGTGGAGTTTGAGGTAACCGCCGTGGAAACATCAAACTACCTGACCACCCTTAAAACAATGATCGCCGCCGGTGACACACCGGATATTATCTTCGGAAAACCCAAAGAGTATACAGACCTGATTGAAGCGGGACACATGGCCGATATGACCGGGGCCTCCTTTGTTGAAAACCTCGATCCCGGCGCCGTTCCCTCTGTTGTTTACAAGGGTAAGGTTTACGGTCTCCCCGTTGACCTTCAGTCAATCGGTATCTACTACAACAAGGATGTCTTTGCCGCAAAGGGACTTGATATTCCCGAAACATGGAGTGAACTGGTAGCTCTCTGCGATACTCTGGAAGGAGAGGGAATTGCACCCTTCGCCCATCCCTACAAGGACGGGTGGACAGTATTTGTAGACTACTTTGCCGACGAGTATGTTGTAAGAGCCGACTATCCCGACATGTATGAAGCCATTGAAGCGGGAACAAAGTCTTTTGCCGACTATCCCCATTTCAAAGACACTCTGGCCAGACTGAAAAAGAGAGCGTCCTACAACGCCGGTGATGACTGGGGTACTGACAATGGAACAGCACAGAACATGATGGCTACAGGAAAGGCTGCTATGTACATCAACGGAAGCTGGGCCATCGGCGACTTCCTGAACAACTTCCCCGAAGCCTCTATCGGTTACTTCCCCCTTCCTGCCTATGAGGATGCATCCATGAACAAGATGCCCATCGGTGTGGATGACGCCTGGATGGCCAGCGCCGCTTCTGAAAACATGGATATTGTTCTGGACTTCTTCAAGTACATCTCCACCCCGGAGGCGGCCATGCAGTGGATGAAGGCAACAAGCACCATCAGCCTCTCAGCCAATATCGGAGACTATGAGTACGATGCCATCAGCCAGGATATTGTTGATTATCTGGAAGCCGGAGACACAACCAACTTTCATGAGCCCATGCTCTTCTCCTCAGCCCTTGAGGATGTCTACAGAAACATGATTGTTGAAGCCGCCGCCTCCTCCAAGGACCTGGATACCCTGGTCGCCGAATTCGACAAGAGAATCGATGAAGTCCGCTGACCTCCTGGATTTCTGATTTGATACCTGTGCCTGCCTTCGGGCAGGCTCTTTTCTACCAATTTACCTTATTCAGCTAAAAAACTTTTTTTACAGGAGTCTTACATGACGAAGAACCATCATGCAAAGTCCTTCCTATTTTTGCTGCCCGCTCTGATCATATTTCTGTTTGTTGTGGTTGTTCCCTTCTTCCGTGGAGTTACCATCTCAATGACAAGCTGGGACGGATTGGCCAAAAATATGAATTTTGTGGGCATGGAAAACTATAAAAGGATCTTCTCTACAGATACGATCCTTACACCCCTGAAGAACTCACTGCAGTTCACGGCCATTACACTGATTTTCGACAATATTCTGGGCCTGGCCCTGGCGGTTTTGCTGGTGGCCTCCACCAGAAGAGCCTCCTTCCTGAGGGTCGCCTTCTTTATGCCCTTTATTATAAGCCTTGTGGTGTCCTCCTATATGTGGACCTACCTCTACAGCTCCGTACTATATCCTGTCTTCGGACTCCAGAATCCTCTGGGAAATCCGGAGACCTCAAATCTGGGGGTCGCCCTGATCAGCGTCTGGAGAAACTCGGGGTACTGTATGCTTATCTACATCGCCGGACTGAAGTCCATCCCCGACTCACTCTATGAGGCTGCCAGGGTTGAAGGGGCCGGCCGGATCGCCAGTTTCTTCAAGGTGACCCTGCCCCTCCTTGTTCCAAGTCTGAGTATCAATATCACACTGATTCTGGCCTGGGGACTCAAGGAGTTCGATACCGTAATGGTTGCCACCGGGGGAGGTCCCGGACGCTCATCCATGAGTCTGGCCTTCTATGTCTACAAGACCACCTTTGTCTGGAACAAGGCGGGGTATGGTCAGGCCATCGCCGTTGTGATGATGCTTTTTATCGTTACAGTTTCAACCATAGTGGCCAGGGCTCTGCGCTCAAGGGAGGTTGAACTATGACCATTACCCGGAATAAGATTACCGCACTTCTGGTCCGTACACTCTTTCTTGGGGCACTGTTGCTCTTTTTCTTCTCTCCCTTTTATGTGCAGTTTATCTACGCCTTCAAGACAAGGGCGGATGTGGCGGTGACAGGACTCAGCTTCCCCACCTCCCTGACCTTTATCAACTTCAGGAACGCCTTTGACGGTACAAGCCTCTTCCCGGCCTTTGTGAGAACATCCATTGTGACCCTCTTTGTGGTCTTTATCCTTCAGACCACAGGAGCCATGGCCGCCTGGATCATCGCAAGGAATCAGAAGAACAGAGTCTACAACAGTCTCTACTACATCTTTCTGGCAGCCATTATTCTCCCCTTTCAGGTGGTGATGCTTCCCCTCTATACCCAGTTCCGTGAGATGAGCATGCTCAATACCCTTCAGGGGCTGATCCTGGGGATTGCCGGATTCCAGCTGGCCTACAACATCTTTCTGATGACAGGATTTATCAAGACCGTTCCCCTGGAGCTGGAGGAGGCCTCTCTGATGGACGGGGCGGGGCAGTGGACCACATTCTGGAAGATTGTCTATCCTCTTTTAAAGCCCATTACCATGACTACCCTTGTTCTGAACTTCCTGAGTGCCTGGAACGACTTTATGATTGCCGTGGTCGTAGGATTCAAGGAGAGTGTCCGGACCCTGCAGTATGCCCTGTACATGTTCTTCGGCCAGTACTCCACCAGAATACACGAGGCCTTTGCCGCCTTTATTATTGCGGTTCTTCCGGTGGTCATTCTCTACATCGTGCTTCAGAAGTACATTGTCGACGGCCTGACCTCCGGCGCCGTCAAGGGGTGATTAATGGCATATCAAAGTTTTAGTCAGGCCAGGTGGATCTGGTCCGACGCCCTTGAGAACTCTCTTGATGCCTGGGTTATGTTCCGGAAATCCCTGACACCCGATCGGCTGAAAGCCCTCAGGGAGGGGGACAGGCTGATACTTAATCTGGCCGCCGATGCCCGCTACCACCTCTGGGTGGACGGTGTGTGGACGGGGGAAGGCCCCGCCCGTTCCTGGCCGGATGAGCTTTTTTACGACAGCTATGACCTGACTGCATCCATATCCCGGGCGGCCGCGGAGAGCCGCAGTCTTGAAATAAAAATACTGGTGCGCCACTTCACTCCCGGTACAAGCTACTATATCGTGGGAGAAGCGGGATGCGCCGTCGAGATCCTTGCTTCCGGTGATGACAGGAGCGAGATTCTTCAATGCAGTGACAGCACCTGGGAGTGCTGCCCCCATCCCGGCTGCGGTGAGGCGGTGGTAAAGATGTCAAACGGCCTGGGATACGGTGAAGTCTACCGGGCAGACCTGGCAGCCGATGAGAGTCTCTGGAACTGGAAGCCTCCGGTGGACCGGGGGCCGGCCCTTTCGGATAAAAGAAAAATTACGGTCAGGGATATTCCGGATCTGGAGGAGAATCTTATTTCTCCTGCAGGACTCTGCGGCAGACGGGCCATCGAAACCGCGGGCTTCGTGCGTTCAGTCAGTCTTCGGTCTCTGGTCTATCCCGGAGATCACGACATCAACAAGCATAAACGCTTCTCGGGGATACTGGAAACAGCTATTAATTCTCCCCGCGGCGGATCGGTCCGTATCGGACTTACCCTGGACCCCCATGACACCGAGGCCCTGGTCTTTTTTGTGGGCCAGAGACGGCTGACCCATATCAACGGAGAGACCTTTCCTGTTGAGCTGCATGAGGGAATCACATCGGTCAGGGTCCTGTTGAAGGGGGAGTACCATGATCCCCTGATCCACTTTAAGCTGATTCTGCCGGAGGACTCCTCCCTTGTCTCTCCTGACGGGGGAGACAAGGTCTTTCAGTTTCACGGACCCGTCGGGGCAACCCACCATCTTCAGGTATGCGACCCCATTCCTCCGGCTGCAGATGAGGTCTTAAGTGAAGAGGAGCTTCTGGACCCTGAGGCAGAGTGGCGGAAGCAGACCGGAAAGCAGTTGGTGCCTGATGAGTGTGTGTCGGTTCACCATGTGGCCATGGACTGTCTGACCGCCGCAGCCCGGGAAATCCCGGACAGCAAGTTCTACATACAGGTTGAAACGGAGGCTTCTGATTTTCCATTAACCCTGAACTGGGGTCCGGGAGAGAGGCGTCAGATTCTTCTGGACTTCGGCCGGGAAGTATCGGGTTTTCTGGAGTTTGAACTGGACTGCCCGGAAGGTACAAGGATAGATTTTTTCTGCTATGAATCCATGCACGACGGCCTCATCGAGCATGCCTGGAGCCTGAACAACAGTCTCCGTTACTTCTCCTCGGAGGGAGACCAGAAGTTCACATCCTTTCTCCGCAGAGGATTCCGCTACATCTCACTGGTTTTTGACTCATACCATGATCCAGGTCCCGGAAGGGAGTCCGATTCGGTTCCGGGAACCTCAGGCCGGGCTCTTTTGAAGGGTATCCGGGTCAGGGAGAGGCTCTATCCCGCATCAGGAGGCTCTTCCTTCCGCTGCTCCGACGATGAGCTGAACAGAATCTGGGAGATCTCCGCCCGCACGGTGTCCCTCTGTATGGAGGATACCTATGTGGACTGCCCTGCCTATGAGCAGACCTACTGGACGGGAGATGCAAGGAATACCGCCCTCTACTCCTACTACCTCTATAACGCAGGACCTCTCTTTCTGCGGGGAGCCAGACTGGCGGGACGCTCTCTGGAACGCTCTCCTCTGATTGAATCCACTATTCCCTCGGCCTGGCAGAATGTTATCCCCGCATGGTCTTTCTTTCACGTTCTGGCCGGAGCGGAGTACCTCTTTTATACGGGAGATGAGAAAGGCTTTGATGAGATCTACCCCTCCCTTTACAGAAATATGGAAAATGCGGCTGACCGAAGGGTCACAATGCCCGACGGCAGCGGCCTCTTTGCCCTCCATGCCTGGAACATGCTGGACTGGGCGCCCATGGATGTTCCTGATGACGGAATTATCGCCCATCAGAACGCTGAGTTTGTTCTGGCCTGCCGATCTCTTGCCGAGACCGCGGAACAGAGGGGACACCGGGATGATGCCGTCCGGCTCACTCGCTGGGCTGATGAGGTGTCAGCTGCAGTTCTCATGTGGTTCCGGGATGAGGAGAAATCCGCCTTCCGGGACTCCATCAGCCGTGATTTTGTACCCTCCGAGACCTTCTCGGTACAGACCCAGATGATGATCTATCTGGCGGGAATTGTAGAAGACGGGGAGGCCCTGAGAAAGCTGATTCTAAATCCACCTGCCGATTTTGTCACAGTCGGCAGTCCCTTCAACCACCACTTCCTTCTGGATCTCTACTATAGATGGGGCATGTACAATGAGGTCCTGTTGGACATCAGAAAGACCTGGGGCCATATGCTGGATAACGGTGCCACAAGCTGCTGGGAAGGGTGGGAGCTGATTCCCGGTCATCACACGAGGAGTCACTGCCATGCCTGGTCCGCGGCTCCGGCCTATTTCCTGCCTTCAATCCTTCTGGGAATCCGTCCTGAAGGAAGGTCCTTCAGCCGCGTCAGGATCGCTCCTGTTCCGGGAGATCTGACCAGCGCCGAGGGTTCTCTGGTGACTCCCCATGGAGTGCTGGATATATTCTGGACCGCAGGGGAGGGGATCTTCAATCTGGAGGTTGAATCCCCTGAGGGGATCAAGGTTCTCTGTGATATTCCAGAAGGATATAAAGCAGGAAGGATACTCATTAATGGTCAGCTGCAGTAGAACTTTTCGGTAAAAGAGTCTTTATTACCGGAAGATCTTCTCTATAATGGGTGGTAAGGAGTGAATATGAATAATATCCTTACCGCCCTGCTGGCCCTTGTTATCATCGGAATCATTCTCTTCCTCAACAAACACAGTTCATCAAAGAGTGATTCAGGTACTGAGGAGGAACTGACCGATCTGAATGAGCGGTTTCTTTCCCGTTCCCGGGGCCGCTCAGTGGTCGATCTGGTAAAGGTGTTCAATCCCTCTGACGAGATGATCCTCCGATCCATACTGGCTGCCGAAGGTGTGGACAGCTATGTTAAATCAAACCATTTCGGCGACCTCTACGGCAGTTCTAAGGAATCCATATTCTCCACAGTGGTCATTTCTATCTTTGAATACAAGGTGGAGGAGGGGAAGAGGATTGTCCAGGGGTATATCCGTAACCTGCTGAAGAATGAGTCCGCTCCTGAAGCGGACCTGACCACTCAGGTTCAGAGCGCCGCTTCCGCCATGGTGGGACTCCCCGCCGCAGACCTGAAATACATCCCTGAACTTCTGATCTAGAGCATTCAGAAGGTAAAAAAATCCATTTCCTGACTCTTTATTCCAGGCAGTCCTCAGCTGATCAGATCTGCAACAATATGCAGCTTATTTTTATACCATTGCCGTCAAATATGAACGCTGTTTGTTTATTTGCAACCTGTGATGACAAGCTCTACATAGGCTTGATGCAGAGTTCACAGAATTACAAGGAGACTTCACAAATAACTCAATACCTTACCTTTATAGAACAGTATCTTCTATCACGGTAATTATATATCGGAGTTCTCTATTAAGGAGAGCAACCGGATAAGGAGATATTAATGAATTTTGAATCCGCGCTTCTTTCGATTCTCGGAATCTATGCCGGAGGATTTGCCCTGATCACAACTCTGACAGTTCTGGCAGTCCGCTTTACCGAGAAATTCGGAATAAAAGCATAATTTTTTCCCATTTAAATAATAGTTTTGGCAGACAGGGCCCGCAGGATTTGCGGGCCCTGTCTATTTATAATCACTTATCCTTTGTCTTCTTTTTGTTGAGAGGATGATATTTAGTTGGTATTTTTACTGATACAACGTTCAATCACTGGCGCAGTTAAGGAGTAAGTAAAAATGGGAATCAACTTTGGAGTCGACTACTATCCCGAGCACTGGAGCGACGACCGTCTGGAGACAGACGTTAAACTGATGAAGGAACTGGGGATCAACCTTGTCCGCATGGCCGAGTTCTCCTGGACAAAGATGGAACCCCGGAAGGGGGAGTTTGACTTTGCCTGGCTGGACCGGGCAGTCAACCTTCTGGGAGAGAACGGTATCAAAACAATGATGGGAACCCCCACCGCCACACCTCCCCGGTGGATCGTGGATGAGGTGCCCGGTCTTCTGCCCATGGACAGCCAGGGCCGAGTAATGGAGTTCGGCGGACGTCACCATGATTGCCAGAGCAACAATGAGTACCGTGAGCATATCAGACGGATTGTCACCGCCATGGCGGAGCACTACAAAGACAATCCCCATGTGGATTCCTGGCAGATCGATAATGAGCTTGGAAACAGTCACGAGGACCTCTGTCACTGTGCCTCCTGCCGCAGCAGCTTCCAGAGCTGGCTGGAAGAGAAGTATGAGACCATAGAGAAACTGAATGGCAGCTGGGGAACCGCCTTCTGGAGTCAGACCTATGACCGCTTCGATCAGATCCCCACACCCATGTATACCGCCACCAGCCACAGTCCCTCCCTGATTCTGGACTGGAAGAGATTCCACTCCGATCTGATTGTGGATTTTCAGAACTTTCAGGTGGAGATTCTGAAAGGGATCTGCCCCGAGAGTCAGAAGATCACCCACGATATGATGGGCCTCCACGGTCTGGTGGACTACTACAAACTCTCTGAAGAGCTGGACTATGTCTGCCACAACCAGTACCCCTGGGGATTCTTCGATAACCCCCAGCCCGGTAAATCGGCCCATGATCTTGCCTCCACACTGGACTTTGTCAGAAGCTTCAAGAAAGGAGGACAGAGTTTCTGGATCACAGAGCAGCAGTCGGGGATAACCGGATGGGAGATCCTGGGACGGGCTCCCCGGCCTGGACAGCTGGCCCTCTGGGTGACCCAGTCGGTGGCCCACGGCGCCGATACGATTATTTTCTTCCGATGGAGAACCTGTTCCATTGGAACCGAGCAGTACTGGCACGGTGTGCTGCCCCACAGCGGCATACCCGGACGGAACTACTACGAGCTTCAGGAGTGCATCAGGAATCTGAACCCCGTGATGGAGGAGTGCAGGGGAGCCCTGCCCAAGGCTGAGGTGGCCATCCTCTTCGACTATGACCAGCACTGGGCCTTTCAGATTCAGCCCCACCACCCCGATCTGAACTACATCAAACAGCTGCAGAAATACTACAAAGGTTTTTTTGACAGAAACATCCCTGTGGACTTTATCAACTCAGAGGATGAACTGAAGGAGTACAGGATTGTTCTGGCGCCCATGCAGTACATCATGAATTCCGCCCGGGAGGCGGCTTTGAAGGAGTGGGTAAAGGCCGGAGGTCAGCTTCTGATGACCATGCGCACCGGAGTGAAAGACCTTTCCAACGCCTGTATGATTGACCGTTCTCTGCCCGGCGCCCTGGGTGATCTTCTGGGCATCGAGATCAGGGACTATGACTGTCTTCGTGATGTAAGTGTTGAAATTGATATGGACGGCAGCAGGTTCAGCTGTGAAAAGTGGAGCGATGTAATTACTCCCGTAGGTGCTGAGACCGTGGCAAGTTACGGAGCTGAGTACTATGCCGGTAAGGCGGCCTGTACGGTCAACCGTTTTGGTGACGGAAAGGCCTGGTATGTGGGGTGTGAACCCGATGATGCGATGATTGCGTCACTTACGGGGAAGATGCTGCAGGGCCTTGGTGTGAAAACTCTGATAGACAGCGCTCCCGAGGGCCTGGAGTTTTCCAGCCGCACAGGAAGTGAAGGGGAATATCTCTTTGTAATGAATCATACCGGTTCTGAGAAGAAATTTGATCTTCCTGCCGGATGGAAGGCTCAGTACGGTACTGAAGTTCTGGGGCCTTATGGAACGGCCTGTTTTAAAATATAGATGAACCCGCTTCCCGGGGAGACTCTCCGGGAAGTTCCAGGTTAAGGTCTTATCTCACAGGAGTTTCGACCAGATCCTCTTCGGTTACATAACCCAGTTCCAGAGCTATCTCTCCGAACTTGCGGGGCACCTTTGAGGATTCCTGAATCTTCAGGATCTCCTCAGCCTGTTCAAATGACAGCATTTCAAGTCTGACCAATTGTTCTCCAATTCTCTCATTCATAGCCTGGATCATAACATTTTACCTCCGGATATAAAAGTTGGTTTGTAACATTTCAGACCTCTTTCAAAAAGGCGGATAACAAAGACGGAGTAGACCTGTCAGTATACCTTCAGCCTAAGACAAAACAAGGAATTTCTGGATAGGTCCTTTGGCATGTTTGTCACGACACTATGATTTGCAGGTAAATCATGAAATAATCATCTGTAATGATTATCAATACGGGCAACAGAACGGATATCCCCGCCTTCTACAGCGACTGGTTCTACAACCGTCTTCAGGCGGGATCGGTCTGCGTCCGGAATCCCTACTTTCCGGAACAGGTAACCCGTTATGTTCTGAATCCGGATGTGGTGGATTTTATCCTCTTTTGCAGCAAGAATCCTGAGCCCATGCTCTCCCGGATAGACTGCTTGAGGGAGTACAATCAGCTCTGGCAGATCAGCATTACTCCCTATGGCAGGGACATCGAACCCTATGTGCCTCCCTACCGGAAGGTTATTGAGACGGCATCAAAGTTCAGCGGTATCTTCGGCAGCAGTGCTGTCTCCTGGCGCTATGATCCCATCTTTATCAACAACCGTTACTCCCTCAATTTTCATCTGAAGACTTTTGCAGAGATGGCAGCCCTCCTGGAGGGGATGACCTCTGTCTGTATTATCAGTTTTGTGGACCTCTACAAGAAGACCCTGCGGAACTTTCCCGGGGTCAGGGAGGTGAGTCTGGACGAACAGCAGCTTCTCTCCCGGGAGATCGTCCGCATTGCCGCAGAACACGGCATGCGGGTTAAGGGATGTGCCGAAAGCAGGGATCTTGAGGCCTTCGGGGTAGATCCCTCGGGTTGCGTTATGCAGAAGGACCTGGAGGATCTGACCGGTCTGAAGTATAAAATTCCGGCCAGAAAATCCAAACGGGAGGGGTGCAATTGTCTGCTGGAGAATGATATCGGGGTCTACAACTCCTGTCCCCACGGCTGTCTTTACTGCTATGCCAACTACAGCCGGGAAGAGGTCAGAAGAAGTTATAAAGACCATGATCCCGAATCACCTCTTCTGATCGGTCATCTGCAGGAGGGGGACGAGGTCAAAGAGGCCCGGCAGCACTCCTATCTGGACAGGCAAATCTCTTTGTTCTAGTTTTACATATACCCTTATACTGGAGACTCTATGGAAAGCATATTCATCGTTGACAAGTCCCGCAGGGACGCCTTTTCCACCATATCCGAGGCCCTCGGGGCCGCCCAGGGCTGCTGGGGACTGCCCGTTGAGATCCGGATTGCTCCTGGAATCTACCGTGAGCGCCTTGTTGTCTCCCAGCCCCATATCCGGCTGAAGGGAGCTGGCGGTGAGGCCGGCAGTGAGGCCGAGACCCGGATTGTCTGGGGTGACGGCGCCCTGGAGATCCTTACCGACGGAATCAAACGGGGAACCTTCCGCACAGCCACGGTCCGCATCGACACGGGGGCTGAGGGATTTTCTGCTCAAGATATCACTTTCCAGAATGACGCCGGCCCCGGAGAGATCGCCGGTCAGGCTCTTGCCCTCTATATCGATTGCCCAGAAAGCCGCTTTGAAAACTGCCGCCTTCTGGGACATCAGGACACCCTCTTTCTGGCCCCCCTTCCCCCCCGGGAGAAGGAACCCGGCGGTTTTACGGGACCCGGAGAAAAACAGCCCCGGCTGATGGGGGAGCACAGCTTTCACTCCTGTTATATCGAGGGGGATGTGGACTTTATCTTCGGCGGGGCAAGAGCCCTCTTTAATGATTGCGAGATTCACTCTCTGGACAGAGGGGAGGAAATAAACGGCTATGCGGCGGCTCCCTGCACCCCCGAGGGGGAGGAGTGGGGCTTTGTCTTTCTCCGCTGCCGTTTTACCTCCCACTGCGCACCTGGCACGGTCTATCTGGGACGTCCCTGGGGGGAGTATGGAAAGACCGCGGTGATCGGCTGCGACCTGGGTGCCCATATTCACCCGGAGGGGTTTGATGACTGGGGAAAGCCTCACGGAAACCTGGATTTTATCCTGAGCGGAAACCGAGGTCCCGGAGCGGACAGTACGGGATGCGCGGTATTTGTAAAGGTACTGGACAAAGAGGGATTGGAGCGGCAGTTTCAGGGGCCCGCCGGCAGAGGTGACGGAGCCGGGTAGAGGGACCCGGTAGGAAACTACAGCGGAAAGTCGGTCACCGGATCTTCTGATGCTAGAACCGGTAGCCCCCCTCTAAAGCCCACTTTACAACTCCCTGAGAGTCGAAGTAGTCGTTGGTAAAGCCTTTACTTGTGACTTCCCCCAGGAAGTAAACCTCCGGGATAACCAGGGCTCCGAGCTTGAAGCTTTCGGTTCTGATAAAGTCCACGCCGGCGCCGCAGCCCAGAAGAAGGCCCCCCAGGGTGTCGGTGCTAATGGTCGTGTCCCCAGAGACAATCGGGTTTTTCAGGCTCCAGAAGAGATAGACCCCGCCAACCCTGGCCAGAATGTAGGGATTGAAGAACTCCTGGTTCTCAAAGAGGTAGGCTCTGACTTCCACGCCTGCGTCAAGAATCAGAGGATCTTCGATGGATTCGGCCAGTTTGTCTTCAGGGGCTGCATCCTCGGGAAAGTCGGGCTGTACAGATAGGGCCTGAAAGCCGGCAAAGCCGTAGAACTCAAAGCGCCCCGATCTGTCCCCCAGAAGGATCTCGCCGAAGGGGGTGGGGTCGAAGTAGGGATCTCCGTGGAATCCGCTGCCTCCCCGTATGATCAGGGTCAGGGATGTGGGACCGGAGGAGACGGCTGATGCGGCGGTTGCAGCTCCTGCGGCAGGATAATCATCCTCCTCCTCATCTTCGAAGAACCAGTCATCTTCCTCTCTCTCTTCATCGGGAACTTCCCTGTCATCCTCACTTTCGTCACGGCTCTTGTCAAAGGCACCGCTGAGGCTGCCCCGGTTATGGGTGGAGGAGGTCGTACATCCGGTAAGAAGGAGAATCGGAAGGAGTAAAAGAAGCAGGAGTTTCTGTATCATACTTAAATTATATAGTATTGATTCTATAGATTCCAGAATTAAGAACAGGCTGCCTTGGAAAGGAGGGTGAAAGTGGGAGTCAGAGTTATATTTATATAGTATATGTAATTAATTATTACTGAAATTGTATGGAATATGGCTTAATAATAAATTTGCGTGTATGATAATACGGGGTTTCGTATTTTAATGGAGAATATTTGTGTCTGTGAAAAAGTTTGTTACTTTTCTTCTGGCCTCTCTCATTCTTTTCAGCTGTGATATGCTGCAGCGCGGAGACTATTCCGATTATCTGGCAAGAATCAACAGTCTTCTTACCTACTCTTTAAGCTATAGCTGTGATTACCCCCTTGAAGGCGGGGCGGTCCCTGTTGACAGGGAAATTTATATAGAGGGAAAGGCGGCTGTAATTCGGGATCAGGGCAGTATGCACAGGAATCACTATACTTTCGATCACTGGGTGGATACTGTCGATGGTTCGGCGTACTATGCAGATGACTTACTGACCTTTCCGGCCCGTCATGTTGTTCTTGAATCAATCTGGGAGGAAAATCTTTATACCCTGAGTTTTAACGGGAACGGGAATACCGGGGGCACTCTTCCGGAGAGTGTGACGTCCACCCATTTTATTGAAGTTGAAATATCCAGTGACGAGCCTGTCAAAGACGGTTACTACTTCAGCGGATGGAACACAAAAGCCGATGGAAGCGGCGCATCCTACAGCTTCGGGACAGCTTTCAACCTGAATTCAGACCTGAGACTCTATGCAGTGTGGAGCTCTATACCAGTTAATATTGTCCTGTATGAAGGAAATGGGAACACCGGCGGAAGCGTTCCGGCTGCAGTCTATAAGCAGGAGGGACGCAGCATTCAGATTGCCGATGCCGGTTCTATGAATAAGGCTTTTTATAAATTCACCAGCTGGAATACTTCTGAAGGAGGTGATGGTATATCATACTCGCCAGGTGCTTCTTATGCAGCCGATGAAGATCTGACTCTCTATGCCCAGTGGAACTCATTAGGTGACAGCTCTGATAATCCCTATCCCATCGGCAGTGCGGAGGAGTTTCTGAATATTAATTGGGAAGGGGATGCTCTTTCCCGGCACTATATTCTCACTTCTGATATCGATCTGGGGCTCGCCTTTCATGAGCCCATCGGAGCATCTGCCACTAATGCCTTTACAGGCAGTTTTGACGGCGACGGACATACTATCTCCAACTATGTGATCAATACAATCAGGGAGTATGCCGGATTCTTCGGCCGGGTTGAAAATGGAGGGGATACATTTATCAGGAATCTGAATCTGAAAGACTATATTATTGACCTTGATTCTGCCAATACCCGTTATGTGGGAGCTCTGGTCGCCTATCAGGCAGCTTCTACACAAATTGCCTATAACTCGGCTGAGGGGTATATTACTGTCAATAATATGGCATCAAATCTCTTTGTCGGAGGGCTTGTGGGGGCCTCCTATTCAGGAAGCTATATCCAGTTCTGCTATGCAAAGGGATCAATCAACCTGCCTCTGAATCAGACCTCCGTTATCTATGCCGGAGGGCTGGCAGGCAACTGCAGTTCAACCTATGTCCGCTGCTGTTACTCTACAATGAGTATATACGCTGTGGAATCGGGGCTTATGGATCTTATTGCGGGAGGGCTGATCGGCAATACAACGGCTTATATGAATGATTACAACTATGCTACGGGATCTATTTTCGGGGGAGAGCATTCTGGGAAATTGGGAGGACTCTTCGGGCAGACAGGTAGCAGTAATATTGTAAACAGTCTTGCTTTCGGGAAGCTGATTGAAAGCTCTGAGGCAAGTATAAGGCGTATCTCAGGAACAGCCAACAGTACAACTTTCACTAATAACTATGCTTATAGCGGCATGGTCACAGGTGGAGTTCCCGACAGCTCCTTGACTGGAGCCGATGGATTGGATGTGGAAGAGGCCTTCCTTGGAAGCAGTGACGCCCTGGAACTTCTGAATGATAACGGCTGGTCTCCCTGGGAACTCCAGTCTGGTGCCCTCCGTCCAACACTGACCGGTGTGGGAGATGATGACGGGCGCAGTATCTGGGAGTAAATAACAGTATTATTCTGTACCCGAAGGATTAAGAGCCTTGAAGATTCTTTCGATTTTTTCGGAGTTCAGGATCATCTCCTCCGCCCGCCGGGGATTGGCGGGGCCCGGTTTGGCCATGGCAATCAGATCATGAAAGACAAAAAGACTCTCACCGGGACGGATCAGCTCCTTCACGGACTTTCCTTTGAGTCCCAGAGAGGGAATATCAACATCCCGGGATACAAGTGCCCACTCCCAGTGCCTGTTTTCAGGAACCCCGAGGCTGGAGACAGCCAGTTTTTCGGCTGCTGTGCTCAAAAGCCCTTTCTTTCTGTGCATGATAAAGAGATCGGGTAGTCCCGATGTCAGCTTCACCGCAAAAACCGTGTAATGTCCGGCCCGGCGGGTTCCCGAACTGGTACCGGGACTTCGGTAGTGGTATTCAAAAGCCAGGAACTCACTGTTTCTTATATTTCCTCTGACTCCCTGAAGAATCCTGTGACTGCCTTTTCGCATAGCAAAGAGCGTCGGTTCAACCAGGGAGAGGGCATACTCCAAATCACTCTTTGATCGGGTTCGGGAGAAATAGCTTCTTCCATCCTCTTTGGCAAGGTTTCTGAAGCCCATCTGAGTCCTGATCTTCCTGATAAGTGCATAGACAAGGGCTCCCAGTACCCCAAGGGGAACAATAATAAAGAGTGAGAGAAATATGATGGCCATGGCTTTTTCCGTCATGATGCAGCTCCTTGATTTCAGGGGTAAATCTTATACCCCTTGAATCAATTATATTCAGTAATCGGATATTTGCATCTTTCCCGGAAGCTGATTACCCCCGGGATCTTTATACGGCCGCTGAATGCAGAATATGGGGGCAGTCTTTCTTCTCCCCTTTGCAGCTGCAGTAGTTGTTCAGTGTATGGGGATTGTTGCAGTAGTACCGGGCCAGCTGGTTTATTGTTTTTGTATTTCTACCGGCTGCTCCGGGATTTAGAAGATCCGATAAATTCAGAATCTCACAGTAGGAACATTTTCGGTTCATGATTTTTAACTCCATAGGGTATCAAATATAATGCCCCGGAATAGAGTTTTGTATATGCCGAATGGTCTAATTTGTCCGGTATGTGAAATCAGAAGGCTCTCTGCTCCTGACTGTGATCATGCATAAGAAAGGGAGTTCCGCATTTAAGACGGGGCAGGCGGGGAGAGTTTGCGGGTGAGCTTCTTGAATTGAAGAGGGGAGAGGTCGTTGTACTTGCGGAAGGCCCTTGAGAAGGAACTCTGATTTCTGTAACCGCACTCCATTGATATCTCGATTATGGACATTGTTCCGTGTTCTATCAGTTCTCTGGCCCGGTTCATCCGGCACTCTTCAAAGACCTTGTTGGGGCCGATCCCCCGTGTCTTTGTAAAGATTTTTCTCAGCTGACTGACACTGTAGCCCATTTTGTCTGCAGTCTCCTGTATGCCGATTCCCTCATTCATGTGCGAACAGTACCAGGCAATGGAGGCCCGAACGGTCTGGTCATGGCGGTCCCAGTGAGTGTGTTCCAGAAGACTTTCCGCGTTCTGGAGGAATATCAGACTGAGTCTGCCGCAGCAGATATCAAACTGGATGGGGCTGGTGTAGTCGGGAGAGTAGACCTGGGGAGTCATGGCTTTGGCCAGATCGAGGATCTCCTCCAGAGTCTCCCTGTCCAGCCGTGTTGAGAGGGTCGTCGCGCCCTTGAAAAGGCGGGCGAGGGATTCGGGAACATCGGAAAAGTGAAAAACCGCAATCTCAGAGGGATTTATCTCCGATGAGATCCATCCGTGGGTGGAGTCGGGGGAGGATACCCAGAAGTTATGGTCTTCGCTGCCTTCCAGGGCAGGGGGACCAAGTGTCTGCATTCTGTTGTTCCCGGTGACGGTACACTGGAACTCCCAGTAGCCTCTGGTATTTATGCTTATCGGCTTCTTTCTGTAATCCCTTATTCCGTGATTGCAGTACACTAGAGGCATCAAAAATCTCCTGTTTTTGAGTATATCAGCTTTTAAAATCTATGTGAGCGAAAATGCTAAAAAAAAGGATCGTTATTGCAAACCGCGCCGGTTTTTTCCATAGTAGCTTAAGTTAAGACATTCACATTTCGTTCGTATACATGAACGGTTCTTCGGCATCATGCCGTCCGACTGACTGCTTCCAGCGGTATCTTTTTCAATTGGAGATTATGCACAGTTATGAATAAAACTATCCGGGAGAATCTGACATCCTATGCCTTTCTTGCGCCGTGGCTGATCGGTTTCTTTGCACTGACATTGTACCCTATGATCTACTCACTCTTCCTCTCTTTTACACAGTACAGCCTGAGGCAGCCGCCACAGTGGATCGGACTGAGGAACTTTATCACCATGTTCGGCGGAAACGATCAGATCAGAGGAGATGAGCGTTTTTTAAACTCTGTTTCTGTCACCTTTAAATTCGTATTCGTTTCGGTTCCCCTGAAGCTGGTCTTCGCCCTTCTGGTGGCCATGCTGATGAACAAGAAACTGCGGCTGATTCCCCTCTACCGGGCTCTCTACTACATTCCCACCCTCTTAGGGGGATCTGTGGCCATTGCGGTGCTCTGGAGACGGATCTTTGCCTCTGACGGACTGCTTAACCTGATTCTGGGAGGAGTATTCGGTCTCACCGACCTGCCGGCCTGGATCTCCAATCCAAAGTATGCCCTGGGTACCCTGATAGTTCTGGCGGTCTGGCAGTTCGGATCTCCCATGATTATCTTTCTTGCGGGGCTGCAGCAGATCCCCACCGAGTACTATGAGGCCTCCAGTGTGGACGGCGCCGGAAAGCTCAGACAGTTCTTCGTTATCACCCTACCGGGACTATCACCCATCATCTTCTTCAATTTTGTCATGCAGATGGTGACGGCCTTTCAGTCCTTTACTCAGGCATTTATCGTTTCGGGAGGCTCTGGTGGTCCTCTTGACTCCACCATGTTCTACAGTCTCTATCTCTATATAAAGGGATTCGGATTCTCCGAGATGGGCTATGCCGCCGCCATGGCATGGGTCCTTCTGATCATCATTGCCCTCTTAACAGCGGGAGCCTTTAAGATTTCAGGTAACCTGGTTACCTACGGAAGCGGAGAATAAGCACCATGAGTATTCAAAAATCAACAACACTGAACAGACTTCTGACCAATATATTTATTATCGTTCTGGGTGTGAGTATGCTCTACCCCATCCTCTGGCTGATCGGAGCCTCCTTCAAGCCCAGCAATATGATCTTTACAGACCCCGGAATCTGGCCCGAAACCTGTACACTGGAAAACTACGGAAAGGGCTGGCAGGGAATCGGAATTGTCGGCTTTGACCGTTTCTTTCTGAACAGCTTCACCATCTGCATCCTGAGCAGTATGGCCAATGTTATGTTCTGCTCCCTGACGGCCTACGCCTTTGCCAGGCTGAACTTTGCGGGAAAGAAGTTCTGGTTTGCGGTAATGCTTGTCACCCTGATGCTGCCGGCTCATGTAACAACCATCCCCCGGTATATCATGTTCCGGACCTTCGGCTGGATCAACAGCTTCCTGCCCATCATCGTACCCAAGTTCTTTGCCACCGACGCCTTCTTTATCTTTCTGCTGGTCCAGTTTATCCGTGGCCTTCCAAGGGATATCGATGAGTCCGCCACAATTGACGGCTGCAGTAAGTTCGGCATCTATACAAGGATCATTCTGCCCCTGACGGTTCCCGCCCTGATTACAACGGTGCTCTTCTCTTTTCTCTGGACCTGGGACGACTTCTTCAACCAGCTGCTCTATCTGACCAGCCCGGACAAGTACACCGTGCCCATGGGGCTCCGCCTCTTTCTGGATGCCTCGGGAGTATCCTCCTGGGGACCCATGTTCGCCATGTCGGTGCTCTCTCTGGTACCGGCGTTTATTCTCTTCTTCTCACTTCAGAAGTACTTTGTGAGAGGAATCGCCACTACAGGAATCAAGGGATAGAAATATCCTTGTAAATAATGGAGGAAATATGAAAAAGTTACTGTTCGTTCTGCTCCTTTCCCTGGCCACTTTAGGGATGCTTTTTGCAACAGGTTCTCAGGAGACTGTCGATGACGGTTCTGTTGTGATCCGCTGGGCCTACTGGGGAAGCGGTGAGAGAGTCACCATCAGCCAGGAAGCAATCGATCTCTATGAGTCCCGTAATCCCGGAGTCAGAGTAAACCCCGAGGTTTCAGGAGGCGCCGGAGACCACTTTGTTAAGGTTGATACCCAGCTTGCCGGAGGAAACGGTCCCGACATCATTCAGATGGGCGGGAACATCTACGACTACGCCGATGTTCTTCTTCCCCTGGACCAGTATGCCGGAAGCGCCATCAATGTGGATGTAATCGACCCCAGCGCCGTGGCTTCCGGAACAATCAGCGGCCAGCTCAAGGGTGTCTCAACAGGTGTTACAATGCCCTCACTGGTCTACAACAAGACCATGATCGAGAGAGCCGGTGCTCCTCTTCCCCCCAAGTCCATGACCTATGCCGAGTTCAAGGATTACCTTGTTATGCTTAAAGGAAAACTTCCCGCTGGAGTATTCCCCATGCAGGATATTGGTGTAATGTCCAGCTCTTCCACTCCCTTCGGATACTGGACCCGGTACAACGGCACCCCTCTGTATGATGCTG
Source organism: Spirochaeta sp. UBA5339 (assembly GCA_002408085.1). Taxonomy (GTDB): domain Bacteria; phylum Spirochaetota; class Spirochaetia; order DSM-2461; family DSM-2461; genus Oceanispirochaeta. The sequence goes on from DHQL01000009.1 coordinate 196,316, forward strand.
CAAGCAACAGTACCTCTGTAACAGCTGCCGCCGCCAAGAAGTATCTTGACCTCTTTATGGACTACAGAGAGTCCGGACTTGTTCCTCCTCCCGATATCGCATCAGGATACGCCGAGAGCAATGCCGATACATCCTCTCTGATTGCCGGAAAGGTTGCCATTGCCTACCTCTTTACCAATCAGCTGAGCGGATACCAGGCAGCCACAACCGACGAGCTTGATCTCATTGAGTTCCCCGGCGCCGCCGAGACAATGGCTCTGTGGCAGGCTCCCAGCCAGTTCTACACCGTCAACAAGGACTCAAAGCACCCCGAAGAGACTGCAAAGTTTATCGACTTCCTGGTAAACGATCCCGATGCCGCCCTGATCCTCGGTTCCAACCGCGGTGCTTCCGCCTCTTCCACAGCCCGTGCCGCCGGTGCCGCTTCTGAAGCAGACCAGCTTGTACTTGATTATATGGAAGTAGCCGGACCCCACTCATCACTGGAAACAGATCATGTTCCAAATGATACCGAGTTCAACAGCACACTCTTTTTGATCTACCAGAGAGTTGCCTTCGGCCAGATCGACACCGCCGCCGGTGGTGAGCAGATCCATGACCTGATTATGAGAATGATTGAAAAATAAATGAAATTGTAGTTAATTTGATGCGGGCCTGGCGGCTGCCCTTCAGGCTGCTGTTCGGTCCTGCATAACGTCAGGCTGCGGGAAATTTCCCTTCCGGGCTGATTCATTTAATAAAGATTATTACCCCCATAGAGTATAGAAATATCGCCGGATTTCTCGGCGATTTTCTTTGTCCGGGGAAGAGGGAGGACCCATTGATTCACAGAAAAGATATTCAGATTAGAGATCCCTACATCGTTCCGGTTCCCGAGGAGGGGAGGTACTACCTGATCGGAACCACCGACAAGGACCCCTGGAACCAGAGAGGTGTCGGATTCGACGCCTACTACAGCAGCGATCTGGAAAACTTCGAAGGGCCCTTCCAGATCTTCTCGGCGTCCGAAGAGTTTTGGGGAACCCATGACTTCTGGGCTCCTGAGCTTCATCAGTACAAGGGGCGCTACTACCTTTTTGCCTCATTCACATCGGAGAACCGCCGCCGGGGGACTCAGATCCTCAGCGCCGACACCATCCTGGGACCCTACATACCCGTTTCAGATGCTCCTGTTACACCGGAGGAGTGGGAGTGCCTGGACGGTACTCTCTTTGTGGATGACAGTGACGTTCCCTGGATAGTGTTCTGTCATGAGTGGGTGCAGATCGGCGACGGTGCTATCTATGCCATGGCTCTGACCGAAGACCTCAGCGCTCCCGCCGGAGATCCGGTTCTACTATTCAATGCCTCCGAAGCAGGGTGGCCGAAGAAGATGGAGAGACGGGACGGTTCGGGCATCGTTGATGCGCGGGTAACAGACGGCCCCTTTCTGCACCGTCAGGAGGACGGAGAGCTCTATATGCTCTGGTCCAGCCATGGACAGCAGGGGTATGCCATGGGGTGTGCCCGCTCTGACAGCAAAGAGATTACCGGTCCCTGGACTCAGATCGAGCCTCCTCTGGTTTCCAGGGACGGAGGCCACGGCATGGTATTCAGGGACTTTGACGGGAAGCTTCAGATTACCTGGCACTCTCCCAATGAGACTCCTTTAGAGCGCTTTGTCTATCATGAGGTGAAGGAGTCTTCCAGGGGGCTGGTGCCCGCCGGAAAAGGGGAGGTGCTCTGATGTGTGCAGAAAGTGCGGGCCGGGGAGCACCGGGCAGGAGATCTGCAGGCAGGGAGCCCATCGACCGTGTGGCTCTGGTCAGAAGGCACAGTCCTGAGTTTCATGAGTGGAAGCCCCAAAGTCCCTTAAGCGTCGGAAACGGCGACTTTGCCTTTACCGCAGACTTTACGGGGCTTCAGACCTGTGTGGGAGATCCGGCAGGCTCGGTGCCCCGGTGTACAATGAGCCAGCACGGTTTTCACAGCTATCCCGATGCGCCTGAAAGCTATGAGGATCTGAGGCTGAAGGAGTATGACTGCGGTGACCGGAAAGTCGGTTATATGAGCAGCGAAGAGGGGCAGGAGGAGCTCTATAACGGTCTGAGAGTCAATCCCCACCGCTTCCATCTGGGACGGGTCGGACTCTATTTCCGCGGGACCTCCGAGGGTGCGGGGGAGTCCGGAGGTATTCCGGCATCCCGCCTGTTGGAGAAAACCGCCGGAATCCATCAGAATCTGGATCTCTGGTCGGGGCTTCTGGAGAGCCGCTTTGACTACGACGGTGCTTCTGTTGCAGTGCAGACCGTCTGCCATCCCTCTCTGCCCCTGCTGTCTGTCAGAGTCGAAAGCTCACTGATCAGTACAGGAGACCTTGGCCTGGATCTTCACTTTCCCTATGGTTCCCATGCAATGGAGGCCGCGGACTGGGGCAGGGACGATGCCCACAGATCGGAACTCTGTGAGACTGGAGAAAAAAGTTTTATGGTTGAGCGGGAGATGGATAACTGTTCCTACTCTGCTTTTTTGAACTTCAGCGGCGGCTCGGACGGGATAATATGCCGGAGAGCTGGGGATCATCGATGGTTTTTTACATCACAGGAAGGCGCAGATGACGGCAGCGGAGTCCTGGAGTTTTCCATTCTCTTTACCCTTGATGAAACAGCGGGAGATGAGTGCTCCGAGCTGCCCTCATTCTCTTCGGTCAGGAGCGGGGCGGCTGCCCACTGGAAAGAGTTCTGGATGAGCGGCGCAGCTGTCTCCTTTGAGGGCAGCAGTGCACCCGGTGCCATGGAGCTGGAGCGGCGGGTTATACTCAGTCAGTACCTTCTGGCTATTCAGAGCATGGGTTCACTGCCTCCTGCCGAGACCGGTCTGACCTGCAACAGCTGGTACGGCAAGTTCCATCTGGAGATGCACCCATGGCACGCCCTTCACGGTCTTCTGTGGGGGCGGGCCGATCTGGTTCGTCAGAGCCTACCCTGGTATAAAGATATTCTGGAGGGAGCCCGGAAAAGGGCCGAGTCCCAGGGCTACGGCGGTGTGCGCTGGCCCAAGATGACCGACCCCTCGGGGAATGACAGTCCCTCTCCCATCGGCTGTCTTCTCTGCTGGCAGCAGCCTCATCTGATTCTCTTTGCCGAGTTATTATACCGTAATAATCCCTCTGAAGCACTGCTTGCCGAGTACGGGGATCTGCTCTATCAAACCGCCGAGTTTATGGCGGACTATCCCCAGTGGGATGAAGACACCGGTCGCTATGTTCTGGGACCGCCCCTGATTCCCGCTCAGGAGAACCATGCTCCCGAGGATACACTTAATCCCATGTTCGAGCTGGAGTACTGGCGCTGGGCCCTGAAGACCGCTGCCCAGTGGCAGAGACGGCGGGGCGAGTCAGTGCCTGAAAAGTGGAACCTGGTACTGGAGGGCTTAAGCCCCTGTCCCGTTGATCCGGGGAATCCCGAACGTTACGCAGCTCACGAGCTGTGCGCCGACAGCTTCGGTCAGTACGGGACTGACCATCCCTCAATGCTTCTGGCCTACGGCTTTCTGCCTCCCCAGACTGCCGATCCCCAAATTGTTTCCAATACTGTGGACGCAGTCTTTGAAAACTGGGACCAGAGATCGATGTGGGGCTGGGACTTCCCCTCCCTTGCCATGACCCTGGCCCGTCTGGGGCGCCGAAAGGAGGCTGTGAAAGCCCTGTTGATGGAGAGTCCCAAGAATCTCTATATGGAGAACGGACACAACCGGCAGGAGGGGCATGATGCGCTTCCCCTCTATCTGCCCGGGAATGGTGCCCTTCTGCTGGCCGTGGGTATGATGGCCGGGGGGTGGGACGGATGTGAGCCACAGGATGGCAGAGGCGCCCCGGGGTTTCCCGACGACGGCAGCTGGATTGTGCGCTGTGAGGGGATGGATCGATATATCTAACCCGTTATCATGATGATTAAAAAAATCCCCGAAGGTGTGCTCCATCGGGGATTTTCAGTTCTGATTTATTTAAAGAGGAAGCTTCAGCGTACTGCCTCTGCCATAATTCTTCCTGCGAGGGTTCCCGACCCGAGAGCCAGTCCGAAGGCGGAACCTTCATTGTCGTAGTAGGGAGAGGTGTAGAGGCTTCCCGCATCCAGACCGGCAGCGTAGAGACCGGGAATGGGCTGGAAGTCTTTATCAGTTACCCTCAGAGAGTCGTCCACAACAACTCCTCCCAGAGTACACCAGGCACTGGGCTCATATTCAAATACAAAGAAGGGCCCCTCAGTTACGGGTGTCATAAAGTAGTCGGATTTGTAGAAGAGTGTATCCTCTCCGTCAGCACACATATCATTGTATTCTGCAACTGTGGCTTCCAGATTATCCAGACTGAAGTACTCAGCAAGTTCGGCAATGGAATCGGCCTTATAAGCCCAGCCCTGATCAACGGCTTCTGCAAGCTGATCGGCGGCATTGCTCAGAATCTTAGCATGGGCACGGCTTGCGGGGGCTGATTCAGAGAGGTTCAGGTAACCTGCCTTCCAGGCCATGGGACTTCCAAGGGTTTCAAAGATACCGATGCTGCCCACAGAGTCGTAGTAGGCTGAGTCCATAACGGCGTAGTACTTCTTCTGTCTCAGGGTTGTTTCGGCACCGGCCAGAGGTTCGTTGGCCATTACCTCTTCATTGAAGAAGCGGTTTCCCTCCCTATTGACCAAAAGGCCGCCATAGATTCCGAAACGGAGGTTTTCATTGCATGCAAAGGACCAGGCTCCCGCATTTTTGTTGGCAGCAGAGAACTCGTTGGCAACGATTCCCCAGTTTCTGTCTTCCCGTCCTCCCGCAGCAAGGGCCATATCGACACCATCGCCGGTGGAAAGAGTGTTCCCGAGGGGAATAATATTGATATTGCCGAACTTGTCGTGAATCTTCTCTTCGCTTCCCAGGTAACCACCGGTAGCAAGCAGAACAGCTTTGGCGGTGATAACAATCTTGTCACCGTTGGATTTTACAGCATTGATTCCTGTTACTCGCCCTTCGGCATCCTGAATAAGACTTTCACCGGCTGTTTCGTAAAAGATTTTTCCACCGTTGGCCTCAATCTTATCGGTCAGGAATGTCGCTCTGTCCACACCCCTGTCTCTGATTCCATGTCTGGCTCTGAATCCCACACCGTAGTTGTCGGTTCTCAGATAGATGTTCATTCCCAGTTCTGCAAAGTAGTCGATTGTTTCACCCGTTACAGACAGAACTTTTTTCAGAAGGCTGTCATTGATGGTGCTGTTGCCGTACTCTGACATATGGGTGAAGAGGGTTTCCAGAGTGAGGTTTTCACCCTCGGCGTCCTGAATCTTAGTTCCCACTGCGATGGGGCCTCCGGCATTGGCGCCGTTGCTGACACCTGCGTTGATTCCCTTCTCCAGAACGATTACATCGGCACCCATATCGGTTGCACTCAGGGCAGCGGACAGACCCGCGGCCCCGGCACCAACTATAACGATATCAGCGCTCATTTCTTCGGTTGTGATCTCTTTGACGGCAGAGGCTCCCTGAAGAGCGGTAAGATCTCCTCCCGCCTGGGTAACGGCATCGGTAACAGCGTTAAGAATGGCGTCGGAGCTTATGGTTGCTCCTGCTACACTGTCCACTGACAGAGTCTGGCCTTCGATAATCGCTTCGGGAATACGCTCAAGGGGAACGGTTCCCAGACCGGGTGTCTCTGAATGACCAGTTACTTCGATGGATTTAATCGCATCGTCACTGAATGTGACAGAAACTTCAACAGGACCGTTTTTACCTTCCTGGACGGTAGTGTAGGTTCCCGCTGTAAATGACAGATTGCTGCTTTCTTTTGAACAGGATGTCATGGTTGCGGCAAGCAGCACTGCAGCAGTCAGCACAAGGGCTGATTTCTTAAACAGTTTCAAAATCTCTCTCCTGATTTAGATATATATTTATCGATAATAAAGGCTGCACAATGTGCAGGGTCAATAGCTTGGAGGGATTTATTTATTGCCGGTTCATTGATGAGTGTCTGGATGATCACCGCAGGCTTTTAACCAGGGGCTCAGAGTATTGGAACAGGGTACTTTAGAGATAAAGGGCTATTCAATGGGGATAGTCACTTTGTGGCAGGTTGAGCTTCCGCTGTTCAGGTCAATCCCCTCCATAAGAATTATATCTCTGACTCTGAATCCGTTGTCTGTGATATATTTCTCGGCTCCCTTTAGAACATCAAGGGAGATCTCAGGATAACCCAGGTTCCTGGAGTAAAAGAGAAGGCAGGGACCTCCTGGAATCAGTTCGGCATCTTTTCTCCATCTCTCTTTGAGGAGTTTTGCGTTTTTTTTCGTTATGACCATGCCGAAGTCTGTTTCCCTGTTTTCCGGCAGGTTCTGATAGCGGAGCAGTTTACAGTATGCCGTTAGGGGAAGAAGTTCCACCCATCGGGAGAAATATTCGTATCTGGAAATACTGAAATCATGACCCCTTGATGCAGGCAGGAACAGAGAGGGCGGCATTTTTGTAAACTGATAGTTATTTTCTTCAACTTCATTAAGATGAGCCTGCATCTCTCTCAGTTTATCAAGCCTTGCTCTGGCCATAATCAGATCCTGTTCCAGATTCTTTTCCTGATCCTCAAAAGCCTTATCCAGTGAATCGGGACTTAAGCCATCCAGTATGATAATGGCATCTCTAGAGGGGAATCCGATGGCTCTGAGTTTTCGGAATTTATTTAACCGGAAGGCATCCAGGGGTGAGTAGAGGCGGAAGTTATTTGATACATCCTTTCTGGGATTCAGCAGACCTATCCTCTCATAGTGACGCAGGGTACTGAATTTGACACCTACCATATCCATAAACTGTTTGCTAGTGTATTCGGACAACTCTTTCCTCCTGCATTAGAATATATATGCAGGAGTCAGGTTAAGTTCAATAATCATAAACAGGTTATTGATAATATTTTAACCTGATATTTACTAAAAGTAGGAAGATGCCAGACTGTGCTGTTCAGAAACCCAGGACTTGATATACTCAATTTCCTCCTGAGGTGTGGTCCAGTCACTTCTCTCTTTCCAGAGGTGGAATTTCTTGTATTTGCTCTTCCATTTGTCCCAGTCATCATAGGCTGCGTATTCGATTTCAGCCCAGATTTCATCTATGTAGGAGAGCAGGTTGGCCTCAGACCATTCATTTGACAGTATCCCGGAGTAATATGTCTTAATCGAATCAAAATCAGGATGATTGACTAATCTGCTGAAGATACCGTTGGAGGAAGTGTTTATGGTAGAGTTAAATACCGGAGAGGATCGAAGTGTTCTCCAATTCTGACCGAAACTCTCATTAAAGTCCCAGGGAATATAGTACCAGAGTCCATCGGGTTCCTGGTAGTGGTAGGCATTTTTATTCAAAGAATCTCCAGCAGATAGAAAGGCTGTGAAAAACCACCAGCCGTAATAGCTGTGAACGCTGGCCATGGATGGAAAACCGGCTGCTGAATCACCAAACTCAGAACTGCTGCTGTTATTTATAAACTCAATAAAATCAATCAGATTATCAAATGCACCCTCAGTTCCAATCTCCGGATAGCCCAGTTTTTTATCAAAGCCTATATAACGTTCGCTGTGGAGAAAGAAGTCGGCATCCCGGGAGTTTCCCTTGAACATACTTCCTCCGGAAGAAAAACCGTCTTCTGTTACAAATGTGCCGTCTCCTACTATTGTATATTCAGTTGAATTTCCCAGGCGGTCGATATAGGGTTCGTCAACTGCGTCAATTACTGTATAGAGTCCCTCATAGGACCCGTTTGTGTAGACTACGGCACTGTCTGTCTGCAGAATGGGGGAGTAGTATCTTCCATCGCTGTCTTTCTGTAAAACTTCCCACATTTTCTGGGCAAGGCGGTTTCGTAAATGGGAGTTATCATCAAAATCTGCAATAAGGATGACCCTCTTTCTATTGTTAAATCCGATGGAACCAAGTGCCGAATCCTGAAAGAGGTCATTATCATAGAACCGGAGGCTGTAGCTTTTCTTGGGGCTGTAGGCTGTAATTCCTCCCCTGATTCGTCCTTCAGCCTCATATTTCCGCCCCTTGTAAATTACAGTGACAGGGGCATAGTAATCCTTGCTTACAGGTTTGGGATGGATATAGAAGATCGGCAGCCCCCGTGATTCCTGCTCCTCATAGGGCAGGGTAACATCATCCATAAGAAGGGAGCATCCTGATAGAGACAAAATCATAAGAAATAAGGCAGGAAGTCTGAAGCTCATCCCAGCACCACCAGTAGTTTTATGGTCAGTCGGGTATTGAAAAGCTTCATATTATCCCACTGGGGATAGGAGTATAGATATTCGGTATGCAGATCGGTTTTCAGCTGCATTTTATCTTTCATAAAATAGGCGTTAAAGCCTATTCCGGGTCTTATTATGTCGTTTTCTCCGTCATAGCCTATATTGTCATTAAAGTAATCCAGATAGATCAGGGGTTCTACATTATTGATACGCAGAGCAACAAGAGTGTAGAGGGAGTGGTTCCAGTGGTAGTGGTAGTACCGCTGTTCCATATACTCACTAAGGAACTTCAACTTCATATTTTTATCAGCACCAAAGGGTTTCTGCCAGGATAAATAGACTCCATGGGCAAACATTTCATCAGTTCCAAAGTAGATATTGTATCCGGTACATAACTCTCTGTTGCTGTAGGTGATACTTCCTATACCCCGGTGATGTCCGTTAAGATTTCTGTCTTCGGTAATGGGGCTTGTATTATAGAATCCCAGAGCATAGGAGAATCCGGGACCAATTTGCTTTCCACTGAGTCTGACTCCGACGGCTCTTCCGGGGGCTATGTTATTGCTGCCCAGGGAGTGATAGATATTGGGCCGCTCTTCGGAGGATTGGGAGTAGGAAAATCCGAAAGGTGTTTTTGACTGACCGGCACGAAAACGGAACGAGTTATTGAAATCATACTGAATATAGGCATTCTTAAGGATCTCTCGATCTTCAGAGGAACAGTTTGCTTCTGAGAAATCAATATTAAGGGCAAATTTCAGGCTGTTTCTGTAGATTCCTGAAGTCTTCCATGCCGCATCGGTGATCAGGAAACCACTGCGGCCTGGAAAAAAATCGGCATCATACCTGTATGCGGTACCAATGATAAATTGGCTGTCCAGGACAAGGTTGTTTCCTGTATATATTTCTGCAGCTGATGCAGTGCTGTAAAGTAATGACAGAAGTATTGCAGTTGTAAGTAAAATCTTTTTGAACATAGGTTTAAAAGATATCACTTTAGTGTATTCAACGCTAGGATTTTTTCAGAATATGATATGAACCTTTTGTTAAGATTCGTCTCCGTTCCGTGAAGATTCATGATCCTCTTCCAGATAGCGCTTCACCTCAAGAGTTGAGGCGGCAATGGGTCCGGTGGTCAGGACGGGGGGAGCGTTGATATTTTCAGCTTCCAGCATGGATGAGAGCCTCTGCAGTGAGGAGATTATCATCGACTTCTCCCAGTCCTCCAGCTTTTCAAAGCGGTCGGTAAACTCCTCCTGAAGCATGGAGGGGTTGGAGTCCAGGATGGACAGAGCCTTGTCGGTAAGTTCAATATTAACCTTTCTCTTGTCCGATGTGCTTCTTCGGCGTACTGCAAATCCCTGCTGCTCCAGACGGTCAAGAATGCTGGTCACCGTTGCCTGGGAGAGGCTGACCTGACGGGCTATTTCAGAGATGGGGCGTTCATTTCCCTTCCGGATCTCCTTGAGCACAATCAGCTGCGGCCCGGTGAGGCCGTATTTCTTTGTCAGTTTTTTTGATTGAAGATCCACTGCTCTGATGATCTGTCTGATAGTAGCAACTACTGTATCTGATGAGTCCTGAAGGTCCATTCCACTCTCTGAATATAGATTTTCTATCAAGATATCTCCTTTTGATCTCTTTGTAAAGAATTCTAAATGTTATAACACTAAACAATATAGTTCTAATTATTTTTACCTCGGTTAAAACCTGCTTCAGCTGCTGTTTTAAGTGATTTTGAGTCCGAAATATGTGAAAATGCCGTGAAAGTTCCTGTCAGGAAAGTGCTGGAAAACGTAAGCGGTTTGACATTATTTTTCTAAATCTATAGTATTCTAATTAAAATATTCGTTTGGAGAGATGAAATTATGAAGAAATATATTCTAGCACTTCTGTTTTTTACAATGATTTTTGGATCTGTTTTCGCTGAAGGACAGCAGGACGGTGATACAACAACCATCGTATTCGGTGATGTCTCCTGGGACAGTGTCCAGGTTCACAACAGAATCGTTGCCTTTATTATTGAGAACGGCTTTGAAGGCTATAAGGCCGACTTTGTTCCCGGAGATACACTTCCTATCGTAAACGGTCTGATGCAGGGCGACGTGGATGTTGATATGGAGTCCTGGCACTCTAACTGGCCCGAAGCCTATGAAAAGGGCGTCAACGCAGGAAAAATCGTAGACCTTGGACAGAATATGCCCGATGCCCCCCAGGGCTGGTGGATTCCCCGCTACCTTGTAGAAGGACCCGATGCGGCAGCTCCCGGCCTTAAGAGTGTTGCGGATCTTCCCAAATACGCTCACCTTTTCAAAGATCCCGAAGATCCCTCCAAGGGTATCGTATACGGCGGTGTTGCCGGTTGGTCACAGATGGAAATCTCTGAAGAAATTTTTGCAGAGTTCGGTCTGGAAGATACTTTCAACCTCGGAATTGCCGGTTCTCAGGCGGCTCTGGCAGGTACAATGGTCGGCGCCTATCAGAAGAAAACAGCCTGGTGCGGTTACTACTGGGCTCCCACTCCTATCCTTGGAAAACTGGATATGATCCGTCTTGAGGGCAGTGAATACGATGCAGCAGCGGTTAATATTCTTGTAAATCCTTCTATGCTGGAGAAGGCTCCCGATGTGGTGGAGATGCTCAAGAAGTATGCCACTTCCGTTGAGGTTAACAATGAATTCCTCGCAAAGATGGACTCCGAAGGTTGGGACACCTCCGAAACGGCCGAATGGTTCCTGAAAAACAGGGAAGATGTCTGGACCCAGTGGGTTTCCGAGGAAGTGGCAGCAAAGGTTAAAGCTGCGCTTTAAGGAAGAACCATGTCTGAAGATCTAAAAAATGAAACAGTCGAAACAGAAGATCCCCAGATTGTAATAAAGGATCTCTGGAAGATCTATGGACGGGATCCCAAAAGGGTTCTCGGGAAGAACCTGAGGACCCTGAGCAAGGATGAGGTCCAGAAAAAGACCGGTTGCATAATCGGTATGAGAGAGATCAATCTGGAAGTCAAGAAGGGTGAGTTCTACATCCTGATGGGTCTTTCCGGCAGCGGTAAGTCCACTCTTGTTAGAAACCTGATTCGCCTGGTGAATCCCACAAGCGGTACCATTCATATTAACGGTGAAAACATCACTAAGATGAACAGTGAACAGCTTCTGCACTTCCGGCGGAAGACCTTCGGCATGGTCTTTCAGCACTACGGCCTGCTCCCTCACCTTACGGTGCTGGACAATGCGGCCTATGGTCTGAAGGTAAAGGGCCTCCCCAAGGGTGAACGCTACGCCAAGGCAATGCAGTCTCTGGAAACCGTCGGTCTGAAGGGCTGGGAGGACTACTATCCCGGTTCCCTTAGCGGCGGTATGCAGCAGCGGGTCGGACTGGCCAGGGCTCTGGCCAATGACCCCGAGATCCTGCTGATGGACGAACCCTTCAGCGGCCTGGATCCCCTGATCCGCCGACAGATGCAGGATGAGCTGGTAGAGCTGCAGGACAAGCTCCAGAAGACCATTATCTTTGTAACCCATGACCTCCATGAGGCCCTGAAGCTGGGCGATAAAATCGCCATTATGCGGAATGGCGAGGTGGTTCAGGTGGGCAGTCCCGAGGAGATCGTAACCCAGCCTAACGATGACTATGTTGCCGAATTTGTCAAGGATGCATCTCCTGCCAAGGTTCTCACCGCTTCCAGTATTATGGACCCCGCCAAGGTTCTTCTGTATGCATGGGAGGGACCCAAGACGGCCCTGACTCTGCTGCGTAAAAACAACAGGAAGGCCGCCTTTGTTGTGGACAAGTCCCATAAGCTCCTGGGTGTTGCCAAGGAGAAGGTAATTGAGAAGATGATCGAAGAGGGACACAGCAAGATTCCTGCCGAGTCACTGATGAAGGTGACCAGCGTCACTCCCGATACAATTCTGGAGGATCTTTTCCCAATAGTCACGGAACATCCCTTCCCGATTCCCGTATGTAATGAGAACGGGAAATTTCAGGGCATTGTGACCACAGACCATATCTTTGAGTCCATTTCACCCGTAGAAGAAGGAGAGAGCAATGGTTGATTTTCCTGAAATTGTAAACATTCCTCTGGCAAAATGGATCGACAAGGCCATGGACTGGCTCCTTCTCAATCTGGACCCCTTCTTCGATGCCATTGGTTTTATAATCCTGAAGGTGGTTCTGGCCTTTGAGAATCTCTTCCTCTTTATCCCCTGGTTTGTTCTGATTCCTCTTGCGGGTCTGGCAGGTTGGAAGCTGGTAGGAAAGAAGAGGTCCGGTGTGACCTTTATGATTCTCCTCTTTCTTGTTGGCAGTTTCGGCTACTGGGAACTGGCCATGCGGACCTTAAGTCTGGTTATTGCTTCGGTGTTTTTCTCTCTTATAATTGGAATTCCCCTGGGGATCAGAATGGCCAGAAGCGACCGGGCACAGGCTATTATGAAACCCATGATGGACGCCATGCAGACCATGCCCAGTTTTGTCTATCTGATTCCTGCTCTGATGTTTTTCGGAATGGGCAAGGTACCGGCCATGTTTGCGACAATCATCTACGCCGTTCCTCCGGTTATCCGTCTGACCAATGTGGGTATCCGGACTGTGGACAAGGAGGCCGTTGAGGCGTCCAAGGCCTTCGGTGCAACCTCCCGTCAGGTGCTCTTTGATGTGCAGCTTCCTCTGGCAAAGCCCTCCATTATGGTGGGGGTCAACCAGACGACCATGATGGCCCTGGCCATGGTGGTTATCGGTTCCATGATCGGTGCCAAGGGGCTTGGTATGGAAGTTCTTCTGGCCATTAACCGGATTGAGGTGGGACGCGGATTTGAAGCGGGACTCTCCATTGTATTCCTGGCCATTATAATTGACAGGATTACCTACTCCTTTTCAAAAACCAAGGATAAGTAAAGTTTAATTCAATACCGACAGACTACTGCCTGATAATCAGGCAGTCAGCATAAGACCGGGATTTACCGAGGGTATCGGAAAGTCCCGGTCTTTATTTTTTAAGTAAACTCCAGAACTGTTTTACGGATCATATGAAACAGCTTCGCGCTCTCCTGCACCTGCCGGGGAGGTATTCCAATGGGAACCCGCATGGGGGGCAGCATAACAGAGGTGAAGCCTCCTCCATAGAGGTTGATGCTCAGTTGCAACTGTTCATTCCGCGTATCAACTGTCACCGATTCAATATCTGTTTTCTTCAATTGCAGACTCAGTTCCCTGTTGCTGTTCAGACTGGCGCACAGGGCAGTCAGCCTGGTGTCTTTTCCCTTAACTCTCCAGGTACCAAGGCGGCTGAAGTAACAGCTGCCGCCGCTGTCAGGAGCGGCTGATTCTGTAGAAAAATCCGCTCCAAGAGTCAGATAGTAGTTTCTGCTTATCAAGCTCTTTCTTCCGGTATAACTCAGGTAGCAGTTCTCACCGCTTGATGGGAAAATGATCTTTGAATTACTTTCCTTTCGACCCTGTCCGAAATAATTCCGGAAAAGGTCAGCTCTCTCTGCCAGCAGTGCGGCGCTGTTGAATTTATGCATTAGTTCTTCCCGTAAGTTCCAGTTGCAGGCTCTTCGATCTCCTCTTCGGAGATTCCCCATTCCTGAATTGCTTCATTCATATCAGTGGGTGCGAAAAGTTTCTCTTTCATGGCGAATTTAATCCACAGAACTGAGTAAATAACTGTAATTGCCAGGAAAACACCTGTCAGAATAAAGATCATTCTCTGAACATCGGGATCGGGAAACACATTCAGGAAGGCAAAGAGCATTCCCAGGGAACCCACAACCTGGGGTATGGGGTAGAAGGGGGTCTTGTAGCTTCTTTTTGCATCAGGGTAGCGTTTTCTCAGCACAATAACATCGATATGGGCAATGATGTAAGCCAGAAGCCAGGATGATACAGCCGCCAGAAGGAAGACAGTAATATTGGCTGCATTGGCGATTCCGCCGAAGTAGAAGGCTCCGATTGCCGCTGAAAGGATGATGATTCCAATCCAGGGGGTTCTGAAGTTGGGGTGAAGCTTACCGAATACTGACGGAAGTTCTCTGTTTGCCGCCATGCCGTAAAGCATTCTGGGGACTACTGCAATAACCGTGTTTACTGTACTTGCAGTGGCAAAAAGGCTCACAAGTGAGATAATAATCAGACCTGGTTTTCCGAGTACTGCTTCAGCAACAATGATGTGGGGACTCAGGGAGTCTGCCAGTATTCCAAGGTCTACATATTTAATGGATGTCAGTCCGTAAAGGATGTTGATAGCAAAGATGATCAGAAGACCGATTGTCATTGCCCTGGGGATGTGCTTTTCGGGATTGTTAACCTCCTGTGCCATTGGTGTAACAAACTCAATACCGATATAGAGCCAGATGGCCAGGGCGGTCAGGCTGAGAACACTCCATCCCATGGGATTGAATGGCATTTCAGATACAGAGAAGGAGGGTGTGTTACCTGCTCCGGCAAGTCCCAGAATCCCCAGGCCCGCAATGGCAGTCATCATTACTGTGGTGAAAACAATCTGGGACTTGGCAAAGATATCTACTCCCAGTACGTTCAGTATCACGAGTACTGCAAAAATAATTCCTCCCACAAGTACCGGAGAAACACCAGGCATAAATGTGGATGTAATGACATCTCCTGCAATGGCAAGTTCCGAAGGGGCTGCAAACAGGTTGGGAATCACATAACCTGCAATGGTTGCAACCATGGCGGGCAGAGCTCCGAGTGCGACTCTTGTATAGGATCGAAGGCCTCCTGCATGGGGCATCATGCAGGACAGCTCAGCAAAACTCTGTGCCGAGAAGTGCTGCAGAATCCATGCTGCTGCCATTGCGATAATAAAACCGGCACCGGCAATACCCATACCCTGTCCCAGGGTAACCAGTGTACTGGAGGCTACTACAAGCCCCATACTGACTGATAAACAGGACCAGAATCCTAAGGTCCTTTTAAATTGACTCATTTTTCTTCTCCTTGAAGTTCCTCAATTTCTCTTCCGTAAAAGAGGCAACCTTCTATCGCCGTCTTTTAAGCGGGAACGCTTCGAAGATGATGGTTGGTGCCGAAGCTGTGCTCCCTTTCAGATGCTGATAAATTACATCTTTAAAGAAATAATGTATTGGAAAAATCGGAACTCCATTTTGTTGTGTGATTTTTTAAATATATACATGGTAGGTAATTAAATTTTTTTTATTGAGCAAAAGTAAACCCGGTTTATGGTTGGAGATATCTTGAGGAGATTGATGTATTTATTAAATCAACTGGCGAAGAGTTTTCCCGGTGTGGTCAGTGAAAACTCTTTAAACTCATTTATAAAATGGGCTTGATCATAGTATCCCATCTCTTCGGCCAGATCGGCAAAATCGGTGTTGCTGTGAGATCTGATCAGACCGAACCCTCTCTGGAAGCGGACAATTCTGATATAGAGTTTGGGAGTTATTCCCACATGCTTTCTAAAGAGATTGTTTATATGACGTGTGGAGTATCCTGTTTCATCGGCAAGTTCCTGAATTCTGATATCACCCATACAGCTGTTGATCTTATTCAGGATGTATTTCACCAGAAAGGGGAGGGGGGGCTTTTCCTCGGCTGTTTTCTGGAAGGATTCAAAGATTTCGACCTGGTCACTGAAGCTGGATGTTGAAATTATCCTTTCGATCAGCTCTGAAGAGAAGTGGACAACATCCTCCAGAAGAACTTCCTTCTCGGTAAACTCCTCCAGGGGGCAGTCCAGCAGTTTTTCAGCCTGTCCTGGAAAGAACCTCGCACCGAAGTAGCTGCCGTCAGCCTCGAAGTGGACATGTTTGCCCTTCTTTACCGAACCGCAGATTACCGCTACAGGATCATCTGTGTGAAATAGAATATCGATGGTTCCGTCGGGTACGGCGACTACGGCATCCTGTGAATCAGAGGAAACTTTAAAGCTGTAGTACTGAGCCAGAAGACCCGAGGGGGAACCGAATTTAGACTGAAAAGACTCAGTCTTGATTTCGAAAAAGGGCTGCTCTGGAACATAGTTTACTAACTTCATACTCTTTATACCGCATAATCCATGCCAATTGATAAAACATAGTAAATTACATATACAGATCCAGCTTTTTATGAAAAAACCTACAAAAATGTAAGTCCAGAACGGGTTTAATACCGATGAGTAAATTTATTTTCAATTTCATCATATATTCCCTGGTTTATCCAAAAATATAAATGAACGGCGAATTCTTTGGTCTCTTCCGTTTTTTCCAATACTCTTTTTTTTATTTCCCTTTTAGTTGTGAGTAGAACTTCAAAAAAGATGATGGTTGAAGGAGTTAAGGATGAAAGAAAGAACCAATTATTCATCCGGTGCCCCCCTGGAGGAGATTGCCGGTTATTCCAGAATGGTAGAAGTGGGTGATCATATATATATTGGCGGCACAACAGCAGTACAGCCCGACGGTTCGGTCTATGGTGAGTCGGCCTATGAACAGGCAGGCTTTATTTTTGGTAAATTCGGTGAACTGCTTGCAAGAGCAGAGTCAGGATTTTCGGATGTAATCAAGGTGAAAGCTTATATAACAGATATGGCCTTCGCCAAAGATGTTGCCGCCGCTTATACAGAGCGTTTCAAAGAGGTCCGTCCTCTCTTTACCATGGTGGAAACACCCAAGCTGAATCGACCGGCACAGCTGGTTGAAATTGAACTGGAAGCCGTTACCGGCTGCACTGTAACAAACCCTTAAGGAGATATTAAATGAGTTTTCCCAAACTTGATTTTATTTATTTGAATGAAGAGGACATGATCAAGGCCGGTGTAACGGATATGCCCGGATGTGTTGATGCTATGGAAGAGATGTTCAGGCTGATGAAGGAGGGAGACTTCCGGATGGGAGGTGCAAATAATAACTCCCACGGTGTTATGATGGTCTTCCCCGAAGAGTCCCCCTTTCCCAATATGCCCACAGACGGGCCTGACAGACGTTTTATGGCCATGCCCGCCTATCTGGGAGGGCAGTTTGATATGGTCGGCATGAAGTGGTACGGCTCAAATGTGGAGAACCGGGATAAGGGACTTCCCCGTTCCGTACTTATGCTGACCCTCAACGACAAGGATACCGGTGCTCCTCTGGCCTATATGTCAGCAAATATCCTGAGTGCCTACAGGACCGGTGCCGTACCGGGGGTCGGAATCCGGTATTTTGCCAGAGAGGATGCCGAAGTGGTCGGTGTGATCGGTCCCGGAGTTATGGCCAAGACAGCATTTGACGCTACTATGGCGGTACGTCCCGGTATCAAAACTGTTAAGATCAAGGGCCGCAGTCAGGGCTCCATCGACAGCTTTATCAGCTATGTGAAAGACCAGTATCCCGGCATCAAAGAGTTTATTGTAGTGGACACCATAGAAGAGGCTGTAAGGGATTCGGATATCGTTCATGTTGCTACCTCTTCTCCCACGGGAGATATTAATGAGTATCCCTATATCAGTGAAGAGTGGATGAAGCCGGGATCTGTTTTCTGCTGTCCCGCAGCAGCACGTTTTGATGATGATTTTGTTCTTAACCGTGCCAGAAATGTGACAGACAATATCGAGCTCTACAAAGCCTGGGCCGAAGAGATGCCCTATCCTGCCTACCATACCATTCCCATTCCCGCAGTACGCTGTATGGATATGATCCATGAAGGTGTCCTTAAGGAAGAGGATATTGATGATCTGGGAGATATCATCACAGGAAAGATTCCTGCCAGAAGAAATGAGGATGAGGTGATCATCTACTCGGTTGGAGGAATGCCCATTGAGGATGTAGCCTGGGGAACCATTGTATACCGAAATGCCCTTGAAAATGGGATCGGTACAAAACTCAATCTTTGGGAAACACCCTATCTGGCCTGACAGGCCCAAAAGGGGGAATTCAGAATTCCCCACTGCAGAGGAAAAGATAATGAGAATTAAAACACACCCCATACTCGGGGAACAGAGTCATAAAGAAGAGGTCAGCTTCAGCTATAACGGTAAACAGATGAAGGGCCTCGAAGGAGAACCCATTATGGTTGCTCTCAGGGCCGCAGGAGTGATGGTTCACCGTTTTACAGGAAAAGACCACCGTCCCAGGGGTGTGTTCTGTGCCATCGGCCGATGTACTGACTGCGTTATGGTTGTGGACGGCAAGCCCAATGTAAGAACTTGTGTCACTCCTCTCCGTGAGGGGATGAAAGTTCAGACACAGTACGGTGTCAGTACCGGAGAAAAGGTCGGTTGATATGAAACGATATGATCTGATAGTTATCGGCGCCGGGCCGGCAGGGCTCTCTGCTGCGGCGGAAGCTGCATCCCACGGCCTGGAAGTTGTAGTTTTTGACGAAAATGAAAAACCCGGAGGACAGCTTTTCAAGCAGATTCACAAGTTCTTCGGTTCCAAAGAACATAAGGCAAAGATCAGGGGATTCCGGATCGGAGAAGATCTGCTGAGGGATGCGGAAGAGAAGGGAGTACGGGTAGTTCTTGACTCCGTAGTCTGTGGTCTTTATCAGGATCGGGAGGTACTCGTTCAGACCGGAGAAAAGGTTGTGCACTACAAGGCCGATGCTGTCATTGTAGCGACGGGAGCCTCTGAAAACATGGTTCCCTTTGACGGATGGACCCTGCCTGGAGTTATCGGAGCCGGAGCGGCTCAGACCATGATGAATCTTCACGGAATCAAGCCGGGAAAGAAGATTGTTATGCTGGGCTCCGGCAATGTTGGACTGGTCGTCAGTTTTCAGCTCCTTCAGGCCGGCTGTGAAGTGCTTGCCGTGGTGGATGCCTCTCCCCGGGTCGGGGGATACGGTGTTCATGCGGCCAAGCTGGCACGATGCGGCGTACCCTTTCATCTTTCCCATACCGTTATTGAAGCCTCGGGAGAGGAGTCTGTAGAACGGGTTACCATTGGACAGGTGGACAAAAACTGGCAGATTGTAGAGGGAACAGAAAAGACCTTTGATGCGGATACCCTCTGTCTGGCGGTCGGTCTTTCCCCCATGTCCCAGCTTCTTAAGATGGCCGGCTGTGAGATGAAGGATACACCTCTTGGATTCGTTCCCCGGTGTGACAGTCTGGGCCGTACCAGTATTCCCGGAATCTTTGTGGCAGGGGATGTTTCAGGAATAGAAGAGGCCAGCGCCGCCATGATCGAAGGACGGATCAGCGGAGCTGCGGCTGCCGAATATCTCGGGTTTCTGGATACGTCCCTTCTTGATGAGACCCTGGGCCGGTTTGAGATGGCTCTCCAGTCCCTCCGGGAAGGAATGTTCGCCCCCGGAATGCGTGGAAAAGAGATCAGAGAGACCGAGGAGGGAATTCCCGTCTCAACCTCTCTCCTTGAGCAGGGCTATCTCGGTGATGATGAACTGGAACGCTTTCCCGGAGTTGTTGAACAGAGGGATGCTGTCCGTCCGGTTATAGAATGTACACAGAATATTCCCTGCAACCCGTGTCAGGATGCCTGTAAGAAGGGTTGTATCTCCATTGGAGAGAAGATAACTTCCCTGCCTGTTGTAAATAGCGAAGGGAAGTGTACTGCCTGCGGAATGTGTGTGGCAGCCTGTTCAGGGCAGGCAATCTTTCTTGTTGATGAATCCTTTGAATCAGGGTATGCATCGGTCACTCTCCCGTATGAGTTCTATCCTCTTCCCGAGGCTGGGGACAGGGGACGGGCGCTGGACAGAAGCGGAAAGGAAATCTGTGACGCCGAGGTAGTGGAGATCAAGTCTCTGAAGGCCTTTGACTCAACAAATCTGCTGACCATGAAGGTCCCCCTCTCTTATGCGGGACAGGCCAGATTTTTCCGCCGATAATCAGGATGGAGTTGAATATGAATGTATTAGAAGACAGATCAATTGATATAGGACCCTTTGTCTCACAGGGGGATGATGAAACGATCATCTGCCGCTGTGAAGAGATCAGCAAGGGAGAGATCCGGAAGGCTGTGCACGAGGGGATGTATACCATGACAGAGGTAAAGCGTTTTCTTCGTGCCGGAATGGGACTCTGTCAGGGACAAACCTGCGGTAAGCTGGTCAGGTCCATCATCGCCAGAGAACTGGGAGTCAATCCGCTGGATTTGGAGCTGCCTCCCTCAAGACCGCCGGTCAGGCCTGTAAAGATGGATGTGCTGGCAAGTGAGGAATTTCCGGGAGCTGAGAAGTCATGAGTAAGATCGCGGATGTAGTTATTATCGGAAGCGGTATAATCGGAAACTCCACAGCCTATTATCTGGCAAAAAAGGGGTACTCCGTTACTGTTCTCGAAAAGAGTAAAAATATTGGTGACGGCGGATCCAGCCGCAACGGCGGCGGTGTCCGTCAATCGGGACGGGACCTTCGGGAGCTGCCTCTGGCCATGTACGGAGTGCAGAATCTCTGGCCTGGTCTTTCTGAAGAGCTGGGCGTGGATGTGGAGTACTATCAGCAGGGGAACCTCCGTCTGGGTAAAACTGAGGCTCATCTTGATATTCTCAAGGGGATTGTCGCCAAATCAAAGCCTCTGGGCCTTGAACTGGGAATGATCAGTCCCGAAGAGGTTAAGGAGATCTGTCCCTACCTCTCTGATGAGGTTATCGGCGCTTGCTGGTGTCCCACCGACGGTCACGCCAACCCCCTTACAGCCACCCTCGGCTACTATCGCAGGGCCAGGCAGCTGGGTGTAAAATTTTATACGGAACAGGAAGTTCTCTCAATTAAAAAAATCAGAGGCCGGGCCAGACAGGTTGTAACGGCTGACAGGGTTTTCGAAGGGGATCAGGTCATACTGGCCGCTGGACTGGAGAGCCGGAATATTGCGGCATCTGTAGGAATCGACGTTCCCATGTCGGATATCCTTCTTGAGGTCCTTGTAACAGAGGCCCAGCCCCCCATGTTCTATCAGATGCTGGGAACAGCATCGGCTGACTTCTACGGCCATCAGACTACCCATGGCTCCTTTGTGTTCGGGGGTACATCAGGTCTTGATGCGGTGAACAAGCATAATGGAACTCCCGTAAACAGCAGTCTGACCGCTTCCAGTACATGCCGTGGAATTCTGGGATACCTCCCCGCTCTTAAGGATGCCAAGGTTGTCCGTACCTGGGCGGGATGGATTGACTACTGTGTGGATGCTGTTCCTGTGATCAGTCATGTGGATGAGGTTCCCGGTCTGATTCTGGCCTGCGGATTCACTGGACACGGTTTCGGTATCGGGCCGACCGCCGGTACCCTGCTGGCCCAGATGGCTGCAGGAGAGGAAACTGTTCTGGATATCAGTGCTTTCCGTTACGATAGATTTAAAGCCAAGATCTGATCTGAATTGATTATTGGTTCAGGGCCGCATCGGAGTTCCGGGGCGGCCTTTTATTTACTGCAGGGGTTTTAGGGTGCCCCGGGTTATCTGGTTCCGTCCCCGGGCCTTGCTCTCGTAGAGCCCTCTGTCGGCTGCGGCAATAAGGTCCTCAGATGTTGTTTCTGTAGCAGGAATAACCGAAACCACTCCGAAGCTGAGACTGACCCTTCTGGAATCCTCAAAATCCGGATGAATTAAATCGAGGTCCGAGACAGCCTTCTGGATCTTCAGTGCAATTTCAAAGCCTTCCTCTTTATCATTGTGAGGGAGTATCAGGGCAAACTCCTCTCCTCCGTAGCGGGCGGCGGTATCCATCTCCCTTTGTGAAAAACTCTTTAGAACACCGGCAATCCTTCTCAGGCATTCATCTCCTGCAAGGTGTCCGGCTGAATCATTAAATCTCTTGAAATAGTCTATATCACAGAGTATCAGTGTCAGGGGCATGGATACTCTGCAGTGACGCTTAAGTTCTTTTAAAAGGGTTTTGTCAAAGAATCGTCTGTTATAGAGACCTGTCAATCCGTCCAGATTCGACAGTTCATGCAGTCTGATATTCGCAATCTGAAGTTCCTCTGTCCGTTCAATCACCTTCTGCTCCAGGCTTTCAGCAAGAGTCGTTTCCGCTTCAAGTGCTGCTGCCAGGGCCTGATCCTTCTCTTTTCTCAGCATCGAAATTCTGTAGGAGAGGGAGTGGGAGAGTAGAATTACCTGAATCAGGGGAGCATACTGATTCAGATTCTGAAGAAGGGGCCATGAGCTGAAAGAACCGATGGCTTTGAGAGAGTAGGCAATCTGGCCCAGGATAATTATCATATAGGAACTGAGAAATATAAGAGCCGACCTGTTACCCCTGCGAACAGAGCCGAAGGAAATAACCAGTATGGACAGCAGTATTATGGTTCCCAGAATATTTCCAAGGGTGTAACTGTAAATAAAGGGTGTAAAGATGATATTGGATAAGGACAGAACCAGGCTCAGGGCAATCAGAACTCTCAGATAATTTCGGAGTGGAGGGTCACAGTATTTAAGGCCGAGGAATTCTCTTGTCAGAATGATACCCAGAGCCAGAGAGAGGCCTCCGAAGAGAGGAGAAAAAACAGTTGTCCATCTGCCGCTGATATCCGGCCATACATACTGACCTCCCAGTCCGTTCAGGGCCGCCAGATAAAACATATACAGAATCACATAAAGAATATAGTAAAGGTAGTTCAGATCTTTTACGTATAGATAAATAAAGAAATTGTAGATTGTCATTATTATCATAACCGTATAGAGAACTGCCCATCGGGTGTTTTTACGGCTAACATGCTTCAGATAGCTTTCCCTGTCATAGATGCTTAAGGGAAGAACCATTCCGTTTTCAGAACTGATTCTTATCAGAAAATCATCACTTTCCCCGGGAGATATTTTTATTGGGAATGCCAGGTGGGGTTCCTGGATGTCTCTACTGGAAAAGGGCTCTTTATAGCTGTAACTGAACTCTGGTGTATGGGGAGAGGTCCCGGTTATACGGTAGAGTTCAAGGGTGAAGAACTTATGGATATCAAATTCCATAATCCAGTCTTCCTGTTCAGTCCTGTTGTTCAGGGTAAATTTCAGCCATACAGCCCCCCTGTGCAGACCAAGATCAAAAACGGGACTGTTATTCTGAATGAATTCCGGTCGTTGTTCAGGGTCAGTCAGAATTTCAGGAGTGAATATTTCTCCGGGATCTTTCAGATACTCTATTCCTTCTGAGAGAGGGTTGTTGGTGAGGAAAAGAGAGTAGGATTCGGCAGCACAGAGAGTCTCATCTGGAAGAAAGGAGAGAATAAGGAAAATCAATGTCAGGACAGCAGTTCTAATTCTTTTCAATTTATTTCTTCTGATATTTTAAATACTGAATCAAGAATAGTGCATCGGATGTTTATTATCAATGATTTCTGCAGGCCTTGAGCGGGATTATTTCCCTGGAACCATGTTAAGGCTGCCATTGATCTGTTATACTCGGCATATTCCATAAGGGGAGAGTTATATGCTGCTGAGTCTGTCATTTAAAGAACTTATTTTTCTGGTGCCCATTCTGCTGATGAGCCTGTCGGTTCATGAGTTCTTTCACGGTTGGGTATCATCAATGCTGGGGGATCCGGTTCCCCGGGCTGAGGGCAGGCTGACTCTCAACCCCTTAAGGCATCTGGACCTCTGGGGAACACTGATGCTCCTCTTTGCCGGATTCGGCTGGGCCAAGCCGGTACGGATTGATATTAACAGCTATAAGAACAGATATGCCGGGCTTGTTCTTACCTCACTGGCGGGGCCTCTCTCCAATCTGCTTATTGCGGTGCTCTCCACTCTGTTTTTCAGAATGATCTATCTCAACGAGGCACTGGCTTTTCTATGGACTCCCACAGTTGTTACTGTTATTCAGTATGTGCTGATTATCAATGTAATCCTCTTCCTCTTCAATCTGATTCCCATTCCCCCTCTGGACGGGTCCAGGGTGATTACTGCTCTTTTTAACAGAAACAGGGCCTTTATCACCTCCTATAACAGATACGGAGTATATATCCTTCTGGCCGTTCTGCTTCTCAACCGGGTTCTGGATGTGGAGATTATTCCCATCAGCCGGATGATGCAGGGTGTTCTGAAGCTGATGTTTACACTCCTTATTCCCGAAATGTACAGTTGATTAACTTCCGGTGGATCCGATAAAAAGCAAAAAACTGTTCAACATGTGCCATCATATGTCATATTAGTCTCTTAATCTCCTTATGAGTAAGGAGATTTGCATGTTTAACTTAGTTCTGACCCTGAGTGTCTATAGTGTTGTTTTTATCGCCGCCCTTTTGATTCTGGTGCTTATTATCCGGGAAAGAGAGAGCTGGGCCGTCTACCACCCCCTTGATCCTGAAGCACCATCTCTGGGCTGTCTGATTCACAGAGATGAGGAAGCTGACCTCTACTGTATCCTTCTAAAGCCCCTGGGCCGGCACTGCGGATAGGTCTGATTCGCCGTTAATTAGCCGTTTATACCATATACACCGCCCGAATTCCCGGGTACGGCACCGGCTGACCGGATGGCACGGAACTTGCGTTTTAAGTACCTATCTGACCTGATGGGGGAGTATATGAAAAAAAGTACAGGAAGAAAGAGTAAAACAGGAATGAGAAAGAACCGGCAAGAAGGGCAGGGGCTGATGGACCCTCTGGCCGTCCTTGCCCTGGCTCTGGCGGCTGCTGCTGTGGAAGAGAACCTTGAAAGGCAGTCTCCGGAAGCAAAAGCCGCCGTATAAAGGCTATTCCTGAAAGAGTTCCAGAACCTCAGCGGGGTTCTGAGAGTGGAGAAGGGCCCGCATAAAGGCGGCGGACCGGGTAATTTTGGCAACTTCTGACAGGGCCTGGATATGCTGTCCCGCCTTGTCGGGGGGAGCGAGGATCATAAAGAAGACCTTTGCATCCTGGCCGTCCAGGGACTCGAAATCTATCCCGTCGGGGGAGATGCCGATGGCCATGGTCAGCTCCGAGACACCCTCCACCTTGGCGTGGGGGATGGCGATGCCTTCACCGAGGCCAGTGCTGCCCTGGTCCTCGCGGGTTCTGATGGCCTGGTAGATGGCCTCGCTGTCATTTATCTTTCCGGCGCCTTCCAGAACGGCAACCATCTCTCTGATCAGATCGTTTTTTCTTTTGCTCTCCAGGGGTACCTTGATGCAGTCTTCTGTTACAAGCTCAAGTATGCTCATCTTTTCTCCTTTTCTGCCTCTGTCCTACATCGGGACCGGCGTGTATTGGTCTGTGTCTGAGATGATAATCAGGCCAGTGATTCATAGAGAGACCATACAAGGTCCTCGTCTTTTGCAATAAGTACTGAACAGGGAACCGAACGCATGGCCCGTTCCACCTCGTTGTAGAACTCGTCCCTTCTGCTCTGAAGTTTTGAGAGTTCACCGATAATCAGCAGATCCGCATCAAGCTCTTCGATTGTGTGCTTGATCTCCGTATGGATGGCGCCGTTTTTCTGAAACACCTCGATGGTCTGACCCTTCTTATGGGCCAGATCCTTTACATGATTCAGATACTTGTCGGCGTCGTTCTCCAGGTCCTGCTGATACTCCTGCTCTTCCGAGGCGATAAATATCCTTGATTTAACCAGATCGTTCAAGGCCCTGGTGTTTACAACATAGAGGGCGCTGAGACTGG
The DNA here is from genome assembly GCA_002408085.1 of Spirochaeta sp. UBA5339. GTDB lineage: Bacteria > Spirochaetota > Spirochaetia > DSM-2461 > DSM-2461 > Oceanispirochaeta. The sequence goes on from DHQL01000009.1 coordinate 222,059, forward strand.
CTCCGGTGCTCTTAGCCAGACAGACGCCGTACTCCGCCGCGGTGATCGATTCTTCGCTTCCGTCCACATAAACCAGAATGTTCTGTATTGGTCCTGCCATGATTCAAGTCCTTTCCCTAGCTTAAGGGTTCATCCGTTTACTTTCAAGTCTGCTTTTAACACGCTTCATCAGTATAAGCATGTCCCGTTCATTTTCCTCTAATCTGTTCTGAATATGAGCCACCGTCTCCCTGAGTTCGGGGATGGCGATCTTCTCCAGGGCGTTTACCTTGCGGATGGTCTTCTTTACCTCCCGGGCCAGACGCATAATGGAGATTTTCAGTTCTGCCAGTTTGCCGGTCATCTCAAGGGCCTGGCGGAAGTCGTCGATGGCCCTGTCCACATAACAGCTGGTTCCTGTGGGGGAGAACCAGGGGGCCTGACCGCTGTACTCGGTCTGTACCACCGGCAGGGGCACACCCATAATCTTCCGCTGGCTCAGGTTCACCTCCGACTCCACCCGAATGGCGCTTGAGAGGCTCAAGAGCTCCCTCTTTCCCATATCCAGGGCGGCGTTCTCCAGGGAACTGTAGGCGGTGACAAGAACCTTGTCGGCTCTCTCCTGAAAGTCCACTGCCTCGTCCACCAGGTTCAGCAGCTCCATAACCAGGATATTTCTCTTCTGATCAAGAAGCTCGTATCCCAGGGAGGCAAACTTCAGCTCGTTTTTCAGAGAGATCAGATTGGTCTTGGTGGGAGCCACATTCTTGCGCATCAGATGCCGCCTTCAGGTGTTTTGGCGGCCACCGTGCCGTAGTAGGTCTCAATCTCCTCTTCGGTAACCCTGTGAAGTTCCTCGGCGGGCAGCAGGCTCAGGGCCTCCCAGCCCAGGTCCAGGGTCTGCTCGATGCTGCGGTCCTCGTTGGTTCTCTGGTTGACGAACTTCTTCTCAAAGTACTCTCCGAAGTCCAGGTACTGGTGATCCAGGGGGGTGAGCTCCTCCTCTCCGATTACCGAGGCCAGGTTCCGCACGTCCTTTACATAGCTGTAGGCGGCAAAGAGCTGGCTGGCCAGGTGGGGGTGGTCCTCCCTGGTCATCCCCTCTCCGATGCCGTCCTTCATCAGACGGGAGAGGGAGGGGAGTCCGGCCACAGGGGGATAGAGTCCCCGGGAGTGCATGTCCCGTTCGAAAACGATCTGCCCTTCGGTGATATATCCCGACAGGTCGGGGATGGGGTGGCTGATGTCGTCGTTGGGCATTGTCAGGATCGGGAGCTGTGTGATGGAGCCCTTGAACCCTTTGAGCATCCCCGAGCGCTCGTAGAGCTCTGCAAGGTCCGAGTAGAGGTAGCCGGGATAACCCTTTCTTGAGGGTATCTCTCCTCTTAATGTCGAGATCTCCCGGAGGGACTCGCAGTAGTTGGCCATGTCGGTCATCACCACAAGCACATGCATCCCCTCGTCAAAGGCAAGGTGCTCGGCCAGGGTGAGGGCGCTTCTTGGTGTGATGATCCTTTCGATGGAGGGGTCGTCGGCCAGGGAGAGGAAGAGGGCAACTTTCTCAAGAACCCCGGAGCTCTCGAAGGAGTCGATAAAGTACCGGGCCACATCGTGTTTGACTCCCATGGCGGCGAAGACGACGGCGAAGTCCGTCTCCTGTCCCCGTACCTTGGCCTGTCTTGTAATCTGGGCGGCCAGTTCGTTGTGGGGCAGTCCGTTCCCCGAGAAGATCGGGAGCTTCTGTCCCCGGATCAGGGTGTTCATCCCGTCTATGACCGAGATCCCCGTCTGGATAAAGTCCCTGGGGTACTCCCGGGCCACCGGGTTGACCGGGCGTCCATTGACGTCCACCTGCTTGACGGCTCTCGGTGCGGCGCCGCCGTCCCTGGGCTGTCCCAGACCGTTGAAGACCCGGCCCAGCATCTTCTTTGATACCCCCAGAGTCTGGGGTTCGCCCTTGAAGCTGACCCTGGTCTCGGGCATATTGAGCCCGGAGGTTCCCGAGAAGACCTGGACCACAGCCACATCGTCGGAGGTGTCCATAACGGTCCCGAGCCTCAGGTTCCCCTGGCGGTCCCGGCACTCTACAAGCTCCCTGTAGCCCACGGGGTGGGTGTTTTTGATAAACACCAGGGGGCCTTCGATCTGGTCCACTCCCACATACTCCCGGGAGCTGAGAAGTTTCTTTTTCAGTTCACTCTGATCAGCCATAGATCGCCCCCAGCCTGTCCAGGGATCGTTCCAGCTTGGCTTCCAGACGGTCAAACTGTCCGGGCTTATCGTTGGGTATGGTCAGTTTCATCTTGATAATCTCCTGAAGGACCTTCATGCGTCTCAGTTTTACAATGGTCACGCCCTTTCGGATCGCCTCGTTTCCCCGTCTCCAGTAGCAGAGGATGATTCCCAGCATCCGCATCTGTTTCTCGGCGGTGGAGTAGCGGTCGATGTCGTCGAAGGCGTTCTGCTGGAGGAAGGCGTTCTTGAAGACCGTGCAGACCTCGATAACAAACCTCTGGCTGTCGGGAAGGGCGTCGGGACCGACGAGTTTTACGATCTGCTGGAGTCGTACCTCCTTCTGCAGGAGTTCCAGAATCTCCCTGCGGTCCTCTGCCCAGGCGGGTCCCACCTTCTCCTCCCACCAGGGGGTGATGTCGGTAAGGTACTCGCTGTAGCTGTCCAGCCATCCGATGGCCGGGTAGTGGCGGGCGTTGGCCAGCTGCCGGTCCAGTCCCCAGAAGCAGCGCACAAAGCGCCTTGTGTGCTGGGTCACGGGCTCGGAGAAGTCACCTCCCGGAGGGGAGACGGCGCCGATTATGGACACGGAGCCCTCCTTGCCGCAGAAGGTCTCCATATAGCCGGCCCGTTCATAGAATTCGGCGATTCTGGTAGGCAGATAGGCGGGAAAGCCCTCTTCAGCGGGCATCTCCTCCATCCGTCCGGACAGTTCTCTCAGGGCCTCGGCCCATCTGGACGTGGAGTCCGCCATAATGGCCACATGGTAGCCCTGGTCCCGGTAGTATTCGGCAATGGTTATCCCCGTATATATACTGGCCTCACGGGCTGAAACCGGCATATTGGATGTATTGGCGATAAGAATGGTCCGCTCCATCAGGCTCCGGCCGGTGGAGGGGTCGATCAGTTCGGGGAACTCGTTTAACACATCGGTCATCTCGTTTCCCCGCTCCCCGCATCCGATGTAGACGATAATGTCCGCATCGCACCACTTGGCGATGGCGTGCTGGGTCATGGTCTTTCCGGTGCCGAAGCCTCCGGGAATGGCCACGGTACCTCCCTTGGCCAGGGGAAAGAGAGTGTCGATTACCCTTTGTCCCGTCACAAGGGGGATGGAGAGGGGCCTGCGTTCCGCCGTGGGCCGGGGCCGGCGGATGGGCCAGCTCTGCACCATGGTCAGCTCCCTCTTTTCGGGGGTGTCATCGGGTTCCAGAACCGCAATCACCCTGTCAATGGTGTATGTTCCGGCAGCCGCCGCTTCGGTGACAGTTCCTGCGAGTCCCGGGGGCACCATTATCCGGTGTTCGATCCTCGGTGTCTCCTGGACCGTACCGATAATCTGTCCCTCTTTGACTCTGTCCCCTTCCCTGACCAGGGGGGTATACTCCCACTCCCTCTCTTTGTTCAGGGCGGAGAAGCTGAGTCCCTTGCCGATAAACTCTCCCGACAGTTCAAAAAGGTTTTCCAGGGGACGCTGAATCCCGTCGTAGATGGTTCCCATCAGACCAGGACCCAGAGCTACGCTCAGGGACTCCCCGGAGCCGTAGATATTGTCTCCCGGTGCAATGCCGGTTGTGTCCTCATAGACCTGTATAACCGCGCGGTTTCCGTTAAGCTTGATCACCTCGCCGACCAGCCTCTCTTCTCCCACAAAGACCATCTCCGTCATCAGGGCGTCGGTGATGTCCGCAGCCTCCAGTACGGGACCGTTGACCCGGCTGACCCGTCCTGCAATTCGTTCATTCATGGAGTCTCCTCCTGCTCTTCCGGCTCATCCTGTTTCTGAAGGCCTGCATCGATAATGTCTCTGATCTTCTGTTCGTAGCGGAGGGTTCTTGATTTGAAGCTGTTCCGGAAGGCCCTTCGGCCCCCGCTTCCGGTCAGTTCCACACCCTGTTCGGGAAGAGGAGGGGCAGTTGAGGTCTTCAGTGTGACCTTAAGACCGAACTTGTCTGCCAGCAGTGATTCGGCGTCTTTGATAAACCCGCTGTCCATGATTTTCATTTCCCCGGGGCCGCCGTTCAGAATAAATTCGGCTGTCCGGGAGGCATCACCCCTTTCCGGATCATCAACCAGTCCAAGGGCCGCTTCGGCGGTAAAGGCCAGAAGCAGTTCTCTGTACTCAGGGGCACCTGTCAGACTCTTCAGTTTCCGGGCCACCCGGTCCATAATCTCATTGTAGAGATTCCGGCTGTTTTTAAGTTCCTGCCTGTTTTTCAGAAGGCTGAGGGTGGAGCTGCTGTTTTTTACAAGTTCTTTTCTGCTCTCCGAGGCCTTGGACTCGGCGTCGTTGAGGATGACCGCAGCCTTGTCCCTGGCGCCCTGCAGTATCTCCGCAGACCGGTCCTCGGCGGTTTTGATAATATCCCGCGCCTCTTCCTCCGCGCTCCGGAGGATGCTGTCCAGGAGTTCAGAGCTTGATTCCGATTGCTTCATTTACCATTTCTTTCAATGATGGCTTCCCTTCGATCCGTCCCATGGCGTCGGGGATTTCGAGGATCAGGGGAAACTGCCTGGTGAACACAAAACGGTCTACCAGGGGCCGTACCAATTCCGCCAGTCTTTCGCTGATAAGGATGATTCCGATCTCCGGATTTTCCATGGCCTTGTTCAGGGCCTGTTCGGTTTCCAGGGCATTGGCAGCCATTGCGCCCCTGACTCCGACCATTCCGAATCCGAGAACCGTATCTTCATCACCGATAACGAAATATTTCATAATTCGATAATCAGATTTTACCCAGTATCATCAGGGCCGTGATAAAGCCGAATACAACAATACCCTCTGCAAGAGCGATAAAGATCAGGGCCTGTCCGGCAATCTCGGGTTTCTCTCCGATGGCTCCCATGGCGGCGGAACCGACATGGCTGATGGCAATTCCCGCTCCGATGGCGGCGGCACCGAAGGCCAGGGCCGCGGCAAGAAGACCGAAGGTCTGTACCTGAGCCGAGACGGCGGGTGCTTCAGCGGCGTGGGCGTCCTGGGCGCTGATGTTCTGAATCCCGATAAATCCGAGAATGATAAACATAACGGTTACTACCACTATCCTTGATGTATTGTGCAGGGACAGTTTTCCTTTAAGATTCACTACTACCTCCTAAACGGGATTTCAGTGATACAGGCTCATAGGCCTTTCCCGTTCCATTAAAATACTTGGAAAAGAATTCATAATAATTCAACCTGAGAGACTGAATGCCCGCAGACAGTCCTTCAAGTGCTATTACCAGAGCGTTGCCCAGGAGCAGGATCACAAAGGCTCCCACCGGAGGGGCGGATTCGGCGATCTGAAAAAAGGCGGTCATCAGACTCACATGGGCGATTCCCAGACCCGCTACTCTCATAAAGGAGAGGGTGTTTGCCAGATACCCTGAAAAGACCTCCAGCAGTTCCACAATCCACTCCATCACCATATTCATCAGGGCTCCCGGCTTAAAGCTGATCTTGTGACCCTCGATTATATGGGCCGCCGGTTCCTTCAGCAGCATCAGTCCCGCAGGAACTCCCAGACCGATTATCAGGAAGCCCGAAGGGGGCATGGATCTGTAGGAGGTCCCCACAAAATAGAAGGCCGTGTAGACTCCGGCGGCGTACATCCAGCCCCCGAGGATTCCGGCCTTGTTGAAGATCAGGTTGATCCAGTCTCTCTCTCTGATGCAGTTGATAATATTCAGGATGATTCCGGTACCCAGAACGGCTATACCGAACCAGATGGTGATCTTAAGGATATCATAGATACTGGCAATGGCATCATTTCCGCTGGAGTGTCCCTCTACAACGGCGTGGTAGTTGAACCAGAGGGGAGGGAAAATGCTGTAGCCGAAGACCGATCCGAAGAGCACTCCCGCAGCCATGGCCGCTCCGCCGCAGTAGGCGATCAGCATAAAGAGGGAAGTCGGCTCCCGTCCCTGTTTCCTTGCCCTGAAATGGAGGAGCAGTCCCGCCAGTACAAGTACAAGCCCGTGGCCCACATCACCGAACATAAGACCGAACATGCAGAGGTAGCTCACCGCCACCAGAACCGTGGGGTCAACTGTGCCGTAGGCAGGGATGCCGAAGTTTTTTACAAGCATCTCGAAGGGCCTGAGGGCATCGGGGTTCCTCATCTCTACAGGGGGGTCGACCCTGCCTTCGGTACTCTCCTTTACCCAGGCTGTGTTGTGCCACTCAAGAAGACAGTTCTCTCCGGCAACGGCGCGGATCTCCCTGTCCAGTTCCTCCCTCCTGTCCGCCGGCACCCAGCCGTTAAAGAGGATGCAGCTTTCGCTGGCGGAGAAGTAGGACTGAATCTTCAGGTTCAGTTCCCGGATTCTCAGGTCCGACCAGGTATCCTGAAGCCACTGGCTTTTCCCCCTGATATACTCCTTTGACTCCTCCCGCAGGGCTTCCTGCCGTTTTTTCAGTTCTCCAATCCGCTGGTCCATATCGCTGGTGGCCCGGTTCTGCCCCGGGTCGGGGCTCAGTGCCTTTGCCGCGTCCGCGGGGAGGGGGCCCTTCTCCCAGTAGACCGAAGCGAGACGCTTTTCTATCTCCTCCTGATCCCTCTTCATTCCCATAATGATGCAGTGGGTCCGTCCGCCGGATGTGACTGTCTCAAGGACCACCGTTGTCAGGGGAGACAGGGCGCTGTTCAGCTCTTCCAGGCTGCTCTCTGCAACACTTCCTGTTTCCAGAAAGAGAAAGGAGTAGCCTGTGCTTCCCTGCTGGGCCCGCTCAACAAGGGCCTGTTCATCACCAAAGAGATTGACCTGTCTTTTCAGGTCGTTCAGACGGTTGATCTCGGTTTGCAGATCCTTCTGACGGTCCCTGAAACCCTGCTGTTCGTTTGACAGGGCATCAACCATCTTTTCGATCTTCTCCAGTGAGAGGGTTCCCTCCTCCTTTACGTCATCCCGGATCAGGGGACGGAGGTCCGCCGCCTTGAGGAGTGTCTCGATTCGTAGACGGCACTCTGCCAGGCGGACCGAATTTTCGTTAAAACTGATCTCCCTTAGCCGTCCGTCCCTCAGGGCCGGTATCTCATCGGTTCTGAGAAAGTCCATCACTCCCGTCTGAAGCAGGACTCTTGTAATATTTTCCAGATGATCCCTGATGACCACGGCCGTCAGGTGACTCATTTTGGAACTGAGAATCATGAGTTCCCCCTATCCATAGAATTGGCTTTATAGTGAGCTGCGTTGAGGAGGCTGACAAGACGCCGGCACTCCCGCTCTTTCCGCATAAACCAGGCGAGCATGATTCCCAGGGTAAAGGGATTGCCCTGCAGCATTTTTTTTATCTCTCTGTCTTCAATATCCCCGAAGAGGGCGCTCAGCATCTCCATCTTTTTCAGGGGATCGCCCCCTTCGCCCAGAAGAACGCTTCCCATGGAGCCGTAGGAGCCCAGGGTTTTCTCAAGGTACTGATCCGCCGTCCTGGCTGATGTTCCGGCAAATACGGTGCCTCCGGGAATCAGGTCCTCAAAAAGCTGTTCCAGAGGGAGGAGGGGAGACATGCGGATCACAAAGAGCATGTTCTCAAAGTCGATCTCCATTGCCGTATAACGGATCAGCAGGGATCTGTCGGGTTCGGGGAAACTGCCGGCATATTCGAGGATCTTTGCAAAGCGGAAGTGGTCCAGGTCCTTCTCCAGACCGTAGAGGGTATCCAGATCACTCTCCGCCTCGATACGGTCCTGAAACAGATCCGACAGGGGACAGCCCCGGCAGGAGGCCAGATAACCGTAGAGCTGCTCTGTCGTCTCCTTGGTCAGAAGGGTGTCGGGATCGAAATCGGTGTGTACCACTGTACGCAGCATATAGGGCATCAGGTCGCTGACATCCCGTTTTCTGATCCTCAGGTCAAACCAGAGGCGAATCCAGTCCTTGAGGATCTCAATATCATATTTAAGAAGGAGAACATCCAGAAAACCCTGCAGAGTTTCATCGCAGTGCTTCTTAAGCTCCCTGAAGGAGTCTATCTCGTACTCTTTCAGGGTTTTTTCGGCCATTTTCAGGTCACCAGTCTGTTCGTAGACCTCTTCCATCATGCCGTAGGGTGTCGATTTGAGCATAAGCATGGCTTCGTTAAGGTTGGGGCGGTCTTTCAGCTTTTGAAAGAAAGCTTCCTTAAGGAGGAAGTCCATCCGGGTTTTGAGTTTGGCATTGATGAAACTGTAGCGGTTAAGGGCAGAGGGCATGAATGCTTCCTAAACTGATTCAGTTGTCGTCAGCAGTTCAAATACCTTCTGAGCCGCAGCGTCGAGGAGATCCGCCTTCTCACTGAGCAGACTCTTCTGTCTGGCATCCAGTTCTTCGACCAGTTTTTTACGCTGATCCTCCAGCTCCTGTCTGGTGGATGCGGCTTCCTCCCTCTGGATTCTTACAGCATCCTGCCTGGCAGTTTTTATAATCTCTTCGGCTTCTCTATCCGCCTGTTTCTGAATTTCCCTGGATCTCTCCCGGGCAGATTCAACAATGTCTTTTGCTTTGTTTTCAGTCTCGAGAAGACGGTCAATAACATTGCTCATGGCAACATTGTACTGTGACATTTATAAAAAAAGAAAGAAGAAACATTTGTTTTTTATATACCATCCTGGAGAGCGGAGGTATATCTTTGAGGATGTCTTTGTTTATTTATGGGGATGTAAAATCAATAGTGGACAAGTAATAAATAAAAAAATACCCATTCATTCTCCTGCCCGGGGCTGGATGTTTTTTTAAAAAAATATGTCATAATAAGTCATGGGCACCATACTGAATATTGAAGAACACCACCTGAATGACCCCGAAATTGTCAGGGCTCTGCATACACATCCTGATTCCCACTGGTTCTGGAGCGGCAGCTGGTCTCCGGATTTCTACAGCCGTCTGGCCTATGAGGGGCTGATCAGCATCACCCACCGTCTGGATGACGGAACCATACTTCTGGCCCCCGAAATGCAGCGGGTATATGCCCTTCTGGACTGGGAGAACCTCCATATCTCAAGGCAGGTCAGAAAGCTTCTGAGGAGGGTCGGGGAGGGGGAGTTTAAGCTCACTGTTACAGCCGATCTTGACCGGGTTATTGATGGTGTCACTTCCTATCACTCCCCATGCTGGCTGACTGCCGGATATGCGGATATCTTAAGAGATCTGAGCCTGGATAGAGAGGGCCGGCAGTGCCATGTTATGGCGGCAGAGCTTTCAGAAAGCTCAGGCCGGCTGATTGCCGGTGAACTGGGATACAGGATCGGTGCGGTCTATACCAGTCTGACTGGTTTTATTGACAGGAGCATCGGAATCTCCGGCTGCGGAACACTGCAGATGGTTCTGCTTGCCCGGCGGCTGCAGGAGGAGGGTTATGCCTTCTGGAATCTGGGGCATGCCAATATGGAGTACAAGAACCGCCTTGGCGCCGTAAACCTTCCACGGGAGGAGTTTCTGGAGCGCTGGAAGGCGGAGCGGGACCGGCCTTTACGGCCTGCTTTGATAAACGGGACTGCCATGGGGGCAGGAGAACTCTCTACCGTCCAAGAAGAAGATCCCGGCTCTCACCTATAGTAATAAAAAGAGGACTGTCCCCTCCTGAGTCGGGGTGGTAGATCCGGCTGAGACGGCGGTAGGCCTTTTTTATCTGCTCGGGACCGGGCATTATCAGGAGCGCAGATTCCGGTGCAATTTCCGGCACAAGCTGAAGGGCCAGAGAGGCCTTGACCCGGCTTACTGTCACCGGGGAGAGGCGGTAGCGCTCTTCCAGTGACGTCAGAAACTCCGAGTAGAGGGAAAGCCAGCCGGAGTCGGATAAGCCAAGCAGTTCCAGAGCTCTTTTTTTGCTTCCAGGATAGACTGTCTTCTCCCAGCACCGCCGGCTTTTTCCCCTTGAAAGCTCCTCCTCCCACTCGGCCAGAAAACGGATTATCCTTCTTCTGACAGGAGGAAGCTCCTTGATCTTTCCAAGAATATACTTTTCCCGTTCCTCACTGATCCTTCTTCTCTCATCAAGATAGTCCAGTTTGATCCTCAGAAAGAGAGGGAAGAAGGGGTCTTTGGGTATGCGGTAGGTCCTGTACAGATTCGGAAGGTTCTCGGCGGTGATAACAGCCTTGTCCAGAAGCCTGTAGCATGTGGCGTTCATCCTCAGGGACTGCAGCCTGCCGGATGAGCTGTAATGACTCATCATCACACCATAGTAGGGGTGTTTCCGGAGGGATTTCGGCTGTCTGTCCAGAAGTTTTGCCAGAGAGTGGACTCTTTTGCCTCCTCTCCGGCGTCTTCGCCTGCTCATGGATTAATAGTTTATATCAAGTCTGAGAAAGAGTCCTCCCTCCGACTCTCTTGTGCTGTCAAAGGCTCCGGTGAACCATCCTTCGTTTCCGCCACTGTGGTCACTGTAGCCGAAGTAGAGGCTCAGATAGTTGTAGTGTCCGCTTACACCTGCTTCATAGACAAAGGCGGGATCTTCTGTTCCCAGCTTGATGCCGCCCAGGGCGGTAAAGAGCCCGATGGTCTCTGTCACCATCAGCTCTGCATCCCAGCCTATATTCATCTCTGTCCTGTCGACAAAAAATCCGTTGAACGAGAGGTTTGTCTCAAGACCTTTCAGCAGGGGAGCCTGCAGGCCTGCTGCAAACATATAGCGAAGATGATCATCAGAAGACTCTTTATAGGAGAAACCGTATTCCAGACGCTCTATGGCTCTGAAGGAGAACCCTCTTCCGAACTCCCGGGTCCAGTAGGTACCGATTCCCAGTAATGAGAGAGCCGTACCCTTCAGGGCCGCGTCGGTATTGGCGTAGCTGTCATAGTAGAACTCGGTCCACCAGTTCTCACTTCGCCAGGAAAGTGCTGCCAGTATATCAGGATAGTTAACTAGAGAAGCATTGATGCCGCTCCAGGCTGGAATGGTGCTGCCGAAGGCCGGGTTGAAAGCCGTTTTCAGGTAGAGGCTTTTATACAGGGCAATATCATTTTGAATAACCACTCCGTCAACACCGCCAAGGCGGTAGTTCTCAAAGTTGAACCGGGACCACTCTTCGTTTTCAAGGCCTCCGGCACCCAATCCGGTCTGAATCTCATAGAAGGGAGCGTCTATAACTCCAATCTCATCAAGAATCCTGGTGGTGATAAAAGCCTTGTCTATTACCTGGCTGTTGCTCATGCCGTAGCGCTGATCTGTCACACTTCCGAATACAACTCCGCCGCCGAGATCTGTCCAGTTATCAAGCTTGATCCGGCCATGAAGTTTTGTGTATTCGGTCCAGTGAACAATGGCCTCGAATTCAAAGCTGTCGACAATATTACCATTGAGTTTATATCCGTCAAACTTCATTGTATCGCTGAAACGGACCCGGTATTCGAAGGGTGACTCTATTGTTGAGCTGTCCTCGGCCCGGAGTGCCGGTGTAAGGAGCAGTAGAAGGAAGATCAGCTGCGCTATTATATGTATCAATTTCATTTAAAGATCTCCTTCTCTTCTTCTGACCAGAACCCGTCCGGAATCATATTCAAATCCCAGGCTGATTCCCGCCTTCAGGGAGTAGCCGGTATCATGGTCAGCGTAGTGGAGGAGGTCTATCATATTCCATTCAAAACCCGCCAGAAGTCCCAGAATCAGTCTGTCATTGAGCCGGGCCTTGATCTTCAGATCCGAACCGATTCCCATGGGGGCAAACTGTACGGTCTGATAACCGGTTCCCTTAAGCTGGATAAATCCGACCTGCAGTCCCAGGGATGGTTCAAAGATAAAGGTATTCCCCATCGGGAAGGTCCATACAGGTCCGAAGAGCAGATGGAAGGATGAGGGATTCCTGTAATGGTCAAAGGCATTAAAGGAGTTGCCGTCCTGATTAAGGGCGATGGGAACTCCCGATGTTACCGAGAAAAGAAGGTCCAGTTTTCCATCCCGTTTAAAGCTGACATTGACTGCCGGACCGTGGAGACGGTACTCGCTTCCCGCCTTGTTTCTTATATAGTCCTGAAGATAAACAGATGCGATGTCAAAGCTGTCCAGTGCCGCCAGAGGCAGGAGAGGAAGGAGGATGAGCAGAAGGGTCAGGGTGTATTTCTTTACTGTATTCTTCATCAATCAGAACCCCGCAATAATAGTTGAGATATATTCAAAATCCATCACTCCGGGATTTACGTTTTTACTGTCCACCAGGGCGGGATCGCCGCCGTCAACGGACAGAAGGTAGTTGCCGTCGCTGGCAATGGTATTGGTGATGGTGACATTGTTGTAATCAAGTTCGCAGTACCAGATGCCGCTGCTTCCCTCGATGGTGAAGGATACGGTTCCATAGATGGTGCCGCTTCCCCTGGGATTAGCCTTGTTCTCATAGGAGCCCTGGATAACGATGGGTTTCAGGTCCGATGCCTGAACAAAATCGAAGGTTGTCACTGCATTCAACCCTACCATTTTGACTATAAGATCCATATGGTGGTCCCCGTCTTCCGTGTTCATCAGGCTTCCGAACTCGGTTGTTTGGGTATATCCGGCCATTCCGGCTCCGCCGAAACCGGGAATCCGGCTCTGGGGCATAAAGACTCCGGCAATCTGGTAGAGACTATGAATATTGGCGGCCCTAACTGATTCATCAGACTCAGTCATTACTGCGTCAATAATTGTATCAAGGGCGTAGTAGTCCTCTCCATCGACAGAGATCTGATCGGGAGTGGAGTTGTCGAAGGTGAATACTGCTGTTTCGCTCAGGTCCGATTCGGACTGTGAGCTTGATGTAATCATACCTCCTCCGGTGTCCTTGTAGAAAACGGTGTAGCGCTTCTTCAGATCTACCGTAAGGGAGCTGCCTCCGGTCATTATGTAGGAGCCTTGAATGACCTGTACATCCTGTCTTGCTTCCTCACCGGCCTGAGAGCCGTTGTTGACTATGCGGATTACATTTACTGCTCCGTAGAGATCTGTTTCAATGTCGATTTCGCCCTCAAAGACCAGAATCTCAATGCTGCTGTTATCATCATAGACACGGACAAAGGGTCTGGCACCGGGTTGTGTTATGTCTATCCAGGAAGAGCTGTCCAGCTTTGCTCCAAAGTCCCCGTAGGGATTGTTACAGGCTGAAAGAAGAAGGGTGAGAAACAGAAAGCCGAGGCCCCCTGTACTAATTTTTGAATTAAAAATCATACCACGGTATTATAGTGATTTTTTTAATTATCTCCAGTTCCCTGGGCCGGTGATTTTTTAAAGATAATCCGGTATTATGTGGCAGTATCCGGTTTTCCGGGTCTTATCCACGTAGAACGGAATCTATTATATGAATATTGAAAAAATAATCTGCGCCTCAACGGGTGCTGTAAAGGCCCGTCAGGGCGAAAAGATACAGAGTCTCTGGAGCGGTTACGGCAGCATTATCCGGTATTATCCGGAGTATAATGACACCCTAGCCGATGCCGGTCTTCCTGGTGGCACGGACAGGCCCGCAAGGGTCATTGTCAAACATGTGAGGCCCGAAGGGGCCGGGGCCCATCCCAGGGGCTGGAAGACCGACCTCTCCCACAACAGAAAACTCAGATCCTACCATGTGGAGAGCCATTGGTATAAAAAGTGGAGCGCCCTCTGCGGCAATGAGTGCCGGGTCCCCCGCTGCTACGCCCTGGAGGACCGGGACGATGATATGGTAATGGTTCTGGAAGATCTGGACGCGGCGGGCTTCCCCCTGCGCCGGAGCAGTATCAATGAGAAAGACCTTCAGGCCTGCCTCAGCTGGCTGGCGCACTTCCACGCACGCTTTCTTGATGAACACCCCGAGGGGCTCTGGGAGAGCGGAACCTACTGGCATCTGGAAACAAGGCCTGAAGAGCTTGGGGTGATGGAGGACAGAAGACTCGCTGCCGCGGCGCCGCAGATAGATCAGAGGCTTAAGGAGGCGAGGTTTCAGACCTTTGTCCATGGCGACGCCAAGATCGCCAACTTCTGTTTTGCCCCCGACGGCGGGGTGGCGGCCGTAGACTTTCAGTATGTTGGCGGAGGGATCGGCATGAAGGATCTGGCCTATTTTGTGGGAAGCTGCTTCTATGAGGATGAGTGCGAATCCAGGGAAGGGGCCATTCTTGACTGTTATTTTTATTACCTTGAAACTGCCCTCTCCCGCTACGGAAAATCTGTTGATTACCCGGCTCTGGAGGCGGAGTGGCGTTCCCTCTACCCCTGGGCATGGACTGACTTTCACCGCTTCCTTAAGGGCTGGAGTCCCGGTCACTGGAAGATCAACTCATACAGCGAAAGGCTGGCCGCCGAGGTTCTGGAGGAGCTATGAGTACAGATATTGAAGACATTCTAATCCCTCTGGCAGAGACAGCCGAAGAGGCCGCCCGGAAGGCCGGAGCCCTGATCGCCTCGTACCGGGGGAAACAGGTCGAGGTAAAGATGAAGAAGGGAGGGGACAACCTTGCCTCCCAGGTGGTTACCGAGGTGGACCTTAAATCCCAGAATATTATCCTGGATCATCTGGCTCCATCCATCGGCAAGTACGGCCTCGGTCTTCTTGCCGAGGAGAACAGGGACGACGGCAGCCGTCTGGAGGCCGAGGCCTTCTGGTGCATAGATCCCATTGACGGTACCCTGCCTTTTTCCGAGGACAAGCCCGGTTATGCGGTTTCCATCGGCCTGGTAAGAAAAGACGGGACTCCCCTTGTCGGTGTGGTCTATGATCCCCGGGAGGATGTTCTTTACTCTGCGGTCAGAGGTGATGGTGCCCGCAGGAACGGTCAGGCCTGGAGGGTCGGAAAGGAAATTCCCCCTGGAACAGCTCTCACATGGATTATGGACCGGGATCAGAGAACTCATCCCCGTTTTGACGAGATTCTGGAAAAATTGAACCGGAAGGCCGATGTGCTTAATCTTTCGAACACCTGCTGGTACTCGGGCGGTGGCGCCGTTCTCAATGCCCTCTGGGCCCTGGAACAGCACCCTGCCGCCTATTTCAAGATACCCAAGGAGCAGGAGGGGGGAGGCTGTTTCTGGGACTTTGCCGCCTCAGCCTGTATAGTTAAAGAGGCCGGTGGGAAGGTTTCCGACTACCATGGGGAGATCCTTGATCTGAATAACAGGGACACTTTCTATATGAACGGAAAGGGAGTCCTCTTTGTCAGCTCCCCGGATCTTGCCGGAGAACTGACTGATCTTTAGGTGAAATCATCGGCTTGCGGACCTGGCTGACAACCTGCTCCATTAAATCCCTGACCCGGGAAGACTACTGTGTGAAATTCCTGACTGAACTTTTCAGCCAGGCCGAGTCGACGGCCCCGACCCTCTGTCTGATCAGAGTTCCCTGACTGTCAAAGACCATAGTCACCGGGATGGAGCTGATTCCAAAGCGCCCTGCGGCATCACCCCAGGCATCCAGAACCACCGGGAAGTTGATATCCTGATCTGCCGCAAAGCTTTTAACCGCCTCCGCCGAGGACTCGGTGGTCGTCATATTGACGCCGATCAGCCGGACACCCCGGTCTTTGTACTCTTTGTAGAAGTCGATCATTTCGGGAATCTCCGCACGGCAGGGGGGACACCAGGTGGCCCAGAAGTTGACGATGGTTACAGGAGCCCCAGTGAGCTCAAGCTCTTCGGGCCGTCCATCAAAGGAGCTTACGGTGACTCCTCCTTTTTCAGCTCCGGAGCTGTAGGAAGCCCCGCCATCTGATCCTCCGGAACCTGCAGGCATCAGCAGGGCAAGGGGGAAGAGTATAACCATGCTCAGTGTAATAAGCAGCAGCATCGATTTTATATCTGACAATATGTATTTTTCACGGCGGATAAGGAAAAAGACTCCCCCCAGGGCCGCAGCCAGACCGGCCGTTATATTGACTATTCCTCCCGTAAGGTAAACAAGGGCCAGAGGGGCTTTGATTACGGTGGACCAGTTGGTTAAAAGAAGGCTGATCTTCCACCCCGCCAGAAAGAGAAGGAGGGCTGTAAAGAAGAGGTCCGACGCGGCCCGGTACTCCTCCTTTCTCTCCCGGTAGAGAAGCTTGAGGATCAGATGTCCGCCGATTACCGAGAGTATCAGCATTGCCGGAAGGGCGGGGATATTCAGAGGGCCCAGGGAAATCGTATTCTGCATCAGTCCAACCTCTTTTTTTTCATTCTCTCCCAGGCAAGTATAGTACTGAACAGGATAAAAATCAGCAAAGAAAACACCTGAACCGGCATTTCGGAAATCCTGGCGTTCCGGAGGACAATGCCCCGCATCAGTTCAATAAAATGGGTTACCGGAAGAACCTTGGAGAGGGCTCTGGCAAAGGTGGGCATTCCCTCGTAGGGAAAGACAAAACCCGACAGAAGAATCGACGGGAGAAGGATAAAGATAGAGAGCTGCACCGCCTGGAACTGGGTTTTGACAAAGGACGAGATCAGAAGCCCCAGGGTCAGGGTGGAGGTGATAAACATAAGCACCGCCGCGGCAATGTCGATAACCCTTCCGTTTACGGGCAGGCGGAAGACAAGTACACCCAGCAGAAAGATCAGGACCGTCTGAAACATACCGATGCCGATGTAGGGAAGGAGTTTGCCGCAGATTATCTCCATGGCCGATACGGGGGTTGTGATCAGCATCTCCATACTGCCGTGTTCCCTCTCACGCACCAGGGCAATGGCGGTAAAAAGCATCAGGGTCATTGTCAGAATGACGCCGATCAATCCGGGGATCACATCCACCGCCGTCCTCTGTTCCGGGTTATATAGGGGCAGAACCTGTATGGGCAGCCTCTCCTGGGTTTTGTAGTCCACGGTGTGCCCCGGAATACCCAGGGGGAGAGAGGCCAGACTCTGTACGGCTCCTGTAACCACCGAACTGCTTCCGTCTGTCAGGATCTGGAAGGCTGAACGGCGGTCTCTGAGGCGCTCTTCAAGATCATGGGTGATTACAACGCCCGCCCGGACCCGTCCGGTGCGGATCAGTTTCTGTACTTCCTCTACCGAAGAGGCCCGGTACTTCAGATCCAGAACCCTTGTGGCTCCGATATCCTGGATAATGCTTCTGGACATCTCTGTCTCCGCCATATCGCACCAGGCTGCCGGGATATTCCTCACATTGTAGTTGATGGCAAAGCCGAAGAGGAGGAGCTGCATAACGGGGATGCCGAAGACCATGGCGGCGGTAAGGCGGTCCCGGCGAAGCTGTTTCAGCTCCTTGTAGACCATGGCCTGAATCTTCTCTCTGCGGATCATTGTTCCTCCTCCATATGCTCTGAGTGGGTGGCTCTGACAAAGACGTCCTCCAGATTGGCTCTGGTTCTTTCCAGGTCTCCCAGAAAGGGGAAACTACGGGTAAGCCAGGCTTCGGGCTCTTCAACCTCCGATGCCACCATAATCCTCAGCCTGTTGCCGATCTGTGTGCATCCGGGGATCAGGGGATCAGCAGAGAGCTGCCGCCGCCAGTGAATCATCTCTTCGGCCCGACCCTCGGCGAGCAGTACCCGGGCTCCCAGGTTTTCCATCAGCTTCAGGGGTTCTCCTTCGGCGCTGAGACTTCCCTTGCGGATTATGGCAAGGCGGTGGCAGCGTTCAGCCTCGTCCATATAGTGGGTGGATACCAGAATGGACATGCCTTTTCCCGCAAGTTCAAAGAGGTACTCCCAGAACTCCCTCCGGCTCTCGGGGTCCACCGCCGATGTGGGTTCATCCAGGATCAGAAGGTCAGGCTTGTGAACAATCGCCGCCGCCAGGGCCAGGCGCTGTTTCTGGCCGCCGCTCATCGTCCCTGCCAGCTGGCTGCGTCTCTTCTCCAGATGAAACTGGCCGCAGAGCTCTGTGATTCTGGCTTTCTGTTCCCTCCGGGGAACTCCCTGAATGGCCGCAAGAAACTGCAGATTCTCCTCCACCGTCAGCTCCTGGTAGAGGGAGAACTTCTGTGTCATGTAGCCAAGGCGGGCCTTCAGCTTCTCCGCCTCCCGTGGGATGGTATACCCCAGGGCTTCCACCTCACCGGAGGTGGGGGTAAGGAGTCCGCAGATCATACGGATGGTGGTGGATTTTCCGCTCCCATTGGGCCCCAGAAAGCCGTAGATCTCCCCCTCGGGAATATTCAGGGAGAGATTATCCACGGCCCTGAGACTGTCGAAGTCCCTTGTGAGGTTCCGGGTTTGAATTATCATCCTGTCACTCTGATCTTTCAGGGGAGGCCTCCTTACTCTTCTATCCGAGTCAGGGGCATTCTGACTGGAGTGCCCGGCTTCAGGACAGCCGCTTCAGGATCGATTATATCTACCCGGGCGGCATAGGAGAGGTGGCCCCTGTCGCTCTGGTTCAAGGCAAAGTAGGGGGTAAAGACAGGTTCGGCGGAGACAGTCAGGATGGTTCCGGCAAGCTCCTTCTCCAGGCCGTCTGCAATCAGGATGACACTGTCTCCCGCCTTAACACGGGTATGCCAGGTTTCGGGTATATATACCCGGGCATAGGGGACGCTGTCTGCCAGCAGAACCGCCAGAGGCGTTCCTGCGGCGGGAGTGGCTCCCTCCTTCAGGGGGATGGAGTCGATAATTCCCCTTCGCGGGGCCTTCAGACTCAGATCTTCCAGGCTGTAGAGGGCCAGTTCAAGGGAGGCTTCGGCGGCGGCCAGGGCCGACCGGGCCATCTCGATGTCTTCACTGCGGTTGCCCTGTTCCAGGAGGGCAAGCCGGGCGGTCAGTTCATCCCTGTTCGCCAGAGCCTGTTTATAGGAGGCCTCCGCCGCTTCCAGATCGGTCTTGCTGTTGAAGTTCTTGCGGTCCATCTCCCTTACCCTTTCCAGATTGTCCTTCTGCTGTTCAAGGACCGCTTCGGCGCCGTCAAGAAGAGCACGGACCTGAGCGATCTCTTCCGGACGGGGGCCGGATTCCAGTTTCTCCAGATTTGCTGCAGCACTGTCTGCTTCAGCCCGGGCAGCATCTAGGGCCGCGCGGGCCCTTCGGTCATCCTGTTCCAGTATCAGGTCGCCCTTTTCGATGCTTTCTCCTTCGGACGCGTGGATGACGGTGATTCTTTCAGCCTGCAGGGCGGGGAGTTCTATTCGGTCTCTCTCCAGAATCCCCGAGGCAACAGGCCGTGCATCAACGGTCCTTCTGTAGAGACCGATACCCAGAAGGGAGAGGATTATCAGGGGGATGAAGATGGAAAGGATTCTCTTTTTCATAATCCCTCCCTTTCAGCAGGAATGGAAAGATCAATGGGCTGCCTGGATATGCTTGATATTCCCAGAATTTCAGTTTCCAGATTTATAATAATTTTCTTAAAGGTGTTCAGGGCTCCTTCAAGTTCATCAATATCCGCATTTTTGGAAACCAGCTTGAACCACTCATAGTTCAGACCGATTATCTTATCCCGGATCTCTTCGCCCTTCGGGCTGAGGCTTATATAGTTGCATCTTCTGTCTGCCTCATCCTCAACCCTCACCACATAGCCCAGATCCATCAGTTTTCTGATGCTCCGGGTCGTCAGGGCCGGGTCCACCTGAAGCAGGTGGCTTAGCTCCTTCTGGGTCAGCTTTTCATGCTGGGTAATCTCTACCAGAAATGAGAAGAGGCTGCTGCTGATGCCCAGCTCTTTCAGTCTGCTGTTGAGAAAGGTCCGGCGCACCGTGATCAGACGGTTTATGATGTAGTTTACGTTTTCCATATTTCAGGTATAATTCTTAATAGTTGATGTGTCAATTGATATGTCAATTAATTCTTGATCCTTGCAATATTTTTTCCAAACCATAAAAACCGATTTCGGGTATGTAAGGGCGGTTTTCCGTTGAATCTGTCAGGGCCTCGGGATAGAATGATACCCATGAATGAGATCTACCGCGATCCGGCGGAGCGCCGGCGTTTTATGGAGGCAAAAGGCCTCTCCTATCTTTCAAGGTCCGTCTACAAGGACATACCTGCCTTTGCAAAGGACCAGAAGGACTCTCCCTACTATCAGGACAATATTGAGGAGTTTGAAACCCTCACCTCGGACTACGGGAAGGATATTGAGGAGTGCCGAATGGCGGATGTCTCCATCCGTCTGGTCTCCAGTGATGTGGGCTACGGCCTCTTTGCCGAAGAGGATCTGCGGCCCGGAGCCCTGATTGCCGAGTATGCTGGCATTATTCAGCCCGGGGAGGATCTCGAGGTGGACCCGGATACGGCGGTACGTCCCGAAGAGGGCTATGAGACCGACTACACCTGGGACTATCCTGATGCCTGGTATGAGGATGAGCTCTACGAGGTGAATGCCGGAAAGATGGGAAACGAGCTGCGCTATGTAAACCACAGCTTCGAGGCCAATCTGGCAGTGGAACATACTCTGGTGGGGAACCGCTGGGTGATCTTCTTTGTGACCCAGAGCTTTATCCCTGCGGGAACACAGCTGACCGTTGACTACGGTGAGGAGTACTGGTCCGGAGGGTTCCGGGAGCTGATCCTCTTTTAGTCACACCTGATGCTCTTCCGAAACTCTTCTGTAATTCTGTGGAGAACCGGTGGCAGCTCAGACTCAAATTATCCCAAGGAGAAAACATGCTGATCTACAACCCCGAAGCGGTAATAAGCTTCCTTAAATACGGAATTCTGATCCCTTCCCTGGATACCAGAAAGAGCAATACCTACAGGGCCCTGATGGACGATCCCGATCTGGGCTCAGAGAGCCATAGATGGCTTGTCTCCGACTTTTCAAGGATCGTAGACGAGAATGACATCCGCCGGGCTCACAGGGCAGACTATGCTGACCGTCTATTCGGCGACGGCCTTGAGAAGGCCCTGATGGAGGCCTATGAGCTCATCGACGAGAAGGGCAACTACAACCGCTATGAACCGGAAAACGCCGAAGCACCCCTTCTGGATATTATGAAGGACGTGATGAATGTGGTTTCAGGCTCCTATGCCAATATTCAGGGGGCTCTTAAGGACGGTTTTTCCTACTTTCTGGGTGGAGGAATGCACCATGCTCATCCCGGTTTCGGCCACGGCTTCTGTCTGGTCAACGATATCTGCATCTCCCTGCTGAAGGCAAAGGCGGAGGGGCTCTTTAATAAGGCCTGGATTATCGATATTGACGCCCACAGGGGAGACGGGACTGCCGAGATTATGGCAGACCACCCGGATATTACCTCCCTGAGCATCCATATGGCCTCGGGCTGGCCTCTGGACAGCCCTGAATACAGGGAGGACGGCAGTCTGAATCCCTCCTGGTTTCCCGGTGATGTTGATATTCCCGTAGCCTCGGGAGAGGAGGGGGAGTACACACCCCGTCTGATGGCGGCCATGGCTGAGCTCGAGAAAACGGGACATCCGGACCTTGTCTTTGTAGTGGCAGGTGTGGACCCCTATGAGAAGGATGAACTTCCCTCGACTGCCGTACTTAACCTGACAAAGGAGCAGATGCTGGAGAGGGATCAGGCGGTCTATACCTTCCTTGAAGAGCGCGGTCTTCCCTCTGCATGGGTGGCCGCCGGAGGCTACGGTGCATCCTCCTGGGAGATTCATGCGCAGTTTTTGAACTGGGTGCTTAAGAGACGCCTGGGGATTTCTGACTGATCCTCAGCCCTCAGATCAGCTTTCAGGAAGGATAGTTCCGGGATATTTCTCTGCAAACTTTCTGAGAGCCTTTTCCCTGTTTTCTGTAAATTTGACTCCCTCGGGACTCTCCGGAAAACGGAGCCTGTGATTCAGCAGACTTCGAAGTTTTTCCGCCTCCTTCAGGTACACTTCAAGATACTCCCCTGAGGCAGTCTCGCAGAACCTCTCCATTATATAGGCTACCGCAGCTTCGGAAGGGTGGGCCAGATCATCGGCATACCAGCGGTAGTCCCGCAGTTCATCCAGGAGTATTTCATAGGAGGGGAAGTAGACTGCTTCACTCCCGTTAGCTTCGGCCCTGTCACCTTCGGCGTCGGATAGAAAAGCGTCGATGCCGCAGCGAAGCACCGCCTTGCTCAGGGAGTTCTCCGCCGCATCATCCCTCAGGTGCCTGACAGGGCTGAGGCTGATAATCATCTTTACACCGGGATTCAGCTCTCCTACGGCTGTCATCAGATCCTCAAGGGCCTTCCTGCACTCATCAACAGTCAGAAGACGCCGTCTGAAGTCCGAGGCGGGCCGCCGGTGGCAGTTGCTTACCACATCTCCTGTGGATACTTCCTCATAGATATAGGCGGTCCCCAGGGTCAGTACAAGAAAGGATGCTGCCTTGAGTTTCTCCCGGCCCTCCATGAGTTTCCGGTTAAGGCGCTCCGTCATCTCATCCCTGTCAGGGCTGCTGACGGTGCTGTTAAAGAGGGAGTGGTTCCAGAGGTCCCTGTGGAAGAAGAGTTCTTCCGGACCGATGGTCCTGCCCGAGGCCAGAAGGGTAAAGCACTCCTTCAGTGAGAGGGGGTTGTAGATGCTGCCGAAGGGGGAGAGGGAAGCCGGCAGAAAACGTTCTTTCCAGAAGCCGTAGAGGTTCTCCGCAAAGCAGGAACCGCCGAAGTAGAGTCTGTCTTCGGGGGTGATCTTCTTATCAAAGGGTCTGATATCGATCCGGCTGAAGCTCTCTCTGTAAAACCGGTCCGTCCGGTTTGATCCGCCCCGCCTCACAGTCCCAGAATCCATTTTGAAACTTCAAAGAAGATGGTCAGTCCGCAGACGTCGATTACCGTGGACATCAGGGGACCTGCCGCGACGGTGGGGTCGAAGCCCAGGCGGTGAATGATCATGGGGACAAGGGAGCCCAGGACCGTGGCGAACATCACCACGGCGCAGAGGGAGATGGAGATGGCCAGGGCCTGCATCAGTTCGATACCCGGGGGGGTGAAGTAGGCTCTGATCAGAATGACCGCACCGGTAATGACTCCGATCACAAGACCCACCAGGACCTCCTTGATCATAACCTTGCCGATATCCTTGAAGTGGAGCTCTCCAGTGGCCAGACCCCGGATCATCAGGGTGGAGGACTGGGTTCCCGAGTTACCTCCTGTCTGGGTAATGACAGGAATAAAGAGGGTCAGAAAGGCCGCCGTCATAATCAGACCCTGGTAGACATGGAGTACATTGGTGGTGATGGTTCCCGCCACCAGCAGAATGACCAGCCAGGGGATTCTCTTCTTTACCAGTCCCCAGATGGAGGTCTCCATATAGCTCTGGGTATCGCCGCCCATGGCTCCCATCTTGTAGATATCCTCGGTCTGCTCTTCCCGGATAACATCGATCACATCGTCGAAGGTGATAATACCAAGAAGACGGTTAAACCGGTCCACTACGGGCAGGGCCAGCAGGTCGTGGTTCTCCAGAACCCGGGCCGACTCCTCCTGGTCCGTGTTGTCATGGACGTAGATGACCTTGCGGATCATTATGTCCTCGATTCTGTCCGAGTCCTTAGCCCTTAAAATATCTTTCAGAGAGACAACGCCTCTGAGTCTTTTGAGTTTGTCGACAACATAGATGTAGTAGATGGTCTCCAGCTTATCCATGGAGCCCCTGATAAAGTGAAGGGCATGGGCCACGGGGATCTCCCCCAGAATGGCCGCGTAACGGGGAGTCATAAGTCCCGCGGCATCGTCCTCGTCGAACCGGAGGAGAAAGGTTGTCTCCTGACGTACTTCTTCGCTGAGCTGATCCCATACCGAGGCCCTCAGCTCGGGGCTCAGGGACTGGATCAGGTCTACCAGGTCATCGGGCTCCATCTCGTTAAGAAGGGATTTTGTGACCGCCTCAGAGAGCTCCCGGATCAGGTGCTCCTGCTGGTAGAGCTGAAGTTCCGCTATCAGACCGGCTCTCTTCTCTTTTTCAATAAGAAGAAAAATTCTGAGGTTTTCGTCGTCGGTGAAATTCTCCCAGATCTCGGCGATCTCAGCTGTACTCAGTTCCTCGAGGATCATCTTCAGCTGATCATCATTTACTGGATCAAGGTAGGCCCTCAGGTTGTCAATCAGGTTCTGCATCAATCCTCCCAGTCGCCGACCTTGAGTACCTCCGGCTCCAGAAGGAATCCGGTCATTTCATGAACCCTTTTCTGAACAAGACGGATCAGCTCGTCCATCTCCAAAGCGCTGGCATCATGTTCATTGATCAGTATATTACCGTGCCAGTCGGATACGGCGGCGCCGCCGATTCGCATTCCCTTGAGCCCGGCGTCCTCGATCAGCTTGCCCGAGGGAGCACCGAAGTCCCTGTTGTTCTTGAAGGTTGAGCCGCCGCAGGGTGCATTGAAGTGACCCTTGGTCTCCCGGTCTTCCCGGATCTCGAGCATTCTGCTCCAGAGGGCTGTGGAGTCGCCGTGTTTCAGTTCAAATTCCCCGGAGAGGATAATCCACTCCCTTTTCTGGAAGGGAGATACCTTGTAATCCCACTGGTCCCTGTCACAAGGAATATAGCGGCGCTCCAGTTTCTCATCCAGAATCCAGGCGCCCTTGAATACCGAGGCAACCTCACTGCCGTAGCAGCGGGCATTCATCCACAGAGCCCCTCCAACGGAGCCGGGCATGGCGTAGATAAACTCCAGCCCCTCAAGGCCCTGGTCGGCGGCATAAGCCGCACCGTCTGAGACGGGCATTCCCGCCCCCAGAGTCAGTGTCGTATCCTTCAAAGATACCTTATCCAGATTGATCATGGAGATGACGACACCTCTGATTCCTCTGTCCGAAACAAGGAGGTTGGCTCCTCCGCCCAGAATAAACCAGGGAATGCTCTGGTCCTTCAGCTGCTTCAGCAGCCGGGCAAGGTCAGCCTCGTCCGAGGGCTCGGCAAAAAGATCAGCCTTGCCTCCGATCCGGAAGCTTGTATAGCCTATGAGGGGCTCATCCTCGCGGATTGTTCCCCGTATGTTGATTTTTCTCTTTAAATTCATTAATTTGTACACAATCTTAATGATAATTGGACAGCCCCTATGTGGCAACCTGTGAGGTGTATTTGTGAAAGTTAAATTGCTTAATTCCGATGGAAGACAGCTGGAAGAGTTTATTCCCCTGAAAGAAGGAGAAGCAGGTCTCTACTGCTGTGGACCAACGGTTTACAACTACGCCCATATCGGAAACATGAGGGCCTATACATATGAAGACATCCTCCACCGGACCCTGGAGTACGCCGGATACAAGGTGAACCATGTCATGAACGTAACCGACGTGGGCCACCTGACCGGCGACGGTGATGACGGCGAGGACAAGATGATCAAGAGTGCCCGGGAGCAGGGCATGACGGTCTGGGACATTGCCGAGCATTTTACCAATGCCTTTTTCAAAGACTCTGAGCGTCTGAACATCATCCGCCCCAACCAGGTCTGCAAGGCCACCGAACATATTCAGGATATGATCGATATGGTTAAAACCCTTGAGAACAAGGGCTATACCTATGTGGCCGGCGGAAACGTCTACTTTGATACCGCAAAATTCGAGGGCTACGGCAGAATGGCCAACCTGGAGAATCAGGACCTTCAGCACGGTGCCCGTGTAGCGGTGGATGAGAACAAGAGAAACAGTACCGACTTTGTTCTCTGGTTTACAAAGAGTAAATTCGAGGACCAGGCCATGACCTGGGACTCTCCCTGGGGCAAAGGGTACCCCGGCTGGCACATCGAGTGCTCCGCCATGAGTACAAAATACCTGGGGCCCCACTTTGATATTCACTGCGGCGGTGTGGACCATATTCCCATTCATCACACCAACGAGATTGCCCAGTCCGAGGCGGCCAACGGATGCAAGTGGGTCAACTACTGGCTCCACAATGAGTTTATCCTTATGAAGAGCGGCAAGATGTCCAAGTCCAAGGGGGGATTTATCACCCTGCAGGATCTGGTGGATAAGGGGTATGATCCTCTGGACTACCGCTACTTCCTTCTGGGCGGACACTACCGCTCTCAGCTGGTCTTCAGCTGGGAGTCCCTGGATGCATCCCGCTCGGCCCGTGAGTCTCTTGTGCGGAAGATCGCCGCCCTTAAGGCCGAGGGAAAAGCCGGACGCCTTAAGGATCTCTCCGAGGCGGCTCAGGCTGTGCTGAAGGACTTCCGTGACCATATGGCCGCAGACCTCAACACACCCCGTGCTCTGGCGGACCTCTGGAGTCTTCTGAAGAACAGGGATATTTCAGCCTCCGATAAACTCACCCTGATTATGGATATGGACCGGATCCTCGGACTTAAGCTGGACGAGAGTCCCGCCGAAGAAGAAGAGAGCCTTGACGGTGAGATCGAAGCCCTGATCGCAGAGCGTCAGGAAGCCCGGAAAAACAAGGACTTTGCACGGTCCGATGAGATCCGTGATCAGCTCCTTGAGATGGGAATTCAGATCATTGACTCCCCCGATGGACCCAAATGGAAAAAAAATTGATATTTCATGTAACAGCACCGGGAATCTCATGTTTTAATGTTGAGAGGGTAGAACCGGGTGTCTAAAGATTTCGAACTTGCATACAAAGAGTTTTACCCCGTCCTGATACGTGTTGCCTACAGAATTACCGGGAGCATGGAGGTCAGTGAAGACCTCTGCCAGGAGGCCTTTGTCCGCTATTACGAGCGGATAGATAAGATTCCCGCCGGGGATCAGGCCAAATACTGGATGATCCGTGTAGTTAAGAACCTGGCCTATAACCATGAGAAGCGGAAGGGCCGGGAGAGAAACGCCTATCAGAAGCACTATCATGAGCCCAAGCCCGAGATTGTCAACGACGGCGAGAAGGGGCTTATGGAGGACGAGTCGAAAAAACTCGTTCAGGAAGCATTAATGAAGTTGCCTTATAAGATGAGAGTTGTTTTATCTTTGAAGGAGTATGCAAATCTCAACTATAAGCAGATAGGGGAGATCCTCAAGATCTCTGAAGGTAATGTAAAAATACGGGTTTTCCGTGCAAGACAGAAACTGAGTGAAATACTTGATAAGGGAGATGTCTATGTGCCCTGACAGCAAACTGTTGTCCGCTTTCTATGACGGCGAAGTCGCCAGTCCCTGGAAAGAAAAAATTGAAGATCATCTGAAAGAGTGTTCTGAGTGCCGCTCTGTGGTTGAGGGATACTCTGAACAGTCGAAGCTTCTGCAGGCTGCGGATATGCCGGAAGTTTCCGGTTCCTATGGCGAGCTGCAGATGCTGATTCGTCACAGGAGCAATGTCAGTGCTCCCTCACAGGAGAGATCTCTCTTCAGAACTCCCTTTATACCCATGGCCGCGGCAGCCGCGGCGGTTCTCGCTTTCTTCCTTGGCTTTGCCACTGCCGGAACCAACGGTCCTTCTGCGACCTATGCAGATATCCCCCTTGCCCTGAGCGAGGGCTGGTCCGTACCTCCCGGAGACCTTCAGATGTCCGGGAGTGATGTGGAAGCTATGCTCAGTCTGATTGAGCAGAACGGGGGATCATCCCTCTTCAATCAGGAGGTCAGCATGGATCTTCCGGTCAATGTTAACCTCGTCCATGTGGGCGAGTCGGAACTACTCCGTAATGCCGCCTTCGGGGGTTCCTCCCGCTGATGAAAAAAACTCTGTTCTTTGGACTCCTGCTGTTCACAATCGGATACGGAATTATGGCCCAGGATGGTCAGGCCGAAGGGCCCGAGAGGCAGAATCAGATGAATTTGGAACAGCTTCTGAAGGATGCTCTGACTATCCATATTCAGGCAAGATTGTTTCATGATGTTCAGAATGTGGTCTGGCAGTCGGATGTTGAAAAGCTCACCATTCCGGGCCGGTCCGTTACCATCAATATGCAGAACGAGCAGGCTAAGCTTTCCATGCACTTTACCCCCTATCGGAAGACCCAGGGAGGTCTTATTCTTGTGGCCCAGAGTGAAATCTGGCTCAGGGTTCCCGCCGAGGGTGACCAAAAGGAAAATTTACGGTATTTTACCAGTATGAGGAGTATTCCTCTGGATTATAACGAGATCATCTACTTTTACCCTCTGGGTAAGCTTGAAGATATGGATAATCCTGATCAAATTCACATAGAAATGGCCCTGGATATCAGACCCTATGCCGAGAGTGCATCAGCTGCCTCTGCGGACGGACAGAACTGAGGGGTCCATCCTGTTAAGGTAAGTCCATGAAAAAAAATATTGTTCTCTTTCATATTATTCCCGGCGCCCTTTTTGCTGTACTTATTCTTCTGTTTTCAATCAGTCTCACAATCTCCAGAACAAGACCTGTTATAGAAAGTCTTGAACCCACAAGGGTCAGTCCCGGGGATCTGATGATTATAAACGGCCGTAATTTCGGCGTAACCCGTTCAAAGGGTCGGGTCTATCTGGATAATTTTCCCCTTACCGCCCAGTTTGTAGAGTCATGGAATGATGAGCAGATCAAGCTGCGGGTTCCCCCTGTGAAGAGTTCCGGCCTGGTCTCCGTTGAAACAGGTGGTGGAAGAAGCGAGGGCTCCCTCTTTGTTCTCTCAGACAGAGTGCCGGCTCTTGCGTCCGGTGCCTTTCTGCCTGGTAAACCATTCCTTTCGGAGATCAACAGCAGCAGTTTCAAACCGGGAGACCTGATTGTCCTGAAAGGGGACAAGATGGGAATGCGCAAGAAAAGCAGCCGTATTCTGGTCAGTATTTCAGGGGAAACTCCCGAGGGGCTCCTTGATTCCCCTGATGAGAGCCACTTTCTCACCGTTCCCTATGAGTATATCTACTCCTGGCAGAACGACGGAGTCTCCTTCTTCCTCCCTCAGGGGGCCAGAAGCGGCCCTGTTTATCTCCACACTCCCTCGGGCTACAGCAATCCCGTCAGTATAGAAGTGATTCAGCCTGAAGGTCTGGAGCTTGGCGATCCGAGAACTCTTCAGATTCGTCAGGATATCAATATCTCACATCTTGCCGCCCTTCCGGGCAGCGCTCTGGCACTGAATATTCCCCGTCCTGTAAACAGAAACGGTCAGAGCCTGAGTACCGAAGCCGAAAAGAATCCCTTTTTTCTGGGTGATCTGAAAAGCGGCGAAAAGGTGAACCTCAGCTATGACTATGATCTTGAAACCCGTTCCGTGAGCTACTCCCTGAACAGGGCTTCCATACCCCGGGAGTACAGAAACAGGAATATTCTCGAAAAGTGGACCGCAGACAGCGACGGAATTCCCGCCTCGGACTTCAGAAGAACTGCTCTGGCGGTTATAAATAGAGAAACCCATCCCTATACAATCGCCTCCCTTCTCTATGACTATGTGCTGTGGCGCCTCTCCCCTGATCTGGAAGATCCGGAGACAGACCCCTCTCTCTGGTTGACCACCCGCAGAGCTGATTCCCTGGGTTACGCCTCTCTCTTTACGGCCCTATGCCGTTCCGTCGATGTTCCCACACGTGTTGTTTCGGGAGTATGGACAGACAGGAGGGGAAGCACCGCAGTGACCCACCACTGGGCGGAGGTCTTTCTTCCCGAGGTAGGCTGGTTTCCTGTGGATACAGCCGCAGGGGACGGTCTTCTTGACTATCTATTGGATGAAGATGACGAGTCTCCCGGCGGATTCGGGACTCTTGATGACGGTTATATCTCCTTTTCCAGAGGAGAGATAGAGTATCCAGCCATCATGAATGAGATCAGATCCGGAAGCACTGCCTCCTACAGCCGTCAGAATACCTATGCAGAATGGCTGGGCAACCTCGAGAGCTGTTCCATAAACTGGAAAGATATTGCTATAATAGCCCAACAGTAAATTAACAGAGACGGTTAGCAGTAACCGTTCTCTTATATTTTATATTATTCCGGCACCCTTGAGTCTCATCGGGGCCGGCGTCACACAAGGAGAAGGGTGGATGACTGAATTGCAGAGTTTTGATCCGGAACTGTTTGCGGCCATGGGACGTGAGCTGAACAGACAGAAAGGGAATCTGGAACTGATTGCTTCGGAGAACATTGTTTCGAAGGCGGTACTTGAGGCGGCGGGGTCCGTATTAACCAACAAGTATGCCGAAGGGTATTCGGGCAAGAGATACTACGGAGGATGTGAATTCGTAGATGAGGCCGAAGATCTGGCAATCGCCAGAGCAAAGGAAATTTTCGGCTGTGAATATGCCAATGTTCAGCCCCATTCCGGCTCCCAGGCCAATATGGGTGTTTATCTCTCAGTATGCAAGCCCGGAGATACTGTACTGGGTATGAATCTGGCCCATGGAGGTCATCTGACACACGGTTCTCCCGTAAACTTTTCCGGACAACTCTACAATATTGTAAGTTATGGTGTAGATAAGGAATCCGAGACCATCGATTATGACGAGCTTCTGAAGACAGCCAAAGAGTGCAAACCCAAAATGATTATTGCCGGAGCCTCCGCCTACCCAAGGACTCTGGATTTTGACAAATTCCGTGCCATTGCCGATGAGGTCGGAGCCTATCTTATGACCGATATGGCTCACATTGCCGGTCTGGTTGCCGCAGGCTGTCATCCCTCACCCATACAGGCGTCACACTTTACAACCACCACCACTCACAAGACCCTCCGCGGACCCCGGGGCGGTATGATCCTTATGGGTAAAGACGGTGAAAATGATATGGGTGTTATTGCTCCCAAGTCCGGAAGAGTTAAAAACTGGTCCGAGCTTGTAAACGGTGCAATCTTCCCCGGATGTCAGGGTGGTCCCCTGATGCATATCATTGCTGCAAAAGCAGTTGCCTTCAAGGAGGCCCTGCAGCCCGACTTTAAATCCTACCAGGAGCAGGTTGTTAAAAACGCCGCAGCCCTGGCTTCTGCACTGGAAGAGGGCGGAGTAAGAATCGTTTCCGGCGGTACCGACAACCATTTGATGCTTGTGGATCTGACTCCCCTGGATGTTACAGGAAAGGATGCCGAAGCCTGGCTGGACATGGCCCATATTACGGTCAACAAGAACGCCATACCCTTCGATCAGAAGAGTCCCTTTGTCACTTCCGGTGTCAGAATCGGGTCTCCCGCCATTACCTCCAGAGGCATGAAGGAAGGCGAAATGGCCAAGGTCGCCGAGTATGTCTGCGCCATCCTGAAAAGCGGCGGAGATAAAAATAAAATTGACGAAATTGGTAAAAAGGTTCAATCTTTATGTGAGGATTTTCCGATATATAACTGAATATCCCTATAAGTTTTCTATTTCGGCGGGATGCATTTCCGCTGGAATAGGCTTATAGTTTTTTGTATGGGAGTCGGGATGAATAATCCACTGCAGTTGGGCCTTGTCAGTTTCAAGAAAGGCGCATACATCACAGTTGAAGGGAAACAGGCCGCTCAGTTCTACATAATCCGCAGTGGAAATGTTCACTGCGGTAAGGAATTCGAGATTGAGGAAGAGTCGGGAGGCGAAGTTCTTAAGCCCGGCGATTTTTTCGGTGTCGTCTCAACGATGGCTGCCCATAACCACCTTGAAACAGCGAGGGCTCTGACGGATGTGACCCTTATTTCGGTCAGGAAGGACCAGTACTCCCTTCTGATCGAACGGAACACTCCCGTTGCCATGAAGATCATTAATGTGTTCTCCCGGAAGGTGAGGATGCTTGATGATGCCCTTACCCGGATGACTTTCAAGTCCACTGCGGAGATTGAGCCTCCCCACCTCTATCAGGTCGCCGAATACTATATTAAACAGAACCAGTACAATCAGGCCTTCTACTCCTACTACCAGTACATCAAACACTGTCCCCAGGGGGATCATGTGAGAGATGCAAAGGTCAAGATGGAGAAGATTAAACCCTATGCAACCGTGGCCTATCTGGATGTTGAGAAGTCAAGCGAGTTTATCAGGCAGTATCCCAAGGATACGATGGTCTTCAGTGAAGGGGAGTTTGGTCCCGAGCTCTATATCATTCAGAAGGGGAGCATCAGAATCACCAAGATTGTGGACAACAACGAGGTTATGCTGGCCCTTCTCAAGGCGGGAGACATCTTCGGAGAGATGGCCCTTCTGGAGAACAAACCCCGCTCCGCCTCCGCCATAGCCCATGAGGGCAGTGTGCTGATGGCCGTAAACAGAAGCAACTTTAAGAGCATGGTTGTGGAGCAGCCCATGATTATCTCACGGCTGACGGTTCTACTGGCCGAACGGATCTGGTCCATCTACAAACAGCTTGAAAATACGATGATAGGCGATCCCACGGGACGGATGTACGACTCCCTTTTGCTGGAGCTTGAGAAGAACCGGATCGATCCCGATGCCAAACGTTCCTATACCTATCCCTACGGTCCAAAAGAACTGATCAATATTGTGGGCCTCTCCAAGGAGGCCGGCGCCATGGCCCTCCGGAAGCTGATGGACAACAAGAAGTTCAAGATTGTGGACAACAAATTCTTTATCGACGACCTCCGTGAGATCAAAAAGAACGCCGAATACTTCAAAACCATGGAGAAGGTGAACCGTTCCCGCAAGGCCGGCAGTCTTAAACACGAATATTAATCCCTTTAAATTCTAATTACAATCTTATTTAAACCTGGAGGCAGAATTGGTTCTTGTATTTGTATTCTTTATTGTTGTTTTGGGTGGTGGCAGCGTTCTTTTGCTGACTCAACTGAGAAAAGCCTGGAAAAAAGCAGATGTTGATCAACGTATGGATGATATCCAAAATCATGAAGAAATGTATGAAAAAATCAGTAATGAGGATGTCTCGGACATTAAAAGACAGAAAAAAGTAATTGATGACTTTCTTGATAAAACAAAATAAAGGAGTACTTCATGACAGAGGAAGTATCTAAAGCGGCTGGGAATATGACTCCCAGGAAAATTGGTATAATAGTGGCTGGTATAATTGGATTCATACTATTGGTTCTTGCCAGTTCAAGTATCTTTACCAGTGTTTCTGCAGGTGAAATACATGTAAAGCAGGCTGCGATTTCGGGAGACCTCTCGGTGAGATCGGATCCGGGGCTCTATTTTCAGTGGTTTGGTCAGATAACAAAATATGAAATATCTACGGAAACCTACCTTTCAAATGATGTTCTGGATGGCGGACGGGGAGCGGAAACCGATTCTACTCTTGTAAGATTCGGCGACGGTGGTACTGCTGACATCGGTTCTGTTACGAAATGGCGTCTGCCGGTAGATAAGGATGCAATGCTGAAGATCCATCGGGATTTCAGATCATTTTCTTCCCTTCGGTCACAGGTGAGACAGTGGATTATTGAAGTCGAAAAGCAGACGGCTTCATCTTTCAAGGCTGAAGACACCTATTCGACAAGGAGGGGAGAGTTTTCACAGCTTATTTCAGAGCAGATTATCAATGGTCTGTATGCTACGGAAACCGTTGCAGTTGAAGAGCCTTCCGGCGATTATGATGATGACGGTAACCCGATGTTTGTAAAGACAATGAAGACCGAGATCAAAAGAGATGACCTGGGAAATCCACTTGTCGTGAAGCAGGGTATCTTTCAGGAGTATGGTATCACTCTTGTAAACCACACTCTGAAAGATATTAATTTCGATGAGACAATTGATAAGCTGATAGCACAGAAGAAGGAAGCGGAACAGCAAAGGGCTGTGGCCAGGGCGAATGCTGAAAGAGCTCGTCAGGATGCAATTACTGCAGAGGAGCAGGGTAAGGCAAGAATTGCCCAAGCCCGAGCCGACGAAGAAGTTAAAAAGATTACGGCAGTAACCCAGGCGGAAAAGGACAAGGAAGTTGCCGTCCTTGATGCAGAAAAAGAGCTTCAGGTTGCTGAACTGGGCAGACAGCGGGCAGAGGAGGAGGCGGCAGCCCTTCTGGCCAAGGAGAGAGCTCAAGCAGAGGCGAACCGGCTAAAAGTTCAAGCTGGTTTGACTCCTCAGGAGAGAGCTAATGTAGAGAAGGATATCGCCATTGGAGTGGCTCAACAACTTTCAAATACGAAATTTCCGATGATTATGAATTTCGGTACCGATACGGGGGTTACCAATCCATTGGAAGCTGTGGGCTATAACCAGATGCTTGATCTTGTGAGAACGATGTCGGAACAGTAAGAGTACTGGTACTTCTGATAAGAAAGGGACTGCCCGGGCAGTCCCTTTCTTATTTTCTGCCACCTGACAAGTAAAACGGTGGTCCTGAGAAATCAGTCCCGGGTCAGGTTTCTATACTTGATCCGGTGAGGCTGATCGGCATCGATGCCGAGACGCTTCTTCTTATTCTCCTCGTACTCACTGAAGTTTCCCTCAAACCAGTAGGCGCTGGAATCTCCCTCAAAGGCGAGGATATGGGTGGCGATTCTGTCCAGGAACCAGCGGTCGTGGCTGATAACCACAGCACAGCCGCCGAAGTTCTGAAGACCGTCCTCAAGGGCCCGGATGGTGTTTACATCCAGGTCGTTGGTGGGCTCGTCGAGAAGAAGGACGTTGGCCTCTTCCTTAAGCATCATCGCCAGATTGATTCTGTTTCTCTCACCACCGGAAAGAACTCCGACCTTCTTCTGCTGGTCGGCTCCCAGGAAGTTGAACTGGCTCACAAAGGCCCGGGAGTTCATCTCTCTCTTGCCCAGCTTGATAATATCCAGTCCGTCGGAGATCTGCTCCCATACGGACTTCTCGTCATCCAGATTGGCCCTGGTCTGCTCCACATAGGCCAGTTTTACGGTCTCTCCCAGACGGATGCTTCCGCCGTCGGGATTCTCCTCTCCCGTGATCATTCTGAAGAGGGTTGTCTTACCGGCACCGTTGGCACCGATGATTCCCACAATTCCTCCGGGAGGGAGCTTGAAGCTCAGGTTGTCGTAGAGGAGGCGGCCTGAGAAACTTTTGCTCAGACCCTCGGCCTCAATAACAACATTACCCAGACGGGGTCCGGGGGGGATAAAGAGCTGCAGGTCCCTGGTGGCCTCCGCACTGTCCTGATTCAGGAGGCTCTCGTAGGAGCTGATACGGGCCTTGGACTTGGCGTGGCGTCCCTTGGTTCCCATCTGAATCCACTCCAGCTCTCTTTTAAGAGTCTTCTGGCGTTCGGACTCCTTCTTCTCCTCCTGGAGCATCCGCTTCTGCTTCTGATCCAGCCATGAGGAGTAGTTGCCCTTCCAGGGAATTCCTTCGCCCCGGTCCAGTTCCAGAATCCATCCGGCAACATTGTCCAGGAAGTAGCGGTCGTGGGTTACGGCGATAATGGTTCCCTCGTAACGCTGGAGGTGGTGCTCAAGCCAGGCCACGGACTCGGCGTCCAGGTGGTTGGTGGGCTCGTCCAGCAGGAGGATGTCCGGCTTCTTCAGAAGCAGACGGCAGAGGGCGACCCGGCGCTTCTCACCGCCCGACAGAACACCGCACTTCTGATCCTCGGGAGGACAGCGAAGGGCGTCCATGGCCAGTTCCAGACGGGAGTCCAGCTCCCAGCCGTCAAGGGCCTCCAGACGGTCCTGAATTTTTCCCTGCTTCTGGAGCAGAGCGTCCATTTCATCATCGCTCATAGGTTCGCCGAATTTGGCGTTGATATCGTCGTACTCCTTCAGAAGATCCACCGTCTCCTGGGCACCCTCTTCAACAATCTCCCGAACAGTCTTTTCGGGGTCCAGCTGGGGCTCCTGTTCCAGGTAGCCGATGGAGAAGCCGTCGGAGAGAACGGTCTCTCCTGTAAAGTCGGTGTCCACTCCCGCCAGAATGCGGAGAAGGGTACTCTTACCGGCACCGTTAAGTCCGAGCACACCGATCTTGGCTCCGTAGAAGTAGGAGAGATAGATATCCTTAAGCACAACTTTCTGGTTATGTGCCTTGCTTACTCCGACCATGGAGTAGATTACTTTTTTATCGTCTGACATTGAGTCCTCGTTTGATTTGTATATTGGGGCATTATAGAACTTTTAAAAGGACTCGGCCAGATCCTTTCTGAAGCCCTTTGTAAAGTGGACGAGGTTCACAAAAAAAGATCTGCCGGCTTATGTTCTGTTCAGGCCAGAAACATCCAAGTCTCATGGGGGAATGACTGTAATTTTTCAGTAAAAGAAAGTATATTAATGGTATGTAGTTTGTCATATATTCCTAAGTATGATTCTGCATATGATCCGGGGAGGTTGTATGAAAAAAATAGCTTATCTGATTGTAATAATGATGGTGCAGTCCATCTTTCTTCTAAGCGCTCAGGAGCTTAGTGTTGATTATCTTGAGGGGGGGCTGGAGATAGAGACCTCCGGGTCCTGGCATGAGCTCTATATCGGCGATGCTGTTCCCGGGGATGGAAGGCTGAGGCTTTCTGACAATGGTTATGCCGAACTCCTTGTGGGAGATGCCCTTGTCTCACTGTCCAGGGACGGAGAGTATAACGTCCGGGACCTTGTGAAAGGAAGCACCACACTTCAGTCCGGCAATACCAGCTTAAAACAGAAGCTGACCCTTAATACCGGTTTTGACAAGTGGAAGCAGGAGGCTACAATGGGTGTCCGCGGAGCAGAAGCTGCCGTATCCACCGGAACGGGAATGGAAGACGCCTACACCTATCTGGAAGCCGGTATGGAATCCATGGGAGATGGGGATTATACAGAGGCTCTGGTCAGTTTTGAGGAAGGCTGGGAGTTCTTTGAAGATTATAACTGCCTTTTCTTTGCCGCCCTCTGTTATGAGGAGCTTGGCAGCAAACGGGATTTTGTAAAGTCCCTGCAGCAGGTGGAACCATCGGATCTGGACAGTGAGTTTGCGGGAAACTACGCCCTGAAGATGGGTGAGCTTCTGATCCGGTCTCTTGAGTACAATGAAGCCCTGAATGTTCTTGATAATCTATACGGTGCCGATCTGAACAGAGAGGAAGAGCA
The DNA here is from genome assembly GCA_002408085.1 of Spirochaeta sp. UBA5339. Taxonomy (GTDB): domain Bacteria; phylum Spirochaetota; class Spirochaetia; order DSM-2461; family DSM-2461; genus Oceanispirochaeta. The sequence goes on from DHQL01000009.1 coordinate 258,774, forward strand.
GCTTCTTCAGTTTTTGAAGGGGAATGCCTGGCTCGGCAGCGGAAGGCCTGAGAATGCCCGTTCCTCTTTTCAGAAGGCAAGAGATCTGCTACCCTCATCAGAGCTGGGAATACAGGCGGCGGAGGCTCTCTCTTCCCTCTGAAACTGATTCAGTGATGTAGGTCCGATTGATTAAGCTTATACCGAAATATCTGCTGTTTATATTCATCCTGACCGGATCTGCAGTGCCCCTGACGGCCCGTACCGGCGGAAATCTCTACCGTATTATGACTGATGCTTCCGGTGCGCCTGTCAGACTTGTCTTTGTCCGGGCCCTGCGTGAACTGGACCCCGAAGAGTTTCTTGTAGAAAGACTGAACTTCGATTCTCCCGAGGTTGTTCAGAACCGGAAATCCACAATTATTTACGACCGGCGCAGAACCGGAGAGATTCCCGTCCTCTGTTTTCACAGAATCGGGGAAGAGGACCGTTATGAGCTGACCCTAAACAGGATCCACCACCTTATGGCTGTCATGAGCAGCAGGGGTTTCTATCCTCTTTCAGACAGGGAGTTCGGCGCCGGGGATCTCTCGTCAGTCCCTTCGGGGATGATCCCCTTTGTTGCCGGAGCCGATGATGCGGGAGCCACGCAGCTCCTTTGGGATGATGCCACCATGGCCGCCTATGCCGGAGGAGGCAGACCCGGGTATTTTGAACTGGACCCCGACTGTCTTGCATCGGTGTTTACCCGTTACTTTCCAAAGTCCGGCAACCGTTACAACTTCACCTTCTATATGTCCTTCGATGCCATTCCCTTCCGTCAGATCTCCGGAAGCAATCCGGGTTTCCCCTATGAAGGGATCTCTGTTGTCCGGGACAAGATCCGTTACGCCCAGAGGGAGTTCTTTCTCGGACACCACAGTCTGACCCACACCTTCCGTGAGGAGATGGCCGCAGAGGAGTTCTTCCGTGAGGTCAGTGAGACAGACAGGATTGTCGGGGACTATCTCGGCTACCCGGTCAGTCTGCCGACCCTGGCATTTCCCTACGGTTCCGGAACCTTTACTCCCGCCGAAAAAGAGAAGTATATCCAGGCCATTGAGGAGGGACGATTTCCGGAGACCGCCTTTGATCTGGACGGCCGTTTCTCTCCGCCCCCCTGGTCCGAGGACTTTGTCCGCTGGAATATCAGCCGCTTTTCCGTGGAGAACAGAACCTTCGACTATCTTCTGAGCAGACTGGACTCTCCGCTTCTCTACCAGAGCCGCCGGGTCTTTCTGATTCACTCCCCCGATAAGAACCTGAACCTTGATGACTACGAACTGGTCACTGGAGGGGATGACATTGTCTATGTTTACATACCATAATACCGGGCATGAGCAGAATCAGGAATATTATCAGAGCCGATGAGATGGGCTTCTGTCTGGGAGTGCGCCGTGCTGTGGGCACCCTGGAAGATGCGGTCTCTGTGGAAGACTCGGAGGTTTATACTCTGGGCCCGATAATTCACAATCCCCGGGTGGTTTCAGACTTTGCCTCAAGGGGAGTCAGGACTATCTCCAAACCCGAAGAGGCTCCCGCCGACAGCCGGGTGATTATACGGGCACACGGGGTTCCTCTGCAGATTAAAGAGGTCCTTGAGAGCCGTGGCTGCCGGGTGATGGACGGTACCTGTCCCAAGGTCATCGCCAGTCAGAAGACCGTTAAGAAATATTCCAGCCTCGGCTATCACACGGTGATTGTGGGAGATGCGGACCACGGAGAGATCAAAGGTCTTGCGGGTTACGCGGAAAATCCCATTGTGATCAGCAGCGCCGCCGAGGCTGAGGCACTGGAGCTGGACGGCCCCGTGATGGTAATAAGTCAGACCACCATCAAACAGGACGAGTACGACGAGGTCTGTGCTGTTCTGAAAAAGAAGTGTCCCGATCTGAAGATCGTTGAGAGCATCTGCTCCGCAACAAGTAAGCGCCAGGAGGCTCTGGTTGATCTCTGCGGAAGGGTGGATGCCTGCCTTATTATCGGCGGACGGGACTCGGCGAACACCCAGCGGCTCTATCTGACCGCCCGGGAGACGGGAATCCCCTGCTGGCATATTCAGGATGCCCGGGAGATCCCTTCGGAGATTACCCGATACGAGACCATCGGTCTCAGCGCCGGGGCCTCAACCCCCGATGCGGTTATCCTTGAAGTGGAAGACCGTCTGCGGTCAATGTAAAGCCGCCCGTCCCGTCATCCCTGCGGCAGAACTGAAGATGCCTGTCCACATGGGCAATTCTGTCCTCTTCGTGGTGGGTGACATAGAGGAGGGTTGTTTCCGACTCTCCTGCAAAACTTCCCAACAGCTCAAGAACCTGCTCCCTGTTGCGGTCGTCCAGCCCCTGACAGGGTTCATCCAGAATCAGAAGGGGAGGGTGCTTGATCAGTCCCCTGGCAATCAGAAGCATCCTCTGCTCCCCGTATGAGAGGCGGCCGAAGGGTTTGTCAGCCTTGCCGTACATCCCGATCCGGCGGAGCCAGGCATCTGCCAGAGCCTTCTCCCTGGGAGGTATGGCAGTATAGATCCCGATGCTGTCATGGAGTCCCGATACGATGCAGTTCCGGGCGGTCAGGCTGACCCGGTAGCTCAGCTGCAGGGCCGGAGAGATAATCCCCAGCTTCTCCTTGATCTCCCAGATGGACTCGCCGCTCCCTTTCTTCCGTCCGAAAAGGGTGATGTCGTTGGCATAGGCCTGGTTCTGGTCTCCGGTAATCAGGTTCAGAAGGGTCGATTTTCCGGCTCCGTTAGGACCGGTGATCTTCCAGTGCTCCCCCTTCTTTACCTCCCAGTTGATGCTATCCAGAATGACCTTTTCTCCGTAGCGGACGGTTGTGTTCCGTATCTTTACAAGGGACTCTCCCGGGACCCGGGGCGCGTCTGCAGGAGCGGCGGGAATAGGGAAATCCAACTGTTCCATGGCGGCGGCATCGGCGGCCTCAAAGGCCTCCCAACTGCTTCGGGGGCCCTGGAAGATAAGGTCAAACTCACGGAACACACCCACATGGCTGTGATTATCGAGAATTTCACTCTTTCTGTTCAGAATCATAAGAACCGGCCATCCCCCTGTAATCAGGGACTTCAGGAGTTTTTTCATATCCACTACTGAATCCCGGTCCAGGCCGTCAAAGGGTTCATCCAGAATCAGAAGGTCCGGCTTTTTCAGCATGGCCCTGTAGATCAGGGACTTTCGGATCTCACCAGTTGAGAGGACCCTCAGTCCCGATTCCAGCACCCTCTCCAGTCCCCGTGGAAGGGGAGGGGCGTCTTCAGGCAGAGAGTCGGGGGAGGTGAGTCCCAGAAAGCTGTAAAGCGGTGTTCCCGTATCGATTTTACCGGAGTACTCCGAATCATCCTGACGGATCTGTTCCTCAAGAATCTCCTCGAGCTCCTCAAAGGAGACAATCTCGGTGCTGCCGTCCATCTCCTCTGCCAGAAGTTCCGAGAAATGGGTCTTTCCCGAGCCGTTGTCCCCCAGTATGACCCAGGCCTCATTCTTGTTCCAGATCCAGCTGATAGGAGGGGCCGATCCCCGGGCAGGCCCTGAGGGGAGTGGTTTGCTATTAATATTCAGGATGATCGATTCTTTCATGAACACCGATTGTACAGGGAATCGGTTTTTTTGTCACAGTCTGCGGAAAAGGGATGTCTGGATATAAAAGAGAACAGGGGGTACAATAGTTGAATGCCGAAGAAACTTCTAATACCCGCTCTGTTTCTGCTTTCCTTCCGCCTTTTTGCCTGGAATGCCGATAATACAGCTCCTCTTCAGGAGAATAGAACATATGGGTTCTCACTCTCCCCGGTTACCGCCGTTGTCGGCGGTTATGCCAATGAACTAGTCTACGGATCTGACAGCGGCGATTACCCCTATCTGAGCCGTCTGATCTGGCAGATCAAGCCGGCCTATATCCTCGGTGTGGAGGGATCCTTCAACTATGAGGACCGGTTCTTCTTTAATATAGCCCTGGGGAAGGCCCTGAATACCGAAACAGGCTTGATGACAGATCATGACTGGGATTCGGATTATTTTGATGATGTGAATACCGAGTGGACCCATGAGTCGGTCAGCTCCATCACCCTGAACAAGTCCTTTTTTCTGGATGCCAACGGTGCCTGGCGTTTTTACAGAAGGAAGAACTATACCTTCGACCTGAAGGCGGGATTCAAGCTGATAAGATGGGGATGGACCGATATGACCCTCTCCTATGACTACCCCTATGCTGTTGAAGATTTTACCGGCATGAACGGCATTGACTATGTGGTTCAATACAATATTCCCTATATTGGAATACGGGCTCAGGCTGTCCAGGGACCGGTGACCGGCGGGATAAGTCTGGGCTGGAGCTTTCTGGCTTTCGGGAGCGACTATGACTACCACAAGCTTAAAAACAGAAAGTACTATGACAGCTTCACCATGGGGCAGTATCTGGGCCTCTCTTCCTATATCCGAATCAGGCTGTATAAAAGCTTCACTGCTTCCCTGGCATGGGATTTTGATTGGATACCCGAGGTTTCCGGAAATATAGCCGTGTATACCGCAGACAATTACTACATGGGTACTTCATACGGTTCGGCAGGCTTTGAGTATATGGCCTCATCCCTCTCCCTCTCTTTCAGCTACAGCTTCTGACCCCTTCAGGCCAGCCCCTGAACAGAAGGGTGCAGCCGATGCCGGCAGATGGACCGGCAGGAAAATCAATCCAGCAGATCAGGATAGTCCGAGAAGACCCCGTCGATGCCGAGCTGTGAAGCAAGGCCGGCCTGCTCCTTCGTATTGATGGTGTAGCTGAATACCTTCCAACCTTTCTTGTGGGCCTCTTCCACATAGGCCGGAGAGAGGTAGGATGCCTCGGGGTGGAGGCTGTAGGGCTTCAGTCCGCTTCGCTCCACATAGCCTGAAAAATCTATCAGATCATCACCGCAGAGTATTCCCACAGGAATCTCCGGGCTGAGCTCCTGAAAGCGCTTCAGGGAGCGGTGGTTGAAGGAGGAGACAAGAAGGTCCCGGTCTCCCGCCTGATTCAGCAGCTTTGAGACGGTGCCGGCAGTATCCTCATCCACAAAACTCAGTGACTTGATCTCCACATTGAGGCATACATCCGAGGGAATCAGGGCCAGAACCTCCTCCAGAGCAGGGATGGGTGTCCCCTTGAAATCCTCTCCGTATTTGACTCCCGCGTCGGCCCTCTGAAGATCCTTCCATCTTGCGGTGTGTATAAAACCTGTCTGGTCGGTTGTGGTGTCCAGAACAAAGTCATGGATCACCACGGGAACGCCGTCGGATGTAAGCTGTACATCAAGCTCCACTCCCGTTGCTCCCAGTTCCAGGGCCTTTCTGAAGGCGGGCATTGTATTCTGGGGGGCGTAGGCGGAGGCCCCCCGGTGTGCAAAAACTCTCATTGATTGTCTACCAGTCCTTTAAAGTCAGTTATCTGTTTTCTTATGACATCCAGACTTCCCTTCCAGAAGTCCGGGGATTTAATATTCAGCCCCGCCGCCGCGGCGCAGTCCTCGGCGCTTGCCTTTCCGGTCAGCTGCAGTACCCTGCGGTAGAGGGGTTCGAAGTCGCTTCCCATCCTCTCATAGAGGCTGTAGAGTCCCAGGGAGAAGAGGAGTCCGAAGGCGTAGGGGAAGTTGTAGAAGGCCAGGTCCATGGAGTAGTAGTGGCCCTTGACGGCCCACATATACGGGTGGCGTTCCTCAGGGTGGAGGGCGTCGCCGTAGGTGGCCTCCTGGGCATCAAGCATCATGGCATTCAGGTCCCCGGGGGAAAGTTCACCCTCTGCGCGGCGCTTCATCAATTCCCTCTCAAAGAGAAAACGGGAGAGAATGTCAGTAATCACCTGGTTCGAGTCGCTCAGTGTGCTGTCCAGTAGAAAGAGCTTCTCCTCCTCCCTTGCCGCCCCGTAGCAGGCCTGGAAGACCAGGGTCTCGCTGAAGATCGACGCAGTCTCCGCCAGAGTCATGGGGTAGTGGCGGTGTAGGGCGGGAGCATCCTTAAGGACCTCGTAGTGCCAGGCATGTCCCAGCTCATGGGCAATGGTGGAGACATCGGTGAAGCTTCCGGTAAAGTTGGTCAGAACCCGGCTCTCGCCGTACCGGGGAAAGCTGATGCAGTAGGCACCTCCCACCTTGCCCTCCCTGGGGGGAGCATCGATCCACCTCTCTCTGAAACACATCTCGCCGAAGCGTCCGTACTCGGGGCTCAGGGATGAGAAGTTGCTGACAATAAAGTCTCTGCTTCCCTGCCATGTCCACTCTCCCCCGTTTGATGTGACCGGGGCCACCGTATCGTACCAGGATAGTTTTTCCAGTCCCATCAGGGAGGCCTTTGCCTTCATGTAGGTTCTGAATGCCGGCAGGCTCTCCTTCATGGCGCTGATCATCGCCTCCAGGGTCTCCATGGACATGCCTGCCTGTCGAACAGAGCGTTCCAGGGTGCTTTTATATCCTCTGCGGGAGTTGAGAGTGTGGGTGAAACCTTTGACGCCGTTCAGGGCGGCGGCCATGGGAATCTCGGCAGACTTCCAGCACTCCAGCTCCTTCTGCCATGCCTTCCGGCGGACCTCTCTTTCCTTGTGGCTTCCAAGGGATCTCAGCTCTGTAACGGTCTTTGTGGTATCCCCGTCCCAGGAAGCCTTCAGGGAGGAGGATATCTGTGAGTGGAGACGGCTCCAGGCGGAGCTTCCCGACCGGGCAAGATCGTAGGCAAGGTCCTCGGATTCCGGAGACATCTGAAACTTCTGTTCTTCCAGAGACTCTCTCAGGTAGTAGATATAATCCTTCAGAACGCTGTCTTCCTTCCAATCCTCCGGCCCCGTGCCAGATGCGGCCAGCCGGTTTTTCAATCGGACCAGGAGAGAGGTGAAGGGGAGGGCATCCTCTTCAAGGCTGTTGAGAGCCTTCAGGGCTGCCGGATCTGAGGTGTTGGTGGAGTAGGCGCAGTAGCTGAAGGACTCAAGGGTTTCATAGAGGTCGTGAGCCTCATTGAGAAGGGGTATCAGTGAGGCCAGGGCATCGTTAAAACTGCCGGACCAGTAACCGTCATCTTCAAGGTTCCCGCTTAAGATTTCCAGAATCTCCTTCATTCGGTTCAGGTCACTATTGTATTCGGGGGAGTCAAAGCCGGGGTAGAGGGAAAGGTCCCAGAGGGGGAGAGTTTCGGCTGATGATTCGATGTTATTCATGATATCTCCATTTTGAGAATATTATACTGAATTTCGGTTTCCCATTCAGTTCTCAATTCAGTTTCCCACAATACAGGCCGATTTGCAAACTCTTGCAGGAAAACATTAGAATAGTGTGAAAGGCGGAAAGTTTATAAAAACTCTTGCCTTTCAGGGTTTATATAGGTAAGTTCTATATATAGAAACTAGAATATAAAGGAGGCCGATATGGCACAGCATCTTACAAAACAGGAATTCCTTGATAAGGTCTTCGATTTCGAGAACGAGAAAGACTGGAATTTCAAGGGAGATCTTCCCTGTATCATAGACTTCTATGCCGACTGGTGCGGACCCTGTAAAATGGTGGCTCCCGTGCTTGATGAACTTTCTGAGGAGTTCGCCGGCAAGATGAATGTATATAAGATTGACACCGAAGCGGAACAGGAACTGGCAGGGGCCTTTGGAATCCAGAGTATTCCCTCCATCCTCTTTATTCCCAAAGAGGGAAAACCCCAGATGGCCCAGGGAGCTCTTCCCAAGGACAGTTTCCTTGAAGCCATGAAGGACGTTCTGAAGGTCGAGTAGTTGCCCGCATAAGGCTAAAGAGCTATAATGGGCAGGACCCATATGTAAAGGATTAGATACTGTTCATGCATAGATTTCTGCCCGCTTTAATACTGCTTCTCATATTCACAGGCCTGCCCCTTTCGGGACAGGCTTCGTCTTTTCAGGGGGGATTGAAATCTCTCCCCACCGGAAATATCGACCGCCAGGATCATATGGGACGGACAGTCCTTATGAAAGCCGTCAGGGGGGGAGATGCGGGATACGTCTCGGATATACTCTATTTCGGCGCCGATCCCGATATCAGGGACAGTAACGGTCAGACCGCTCTCTTTCATGCCCTTCAGTACTCCACCCCCGAAGTTATTGATCTTCTTCTAGATGTAAGCAGCCTGGAAGATCCCTACGACAGGGCCGGCAGAAGCCTGCTGGACCTCTATATTGCAAGGGCTGAGGTCTACAGTCCCTCACTTTTTAACGCCATTGCCTCCTCTGTTACAGATCCGGAAGATCTGGACAGACTCCTCCATAAGGGTGGTGAGAGCGTAATATTCAAGCTGATGATGCGGGAGGAAGCCTTCCGGAACGCCGCCCTCAGGGACGTGGTCTTTCTGGGCTGCTCACTGGATGAGAGAAATACAGAGGGAAGAACACCCTATGAAGAGGCCCTCGCCCGGCCCTACGGCGGCTTTGACAGAACCGCACAGCTTTTGAAGGATATCCGGGAGGAGCTCAATCAGACCCTGATCTATGAAATCTACAGCAATCCCGGCCTGGAACTTGACCGCGCCGGATTCTTTCTCTCCCGTGGAGCCTCGGCGGACTATCTCAATGTCAACGGCTTCAATTCCTGCCACTACGCGGTGTCCGCCGGACGGCCGGATCTGCTGGAGTTTCTTCTTGACTGGGACACCGAAGCGGATCCCCTGGCCGATGAGAGAGTCGTTGGTCTGATTCCCTTCTTTACTTTGAACAAGGAGTATGAGACCGCCGTCTCCCTTCTGAATATTCTCTTTGACCGGGGCATCTCACCCAACTCCAGGGACGGCAATGAGAGGACCCTGATGGATCAGGCCATAACATACTCTCTCCCCCTGGCCTCATATATCCTGAGCTCCGGGGCCAGTCCCGATCTGGTCTCTCCCGGGGGTGTAACTCCCATGATGAAGCTTATGACCATGAATATGGAGGGGGACTTCTCTCTTCTCCATGAACTGGCAGCTGCCGGAGCCGATATGAGGGTCAAGGATGATGAGGGCAAATCCATTATGCTCTATGCGGTTCTCTACGGTCAGAGCCCTGATGTTCTTAAGACCCTGATGGAACTGGGCATCTCCATCGATATCAGGGATGACTATGGTACTCCGGCATTTTTCTTTGTCTCGGCCTTTCAGAATTCCCCGGACTTTCAGCTGCCCCTGCTGTCAGAGGATGAACGCTTCCTTCGGCGGGACAAAGACGGCTGGACCCCCCTTCACGGTGCCCTGAACTTCGGGAATGCTCCCGAGCTGATTGATACTCTGGCCACTCTCTATCCCGACGGATATCTGATTGACGGCACAGGCCGGAGTCTTGAGGAGTTCAGAACCGCCTATGAAGAACTCTACGGTCCCCAGGATATGCCCGAACTGACCCGGCTGATCGGAAGCCGGCGGATCTATCCCGCCGGAGAGCTGCCCCTCTTTTTCGATCCCGATGAGGAGCTCAGAATCATAGTGGAGAAGGGACGTGACCCCGAGCTTGTCTCCCTCTTTGTCGCAGAGGGGGCTGATCTCTCACTGCACTACTCAGACGGCTTCAGTCCTGTTCTGACAGCTTCGGCATTCAACTCCGCCGCCATGGTCAGGGCCCTTCTGGATGAGGGAGCAACGGTCTTCGACTCCACTCCCTACGGATGGACCCCTCTTCATGTAGCCTCCTGGCGTTCGGACCCGGAAACCGCAGCCCTTCTTATTGAAGAGGGACTAAATGTAAATGCCAGGGACTTCGACTACTGGACGCCCCTTCACTGGGCTGCCAGAAACAATCCCTCAAGGGAGTATCTTGAGATCCTTCTTGCCTCCGGTGCGGACCCTGCTCTCAAGACCTACAGAAACGACACCCCCCTCCATCTGGCCTGCCAGGGCTGGGTGGAGCCGTCTTCCGATACCATTGAACTCCTTCTTCAGGGGGGAGCCGATATTGATGCTCCCAATGCCTCCGGCGCCACTGCCCTGATGCTTGCCGCCGGACAGGGCTATGGGGAGGCCTGCCGCCTCCTTCTGGCCTCGGGAGCGGACAACCGCAGAACCGACAGTGACGGAATGACCGCGGCAATGTGGGCCGCAGAGCGTCAGTATGATGATCTGGCTGAGTTTCTGAGAGAAGCCGAATAAGCCTATGAAAAAAGCAGCCTCCATTCTCACACTTTTTATTCTCATCCTCTCACCTCTTTCCGCCGGGGGGACCCAGGATATTCCGGGGGATGACTTCTTCTTTGCCGATGATGTTCTTCCCATGAAGAGCAGTCTCAGACCCTTTACAGAGGCACCCGAGGGCTTTCCGACCCTTAAGGAACTTGATTTTCTCCGCCACTATGGTGCGGGGCCTCTTCAGGAGAATTTCCGGATGGGATACTTTGAGTCGGGGGGGAGGAAGCTGGCGGCCTATCTGTTCTCACCCTCGGCCGGTGAGAACCAGGGGACCGTCTATCTCCTTCACGGATATCTGGATCACAGCCTCTCCAACTCCCGGCTTATCCGCTTTCTTGTAAACCACGGCTATACGGTGGCCGCCTTTGATCTGCCCGGACACGGTCTTTCGGAAGGGGAAAGTGTGGATATCGGCGACTTTTCCGAGTACGCAGAGGCCCTGAGAGATTTTACCACCCTCTGTGAAGGCCCCGATCTGGAGGAACTCCTCCCCGAGCCCCGGATGGCCGTGGCCCACAGTACGGGATGCTCCGTTGTTATGGAGTATCTTGAGGATTACGGGAACAGTTTTGAAAAGATAATCTTTGCCGCTCCCCTGGTCTATACGGTGGGAGGGCAGTTTACCGAGCTGGGACTGGTCATTGCCGAACCCTTTGCGGACTCCGTATTCCGCCGTTTCGGCGGTTCCACATCCAATAAAAACCATGAGGAGTTTGTAAAACACCATGATCCCCTCCAGAGCAGGAGCGTTCCCTTCTCCTGGATCTACGCCCATCAGGACTGGATTGACAGAATCCTTGAAATCCCCGAATCTCCGGGTGTGGTTCTGAATATTCTTCAGGGAGAGGAGGACTCGGTGGTGGATTACAGAGACAATATCGAATTCCTTCTGGAGAAATACCCCGCCTCCAGGGTCTTCTACTTTACAGATGCCGAGCACAGCCTCTTTAATGAACTTCCTCCCGTCAGAATGAAGGTCTTTCTGCAGATCCTGGACCTCCTGAGCAGCAACGATTGACACTTCTCCTTTAAACAAAGGATAATCGGGGCATTCAAACAGTTACGGAGATTTCGATGAGTGAGAAGATGAGAACCGAATCAGATTCAATGGGTGAGATCAGCCTGCCGGCGGACGCCCTGTGGGGTGCCCAGACCCAGCGTGCGGTGGAGAATTTTGCCGTATCCCCCCTGAAAATACACCCCTATATGCTCAAGGCTCTCTGTCTGATCAAGAAGCACGGTGCCCTGGTAAACGCCTCCCTGGGCCTTCTGAAGCAGGAGCTGGCCGGTGCCATAGCCGATGCGGCGGATATTGTTGTTGCCGAAAACAGAATAGACCAGTTTCCCATCGATGTCTTTCAGACCGGTTCCGGAACATCCTGGAATATGAATATCAACGAGGTTCTCTCCAATCTGGCCAATATCGGTCTGGGAGGAGAGGCGGGAACCCGTAAACCCGTTCATCCCAACGACCATGTGAACAAGGGGCAGTCCTCAAACGATGTTATCCCCTCTGCTGTTTCCCTCTCCAATCGTCTTCTCCTGGAAGATACGGTGGCGGGAATGAAGGTTCTCGAAGACTCCCTCTTTAAGAAGAGCGAAGAGTTCAGGGACATCCTGAAACTGGGACGGACCCATCTTCAGGATGCCGTTCCCATGACCCTGGGGCAGGAGTTCTCCGCCTTCGCCGTTCAGATCCGTCAGGGAAGGAAGAACCTGGAGGCCATGGGCGCCGCCCTCAGCGAACTGCCTCTGGGAGGGACCGCCATCGGCACCGGTCTCAATGCCCACCCCGGGTTCGCCGTTAAAGCAGCCGAGGGAATCTCAAAAGAGACAGGCATTACCTTCACTATTATGGAAAACAAGTTTCAGGGAATCTCCTTCCGGAGCTCCCAGGTGGATCTGATGGGTGTGATCAACTCCATCTCCACGGATCTTATGAAGATCGCCAACGACCTGCGCCTTCTGACCAGCGGTCCCCGCTCCGGTCTGGGTGAGATCATTCTCCCATCACTGCAGCCTGGAAGTTCCATTATGCCGGGCAAGGTGAATCCTGTAATCCCCGAGATGGTGATTCAGGTCTCCGCCTTCCTTCAGGGAAAGGCACTCTCTGTCAGCATCGCCAACCAGCACGGTCCCCTGCAGCTCAATATGATGCTGCCCCTGATCTCCCATGAGACCCTGACGGCCCTGCAGCTTCTGGGCGAGACTGCCCGGACCTTTGCGGCCAACTGCATCGACGGTATTGTGGGGGAGAAGGAGAACTGTCTGGGGGCCATTGAGGGTTCTCTGGCCATGGTTACACCCGTTGCCCTTGAGATCGGCTACGACAAGGCCGCCGAGCTGGCCTACAAGGCCTACAAGGAGAAGCGCCCTGTTCGGGAGGTGCTCTATGAATCAGGGCTTCTGAGCCGTGAGGATGTGGACCGTCTCCTTGATCCTTCGGGGATGTGCGGCATCTGATCCTTTCCTGCCGGACTACTTCCGGCAGAGAATCAGCCTGTACTTCCTGTTCTCTCCCACAGTGCTGACTTCACTGAACTCTTCATTCAGAATATTTCCATAACCCAGGGTGCTGTTCACCACAAAGAGGGCCAGGCCCCGGTCCTTCAGAACCCTGGCGGATTCTCTGATAAAGGCGAAACCCGTATCAAGGGCAATGCTGTGGCCCCGGTGAAAGGGGGGATTACAGATCACAAGATCCGCCGATTCTCCCTCCACACCTTCTAGTACATTGGTCTGAAGAAAGATGCACTTTTCACCGGCGCCCTGACGGCGGGCATTGGACCGGGTGCTGGCAACGGCCATGGCGCTGTCGTCACTGAAGATGACTCTTTCGGGACCAAGCACTCTCAGGGCTTCCAGGCCCAGCACTCCCGTACCGCAGCCGGGATCGACCGCTGTGCCCCCTGAAGCCTTTTTCAATCTCTTTCTCCCTTCGGTTGATGAGATATAGTTCAAAAGGAAGCGGCTGCCGCCGTCCAGTTTTCCATGGGAGAAGACCCCGGGAAAGCTGAAGTAGCTCCGGCCGCCGTATTCAAAACATTTTTCGCCCTCCGGTTCAGGAGAAGATTCAGGGGCCGATTCAGGGGTAGATGTCACGGCGGAGAGGCGGCCACAATAGATTCTGGACTTCTTCACAATTCTTGAGTATGAGGCATCGCTGCAGTACTCCTTAAAGGCCTCAAAGAAGGCCCGGGGCAGGTACTTGTTCATCCCGCCCGCCAGTACGGTGCACTCTGACTCCAGACAGCAAGAGATCCACTGAAGCTGAAAGCGGAAAAAATCAACAGACCTGGGAACCTTTATGATAATAAGATCCGCGTCGAATCTCTCTAAATCAAGAAGGGGAGTGGAGGTCAGGGGGGCGCAGCCGTTTCGGAGCAGATTGGCTTCCGTTTCTGCTTTGTCCCTGCAGGAGTCCTGTACCAGTGCGGTGCAGCGGAAGGCCAGAGGAACACTCAGGGCTCCCTGACTGTCATTTACGGTCAGTATTTTCTCCGCCGGGGAGAACTCCTCCCGTACTCTGTTTAACAGGTATTCATCGGCCGCATCGAAGGGACGCAGGGAGGGATCGCTGCTCTCAAGGGCAAGTTTAAAATCTCCCAGGGGAGAGGAAAAGGTGTAGGTCATAAATGGAGTATAGACATTTCCTTCTCCTCTGTCATGGGAACCGGCTGAAGTGAGAGGCTAAGGGGCTCAGAACTCCTCAAAGTCCGAATCATCAGTTCTTTCACCGCTGAAATCAGGTGAAAGAACTTCATCTCCGCCGATTTGAAGCATGGGATCCTCCGCAGCAGAGAGCTGTTCGGGCTCTGAAGGCTCCGGCCGGGCCGGGTTGGGGGCTGAAGCAGGCCGGGGCTCTGCGGGCTTTGATCCTGGAAGCAGTTTCTTCTCAATGTCTCCGATTCTGAAAAAGTCCACACCGTCCCGGAGTTTCTGGGCCTGGGACGCCAGTTCTTCGGAGGTGGCGGCAATCTCTTCCGAGGATGAGGCGTTTTGTTGAGTCACCTGGTCAAGCTGCATCAGAGCCTGATTTACCTGCTCCATTCCCGTGCTCTGTTCAATGCTGGCCGCGGAGATTTCTTCCACAAGGTCTGTGGTCTTTTTTACCTCTTCCACAAGGGCTTCAATCATGGTGCCTGCCCTGCTGGCTACATCCAGGGAGTCATGGGAGAGCTCGGTAATGGTCACGGCCGAACTCTGACTGATCTCTGCAAGTTTTCTTACTTCCGAAGCAACGACGGCAAATCCCTTTCCCGCCTCTCCGGCCCGGGCTGCCTCAATTGCCGCATTCAGGGCCAGCATATTGGTCTGTCTGGCTATATCGCTGACAATGGATATTTTTTCAGAGATCTCCTTCATGGCTTCTACTGTATGATGAACCGCCTCGCCGCTCTCCTGCGCCTTTTTAGAAACATCCTCGGCGATAACTCTCGTCTTCTGAGCGTTGTCGCTGTTCTGGGTTACACTGGAGGACATCTGTTCCATGGATGCCGATACCTCTTCCGCAGATGAGGCCTGTTCCGTGGCTCCCGATGAGAGCTGCTGAGAACTGGACGAGAGCTCTTCGCTGCCGCTGGCCACATAGGAGGCAGATCGTTGAACATTTTCGATTATCTCTCTCAGCCGGGTGCTGGTCTCCTTGAAAACCCTGCTTAGATCTCCCAGTTCATCTTTGCTCCTTGAGGCTTCAAAGTCTCTCAGGTCTCCGTCCCTCAGACGAATTCCCAGGGCGATATTATCCTTGATTGCCCTGAGCATTCTGGTGGAGAGGACCAGGGACAATACGATGGAAAGGGTAATAGTCAGCAGTACCACAACTGCGTAGATAATAATAGTCGTACGGATATTTCTGTTTAGTGAGTCAATCTCCTCATCCTTCATCTCTTCCTGGTAGATGGTGAGCTTATCAAGGTCGCTGCGCATCAGTTCAAAACTGCTGTAGCTGTCCATCAGGGCATTGTTCCGGATAAGCTTGTCATCGAATATCCTGTCTTCCAGGTTTACGGCTTTGGTAACCTCCTTCTCCCAGAGCGAAAAGTACTCCTGGAAAAGGCTGTACCCGCTGCTGCCTGTCTGTCCGGAAATCCGGGCGGCTTCGTTATAGCGCTCAGTGGTCTGCTGCATGTTTTCAAGGACACTGGCGATTGAGCTTTCAAGGCTGTCATGATCATGACTCTCTCCAGTCTGAAGCAGGGCAAGGTAGGCCTGATAGGCATCTCTGTCACCGTTTAGAACCAGGGAAAGGGCAGATTCCATGTCTCTCCGTCTGGAAGCGGAAAGTGAACCCGACAGAAGCCGGTTGATCCCTTCTCCCAGTGCATCAATCTGCTCCCTCATCACATCAAAGTGACCGTTGGCCGCTGCTACAGCCTCTTCCGCGGCTCTTTCATCTTCAACAATCAGCAGGGACTTATCAACCATAAGCTGGCTCTGCTGCTGCCAGGATTCAAAGTTCCTCTCAAAACTGATATAGTCTGAATTATTACTTGAACCTATACCTGTCTGTTCCATCCTGTCCCAAACCTGATTCCGGTTTTCCAGATTGTCCTCGGCCTGCTTCATTACCTCATCTATAGTCTCTGCGGCCAGAATCCTCTCTTCACTGATCATTACCTGATAGGCATCCCTGTCGGCGTTGATGATCAGAGTCAGGGCATCCTGATATCCGATCAATTCTGCGATATCTGTTTTTATCCTATTGAAACTGAACAGACCTGTTAAAAGGATCAGTACCAGTCCCGCAGCGGGAATCCCCGCAAGTGCTGTAAATTGACCTCTGAGTTTCATTTGAACCTCCTCAAAGTACAAAGAAATTATTTTTTACTTAGTCTGGTATCAATTATCGTATATACGGAATGGGTTTTGTATCGATCTGTAACCGTTACATCCTGCTGAGGGTTGCAGTAAGGCCCTTTTTTGATCTTTTTTACGATATATTGCGGTAAAACTATACATGCCATTGACAGATCTCGCTTCGGGATTAGAATAGGGAGCCATATATTTTCTGGAGAAGGAGTTACTCCTCTTGAACCTGGTTAAAACCAATATTGTTAGGGTTTTTCTGATTACAGTGATTCTGCTGTTTGCATCTTTTGCTTTTATTACCGACGGACTTGAGGCCTTCAGGGGCTTCTGGACCCTTCAGATTCATCCCGGCCGACTGATCAATGACTTTATCGCCATTGCCGGAATCGGCGGAGCCCTGCTTAATGCGGCGGCAGTCGGACTGGTTGCAATGATTATGATAAGAATTGCCGGAGTAGGCATTTCGGGACCGACCTTTGCGGCGGTTCTGACAATGATGGGATTCAGTCTTTTCGGAAAGACTGTTCTGAACATTCTCCCGGTGATTCTGGGTGTCTATCTTGCCGCACGTTATGTGGGCAAGGGACTCAGGGACTATATGATTATCGCCCTCTTCGGCACAGCCATGGGACCTCTCGTCTCAGTTATCTTTCTGGAAACAGGACTCCCTCTCTGGCTGGGAATGCCTCTCAGTATTGCCGGTGGAGTTGCCGTGGGCTTTCTCCTTCCCGCCATTGCGGTCTCCATGCTTCATATGCACCAGGGTTACAGCCTCTATAATATGGGTCTGAGCTGCGGATTCCTCGCCCTCTTTGCGGCGTCCATCCTCAAGGCTGCCGGACTTCCCATGGAAAGCGCCCTGGAATGGCACAGCGGCAATAACCTGTTTCTGCGTTTTCTTGTCCCCGGCCTCTCTCTTCTGGCCCTGGGTCTGGGGTTTTATGAATCCGGCAGTAAGGCTCTGAACTCCTTTAAAAAGATCCAGAAGCGCCCCGGAAGACTGCCCTCGGATTTTGTCTCCCGCCATGGAGCGGGAGGAACAATGATCAATGTGGGGCTTATCGGCCTGGCCGGATCCTTACTGGTCATCCTTACATCCTCCGATTTCAGCGGCCCTGTAATCGGCGGACTTCTGACGGTAATGGGATTTGCCGCCTTCGGTACGCACCTGAGAAACTCATGGCCCGTTGTGGCGGGAGCAGCTGTAAGCGCCCTGGTCTTCGGACTGAGTCTTTCGTCTCCCGGAATTATTCTGGCGCTGATATTCTGTACCACCCTGGCTCCTGTGGCCGGAGAATTCGGATACCGTGCCGGATTTCTTGCGGGATTTCTACACCTCGCCCTGGTTACCCAGACAGGTGTCTGGCAGGGTGGAATCAATCTCTACAACAACGGATTTGCCGGAGGTTTAACGGCATCTCTGATTATCGCCATGATACAATGGTACAGAAATAACAAAATCGAGGACTAGGAGAGCTTGTGAAAAGAAAGGAACTTATTCTTAATTTGATAGGAGAGATCTCCAACTACCTGCTGGATGAGGACCCCAGGCGTCTGGTTATCTCCCTTCATCAGGAGAAAGACGGACTTCATCTATGTATTCTTGATGACAACGAGCACTCCGAAGGGGAGATCGAGGAGATGAAGGAATCCCTGAACAGTCAGAAACGTCCTGAACTCGCCGAGTACTACGGTGCAATGACCGGCCACGATATGCTGGGTTCAGCCAGACTGGATCTTCTGGGCTGGCAGATCAAACACTCCGATGTGGCCCGTTCGGATTCAGGGATCAAAATTGACCTCTGGCTCGGTGGAGATAACTTCCAGAGCCATCAGTTCAATATTCCCAAAAAGGACTGATCCCTTTCGCTTCGTCCTGTACCGCCCGGGGCCGGGCCCGGGTTGACTGTCCGTTGCAATCAATCCGGATTGATCAGGGCTTCTGAAAGAGATAAAGATAGTCTCCGTAGCCCTCTTTCTCCATCTCCTCTGCGGGGATAAACCGGAGAGAGGCGGAGTTGATACAGTATCTTAAACCTGTCGGCTCCGGGCCGTCAGGGAAAACATGCCCCAGATGACTCTGTCCCGCGGAGCTTGTAAGCTCAATTCTCTCCATAAAGAGGGTCATGTCCGAACTTTCAACGATCCTTTCTGATTCAATGGGCCTGGTAAAGCTGGGCCACCCTGATCCCGAATCGAACTTGTCGGTAGAACTGAAAAGAGGCTCTCCGCTGACGATATCCACATAGATTCCCTCTTTATGATTGTCCCAGTATTCGTTCTGGAAGGCCCGTTCTGTTCCTCCGTTCTGGGTCACCTCATACTGCAGGGGAGTGAGCATCTCCTTGATCTCCTCTTCAGAGGGGCGGGCCCAGGAACTGCCGCCGCTCTTCCACACCTCTTTGATAAACTGGTCCCTTCCAGAGTTGCTGCGGTAGTATTTGTAGCGTACGGGATTCTTGATAAAGTAGTCCTGATGGTAATCCTCGGCTGGGTAGAAGGCTTCGAACTTTCTGATCTGTGTCACCACGGGTCTGTCGAAGACTCCCGACTCATTCAGAGCCTTTTTTGAGGCCTCCGCTTCAACTCTCTGGTTTTCGGAGTGGTAGAAGATGGCGCTGGTATACTGCTCTCCCCTGTCTACAAAGGAGCCTCCCGCATCGGTGGGGTCCATAACCCTCCAGAGCTTGTCCAGCAGCTGGCTGTAGCTGATGACTTCCGGATCAAAATAGATCTGAATTACCTCAAGATGGCCTGTTTTTCCCGAAGAGACTTCCTCGTAGCTCGGGTTCTCTACGCGACCACCGGAGTAACCAGAAATAACCTCTTTTATCCCCGGCATCTTCTGAAAATCCGATTCTGTACACCAGAAACATCCCCCCGCAAAGGTTGCTTTTTCATACTCAGGATTGTTCATAATATCTTCCACCTCCATGGAGCTGTGAATTTCAGTTTCATCATCCCTGCCGGCTCCGCTGAGCAGGGATGCCGGAATAAGCATAAGTGCTGGAAACAGTACAAGAACTCTATTCAGGATCTGACAGGTTCTTCTCATAACGACTCCTTTCAGAGAAAATCACCATTCTCATATATATAAAATAGTCGATAAGGGGTTGAGGTTTCAAAGAAATATTATGAATATAGAAATATATGATCTGCAGTGCAGGACAGATACCCGGGCCGGCCGGGGCTTCAATATTTTGCAGGGGACGTGTATAAAGAGATATGCAGTTAAACAGTTTTACTTTCTATATCCACGGATCTGTTAAGTCCATTTTTGAAGATACCTGGGGTATTATCAAACCCCATATTGCGTATATGTCCTTTGTCTGGGCCATTTTCTACATACCCGCAAATATCTTTGTACTTCTCCGTTCCGGCGATATGGTTCGTCATATGAACAGCGGCAGTACAGCTGTTATACCTGTAATGCTCCTTCTCTCCCTGATCGGAACCATTCCCAATCTGGTTATTGTCCTGCTTGTCAGGGACCGGGACTGTGAAGACTGCAGCTCTCTGGTCGGACTCGCCCTCCGGAAGCTTCCTCTCTATATCACAACTACCCTTGCCATGTTCTTCAGGGTTCTGCCCTTTTCTCTTTTGGCTCTTATTGCCTCTCTGGGGCTCAGTATCGGTCTGGAAACAATCGGTATGGAACCCGGGTTTGTACTTATCTCTTCGGGTGTCCTGATAGCTGTGATTGTACTTTATGGAGTCATGGTTTACTCCCTTTCGGTTCCCTTTTATCTGATGCGGGACATCCCGAATTTCCGTGCAGCAAGGTTCAGCAGGGTGATTTTTAAAATGAACTATAAAATTGTTGCTCCCGCCTTCGGTGTCTGCATCCTTTTTCCCTTTCTGGGGAATATGGCAATGCTGTTCTTCCTGGAAAATGAGGCGGCGAATATTCTTCTCGGATTTCTGGCAGGATACTACATGTTTCTGGCTTCCGGGTTCTTTGCCGGACTGTTTAATCACCTTTTTGAGAGACCTGAGAATGAAGAACTCCCGGCAGAAAATAATCATGAGATAGAGTAATCTGTCATAATTAAAATGAACGATAATCAATGTTGCCAGTAGGAAAGATTTTACAATAAACTGGAATTATAATATAAGAAGTATAAGAAATGATGTTAGAATCATTATACTGGAAAGACAGGATATATGGCTTTATATAGAAAAGAGAAATGGATACCCGTCAGGAAATCCAATTTGAAATACTATGATGATATTAATCTCTTCTACAGGAACAAGACTTCCGGGGAGATTCTCCTATATAAATCTGCAGGCATGAATTTCCGGGATGAACGGCTGAAGGAGAAAACCTATACAGGGGATCTTTATATCCGTCAGCAGGATAAGGGCCTCTGTCTCAGCAAGGTACAGAAGGGATTCAGCTCCCATCTTGATGAGACAATGCATGAGGGTAATGCCAGAGTCAAGCAGGAACTGATCAATATTATTGATGAGACCCTTCAGGAGCCCCGCTCGGGGGGGCTGGAGGTGCTGCCTGATACGATGGAGATAATTGTCGACAGTTATTCAAGGCAGCCCGATGTTATTAAAAACCTGGCTAAAATATCCCATACAGACTATACAACAACAATACACAGCCTCAATGTGATGGCACTAACGGTTGGCTACTGCTTCTATACAAAGAGAAGTTTTGAGGAGACCGTCCGCTACGGTCTGACGGCACTGTTTCATGATATCGGAAAAACCGAGATCCCCCGAGAGATCCTGATAGCTCCCCGGCAGCTGACAGAGTATGAGTTTGAACAGATGAAGCGGCATACCGTACTGGGCGCTGAGATTCTTCAGGCCAATGATCCCTCTGTACACCCCTGTATCGACGGGGCTCTGGAGCATCATGAGAAACTGGACGGCAGGGGATATCCTTACGGCAAAAGGAGCATCTCCGAGATCGGTCAGATCCTGGCCATTATCGACTCCTACGAAGCCATAACCAATGACGACAGACTCTATCGTACCTCCATGGACCCTATGGATGCCCTGCGCCTGCTGAAGGAAGAGGTAGACAGCGGGCGGATGAACCGTCAGATCTTTGAGGACTTTGCATACAGTCTGACAGACTTCGCCGGCGGACGTTCCTCCTCCCATATCACAAGAATTGCCGGAATAGAAGCCCTGACCGGCTAGAGTCGCCTCCGCCGCCCGCCGGAGGCCAGCAGCGGGGAGATCAGCACCTTTTTCTTCATAAAATCTTTACATATATCCCATGGATGTTTCCCGAAAGCGGAAGTAGTATAGGGACATGAAAACTAAAAGAATGATTATTGCAGGAAAAGCTCTGTTTTTCCTGGCCCTGACTGTTCTCCTTGGCAGCTGTGCCGGAACCGGGGCCTCCGAGGAAATCCTCCCTGAAGAACTGGCGGGAACTCTCTGGCTCACCCCCATTTGCGGAATGCCTTCAGAGGGAGACTTTGCGGAAGAGGGATTCTTTCTTTCAGAAGACGGAAGCCTGAAGTATGTGAATATATTCTCAATGACCGGTGACGCCTGGCGTTTTGATGAGGAAGGACTTGTTCTGACCTCCCATACAGAGCGCTATCCCGAAGGAGATGAGAGGGTTCTCTCTCTGGTAAAGAAAGACGGTGTGATTTCTGAGAGTCCCGTAAAGGGAGAGGATGAGATGACTCCTCCCTCGGCCAGAAGGCTTCTTCCTGAGATTCCCGAAGGAAGATGGGTTATCTCGGTCATGCCCAATCCCGAATCGGTCTCAGAGGACTATGAGTCAGCTCCCTATATGGAGATTACCGATGATGAGTCGGGACTGAGAATCAGAGGCAACGGCGGTGTTAACGGCTTCGGCGGTTCACTTGCCCTGGACGGATTCTCCTGGAAGAGCGGACCCATGATGCGGACTATGATGGCCGGTCCCGGGCTCTCCTATGAAGACCTCTTTATGCTCAATCTGGACAGAGCCGACAGCTATCTTCTTATCGATGACTCTCTTTTTCTCTATGAAGGAACAGAGCTGATTCTGATTCTTGCAAAAGATACTCTTTAAAAGCTGAGGGGGCTCCGGCAGCGGATACCCCCTGCTGCTGACAGCGCCTTTACAGAGTGGCTCCATCAGCCAATGATCACTGACATCCCCCGCCTGTGAAACAGGCTCATTGAAAAATACATCTGTTTATGGTAAACCCTTCTTAAGGGGAAGCACCCGGTTCAGGGGTTCCTTCCTCGATTGTGAGGGGGGGATTGGATATGAGGGAGTGGATATGACCATAGTAGAAAGGGCAAAAGAAGCCCGAAACGCATCTTTAGTTCTGGCGACAGCCTCATCAGAGGCCAAAAACCGGGCCCTTGAGGCCATGGCAGAGGCCCTTGAGGACTCAGCCGACGAAATTATCCGAATCAATACCGAAGACTATGACCGGTCGGTCAAAGAGAATCTCCCCGGACCTCTTCTCAAACGACTGAAATTCGGCCCCGAAAAGATTGCCCAGGTGGTGGAGGGAGTCAGAAGCCTTATCTCCATGGAAGATCCCGTGGGTGTCACAAAGATGGCCAGGGAACTGGAACCCGGCCTGGACCTCTACCGGGTCAGCTGTCCCATCGGAGTTACAGGAATTATCTTCGAGTCCCGTCCCGATGCTCTGGTTCAGATCTCATCTCTCTGCCTCAAAAGCGGCAATGCTCTTCTTCTGAAAGGAGGCTCCGAAGCCTCCGGTACAAACCGCATCCTCTCATCCATTATCGCCAAAGCCACCGCAGAGGCGGGGATCCCCGAGGGCTGGATCCAGCTGGTGGAGACCCGGAGTGATGTAAATGAGATGTTCTCCCTTAACGAGTATATCGACCTTCTGATCCCCCGGGGATCGAATGAGTTTGTGAAATATATTATGGAGCACTCCAGCATTCCCGTTCTGGGTCACTCCGACGGCATCTGCCATATCTATATTCATGAGGATGTTGATGCGGCCAAGGTTGTTCCCATTGTGGTGGACTCCAAGACCCAGTATGTGGCCGCCTGCAACACCCTTGAGACCCTTCTGGTTCACAGAAGCCGGGCCGCCGAACTCCTGCCGGGGATCAAGTCGGCCCTGGAAGAGAGAAATGTTGAACTTGTTGGATGCAGCGGTACCCGTGAAATCATCCATATCCCCGCGGCGACCGATGAAGACTGGGCCACTGAGTATGTGGACTACAAGCTCTCTATCAAACTGGTGGACTCCTTTGACGAGGCCGTTGCACATATCAACCGCTACGGCTCGGGACACACCGATTGCATCCTGACAGAAGGAGAGAGCACCGCTAGCACCTTTATGTCCAGGGTTGACGCCTCATCGGTGTTCTGGAACTGTTCCACCCGGTTCAGCGACGGCTTTCGCTACGGTTTCGGAGCCGAGATAGGCATCAGTACCAGCAAGATACACGCACGGGGTCCCGTGGGTATGGAGGGACTGATGATCTACAAGTATAAGCTTCTGGGCAGGGGACAGACAGTCTCCTCTTTCGGTTCCGGAGAAAAGAAATACACCCATAAAGATCTGGACGGCAACTGCCCCCTTTGATCTTCATTGGCAGAATATACAGGGCCCATTGAGACTTTCTCTTCCACTGAATCTGCAGCGGTCCGACTGATGCAAAAAAAAAGCAACTCCCTATTTTTTATTGAATTAATGGTGAACATGACTTAGTATAAAAGTGGGTTTTAACTTCAATAATCAAGGCTGAACATGGAAGATTTGAACGCCCTGCATGAGAGTATTTACGGAAATACCGCGGAAGTCTCGGTCCGGGTACCGGGTAAACTGAGCCTCATGGGGGAACATACGGAGTACTTTGAAGGCCTGGTCCTTGCTGTAGCCGTAAACAAGTTTACAGAGGTTGCCATCTCCCGGCGGGAAGACAATTCGCTGAGGGTATTCTCTGCTAACTACAACGAGAAAAAGAAAGCATCTCTATCGGGTCTCAAGTACAAGCGTGAGGACCGCTGGGCTAACTATGTCAAAGGGGCCATAGCTGTGATGCTTCAGCTGGGCTGTCCCGTCAAGGGGCTGGATATCACCATCCGGAGCGAGATTCCCGAACAGGTGGGGCTGGGTTCCTCATCGGCCATGACTCTGGCCCTGGTCTCCGCCCTCAAGCAGCTTTACAGCTTCGATATCTCCGATATCCATCTGGTGGAATCCGCACGGCTGTCGGAGCTCAAATTTATGAAGAAGGATCCGGGTCTGGCAGCCTGCGCCGTTTCCTACTATGGAAAAGAGGGCCATGCCCTTCTTATCGATACTAAAACCATGGATATCACCTATCTGAACATGGATTTCAGTCCCATTATTCTCCTTGTTACCGACTCCCATGTACCCAACGGCAGCGGTTACGGCGAAACAGACGATCTGCGCCATGACTTTGACGAATGTAAACAGCTGCTGGCCCAGACCGGCCGGCATATTACCCTGCGGGATATCACCGTGCAGGATATCAGAAGTGAACTTGATCAGATGCCCGAGCTGATACGACGCAGGGCCATCCATATAATCCAGGAGAATCTCAGGGTCCGCGAACTGAAAGCAGCTCTCGAGCAGGGTGACCTGGCTACAGCCGGGAAGCTGATGTACCGGTCCCACGACAGCCTGAGGGATATGCTGGAGATCTCCTGTCCCGAGCTGGACTGGCTTGTTAAAAGGGCCTATGAGACCAATGGCGTAATGGGTTCCCGGATGGTGGGCAACGGATTCGGCGGCTGTACAATCAACCTGATAAATGGTAATAATATTTCATTGTATGATGAGCATCTTGAGGAGTATGACAGAATCTTCGGCTTCAAGGCCGATTATTTTGAATGTATTCCTGTGGACGGACTTAAAGCTTTACTGAATAAAGAGTAAAAAATTGAAAATATTAATTACCAATGATGACGGGATACAGAGTCCCGGCATCCTCAGTCTTAAGAAAATTCTTTCAAAATACCACGATGTCTGGCTGCTGGCTCCCGATGGAGACAGAAGCGGCTACTCTCAGTCCATAACCCTTCGGGAGCCTGTAAAAATCAAAAAGCTGGAAGACAGGGTCTACAGCTGTTCCGGTACTCCCGTAGACTGTGTTGCCTATGGGTACAGAGGCTTTCTTCCCGGGGAGTTTGATCTCCTTCTTTCGGGAATCAATATCGGACCCAATCTGGGCACCGATATCCTCTATTCCGGAACCGCATCTGCCGCCCGGCAGGGGGCTCTGAAGAATCTGCCCTCCATCGCCCTCTCTCTGAATCAGTTCGAGGGGGACTTTGCTTTTGATACTATTTCAGAATATCTGGCCGAAAGACTCGAATATCTGGTATCCCTCTGGGACAACAGTTGTTTTCTCAATATGAACTTCCCATCTGACATGAAAGCTGATGCCGAGCTCCAATGGTGCCGTCCCGCCTTCCGGGACTACCGGGACGAGGTGGTTCAGGTAAGTGCTCCGAGAGATGATAGCAGTACATACTGCTTTCTCAAGGGAAATCTGGTACAATCGGAAGAAGAGGAGGGAACGGATGTGCAGGCGGTCCTGTCCGGTCATGCCGCCATATCTGCCGTTCGTGTGGCTCCCTCGATTGTATCCCATATCGGGAAGGTACCGGAAAAGGCTGGGAACTGCAGTAGATGAGTTTTCGTGAAGACGGAGTGTATCTGTACAACAACGGACTATACCGTGATGCTCTGGACTCCTTTCTTTCTGAGGATGTGGATCCCATGGAGGATGCAGAGCTGGCCTATCTGATGGGCCTCTGCTATACCCGTCTTGAAGACTTCAGCGATGCCGTATTCTATCTTGGAATCACTGCAGAGAGATCCCACTCTCTGATCCGTGTCTATCAGGCCCGGATGGTCTTAAGTTATGTTCATAATCTGACAAAGAACTACAAGGCTGCTGAGATTCAGCTCCAGAAGGTACTGGAGGATGGATTCGAGTCCTGCCAGATCTTCGCCTCCCTGGGCTATGCCCTGTGGATGCAGAACAGAACTCCCGAAAGCATCGACTATCTCTCCCGGTCCCTGGAAATTGATTCTGATAATCCCAATACCCTCAACTCCATGGGGTATATAATGGCCGAAGAGGGTATAAACCCCGAAAAGGCCGTTGAGTACTGCCAGAAGGCTCTCTCCATGCAGCCGGATAACGGCAACTATATGGATTCTCTTGGCTGGGCCCTCTTCCGCTGCGGAAAGCTCGACGAGGCCAAAGAATATCTTGAACGGGCGATGAAGTCCGGGGCCGACAGAAAGGTCTGTAAAGAGCATCTGCAGCTGGTAGAACAATATGACAGATTTTAAAAAAGCTACTGATAGGGTCCTGAAGGGGCTGATAATTCTATCTCTTCTTATTCTGCTCCCTGCCGGAACCCTTTCGGCCCAGCAGGCAGAGATCTCCGATTCCGTAGCCATCCGGGCTGCCGAAGAGCTGCGCTGGGGTGTGATCGCCTACCATCAGGGCCTCTACAACAAGGCCATCCTCTCTCTGGAGAAGTCTCTAGCCCTGGAGTCGGACAACGATCTGACCCGTTTCTGGCTGGGACGAAGCTACTATCAATCGGGCTTTGAAGAGGCCGCCCTCAACGAGTGGCAGAACCTGATAGATGCCGGAGAGGCGGGGTCCGCACTCCTCAGCTTTGTGGAAATCATCTCCGACCGCCGGGGATTGGCCAGGGAGCTGCAGTCCAGCGGCCGTCTGATCGAACTCTTTGAAATTCCCCGGGACCAGGGCGGCATAAACTACTACAACCGTCCGGTTTCGGTTATTGCCAGTCCCGAGAGGGACGGCAGCTTCTACCTTCTCTCCTACCTGAACGGAAATCTGATCCGTATTACAACGGCCGGGCGGATTCACCATGTAATGGCCGGGGGAGTCCTTGGATTCGACCGCCCCTGGGACCTTGCCTTTCTACCCAACGGAAATCTTGCTATATCCGAATACGGTTCCGACAAAATTTCCATCTGCTCTCCTGAAGGTTTCAGAGTCAGCACCATCGGTTCCACTGGAACAAGGGAAGGGGAGCTTCTGGGACCCCAATATATTGAAATTTCCGATGACGGCTACATCTATGTTTCCGAGTGGGGGAACAGAAGGATCAGCAAATTTAATCTGGACGGTGAGTATATCCTCAGCTTCGGCAGACCCAGATCCGATTTTGCCGGCCTTAAAGGGCCCAGCGGCATAGCCGTAAGGAATGGAGCGGTCTATGTAGCCGACTCAAAAAGCGGCCGGGTTGAGGTATTCGATACCAGCGGTAACTTTATCAAAACCCTGATTCGTGAGGGCCTGAGCTCTCCCGAGGGGCTTCTTTTTACCTCTGACAGCAGCCTTCTTATCGCCGATGCCGGTCAGATCATGGTTTACGATCTGGACAACGACGCCCTTTCGCTCTCTTCGGACCTGGGGGGCAATGGACAGAGGGTTCTCAGCATCTGTCAGGATGAGAACGGCAATATCATCGCTGCCGACTTCAACAGAAACTCCGTTTCCGTAATGACCGATATCTCCACCCTCTATGCGGGTCTCTTTCTCAGGATCAACCGTGTTGTCACCGACGAGTATCCCCGGGTTCATGTGGACTTTACAGTGGAGGACCGCTGGGGCAAACCGGTTGTGGGTCTGGACAAGCTTAACTTTTTTATCCGTGAGGCTGAGCGGAATATCGAGAATTTTGATCTCAGCTATACGGGATACAATAACAGGGACCTTGCCCTTTCGGTTGTGGTGGACAAGGACCGGCGTCTCCAGGACAGGGCTGAGATCATGCGCGACGGTGTCCGGGATCTCTTCCGGGACCTGGGTGCCAATGATGAGCGCTACCTTGTGGGTGCCCTGGATGCTCCCCAGCTGATTGCAGAACCCGGAGACGATACCCTGAATGCCCTGACAAGGATGATGGACGGATGGAGCAGCGGCAGCGATGTGGCTTCGGCCCTGAGGCTGGGTGCCTCACAGCTTCTGCCCGGACGGAAAAGGAAGGCCCTGGTCTTTCTGACCGATGGAAATATCCACCCCGATACCTTTGTCCGCTACGGCCTTCAGGACATGGCACAGTATATGAAAAACAACGGCATTCAGTTCTTCCCGGTCTATCTTGATCCGGACAGAAGAAATGAAGAGCTCGACTATATTGCCCGGGAGACCGGAGGAATAAGCCAGTATCTCTTTCAGCCCAGGGGAATCCTCCCGGTTCTGGAGCAGGTACGGGGTGATGTGAACGGTTTCTACACCCTCAGCTTTGACTCTCTGGCCTATACCGACTTCGGCCGGGCCTATATTCCCCTTTCGGTGGAAGTGAATTTTGTCCGCAAGAGCGGACGTGATGAGATGGGATACTACGCAAATCTTGAATATTAAGATACTTAAAAAACTCGATGACTGGTGGGAGGGGCTCTGCCACGGATGTGGAAAGTGCTGCTATGAAAAGCATTTCCTTCACAATGGAACTCTGGTTATCGACTATGACAGACCCTGCCGTTTTCTGGATGAAGATACAAAGCGCTGCAGGGTCTATGTAAACCGCTTCAATGCCTGTAAGGAGTGTAAGAAGATCACTCTCTGGACGGCCCTCTTTTCTCCGGCTCTGCCCCCTGACTGCGGTTATGTGCAAAAAATAAGGACTCCCTTCCGGAAGCCCTTTTCCTATTTCATATTGAAGAAACGATTCTGATTCCAGAGCCTATTCGGCGCTGATGGCAATCAGTCTCCAGCCCTCTCTGAACTCTCTGAAGTAGAAGATCTGAGTCTCTCCCTTGAATCCAAGTTCCGACTCAAAGAAGGCCTGTCCCGCAGGGGTCAGATCCACAGCGGCTGTCCATGCGCTGCCTTCGGGTTTTATATAGATACGGTTGAGTTCATAGGCCGATGAGGGATCAATCCTGTCCAGTTCATACTCTGCGAAGGCCATGCGGATGTAGGCCTGGGCGTCTTCTTTCTTTACTCCCTCATCATAACCGGGAAGGTAGAGGCGTGTTGTCAGCAGGCTGACCAGGTCGGCTTCGTTCTCGCTGAATACGGCTCTCATCATCTTACTGAAGTAGTACTGAACTGCTGCAGGCTCTTTACCGCTGGGCCGGACGGGGGCGGCGGCCTGTATCTGTTCGGGCTGTATAGTGGTTTCCGTGCTTTTCTGAACTGCCGCAGAGGCGGTAACTCCGGGGAAGATCTGATCCGCCATTTCACGGAAGGCTGAAGCCTTGTCGCTGTCTCCGAGCTCTTTGTACTGTTCCGATACCGCAAGATAGGCTCCTGCAATAACAAGCCTTTCGCTTTCGGAGTAGTTGTTGTAGAAATTTTCAGCTGCTCCAAGGTTCATAACAAGTAGAAACATGATCAAGAGAAGGCCAAGTCGTCTGATTTTGAAATCCCGCATTCTGAACTCTTTCATATTTATGTCTCCAAAGATTTTAATCTGTTTCAACATCAGTATAGTACCGTCCCTCTTATAAGTAAATCATGCGAAAGGTCTAAACTTGTCTGCCGGGCTGCCGGCTGCTGAGCCGCCGGGTCGGTCGGCTGTTGTCCGGGACCGGGGCGGACCCGGCCCGGCGGACTCATTTTCCGGCGGCAAGGGCTGAAAAAGATTGATAGGAGAGGGAAAAATCAGTACATTGAATATATGGCAGAACATTTTGACAATGATATACTAGAGCAGGTTGAGGACGGGCTGAAAGAGCCTGATATGTACCGTGTCCTGCTCCTTAATGACGACTATACAACCCAGGACTTTGTGGTGGAGGTTCTGGTGACCGTTTTTCACAAACAGCCCGTGGATGCAACCAGAATCATGCTGGATGTCCACAAGAAGGGCCGGGGCATTGTAGGACTCTACCCCTATGATATCGCCTCCACCAAGGTGAAGCAGGTCAAGGACCTGGCCGCCTTGAGAGAATTTCCCCTGAAATGCGTAATGGAAAAGGCCTGATATGGATATTAGCCAGGAACTTCAGATTATCGTCAACGCCGCCTACCAGGAGGCGCGGACAAGAAAACACGAATACTTTACTCCCGAACATCTTCTCTACTCATCCCTGAGTTTTGATATTTCAAGAGAGATGCTTCAATCCAGCGGTGCCGATCCCGATCTGATCGAAGAGCGTCTGGAGGAGTATTTTACAAAATACATGGAGACGGCTCCAGCCATCGAGCCCGTTCAGACCGAGGGGCTTCAGAATATTATCGAGCGGACCATGCTGCAGATGAGCTCCGCCGGCAAGGACACCATCCGGGTCGGCGACATTCTTATCGCTATCCTCGACGAACCCCAGAGCTTTGCCGCCTACTATATGAAACAGGCCGGTGTAAACCGCCTCACCCTCCTTGAGATTGTCTCCCATCCCACCAGGGAGATGGAGGATCTTGAGACCTTTGAAGAGGTCCCCATGGAGGAGTCCGAGGCCTTTGAAGGCGGAGCAGAAGAGTACGGCTCCGGGGAAGAAGAGGTCACACCCCGCCGGGGAAAGAAGAAAAAGTCAGCCCTGGACCAGTACACCACAGACCTGACACGCCTCGCGGAGGAGGGGAAGCTTGAACCCCTGATCGGCCGTGATGCCATTGTGGAACGTACCATACAGATTCTCTCCCGGCGCCTGAAGAACAATCCCGTTCATGTGGGCGAACCCGGGGTGGGAAAGACTGCCATCACAGAGGGACTGGCCTACCGTATCGTCAACGATCAGGTTCCCTCTTTTCTCAAAGGCTTTAGAGTTTACTCCCTTGATATGGGGAGCCTTCTGGCGGGAACCCGTTTCCGCGGGGACTTTGAGGAGAGGATGAAACGGGTCCTGAAGGACCTTGAGAACAGACCAAAGAGCATTCTCTTTATCGATGAGATTCATACCATAATCGGTGCAGGCTCCGTTTCCGGCGGCAGCATGGATGCCGGTAACCTTCTTAAGCCCGCCCTTGCCAAGGGCCAGCTCCACTGCATCGGAAGCACCACCTACGAGGAGTTCAAGAAGTACTTCGAGAAGGACCATGCCCTGGCCCGGCGCTTTCAGAAGGTGGATATTCCCGAAACAACCGTGGATGAGACCCTTGAGATCCTGAAAGGGCTCCAGAGTGTCTATGAGGAGCATCATGGGGTTCTCTTCTCAGACGAGGCCCTCGAGGCGGCGGTGAAGCTCTCTGACCAGTATATCAACGAGAAACACCTTCCCGACAAGGCCATCGATCTGATCGACGAGGCCGGGGCATGGAAGGCCCTGCAGCGGGAAAAGGAGGCTCTGGCCCGGGAATCTGATCAGCAGAATGCCCGTGAGGACGGTAGTTCCCCGGCAAGTGCTGAAGCGGCTAAAGCCGGGAATGACGCCAAGAGCAAGGCATCAGAGGCTAACTCTGCCGGAGCTGCAGGAGCCGAGGCTGCCGCTACAGGGACTGCCGCGACCGACGGCTCAGCCGGCGCCGCAGAGTCCTTCCCCGTAATAACAGAGAAAGATATCGAGAAGGTTGTGGCCTCCATTGCCCGGATACCCGAGCGCAGCGTCTCCGCCAACGAGACCGACAAGCTGAAGACCCTGGATTCGGACCTGAAGGAAAACCTCTTCGGTCAGGACGAGGCGGTGGACGCCGTCACCATGGCGATCCGAAGATCCCGTGCCGGATTCCGCCAGGACAACAAGCCCGTGGCCTCATTTCTCTTTGTGGGACCCACCGGTGTGGGTAAGACAGAGCTGGCACGTCTTCTGGCATCAGAGCTGGGCGTCACCCTTCACCGCATCGATATGAGTGAATACCAGGAGAAGCATACCGTAAGCCGGCTGATCGGATCTCCTCCCGGTTATGTGGGTTATGAGGAGGGGGGGCTTCTCACAGATACGATCCGTAAGAATCCCCATGCGGTGCTCCTGCTGGATGAGATTGAGAAGGCCCATCAGGACGTCTACAACATCCTTCTGCAGATGATGGACTACGCCACTGTAACCGACAATATGGGACGGAAGGCAGACTTCCGTCATGCCATTATCATTATGACCTCCAATGCCGGGGCCAGGAATATCGGCAAGAGCCAGATCGGTTTCGGTGACCGGGTCATGACCGCCCAGGCCGTGAATGATGAGGTGAACCGCATCTTTACACCCGAGTTCCGCAACCGTCTGGATAAGATTATCACCTTTCACAATCTACCCGATGAAGTGGTTATCAACATCGTCAACAAGGAGATTGACGGATTCCGGAAGCAGCTTGAAGCCAAGGGTGTTACCCTGGAAGTGAGCGACGAGTGCGTCCGGTATCTTGCAAAAGAGGGGTACTCCTACGAGTACGGTGCCCGGAACATCTCCCGTCTTGTGGATGAAAAGATCAAGACCTATTTTATCGATCAGGTTCTCTTCGGCAGTCTGGCAGAGGGCGGAACCGCCCGTGCCGAGCTTGTTGACGGCGATGTGAAGATCGAGGTCGCCCGGGGGTGAGCAGCGAGGATTTTCCCTGGCTGGAATACGATGATTTCTTCCGTTTTCCTCCTCCCGATACCTGGGATGAGGAGCTGGTGGGAGTAGGGGGGAACCTCTCCCCCGGAATGCTCATCTCCGCCTATGCCCAGGGAATCTTTCCCTGGTTTAATGAGGGTGAGGAGATCCTCTGGTGGAGTCTTGATCCCCGTTTTGTTCTCTATCATGACAATCTGAAGGTCAGCAAGTCCATGAGAAAGATCCTGAAGAAGGGAACCTTCCTTCTCACCGTGGATCGGGACTTCGAGGCCGTTATGCGCGGCTGTTCCGTCGTTCCCCGGGAAGGGCAGGACGGCACCTGGATCAGCGAGGATATGATCGCCGCCTATACAGGCCTTCATAAGCTGGGCTTTGCCCACTCCGTTGAGGTCTGGGAGGAGGATGAACTTGCCGGCGGACTCTACGGCCTCTCTCTGGGGAGCGCTTTTTTCGGCGAGTCCATGTTTGCACGGAAGTCCAACGCCTCCAAGGCGGCTTTGATCGGTCTCTCCTCCTATCTCAGGGAGAAGGGCTTCGCCTTTATCGACTGTCAGCAGCACACCCCTCACCTGGGTTCCCTGGGAGCCTGCGATGTGAGCCGTGACCGCTTCCTCCGGGAACTGAAGACGTCACTGCAGGTTCCCACACAGAGGGGCAGCTGGTCGGTTCTCTTTCCCGATTTTCCCGAATCAGAACTATGGAACTCCCTGGTTCCCTCTCCGGCGGAGGTGAAACACTGAAAACTACCGGCCTGTTCTTACTCTGCCTGCTTTTCCCCCTTGCCTCTCTTGCCGCGCAGAACCCGGCTGAACCGGACCTTCTGGAGAGGGAGTACCGCAAGGAGAGCCTCAGGTCCCTTGCTTTGCAGGAGATCTCCAACGGAGAGTATGACAAGGCCCTGATCCATCTGGAGGCTGCAACATCTCTGGCTCCTGACGATCAGTCCCTGGAGGATCTCAAACGATCTGTTGAAGACCTGATTCTCCTGATGGCGGAACCGGAACAGGTTCTGGAGAATGAGGAAGTCCCTGACGAAGATGTTGAAGGCCCCGATTTTACTCAGATTATCAGGCCCGAGGATGAGGTCCTCAGTTACGACTTTGCCCAGGAGATGCTCTCCGAGGCGAGCCGGCAGAACCCGAAGCTCCTGAGAAAAGCCTTTTCATTTGAATTCGGTGTCGGTTCGGGGCTGACCCAGCCCCTCTATCTTTCAAGCGACTTTGTTCTTCAGGACAGTGAAACCGTACCCTCACATCCCTTTTCGAAGTACTCAGGGGAGCTGAGGTATTTCTTCGGTGAGAGCAGGCGGAACTTCGGTCTGGGGATACGCTTCAAGGATCTGATCAGCAATGCAGACAGTGTGGATATGCTGGAGAGCCAGTTTGATATCACCGCACACTACAGAGGGTTCTTTGCCGAGACCATGGAGAGCCGTCTGATCCTGGGGGTCCGGGCAGGAGCCGGTTATATCGGCATCAAGGAGGACAAGGATGAAGACGGCGAGGCCGATGGTGACCTGAAAACTCCTCTTGTGTTTACCGGAGGAGTCTACTTCTCGGATGCCCTGTTCCGCTATCTCTTTAAGAACTCTGATTTTTTCAAACGCTTTGTTATTGAGATGAATTTCGACTTTATCTTTGTAACATCCATTGAAGATATCAGCCTCTCTCAGCTCTCCATATCCGCGGGCTATGAGTTCAGTGATAACTACAAGCTTTCGGTCTACTCTGAGGCATTCAATTCGGCTACTGATATTCAGGATACCAGTATGTGGGAGGCGGGGGTCCGCTTCAAGATGAGCTTCTAGTTTTCCCTGTGCTTTGCAGGAGCCGCACAGGTTTAGTCTTTCTCAGGATCTCTCCTTTAAAAAGTGTCTGATCCGTCCCGGCTGGGCCCAGTTGCAGGTTCCTTCCATTCTCTGCTGCTTCAAAACAAGTTCTATCTCAGGCTGTCTGAGGGCATTCAGGACCCTTTCCGCCTCTGTTCTGTCGGTAAAGGAGCACGAGGCCTGCAGAGCCTGATTCACGATCCAGGGCTTTATATTTATTTCCACGGTACCCGTATTTCCCGGAAGGGCCGCTTTGCCGAAGAGAAGGGGACGGAACTCATCCCGTCCGTAGGCCTCCCAGACAATCTTCCAGGGTGAAAAACTGTAGGGACCTACCCCCAGGAGAGACCAGTAAGTCCCTTTGGCGATGGCCGCTCCCATCAGGGTGCCCTTGCGGGTCTCAAGGCTCTTTCTGTGTTCTTCCAGGTAGGCACAGGCCGCGGGCCAGCGTTCCAGTTCCCGGGGGCTCAGGACCCTCCCGTCTGCGCTGTTGTAGGGGAGAAAGATAAACTTTGCCGGTTGGCCCGATCCATCTCCCAGGGCAGACTCAACCGGATGGGCAGGCTCAACCGCAGGGTGCCCACCTCCTCGAAACTGCTCCCGGGTCAGCAGAGGGTAGACCAGCTCCGCAGGCAGCAGGGCTGTGATTTTTTTATTCTTCAGAAGGCAGAGGCCCTCTCCTGCATCCTCACAGCTGTCAAAGATAAAAAGGGCGTTCCGTCCCCCCGTATTGATTCCCTGACGGGGCCGTGAGGCCTTGTCTATGGGGATCTGAGGAAGGCTCACCGGGGCTGCACCTCCTGATTCGGTGACCATATAGGCCGATCCCCTGGCTCCCACGGGGCGGGCTGAGTGCCGCTGCCAGCTCAGGTCATCCTGAAGGGTGTAATAGGGGAGGCTTTCGGACTGTTTCCAGGATTTCTGGAGATATATGAAACCGCTTCTGGTACTGACCTCAGGAAACACCGGGATGTCCCGGAAGTCGCGGATCTCTTTGAAGCTGAAGGAGTCTCCCTCCAGCAGCCCCTGACGGAAGCGGTTATGGGCCCCCTCGTTCAGCACAAGGGAGAGGGGGATAAAGAAGCAGGCCTCACCATTGGGTTTCAGATGATCCTGCATGGCCTTCTGTATCATCAGAGCGGCCAGATCGATCCGGGCTGAACCGAGAAGTATTCTGCTGCTGCCTCCTGCAAGGCCGTAGCGGATAAAGAACTTTTTCAGGTCCTCCTTCTCCTCCTCCCTAACATCGGTGAAGTTGAGCCAGGGAGGATTACCCAGGATAATGTCAAACTTACCGGTCCCGTCCGGCTTCCCGGGGGGAACTTCAAGAAAGTCCCGGCACTCCAGACAGTTCTTAGGGACCGTGACTCCCGCAGTGGGGGCAGGGCTGGCGGGTCCGTCAGAATCTCCAGCCGCGGCAGAACCGCCGGCATAACCAGAACTGCCGGATCTGATAAGTTCGGTCATCCTCCCGGCAAATCCCCCGGTAAACTCTGCCTCCCTCTCATAGCCCTTGAGGCGGCGGCACATCTGCTGTGTTACAGGCAGGCCGTCTTCAAGGCAGCATCGGATCAGGGATTCCAGAAGGTTTCCCCTTCCCGCGGTAGGGTCCAGTACAGAGGCTCCATCCGCCCATTTACGGTGTATGCTGTGGGTGCGGATCATATCTGAGGCAATCCAGTGTGGGGTGAAGAAGGCGCCGCACTCCTTCTGCCGGATGCGGTCCATAGCAGGTTTATTCATCAGATCCTGCATCGGTTTCAGCCCCCGCCAGGGATTCGGTATCGGATTCGGCGCCGGCACCTGAATCTGCACCGGCATCAGCCTCAGCGGGGGAGGCAAGATAGGATGCCACAGACTTTTCGCCCAGGAGCTGTCCGATATCACAGATCAGGGAGTCCAGAAGAGGGTCCCTTTTCATATCAATATAGGGATTCTTTACATCCGTCAGCACAGTCAGAATCTCTGTGATCCTCTGGTTCTCCAGGGGGCCCGAGGGAACAAAACCATCGTCTCCCTTTTTCTGGCGCACCGTCAGAATAATTCCATTCTCAAGAAAGGGTGCCAGAAGTTCCTCGGTCAGAGGATCAGGCATATTGAGGGCGTCAGCCATCTTCGCCAGGGTGGGAGGGGTCTGCCTCTGTCTGTAGGCAGCAATAATCAGGGAGTAGAGCTTCAGGCTGAAGACCAGATTGTCCCCGGGTGCCTTCGTTACCGCGCTGTGGGTGCTGTAGTAGCTTCGGTGCTGGTGGATATAGGTGAACTCCGCCATGGCAAGAATAATAATCCAGATAATCAGCAGCCAGATCAGCATCAGGGGCAGAATAAAGATGGAACCGTAGATCAGGGACATCCGCATGGTCTGTCCCGCCCAGAGAGCAAAGACCGACTTTGATACCAGCCATAGCACAGATCCAGTCACCGAAGCAATAAAGGCACTGAGAAGCTGAACCCTGCTTCTGGGAATAAGAGTCAGAAGGATCATCTGTCCCGCAAAGATAAAGATAAAGGGGGCTATCTTATTCCGGAAGAGGGGGTAGGCCCGGGAGTAGCCGACACTGGCAAGAATCTCTTCCAGAATATCTCCGGTCAGTGAGAGGCTGGTTCCCAGAAAGAGGGCCGCAAAGATAATCACCGCCAGATGGGTCGTCAGCCATTGGATATTTTTCCGCCCCATGCTGACCCGGAAGATATGGTTCAAATTCATCTCGATATTGTTCATCAGGGATATTACGGCAATCAGGAAGATCGGCAGACCCAGAATCCCCAGGCGTGTACCGTTCTCAGCAAGCTGGAGCATGGCTTCCATAATGGGTTCCTGCATGGCCGGGAGCATCAGCTCTCCCAGAAAATCTCTGATCTTCTCCTCAGACAAAAAGGGACCGCCGAACCCGACGATAACCGCCAGAAGGGGCACCGCGGACATCAGTGAGGTATAGGACATACCCGCCGCCCTGGGGAAGCAGGAGTCATCAAAAAAACGTTTGGCTATGAGCCGTATGAAGTGGATAAGCTGTTTCAGATGGGTCAGAATCTTTCTCATAATCAGGTTTCAAGTATAGGCTGAAGAGAAATTCTACTCAAGATAAAAAGAGCCCGGGGAGATCGTAGGAGCCCCGTCTCTCCGGGCAATCGGGCAGTCAGTATTGGTTCAGGAATCCAATTCTACTTGAAAATTAAGGAGGGGTTATCTCTCCGCTCAGGTCCCAGAGGTCTTCCCAGGTCTGTCCGTCCTTCCAGAGGAACACCTGGCCCTTGATAAGACGGCAGTTCTTGTCGATGCCGGCAAGTTCCTTCATCTCATCATCAGTCAGAGGATTCTCAACGGTGAGCCTGATATTGCTCAGGTACTCATTCCGGTGAACTGAGAAGGGGATGGGAACCTGGCCTCTCTGTACGGCCCATTTCAGGCAGACAACCGCGGGGTGGCAGTTCAGCCGGGCGGCGATCTTCTTGACAACGGGATCTTCGATATCAACGGTGTCGGTATCGGTCTTGTCTCTGTCGGGACGTGTGGGTGAACCGATGGGACAGAAACCGATGGGAACAATCTTGTTTTCGATGCAGAAGTCGAAGAGTTCGGGCTGCTGGAAGTGGGGGTGGAGTTCCATCTCGTTACAGGCGGGCTGGATTTTGGCGTCTCTTAAGACAAGTTTCAGCTTGGGAACGGTCATATTGGATGTCCCGATATGCTTTACCAGTCCCATCTCAACCAGCTGCTCCATCTGTCTCCAGGTCTTCATATAGTTCTCGTGGATATAGGCCTTGGCATCGGGGCTTCTGGAGTCCACATCACAGCCGGGGGCATGGTAGTTGGGGAAGGGCCAGTGGACAAGAAAAAGATCCAGGTAGTCCAGCTGCAGGTCCTTAAGGGACTTCTTGCAGGACTCGATTACATTGTCGTGGGAATCATTCCAGACCTTGGATGTCACCCAGAGCTCCTCTCTCTTGATGCCGCCGTCCATGGCCTTCTTAAGGGACTCACCGATCAGGTCCTCATTTCCATAGACAGAGGCACAGTCTATATGACGGAAGCCGACCTCAATGGCACCCAGTACCGCATCGGCAATCTCCTGCATACCAAAGCGGTCACTGCCGAAGGTACCCATACCCACGGCGGGAATCTCAGCTCCGGTCCAGAGCTTTCTTTTTGGAACAATCTTGGGATCTACACCGTCCGCGGCAATGGCGAACTCTTTCTTTTCTGACATATTATGTCTCCTGTTTTTTCCCGGTCAACACCGGTAAAGCGGCAAAGCCGGCAGGCTGTCCTCCCTTTTCCGCTTCCCGTGCCCCGGGGTCTTTCACAATGTATCAGCCCTCGGGCTTTGACGTTTTAGTGTGTTAGAACACTTGATGTTTCTTTTATACTATGGTTTCCGGGCTTTGGCAAATGAATTTGAAAAAAAAATAAAACAGCTTTGAATTTTCCCTTTTATTTCTTAAAATATTCAGGTGTCATCTATTGATGATTCTTTTCTGATTTATCGATTATTTTAATAAAGTTGGAGTCTAAAATGCCAAACTGGGACTATACCCTTTTTGATGCCGTACAGCTGATGATCCCCGTACTCTGCAGCTTTTTAAGTATAGCCGTGGTGATTATCTATCTCTTTCTCTACAAGAACCTCAGGATGAAGATCTATCTGGGGGGCTTTCTGATGAGCCTTGGGGCTCTGTTCTATGTCTTTTTCGAGTCTCTGGTCATTATCTGCGGCTGGACCGGGGCTCTGGCAACGGGCAGGATCTTCCATTTTACCGGCCAGCTATCGGCCCTTTACTTCCTTTTCTCAATGCCCCTGTTTGCGCGGAGTCTTGTAAAGGAGGATAGTCTTCCCGGAAAAGTATCAAGATTTTTCTCCTTTATCGGACTGGGTGCCGCCGTCATCATCACAGCAGCAGCCCTGATAAAACCGCCCCTGTTTATCTCCCTCACAGAGAAAGTCACCTATGGATACATTACCCCCGGAGATTTTGCCAGGGGTGCCGAGGGGGTTCTCTACTCCTTAAGAGACAGTGTACTGGGAATTTATCTCCTGTCTCTTATCATCATATCCATCTATGCCCTCTTTCTGAACAAGGGGGATTTGAAGACCCTTCTTATTGTTGTGGGAACCATCTGGGCCGCTCTTTCGGCAGTGGACGACCTGATGTTTTTCCATTTCCGGCGGAACTTCTTTCTTACGGCCTTCAGGTTCTCCCGATTTTCAGTGGGACTCTCGGGTATGAACTTTATTATTCTTATTGCCCTGTTAAGCGACTATATCAGGACCCAGGATCGTCTTGTTGATGTTCATGAAAAGCTTCTGGTCACCCATAACAGGCTCCTCAGTTCCGAAAAGAAGTACAGAAAGCTCGCAGAGGGTGTTGATTCTGCGGTGTTCTCCCTGAACTCCGATTTCTACATCACAAACTACAACCAGAAGGCCAGGCAGTTTTTCAGCCTGAAGAATGAAAACCTTAAAAAGACCCTGCCCGATCTTCTGCGGCGGAGTTCTGATGCCGCTGCCGATGGGATCAAGAGCAGCATCAATATCGGCCAGCAGATTATTCAGGAGAATCTCCTGCAGCTCAGCCGGGACAAGGGCACCGTCAGTTTTCACTCCACCCTGGATGATCCCCATACAAAGGAACCCGAGGAGTTTGCCTTTCATATCGAGTATCATGAGAGTGAAGAGGGTGAGGCGGAGTATATCTGCCGTGCCGAAAAGATGAAGGCAAACCGCCTGATCCGGGCCATCGAGAAGGAGAGTCTTCAGCTCAGCATCGAAAACTACATTATCGCCATAGACGATGTGACCACCCGCCTGACCACCGCCCTGAACAAGTATATGGACCAGGGGTCCGTGCTGATGATTAAGCTGGGCCTTCAGGAGCTGATTATCAATGCCATAGAACACGGCAATCTGAATATCTCCTTTGATGAAAAGACAAAGGCCATGGAGGAGAAGCGCTACCTCGACTTTATCAGGGAACGCCAGAAAGACCCCCGGTACAGGGACCGCACCGTCCGCATCGACTACCGCCTCAGCAGCAACCGGGTCCAGTACCGCATCTGCGACGAAGGCGAGGGATTCCACCTGGACAATACCATGAAGAAGGTCGGAGACACCGTGGACAAGGACCTCCTGGGACACGGACGGGGTATCAACATGGCCAAGATCCTCTTCGACAAAATGGAGTACAACAACAAGGGTAACCAGGTGTTGATCGTCAAAGAGTTCAGTTAAGGTTCACTTTGAATTTTAAACAGCTCAGGCAAACACATCGACCTGAACAGCCATATACCAGGGCAGGAGGGCCCGCTCCTCTCTTGCCTTGCGCTTTGCCTCGGCCCTCTCTTTTTCCTTTCTGTCCCGCAGCCAGGACTCTGTAACTTCCTTCAGCTCCTGAATCGCTCTGTCCTTGTCCATCCACAGGAGCTGAACATCTTCGATTCCCATGTCCATAACGGACGTCTCCGATTATCAGTCTAGCAGTGAATCTTGTGGGCCAAATGATGAATTGATGTCAATTATATGAATGTTTCGGTTCTTAGGGGCATCACCGTCCCGCCGTCTGCGACGGAGGGCCGGGGACGGGCTTTGCGGGGGTGTCTGTCCTGCTGTTCCGGAGGGTCATCAGGACCCCTTCGGGCCCCTCCAATCCCTATGCCGTTTTGGCTTATTCCCGGCCGATCTTAAACCCGAAGTCCCTGGGAATCACCCGGCGCCGGAAGTCCTCGTTAAAGTAGCGGTCCGTCATGCAGGCAATGTAGTCCACCGCAATCCGTTCAGGAGGTGTGCTCTCCAGGTAGGCGGGACGCATTTTACGGCTTGCCCAGCGGAAAATATAGCTATCCCCGTCCCGGCTGACAAGCTCCTTCAGGTAGGCGTTGTAGAGATAGCGGAACATCTTCTCAATCTTCGGGTCCTCGGACTTCTTCTCAGGATTGTGATAGATATTGGTATAGTTGAACTCCAGAAGCTCCTTCAGGGCCTTCCGGTAGGGATCTGAAAAACTGAGTCCTTTTTTGCCAAAGCTCTGCTCGATCAGGTCATAGGAGAGACTCCGGATAATATGGTCATTCCGGTCCCCCAAAAGCTCCCGGATCTGACCGGGAATCTCCTCCCGTTTCAGCATGCCAATGGTAATGGCATCCTCAATGTCACGTCCAATATAGGCAATTACATCGGCAATGCGGACAACGCATCCTTCCAGTGTCATGGGCTTGATTCCCCTGCCGGCGCTGCCGTCTGCGGCGCAGCTCTCATACTCCTCCAGAAACTGCTCCGCCGTCTTGGCCGGGGAGGGCAGATAGACATCCTCCAGCATCTCCCCGTTGTGGCAGAGAATGCCGTCAAGGACCTGCACCGTCAGGTTAAGACCCCGGCCGTTGTTCTCCAGTTCCCGCAGGGTTCTGACGCTCTGCACGTTGTGGCTGAAGCTTCCGATATTCTCATCCTGACAGATCCTGTTCAGAAAGCGTTCACCGTCATGGCCGTAGGGTACATGGCCCAGATCGTGGCCCAGGGCGATGGCTTCGATAAGGTCCTCGTTCAGCTTCAGGGCACGGCCTATCTGTCTGGCGATTTTGGAAACCAGCTGCACATGGAGGACCCTGTGAGTGATGTTGTCGTTCTGAAAGAGGTAGAACACCTGGGTCTTGTCGATGTACCGGGTGTAGGAGAGGGAGTGAATGATCCTGTCGGTGTCCCTTGTAAAGGAACTTCTGATATCCTTGCGTCCCGCTTCCCTATTCTCCGGCGCCAGGCGCTGTCCCCGGCTTGAAGGACAGGCCAGAGGACTCAAGGTCAACTCCTCCCGCTGTTTATTCTGTGCCAGTATGGTGGAAACGAGTCTGCTGTCCAAAAGGATCTCCTTGTGCTGCTTTTATGCCGAAATGAAGCCTGATTGTATCACAGTCCGGCATCTGTCTTGAAGTACCGGGAGAGATCGGACTGTATTAAAAGGCAGAACCATCCTATAATAGAAGGAGAACGGTATGGGAGAACCTCTGGTGGATCAGAATCAGCTTGAACAGATAGGAAACTATGTAAAAAGCAATATGGGGCAGTGGATGCGTGAGCAGAACATCTACCCCTTTCCTCCTCCCGAGCCCCGTCTGGACCGTGAGATCCTCGAGCGCATTGTCACCGTCGAACAGCAGCTGAAGTTTCAGAACGAGAAGCTTGAGATGATGATGGGGAGTATGGATAAGCGATTTGAGACAATGCAGGAATCAATGGATAAGCGTTTCGAGTCTGTGGACAAGCGCTTTGAAGCTGTTGATAAACGTTTTAACCGACTCTACACCTTTCTGACAGGCATCTTTCTCACCATGCTGGCCGGATTTATCCCCCTGATTATCAAATCTATGTAGTCCCTGAACCTTCCAAAGCCCCATTCAGATTCTCTTTGTACATTTCAAGAAACTTTTCTTTCTCCTTTGACCTGTACTGCAGCACCCAGCGGGGGTGGGGCAGGGGGTTTATCTCATCGAAAAAGCCGTGCTCCCGGTTCAGTTCCTGAAGAACCTTGAAGTTCTTTCCCTGTCCCAGGGAGAAGGCGATTCGTCTGTGGGCGCCAAGATCGATCTGCCTCTTAAAGCTGGATACAAGCCAGGGCCTCAGGTGCTCCATAAGGGCGGTGGTGTCGTAGTAGTTCCGGTTTTTACCCTCACAGGTAAAACCCAGGGGGGAGAGGGCCGTCAGAAAGAAGCGGCTGAAGAAAAGATCAGGGCCCCCGCAGTATTCAACCATCTCGTAGATAAACCGGGCCGACAGCTCCCGTCCCCCTTCCAGTGTATTTGGGATGCCGCAGCTTGTTCTCAAAGCCTCGGCATCGGTAAAGTTGATGCCCGTCACACCGCAGCCCAGGCGTCCCGGATTGATGCCGATCAGAAAGATCCTTTTCCCCTTGTCTCCGTAGTACTTGCTGTAGTAGCGCTCCATAACCCGTCTGGTCTCAGGATTGTCATAGGGGTAGAGGAGCTCTGTATTGTCCGGAAGGGGAAGGGGGATCTCTGTATTGCTGATAAAATGGATGTAGCGGCCCGCAAAGGTGGAATCGTTCATTACAGAAGTGTAATCCGGAAATGATAAATCGGCCAGTGCCTGTAAGGAAGGCACCGGCTGCTTGCTTTATGCATATTAAGGAGAAGTATCAGTACTGGATTCTGACGTTGGTTGTGGCTCCCAGGGTATTGCTGGGCAGTCCGTAGACAACGCCGAAGTCGATCTTCAGGATAAAAATATTGAGACCCACACCACCAAAGAGGCGGAAGGAGCCGCCGTTGACGCTGCTCAGTACGGAAAAACCGTCTTTATCGAAGGTCATTCCGGTTGCAGCTTCCAGGGCGGCAATATCTGCATCGTCGATGGGATTTCCATTCAGTTCTGCTGAGGCAGCTGTAACACCGCCTCCCGCCTTGGACAGGCCGTAGGAGTAGCCCGCACCGGCAGAAAGGTTCAGCAGAAGGATCTTCTTGCTTACCTGTGCCTTCAGGTCAAAGACGCTGCTGTTCCAGTTGTAGTTCATATCAGAGTCTGTCAGAGTAACTGTACCGGCATCGGTAGGGAAGTTCTGGTCGGGAACGGGATAGGATACGGTTCCGCTCAGGTAGGTGTAGCCGAATCCCACAGAAACGTCGGGAAGGATGCCCTTGTCTTCCAGAATGGCCCAGCGGACATCTCCACCGATCATTGTGTAGCCGGCCTTGAAGTCTCCTGCGGGAATCCATTCAGGATCAAGATAACCTACCTTGAAACCCACATCCAATGGGAGCTTGGGCAGTCCCAGGCGGGCATCAACGGTGTAGACCGGAAGTGGGATACCCAGAGCGGATATCTCTTCGGGGATGGACTCTCCCGCCGCCTCTAGAACCTCTTCAAAGGCCTCTACGGGCAGAAAAACGGCACCAAGAGTGAGTCCCACTCCAAAGTGGGGGAAGTCGCCGCTGTAGGCATCGTTCCAGTTCAGACCCATACTCGCCGCAAGGGGAAGGGCATTGGCAGTTTCATCGGCAAAGGTCTGGAATCCAGCCTTGATTTCATCCACATCAGAAAACTGTGCGGAAACCGAAAATGTCAGAATCACA
Source organism: Spirochaeta sp. UBA5339 (assembly GCA_002408085.1). Lineage (GTDB taxonomy): Bacteria > Spirochaetota > Spirochaetia > DSM-2461 > DSM-2461 > Oceanispirochaeta. The sequence continues at coordinate 303,066 of DHQL01000009.1, forward strand.
AGGAAAAGTATAATAAATAGTTTTTTCATTGAATAATCCTCCATATTCAGGAATATCTATGTAAATTATAATGTATACTTGCTTATTAATCCGGAAATAGTAATAAAAAGTTCATTACAGCCTGCATCTTCTGGACTGCATCAGTTCATCAGGAGAAAATGTAAAATACATTCAGGTAAGGAAATAACAATAGGACCCTGATTTGGCTGTAAACTGCCGGATAATGGGGTATTATTATAAGTAAAAGAGGTCCTATGAAGAAAAAAGCCTGTCCCCGCCTGATACTCACGGTTGTATCTATTTTTGTTCTTTTCATCACTTCGTGCAGGACATCTCTGCCCGACTATTCCAATGCCGCCCTGAAAAGCCGGAACACCATTCTTATCATCGGTGACGGCATGGGACCCGAGCAGGTCAAGGCAGCCTCCCTCTATCTGGATGGGGAGGAGGGGCAGCTCAGCTTTGAGACAGACTTCCCCTACAGAACTACAATGACCACCCACTCCCTCCTTGTTCCCATCACCGATTCAGCAGCCTCGGCAACCGCCATGGCCACAGGGCAGAAGGTAAGAAACGGCCAGCTCAGCGTCTCCGCCTTTAGCGGCCGATACCTCAAGACCATACTGGAAATCGCCGCCGATGAGGGGAAAATGACCGGCCTTGTAACCACGGCTCATGTGGCTCATGCCACCCCCGCCGCCTTTGCGGTCCATGTGTATAACAGAAATCACTACGATGAAATCGCCCGGCAGTATCTGGCAAACCCCAGGGTAGATCTCCTTTTCGGTGGAGCCAATGACAATCTGCCGGCTCAGGATGCTGCAGAGGCCGGTTATACTGTCCTTACAGACACAGCCGCCCTGTCCGCCCTGGCCTACGGTGAGGGAGAAAAGTATCTGGGCTCCTTCGGCGACGGCCACCTGCCCTATGAGTATGACTACGACTATGAGGGCACCGATGACCTGCCTAAGCTCTCTGAGATGGCCCTTAAGGCCCTGGAAATTCTTGAAAATGCTCCGGGCGGCTTCTTTCTGATGATAGAGGCAGGACGGATCGACCACGCCGGCCATGCCAATGACCTGGCCAGGAATATCTATGAGACCCTGGAACTCTCTAACACGGTGGAACAGGTGCTCACCTGGGCCGCCGGCCGTGAAGATACTGTCATTATCGTTACGGCGGACCATGAAACAGGGGGCCTCAGGGTCAGGGAGAATAACGGTGCAGGCAGCCTTCCCACAGTCCGCTGGCGGACCTCAGGGCATACGGATGCCGATGTGCCCGTCTATGTCTGGGGTGACCGGGCCGGTGAGATCAGCGCCCGGATTGAGGACAATACGGATATATTCAAGGTGCTTGTGCAGACCGAATGATCTGCCTCTGCTGATAATTCCGGGGCTCTCCCCCTTGTCAGGGGGACGAACCCTCGCAGAATCCCGCTTGTTCTGATCTGATTGCCGTTGTAATATAATATGCAAGGAGATTAGATCATGAGACTAACCCCCGAAGACCGGGAGACAATTGTATCAACAATCAGGGAGTCAATTTCCGATGCCTCCCTCTTCCTCTTCGGCAGCCGCTGCGATGATAAACTAAAAGGTGGTGATATCGATCTTTTTCTTACCACAAGCAGGCACCTGGATCTCTCGGACAAAATTTCCCTCCTGACAAAGCTGGAACGGGCCGGAATACAACGAAAAGTAGACCTGATAATTCAGAGCCCCGGCCATCCTCAGGATAAGATCAGAAAAGAAGTAGAAGAGAAAGGAATCTGCCTGTGCTGACTGATGACGTACTAGCCAAAACATACCTTCACCTGCAACGTGCAGAATCCTCTCTGGAGGAAATCCTCCAATGGGGTGATTTTGATATTCAAATTTTTTGTGATACCGAAAAAGTCAGAACCATTGATGCTTTTATTTACAGATTTATTAAACTCCAGGATATTGCCGGGCAGAAACTCTTTAAGGTTTATCTGGATGAAATCGGTGATTACCGAGATGATATGTCTCTTCTGGATGTTCTTGATAAGCTCGAAAAACTGGGAATTGTCCGGAATGTTGAAGACTGGATGGGTTATAGAAAGCTCCGTAAAGAGCTGACCCATGAGTACCCCGATAATGAAGCAGAGATTGTAGAGGGAATAAAACTGGCTCTGAGGGCGTTTAAAGAGATTAAAGGCATTATAAATAATCTGGAAAACCACAGAAACAGGAAATAGCATTGGTTATCATTGGGGCTCTCCCCCTTGTCAGGGGGCCGGGCTCTGCGAGGGTTCCGTCCGGCAGAAGCCGGACCGCTGCCGCGCCTCTTCGATCCCTGAGCCCTCCGGAGGAGAGACAGTATTCCTCTTTTGAATCATAGAATTATACCCAATCGGGTATAGTTTTTCTTGTTGAGTATTTTCTCGTACCCTGAAAATATTGCCGGCTCATCTTCAAAGTGATACTATAAATCAGCCATAAAACCTTAAAGGGGAGACAATGGACTCGACAATCAATCCGCTGTTTGAGCAAAAGTGCTATAATGCTGTCAAAAAGGAAGTCCTTTCTCTGGCTGAAAATAAAGAAGGCAGAATCTTCCTTTTCGGTTCCAGGGCCAAAGGGCAAATAACCAGAGGGTCTGACTTTGATATTGGCTTTGAAGGATTCTCTGACAAGGAGTTCAGAACCATAAAGCTCCGTATGGGCCTATTCTGGGAGGAGAGCTTCGTCCCCTACCATCTGGACCTGGTCAATTTCAACAATGTCCGGGATGATTTTAGAAAACACGCCATGGAGACCATCGAACTGTGGAAAAACTGAACGCAGAATATAAAATCAAGCAGTATGAAGCTGCTGTTGATAACTTTAAAGCATCCCTTGCCATCAATACTGAAGACTATGAGAGTTCTGTTGCCGACACTCTGAAAAGCGGTCAAGTTCAGAAGTTTGAGGTTTGTGCCGAACTCATGTGGAAGGCTGTAAAGGTCTATCTATTGAGTATGAATGGCATTGACAGCAGAAGTCCCAAACAGGTGATCAAAGAGTTCTACAATCTTTCCTATGTTTCTGTAGAGGATTTTGAAGCCGAGCTTGCAGTTCTTGATGACAGAAACTCCCTAAGCCATGTGTACAGCAAAGAGCAGTTTGAAGAGATCTATATAAGGGTACAGGACTCCCTTCCGGTCTTTCAGAAGGTTCTTGATGAACTGAAACTCTAAATCTAACTTAATCATATCAATAGAGAATATCCCCTGAAGGGTATAAAAACAAAATATACCTTCAAGGGGATATTTGCTAAATATACCGTTCAGGGTATAATTTGGTGTATCTCCAGGGGGATGTTTATGGATTATTTTGCCGTTACCACTTCGCAGCTTGGTGTGCATATCAGGAATGCAAGAAAAAAAGCAGCATTGACCCAGAAGGAGCTTGCGGAAAAAACCGGTCTTCTTCCCAAGACAATCTCTTTGTTGGAAAACTCTCCTGAAAACAGCCGTATCGATAATCTTTTCAGGGTGGCCTCCGTGCTGGATCTTGAAATACACCTGGTAGAAAAGTCAGATATTCCGGTTCTGCCGGAAAATGTAGAGTGGTAAGCCATGGGACGGCGCAGCTCAGGGGGCATATTGAATGTCTGGATGAACGGTATCCTCGTGGGGCAGTGGAAGGCCGGTGCCGAACATAGTTTCCAGTATAATTCAGAGTGGCTTAACTATGCCGGTTCCCGTCCCCTATCCCTGTCCATACCCCTTACGGATAAGGTTTATAAGGGGCCTCTGGTCGAGGCCTGGTTCGATAATCTTCTTCCTGACTCGGATATTATCAGAAAGAGAATACAGTCTCGATACAGCCTTCCCTCAGGGGCCGCCTTCTCCCTGCTCTCTGAGATAGGAAGGGATTGTGCCGGCGCGGTGCAGCTGCTTCCCGAGGGCAGCTCTCCGGGAGATCTGAAATCAATATCCGGAAGAGAGTTATCAAACAGTGATCTCGCTGCCTGTCTTAATCCCGCCGTGTCAAATTTATCGGGTCAGGAGAGTTTGAAAGAGTTCAGGATATCCCTGGCGGGGGCTCAGGAAAAGACGGCTTTTCTTTATCACCGGGGAAAGTGGATGATTCCAGAGGGAACAACTCCAACAACCCATATATTCAAGCTTCCTCTTGGGGTTATCGGTCAGGGGGATATTGATCTCTCCACTTCAGTTGAGAACGAGTGGCTCTGTTCAAAGATTCTGGAACTCTACGGTATGGACATGGCTGAGTCGGCTCTCGGTGATTTTGGTACTGGTCCGGTCCTTGTGGTTAAGCGCTTCGATCGGAGAATATCACAAGACGGGAGCTGGATTATCCGCCTGCCCCAGGAGGATTTCTGCCAGGCTCTGGGGACATCCGGGGCACTTAAGTATGAGAGTGACGGAGGTCCCGGAGTCCGGGACGGCATGAATCTTCTCAGATCCTCCCTGACATCGGAAAAGGATAGAATTACCTTTTTCAAGTCTCAGATTCTTTTTCAGCTTCTCGCTGCTACAGACGGTCATGCCAAGAATTTCAGCATATTTCTTCTGCCCGGAGGACGTTTCCGCCTTGCCCCCCTGTATGATGTGATGTCTCTTTATCCGGTACTTGGCAGCAAATCAGGGCAGATCCATCCCAAAAGGGTAAAAATGGCCATGGCTGTTCCATCTGCCCGGGGTAAATCCTATAACTGGGATAAACTTTACAGGCGTCACTGGATTGAGGCAGCCGCAGCTGCAGGACTGGGAGAAAAAGCCTGCAAGGATATTCTGGATGATCTCCTTGAAAGAACTCCCACTGTCCTTGAAAAAGCAGGACAGATCATCCCGGCACATTTTCCTGAGTCTGTTGCATTAAGCATTATTCGGGGTGTCCGAACTGCTGCAGAGCGTTTAGACAGGTAGAAAAAACTACCTCTTTTCAAAGATCCGTTTTACCTCTTCATAGCTTTCCAGGGTGCCGATATCATAGCGCTGCCCCTCAAAGCGGAAGGCCTTTACCTCTTTCTTCCGGAGGAGCCAGGGGATAAAGTGCCCCGGGGCATCGCCCTTGTTGCCCTCATCCAGAAACTGAGAAATCAGGGGGAGGGTCTCTTTCTTATAGAGGTAGAAGGGTGGCACACCCAGGTTGGACCGGGGCTCTGCGGGCTTCTCCTGGAACCCCACAACAAGGCCGTTTTCATCAATCTCTACGACCCCGGTTCTCTTGATCCTCTCCACATCGTCAATCACATGACAGCTGATACAGTCGGTGCCCGCCTGTCTGTAGAAGCTGACAAAGTCGGTGAGTTCAAAGTCAAAGAGGTTGTCCCCGGCCAGTACCATTATCTCGTCATCGGGATTCTCCTGTTCCAGCACATAGCGGATATCCCCTACGGCTCCCAGGCGGGTCTCATTTGTGCTGGTCCCGTCATTGACCACCACAATCTTTTTTCCTGTCTTCAGATCTGAGGCCCACTCCCTGAAATGGTTATAGAAGGCGTCATTGGTCACCACATAGACCATGTCAATCTCATCAACCTTCTCAATTTTGGCCAGGATATGACCCAGAATGGTGTTGTCCGCCACCTCAAGAAGGGGTTTGGGGAAGTTCTTTGTTATGGGGTAGAGCCGGGTGGCATAGCCCGCGGCAAGAAGAATGCATTTCACAGTATTTTCGCTCCGTCGCTTGTTTTACAGAAGTTGACCCTGTAGACATCCCTGTACTCGGGATGTTTTACGGGGTACTCCCTGTCGATCACCTCTTTGATCTTGTCTTTAAATGCGGGATCAATCAAGGCAATGCAGCAGCCCCTGTAGCCGGCACCGCTGAACCGGGCACCGTAGACGCCCTCACACTTCTTAAGCAGGTTGAAGATGGTTGTCAGTTCGGGGCAGCCGCACTCGTATTGGCTCACAGAGCTCTCACCCGAGGCGGTCATCAGCCGCCCGAATTCGACTAAATCACCCCTGTCCCAGGCATCGATGCCGTCAGCCACCCGCTGCTGCTCGCTGTAGTAGTGCTTCAGGCGTCTGTTAAAGCGTCCGGGCACCTGTTCTCCATAGGTTTCAAAATCGGAAGTGGGAATATCCCGCAGAATCACATCGGAAAGACCCGTACCGGCCCTGCCGGCCAGCTCCTGCAGTATCCAGCCGCCCACCTTGCACTCATCCACCCGGTTGTTGTAGTCGGTGCCGATCAGGGCCTTGCTGACCCCCGAATAGACCACGGCCACCTCAAACTCGGGCATCTGGGGGTTCCGGGGATGGAGCTGGTGGTCTCCCGTCAGGCAGTCCACCGACAGCAGATGATTATCTTTGCTTAAAATATTGGCTGCCTGATCCAGTATTCCGTTTTTCAGGCCGATAAAGGCGGTCTCGATCCAGTGACTGTACTGCACCAGTTCCGGCCCGGATAGCTTAATATCATTTACATCGCACAGGGCCATCAGGTAGGCAGTGGAGACGGCGGCAGAGGAGCTTAAACCTCCAATAGGCAGCTTTCCGCTGATCTCCCCTGTAATACCCCGTTTTACAACAAAATTCCGCTTCAGAGATAGAACAGCCCCCCTGATATAGTTCCCCCAGAAACCGGGAAGTTTCTCGGGCACATTGTCCACATGGAAGTACTCCTCATCTGGAAAGTCCATGCTCTGAATCTGAATATATCCATCATCCCCGGGCCGGTAGCTCAAAGACACAGCCGAATCGAGGGCCATCCCCGTCACAATACCTCCCTGATGGTCCACATGGGCACCCAGGGGGCAGATACGAAGAGGGGAATGGACTGTTCTGGAGTTGTTGGATGTTACAGCTGTTTCACTCATAAGGTCTCCTCTGTTAAGAAGAATAGAATAACAGCAGCTTAGCGGGAAGGGAATCTTTTTTTTATGTTCTGATATCAATTCCTATCCTGGAGTATCCAATATTTCCGGGAGCCCTGTTGCGGATACAGACAATTTTGGTATAGTGATTGTCGTCGGAAATCAAATTAAGCACCCCGGCGCTTATAAGTAGGGTATTTAGTGATTGTATTAACTGTTCTTCTGCTGCTATTGATGATTGTACTTCTTGCAAGGGAAGCAAACCGCCCTGGAATTATTCTGGGAACTGTTCTTGCCTTTTTCTTCTTTTTTGGAGTAGTTGATACGGAGGAACTTCTTGCGGGCTTCAGTAATAAGGGGATGATCACAGTGGCTCTCCTCTTTCTTGTAAGTGAGGGAATCAGCCAGTCAGGTGGCCTTAATCTTCTGACATCGGTTTATCTGCCTAAAAGAAAGTGCAGAACATCTTTGCTTCTCTCAAGAATTATGCTGCCTGCCTCCTTTATCTCTGCCTTTATGAATAATACTCCCGTAGTCGTCATACTGGCTCCGGCCATAAAACACTGGGCTGAAAGGCTGAAATTGAACAGCAGCAGGTTTCTCATTCCCTTGTCCTATGCCACTATTATGGGAGGAACCTGTACTCTAATCGGAACTTCTACCAATCTGGTTGTTCATGGACTGATGCTGGAAAACGGATACAGTGGTTTTACCATGTTTGAGTTGGCTCAGATTGGTCTTCCACTGACGGTCATTGGAACCATCTACGTCTCTATACTGGGCTACAGATTTCTCGGACCGAATTCCAGTCCTGAACAGGATCTTATCAGCTCTCCCAAAGAATACCTGATTGAGATGAAGCTTGATGCTTCAAGTCCCCTATGCCTTAAGACTGTCAAAGATGCTGGATTGAGGGATCTCTCGGGTGTGTTCCTGTCGGCTATTGAGCGCAATAATCAGCTGATTGGTACGGTGAACCATGATGAGGTCCTTATGGGTGGTGACCGACTCCTCTTTACCGGAAATACCAGTGCCATTGATGATTTAAAGAGTCTCCCGGGAATGACTACGGCTGAAGAGAGCCGCTATAATGAGGATTTTCAGGCTGTTTTGAAGCATACAGTAGAGGTCGTTGTTTCCCCGCGTTTTCCTGGACTTGGAAAGACAATCAAGGAGTTTAACTTCCGGGCCACATACAGGGCTGTTGTTCTGGCGGTTCACCGCAATGGAGAGAGAATCTGTTCCAGAATCGGGGATATCCGGCTTAAGCCTGGAGATAATCTGGTTCTGCTGACCACGAAAAACTTCACCACCCGCTGGAAAAACTCCCAGGACTTCTATATGGTCAGTCAGTCCTCTCTTGCTCCCCGGCAGAAGCCTCAAAAGGCATTGTTCTCACTAGTACTGCTCCTGGTACTTATCGTTGGAGGAACCTTCGGTCCCATGATAAGCAGGATCAATGGTATTGAGATCGATATATTCTTCAGTGCCTGTGCTGTAGTCCTTCTAATGATCTGGACCAGGTGCTTCGAACCGCGGAACTACACCAGGTATATATCCTGGGATGTTCTTATTACAATCGCCTGTGCCTTCGGGATCAGTGCAGGACTGATCAACAGCGGAACAGCATCTTATATTGCAGAGACTATCATTTCTGCCCTTATGAAATTCGGTCCTGTCGGTATTCTTGGGGGAATCTACCTGATGACCATGCTTTTTACCGAAACAGTTTCCAATAATGCTGCAGCCGCACTGATGTTCCCCATAGCCCTGCTGACAGCCGAGAAGCTGCAGGTTGACCCGAAACCCTTCTTTGTGGCCATTACCATCGCCGCATCAGCCAGTTTTTCCACTCCCATAGGCTATCAGACAAACCTGATTGTCCAGGGAATAGGTAACTACCGGTTCAAGGATTTTGTAAAAATAGGACTTCCTCTGAACATGCTTTCATTTATTTTGAGCATACTGCTGATACCGGTGTTCTGGAGTTTTTCATCACTTTAGGTTTTTCTTACTTTTAAATATTATGTAGATTAAAATGTCGAAAATTATTCCTAAAGATGCCCATGCAATGATTATAGATGCAATGAAATGTGTAACATGTGTAGATTAATTATGCGGTCATCCGGAAATCAACCCTGGAGTTGTTAACGAGCCAGAACTTTTTCTGAGAAGCAGAATCATGGAGTAGAGGTAGAATCCAATATTAAAGGTTGAGAGTGTCTATAGAACTGGGAAATTCCCATATGCAGGGTTTAAAAGAAGTCTATAGCTTTGATTCTAGTAAGTGGGGGGATCAGAAACTTCCTTCTATAAATTAAGTATTAGTTGAAATGGTGAATATTCTATGATATGTTCAATACCTGAACATTTGTAGGAGATCACTCTTATTGGATAAAGAGCTTATGATACTTGAACAGATCTATAACAATCCTCATGTAAACCAACGTGATCTGGCTACTGTAACAAAAGCTTCCTTGGGAATGACAAATGCTATTCTGAAGCGATTTGCTGAGAAAGGTCTGATAACAGTTAAAAAAATCAATAACCGTAATATCCGATATGCTTTGACAAGCGAAGGAATGGCTGAGATAAACCGTAGATCCTGGGATTATTTTAAAAGAACTATTAAAAACGTTGTTGATTATAAGGATTTTATTAGAAAAATCGTTATTTCAGCTAAAGCAGATGGATATAAGGGGATTGTTCTTGCCGGGAAGAGTGATTTTGAGTTTATGGTTGAGCATATCTGTTACAAAGAGCAGTTTCCAATTAAAATGAGCAAAATCAATGAAGAGAGAGAACCCGGTTGGTTTTATCTGATTGCTGAAAAGAGAAACAAGGGTGCATCTCATGAGAGTACTCACCTTGATGAAGAATATGAATTCTCATTAAATAGAATAATTGAATTAAATACTTGAGAGGAAGCAGTTTGGATTATGATTTAGTTTTTTCCAGAGGTATGGAAATATCTATAAATGCCGGGAAGGCAATTATGGATATATACAATAGTGAGGAATTTGATATCCGGACGAAATCAGATAATTCACCTCTTACAGCTGCTGACCTTGCCAGCCATCGTATCATAGTTGACGGTCTGGAACTTTTGAATCGTGAAACAGGTGTCGATATTCCTGTTCTGAGCGAGGAAAGCGCTGAAATCCCCTATGGGGAACGGCGGACATGGTCACGGTACTGGCTGATAGATCCCCTGGATGGTACAAAAGAGTTTATCAAGCGTAATGGTGAGTTTACGGTCAATGTAGCTTTGATTGAAGAGGGTGTACCTGTCTTGGGTTTTGTTTATGTACCGGTATTGGATGAACTTTACTATGGAAATCTGGTAGAAAAGAAGGCCTTAAAGATTACTGGTGCATCAAAAAATGATATAGCACAGATCACAGAAATCAATGTAACCGGGACACTTGGTGATACAGTTCGTATCATCGCCAGTAAAAGCCATTTGAATGAGGATACCCGGAGCGTTATTGATGCGGTTAAAGCTGAATTCGGTAACTGCGAGTTCTTGAGCTCAGGCAGCTCCCTTAAACTTTGCCGGGTTGCCGAAGGATTTGCAGATCTTTATCCCCGCTATGCACCGACAATGGAGTGGGATACAGCAGCAGCCGATGCTGTCTGCCGTGCTGCCGGTTGTTTTGTAATGGATGCCGGGAATCATAAACCGGTTCAATATAATAAAGAAAACCTGCTTAATCCCTTCTTTTATGTAACAGCAAATAATAAAATTCAAAGTATTTTGGAGAAACTATAATGAAGAAAAGCCATCTTAGAATTCTTGAAGATGAAGCCATCTATGTATTAAGAGAGGTGGCCGCTCAATTTGAACGGCCCGCTATGTTATTTTCAGGAGGAAAGGACTCCATCTGTATGGCCTGGCTGGCAAGAAAGGCCTTTTATCCCGGGAAAATTCCGTTTCCTCTGCTTCATGTCGATACGGGGCATAACTTCAAAGAGACTTTGGATTACAGAGACAGTTTTGTCAAAGAGATCGGAGCCCAGTTGATTGTACGGACTGTTCAGGATTCTATCGATTCAGGAAGGGTTGTGGAAGAAACCGGCCCCAGAGCCAGCCGCAATGGCCTTCAGACCGTGACTTTGCTGGATGCTCTCTCTGAGTTTAAATTCAATTGTGCCATGGGTGGAGCCAGACGGGATGAAGAGAAGGCTCGTGCCAAAGAACGGTTTTTCAGCTTCCGTGATGCCTTTGGGCAGTGGGACCCTAAAAACCAGAGACCCGAACTCTGGAATCTTTTCAACGCTCAGCACAATATGGGTGAACACTTCAGGGTCTTCCCTATTTCAAACTGGACAGAACTTGATGTATGGCAGTATATCGCTATTGAAGAAATTCCAATGCCTTCTCTTTATTTCAGTCATAAACGTGACATCGTTATGAGAGATGGTGTCCCTCTGGCTTATATACCGGAGATTCTGACACTGCTTCCTGAAGAAAAGGTTGAAAATAAGATGGTCAGATGCCGGACTATCGGCGACATTACCTGTACAGGGCTTACTTTTTCTGAGGCTCAGTCAATAGAGGATATCGTAATGGAAGTTGCCAGCACCAGAACAACAGAACGGGGCGGACGTGCCGACGATAAGCGCAGCGAAGCTGCCATGGAAGACAGAAAGAAACAGGGATACTTCTAAGGAATAAACAATGAGCGAAACACAGGTATTTGACAAAGAACAGTATATGAATATGGAGCTGCTCCGCTTTACCACAGCGGGGAGTGTAGATGATGGAAAGAGTACTCTGATTGGACGTCTTCTTTACGATTCAAAAGCTATTTTTCAGGATCAGATGGAAAACCTGGAAGAGGTCAGCAAGCTGCGAGGAGAAGAAGGTGTAAACCTTGCTCTTTTAACAGACGGTCTTCGGGCCGAACGGGAGCAGGGTATTACAATTGATGTTGCTTATCGGTATTTTTCCACTCCGAAAAGAAAATTTATTATTGCGGATACTCCTGGTCATGAGCAGTATACAAGAAATATGGTAACAGGAGCGTCTACTGCAGACCTGGCAATTATTCTGATTGATGCCAGAAATGGAGTTCTAACCCAGAGTAGACGACATGGAATTATTGCAAGCCTTCTCGGAATCCCCCATGTAATTGTTGCTGTCAATAAGATGGATGCCGTTGATTACTCAAAGGAAATCTATGATTCCATAGTGAAAGAGTACACAGAATTCAGTTCCAAACTGGATATTCAGGATATAACATTTATCCCCATCAGTGCTCTTGTGGGGGACAACGTAGTTGAACCCAGCAGTATTATGACCTGGTATGATGGTCCTACTGTTATGCATCAGCTTGAGAATGTCACAATCAGTGCGGATAAGAATCAGGTCGATTTCCGTTTTCCTGTTCAGTATGTTATCAGACCTCATCAGGATTTCAGGGGTTTTTCCGGTCGGATTTCAAGCGGCTCTGTAACCGCAGGTGAACCTGTTACAATTCTCCCTTCCAGGAAAAGAACCAGAATCAAAGAGATTGTTTCCTACAACGGAAATCTGGAAGAGGCCTATATCGGTGACAGTGTTGTACTGACTCTGGAAGATGAAATTGATATCAGCCGGGGTGATATGATTGTTAGAGATCACAATGTCCCCGTATTGACACAAAAACTTGATGCCACAATCTGTTGGATGGATGATGAGAAGTCTCTTAATAAAACGACCCCTTACATTCTTCAGCAGACTACCCGTAGAGTGAAGGCTTTTGTGAAAAATCTTAACTATCAGCTGGATGTTAACTCCCTTCATAGAAAAGATTCTGAAACACTTGAACTTAACGAAATTGGCCGTGTTGAGATAGAAACTGCCCATCCTGTATTTATTGATCCCTATAAAAATAACCGGGAGACAGGCAGTTTTATTCTGATAGATCCCGCCTCAAACCAGACAATTGCTGCCGGTATGATCCGTCATTCAAAGAGTGCAATAGAAGAGGAAGCTGAGAAGTCTTCTAAATCTTCAAATGTCGCATGGGAAGAGCTCTCAGTTTCCAGAGAGATGAGAGAAGCAAAAAACAGTCATAAGGCTCACTGTTACTGGTTTACAGGACTCTCGGGAAGCGGAAAAAGTACTATTGCAAAGGAATTCCAGAACAGACTCTTCAATGAAGGCAAACAGGTCTATATGCTTGATGGAGATAATGTTCGTCATGGCCTGTGCGGTGATCTTGGATTCAGTGATTCCGACAGAGATGAAAATATCAGAAGGGTAGGTCATGCGGCTCAGCTCTTGTTTGATGCCGGTAATATTGTACTCTGTTCCTTTATTTCTCCCAATGAGGAGATGAGGGGATATGTCCGCTCTCTGTTTCCTGAAGGACAGTTTACAGAAGTATTTGTTAAGGCGGATCTTGAAACCTGTATGCAAAGAGATCCCAAAGGGCTTTACAAAAAGGCTAAAGAAGGTAAGATTCTGAACTTTACAGGCATCGACAGTGAATATGAAGAGCCTGAAAATGCGGAAATTGTTATTGATACTGCAAAAATGACGATTTTGGAATCAGTAGCTACTCTTATTTAATAATTTAATTGGATGATTTGATATTTTAAGTATCAGTGATTGATGTTTTGGTGAGGTAAGGATGTATATTGGGACAGTTGTAAGAAGTGGTTCTATAATAAATGGTGGCAAACTACTTAGTATTGATTTTGAAAATAAAAGAATAAATAAGTCTATTTCTATTTTTCCGCAAAATCCAAGTACTGAAAAGGTAGATACAAATAAAAGAGGAAACAGTCGTGGATGTCGAGGTATTTTCAAATATAATGAATTCCTTGTTGCTTGTGACTTTCATTCTTTACTTTTTCTAGATTCAAATCTTGAAGTTAAATATAAAATTTCAGATCATGGGATGGTAGGTCTTCATGAGCTATATTTCGATGAAAAAAATGAAAAAGTATACTTAACGTCAACAACAATAAATACAATAATTGTTGTTGACTTAAAAATGAGAAAGGTTGTTGATAGAATTTATCTAAATTCAGATGAAAAAATAGTCAAAGACCTATCTTTGAGTTCGAAAAAGAAAATAAATTTTGATACAGATTTCAGAATCAGTTCTATTGCCAAGGATCTAAAAAATGATAGTGATCACATGCATCTTAATGCAATAACTATGTATAAAGGTGATATACTGGTCTTATTAAATAGAAAAGGTATTATATATAATATTACTAAAAGGGAAATAGTATTGCAGCATGATAATTTAATCGGTGGGCATAATATTTCTATAAGTGAAGATTTATTATTTTCTTGCAATACACTTGGGCATTCATTATTCATTTATTCTTTAGAAAAAAAAGTAGTAGTTAAAGAAATAGATATAAAAAAATTTAAAATTATCAAATTTCTTGATATAAAAGGAAAAATCATTAATATAATTGATTCATGCTTCTTTTTAAAAAGATATAAAGTAGTTAAATCTCTATTTTGTAGAGGTTTACAAATAGATGGGGATTTTGTTTTTATGGGTACATCTCCAGCTATTGTACTGAAAATAAATTGGAAGAATGGAACGCTAATAGATTCCTTTAAAATCTCTAGTAATCCAAGAGTTTGTGTTCATGGTTTATTTTTGTAGATGAAAGAAAAAAAAATTTCTAAACAGATCTTTTCAGTGTTTGGGATGAAAATATTTGGACTAATCGCTCAAATGTTGACAGGCGTAATTCTCGCGAGAACTCTTGGTGCTGAACAATATGGATTATATGCTTTTCCAATGGCAGTGCTGAGATTTTTATCTATTCCTTCTTCTGCTGGATTTCCACAAGTAATAGTTAGGAATATAGCACAATATAAAAGTGTTGAAGAATACGGAAAAATCAAAGGGATGATGATTCGTTCTAATCAATTCGCAGTTCTCTTTGGTTCTATTTTAGCTTTATTGACAATTGTTTCATATTATTTTTTTGCGCAAGTTTCAGTCTTTACAACTAAAGGAATATTATTTCTTTTAGTTGTAATGATGTTGCCTATAGTTTCATTAAATAACATTAGAATGTCAATTTTGAGAGGTTTAAACAAAATAGTACTGAGTAAACTACCAGAAATCGTTATAAAACCATTTATCGTTTTAGTCATTATGACTATCTTGTATTTTACAGTTGATACAATAAAACCGATTTTTGCAGTTTACATTCAAATATTTGCTTCGTTAATGATTTTTTTAATTGGCAGCTTAATTCTTAAAAAAAATAATACTATTGAAATAAAAAAAGCAAAAGCTGAATATCACAGTAAAGAATGGCTAGTGTCTGCTTTCCCTTTCTTATTCTTAGGTGTAATGCATGTAATAAATAAGCAGGCAGATATTATTATGCTGGGTTTTCTCACTACACCACGTGATGTAGGAATATATCGTGCAGTTGTAAATGCTTCGATGATGATAACATTTGTTTTAACTTCTGTTAATATGGCTCAGGCTCCGCATATAGCCAGTTTATGGAAGCTTGGAAAAAAAGATGAATTACAAAAATTAGTAACTCAAACAACAATTATTACAGCAATTGGTACAATACTTATCTCTGTATTCCTTATTTTCTTTGGTGATTTTCTCCTTGGTTATCTTTTTGGTGAGGAATTTAGAGAAGGTTACTTAGCTTTAAAAATACTATGTTTTGGATATCTTGTAAGTGGATTTTCTGGCTCTGTTGGTAATATTAACAATATGACTGGAAATGAATACCTGGCTGTTAGAACTGTTGTCTTTACTGCTTTACTAAATATAATATTAAATATAATTCTCATTCCAATATATGGGGTAAATGGTGCTGCTTTTGCAACGGCATTAAGTTTAGCAATATATAATATTGTATTAGTTGTAATCGTCATTATTAAAGTTAAAATTAATCCAACAATATTTATTGTATTAAATAAGAGGATTAGATGAATTCAAATATTCTAGTACTAAGTATTCCTCGCTCAGGATCGACATGGGTTTCTGAAATTATAAGTCAGGCTGGTGGTTTAAGATTAATTCATGAGCCAGATAATGAGAAAATAAGGTTAATAGCAAGAGCGGCAAAAAATAAAACTCATAGGTTTTATTCTGAGGAAGAATTTAAATCATCAAAAATTAATGATCTTTGGTCAACTATATTGTTAGAAAACTATGATAGATCATATATAACAGAATATCTTGATAATTTTCTGAATAAAAAAAAGTCAAATGTGATAAAAGAAAATAGGCTCTATACAAAAAATAAAATTCCATTTGGTAAATATTTAATGAAAAAGAGTACTTCAAGGTTAGTTGTAAAAAGTGTTCATGGAGTATTTGCATTAAAATCAATACTTTCAATCGGGGATTTTAAGGTTATAATTCCGATTAGACATCCAGCTAATGTTTTTGCAAGCTATAAAAGACTGAACTTGAATGATGCAGGTAGGATATTTGAAAAAGAGAACTATTTGAACTCATATATTCCAAAAAAAGAATTTAGTAAGATATCTGAATCATCAGATTTATCCAGAATAATTTCACAAATTGCATATCAATATAAATACATTTTTGATGTAAAAGAACTTTTTAAAGATAGAGTTTTAATCGTAGAACATGAAAAAATCTGTGAAGATCCAAATTTTTGGTTTGAAAAGATTTTTGATTTTTGTGATATTCAATTTTCTGAAAAAGTGAAAATTGCTATAGATCAAAGAAATCAAAGTGGTTCTGGTTTCGCAACTAATCGTCTTATGAGTGAGCTGAAAAATAAATATAAACAAGATTTATGTGAGAGCGAAATTGATGAAATTAGGAATTTGTATCAAAAAATCGAAAAAAATTACAAGTGGTAAATTATGTCAATAAAAGGATTTTTTAATGGATACTATCGTAGCGGTACAAGTGCAATATGGGATTCTGTTAGAAAGGAAAGTAGTATACATTTCTATTATGAACCGTTAAATAAAAAACGTATTTCAGAAAACATCTATGACACTCCTCAAAATAACAAGCTTCATGATTTATATCTTTGGGAAGAATATCATAAAATGGATGATAATTTAAAAACACAGTTACTAATCAAAATGAAGGCTTTAAATCTGTATAATAAAGAATCTGTTAATGATTTATTCAGTTTTTATGATTCTTTTGATGATGACGTATATATGCAAACAAATCGATTAGATTTTATTCCTCAAGATAGTTATAATACTTTTATTCATATAGTACGTAATTTTGAAGATGTATATAGTTCTTTTCTGAATATTTTCAGTAAAAGATACTTTGGTATTTATAAAAAGTTCAAAAAAATTAAACATAGATTGTTTAATCCATACTTATTTTCAGAAATGTGGAATATTAAAGAATATGTAGAGAAAAATATTGATATTTTTCCAGAGTTTAATTCTGCATTAAAGTTAAGTAATAGAGAATATCATTTTTTATCCTGGTTAATATTTAATTATAAAATTTGTTGTTTAGAAAAGTGTAAAAATATAATCATTTACGAAAGTGTTGTACAAAATAATCATATTTTAAATAGTATTATTAAAGATGCTTGGGGAATTGATATTATAATTAATTCAATAAAAAATAATGAATCTTGTATTGACGATTTTTATTTATCAGAAACCGTTGAATTATCACGAAAATTAAATTTATATGACAGATATCAATCTTTATTGAAAGTGTGTTTAAAATGAATAAACTTATTGTATATCCTCCAGCGAGAAATGTTAATAATAGCTATATACAGAATCTTGTTGATAGTCTTCGTCTTTTTTTAAATAGTGTAGCAAATGATTATGATTTTAAAAAAGTAATTTTTAATCTTTTTTCATTTAAAGATTGTGTCCTAATTTTGAATTGGTATGAAAATAAATCTAAAAATGTTTTTTATTTTCTAATTTCTATTTTTGCAATTAAAATTTTAAAATTCAGGAAAAATAAAATTTACTTTGTCTTTCATAACTTAAAGTCACATGATAATAATAAATATAAAAATAAAATGATACTTTTTTTATTAAGAATATCCGATAAGACTATCATTCATAATATTGAATCTGAAAAGAAAATTGAAAATGTTTCAGATATATTATATTTTCCACACCCTTTATATAATATCACAAACATTTCTTCAAATAATAAAAGTAAAATTTTGAATTTGTGTATATTTGGTAAAATTGAAAAATATAAGCAAGTATCAGAGTTTTTAAAATATTTTAATTCAATCGATCACTCAGGTGTTAAAGTATCAATTATTGGTAATGTTAAGTCAGAGAAGTTGAAAAATGAAATTATTGCTGAGATTAATGATGATGTAAGTGTTGAATTCGGTTTTTTTCCAGAAGATAAGCTAGGAGAATTGGGTAAGTATGATTACTTTTTGATCACAAATTCTGAAGATAGTTGTTTAAACTCAGGGGTTTTATCTCTTGCTTTTTCTCTTGGTAGACCTGTTATCGTTCCTAATTATGAGGTTTTTAAGATTTATGACAATAAAAGTTATATTAGTAAATATGATGTTTTTTATGGACTGGAAGATGTTTTTCAGAAGTTAAAATCTGAGTCTGTATCACAATATACTATTAAATGTAACGAATGTATTATTGATAATATGAGTAGTCAATGGAAAGACTTCGCAAAAAAGATTGTTGAGACATTATAGTAAATTTATTTTTTAATTTTTGTTCGGAATATAAATTTCTATAATCTATTTATTATACTTGTGCAAAGGATTGTTTTTTATATGAGATTTTCATCTAGAGTTTTATTTTTATTGAATGGAAATTTATTTGTTCCTAAAACATTTCTAAATTATTTTGAAAAATATAAAAAATCCTGCTTTATTAACTTAATAGGTTTACCAAGATCTGGTACGTCTATTCTTCTTGAAAAATTGAATGAAAGTAATGGAATTTTTATGCTTTATGAACCGATGAATACTGCATTTAGAATTTTCAGGAATAAAATGATTGATTTTATTCCCTACTATGAATTTGAAAAGAATAGAGAACATCTTTTAGGTATAAAACCAGGAAATTACTCATTTTTTGGGGAAAAGAGTATATTTGGTTCAGCTAAATTAATGAATTTATCAATTCATTTAAAGATTTTATTAAATAATAATGACAAATTTATTTTGCTGACTAGAGATTCGAGATCTCGTTATTTATCTTATAAAAAGTGGATTGAGAAAAGGAATGTTCAGTTTAAATATATTGCTTCAGAAAACCCTAAATCAATTGATTATGAAGTAGCAAGATGGATTAAATTTTATAAATTTTGTAAACGTTTTTCCAACAGAAAAAATGTTCTCATAGTTGATTATGATGATATGATTAGAAATCCAAATATAATTTTTGGTATAATTGGTGATTTTTTAAATATTGATTTAAGTGCAATATCGTGTGATGATTTTTTTAATTCCTCCCTTGATAAGTGGAAAAGTGAATTATCTAGAGAGGAAATTGATTATATTGATTCGAAAACTCGTAAGTACAATAGTTTATAAATTTAAGGTATACATATGAGTATTAAAGATAAGTTCTATAAATCGGTTAACTCTATTTTGCTTTCTAGCCGTTTATTTTCAGAGTCTAGTAGTTTCTCTTTTAGTGGTTATAATGGCCCTTATTGTGATATGGAAACTCCCGTTAGAAACACAGCACATAATCTTTTAAGTGCTTCAGTAGCTTATTTCCTTACTGGTGATAAAAAATATAAAGAAATAAGTAATAAATTGTTTCATTATTTGTACAATGACTGTCCTTTTAAAGTTGAAGATAGATACATAATGAGACAGTGTGAGGGGAAAGATTCCTGTAATGGTGTAATAGGCCCGGCATGGATAGCAGAGTCCTTCCATCTTTATGGTGTTATTTTTGATTCCAAAACTGCCAGACAAAAAGCCGCTCAGATTATTCGTGATTGCATTTTTGACGATCAAAAGAGATTATGGTACCGTTATGATCCTATTTTGGGACAGCTTAGTTTTGACAGGACCTATAATCATCAGGCTTATTTTGCAGCTGTAGCATGTCAGATCGATGATACTGAATTCGTAAAGATGGTTAACTCATTTCTTGATTTTTCACTAGAGAAATCTTTTCAGGTGAATGATAACGGTTTGATTAAGCATACTATTGATTGTATAAAACCGGATTTCAGAAGAGATCTATTATCTAAATTATACTTCAAGTATCACTTTCGGAAAGGTAAAAAGATCTATACGCTCGATAAAGAGAAAAGAGACTTAGGGTATCATCTATACGATCTCTATGCATTGGCACTGCTTCGGTTGAATGTCCCTGAACATGATTTTTGGAAGTCAGAGAAGCTAAAGAAAAGTTTACAGTTTGTAACAAAGGACTTCCTTGATGGATTAAAAGGAAATAAGTATGCCTATGCCTATAATGCTCCCGGCTTTGAACTTCCTTTAATCAGTTTGGCATTTAAGGACATTGTTCCCTCATTGGAAGATCTTGTTGAACCTGCTTTTAATAATCAAATTGAATTAACCTGGAATGAGTCATTAAATATGTTTTGCAACTCAACAATAGACCCTCTGACTTTAAATGCAAGGATTTATGAATTAGCTCTTTATTTTTATTATGAGAAGAGGTTGAATAATGAACTATCCTGATGTCTCATTGGTTATCCCAATTCATAACTCTGAGAAGTATATTGACAGATTACTCTCCGGTATTCGTTCTTTGGAGTACAATGGTCACTTTGAAGTGATTATTGTAGATAATGCATCTACTGATCATACCTATGAACAGCTTAAAAAAACAGAGTTTAAGGTACTCTCATGTACAGAGAATCTGTCATCCTATGCTGCAAGGAATGTGGGAATTGAAGCAGCTCAATATGATTTTATTGCCTTTACAGACGCCGATTGCCTTGTCTCTTCAGATTGGTTGACTAATGGTATCTCTCATTTAGTCTCAAATGAGTATGATATTGTTGCCGGAAGAGTGGAATTTGAGTTTTCTGATCCCGATTCCTCATGGGAGATATATGATAGTCTTGTGAATATGGATAACCGTTTCTCCGTGTCCAGAGGTGAGGCAAAAACGGCAAATGTATTTGTTCGAAAATCCTTATTTGAAAAGTTTAGACTTTTTGATGATAGCGCCAAGTCTGGTGAGGACGTAAAATGGACCAGTGATATGGTCAAGCAAGGATGCAGGCTTTCATATTGCCATGAGGCTGTCGTCTATCATCCCACAAGACTAAAAGCGGAAACTCTCGTCAAAGCAAGACGAGTTGGTTCTGGGTCAAGGCATAAATATGGAGCTTTGCTTCTGTTTCTGTTCTTTGTAAAAGGTTTTTTGCCACCGAATCCTTTTAAGTGGAGATCACTGCTTAAAAGAAAAGAGAGTAAGGTCCCTCTCTGTCGTATTTACTTTCCTGTCTGGTCTGTTGGCATAAATCAATCAATTGGAGTTGTGTCTGGTGGCAATTGAAACAAAAGATAGGGTAGATGGACTCCTTGTTGTTATTCCGATTGTGAATGATAATCCTTTTTTTTCAGAATGTCTTGAATCACTTGATAAACAGACTCTGGATAAGAATAAATTTACACTGTTTCTTTCGGTCAATAACCGAACTCCTGATGTAGTTAATGATATTAAAAAAAGAGTATCATCCTATGAGTTCGACTATGTTATAGAGTATTCGGATATACTGAATTCTGGGAATGCCAGAAATCTTGGGTTAGCTTATGCTCAGCAGAATGGCTTTGATTATCTGGTTTTTATCGATGACGATGATTTAATATCTGAGAGTTATCTGGGTGAACTGCTTTCAAAAATCAGTTTTTCAACATTCGATATTGTTGTTTCCAATGTAATGTTCAGAGTCGGAGATTCTGATGAAGATCATCCCTATGCTGAAGATTACAGAAAGAAAGACACCAGTTCAATGTTCAAGGTTCGCAGGTTTTTCAATTCTCCCTGGATGAAGATATTCAGGGTCGGGACTATAGGGGAATATCGTTTTCCTGATCTTAAGAGAAGTCAGGATGTAGTTTTTATGACAAGGTTGAGCCGTGAAATCAAGAGTATCGGCTTTACTGGTGATGAATCAATATATTACGTTCGAAAAAGATTAGATTCTACTAGCCGAAAGAAGCAGAATTTTTTTTATGAGCTCTATTATCGTTTTATTGTTGTGTTTAAGTATATACTCCCCTTGATTTTCAAAAAGGGGTACAGTATAAAGTTTCTTTTATCAAGATGTTTGGCTCAATTAATTTTAATTGTGAAAAACAGTTTTTAGCTTTATTTCATTTTTGCATTTGCTAAGGGCAGATCTCAGGAGTTTCTTTGGACATCAAAATATCAATAGTTATCCCGTTGTATAATGCGCAGACCTATCTTGAGAGAACTCTAACTTCAATAAAAGAGCAAACTTTTGGGGATTTTGAGGTGCTAATAGTTGATGATTGCAGTACGGATCAATCTTTGGAGATCGCTAGAGAGTTTGCCGCAAGTGATGACAGGTTTACTGTTTTCACCAATGAGGAAAACTCCGGTAAAGCATATGTTTTAAAGAATTATCTCGGTCGAACAGAGGGCAAATATATTGCGTTTATTGATGCTGATGATTTTTGGGACAGGACTAAACTTGAGAAGCAGTTTACACTGATGGAAGAACATAATTACCTTCTCAGTTATACTGCCTATGACAAAGTGAATGCTGATTTTGAAACTATTAAAACGATCCATGCTTCCTATTCTGTGAACTATCTTGATATGTTGAAGTACTGCAGGGTTGGATATTCTACAGTCATGATTGAGCGAAGTGTTCTGGATAGGGTATCGATTCCAGATCTAAGGAAGCGGCAGGACTACGCGTTGTGGTTAAAACTGTCAAAGAATGATGATTTTTATGGACTGGATGAATCTTTGACAAAGTATACTATTCATAATAACTCTCTTTCACGAAATAAAGTCCGCCTGGTAAAATGGAACTGGCGAGTATACAGATATTCTGAAGGACTGGGTTTGTTCGAATCTTTGTATTATCTATTATGGGATGTTTTAAGTAAGTTATTATTGATAAAATAATCAACCTTATAATATAATGCCCCATGACTTCTGAGCTTTTATATTACTTATTGATTTATACTATCGGAATTCTCTTTTCGATCACCTATATTCAATATGATCTACGATCATTTCTGTTTTATCTTCTTATTGTAACAATCTTCTCAATAATAACCAGGTATTCCGGTTTTGATAAAGATATGATCAACTATGCTGACCGGTTAAGTTCTACCTCGTTGTCTTTCTACTATTTACGGGAACCATTTATATGGCTTCTTTCAAGAGGTCTATTCAGGCTGCTAGGGTCTGCTGAAACTACATTTATATTATTTGATATTTTCAGCTTCATATTGATATATAAATCAATGAAAAACTTTAACTTCCCGTTTTACACTATTTTTATTTTTATTTTATTCTTTACCTCTATTCTCGGGTTAAACAATATTTACAGACAGTATATGGCATTTTGCTTTATTTTATATTTTTTGTCTCTCTGCTATAGAGGTACAAATATAGTTTTTTCCGGTATTGTTTTTATATTTGCAGTTTTATCTCATAATGTGGCTGCATTGTTTGCTCCAGTATTTTTTGTTTATTATAAAGGGAGTAAAAGGAAGCTTTTCTTTTTTATCAGTTCAGCAGTTATTTTACTATTGCTTCCTGTAGCTGCAGCAACGAAATCTGATGCAGAAACTGGCCGAGTCAGCATCAAACTGTATCTATTTATTCAGATTTTGTTTTTTCTGTTTTTTACATTTAATAAATTAAGAAACTTTGATAAGGTCTCTAAACTTTGGAGTCTTGCTATTTGTTATATGATTGCTTTAACTCTGGTTGCGGATCTGTTTATGGGGTCAGCTCAATCTAAAAGGATCGGTATGCTCTCCCTGTCAATCTGTTTAATTCCATTAATTGATGTTATTGAGAGTAAATACAAACCAACGATTTTTGCGCGAATACTCGCGCTGACAATCTTGACGGCTCCAACGTTGCTGTTTTACAGTTCTAGATCATTTTTACTAACATAATCAGGAGAAATTATGTCCAATAATACTAATCATGGTGATGAAATCCAACTTTCTGAACTATTTCTTATCGTTTTGGAAAGGAGGAAATTAGTTCTTATTCTGACACTTTCTACAGCTCTCATAACTTCTCTTTTTATCATTTTCTTTCCTCTAGTTAACCAATCTGAGAATGAATCATATATAGACTCGATGGAAATATCTGTATCAAAGAGTCTTGACTATTATCTTTACGATAAAATAGTAATGAACAGAAGAGAGATGAATATTGTTTTTCAGGAAAGAACTTTTCTTACCAAGCTTGCTATATACTTCAAGAACCAAAATCTAATAGGTAAACACTTTGATTCTTTTTTTTCTGAAAGAATTATTTTGAACACTCATATAGCGGATGATTTCAAATCTGTCAGCAGCCGGGACCTGATCAGAAATAAGTGGTTTTATCGGGTTGAAAGTGATGATGTCCAGTTAAAACTGGAAATGCTGTACAGTTCACAGGTTGATTATAAGTGGCAGCATCTGTTTGATATACTGCTAGCTGACGTAAACAGACAGATTGTTGAAAAGGTCGCATCTGATATTCGTGATGACCTTAATACCTGGTCAGGTGTGGCATTGGAAGATATTCCTCAGGACGTAATGGCAAGGCTGAGTTTTGGGTCTCAGCTGCTTTCAGGAGAAGTTGATCCATTGGTTGTTTCCAGCAGAGCCACAAATGAACTGAACTCAGATAAGCTGATTCGGCGCTTAAGGCAGGAGTATTTGGTTATGGGTGTGATCATTGTAGCTATAGTCTTTTTCCTGTCTATCTTTCTTGCCTTATTCCTTGATTTTCTGGAGAAATTGAGGAATGATGAAGCAAGAATGAAAAAGATAAAGGATGCCTTGAAATAATCCTGGGCATATTACGGCATGTCAATAATTAAACTATCTAAACTTGAAAAAATATACCCCCTGGGTAAGCTCGAAGTTGCGGCCCTTAAGGGGGTTGATCTGGAAATTAATAAAGGTGATTTTGTTTCTGTGGCCGGCCCCTCCGGTTCCGGTAAGACAACTATGATGAACATCATTGGTCTTATAGACACACCTACAAGGGGGGAGATCTGTATTGAAGGAAAAAATGCAGGGACCCTAAGGCGTGCTGAATTGACCAGGCTGCGTCATGAGACTATTGGATTTATTTTTCAGTCCTTTAATCTTCTCCCAGTTCTCTCGGTTATTGAAAATGTCGAGCTCCCTCTTGTCCTCGGTAGACTGAAGATGAAGAAAAATGAACGCCGTGAGTGGGTGGAGCATCTTCTGCAGGAAGTAGGTCTGGAGGATCGGATCAATCACAAACCCTCAGAGTTGTCCGGTGGACAGCAGCAGAGAGTTGCCATTGCCCGTGCTCTGGCGGCCAAACCTCAGATTGTTATTGCTGATGAGCCTACAGCAAATCTTGATTCAGTTACCGGAGAGCGGATCTTGAACCTGATGAAGCAGGTGAATAAGGATGAAGGTACAACCTTTATCTTCTCATCCCATGATCCTTCTATCTGGAAAATTGCCGATCATACAATATTTTTACGGGATGGCATAATTGAGTCGGAGACCCGTCAGTGATTTTTATTCTTGCCTTCAGAAACCTTCTCAGGAATAAGCGCAGTACTCTTCTGCTTCTGATGCTGATCTCCTTTATTACAATGGTGTTTTTCTGGGGTAACAGCTTCCTGAGTCAATCAGATCGGGGTTTGAGAAGAACATATGCTGATAATTTAACAGCTGATTTGATGATTCAGAAAACTCAGGACATTAGTATGAACCTTTTCGGGGCCAATACTCCTGTGATTGATGATTTTTTCGTAATGCCTGTTCTCCCGGCATATAATGAAATTCGAACAACTCTTGAGGATCAGGGACTCTCTCAGTTATCTGCAGTTGTTTCAGGAAAAGCAGCTATGGATCTGGCTGGTGTCCGGCAGGGAGTGCCACTTCTCGGTGTAGAGACACCCTCCTATTTTTCAATATTTCCTGGAATAGATCTCTTAGAAGGGGAACTGCTTCTTCAGGATCAGCCAGGGGTTATGCTGACAAGGGATATGGTGGATGAGCTGCGTGAGAAAAAGGGTAGAGAAATTTCCGTTGGTGATTCTGTCAAATTCACAATGGCCTATGGAACAGGTTTCAGGATCAGGGAAGTACCGTTGAAGGGGATTTTTCAATACAGTAATCCCGGTCCCTATATGGAGCAGATTGTTCTTGTGGATCCTCAGACTCTCAGATCGCTTTCATCTGTCCTGAGTGTGGCAGCTGAAGAGGTTGATATTGCAGATGATACCATGGCCCTTCTTGACGGTGATCTTGATAATCTATTTACATCTGGTGACTTTTTCGGCAGTGATGATAGTGAGTTTTCTATCAGTGATCTGGAAGAGGATTTGAGTGCTCCCGCCGTTAGCTCATCTGATATCATGGCAGGTGACTGGAATTTTATATTGATCAGAACAGAGACAGGCCGGAATGTTTCAAGGATTAAGAAAGATCTTAACAGATTGCTGGAACCATATGGTGTAACCGTTGTCGACTGGAGAACCGCTGCGGGAAATGCCGCAATGTCAGTTCTGTTTATTCAGTTCTTTTTTTACGGCGGTATACTTCTGATTTCGATAGCCGGAGTGATCTCAATCGTTAATATTATGCTTATTTCAGTTTTTCGCCGTACCAGGGAAATTGGTACTCTCAGGGCAATAGGAGCTTCTGACTTTACGATAGCCGGTTTGATAGTTCTTGAGAATCTTTTTCTCTCTTTAATTGCAGGGAGTGTGGGACTGCTTATTGCATGGTGGGGGATGGGATGGCTTAACAATCTCGAAATACCTCTGGGAAACAGTTTGATATCTTCACTTTTTGGAACGAATGTCCTTGTAGTAGAATTACAGTCTCTGGAAGCTATAAAGGCCCTTGCTGTGGCCGTAGCCCTAGGTATTTGCTCAGCAGTGTATCCGGGAGCTCTTGCCATTAAGATCAATCCTATTGAAGCCGTGAGGAGAGGGTGATATGAGACTTTGGCATCTTTTCTCACTGGCTTTCCGGTACTTTTTTCTTCATTTAAGGCATTATTTGTTTCTGTTTGCGGCTCTGAGCTTTGGTTTTGCCGTAATCAGTACACTTACATCTGTACAGGAAGGAATGGAGCAGAATCTTTATTCTGTTTCTCAGGCTCACTACTCAGGTGATATAATTATGGTAGGAGAATCGAACAGGAGATATAAGGTCATATACAATGCCGATGAAATCCTCTCGATTCTTGAAAACAGCAGTATGGAGTATGAGAAAACAATTCTGCGCACTCAGCTGAATGGAGGAACCCTTCACTACAATGGTACAGCTCTGGATATGAAATATGTATTCGGTGTCGATTGGCAGGAAGAGAGAGACATATTTGAGAGTATGAGTTACACCTCCCGTACCGATGATCCCTATACTCCGGGGAGTATTATGATCTCCTCTCCTGTTGCAGAGCAACTCCAGGCCAGGGTGGGCGATCTGCTGACTCTTGAGGTCAGGACCCTTGAGGGGCAGGTCAACACCATGTCCCTTGTCGTCAGCGCTCTGGTGGAAGATCGTTCTCTCTTCGGGTACTTTAAATGCTATATAAGCCGTGATGATCTTAATAATCTTGCCCAGTTTCCTGCAGATGCTGTCTCAAATATTGGTCTGTATTTAAATTCAAATCAGGAATCCGGGGCAGTTCGAGAAGAATTGTATGGCCTCTTGTCGTCCGAAATGGATGTTGCCCCTCTTTTTGAAGACCGGAAAGGACTTTACAGGGCCAGGTGGGATAAATGGCAGGGGACCAGGCTCTTTCTTGTTCCTCTTTCGGTGTATCTTTCAGAAGTGGACCTTCTTTTGAAAGCAATATCAATGGTCTCCTACTGCCTTTATGCTCTGATGGTTCTGATTATTACTGTCAGTGTGGCTGTCACTTTTCGGCTTGTACTCCATGAAAGGGAGCGGGAGATCGGTACAATGAGAGCCATTGCCTTTCATCAATCTGAAATTGTGGTACAACTCATGTTTGAAACACTGATTCTGTTTATTTTTTCTCTGGGATTCGGTTTAGTACTTTCCAGATTTGTTGTAACTCTGGCCTCTTTTGTTGATTATTCCTTTATTCCCAGTTTTGAAATATTCCTCGAAAACGGGAAACTGACAGCTGTATATACTGTATCCAGCTTTCTGGCAAATGCAGGTATTGTCTTTCTGGCTGTTTTGCCAGCAGTCCTTTTTCCGGTCATTATGGCCGCGAAACGTCCCCTTGCGGGACTTTTATCAGGAGGTAGTAAGTGAAAAAAATATTAATAATACTGTTTTTTGTAATACCGTCTTTTTTAATGGCAGAGGATTATCAGAAGCTCCTTGAACTGGCAGACAGCCTTGTTAACTATCCAGACCATGATTTTTCCGGGCAGTATACTATTACTCAGAATAAACCTGGTCAGGGGCAGACAGTTTCTGTTGCTGCTATTTTCAGAAGAGACAGTCAGGATACATATGTTATTGTGATACAGGAACCATCTATCAATAAAGGGCAGGGGTATCTGAAGCAGGGCAGGACTCTCTGGTTCTATGACCCTGAAAGTAAACGGTTCAATTCAACAAGCAGCACAGATCGTTTTCAGAACAGTAACGCCCGAAACTCTGACTTTACCCAGAGTACTCTGGCTATGGATTATGATGTTATCTCCGGAGAGGAGGTAAAACTTGGTTCTTATGACTGCTGGCTTCTTGAACTTGAAGCCAATAATACTGAAGTAACCTACCCGAAAATGAAGATATGGATCAGTAAGGATGGTCTTGTCCGCATGACAGAGGACTACAGTTTGTCCGGTCAGCACTTAAGAAGCACTTATATACCGGATTACTATAATATCGGGGGAACCTTTGTTCCGAAGAGACTGCTTTTTGAGGACCAGTTGCGCGGGGCCACTATCAATGGCAAGTTTCAAAAGGAGCGAACACTGATCGATATCAGCAGTCCCAGTTTCAAAGATCTTCCTAATTCTGTATTTTCTAAATCCTTTCTTGAGAGTGTAAACAGGTGAAGAAAAAGCTTCTATCAGGAATCTTTGTTCTGTGTGTTCTGCTTCCAGTGATCTCCCAGGAATCAGATGACCTGCTAGAGGCTGATGATCTCTCTTCTCTTTTTGATGTTTCGGAGGAGGAGAATGACGATCTACCGAGTATTGAAGATCTATTCAATAAGGATAGTGATACGGAAGAAGATGGGGAAGAATCACAAGATTCCGGTCTCTCGGTTCTTGAATCCCTTACGTCCAAAACAGGCTATACCTTTGAACTCCGTTATGCCTTTGTGGGCGGCCTGTCGCCGGGTTGGGGAGAAACCCCCTGGAATAGCGGAGAAACGCCTCCTGATGATGGTGATGGTTACAGCAAAGGATATACAACGGTATATGGTGCAGATATCGGGTCTAAGGCCATTCTGGATCTTCAGCTTACCCGCAATTTCAGGGTTAAACAGTCTTATGCTTTTCGTTTTCCGGATTTTGATCCATCTATTTCTGAGTTCTGGGGCAGCTATAATCTGAACAACATCATGTACATGAGAATGGGGCTTCAGAATATTAAATGGGGGCTGGGACGAAACTATTCCTATACTAATGTACTTACCCGGCTTCCGGCAGATGCCGAAAAAGGCGGAGATAGTTTCTCTTTCTTGATGGATATTCCTATGGGGCTGGGAGGAGTGCAGCTATTGGCACTTGCGCGGTCTGGGTTTTCAAGCGGTGGACTTGATGATATGACTGCATCAGATGTCGGCTATGGTATTAAATATAATTATGCTTCTGAATTTGCAGATTTGAATATAGGGAGCTTTTTTCACCAGGATATGCCATTAAGAACCGTAGCATCTGTCACAAGGACCCTCTGGGACAGGACTGAGGTCTACGCTGAGGGTCTCTGGGCAGTGGATTATGAAAATTTTGCAGATCATACATACTCGTTTAGTTTTGGTTTTTTTGACTCCTTTTTTGATGATAAACTCTATTTCAATACTGAGTATTACTGGAACGGCGAAGAGACAATATATTATGTGGATGATGATGAGAGTCTGATTATACTGGAAAAGGCTCCTTTTATTTATGGGCATAACATTGCCTGGAATCTAGTCTACCGCCCCATAAAAGGAAACTCTTTGAATCTCTTTTGCCGTGGAATGTATAATATTAATGAGAATACTGCAAAGGTTGTACCCGGTGTAAGGTATAAACCTATGAAAGAGATCACTCTCTTCCTCTCTGTTCCAATGGCCCTTGGTGACCGTGATGGTACCTACTATAGAAACAATTATGATGACAAGAACAGGCCTTTCAGTATCACCTTCGGAGTCAGGTTTGACGGGTCCTATAAACAGGCCTCTTACAAATAATTATATTGCTGAAACCAGCTGTTATTTTGACTTATCTTTTTTTGGGGCAACTCAAAAGTAAAGCTGATTGTCGATAAAAACTATAATTGCAAAGTCTTTATTATTTCAGAAAATTGTGTAGAAACGTAACGTATTTATCCCAATCAAAAGAATTACTCACAAAATTTCTTGCGTTTTCAGAAAACCTGTTATATTTTTCACTATCATTTATCAGATTGATTATTTTTTCTTTTATTTCTGTGGGTGCATCGGGATTAGATGGACTGATCAAGTATCCTGTAAAATCATCGCGAACAGCAGAAGGAACTCCTCCTGTGTTTCCTGCAATAACAGGTGTTCCGCAGTACTGAGCTTCCGCATAGACTATACCGAAGCCTTCCATCGCCATTTTATTGTGCTCAGTACGACTCATCATTACATAAAGGTCTGAGGCAATAAAAAGTTCCGCCAGTTCTTGATCGCTTTCGATATAAGGGATGAACTTTACAGAATTGCTGATTTTATTTTCTTTAGCCAGATTCTTGAGCCTTTCCTCTTCACTGCCTCGACCGACTATAATATGTAAGTAATTAAAATCAGACTCATCTAACAGTTTGTCTGCATTAAGAAGTATATCCACACCTTTACGGGGAATCAGGTTGCATACTGTTAACAGCAGGCATGTGGTTTCGGGTATATTCAGGGATTTTCGTATTTCATCTTTTTTGCGGCAGCCTGAGAACTTTTCTCTGTTTATACCATTATACAGGGTATGGATATTCTCTAATTTTGAGTTAGGAACAAAGTGTTCCAGATATAAAGCAGTAGCATTGCTGACGGGAAAGTACTGATCTACTCGCTTAAGAACCTTTTTTTTGATAAGTCTTCTAAGCCAGTTGTCCCAACGTAGCATAATATCTCCCCCATGAGTTATAAGGAGAATGTTTTTCCCTTTGAATATAGGGAGAAGCGGGAGGTACATAGGGTAGAGAAAGCTGAATACTATGTTATTGTAACTCTTGCTGATCTTTTTTATCTGCTTGTATATTTCAAAATGGTTTACAGGGTTCCACTTATAGTTGACGCGGTGTACTTTTACTCCGTCATATATATCTGTTTCAGGTTTTCTGCTTTCTGAAGATTTCAGGTTGATAACTTCTATTTTTACTCCGGAATCAGATATAGCTCTAACAAGTTCATGAGAGAAGGTATAATTGTTGCGTCTGTTGAGATCGGGATATGCCCCGGTAATAAATAGAACGTTTTTCATTATACTCTCCTATTGAACGTAAATTGAAATAAATTGTGAATCAGTTATTGTATACTATTTTGAAGTAAATATCATTGAGTTTCTTAACTACTGTTGTTTCACTGAAGTTCTTAATGCAATAGTCACGAATTTTTGCTGAATCATATGCATTGAGGTTCTCAATAAGATCAATAATACCCGATGCAATGGAAGTAGCATTATTGTTTTCAACCAGCAGTCCACAGTCATTGTTGACAATTTTTCTGGGTCCCATATTTGCTGTCGCAACAACAGGTTTCCCCATGGCCAGAGCTTCAATCAGAACCACACCGAATGGTTCATCTCTGCTGGCAAGGGCAAAGAGTGATGAGCTTTCAATTAACTCAGGCAGATCATTCCTCTGGACTTCTCCGATCAGTTTGATTTTTCCTTGAATGCTGGAATTTGTTTTCTCAATATTTCGGATCTGATTTTTCAAGTTTTTCAGCTGGCATCCGCCCCCGGCAATTGTCAGTTCCGCTTCCGGATATCTTTTATGTACCTGTGTAAATGCCTGGATCAGCAAATCAAACCCTTTTCTGTAATTAAGATGACCAACAGAAAGGATTTTAATCCCATTACTTTTGGATTTCAATGATATAGTTTTCGGGGTGAACTGAGATACATTAACCATATTGGGTATAACCTCAACCTTCCTGCCCGTGAGATTTCTAATATACTCAGCTCCACCGTCTCCAACAGCAATTAAATAACTTGCTGTGTTACCAATCCTTTTTATTATTCTGTTCTGGTACCATTTGAGAGTGTTGCTGTCTATTTTTGAGTAGTGTTCCGTCATTACATAGGGGATTTTTTTATTATTACAGATATGGGATACACCAAGCCCGTGAGACACAAAAGAGTGAAGGTGGATTATGTCGATTTTTCCTTCCCTTTCTTCAATCAACTCAATTTGTTTTTTCAATCTAAGATAAATCAGCCACTCCTTGCCGTAGGGTATCTTCAGCAGCAGATTATAGATTCTTGAACGGTACTCCTTTATGGCTGAATGACTGATATATGAACATGGTCTCCATTCTTTTTTTTGAAATAGATCATTAAAAATCTTCTTTACAGAACGGGTTTCAACAAAAGCTACGGTTACCTTATGTCCATCTTTTTGCAATGCAATACCCTGGTCTCTGAAAAAGATGCCGGATAGGTCATTCTCATTGTTAGGATACCAGGAGGGAACAATTACGATATGCAAAATTTACTCCTAATGAATTGATTTTCATACTCTTTAATACCTATAGTTCAGTGTCAGATCTGTTCTGAATCCGTAGTAGTTGTTGTCTTTGATCAGGTTCACATTGAAATTCTGTACATAGGCCAGCTCTCCGCCGATGGAGAAGCCGTCACCCAGAAAGTAGAATCCCCTGACACCGATATTCAGATCGACTGGAAGGTTGTTCTGAGTATATTTATCCCAGTTCCCAGGTGAATAAATTTCAGTATCATCAAGGCTGTGCCGTGTAATAAAGCAACCAACAAGGCCGAAAGGGGCATAATAGTCTACTCCTAAGTGCTGATAGGCTCCTCCTGTCCCCATTCCTGCGCCGAGAGTTTGTCCTCCATGTGCATAACCCAGATTCGTTCTGGAGTGGCGGTAAAATCCGGCACCCCAGCCGAGGCCGTTTATATAGTAATCCTGGCTCCATTTCACAGTGGCATGTTCGGCACGGATCATATAAAAGTTGCCTCTATGTTTCTTGTCTTCTATGATCTGTTTGACACCCAGAACATATCCGGCTGCATGACCCGGATCAAGAAAGTACTGAATACCGTTGGAGTAGTCTTCTTTTGCATACTCTCCGTAGAATTCAAATCCCACCTCGGGGAACATCCAGCTGAATGTTATTGAGGCTCTGGCGTCCTGGTTGCCCCAGGGAGTATCTTCATTGCTGCCATGGTTTTTGAAACCGGCAAGGCCGGGATCAATGGCTGCTACAAGCCAGTACCAACCGGAATCGTCAAAAGCGAACTGTGCCGTCTTATGGAATCCCAGAGTCAGTCCGGGAAGAAAGTTGGGGGCCCAGGAAGCACTGACTCCTGTAAGAAAGTCCTGGTAGGTATCTGCCTCCCCGCGTTCGTAATATTCTGAACTCTTTAAAATAGCCCACCACATCTTGAACTCGACAAAACCAATCTTAGTTTCAGACTTATCCATTCCAAGGTCGATATGTGGATAGCCCGCGGCATTGTTGCTCTGGATGATAGCATTGTCCACAGCGGGTCCGATCCAGAAGTTTTCGGTACCGGCACCTATACTCCAGTTTCCAAGGCGTCCACGGACCTGTGTCTGTCCCAGAGCGCTACTCCAGAATGCCTCATCTCCAAACCTTTGGGGAGTATCAATTCCAGGCTCAAAATAACCAAAGTCTGAACCGCTCCAGCCTGCTGCCTCTCTTAATTCAAAATCAAGGTTCTGTGAAAAGTTCAGTTCTGGGATAAATGAAGCTTCAAAGTGGGGGGAGAAGAATGATATCCCCGTAGTGAGCTGCATATTGTAGCCCTTGCCCTGCCAGAGGCTTCCGTCATTCATGCCCTGCGGGCTGTTATGGTTATAGGACTGGTAGAGGGTTGTGTCTTCAAGGATCAGTTTGGAGTTGCCCTTCTCATATAGAGGGTTCTTTTCATTGAGCTTATTTTTCCATGGATGTACCA
This sequence comes from Spirochaeta sp. UBA5339, assembly GCA_002408085.1. Lineage (GTDB taxonomy): Bacteria > Spirochaetota > Spirochaetia > DSM-2461 > DSM-2461 > Oceanispirochaeta. The sequence goes on from DHQL01000009.1 coordinate 337,286, forward strand.
GGGAGTCATCGATCTCCCAGCGGTTTGTACTGTAGGCCTTGTAGTTCATGTATGGCCTTTCTACATCGCCTTTGAGGCTGAGGGCATCATAGTATTGGGAAAAGTATGAACCGAGCATTTCGTTGGCACCCAGGTTAATCAAAGCAATTGAAAAAAATATTAACGTAAGAACTCTTTTCATTTTCGTCTCCACTGATACTAAATCATATTTTTTTAATGATGAAATTAATATACTTGTCTTTTGAAATTATCAGGGCTGCCAGATAGATAAGCACACTGATTACAATACTGACTGTCAGTATCAAAAGACTGTAATGGTCTTTGTAAGAATGATTTCTTATAAGATATACAGGAATGATTGTCAATGAAAGCATAATGTATTTAATGTGATGAGCTTTGAACAGAGTTACTTTAAACTCCTTTTTTGCATAAATAATTGCAAAAAGTAGAGTTGAAGATTCAGCAATAAGAGTTGTAACTGCAGCTCCTGTATGCTTGTATTTCGGGATCAGAATCAAATTCAAAATAATGTTAATCATCATTGACATAATGTTCATAAAAATCATGATCCTGTCTCTTTTATGAGGGAGCATAATCTGCCGTCTGACAACATTAATCATTGCAATGACAGGGATTGTAAAGGATAGGATACATAACACGAGGGCTGTCTGCAGCATTTCGGGGTCAAAGAGTGCCAGTAGAATATCGTTTCTGTAAAGGATTATCCCAACTATAGCCGGGGGGAATATCATAAAGATAAAATCCATATTCATATTGATTATGGAAATTTGCTTTTTCTCAGAGTCCAGATTCTGAGAAATATTGGGGGAGAGAACATCGCTCATGGCGATGAAAATCTGTTGAAGAATTCTGGTTAAGCGAAAACTGACTGCATAGTATCCAACATAAATTGGATTTAACAGGCTTCCCAAAAGTGCTTTATCTATGTTTCCATTGATAACACCCACAATTGAGAGGCTGAAAAGTGTGATACAGGGTTTTAGGTGCTTTTTTATGCTTATGTATTTAAAACTGATTTTAGGGATAAGAAGTATAAAGCTGACAAAGTTGTTAAGAACGCTTGTAAGGGAAATAATAAGAGCATAGAGGATATAGTCCGACGGGCTCTTGATCAGCAGGAAGATAGCAGCCACATTCAGAACTTTTACTATCATTGTTCTCACAGCAATATATTTAAACTGCAGTGTCCCTATATAATACCACTCTGTATTAAGATAGCTGCCAAGTATAAGAAATGAGAATACAGTATAAATCCCTTTATATTCTTCCCGGGAGAAAAAAACTATATAGATAAAAAATAAAACCAGGGCGGCTGTTGTCGAAAGGAACTGTATTATCCAAAGTTCCGAAGCTGTTTTATATCTTTCTTCACTGCTTTTCTGGGATGCAATAGTTCTTGACGCATGTTCCTTGATTCCCAGTCCGGCAATCAGGGTGAAAAAGGCGACTATTGAATTGGCATATGAGAATATTCCGTATCCGTCGCTGCCAATTCTGGCAATAACATAGGGGAGGGTGACTACTGGAATGGCAATATTGAGCAGTACTCTTGCCAGGTTAAAGAGGTAATCGGTGAAAATTTTCTTTCTGTTCAACTTTATATCCGGTTATTGGCTAATCATTTTAAATAATCAATTTGTTGAACTATAACACAATTCAAGTGTTGAATACAGTGATGATCATCCGAATGAGGTATTCCAATTGTGATACCCCAGACGGACTTGATTGTAGGGTTATCTGTTTATCTTTTAAAGAAATCTATGATTGCATCAATCACATAATCCTGCTGTTCCGTATTCATCCCTCCCCACATGGGAAGGCTTAAGCAGTTGCCTGCGTTGAACTCAGCAGTCTTGAATGCTCCCTCTTTTAATCCCATATAAGAGTATGCTCCCTGGAGGTGGAGAGGAATGGGGTAGTGTATGCCTGAAGAAATCGAGTGATCGCTTAAATGCTGTTTCAATTCATCACGATTTTCACAGTGAATTACGTATAAGTGATATACAGAATCACTGTTTTCATTCTCAACGGGTAACAACAGAGAATCAATTCTACTCAGTTTTTCAGTATAACGTTTGGCTAGATTTATACGGTTTTTAGTTTCTTTGTTCAGCATCCTGAGTTTTACTCTAAGGATTGCTGCCTGCAGAGCATCCAGGCGGAGATTGGAACCCTGGAAATCATGCTCATATTTCTGCCCCGGCATTCTGCCATGGTTTGCAAAGGCTCTTGCCTTCACGGCATACTCTTCAATATTTGTTACCAGGGCACCCGCATCACCAAAGGCCCCCAGGTTTTTGCCGGGATAGAAGGAAAATGTTGCAATATCACCCCATAAACCAGGACCTCTTCCGTTGATTTTCGCTCCATGAGCCTGAGCTGAGTCTTCGATTATTTTGATATCATACTTGTCAGCCAGTTTTCTGATAGCCGGCATATCAGCCATTTGACCATACAGATGTACAGGGATGACTGCTTTAATCTTTTTTTCTGTATCCTTTTCAAGTATCTTTTCAATTTCTAGCGGGTCAATTGTCCAGTGGTTCTTTATTACATCAACGAATTCAACTGAGGCTCCGACGAAGGTTACTGATTCAGAGGTTGCAATAAAAGTGTTTGCAGGTACAAGAACTGTATCCCCAGGTCCTATCTCAAGAGCCTTCAGAGCGAGAACTAATGCATCTGTTCCATTTGAACACCCTACGCAAAAATCGGTATTACAGAATGCAGCAAATTCAGATTCAAAGCTATCAATCTCAGAACCGCCGATAAAATTGGTATTATCAATAATCCGTTTAATTGTTTCATTAATTTCATCTCTGATGGGACTAATCGAATCAGACAAGTTCATAAAAGGAACTTTCATTAATTATACTCCTCGATAGAATCAATCGTAGAAATCGAAACACCGGGATTGCCGACAACTACAGATTTTGAATTAACATTTTTGGTTATAACACTGCCAGAACCAATCAAGGAATTTTCTCCTATGGTTATCCCGGGAAGGATTGTGCAGTTAGCTCCAATCTTGGCATTGCTCTTAACTTTAGCGCCTTCTAGAGTCTGCTTTACATTTTTGCCTTTAGGATACCTGGCATTTGTAAAGACAACATTGGGCCCGACCCAGGCACTTTCTTCCAGGATTGTAAATTCAGGGACAAACACCTGTGAGTGGATTCTGACACCGTCTTCAATCGAAATGTGATGCTCAATGCATGATTGGGTGCCAATACTGACATTATTTCCAATAGTGTTGTCTTCCCGGATAACAACATGGTGGCCGGTCATGAAATTTTCCCCGATAATATTGCCGCTATAGATTACACAGTGACTTCTGATAACGGCTCCGTCACCAATTACAGTTCTGTCAGAGTCCTTGCCTTTTGAAGATTCTCCAATAATGCAGTAAGGGCCTATTTTAATATTGCTTCCCAACTCTACATTGGGATAGATAATCGCAGTGGGATGTATATCAGTCATGCTGCTTTCTGCCAAGCCTGCTTCTTCTGGGTTGGAAATGAAGGAACACTTCTTTCCCGGTTTCCGCAGATTCGTAAATTGCATTAATCAATTCGATAGACTTTCTGCCTTCCAGTCCGTCAACTAACGCCTTTTTGTTGTTTTCGATGCAGTCTATAACATGCTCAAGATACCTCTGATGACCAAAACCGTATACATTAGGAGGCATTTCAGCATATTCTTTTAGTACTTCGGAATTCTCTTCATCACTGCAGTCGGCAAAGTTCCATGTTTCCATTTTATTAACAGCGAAACCACCGATAACAACACTGCCTTTCTCACCTAATACGGATATTGAGCCTTCCAGATCTTTTGGTCTTGTTGCAGTCGTTGCTTCTACTATACCGAGGGCTTCATTCTTGAATTTAATAATTGCCACTCCCGTATCTTCAACTTCCGTATCTGTTAGAAATGTATTTGTTTTCGCCATAACAGAAACTGGCTCTCCCAGCATCCATTCCAGCAGGTCTATGTGGTGAGACGCCTGGTTAGTCAATGCACCGCCGTCAAGCTCCCATGTCCCTCTCCATGGATCCTGGTCATAATACTCCTGAGGACGGCACCAGCGTACACGAACAGAGCCCAAGACAAGTTTACCGAAACGATTTTGTTCAACAGCCTCCCTCAGCTTCATAACAGGAAGGTTGTATCTGTTTTGCTTAACAACAAAAAGTCTAACACCATTTTCATCGCAGCATTTGATCATTTCATCGGCTTCATTCAGAAGTAGAGCCATGGGTTTTTCAACAACAATATGTTTTTTATACTTACTTACAATATCGATTGTATGCTTGGAATGCAGACCGCTTGGAGTCAAAATATTGACGACATCAATGTTTTCACTTTTCAGCATATCATCATAGCTTGTGTAAAAAGGTACATTACCTGCATATGAGGACTGTTTTTCTGCTTTTTTTGAATCTAGGTCACATACTGATACCAGCTCGGCATCCTTTATTGATGAAATTGCATCAATATGCTTCTTTGAGATCCTTCCACATCCGACGATGCCAAATCTTATACTCATTCTATGCTCCTGTTTGCTATGAATTATACTAATTGCTAGTTGATATTCTTTCAACTATCCCCGTGGTCGCTTATAGAGCCTAATAAGTTATACATCTTTCTAAAGGCTTTGTAATGATTGAGTCCCGAAGGGTTTGTCCTTTTTATATAGATCATTTTTCAGTTATGATAATCCATTATTATAATGTGTCAACACAATTGAAGTATTGACCCCAGAAATAGTCATGGGGAGATTTATCTTTGTAGATTAATCTGAACATCTACATTATAATCTTGAGAAATAAAAAATGGATGATTATCAGGATAGAACTGATCTTCAAAAGGAAGAATGATGCCGCTGATAACAGTTGCCACTGCAACATATAACTATGGATGTTATATACATAGAGTCTATGAGAGCCTGAAGGAACAGACTTTTAAAGATTTTGAATGGATTATTGTAGATGATGGTTCTGAAGATAACACTGAAGAGCTTGTACAATCCTGGATAGAAGAAAAACCCTTCTTTCCTATCCGCTATCATAAGTTCCCTGAGAACAGGGGTAAAATGGCTGCAACAAATCAGGGTGCACGAATGGCGGAAGGTTACTGGTTTATGGATATCGGAGCAGATGATGCCCTCAAGCCTTACGCCCTTGAACACTTTATGAAGCAGTGGGATGCAATTGACCCGGCTCTTAAAGATGAAATCGGGGTTTTGATGACACACTGTGAAGATCAGCATGGTATTTTCGTCGGCAACCATTATCCTTCAGATCCTCTTATCTGTGACTACTACGAGAAACAGTTTGTATACCGTATCATGAGAGATCAGAGTCAGCTTTTTAAAACTCAGGTTATGCTTGAGTTCCCTTATTATGATAAGGTGGATAAGCATGTGATTCATTCAGCAACCTATTTCGATATTGCTGAAAAATATAAAGTTTACTGTTTTGAAGATATTTGCCTTGTCTATTACCGTGGAGAAAAGAACTCTCTGTCGTATAAAACCAAAAAGCTTCGTTTTATAAAGGGGCGCCAGTTTTATGCAGAAAGACGTATCAATAAATATATTCACCATATCCCGAAGAATGCTGTCAAGAAATATAAATATCTTTTTATATTGCAGACATTTGTGTCATATATAAGATATTCACATCATATGGGCCTGCGTTTTCATGAGATGTTTAAACGTATTGATCGAATATCTGACCGTCTGCTCTTCCTTTTTGTAGCTCCTACAGGATTTGCCGTATGTATTTCAGATAAAATTAAGGGGAGAGTTTAATCGACTTTACCAAGTGTAAATATGCGAGGATCCTGAAGTGTAGGATACTCCTTTTTATAATAAGTCTGTGCTTTTGATTTATTTCGGTTTTTAATCCAATATAATCTTTGTCAGAAGCTGCAGTTCGCTTGTTAAAAGGGATACACCAACTCCTGCATTTTTGGATGCCTCAATATCAGATATCTTGTCGCCGATCATCACGGACCCTTTCAGGTCAATGTCGTACTCATCCTTTGCTTTCAGGATCATGCCCGGTTCCGGTTTTCTGCATCTGCAGAGACCGGTGAAATCCGGATGGTGAGGGCAGTGATAGGTTTTTGAAATAGTGATTCCTTCGTTGTGAAACTGTTTTGTCATCCAGTTAGTGAGAATCTTCAAGTCGTCTTCGGTGTAGAAGCCTCGGGCGATACCGGCCTGGTTTGTGATAACAAAGATCAGGTAGTTTCTGTTCTGGAACCATCTGCACAGGTCGAAAATACCCTCTGTAAACTCAAAGTCTTCAATCCTGTAGACGTAGTTCTTTTCTATATTGATGATTCCGTCTCTATCGAGGAACAGTGCTTTATTCATAACTCTCTGTTCGCTCTCTCAAAATCTTCGGGTATTCCGATGTCGATAAAGTAACCGTCAAAGACGACCCCGGCTGCTTTCAGGTCATCAAAATGATTTTGCATAAAGTCTTCGAAGGAGAACTTCTCGGGCATATCGAAGGAATTAAAGATATCTGAACGTGCCAGGTAGACACCTCCGTTGATCAATGAGTCATCCCCTGACTCTTTCTTTTCTATAAATGCAGTGACGGTATTCTCGGAATCGATCTCTACTGATCCATATCTGCTGTTCCGGCTGACAGGCTTAAGTGAAAGAACCAGCTTTGAATCGTTTTTTTTGAACTGTTTTTCCAGATCCTGGAGATCAATATCGAAAATCGTATCACCGTTGAGTACAAAGACGAATTCATCATCAATGACAGAAAGGGCTTTTCGGATAGCTCCTCCCGTGCCCAGGGGAGTGTCCTCTACGCTGTAAACAATGTCTATACCATTGTATTTGCTGCCGAAGTACTCCTCTATCAGCTCATATTTGTATCCAACAGAAAGAACTGCTTTATCAATACTGTTTCTGCTGAGGTAGTCGAAAATATAAGTCAGAAACGGCTTGTCCTTAATGGGGGCCATCGGTTTCGGTACATCGGATACAACAGATCTCAGTCTGGTTCCAAAGCCTCCTGCGAGTACTATTGCTGTCATAGGTAATCCTTTATTAGTGGTTTTCGGAAGCTGTAATGCCTGTACAGCTGTTGGGTTGGCTTTAGCATTTCCATCCCTTTGTTCCATGTTTTACAAAGTTGAAGTTCATGACTTCCCCTTTTTCTTTGTTGAGAATATTCACAAGGTTTGTCTTTTTTATGGGGTCTACCATAAAAAACATAAAACCTCCGCCCCCGGCACCGCTTACCTTGCCGCTGTAGGCTCCGTTCTCAATGGCCAGATTGTAGATCTTCTCAATTTCATCATTTGTTATGGAGTGGGAGACGTTCTTTTTAGCTTCCCAGGACTTTCCGAGAATTTTGGCAAACTTTGCCAGGTTGTTTTTCAGAAGGTACTCCTTCATCAAAGAGGCGTCCTTTTTAACCTCATGCATCAGCTCAAGAGACTTCTGATTGGATAGAAGCGACTTCTTTTCATCCTCAATCTGACTGGCCTGTCTGGTTATATTGGTGTAGTAGAGAACCATGGATGCTTCCAGTTCATCGATAACCCAGTTTTTAATTCTTAAGGGATTTACAATAACCCGTTTGTCATCATAGAACTCCATAAAGTTAAATCCGCCGAAGGTCGCTGCATACTGGTCCTGAGCACCTCCGACAATGCCAATGTCCTCTCTTTCAATTTCAAAAGCAAGTCTTGCTACATCGTACTCTCCAAGAGGCAGGTTCAGCCACTCTACAAAGGCCTTGATAATGGCTACAACCAGGGTGGAGCTTCCTCCCAGACCGCTCCCGCTGGGAACCTCCGAGTATGTGTATAGCTCAAAGCTGAGGGGCCTTTTTACATAGTCTTTGACGATCCTGTTGTATACGCCTTTAAAGAGGTCCATCTGGTTGTTCAGTTCCAGATGAGTACTGGAGTCCATTTCAATAGACTCATTGATATCCTGAGCACTGAATAAAATCCTGTTGTTATTTGTCACCTTAATGGTGCAGTGGACATAGAGGGAGATGGATGCATTCAGTACATACCCCCCGAATCTGTCGCAATATGTATTCAGGTCGGTCCCGCCGCCTGCCAGTCCCAGTCTCAGTGGAGCTTTGCTTCTAACTATCATATTTCACCTTTAAGAAAATAATGGAAAACACTTCATAATACATAATAACCAGTAATGGGGAAACAGCTCTATTTGACTAATTGATGTTGGAATCCTGTTTCTTCGGTTCATGGTTTGATTGTAAAAACAGTATTTGTCTATTATGATGGCTCTATCAAACTATTGCTTCTTATTAACTGGAGTGGAATATGAATCTGTTGTACGACCTGATGGCATCACAACCCAAGAAAAATGAAAAATATAATGGCGGGGCAAATTTTGCAGGCTTTGTCTTTCAATATCTTTGTGAGATGGCGAAACCTGAAGACAAGATCGTTGCCTTTTACCAGAAGGGGAGGGATCTGAATCCGGATTTTCTGGACTATGCTTCTTCAAATGTTGTGCTGGTTGAAATTGAGCAGATTGAAGAGATTCCCGGTCTTATCGAAAAATACAAGATTGAGCGCTTCTATACTTCCATGCCGCCTACGTTAAGATCCTTGAGGCTGAAGAATATTCATTTTGTTTTTACAATTCACGGACTTCGGGGAATCGAAAAACACTGGGATATCAGTGAGTTCAAATATACAAAGTCCCTTAAGGATAAGATAAGGATTCTGATGAAGGTACTCTTCAAAAAGAGAACCATGGCTTTCAAGGTTGAAAAAGCGAAAGAAGCCTTCAAGATTTGCGACAATTTTTCCATACTGACTGTCAGCAATCACAGCAGGGCAAGCATAATGCTTAATCTGGGTATTACAGATCCCGACAAGGTTAAAGTCTTCTATCCTCCTATCTTTCTGGAAGAGAGCATTCCTGAGATCCGTAAACCTGTCCAAAATGGAAAGTACTTTCTTGTGGTCAGCGGCAACCGTTGGATCAAGAATACCTACAGGGCCATTAAGGCTTTTCAATATCTGAAAAAGAATCATAAGACCGATATTAAACTGGTTATCACAGGGATTTCTGCGGGAAATCCTTTCAGGCAGATAAAGGACAAGGATATTGTATTCTATGAATACATAGACGGGGATACTCTGAACAGCCTCTATCAGCACTGTTATGCCCTTGTCTATCCTACCATGAATGAAGGTTTTGGCGGGCCTCCCATCGAGGCTCAGAGGTTCAAGACTCCTGTTATTGCAGCATCCAATACTGCCCTGTTTGAGGTTCTGGGAAACTCTGTTCTCTTTTTCGATACCTATTCTGAAATGGAACTGGCTACAAGGATGTTTCAGATGCTTACAGATGATGAACTTTATCAGGATTTTTGTGAAAGGGGATTTCAGAACTATAAGAGAATCCTCGATAAGAAGATGAGCGGACTGAAGAGCATGTGTCAGTACCTGCTGTCATAGTTTATAAGATAATTATCCGGGAAATGGTGAATGATTAAAAAGAGAATTGCTTCTGCGTTTATATTCTTCCTTGTTCTGCTGGCACCCCTTGCCGCAAAAGAGGAAATTGGTAAGAAACTGGACTTTGGTGCAGACCTCTATCTGAAGTCCAACTCAGAGGATGTGCTTGCTGATTTTTATGACATTGGGGCCAAGCTTCGCTTCTACTTCTATCCAACTAAAAACTGGGAGATGAAGCTGAAGATCCAGGCGGATATGAGGAAGTTCAAGCTGGAGGAGCTCTATGCGGACTACTCCTTTGGCAACTCCCATATCCGATTCGGGATGTATGAAAATACCCTGGTATATGAGGACGGGTTGAAGGCTGTTGAGTCTCCCTTCGTCCTTTCCAGCTTTATTAACAACAGGCTCAGTGAAATGGGATGGTACTCAGATGCCGGACTGGGAGTCACCTACGGCTATGATATCGGCGACAGTAATTGGGGAGGGGAGAGTTCAGCCTATTTCAGCTCTACAACCTCCACCTTTATGTTTGATTCCAATATCAATTATGCCATGGGGAAAACCGATCTTGGAGCTATTGCTTCGGTCATATATTTTGTACATCCCCATGATCCTGAATCCTTTTACTACTACTTCAATGCTTATGCCGCCAATGGAGACGTCAAGGAGAAGTGGAACTACAAGTGGGATGTGAGCTTCGGCAAGAACATCGGCGATCCCGGTGGAAACACCCACTATCCCGGAGGTGCCAAGACCTGGTCTCATTTCTGGGCGTCTGATGCATACCTCTCCTATAACGTCCCTTTTGGAAAGAACGGCCGCAATACATGGACTCCCTCTGTGGGGGCAACCTATACGATGCACGACATAGAGGTCCCCGAATCTTCCACCACCGATGTGAAGCTGGGAAGCCGCTTTGCTTTAAGAAAATCATTCTATATACACACCGATGCCGGAATCAGGACCAATATCTACTATGATCCTGATCTGACCACTGGACTGGAACTGCTATGGGCCGCAAGCTTGCGTTACCGCTACTGATCCTTACCCTTCTGGTTTCCTGCGGGAACTTCGTAGGTTTCTCTAAGAGTTCCGGTCCTGATACGGGAGACCTGAAGAGCTTCAGGATCTATCTGACCCAGGAGAACCATACCACCTTGAGAAACAGTGTGCTTACCGGTCGATGGGCTCCTTTGAAATTCGAAGATAACAGGGCCAATCCCTTTGATGAGGATCGGGGTATGATCCGGATCAGGGGAAACTCCTCCCGGTACAGACCAAAGAAGTCCTATACCATCGAGCTTGGAGAAGGGGACGATGCCGTCCGCTATGCCCTGGATGCCGGGGCGGATGTCTGGTTCCAATATGGTCTGGCCATGGCAGCTTATAACTTTGCCGGGATTCATTGTCCGACTTTTGATCCCGTAGCCCTCTATATCAATGATGACTACTGGGGTTATTACAATGTTGTGCAGCTCTACAATACAGACTTGAATGACGCCTACGGTGATTCAAAGGGGCAGCTCTTCAAGGCTGACTTTGAGTATCCTGCAGAGAACGGGGATATCAATTCAGAGAGCGAGAAGAAGTTTCCCGATGACAGTGATTTCTCTCTGTTCAACAGACTCTTTGTCAATGCCAATAATATGACCACAGAGGAGTGGGTCGCTTGGATCGAGACTCCCGGTGTTGCGGATTTTGAGGGCATGGCCGACTATATGGTTGTACGGGACTTTTTCGGCATACGGGATGTGGACAGGGGAAACTACTATATCTACTTCTATGATGAGGGATTTACCATACTGCCCTGGGACAGTGACGCGGGATACCGCTACTCCGAGATAGGCGGGAATAATCTCATTACTAAAAGAATGCTTGAGTCCTCGGTATTCAAGGATCTATATACCGCTAAAATGAAGGCATACTTTACAGATTCCATGCCTGGCAGTTACACCGATATGCTTGATTTCGCTTATGACTATGTGGTCGATCTGTACGGTGTGCTGGAAAAGGCAGCGGAGGTGGAGCCATACGGTGATTACAGTGACTTTATCAGCGAGTTCAACTATCTCCTTGACTTCTTTGACGACAGGCCGGCTGACGTGATCGACAGTAATCCGGACTGGGATTTCAGCTAAATGGTAAAAAAGGAGACAGAGCCTTTGAAAAAGCCTCTTATCTACAGCCTGATCGGGATTTTTCTATTTCATACAGTTCTTCTGGTCTTTTCTGAAAACTCCCGCAGGCTAAAAGAAGTTCAGATGTATAAACTTTCAGAGATCCGGGAGCCATCGGGACTCTGTTACAATCCCGAAGGGAATACCCTCTTTGTTGTCGGAGATCGAGGGGATGTTGCCGAAATATCCCTGGATGGAACTGTTTTAAACCATGTTTTCTTTCCCGACCGGGATTTTGAAGGGGTCGTTCTACTGGATGGGGTGCTCTATGTATTGGATGAGAACAACTTTCAGATTCTTAAACTGGAGCCAATATCCCTGGAGCCGCTCTCAGAGCATAATATTACAAGGGAGTTTGGAGCTTTTGAAGGTATCTCGACTCATCCCGACGGCAGTATACTTCTGGTCAATCAGGTCAGAAAATTAAAGAAGCAGAAGGCGGGCATCCTTTTCCTGGATTCTGAGACCCTGGAGCCTGATGGACGATTTATTGAAACAGGAATTGTTGATCAGGCAGGAATTTTCCCTGTGAATAATGAACAATGCTATTATATTATAAGTGACAGGAAGAACAGGCTTTATTGCTACTCTTTGACAGAAGGCCTTTTGTGGGATATTCCCCTTCCAGGGGAGACCCAGGAGGGGATCGCTGTTGATTCAGAAGGTTTTTTTTATATAGCTCAGGATAAGGGAGGGCTTCTGCGTCTTGAGATGGAAATATGAATTTTTTGTTCTCTTGATTATTCCTGTTTTTTAATGATAATCAATGATGTCACTGAATCCGGGGTATTCCGGGTTTGATTTATATAGGTATAAAGGAAGTAATAATGTTTGAGTTTTTTAAAATGGGAGCTTCTGTCTCCAATTTCCACGATTTCTCAATTCTTGCGAGTCTCTCGAGACTCGGTTTTTCCTTTGTTCTTACTCTTTTCCTCTCTTTCGCCTATAAAAGTCTTCATTCCGACAAGGAAGACTGCCATGTGATCATGCACTCCATTATCTACGTGGGTGTGATTATGACCGGGGCCATGATGATGATCGCATCCAATATGGTTGTCGCCTTCGGTTTGATCGGTGCCGTGTCCATTGTCCGTTTCAGAACGGCGGTCAGAAGCACCATAGATATGTCCTTCCTCTTTCTCTCCATTGTCGTTGGAATTTCCTGCGGTCTGGCATTCTACATTCATGCTACCGTACTGGCTCTGTTTCTGGGAATCCTGATGTTTATTCTAAACAAATTCAGCTTCGGAATGTCCCCTCCTTCTGTTTTGCATTTTGAAGTCTCCATGAGCTTCAGCAAGAAGCATTTTCAGCCCGATTCTCTTGACCGGCTTAAGGTGTTTGTCGGAGAGGCCAGCAGTATGCTTGAGGTAAGGTCATCGGGAAAAAAAGTAAAGGTTAAGTTTGACTATCATCTCCCCAATACAAATGAAGTTTCTGAAATCTACGAGAGGATTGAAGAGATCTTCAGACACGATCCGTCTCTGGATGTGACAATCCGGAAGAAATAATCTTTTTCCATTCGATGCATCTTTCAGGCAGATCTATGCCGGCTTCCTGAAAGGGGAATCACAGTCGCATTTTCACCTTGTATAAAAAGCCGCCTTTACAGTAAAATAACCCCCATATTTATCAGTATGCCTTCATTTTTTTGACCGGCGTAGCTGAATCCCTGCCGCCGCTCATCCAGATGCCGGCGGAGACAAAATGAGGAGAACTGTTTTGTACACCCCTGTAGATCCCAGAGTTGACTTCCCAAAGATGGAAGAGAAAATTCAGAAATTCTGGGAAGAGAATACTATTTTTGAGAAATCCATTTCTGAGCGTGAAGGCGCCGAGGACTATGTCTTCTATGACGGTCCTCCTTTTGCTACCGGCCTTCCTCACTTCGGCCACTTTGTTCCCGGTACTCTCAAGGATATTATTCCCCGCTACCAGACCATGAAGGGCAAGAGAGTCGAGCGTCGTTTCGGCTGGGACTGTCATGGTCTGCCGGTTGAGTACGAAATGGAGAAGGAACTGGGTATCTCCGGTAAGACAGAGATCGAAAAGTACGGCGTGAGCGAGTTCAACGAGGCCTGCCGTTCCATCGTTCTCCGCTTTACAAAAGAGTGGCGTCAGATTATCACAAGAATGGGCCGCTGGGTCGATTTTGATCACGACTACAAGACCATGGACCCCGACTATATGGAGTCCATCTGGTGGGTTGTGAAGTCTCTGTGGGAGAAGGACCTTGTCTACAAGGGGCACTACATCCTCCCCACATGTCCCCGCTGTTCAACACCCTTGAGCAACCACGAGCTCAATCTCGGCGGATACAAGGATGTAAACGATCCTGCCATCACAATCAAGTTCAAGGCTATTGATGAGACTCCCGGTGAAGAGAACACCTACTTCCTGGCATGGACCACCACTCCCTGGACCCTGATCTCCAACCTCGCCCTATCTTTAGGGGACGAGATTGACTACGTCAAGGTTAAAGACAAAGACGAGAACTACATCCTCGCTGCCGAACGGGTCTCTTCCTACTATAAGAGTGAAGAAGACTATGAGGTCATATGGACCAAAAAGGGTAAGGACCTCAAGGGTCTCTCATACGAGCCCATTTTTCCCTATTTTCTGGACAGAAAGGACCAGGGGGCCTACAAGGTCTTTACCGGCGATCATGTCTCTACTGAGGACGGTACAGGTATCGTTCATACTGCAAGCGGTTTCGGTGAAGAGGACTACGCCGTTCTCAAGGACACCGGCATCGAAGTGGTCTGCCCCGTTGACGACGAGGGTCAGTTTACCAAAGAGGTTCCCGACTACCAGGGCCGCTTTGTTAAGGACTGCGACAAGGACATTATCAACAGACTCAAAGAGGAGGGGAAACTGGTCAAGAGAGATCAGATCCTTCACTCTTATCCCCACTGCTGGAGATGCGACAGCCCCCTGATCTACAAGGCCGTAGGTTCCTGGTTTGTGGATATCGGCAAAGTTAAAGAGAAGATGCTGTCGGCCAACGACAAGATCAACTGGGTTCCCGACCACCTGAAGAAGGGACGCTTTGGAAAGTGGCTTGAGAACGCCCGTGACTGGGCCATCAGCCGTAACCGCTACTGGGGTAACCCCATTCCCGTCTGGGAGTGCGACGAGTGCGAGAAGCGCGAGTGTATCGGAAGCCGTGCCGAGCTTAAAGAGAAGTCCGGAGAAGAGGTGACCGACCTCCACAAGCACTTTGTAGACCATATCACCTGGGGATGTTCCTGCGGTAAGGGTACAATGAGACGTATTCCCGAGGTTCTGGACTGCTGGTTTGAGTCCGGTTCCATGCCCTATGCACAGGTTCACTACCCCTTCGAGAACAAGGAGTGGTTCGAGGCCAACTTCCCCGCCAAGTTTATCTGCGAAGGCCTGGACCAGACCCGCGGATGGTTCTACACACTGACCATTCTGGCGGCCAGTCTCTTTGACTCTCCCGCCTTTGAAAACGTTGTTGTAAACGGTCTGGTTCTGGCGGAGGACGGAAAGAAGATGTCCAAGTCCCTGAGGAACTTTACCGACCCCATGGAGGTTATCAACAACTTTGGTGCCGATGCCCTGCGTCTCTTCCTGATGAACTCCGCCGTAGTACGGGCCGAGAGCCTCAAGTACTCCGACGACGGTGTGAAAGAGGTTCTCAAGAGCATTATCATCCCTCTGTGGAACTCCTACAGCTTCTTTGTAACATACGCCAATATCGACGGTGCGGCTCCCTCAGAGCCCCCGGCGAATCCTGATAACCCCCTTGACCAGTGGATTCTCTCGGAGACCCTCCACCTGGTTCAGGATGTAACAGCCCAGCTGGATGCCTACGATATCCAGAAGGCCATCGAGCCGATCCTGAAGTTTATCGACCTCTTGAACAACTGGTATATCCGCCGTTCAAGAAGACGTTTCTGGAAGAGTGAGAACGACGGTGACAAGATGCAGGCTTACGGTACTCTGTGGCATGCCCTGATCACCCTGGTGAAGGTTGCTTCCCCGTTCATCCCCTTTGTGACCGAGGAGATCTACCAGAACCTGAGAACCGACTCCATGCCCGAGAGTATTCACCTCAGTGACTACCCCGTGGCAAAAGAGGAAGACCGTGATCAGATCCTTGAGCGCAAGATGGAGCTGACCCAGCAGGCCGTTTCCATGGGTAGAGCTCTTAGAGCGATGCACAACCTGAAGACAAGACAGCCCCTGAAGGCGATGCACCTGGTAACCAGAAACGCCGAGGAGAAGAAGATTCTCCGTGAGATGGAAGACATCATCGCCGAAGAGCTCAACGTGAAGGAGGTCTACTTCAGAGAGAACGAGGAAGACCTTGTAGAGTACTCTGTAAAGGCGAACTTCCGTGTTCTGGGTAAACAGCTCGGAAAGGATATGAAGGCCGCCGCGGGACGGATTCAGGAGCTCAGCTCCGAAGAGATTCTCTCCCTCCTGGAAGGCGCCACCCTGAGTGTCGAGTTTGAAGGTGCTGAACACAGCTCCATCGACATCACCTCCGAGTCTGTCGTGATCAATAGATCCGAAAAGGAGAACCTCAAGGTCCTCAACGAGGGAGATCTCACCATTGCCCTTGATCCCGAGATCACAGAAGAGCTTCTGCAGGAAGGCATGGTCCGTGATATTGTCAGAAGCATCCAGAACCTCCGAAAGGAGAGCGGTCTGGAAGTTACCGACCGGATCAATCTTTTTATCCACGGTTCTGACTCCGTGAAGGCTGCAGTAAGCGCCTTTGAAGATCACCTGTTGAGCGAGACTCTGGGTGAATCCTGGACCTGGGAGATGAAGGACGGAGCCGCCGAGGGAAGCTGCGGCGATGACGAACCCTGTCATATTGCTCTGGAGAAGGCCTGATCAGAATGAAAAAGTACATCCTCCCGGCACTGAGCCTACTACTTCTTGCTTTACTTCTGCCGGGCTGTACTACAACAGCCCCTGTAGAGAGAATTGATGCGGATCCCCTGGCAGTGCTGCCCGAGGATGATGACTTCTACCTGCTGGCCCGCCCCTCGGAGCATCCGGAGCTTGTTCTGGAGGTTCTGCAGGAGCTGATGCCGGTGGAGGAGGGGCAGATCATGCCCGCCCTGGAGCGTACCCGAACAGCGGTAGTCTCCGCCAGCTTCGGTGACTCACTGGAGTTCTCCGGCAAGATGGAGGGAGACTATCCCGCCGTCTTTGTCCGCCACTCCCTGAGACGCTCAAAGGACTGGGCAAAGGAAGAGGACAAGACCTACCGCGGTCCCATGGATATCCTCGCCGACACCATGTACAAAAACACCCTCCTTGCAACTAGCGGGGAGGAGAGGCTGGACAGTTTGCAGGCTGACTTTCTGAATCAACCTGAAAAGACCGTCCTTCCAAAGTCTGACCTGGAGTGGTGGCAGAGCGGCGATAGTGCCGTGATGTTCTATCTTCCCGATATGAGCCGTCTTCCCATGCCGGCTGGATTGCCCTCTGTACCAGCAGGCAGCTCCTTTGCAGGATTCCTGAGCCCTGTAGGCGAATCAGAGCAGTACAGACTCAGTGGCGAGCTGCGCTTTGCCGATGCCCGGAATACACGTATGTGGGCACTGGGACTGAGGCTCTTTCTGGCGGGAACACTGGGGCTCTCCCCTGTAGCAGAAGAGAGACAGGCACTGAATGAGATGGAACTGAAGATTCATGATTCAATAATAATGCTGGATAACTGGAAGATGACCCCATCAGCATGGGGCCACTTCCTTTCGGGATTCAAGGCGGATTAGATCTCTTTCAGGATAATCTTGTAGGTAGTTACAGTTATGTCATCGGAGGAAAGCATGTCCAGTCGGAATTTCTTCTGTGATGAACCCAGAATAATCTGAAAAAGTCCATCTCCATCTGTATATTCATATCCTCCTTCACTCCCGTCAAAGTTAAGCATTGTAATGGAACTTCCATTGTTATACTCGATATCCAGAGTGATTCCCTCGGTGAAGTATGATTCAGGCAGTCCCAGGGTGAGAATATTGCCGTCAAGGGATAGAGTGAAATCTTCTCCCAAGTCATCCAGATCGAAGCTGTCACCGTTTATGGATATTTCAAAACCGGGACCCATCTCCACAGGAATCACATTCAGCCCCGCTTCTATAGTAACCCCCTGAATCTTCATGGCTATAATATCATCGGAATCATCCATAAGCATGGCCATAAAGGAGTAGTCTCCCACAGGTATTCCCGTAAAAAGATAGTCTCCCGTCCAGTCAGTGATGTTCTCCACATCCGCAAAGTTGAAGAGTTTGTCTTTTTCAACAAAGCCCATTACCGCAGAGTCAATGGCTGAAGAATCTTCAATGTACCGGGCACCGGAACTCTCTCCGATGGTTATTCTTGCATAGCCTGTATCGCTCAGGTCTGTAATATTTGAACAGGCCGTCAACAGGATCAGGGCCAGTATCGGTAATATCAGTTTTTTCATATTTACCTCCTATCTCAGCTCAATCAGGGCGTAACCCACTTTTGAGCCCGGTGAACCGGATGTGGTTACAATATTCCGGTTCTGGGATGTATTGGTGTTGACCGTTCTGCCTCCCAAAACCTGTTCAGTTGGGGGGTCTAAACCCATGGTGCTGCCTACAATGGTGATCTTTGCACTCTGGGAACGCTGTAATGTAAAGCTGTAGTCACCCAATGAGAACTGTACAATTCCTTCAAGGACGGTCAGGCGGCTCGGACTCATATCCAGCCTTGTTCCTCTTACCGCAGCCGTGGCAACAGGTGAACTGACTCTAAAATCATGGAAGCTGCCTTCCTTCTTTTTTACATCAGCCTGAAGACGTCCGCTGCTCAGAAAAAGACTTGTATTCTGGGAACCGTCACTCTGTGCGATGGCTTCTTCCATTTTGATCCTCGTAAGAGCCTTCAGGTTGACTCTGGTATCGCCGTTTACCACAAGAACTGCGGTAGAGTTGAACCCTGTGGAGATTCTTGTACCTGCAGGTACAGTATCTCCCTCACCAGCGGCGCTCCAGCTGCCGGAACCGGGAAGCATAAGCTCTACCTTTCCTTTAATTTCTGTAATGGACACATCGGCCCAGAGAGATGCAGTGATAAAAAGGCATAGAATAATTAAAATTGTTTTTTTCATAAAAACCTCCTAGAAACTGAAAGACAGGTCAAAACCAATTTTGGGTAGAACAGGCAGGAAGGGTTCGAGCTCCTCATTGATGGTTACTGCCTCACCAGGTACAAGCACTCCCAGATTTATGGATGCGCCGAAGTCCGATGCAGGTCTGAATTTGAAGGCCATAAGGGCTTCCTGTCCTATAAAGAGACTGTCTTCTCCGTTATCTACGATTAATGATGAAGAAACAGGTCCGTTTACCGTCCTTAGAAGGGTGGTCGTGCTCAGTTCAAAGGCGAATCTGTTACTTCCCGACAGGCTTACAAGAAGTTCAATGGCCGTCAGATTCCCAAGATTCAGGTCCAGGACATAACCTCTGCTCCCGGAATTGGATATGGGGATAAACTGATTCTGAGATCCTGAGGCGTTTTGTCCATAGTAGTCCTCTCTGTTTTCCCACTTCTCTCCTGAACTGACAAGGGCTCCCAGTGAAACAAAGGAATTGGTTCCTCCAGGTAGAAAGTACAGGGTGAATTCTCCGAGATAACCGTTGGATGTAAGATCTCCCAGAGCTCCTGTCTGAAATACAAGGCTTGTATCATACATCAGGACGGGTAGGAGGAATCCCTCCATATCCAGCTGGAAGTAGACCGTATGGAGGCGGTCGGATCCAGTGGAGATCTTTTCGTCCTTGATCATGTCCTGCTGAGCCGTTATACCGCCGGTAAGGGTCATATAGGGGCCGAGGATCTCTGGGTAGGTATAACTGACAGACTCTATTATACGGGAAGGTCCGAAGAAGGAGTCTGAGTCACTGGCCAGATTGACATCACTGCTGGTCATTGTGATGTCAGAAGCCTTGGAGTTGACAAGTCCGGTATATCCAAGAGTTGTGCTGAGGAGTCCTGGTCCCAGTCTCATTGATATTGCAAGACCATCCAGTGGATGAGCTATAATCAGGGCTGAGGGATCTGCAAAGATCTGCCGTCCTGCACGGTAGTTGAAGCCGGCATACTTTCCATACATATTGAGGGCGTTGAGCTCTGGATAAAATTCACCGTCCAGTCCGAGGTAGGAGAGTTCCTGATTGAAATCGGCTGCAATGCGGGCATTGGCATCATAGACCAGTGATCCGTCAAAGCTGAATTTAAACAGATCGTTCAGGCTGCTTTCATACCATAAGCTCAGCTTGTCTGTTGTTGTAAACTCAGCAACAGTTCCGTAAATATCGGGCCCCTCTGCGTTCAGGTCCAGTCTGACACCTCCGGTATGCTCATAGGCCGAGAGGAGGGTTGGGAGGTAGATCATCAGAATAAGCAGAATCTTTTTCATAACTCTTCCTCCGTTCTTTCCAGTGCCAGTGACAGGGATGAGAGGACCTCATCGGGGGTCATTTTATGGTTTACGTAGGCTGTGCCGATGACGTATTCCTGATACCCTGCTTCCTGCGCAGCATATCGAGGAGTTCCAAAAAGGGTATAGAAGATTCCTCCTCTGATGGAGAAACTCTGAAACAGAGCCAGATGGAACTGACCTGTTGTAATGGAGTCCGAAGAGCTTATATTCTTAAGCTTCTTTCCCCATTTCTGCTGCAAAGCCCAGGTTAGCCCATCTTCAACGGTTGCGCTGTCATCCAGATGTCCCGTAGCCTGGGCAATCAGGAGCAGTGAGGTTCCGGCATCGGCTGTATCTCGAACAATGAAGTCATCCAGAACACTGTTTGACTGGGCCGTCAGTGACGACAGAGCCATACAAGTTAGAAATATTAATGATAAATACCTAGTTTTCATATAATAAATATAAACGAAACTTTTAGATTATTCATTATTAATATATTAAATCTTATATGAACACTGTGTCACTTTCAAAAGCAGTGTTTTTTTTCGAAGGTGAAGTTCATAATTGAGACTACTTGAAGGTCTCAGAACCTTTCAGTAAACTGAAAGTCCATATTTTACCTTTTAGGAATTAAAATGATTGCTGTTGTAGATTACGATGCAGGTAATCTGAAGAGTGTGGAGACGGCCCTGGAGAAACTTGGCGCCGATTTTTTTATCTCATCAGACCATGAGCGTCTGGCTGCTGCCGACAAGATGATCTTTCCCGGTGTGGGAGAGGCGGCGCAGGCCATGAAAAGACTCAAAAGTACATCTCTGGACAAGGTCATCAGAGAGTTCGCCGCCTCCGGAAAACCCCTTTTCGGTATCTGTCTGGGGTCCCAGATTCTCTTTGATCACTCCGAAGAGTCAGATACTCCCTGTCTGGGCATCCTTCCCGGAAATGTAAGGCAGTTTTCTTCAGAAATGGGACTCAAAATCCCCCATATGGGATGGAACACCCTCAAACACAGCAATCATCCTCTCTTCAAGGATCTTCCCCAGGACAAGTCCTTCTACTTTGTTCACTCCTACTATGTGGAGCCCTCGGACTCAGCGGATGTGATCGGTACCAGCGACTACGGAATCGAGTTCACGGCAGCCGTGGCCAGAGGCAATGTGATGGCCACCCAGTTTCACCCCGAGAAGAGCGGGGAGTGGGGCCTTCAGATCTTAAGGAATTTTATCGCCTATTAAGGGTGTGAGGGGAGCTGGGTATGTAGTTCTGTTCCCCTGGAAGAAAGGAAAGTAAAATGCTTCAGAAAAGAATAGTTGTCTGTCTCGATGTACGGGATGGAAAGACAACAAAGGGAATCAAGTTCAAGGGCAATATCGATATCGGCGATCCCGTTGAGATGGCGGCCATGTACTATGAACAGGGCGTCGACGAGCTTGTTTTCTACGATATAACCGCCTCCGCTGAGAAGCGGGGGATTATGATCGATGTGGTCAGCCGTGTGGCAAAGACCATCTTCATTCCCTTCTGTGTGGGAGGAGGAATCTCCAGCCTCGAGGATATGAAGAAGGTTATCGGAGCGGGGGCCGAAAAGGTCAGCCTCAACTCTGCCGCCGTGCGGAATCCGGACATTATCAACCAGGGGGCCCGTCACTTCGGAAACCAGTGTATTGTGCTTGGAATGGATGCCCTGGCCGATGAGGCCATGCCCTCGGGGTACAGGGTTGTGATTGACGGCGGACGGAAGCACACCGGAATGGATGCCCTTGCCTGGGCGAAGGAAGCCGAATCCCGGGGTGCCGGTGAGATCGTTCTCAATTCAATCGACGCTGACGGTACAAGAGAGGGCTATGAGCTTACGGCGACCCGTCTGATCTCGGAAAATGTGGGGATACCCGTGGTTGCCTCGGGAGGTGCCGGAGAGCCCTCCCACCTTGCGGATGTTCTCACCAAAGGCAAGGCAGATGCCGCACTGATCGCCAGTATGGTTCATTTTGGCGACTATACGGTGCCGGGAATCAAGGATTATCTGCACAAAGAGAATATTCCCGTCAGAATATGATGGAACTGTTGCCACAGTAAGAAAATATCATTATATTTGGTTTACAACTCTAATATACAGGAGCGCGCAAAATGCCTACCTATGATTATAAATGTGAAAACTGCGGACATCTGTTCGAATATTTTCAGTCCATGGCCGACGATCCCCTCAAGACCTGTCCTGACTGTAAGCAGGACAGTCTGAAACGGCTGATCGGCGGCGGCATGGGTGTTATTTTCAAGGGAAGCGGTTTTTATGTGAACGATGCGAAAAAGAGCTCAAGCACATCAAAGCCTCTCAAGGATAAGACACCCAAGGCATCTTCGGGATGTGAAGGGTGCAGTAAGGCAAAAGACAGCTCAAAAAGCGCGTCCTGAGTTTCCACATCTTTAAAAAAAACCGTCAGCCTCCTCCGGGAATCTGACGGTTTTTTAAATTAATCTTCAATATCTCCCGATACGGGAATGAAAATCTTCTCGGCCTTCGCTTCCGCCTCTTCAAGAAGTCTGTCCATATCTTCGATGGTTTTCCAGTCTTCCTGAGTTTTCTTCAGGTCCGGTTTCACCTCGGGGTGGTCGGGGCTGAAGAGGGTACAGCAGTCGTCAAAGGGCTGGATGGAGGTCTCAAAGGCCTTGATCTTTCTTGAGATCAGGATGGTCTCCTCCTTGTCCATTCCGATAAGGGGACGGAACACGGGCAGATCCACGGCGCTGTTGGTGTAGGCCAGGCTCTCCAGAGTCTGACTGGCTACCTGGCTGAGGGCTTCCCCGGTGATCAGGGCAAGATCCCCTCTCTTTTCAGCGATGGACTGGGCTATCTTCATCATGGCAGCCCGGGAGTGGAGGGTCGTTGTTTCAGGGCGTACCGAGCGGTTGATCTGTACCTGTACGTCAGTAAAGGGTACGGTGTAGAGGTGGATACCGCTGCACCAGGGGGCAAGAATTTTTGCCAGGTCCTTAACCTTGTCCAGGGATTCGGGGCTGGTGTAGGGAGGTGTGTGGAAGTAGACCGCATCCAGGGTCATTCCCCTTTTGGCCATCAGGTATCCTGCCACGGGAGAGTCGATTCCTCCCGAGAGGAGGAGCATTCCCTTGCCCGCACAGTGGACGGGAAGTCCGCCGGGTCCCTTGTGGGTGTAGCCGTAGACATAGCCCTTCTCTCTGAGCTCCATATGAATAATCCAGTCGGGATTCCGTACATCCACTTTGAGTTCGGGGAATTTATCCAGGACCCGTCCTCCGATCTCGGCGGAGAACTCGTAGTTGTCCATGGGGAGGCTCTTGTCAACACGCCGGGTCTCCACCTTAAAGGTCATTCCGTTGCCGGCGTCCATATTCTGCCAGGCCACAAGAAAGGCCTTCTCTTCCAGGGCATCCAGCTCCTTTGCGCAGCTGTAGGAACGGGTAAATCCGGTTATACCGAAGACCTTTGAGAGTCTTTCGCATACATACTCTTCGGAAACCCCTTCGATTTCCAGATAGAAGCGTCCGCTGCGGATGGTCACCCGGGTAGGATGGGGACGCATTATTTTCTTAATATTGGCTTTAAGCTGTTTCTCAAAGAGGGCTTTATTGCCCTTCTTCAGGGCGATTTCGCCGATTTTTATCAGGTATAAGTCACTCATAGCCGCCATCATAGCAGATTCATACTGTTTTGTTCAGTCTCAACCGACGGCCCGGCCTACAATTCCGATCTGTTCTTTCAGGGTCTTCAGAAAGTTTCTGATCTCATCGTCGGTGGTCGCCGGTCCCTGGGAAATCCTGATGGAGCTGAAGGCCGTTTTATGGTCGATGCCCATGGCTTCAAGTGCCCGGGTACGGCTCTTCTTGTTGCTGGAACAGGCTGATCCTGTGGAGACGGCAAAGCCCGACTCATCCATGACTCTAACCAGTACCTCGCCCGGAAGGGGAGGGAAGCTGACATTCAGTATCCAGGGGGAGAAGTCCGCTGGATTTTCCGGGCGGCTCTCGGGAAGTATCCTGGCCCCTTTAATCTCATTAATTCCGGTAATCAGCATCTGCATCCGCTGGGAGGCCTCTTCAAGATGGTCTTCCACTACCTTTTTAGCCCTCTCCATGGCCAGACACATTCCCGCTGCGGCGGCAAGGTTCTCGGTGCCCGGGCGGATTCCCCTCTCCTGTCCTCCTCCTGTGTAGAGGCCGGCAAGAGGTTTTTTCTGGTAGAGAAGTCCTATGCCCCGGGGCCCCTGTATCTTGTGTGCGGCAAAGGAAGCGGAATCAAGGTCCAGATCTCTCAGGGAGAGAGGGATCTTACCCAGGCTCTGAACAAGGTCGCTGTGAAAGTGTATGGGACGGCCGGTTTCAAAATCTCTGACACATCGGATCAGCTCCTTAAGGGGCTGGATCACTCCGGTCTCGTTATGGACACCCATAATCAGTACCATCTTTGTATCGGGAGTCAGCAGCTTTTCCAGTTTCTTCGGACTGATAAGCCCGTTGGCTGCCGGTTTGACGGTTTTGATCTCCCAGCCCTGTTTGCCGAGGGCCTGAGCAGGGTCCCATACGGCGGGGTGTTCAATGCCGCTGACAATGATTCTGCCCTTGTCCCGTCTTGTAAGGAGGGTGGAAAGGATCAGGTTATTCGATTCTGATCCTCCCGAGGTAAATATAAGGTTTTCGGAAGAGCAGTCCAGAACCGCAGCACAGCGGGTTCTTATCTCTTCCAGTTTTTCATGTGATTTTCGTCCCTCCGAGTGGATGGAGGAGGGGTTGCCGAAGTACTCCCCGGCCGTGAGAGTCATCTCTTTAAGAACGTCTTCAAGGGGCGGTGTGGTTGCCGCCCAGTCCAGATATATCATGAATGTATCCTAACCGATACAGCTGTTTTCCATCAAGGAAAACCGGTATATTCATTGCTGATAAGGGAAGTAATCATTTTTAATTGCATAAACAATGACTTTCTGGTATTTTACTATATATGGAAAACAAATGTAATTGCCCCGAAGAATTGATTGACGGTTATGCAAAGAAGCTTAAGGTCTGCGGTCATCCCCTGAGACTGAAAATTCTCTGCCTTATTGAGCGTCAGGACTGCTGTGTTTCCGAATTGTGGCAGTGCCTGGATCAGCCCCAGCCTGTTGTATCACAACATCTTGCTGTACTGAAGGACAAGGGGATCGTAGAGTCCCTGACCGAGGGGAATAAAAGAATCTACAGAATCGTGGATCCCTTCGTGAAGAACATTATCACAGGATTTGATAACGTTTTTCCCGAAAGCTGATACCCTCTAGCTGATTTCAAAAACCAGTCTATCATCCTCAGAACCCTTGGATTTCAATCTGATTTGATTTCAGGGAAATCTCTGTCTCAATCTTTTTCAGTCCTGTTCATCTCAAACTGCATCTGCTCTTCTCCTGCTAAGTAAGGAGTCAGGAATATCAGGGCTATTTTTTTCTGTAGTGTCTGTCCCAGTGCAGGTAGAGAAAGAGGATAAAGACCAGGAGAAGCGCAATCCCGACGGGCAGGTATCTTACCACTGAGGGAATCCTGTGGAAGAGGAGGGTGGAGAGGCCGCCGATAATCTGCAGGCTCATTACAACCGAAAGAATCTGTCGGGCATCCAGGTCAAGGTCCAGGAGCTTGTGGTGCATATGTTCCTTGTCGGGATTGAAGAAGTGAAGTCCTTTTCTGGTCCGCCTCAACATTGCACTCAGAACATCGGCAATGGGGATGGAGAGAAGGACGATGGGCATAATCAGAATATCTCCGTTTGCAGTGCTGTTCAAAAGGGGCAGCAGAGCCAGGATGAAACCGAGGGTCAGGCTTCCCGAATCTCCCATAAATATCTTTGCCGGTGGGAAGTTGTAGAAGAGGTATCCCATTACGGCTCCCAGCAGGGTAAAGCTTATAAAGGAGAGAAGGAACTGTCCTGTTATCAGGAAGATCAGTCCGTAAAAGAAGCAGGCTACACTGGACAGACTGGCGGAAAGTCCGTCAAGTCCGTCGATCAGGTTTATGGCATTGGTCACACCGATAATCCAGAAGAGGGTCAGAATATAGCCGAAAAAACCCAGATTGAGGGTTATTGCCGTAAAGGGAATGGTTAAGGAGGGGATGTTGGCTCCTGCAGCCATTAACAGCAGGGCTGCGGCGATCTGGCCGATCAGCTTCACTCTGGCTCTCAGGTTGGCAAAGTCATCAAGAACCCCGATGATAAATATCAGCACAACCGCCGCCATTATCAAAAGAGGACGGAATTCTTCGGGAAGGGAGAAGGAAATGTCCGAACTTATCAGACGGCTGATGCCGAAGACGGAAATCAGGACGGATATGACAAAGGAAATAACAATACCAATACCTCCCAGCCGGGAGATCTGGCCGGTGTGTATCTTCCTCTCGTCCTCTGCATCGTCGTACCAGCTTTTCTTCTTCGATAGATGAATAAGGTATGGGGTAATATAAAGATTGAAAAGAAAAGCCACAATGGCAGCGAAAAAAGCGAGTACCAGATTACCAATTATCATGCTGAACCTTAATCCTGATTTAACTATCTTACGTTTAGACATATTACATTAAGCCTTACAGCCTTGTCCATAAGCAATTCATCTATTATATTCTGCCTATGAACAAGAAAATTTTGGCTTTTTCGTTTCTGATCCTGTCAGCAGGTTTCCTTATGGCGGAACATCCTCCCGAGAAAGAGGGGATTAATTTTATCGACCGTGAACTGAGCTTTACGGAGGAGACCTCTGAACTCGCTCTCCTTCCGCCAATTCTTGAAAAGGGGCTTATAGAAAAGGACCTCCGGAGCTTTGAACCCGGCGGTATCGTTGAGCTTCTCTACCGGATGCCCCTGCCCGATGTGGAGCCCGAGGATATGATGCTTCATATCCTGCAGAGCATCTCTCAGGTAAGCACCATGGAGGGGATCAAATACTGGTCCGGCAGCCGCCGGGAGATGTATCCCTATCTGGAAGAGGCCTTTGTGGTGGAGAAGAGAAAGAGCAGCAGGCAGGTTGATGACCCTGTCTTCTCATCTCTTCCTTCAGAGCCCCAGACCTACTCGGTTTATCAGAAGGACACAACCTTCGGAAAGGCCTGGTATGATGTGACCTTCACCGTCAGTGATGAGGCAATCCGCCTGTCCATGGTGAATTCCACGACCATCAGATACAAGCTCTTTCCTGTCCTGAGAAGCGAACGTCTTCACATCGAGATGGTGATTATTCCCGGTGATGAGGAACTCCTATTCTACAGCATGGCCGCCTTTAAAATCGGAGAGACCTTCGGCATTACCCTGCGTCTTGATCAGTCCTTCGACCACAGGATGAGTTCACTGCAGACATGGTTTTCCAACCAGACCTATTAATCCTCTAATTTGAGTCTCTTTTAACAAAAAAACTCCCCGAACCTTTCCAGGAGGGGAGTTTTTTTATGGCCCGATGGACTAAGGGGCGGAAGACTTAGTAGGCCAGGGAGCTTGAAATCTCGAGTCCGTACTTTCCAAGATCTGTGAAGGGCAGGTCGCTGCTCAGGTCCACCCCGATGCTGGCGCGGGCGTGAAGGCCCTTGAGCTTGTCCAGATAGAGGATAAAGTCCGCACCAGTGCTGTAGCGGAGGTCACTGTCCCACTCAATGCTTCCATCCATGGGAGTGGTGAATCCGATATCAAAGAAGGGCTGGAACTGGGCTTCACCCACGCCCTTCCACTTGATTACGGCAATATTAAAGTCGTTGGACAGAAAATATCCGCTTCTGCCGAACATGGTGCTGTCCTCAACACCCCTCAGGTTCACCCCAAGGCCGGTAAGTTCATCGTTCAGGCCGACTGTTCCGTAAAGTCTTGTGGAGTAGTTGATTCTGGAATTGAGGATCTTGTACCACCTGAGGTCACCGTTAATGGAGGCCTTGAACTGGTTGCTTGCCCCCTGAACCATAACATACTTCAGACTGTTGCCCGCCGAGGCGCTCAGGCCCTCACGGAAGTTGCCGAACCAGTCCACCCTGCTGTAGCCGACACTGTGGCTGAAGCCGAGATAGAGAGGTTCCTCACTGCTCTTGTCGTAGAGGCCTGTGTAGCCGTAGTTCAGACCGACACTGGGAGTCATTCTGTAGTAGAATTTATTGTCGTTTCCGAAGGCCAGCTTTGTTGAGACACTGAGTTCGGTGTTGTGGTAGTTGTAGTGCTCCAGAAACTCTCCATCTTCCTTCTTCTCGCCTATGGCGTACTGCTGCATAAAGGAGAAGTCGTATTCAAGATTACCGAGTTTTACCTCGTTGAGCTGGGGATTAAAGGTCCACTCGGTTACGCGGAACTCATCATAGTACTTGTCCTGCTTGAAGGTGATATTCATTCCCAGATAGAGGTTGTTCAGACTGCCGAAGGCATTGTCGTAGTAGGTCTTCAAACCGAGACGGAATCCCTCGTTGGAGCTGTACTTGGGGTAGGGAATGGGGTAGATGGTCCAGCTGTCCTGGGCATCCAGCTTTACCGTATGGATTATGGAATCCCCCTCTTTGAAACCCTCATCCAGGGTCAGGCTGATCTCATTGAATACCCTGAGGTTGATCAGATCCTGCTCCTGCCGGGAAACGGCGTACTGAAGGTCCTCCAGGGTCTCAAAGGTTGCGCCCTCTTTGAGGTCCATCTCCTTTATCAGTGCAGTCTCTTTGGTGTTTCCGTCTATATTGATGTCGTAGCGGCCCAGAACATGGGTCTCCTGAGCCGTAACAAGGCTTGCTGAAATGCTAAATAGAAGAATTAAGATGTATTTTTGTTTCATGGCAACACATTAGCACAGGCATTTCCCTTTCACAAGTATTTACTACAAGGGTCTCACTCTTTATACTTTTTGAAAATCAGATTAAGGTCCCGTCTTCAAAGCCGGGGAGCAGAAGGGAGTAGTTATGGAAACGATCAGAGATTTTAACTTCGGAGGCTTTCCCTGCAGGGCCGCCCTCTATTCTCCACAAGAGCTTTACCCGGCCGAGACCTCCCTTTTTGTGGGCGACAGAAATACTGCCACCCTGGTTTCCCGGCCATCCGGGAGTGCCGAGGTCATTCTTGAACCCGGTGAGAAGGCCAAACAGTGGCCCGCAGTGGACACTATTCTCAAAAAGGCGATGGACCTTGGTATGGCTCGTGACTCCCTTATCTGCGGCGCCGGAGGGGGTGTCGTTACCGATATGACCGCCTTTGCGGGAAGCCTCTATATGAGGGGCTGCCGGGTTGTCCTTATCCCCACATCCCTTCTGGCCATGGTTGATGCCGCTCTGGGTGGTAAAACCGGTATTGACGCGGGAGTCTACAAAAATATGATCGGGTCCTTCTACCCCGCCGAAGAGGTGAGGATCTGCCCCGAACTCTTACAGGATCTTCCTGAAAAAGAGTACTGGAACGGCATGGGTGAGGTCTTCAAGACCGCCATGATCGGTGATCAGGAGCTGATGGAGATCCTTGTCCGGGATAGGAACCGGGTGAAGGCCCGTGAGCCTGAGCTTCTGGGGGAGATAATCCGCCGCTGCATCCTTGTGAAGGGTTCTCTGGTGGAGGAGGATCTCCGGGAGAAGGGCCGCCGTGCCTTTCTGAACCTGGGACACACCTTCGGTCATGCCCTTGAAGCGGCCAGCGGACTGGACTGGTCTCACGGCGCTGCCGTCATCTGGGGAACCGCAAAGGCCCTGGATGCCGCCGTAGCCATGGGTCTTGCCGATGCGGCATGGGCTGAGTCTCTGAAAAAGCTCTTTCTGGACTATGGTTATGAACTCAAGGCGACAGTAGCCCCCGAGGCGATGCTGGAGGCCATGAAAATGGACAAGAAGAAGAAGGGCGGCAGACTGCGCTACATCATCCCCGCAGGGCCTCAGGACATCCGGATCGAGTATCTGGAGCCTGAGTTTGTGCTGGAAATTCTGAAGGCCTGACAGTCGCCGGTACTTAGTAGGAGATAAAGCTGTCCACCCTCCGGTAGGCCTTGTTCACCTTCCCCCACTGGTCGCTGCTCATCTCTTCTGATACCTGGTCCGCCAGCACCTCAAGGGCCGCCAGGGACTCATTTACCGCATTGGTAAAGTTGCCCAGAGATTTGAACCAGTAGTGTCCCTCACCGTCGGTCTGCAGGGCGATAATGCCGTAGCTGGACTTCTTTCTCTTCCCCGATGAGGATATCTTCAGAAGCAGGGGCATATAGTCCGCCAGCTCCTTCATATGCTGCTCGTTTTCGGCGTTGTAGTTCTTGCCGGGAACCCCGGTCAGAATATCCTTTTTGGGGTTCAGGGTGGTGATAATCTTGAACATCATTCCAAGGGGAAGTCCGGTCAGGATCTCCTTGCTCTCCCAGATCAGAATACCCTTCATGCCCTTGTAGTCGGGCCAGGCTTCGGGAGCCATCTTCTTAAGCTCCTTCCAGGCGGAGCTCCAGTCCACCAGGGCCATCTTTTTCTTTCCCTTTTTGGGCTGAACCACGGGAAAGCTGGTCCTGCCGATGGTAATTTCGTTGGAAGTATCCCGTTTCTTCTTTTTGTCCTTCAGAACGCCCTGGGGTTCCAGCTGCAGTGCCAGATCCTTGCTTGTGCGGCTGATCAGCTGCCGTGTCATGGGGCTGACGGACCGGGCATAGGTCTGGCTGGTGCGGACAATCTCACCGGCCACAATAAAGGGGGGAGATTCGCGGAACATGGTGGAACCGGGATGGATCAGAATTCTGTCGGCGGTAAGGCTCTTGTAGCTGCCCCGTCCTGAGCGGACACAGACAAACTGTACCAGTCCCCGGGCACAGGCGCAAAGGTAGTCATCCAGGGAGCCTCCCTCGGAGATGGGGATGCCCATACCTCTAACTATGTCCTCAAGCTGTCCCTGAATATTTACAAGCTCCCGCATTGTGCGCTCTTCGAGATAGTAGCGCTTGCAGAAGCCCTCGGGGTTTTCGCTCTTAACAAAGTTGTCAAAGAGCCTCAGGTAGGCTACAAAGTCTCCTCTGGTATCCCTGAACTGGTGGTGCGCACGGCGTGCCTCCATCTCCTCTCCCTCGGGAAGGAGGTAGGGACTGTTGGTGCTGAGAAAGGAGGCTGCAATCAGGATCTCCCTGATAATGTCCGGGTACTGCATAATGGCTTCCACAATCATCCTCGCGTGGCGGGGCATCAGGGGGAAGGGGGTCATCATCTTACCGATGGAGGTGAGCTTGTTGTTCTCATCCAGTGCGTCAAGAAGCTTCAGGGTTTCTACTGCTCCCTGTATTCCCTTACGGCCGGGAGGGGAGATAAAGTCGAAGCTCTGGAAGTCGCTGATTCCCAGCTCCGCCATCCTGAGAACTACCTCGGCCAGGTCGGTTCGGTAGATCTCCTCCCTTGTAAAGAGGGGACGTCCGGAAAAGGAGTCCTTGGGGTAGAGGCGGTAGCAGCTTCCCGGCTGGGTACGTCCTGCACGTCCCCGTCTCTGGTTGGCAGAGGCCTGGGAGATCTCCGTCTCAATGAGTGAAGATGTGAAACTCTTGGGGTTGTAGAAGTTCAGCTTGGCCAGGCCTGAATCGATAACCGTGGTGATACCGTCGATGGTAACCGAAGTCTCGGCGATATTAGTGGATACAACAACCTTGGTCTTGCCGAAGGGTGTCTTTACAAAGATCCTCTCCTGCTCCTCCTTGCTGAGGCGCCCGTAGAGGGGGAGGAGGAAGAGTTTCTTGCGGACCGATGAGAGGTTCAGGGCGGCCACTGTGTCCTTGATGATCTTCTCTCCCGAAAGGAAAATCAGGATGTCTCCCTTGCGGCGGTCCAGTACGGCCCGCTCAACGGTCTGAACGATCTTGGCTGTGAGCTGATCGTAGTCTCCCATGGCGGCGGGAGGGTCATAGACCATTGTTACCGGGAAGACCGGGGTCTCAATGCTGACGATGGGAGCCCTGTCAAAGTACTCGGAAAAGACGGCGGCATTGATGGTGGCGGAGCTGATAATGACCTTGAAGTCCGGTCTCTGGAGCAGAATCTGCTTTAGTAGACCCAGGATAAAGTCGATGTTCAGGCTCCGCTCGTGGGCCTCGTCCACCATAATAACAGAGTACTGGTGGAGCATCGGGTCCGTCTTGATCTCCTGCAGAAGGGTTCCGTCGGTCATAATCTTCATGCGGGTTTCGGGGAGGGTGTTGTCCTCGAAGCGCATCTTGTACCCCACCATGCCGGGCACCTTGCTGCCGGTCTGCTTGGCGATAAAGTCACAGACCGAGAGGGTTGCGATCCGCCGGGGCTGGGTTACCCCGACCATTCCCCGGGAGGTGTATCCCGCCTCATGCAGAATCAGAGGAATCTGAGTGGTCTTTCCAGAACCCGTAGGGCTCTCCACGATAACGACCTGGTGTTCCTCCAGGCTCTTCAGGATACGGTCTTTTTCCCGGTATACCGGCAGATCTTTAAAATTCAATCGATCAGCTCTCCTGCCTTTTTGATGGCGTCCGTGAGGGTGAGTCCGTCGAAGTTCTCTCTGGTGTTCATATTTTTCAGATTCACAACCCCTGCTTCTACTTCATTGCTTCCGCAGATAATGGCCAGGGGGATTCCCTTGGCTTCGGCGAATTTGAACTGTGGGCCGAACTTCTTTGTTTCATGGTAGACTTCGCAGTTCAGTCCGGCTTCCCGGAAATCTTCAGCCAGCTTGTGGTAGTGTCCTACAAGGCTTCCATCCATATTGAGGATGATTACATCGGTCTTGCTGCTCTTGTCGGAGGCATATCCCAGCTCTTCCAGTCCAGCCATCAGGCGGTCCAGGCCGATGGAGCTTCCCACACCGGGGAGGGACTCCTTGGTGTAGAGGCCCGCCAGGTTGTTGTACCGTCCTCCCGAGCAGACAGAGCCGATGGAGGGGAGTTCATCCAGGAAGGTTTCGAAGACGATTCCCGTGTAGTAGTCGAGGCCTCTGGTGATGGAGGGATTCAGCTCGAAGGCGTCTTCCAGTCCAAGCTGAGTGATAAAGCCGTAGATCTCTCTCAGGCGCTGGGTGTCTTCAGCGGGGCCGCCGGCCAGTCTTTCGAGTTTGTCCAGGGTGGCTGTGAAGTTCTCTTCTTTTTTAATAAAGTCCAGGATCTTTTCTGCGCTCTCGGCGCTTGAAAGTTCGGTCAGCAGACGCAGAACCTCGTCCCGGCCGATCTTGGCCAGCTTGTCCACGGTTCTCAGAACCTCTTCGCTCTGCTCTCTGACCCCAAGGGCATCCAGGAAGCGGTTGAAGATTCCTCTGTGGTTCAGGTGGATGGTACATCCGGGCACATTAAGGGCCTTCAGGGAACGGCGCATCATCATCAGAATCTCAAAGTCCGCGGAGGCGCAGTCGGTTCCGACGATGTCGAAGTCACACTGTGTAAACTCTCTGTACCGGCCCTTCTGGGTGTTCTCACCCCGCCATACCTTGTTGATATGGTAGCGCTTGAAGGGGAGGTAGAGGTCGCTGCGGTTCTTTGCCATATAACGGGCAAAGGGAATGGTCAGGTCGAAGCGGAGGGCGACGTCACGCTTTCCGTTGTCGAAGAAGCGGTACATCTGCTTGTCGGTCTCACCGCTTCCCTTTCCCAGAAGGACTTCGGTGTACTCCAGTACAGGTGTATCGATGGGCACGAAACCGTAGCCCTCAAATGTATCTTCCAGCAGGCGGATAACCCGCTTTCTCTCAATTTCAGTGGCAGGAAGAAAATCTCTGAATCCCTTCAGGATTTTCGGTTCAATAATCTTACTCATGACCCTATATTGAACCGAAGAGGCGGGAATTTCAAGCCTCCGATTCAAGCTTCTCCGACCGGGCCTGTCTGCTTTCCACACCGATAGTTACAAGAACTCCCAGAAAGAGGAGGGGAATCACCGTAAAGGCGGCTCTCAGGCCGTAATGTTCACCTATCACTCCCATGACCCAGACAATAAGTGAGAACCCTGGAATCCCCGCCACAGAGAGGAGGATGAAGAGCATTGTGGAGTCTCCACCGATGCGGTCGGCGGCATAGGACTGGATGGAGGGCCAGAAGCAGGCCACCGCCAGACCCGCCAGAAAGAGCTGCACCATAAGAGCGGGAAGAGAAGTGATGCCGAAGAAGCCCATGCTGAAGACCAGACCCAGTGCGGCAGAGCTCAGAATCAGACGGGGCAGGTGGTGCTGGCGGATAAATCCGCTTCCAAGACGTCCTGCAATCATTCCCCCCGCAAATAGGGCGGTTCCCAGGGCGCCGGCCCGGGGCAGGGCGCCGTAGTGAAGCTGAATGTAGCTGGCGCTCCAGAAGGTATAGGCCGCCTCGGCTCCTCCTCCGCAGAGCATGGCCCCGCAGAATACCCAGAACCGTCTTTTTTTAAGCAGGCTTTTGGCATGGTGTATCGGATTTTCATTGTGGTTTTCCTGAATCTGCCCGGTTTTATGGGCATGACTACTGCCCAGCAGAAAGAAAAGGGAGGCAATGGTATAGAAAATGCCCAGACCGAAGAGTACGGCTCTCCAGTTGATGCTTCTTGAAAGGAGTTCTCCCACAGAAAGAACGGTGACAAGCACTCCCACCGAGAAAAAGGCATTCACAACATTGAGGTATCGTCCCGAATCACCGGGGTGGAGGTCCTGAACCAGGGGGTTGAGAAGGGCTTCCAGAAGTCCTCCCCCAACACCGACAAAGATCATTGCCGCCAGAATTACAGGGTATGAGGGTGCCCAGGAGTAGAGAAAGAGGCCCGCAGCCAGAAGGAAGCCTCCGCTGTTCAGCACCGCTGTCTTTCCAAAACGGGAGGCCGCCATGCCGCTGACAAGGAGTACAGCCACAAGAAGAAGGGTCCGGACCACCTCGATGCTGCCGCCCTCTGTCAGGCTGAGGTTCATCTCCTGCATCAGGGCCACCAGGCAGATGGGGGTGGCGATCATGCTGGAGGCATAGGTCATCATGCTGATCGAGCTTGCAAGGTCCATGGTTGTCATTTTCATATCTTTCATGAGCAAAGATTTTAACAGGGAATTTGAAAGCTGTGTTCTCATAACTTAAAATTCCTTTATCAAATCTTTATGTTTTCAAGGAGTCGACATGAAAAAAATCTTAATCTGTCTCGTTCTTATTTCTTTAGGTCTCGGTGCCCTGAGTGCCCAGGAACTGAATCTCGGCAGCTTCCCCCTTGGTGAGTGGCTGGACGACAACTATGATGCCTACTGGGTATTCGAGTCTGACAATATCTCCATCAAACAGGACGGAGCCGTGGTTTATGACTTCAAGGGACTGGTATCAGACTTTAAGGTAAATCCCGGAATGGGCGAAATTACCATCTCCTTCCGCTGTGATGATGCGGGACGGACCTATGAGTTCGTCAACAAGATTGGAACCACAGACATTACAATGATGTTCGACAAGGACAATGGTCTGGATTACGAAGTGGTGATGAAACGCCAGTAATTCTCTCTCTTTAAGAGAAGCATAAGCCGGGCGGCCCTGAGAGGCTAACCCGGCTTTTTTTGTGTCTGTCGGCGGTCCAGTGCGGCTTTCTCAGGTCAGTCAGTAACGGCTAGTCTGGAGTAAGCCGGCCCGGGCCGGTCGGCCCTGAATCAGCCGTAAAGGGCCGCCAGGTCCTCAAAGGGCTCCAGGGCCCGGGGCAGCAGTCCGTTGGCCCAGGCCAGAAAGAGTCCGTAGTTCAGCACCGGCACCTCTGCCTCGGCAAAGGCGTCCAGACGTCCTGTCATCACCTTCTGGGTGGTCATGCAGCCCCCGCAGTGGATGATCATATCCCATTCGGCGGGATTTTCCGGCATCTTCCGGCTGTGGGAGAACTCCACTCTTGATGAAACCATCTGCCGGAAGAGGCGGGGAATCTTCACGGTGCCCAGGTCTTCGGCCTGCCGGTGGTGGGCGCAGGACTCCATAACAAGAACCCTTCCCTGCTCGGGGAAGTTCTTCAGGGCCTCAAGGCTTCTGATAAACTGGGCGGGATTTCCCTTTTTCCGGGCAAAGAGAAGGGAGAAGGAGGTCAGCATCTGATCCTCGGGGATATCGGCAGCCACCTTATGAAAGGCCTGGCTGTCGGTGATCACCAGGGAGGGTTTAATGCCCAGGTTGTGATAGAAGTGGTAGAGCTCCCTCTCCTTGACCATCAGAACGGCGCAGTCCCGGTCCAGGAGGTCCCGGATTGTCTCCACCTGGGGGAGGATCAGCCGTCCCGCCGGAGCGGCCAGGTCGATGGGGGTGACCAGCAGAACAAGATCCTGTTCCTTTACAAGCCCCTCCACCGGGGTCATCTCCTTCTCAAGTTCCTTTTCCAGGGCTTCCATCTTTTTAATCAGGGCTTCAGAGCTGCCGGGCTTGGTATTATCCAATGCGGTTCTGCGGTTTTCGGGAAAGAACTCCTTCTTTTCCGGGTCTGCCTGGCTGTCTGCAAAGCTGAGGACTCCCAGCCAGGGAAGCTTTTTCTCATCCAGCCAGTTCTTCAGCCTGCGCTCTTCATCGGTGGGTGCCGCATCAGAGGGACTGACAAAGAGGATCAGGTCGGCGCTCTGCATCCGCTCCCGGCTCTTCTGCACCCTCTGCTCTCCAAGGTCCCCCACATCATCAAGGCCCGCCGTATCGGTGACGGCGCACATCCCCAGTTTTCCCAGCTCAATCTTCCGGGTTACCGGGTCCGTGGTGGTTCCGGGAGTGTCTGAGGCGATGGCGATCTCCTTCTGAAAGAGATTGTTCATCAGGGATGATTTACCGGCATTCCTGTTTCCGGCAATTACTATTCTGTTCAGTTCCGCAAGGGGTGTGCTCATCCTCTTCCTCCTGTTGTCAGCCTCTGCAGGCCGAAGCGTTCTTCCAGATCAGGCAGTTCAGCCAGAACCTTCAGGCCGCTCTCATTCCGCAGCCACCGGATCAGATCTTTTCTGTCTTTCAGACCCGCCGTTCTAATCCCGGGCAGGAGCTCCTTGATTGTCTCATAGCCCAGAATGTCCCGCAGGCTGTTGATCATGGCCGGTGAGTTTACAAGCTGTTTCTCCATTCTCTCCCGGTCGGGCTGCAGGGCGGGGAGAAGATGCTCCGATGAGGTCCTCAGAGCCTTTCCGAGGTTTTCGGAGATCCGGATCATATGCTCTGCCAGAAAGGGGAGGTAGGCGTTCAGCTGCAGCTGCCCCTCAGAGCTGTAACGACTTACCAGTTCGCTTGAAGACTGTACGTCCAGACTGAGGCCCCTGATCAGTTCGATCAGCACCGGATTGGACTTGGCGGGCATAATGGTGGAGCCGTACTGCATCTCACTCTGGGGGATCTCTCCCAGAAAGGATGACGAGTAGAGAAGGAGGTCTCCTGCCCACTTGGCAAGGTTGCCGGCGCAGAGCCCCAGGGCCCGGGCCGCTTCGGCCAGGGCGTCGGTATGGGCCACCTGGTCGCAGAGGTTCTGGCTCCGGCAGAGGGGGAGACCCGTTATTCGGCGCAGCTCCTTCTCCGCGGCAAAGACATAGTCCATGGGGGCCGAGTAGCCTGTGCCCACGGCGGTGCCCCCCAGGGGAATCTGGCGCAGCCGCTCCTTCACCTTGTTGATCCGCCAACGGTCCCGTTCCACCGGGCCCGCCCAGGCGCCGAAGATCTGCCCCAGGGTCATAGGCAGGGCGTCCTGCATCTCGGTGCGTCCGCAGATCAGCCACTCCTGATACTCCGTCTCCCGGGATACCAGCTCCTCCTGGAGCCTGATCACAGCCGCTTCCATCTCTTCCAGAATCCGGAAGCTCATTACTATCACCGAAGTGGAGAATGTATCGTTGGTGGATTGGAACCGGGCCATATGGTCCAGGGGGGTGATTCGTGATCCTGTTTCAACGGTCGGCATCCCGGCGGCTCCTGTGCCGGCAGCTCCGGAGGCCGCCGCAAGCTTCGCTTCGGCCAGTGAGACCAGCACCTCACAGATATTCATATGCAGGCTGGTTCCGGCGCCCCCCTGCATCAGGGGCAGGGGGAACTGTTCGTCATGGTCCCCCCGGATCACCTGCTCTGCAGAGTCACAGAGAGCCTCAAAGTAATTCTCCGGGTAGAGGGAGGAGCTTGACTGCTGGGCCCGGATGGCGGCCAGCTTTACCT
The DNA here is from genome assembly GCA_002408085.1 of Spirochaeta sp. UBA5339. GTDB lineage: Bacteria > Spirochaetota > Spirochaetia > DSM-2461 > DSM-2461 > Oceanispirochaeta. The sequence goes on from DHQL01000009.1 coordinate 375,436, forward strand.
CGCCGTAGGCCCGGATCAGCTCCCTGGGGGTCTGTCCGGGGCCCAGAATCTTCAGAGCCTTCTCTGTCTCTGTGCCGTAGTGCTTCACCGGACGCCTCCGGGGACCGGACTGTCTGCGCTGCCGGCCAACCTGACGGCGTCTCCCCGGCGGAAGGAGAGCTCCCGCTCCAGAGGCTTTACCCGCAGGGAGAGACAGGATATGCACTGAATGCCGCTCTCATCCAGGCAGATCTTACCGGGATAGAGTTCGTAGTCCTTCTTGAAGGTTACAGGGGTCAGGTTGGGCATCAGCACATTGGCTCCGGCGCTGATCATCCTCTCCCGGCCGTCGGGAACAAGGGAACCCGCGGCGGTGGTTGCGGGTATATGGGCTTCCGGCAGGGCCAGGCGCAGCAGAGCCACTCCCCGGATGGACATCTCAATATCCTCCTGAGATGCTTCGGCCAGGGGTGTTTCGGGATGGGGGATAAAGGGGCCGATTCCCACCATATCCAGCCTCAATTGCTGTGCCAGAAGGATATTGTTCAGCCTGGTCTCATCACTCTCTCCGGGAAGACCCAGCATAAAGCCGCTTCCCGTCTGGAACCCGGCCTCCCTTATATATTCCAGGGCTTCTAGGCGCTTCTCCAGGGAGGAGCCGTTTCTCAGATATCTGTGGAGCTCGGGGTCCGAGGTCTCAAATCTAAGAAGATAGCGGTCGCCGCCGGCGCGTTTAAGGCTTCTGTACTGGTCAAGGCTTCTCATTCCGCAGCTCAGGGTGACCGCAGCCTCTCCGCGGGTCATCTCTTTGATCCTCTCAATCAGGCGGCAGATCCGGTCAACGGGATACTCCGAGTCCTCTCCCCCCTGTATCACAAAGGTCCTCAGGCCGCGGTCAAAACCGGCACGGGCGGCTTCAAGGAGCATATCCTCGTCAATCCGGTAGCGCTGTACATTGCTGTTGTCATGGCGGATACCGCAGTAGAGGCAGTTGCTGCTGCAGTAGTTTGTATACTCCAGAAGCCCCCGCAAAAGAACATCCGGTCCGTGAACCGACCGGCAGCACTCTCCGCCCATGCGGACAAGCTCTTCGGTGGGGGTGTTGTAGTAGTGGAGTCTGATCTCTTCGGGGCTTAAGGCCTTACCGGCCGGGGCGATCCCGCCGGCTGCTCTGTTTATTTCACTCACTGTTTTCTCCGCTTCTTAAAGGTAGATGTCACGCTCACCGGCGCGGATCTTTTCCAGGGAGCTTCCGACGGTAGTTCTGATATGCTCCTCTTCCTCCAATGCTGTCAGCCTTTCGATCAGCTTGTATCCCTTCTTCTTCGTGTCGGAGGAGGCGTAGTCTTCAAGGTACTCGGCAAAGGAGACCAGACCGTTGGGCAGGCAGTAGTGCTTGATCAGTCCCGGTTTGGCCAGGTCCATAAAGTCTTGTCCCACACGGCCCTTGCGGTAGCATCCTGTGCAGAAGGAGGGGATAAATCCCATATCCACCATGTCTGAGATCACCTCTTCCATGGATCTCTGATCTCCCAGGGCAAACTGTCCGTCCTCTTCCTCCTCCTCGTCATAGCCTCCGATGGAGGTCTTTGAGCCGGCGGAAACCTGGCTTACACCGTAGCGGAAGAGCTCCTGACGCAGCTCGGTGGACTCTCTTGTGGAGAGGATGATGCCCGTGTAGGGGAGGGCAAGGCGGATAACGGCGATAATTTTTCTGAACTCATCATCATTTACAGGATAGGGGATGTCCTCAGAGAAGGGGGCTCCCGGGGCGGGCTCGATCCTGGGAACACTTACGGTATGGGGGCCGCAGTTGTAGAGTCTCTCCAGGTCCTCCGCATGCTTTAAGAGGGCAAGAACCTCATAGCGGTAGTCGGCCAGTCCGAAAAGAACACCCAGTCCCACATCATCGATTCCTGCTTCCATGGCCCGGTGCATTACAAAGAGGCGGTTTTTATAGTTCGCCTTGGGGCCGCTGATATGGTAGCGTGAATAGAGCTGTGGATCATAGGTCTCCTGAAAACAGATATAGGTTCCAATATTCCAGGTCTTCAGTTCCTTGAACTGTTCAATAGTAAGAGGGGCAACCTCCACATTGACCCTGCGGATATTGGCGCCGTCCTCACGGACGCTGTAGATGGTCTCAAGGGTTTCCTTCAGATAGTCCATGGGATAGTGTCCGGACTCCCCGGAGAGAACCAGCATTCTCTTGTGTCCCTCTTTCAGAAGGCATCTTGTCTGCTGGGCAATCTCATCCTGGCTCAGCTTGCGGCGCTTGAGTTCCTTGTTGTCCTTTCTGAATCCGCAGTAGAGGCAGTTATTGCAGCAGTGATTTCCTGTATAGAGAGGGGCGAACATAACCATCCGCTTTCCGTAGATGATATCCTTGGCCTTTTCGGCGGCCTCCATCAGACGGCGGATCTGGGACTGATCCTGAACAGCCAGAAGCACCGAGGCTTCTTCGGCGCTGAGGCCTTTCAGATTCATGGCCTTATCGATTACGGCATTCAGTTCACCTTCAGTTGGTGCGGGGCGCTCAGACAGCCCTTTGAGTTCTTCATGATTGAAAAAATCAGAATAGTTTTGAGACATAGTTCCTCTCCTTCAGGTAATACCCTGGGGTCAGTGTTTTTAGTGACTCCTCAGCTGCCGGCGCTGTAAGGACAGGCGGGCCCGCTTCAGATTGGGAACAGTATTCGGCATGAACAGCAGTATAGTCAAGATTAAATATTATTAGATCGATAAAAAAATAACGAAAAACGGCTTATGAATTTAACAGCCGGTTCCAAAGCGGGGGGCCGGTGCAGGAGCCAACCCTGGAGCCGGAGAGAGAGCCGGTGCAGGTTCCGGCAGCCGTGAAAGTTCTCAGGGCAAAGAAAAGCCCCCGGGTTACACCATTCCGGGGGCTTTTAAAAACTGTTTATAAAGGAATCTATGTCATTTGATCCACGTCCCAACAGGAGCTGAATCACTAAAGATGTTTAACAAACATGCTTTAGATGTTTTAAATATAATTAGTACCGCCTAATTATGCAAGGGGAAACACATATTTTTTTAATATTTTTTATTTTTCAGTTTCTCCAGGGGCTTCAGGACTCCCTGCAGAGCTCCTCGCTTCCGTAGATATTGGCCATCAGGCCCCCCAGTTTGTGGTTGACTGTGGCATAGCTGTAGTGCTGCAGGGCCAGTTCATAGTTCTTCTCGGTAATCCTTTTCACCTCGTCGGGATGATCCAGCAGATAGTTGACCTGGTCCACGGTCTTGTCAGTGATAAAATCGTCAATTTCCACAACCTCAAAGCCCTTGGGTTTGATGTCGGTGGCATAGATGGAGTAGTTGTTTACAAGAATCGGCTTTTTGAACCACAGGGTTTCCAGAAAGGCGTTGCCGAATCCCTCGATCAGAGAGGGGTAGGTGACAAAGTCCGCATAGGGGTAGATGTCCTGGAGAGTGTAGATCTTTCTGCCGTCCGGGGTCGTACCCCGCTGGTCCTGGATGATCTCCTCCACAAAAATCGCCCGGACTCCCAGCAGATCGGCATAGTCGTGGACCCGTTTCTCGTACTCGAAGCCCTCGTCCCCCGAGGCATGTGAGATAACAAAGGCGCACTTTCTATCCAGTCTGTGCACCAGCTCCAGAGCGTGTTCGATTCCCTTTCTCTGTACAACCCTGGTGGGCTGCAGTATAAGAAGCTCATCTTTTTCGATTCCCAGAGCCTCCAGTATATCGCTGTTATATTCGTCTTTTCCGGGAGGGTCCGCTTCAAAGTTCATAACATTGGGTATCAGTGTGGATGCGATCCCCGTTCTCAGGGCCAGCTGGTTTCGTCCGGAGCTGTTTATGACAACATGCTGGATGTTGGGAAGATGGGGCGGATAGCTGGCGTTTATTATGTCCCAGACGCAGTTGGTGAGGAATCTCTTTCTCTCCCAGAAGAAGTCATGGTGATGAGAAATAACAGGAATGCCTGACTCTACAATATATTCGGTCAGAGCCATTCCCAGGGGGAGATTCAGGGGGATCGTAATTGCATTTTGAGGAACGAGCACATCGATTTTAAACTTTTCTACAAAATCATAGAGAACCTTCTTTATCTCCTGTCTCTTCTGGTGGAGTAGTCCCGTCAGCTCTTCGGGCCGCTTGTTTCTGCCGAAACACTGGTCGTAAATGGCCTTGGATTCGGGGTGCTGGAAGTGCAGTTCAGGGTACTCCATGGATATTTCCGGAGGCCGGTCCAGTTCTCCTGCAAGATAGAAGCAGCGGTCTCCTCTCTGCCTGAACACATCTGCCCATTTGGCAATTTCCAGGCTGACACCATCTGTTCCTGCAATCCTGAAAGATACAAAGCCGATATTTCTATCCATAATTTCTCTCCCTCTTCCTGAGACTGTTTTTAATTATAAGACAAAATATCCTCAGAATCACCTTTTTTGAATCCGGCCCCGATGTTCACTGTTCATTTAAAAAGCTATACTCCTGATCTATGGATAAAGACAGCATTGCAGAAAACTTTCATCCTCCCGAGGGAACGGTACTGGCCTTTTTTGATCTCGATGAGACCATCACCTCAAAGGATACCGACTTTCTCTGGGCCCTCTGGCGATCCTTCCGCTCGGTTCTGGGTTTGAGGGACCTGCTGGGAATGCATAGAATCAGCCGTCTCTACTACTCTCACAGCCTGACCGCAGAGGAGTATGGTGCCTACCATTTGAGGCGGGCTTCCTCCATGACTCCCCGCAGATACAGGACCATGGCCGCGTCCTTTGCCCGGTGGGTCTCAAAGCGTCATCTCTATGAGGAGATGAAGATCCTCCTTGAGGAGAACAGAAAGCGGGGAATCCGTAATGTTCTTATTACCGCCCAGGATGAAATTATCGCCGGGGCTTTCTGCACACTTCTGGGGATCGAGGACTGCCTTGCCAGTTCATATATTATTGAAGAAGGCCGGTTCAAAGGGATGGTTCAGCCCCTCTGCTTCAGAGAGGGAAAGGTATACTGGGCCGATAGATTTCTTAAAAAGGGAGGACTCTCATGGGAGAGCTGCGCCTTTTATTCGGATTCTCTTAATGATTTGCCTCTGCTGGAGGCCTGCTCATGGCCTGCGGCGGTTCATCCGGGAGAAGAGCTTGCCCGAATCGCCGAGGAGCGCTCCTGGCCCGTTCTCCGTCCCCGCAAGCCTGGAGCCTGATAGCCCGGAGCCCGATATCCCGATTCTCTGATAAACGGATTTAAAAGAGCTCTATATCTCCCTGTTCCACCAGGTTCTGAAAGTCATACTCCTTGACCAGATCTGGATTCCAGTTAAGGTTGAAGATGAATTTCTGTACAATACGGGTCTGTTTACCCATGCCATAACGGTCGCTCAGGATGTATTCGAAGCAGAGCTGGGGAATGTTTCCGCCGAAGGAGATGTTCTTCTGGATATGGTTTACGATAATGGGAACCTGGATATCCGGTCCTGTCCCCTCCAGAAAACCCTCCTTGAGAAATACAGTCTTGAACCCTCCCCACATAAGGTTGGTCAGCTCTCCGATCACCGGAGGAACCACCTCTTCCAGATTACCCTTGAAGCTCGGGTTGTCCAGGGTTTTAAGAAGTCCGTGGAATTCACCCATATCGGTCTGGAGCATCATGTATCCCCGGCACCAGTTAGTATTGACCGGTATAAGGGATGTAATTTCGCCGTAGATGATCTTGTCCCTGATTACAAGGGGTGCGGGGCAGCGGATGTCCACCTTGGGAATCATATACTCCAGGGCATTGATTGAGAATTTCTGAATATGGGAGATCATTTCCAGGGGGTAGTCCCTGATAAAGATATGAGTCTTGAGGTACTCGTTGATAAGAGCCGTTTCGGATATATGAAAGATGCCGTCAAAGAGCCAGCGGTCCTCTGCTTCGATCTTCTCCTTGTCCTCCACCATGTCGACCCTTAAAAAGAGAGGAAGTTCCGGACGGAGCTCCTTGAGCTTTCTGCTCAGTTTGAGCCAGTCTCCCTGGTCGTTAACAAAAAGGGCACCCAGATGGATATTCTTCTCGAGAATAATATTGACAATTGAGGGATCTCCGATACTGCGCATTCCGGTCAGGTTGTTGGCATCAAAGATCTTTTTCAATTTCGGAAGGACTGTTATATCCGTATCAAATGTCAGAACTTTGCTTTGAATCTGAGTCTCTTTATCCATGGTTTTCTTCCTCCGGAATATCTTTTATTACAAATGATAATTCATCGGGAGGGGGAAAGAAAATAAAACTGCGGCAGACGGATATTCCGCCGGCCGCAGTTTTGAGACTGACCTGGATCAGTAGGTCATTTTCAGGTGGCTGAGTTCAACATTGATCCTCTTCTCATCTGCCGGTGTATAGCTGATGATTTTCTTCTCTCCAGCTGGGAGGTAGAAACCGTTGTCCGAGAACCGGTCTCCTGTTTCTCCCCTGAGGAATGTGAAGAAAGCGGGCTTGTTACTTTCCAGCTCGATCTTCCTTTCACTGCCGCTGCCCAGGATGTTCATCTTCACATCCGCCTTCTGCAGGGAACACATACGGGGAACATCAAGGAAGAAGCAGGTCTTTCTGGTCTCTCCCTCAGCTTCAAGCACCAGTTCCAGGTAGGAGTTCTGTCTTGATTTCTCGTCTTCAAGATCCTCGGTGTAGAACTGCTGAGCGCAGCCCCTCTTAAGAGTCAGCTCTTTTTCAACGGTTCTCAGGGCCTTGCCGTTGAAATCCCGGAAGATCAGACAGGCCTTTGCCTCAACATCCTCTGCCCTGTCGTTAACGGCTGCTGCAGTGAGCTTTCCGTCCTTTCTCCAGGCTGTCAGAAGAAGGGGGCTGAAAAAACGTGCCGCCTCATAGTGAAGGGCCTTCCAGGTTCCAGAGTAGTCGATGGAGGCCCAGGAGGCTACCGGCCAGTTGTCGTTCAGCTGCCAGTAGAGGGCACCCATGCAGTGGGGACGGTTTCCCCTCCAGTACTCTACGGCTGTCTGCATGGCCCAGGCCTGCTGTACCTGACTCAGGTAGAGGAAGTCCTTGAAGTTTTCAGGGAACCGGAAGTAGCGGCTCAGGGTGGAGATGATAATCTCATTACCCCGGTTGTTTTTCTGGTGGTGCATCATCACAGGGCTGGTTACATTGTGCATATCCTTGTCGGCATACTCTTCAACCATATTGAAGGAGGGGAAGGACTGGAAGCCGAACTCGCTGCAGAACCGGGGCAGTACATCGTAGTAGGCTTCAAAGGGTTTTCCCTCATGCCATACGGACCAGTAGTGCATATCTCCCCGCTTGTCATCGTGCCAGCAGTCGGAGTAGTCTCCCTCACCGGCTGAGGGGGAACTGGGCCACCATGTGTGGGCAGGAGCCAGTTCCCGAACGGCATTACCGATAACCCCTTCGTTCAGACGGTCATAGTCAACCAGATAGCGGTCCCTGTCCTTTCTTGACTCTTCATACCAGGTCAGAGCTCCTACATCCTCGTTATTGCCGCAGAAGAGTGCCAGACAGGCATGTTTCTTGAGCCTGAGAATCTGTGCTCTGACCTCCTGTCCGACGGATTCAAGGAATGAGGGCGTGGCAGGGTAGAGGGAGCAGGCAAACATAAAGTCCTGCCATACGAGAAGTCCCAGTTCATCACAGGTCTCATAGAAAAAATCGCTCTCATACTGGCCGCCTCCCCATACGCGGATCATATTCATATGTACTTTTGCGGAGTCTTCCAGAAGCCCTCTGGTCTTTTCATCGTCCTGCTGAGAGGGGAGGGCGTCGGTGGGAATCCAGTTGGCTCCCTTTGCAAAAATATCCCGTCCGTTGACCCGGAAGAACATGGAAAGCCCCTGTTCATCTTCATTGTTCACAACTTCAATGGTTCTGAATCCGACTTTCATGGCCTCATGACGGTCTCCAAGCTGAAAAGTCATCGTGTAGAGCTTCTGCTCTCCCTCACCATTGGGCCACCAGAGTTCAGGGGAGGTGATCCTGAGGGTTCGATTCAGCTCCGATTCACCGGTTTCAAGAGAAAGCTCCTCCTTCAGTTCTGTCCCTGCCAGAGTAATGTTCAGGGGCAGTGTCTGTTTCTTTCCGGAGAGGAGCAGAGCCCTGACCTTAACATCCCAGTCGCCATTGTCTCTCTTTTCAAGGTCAAAACTCAGGTCCCTGATCAGGATATCAGACAGATCAAGTTCCACCGAACGGTAGACTCCGCCAGTCATAACGCAGGGTCCCCAGTCCCACCCTCCATGGCACTGAACCTTTCGGAGAAAGTTCCGGGAAGGAGAGAACACAGGAGCCGGAGTGGCGGGAACAACATAGGGGTGCTCTCCGGCCCGGGCCAGTGCAGTTTTTTCGGCGGAATCAATAAAAATCCGGAGGGTGTTGCTTCCTGATTTCAGGGCTCCTGTCAGATCAAACCAGGCGGGTATAAACATGTTGTCGCTGTTTCCAATGAGGGTGCCGTTCAGCTCCACCCTGGCAGCGGTGTCGATGACCTCTCCATGGAAGAACTGAAGTCCCTCTTCGGGAAGGGATTTCAGGTCAAACTGTCTCTCCAGAACCCAGTCCAGCTGGTGGACCCACTGGGTTTCCAGTTCATTCCTGTCTTTATAGGGATGGGGGATTATCTTTGCTGCAATCAGGGCTGTGTAGATGTCCCCGGGAAGTTCAATCTCAGTATCTATTTTATTGTCTGTTGACCGCAGGGACCATGTCCCGGCCAGGTTTATCTTATTCATAAATTATCTCCTGTGGAAAATATTCAAAAAAAAGGCACCGGTCCGCACCGGCACCTTTATCAATCCGGAAAAGGATAATCTTATCCCTTAACAGCTCCGGCAACAACTCCCTTTGTAATCTGTTTGTTAAAGGAGAAGTAGACCGCCATGGCGGGAGCCGTGGCGATTACCAGGGCCGCCAGCTGCCAGCCGAGCTGGGTGCTTGTGAGGCTGGAGAAGGAGAATACTCCTACCGGCAGACTCTTTGTGGCATCAGAACTGGCCAGAACCAGAACCAGAAGGAACTCATTCCAGATTCCCAGGGCCGACAGGATGCTGATGGTTATTATTACCGGTACCGTCATGGGCAGAATAATGCTCCAGAAGGTCCGGAAGGTTGTGGCACCGTCGATATAGGCCGACTCAATAAGCGAGTTGGGCAGACCCCGCATAAACTGGGAACTCAGCATCACTGCCAGAGGAAGACCGAAGGCCGTATAGACCATTATAATACCCACATGGGTATCGGTCAGTCCTACGGAGGTCAGCATCAGGAAAAGAGGGATGATCACCGAGTTTATGCTGATCAGATATCCCAGGCCGATCAGACCGATCACGACGGCCGAGAGCTTCTTAAAGCGCATCTTACTGACCCCGAAGGCGATCATGCTTCCCAGTATTATGATCAGAAAGGTGGAAACGCCGGCGTAGATCAGGGAGTTGATGAACTTTCCTCCCAGCTTGGCTCTTGAAATGGCTGAGCGGTAGTTGAACCATACAGTCTTCCAGTGAATTTCACGCCTGAGTCTTCGGGGAAGTTCACCGATTACAACGGTGTCCCCCGGCTGACGGGAGGCAATCTCTGAAGGGAGATCCTCTTTCAGAAGGAAGTGAACCATCATCCTCCGGCCGGGAGCAATGGTGGTGGATTCGATAATCAGTCTCTCCCTCTTGTCCTGCCTGGGATTGTAGTCGTAGACCAGGTTCAAAGAGGGGGCAATGACCGTGTACTCATCGTCCATATTGTTAAGCATATCATAGGGAAGGGCATAGATGTCTCTTGTAAGTTCTTCATTTGATTTGAAGGAGGAGTAGAGCATCCAGATAAGAGGTACGATTGTGATCAGGGTCCATGTAACAAATACAATGTAGGATAAAGTGGTTCCTACTGCGGAACCGATGCTGCTTTTACTGACTTCTTTAGTGCTCATATCAGTAGTCCTCCCCGGCGTTGAATTTAGATCCTACCCAGTTGCTGAACAGAATCATAACCATCGAAATAATTACAATGGCATTGGATATGGCCGAACCGTAGGCAAAACGCATGGGGTTCCGGTAGTCCTGGAAGGCTGTCTGGTACATAAAGATAGGCAGAACCATGGCGTTGTTCCGCTGGAGTCCCTGAGTAGTCATGGCAAAGATCAGGTCAAATCCCTTAAGGGATCCTGCGATCGCCAGAATAGCGGAAACCAGGATGGCTCCGGTCATCAGAGGCATAATGATTCTTGTGAAGATCTGGGGTTCGGTTGCACCGTCAATTTTGGCAGCTTCAACCATACTCTTGTCAATCTTCTGAAGGTTAGCAAGGAAGATCAGCATATAGAATCCGGTATACATCCAGATCAGAGCGAATCCGATGGGATACATTACCGTGTCTGCTTTCAGCATCAAATCAAACTGCCGGGAGGGGTCGCCGGAGAAAATCTGAATGATTCTTGAGGCGGGGCCGTCCGCGGCGAACATCCTCTTCCAGAGGATACCGATAACAATGGTGGAAAGGAACTGGGGCAGAAATACCATGGCCTGGAAGAAGTGACCCCATTTTACTCTGTTTCTGAAAAGAATATAGGCCAGAACGAATCCGATTGGAATCTGTCCAAAGGCGGAAACTGCCACAACAATCATATTGTTTTTAAAGGCATGCCAGAAGTTGGGGTCCTCTACCATGGTTTTATACTGAAGAAGGCCCACAAAGGACCAGTCGCCGCCGCTGTTGGGGTTGAAGTCTGTAAAACTCAGCCATGCTGAATAGAGGATCGGATAGGCGACAATGAAAAGGTACACCAAAAGTCCGGGACCAATCATGCCCAGGAAGACCATAAGCTCTTTTTGATCTCGTTTATTCAAAATATTATACTCCTGAAAGTTGCTTTCGGGTCTTTCGAGATACTTTAAAAGTCGAAAGCCCCTTTCTTTTTCTCATCCGTTAAAACAGGGAGATACCGCAGTATCTCCCTGTAGGTAACAGTTTTTAATTAGGTCTCAATTAAGATTATCTGAGCAGTCCTTCCACTTCCGCTGCAACTTCTGCGGGAGTAGACTGACCGGCAACAATCTTCTGCATTCCTGCATTGAGAGTATCGTTGGGTGCTCCTGAAAGGAAGGCATCCACTACGTCAGACTGAAGAGCAACAGACTGTGCAAATCTAACCTTCTCGGCAATGATCGCGGGGAGGTCGGAGGGAGTCTGGTAGCCTTTGAGGATGGGAGCCACAATGGCACCGTCTCTCAGTCTCTGGGTTGTTTCTTCTTCGCTGTAGAATACATCCAGGAATCTCATGGCCGCGGCTTTCACATTTTCATCGGCAGCACCGGCCTTGGTCAGACCGTAACCAACCTGGATGGCGGCTCCAACGGAACCGGCTCCACCGGCTTTTTCACCGGGCATTGCGGGCCATGCCATCATAACTGTGTTGTCAGCCACTTCGGGATTTTCGATTCCTCCTGCAGCCCACTGTCCCTGTACCATAAACAGAGCCTTTCCGTTGCTGTAGTTTGAGATGTTTGTTCCGTAGTCAACAAGAACGGCTTTCTGCTCGATAACACCGTCTTTTACCATCATGTCGATCAGTTCAAGAGCAGCAACAAACTCGGGATCTGTGAACTTGTTCTGTCCATCAACAGCCTTGGATACCCAGTTGGGATCTCCTGAAGTTCTGGCGTGGAATGCAGACATTACACAGGAACCCCATGCCCATCCGTCAGCTCCGTCGATGGAAATAACTTCCAGACCGGCTGCCTGTGCGGCGGGTACCATGGCCTTAATGTCCTCATAGGTTTTGGGCTCAGAGAAACCGAGTTCTTCAACAAGGGCCTTGTTCATAAACAGTACGGTTGTGAGGTTTGAGGTTCCAAGGGGAATCTCGTAGATCTCTCCGTTGGGGCCCATTGCGGGGATCAGGCTTGTGTCATACATGCTGTCTTTCAGAAGATCTCTGTGGTCCCACTGCTGTCCTGCTTCCTTCCAGGGAGCTCCCCAGCGGGCGTCAGCACCCATATAGGCCATGTGGGGAACATCCCCTGATGCGAGACGGGCTACAACCTTCTGGTGGTAGGCTTCATCGTAGAGCATCTCATAGTCGATAATCACGTCGGGATTCTCGTCCATAAAATAGCCTACAATTCTCTCCCAGCTCATACCTTCGGCATTGGAGTTGTCTCCATAAGCCATAGTTTTTACAACAACAGGTGCTCCTCCGGACGCACTGTCACCATCCGCCTTTTTCTGGCAGCCGGTGAGAAAAAGTGTTGAAAGCACAACGGTCAGTGTAAGCAGTGTGAATAACGCTTTTTTCATTTATTCCTCCTAAAATATTACGGCCGAATCAGTTTCAGCCGGAACTCCAAAGTAATCTTTCCGGAACATAGAGAACCGGAACTTTATGAATCATCACTCACCGACAGTTTTTAAAAAATGTCAGTCAGCGTCATTCCCAACCAGTTCGAGGGAGCCGAATCGCTCCATATCCTCGGCTTCCAGGACCTCCAGATCGATAAAGATCCGGTTCATCACCAGCCCTGCGGCACCGTAGGCTACCGATTTGTCTCCCAGGGTGGAGAAACGGACTTCGCAGTCTACATGTTCATCATAGGGCCAGTTCCGACGGATCTCATCGTTCAGAACGGTTCTGAAGCGCTCTGTTATATAGGGACCCAGATCACCGCCGATAAAAACCTGACTCAGGTTGAAGGTGTTTACAAAAAGGGCCAGGTGCTGTGAGAGCTCCCTGATAAAGTGCTCCACAATTTCCGGCTCCTCCATGATGGGATTCTCCCGGTTGTTATCGAGGGATACCTGTCCCTTGAGACCGGCACTGGAACTCTGAATGGACCGGAACTCACCGGCAGAGCAGTTTCTTCCGTAGTAGACATTGCCGTTTATGGATATTCCCATACCGATGGCGGTCTGTTCGGGGATTTTTGACTTGGCCACATCCCTGAACTCAATCAGGCAGAAGAGAAAGTTCTGAAGATTCTGGGTTCTGTGGAAGGTCAGTTCTCCCCAGGCGCAGCAGTTGGCATCGTTATCTATATAGACGGGAACCTTTGAGCGGCAGGCAATCTCTTTATACAGATCAAAGGGTTCAGAAAAATTCAGTGGAATGGATGCCCGGATTATCCTTTTGGGGGCATCGATAATACCCGAGCATCCAAGTCCGATACCGATCAGGGGGCGTCCGATCCAGGCAAGTTCTGTTTCCAGCTCACTCTGAAGCCGGAAAAAGGTTTCGCTGAAATTCTCGGCGCTGATAAAGACAGACTCTGTCCTTGAAAAGAGGATATCACCCAGGATGTCCACGGCTACAACCGTATAGGATTCAGGGCGAATCTCAAAGCCGAGAATGTAACCGTAGTTTCTGTTGATTTCCAGACGAACCGGCTTTCTGCCTCCCTGAGGTGTTGAGGGTCCTTCTGTTGTCTCCAGTACAAGATTCTTGTCCAGCATTTTGTTGACAATATTCGTAACAGTAGACTTGTTCAGATCCAGCCTGCGGGAAAGATCCACCCTTGAAATTGAACGCGTTGTCCATACTTCTCTGATAATTCTGGAGGTATTCACAATTCTGTTTCTGCGGACTGCATTCAACTTCAAGGGGGCCTCGGAAAAAAAGGAATTAGTTAGTTGCTTTATGAACCAACCAATGTTATTGTTGCATGAGCCAAGGCAGACGTCAATAAAAAAATTAAAAAAAATGGGTTCACCAATGTTTTAGAGGTATAAAACGGCATTAAATAAAGGATGGATTGTTTATATAAGTTCTTAACCTCTTTTTTGCCAGGGTTCAATAATTACATGAAATGGAGGAATTTTATGAAAAATAGTATGGTTCCCTCTCCCGGGAGCTTCAAGGTTCTTTCAGGGAGTTTTCAAATCAGTTCCGTTCTTGCATCACAGCTGTCTGATCCGCAGCTCTCGATTCTGGAGGAGGACAATGAGGGACTGCAGTTCAGCACCCTATCAGATACAGATGAGAGGGCAGTGGGGCCGGCTGAAGAGTCCTATGTTCTCGATATATCTCAAGATGAGATTGAAATATCCGCTTCCGGCAGAAAGGGGTTTTTTAACGGCATCCTGACTCTGTCACAGCTCTATCTGCGTGAAGGACCAGAACTGAACTGCTGCCGTATCGAGGATACGCCCCTCTTTAATAACAGGGCCGTAATGCTCGATATAAGCAGAAACAGGGTCTACCGGATGGAATACCTTAAGGAGATGATACGCAAGTTTGCCCTCCTGAAATTTAATCAGCTTCAGCTCTATATGGAAAATACCTTTGATTACAGGGGCCATGAGACCGCCTGCCGTGACTCTTCTCCCCTTACTCCCGATGATATCAGGGAACTGGACACCTTCTGCCGGGAACGGGGGATTGAACTGGTTCCCAATCAGAACTCCTTCGGTCATATGGAGAGGTGGCTGAGGCATCCTGAATACCACGGTATTGCCGAGGCTCCCGATGGCTTTATCGATCCCGAAGGAGTCTTCCGTCCCGAATCATCCACCCTCTATCCGGGGACAGATAAGTCCATGGATTTTATCCGGGGACTCTATGACCAGCTTCTTCCCTGTTTTACAAGCCGGCGCATAAATATCGGATGTGACGAGACCTGGGATCTTGGAAAGGGGCGCAGCCGTGAGGCCGTGGAAAAAGCCGGAGTAGGGCGGGTTTATCTGGAATTCGTCAACAGGCTGATCAACGAGGCCGAGGGCAGGGGATATTCGGTGCAGCTCTGGGCCGATATTATCCTGAATCATCCCGAACTCCTTTCGGAACTTGCAGGAGAGGTAACCGCCGTGAACTGGGGCTATGAGCCGGATCATCCCTTTGAGAAGGAGACAACTGTTCTCAAGAAATCTGGCCTGGACTTCTATGTCTGTACGGGAACCTCATCCTGGAATGCTCCCGCCGCCCGCTGGGAGGCAGCCTATGAAAATATCAGAAACGGTGCATTCTGGGCCGAAAAGAACGGCGCTTCCGGGTACATGGTTACAGACTGGGGAGACAATGGTCACTGGAACCAGCCGGCAGCCAGCTGGCCCGGTTTTCTGATGGCCGCTCAGGGAGCCTGGGGGGGAGCAGACTCTATGTCTGCAGATCAGGCAGTTGCAGCCCTGGATCTTTTTCTCTATAAAAACAGCGCCGCCTCGAAGGCCCATCGAATACTGGGCTCCCTCTATCTGGAGAACTCCCATGTCCTCCATAACGGTTCTGTTTTCACCTATATGATGATGGATCCCTTCTATCCCTACTACAGGGGAGAGTACGGGGCCTGCCGGAAAGCGGGCACGGGTAAGGCTCAAGAGCTGATTGAACGGGTTGGCGTGCTTCTGGCCGAAGCAGCCCTGGAGGGTGACTATCCTCATCGTCAGGAGCTGGAGCTGATGCATGGGTTCTGCCGTTTCTCGGTCAATCTGACCGAAGGGATTTTCAGAACAGGCGGTTCCGAATGGCAGGGACTGGTCGCAGGGGAGCGCCGGGCTTTAGCAGAAGAACTGAGGGAGTTGTCAGAGCGTTTTGCGGCAGTCTGGGAGCTCAGCTGCCGGCCCGGGGGCCTTGCGGACAGCCTTGAGAAGCTCAAGTCCTGGCTGGAACGGCTGGAATCCTGAGGGGCAGCCTGATCAGGCCTGCCCGGCGGGATGCCCGCTGCAGGCCCGAAGCTGTCGGGCTCTAATCCTGGAGACTCAGGTCCTCATGGGGCATAATACGCCTGTAGGGCCTGAAGTAGGTCTTGGGTGAGTAGTTGTAGAGGTCGGAAACCTTGGTCATATAGATACAGGCGTACTTCTCCACCTGCTCTGCATAGCGGCTCTCGTCGAAACCGGCCCTGAGGATCTCACCCCAGTAGGGGTTGAAGAAGGCCTTGTACTGACCCAGAAGTTCCGAGATTTCCGTGTTCAGCTCGTCCATGGAGTCGAAGAGGGGGGTGAGGGTCTTCCTCGGGATGTTCTCCCCCTCGTAGCGCTTGGAGTCGAGCTTGTTGATCTCTCTCTCAAGCTGCTGTTTCTCCCCCATTAGGCGGTTGATCTCATCCTGCAGGTCACGGGACTCTCTTATGCCTCTGATTTCGTTATCCAGATCACCAAGAACAAGGGCTGTACGCCAGCTGCAGAACTTCTTTATGGACACAACATCCCCGTAGATATGGTCTCCCAGGTAGAGTATCTCACTTCCCGAGTAGCCTAGATCCTTCTCCAGTTTGGCAAAGTTGCCCCCCTGGTAGATTCCGTCGGTAATCTTATCGGTATGATTTGTCATGGTCTCTGTCTCAGGGTCTATCTTCAGAAAACGGGAGCTCTGCTCGAAGAACCGGGGTTTTTCTGCAAAGGTAATGACGATGTCGAAGAGCTCCTGCCAGTTCCTGTGTTTCTTCAGAAATGGATTCAGGGCGTAGTCCAGCAGGGCCTTGGTGTAAGCGTAGTCCGAGTTAGTGATGATCATCAGCTTTTTGCCGTAATCCTTGTATCGCTCCAGCATTCCGGCCACCCTCGGGTCCTTGATTACATAGGCATCAAAGTTTTTTCTCAGCCGTGACTTCAGGCTGTCGTCCTGATGGAGCAGATCGATGGCGTGGTTCACGTCGTCGGCAATCTGCTGATATCCGGGCAGATCGGCGCCGTCGGTTTTCATCTGAACCAGCTGACTGTATAGGATTCCGTAGGAGATGGCAAAGCTGGTGTCCAGGCTCTGGAAGTTGGGGTCCCTGAGGTCTATGGCTGTCTCACGATAGATCTTCTGCTGTTTGTGGTAATCCAGTGGTTCCAGACCGTGAAAGGCAATCTTCACCTTTGCATGGCGGCTGACCTGAAGGAGGTTTCCGTTTCTCAGGTCGATAACCAGACCCACAATGGCCCTCTGGTAATCGAATTTCAGATCCCTTACCTCATCGGGATAGTCAGGCAGTTCAGACAGGCGGCGTGCCGCCAGACGGTGAGTCAGTTTTTCAAAGGCCTCGGCATTGTAGCGGACCAGTGTGTAGTCCATATCAAAGCCTATCACCTTGATGTTTTTCATATTCAGTACGCGGTTTACATATACGGGCATATCAGCTCCTGGCTGTTCGTTGAATCAGATACCTGTACACCTCTTCCTGGGACCGGATTTCCGGTTCTCCCTCGGCGGTCTGTACATACTCGTTTTTCATATCCTTGTCCAGAATCCGTGCCTTGCGGTTATCGGACCACTGGATATCAAAGATGCTTTTCAGTTCGTTCTTCAGGCTCTTTCTATAGACAGGGCATGTAACTTCCACCCGGCGGTCTATGTTACGTCCCAGCCAGTCGGCGGAGGTAATGTAGCAGTCATGGTCTCCGCCGTTGCGGAAGATAAAGTACCTGGCATGCTCCAGGTACTGGTCCAGAATGCTGATGGCCTGAATATTTTCACTGAACCCCTCCACTCCGGGCACCAGGGAGAATCTGCCCCGGATGATCATCCTGATCTTAACTCCCGCCTGGGAGGCTTCGTAGAGTTTCTGGATGATTCCCTCATCACTGAGATTGTTCAGCTTGATCCGGATGCCAGCCTTCTCGCCCTTTCTGGCAAAATCAATCTCCCTGTCGATAAGATCACAGATTTTTGATCTCAGGCCGTAGGGGGAGATTATCAGGTGTTTGCTGCGGCGGTGGCGGTAGTTGTTCTCAAAGAAGTCGAAGAGGCTGTCCACCTCCTCCAGAATCTCCTTGTGGGCAGTCATCAGGAAGCAGTCGGTGTAGTGCTTTGAGGTATCCTCGTTGAGGTTCCCTGTTCCTATGCCGCCGTAGCGGACGATTTTTCCCTTCTCACGGCGGTTGATGAGCAGCAGTTTGGAGTGGACTTTCAGTCCCTCCACACCGAAAATCACCTTTACGTCGTTCTCCTTCAGAGCATTTGCCCAGTAGATATTGTTCTCCTCGTCAAACCGGGCCTGGAGTTCCAGGATTACCAGAACCTCCTTCCGGTTTTTCCGGGCATTGATCAGGGCGTTTACCACGGAGGAGAATTTAGCCACTCTGTAGAGAGTCACCTTGATGCTCTCTACATGGGGGTCTATGGATGCCTCACGCAGAAGGTCGATGACAGTGTCAAAGCTGTGATAAGGAAAGTAGAGAATGGTATCTTTGGCCTTGATAGCCGGGAAGATCTTCACTCCCTTCGGGAAGTGTCTGTGCTGTATGGGGATGTGATTTTCACAGCAGGGCAGTCCCACCTGCTTCGGAAACTTTATAAAATCGCTGAAGTAGTGGTACCTGCCTCCCGCTGTGACGGTTTCCAGTTTTTTAAACTTCATCTTCTTCAGAAAGATATCCAGGAGATCCTGGCTCATCTCACTGTCGTAGAGAAACCATATAGGCTCTCCCATATGCCGTTTCTGAACGCCCTGGTTCACCTTGTTCATATAGCTCATATAGATATCATCGTCATCGATATCAAGTTCAGCATCCCGGACAATCTTGAAATTCCAGGCATTAAAACTGTGATAGTGACTGTCCCGGAAGATGGAGGGGAGTCCTCCTCTGACAATTTCGTCGATCAGGATAATATCCTTCCTGCTTCCGTTTCCGGGCAGGGTGATAAACCGGGGCAGGGCATTGGTGGGAATCTCCACAATGCTGTACTTTGTTTTCTCCTCTCCCCGTACCATCTTCCTCATCTCCACACCAAGGTAGAGAGTCTTATCCTTCAGCTCGGGGAGCTTGTAGCGCTTCTCCACCATAATGGGAAAGATCTTATGGCGCACCTCTGTTTCAAAGTAGTTCCTCACATATTCAATCTGGCCTTCATTCAGCTGACTGTAGTCCAGAAGATGGATGCCTACCTCTGCCATCTCTTTGTAGAGGTCATTGAGTATTCTGTTGAAACGGGCCCTCTGATGAAGCACCTCGGCCTGAAGGTCCGCCATGGCTTTGGCAGGGTCCTCCCGGAGCATTTTAGCCCCTTCGGCGCCCAGCTGACAGATCCGTCGTGTCATGGCAACCCGGACCCGGAAGAACTCATCCAGATTTGAGGAGTAAATTCCCATGAATTTGATCCGTTCTCCCAGAGGATTATTTCTGTCTTCAGCCTCCTGAAGCACTCTGGCATTAAAGGAGAGCCAGCTCATCTCTTTGTTGGAAAAGGGGTACTCTCTCTTTTTGAAGTTATAGGCGCGGGGCATTTTTGCTTATGTTATCCTTGTTTTTTGATATCACCGAAGCATGTATCGATGGTTCTGGCATGACCGAGAAGAGGATGGTCCACGGGAACCATTTTGGTCTTTCCCGCCACCTCTTCAAGGGGAACTGAGATCAGATTATTTCCCTTGTAGGCTGCCATATGGCCGAATTCTCCGGCCGCCGCCATTCCCGCGGCATAGGCCCCCAGTTCCGTGGCGATGACCCTGTCTCTGGGTGAGGGGGTGCCTCCTCTCTGGATGTAGCCGAGGATGGTTTCTCGTGTCTCCAGTCCTGTAAGATCTTCGATCAGTCTGGCCAGGGCGGAGCCGGCGCTCTCCCACTTCTTGCTCTTGAACTTTCCGTGAGGGGGGACCTTGACCCCTTCGGCTACCACAACGATGGAGTAGGGTTTTCCCTGATCGGCCCGTTTTAACAGATAGTTCTTCAGAATTTCCGGGTCCCACTCCAGTTCGGGCAGAAGGATCACATCTCCTCCTCCTGCTACCCCCGAATAGAGGGTCAGCCATCCCGTATGGTGGCCCATTACCTCCACAACCATAATTCTCTTGTGAGAGTTGGCCGTAGTATGCATTCGGTCGATGGCCTCTGTGGCAATGTTGACTGCCGAGTCAAAGCCGAAGGTCTGATCCGTGCCCCACACATCGTTGTCGATGGTCTTGGGGATACCCACCACATTGAGCCCCAGCTCCTGAAGCTTGCCTGCGGTCTTCATGGTGCCGTTGCCGCCGATGCAGACAAGGGCGTCCAGACCAAGGTTGCTGCAGTTTTCAAGGATCATATCCGGTTTGCTCTGGATATAATCATCGTACTCTTTATGTTTAAAGGGCTTCTCCCGGGAGGTCCCTAAAATGGTTCCCCCGAGAGTAAGAATCCCGGAGAGAGATTTCTCACCCAGTTTCTGGTATTCGTTGTTGATCAGACCAAGGTAGCCCGAAGAGAATCCGTAGACCTCCATACCGTACTTGATCATTGCTGTTTTACCGACGCCTCTGATGGCGGCGTTAAGCCCGGGGCAGTCGCCACCGGCTGTGAGGATTCCGATTTTTTTTGCTGATTTTCCCATTATCCCTCCCATCCTAAGTATAGATATTTAGAAAATGGTTAGCAAATCAGTTCAAAGTGAATGTTAGTTCCCTTTTTTCCCTGAATTTCTCCATACCCAGGACAATCAGCCTGTCCAGAAGCTCAGCATAGGGGAGTCCTCCGGCATCGCACATCTTGGCGAACATACTGATGCTGGTAAAACCGGGGATGGTATTAATCTCGTTGAGAAAGAACTCTCCTGAGTCCTTATCCATAAAAAAATCCACACGGGACATTCCGCAGCAGCCGAGAACCGCATAGGCCTTTTCTGCTATCTCCCTGACTCTGGCGGATTCTTCATCCTTAAGATCTGCAGGGATAATCAGGGCTGCCCCGTCGGGATCGATATATTTGGCATCGTAGTCGTAGAACTCGTGGCTGGGACGCAGTTCTCCGGGAGGAAATGCTTCAGGCCTGTTATTGCCTACAACCGAGCACTCCACCTCTCTGGCGTTGACGGCGGGCTCAATAAGGATCTTGTTGTCATAGCGGAAGGCCCCTTCAACGGCAGCCTTGAATTGCTCGTCCGTATCAGCCCTTGAGACGCCCACAGAGGAACCGCACTGGGAGGGTTTGATAAAGAGGGGCAGATCGAATTCCTTCTTCATCTCTTCAAGAAAGCTCTCCAGACTGAACTCTTTGGTTTCGGTTTCAGCCTTTCTAAGGCTTCTGAAGGGAACAACCGGAAGACCGTGGTGCTCCCAGATAATCTTGGTAATATCCTTGTCCATGCTCAGGTAGCTTCCGCCTACATCGGAGCCCGCATAGGGAAGGTCTGCAATTTCCAGAAGTCCCTGAACGGTGCCGTCTTCACCGAAGGTTCCGTGGAGTATGGGAAGGACAATATCAACAGCAATAGGCCCCTTGTTGGAGCTCAGTCCCTTTCCGGGAACAACGCTGATCATATGGCTGGAGTCGTCATCTATGGGCAGGACATCATCCACCTCTCCGGGCGGGTCCTGCAGGTACCAGACTCCCTGATGGCTGATGCCTATCAGGTGGACATAGTATTTATCGCGGTCAAGGTGTTTATAGACAGAAGCGGCGGATCTCAGGGATACTTCATGTTCTCCGGACCGGCCGCCGTAGAGCAGTGCAACAGATAATTTATTCATGATTGACAGATTATCACGATTAATTCCTCTTCTCAAGCCACTGTTGTCGTGGTAAGGTATTCACGCGCTGTCTGCGAACAGCGTATCTTCGGAGGATCGATGAATTTTATTACTTTTAATCCCCTGATCTACTCGGCTTTTATGGGGATGGTTCTCGCTCAGGTCGCCAAGGTTGTACTGATTCTGGTAATGGAGAGGCGTCTGGCTATGGACCGTCTTACAGAAACCGGGGGGATGCCTTCCTCGCATTCTGCCGCTGTTGCGGCGCTGGCTACGGCCTGCGGAATCGAGTACGGAGTTCAGAGTCCCTATTTTGCTCTGGCCATTGTATTTGGTTCCATTGTTATCTATGATGCCACCGGTGTCAGACGGGCAGCCGGACGGCATGCCGAGATTCTCAACAGTCTGATTACCGAGATGTCCCACCTTTTTGAGGAGGGAGACAAACCCAAGGCCCTGAAAACCCTTCTGGGGCACACCTATCCCCAGGTTCTGATGGGAACTCTTTTAGGGGTGATTGTCGGTTTTTTCTGCATGGGTAAGATTAAGCTGGGACTGCCCTGAGTCAGGAGCTCCATTAAATAAGCATAAAAAAAGGAATCCGCTGGGGATTCCTTTTTTTATGCTTAT